>NZ_JBHSIT010000010.1:0-401240 GCF_042652125.1 Actinomadura gamaensis | reverse complement strand
CCGAACCCGGTAGTTAAGCCCCTCAGCGCCGATGGTACTGCATGGGAGACTGTGTGGGAGAGTAGGACACCGCCGGACATATATTGGGTGAGGCCCCGCCATTTCGATGGCGGGGCCTCACTGCTTTGTGCACCTTTCAGGACTTGTCGAGGTTGGCCAGATAGGCCTCGTTGCCCTGGGCGCCCGCGACAGCGCCGGGCGGTACGAGTTCTTCGAGGCGCTTGAAGACCGAGGCGTCCAAGGTGAGGTCGCCGGCGGCGGCGTTCGCGCGGGCGTTGTCGGCCTTGCGGGTTCCCGGGATCGGAATGACCTCGCGGTGGATCAGCCATGCGAGAGCCAGTTGCGCCGTCGTGATGCCGTGTTCGGCGGCGAGGGCGGCCACGTCGTCCGCGAGGGAGACGTTGCGCTCCAGGTTCTCGGCCTGGAAGCGGGGATTGCCTCGCCGCCAGTCGTTCTCCTCGAGGTCGGAGAACGAGCGGACCGTTCCGCCGAGAAGGCCGCGTCCTAGCGGGCTGTAGGCCACGAAGGCCACGCCGAGCTCGTCGCACGCCGGGATCAGGTCTTCCTCGGGTCCCCGCTGGAAGGGCGAGTACTCGGTCTGGACCGCCGTGACCGGGTGGACGGCGTGGGCCCGGCGGAGCGTCCGGGGTGAGACCTCGGAGAGTCCGTACCCGCCGATCTTCCCGGCCTGGACCAGCTCGCCGAGCGCGCCCGCGGTCTCCTCGATCGGGGTCGTCGGGTCGAGCCGGTGGAGGTAGTAGAGCTCCACGTGGTCGGTCTGGAGGCGGGAAAGGCTGGCGTCCAGGGCCTTCCGGAGGTATTCGGGACGTCCCATGCCCGGAATGAGGATGCCGTGCTCGTCCTGGTTGCCGCCGAACTTGGTCGCCAGGACCACGTCGTCGCGGCGCCCTTTCAGCATTCGGCCGATGAGCTTCTCGCTGTGGCCCGCGCCGTAGATGTCGGCCGTGTCGACGAACGTGATTCCGGCGTCCAGTGCGGCCATGAGGGTCTCGGCGGCGTCGTTCTCCTCGACGCCTCCGTAGACCGGTGCCAGGGTCATCGCGCCGAATCCCAGCACGGATACCTCTGGTCCGTTCGCTCCGAGGTTCCGGAAGCGCATGCAGTCACCTCTTCGTCAGCTTCGTCTCGAAGTCCACTGTGTCCCCAGGGGAGCGGGCCGACCAGTGCTCGCTCGTGACTAGGTACCGGAGGGCTAGCCTCCGGACGGCAGAATGGGAACGTGGCGACTCGTGAGATGGCCGAGTTTCTCCGTTCCAGGCGGGACCGCATCAGGCCCGCCGTCGTGGGCCTGCCCGAGGGCGGGCGTCGCAGGACTCCGGGTTTGCGGCGTGCGGAGGTGGCATTGCTCGCCGGGATCAGCCCGGACTACTACATGCGGCTGGAGCAGGGCCGAGGAACGCGTCCCTCCCCGTCCGTCCTGGACGGGTTGGCCCGGGCGCTCGTCCTCAACGACGACGAGCGCGATCATCTGTACCGGCTCGCTCTGGAGCTGCCGTCCCCGCCGCAGGTGAACGGCGAGGATCCGCTGGACGGTCAGGTCGGCCGCGAGGTCGCTCAGCTCCTGGACGCGATCGACCGCGTCCCGGCGTACGTGGTCAACGGCCGCCTCGACGTCCTCGCGTGGAACCGGACGGCGGCGGCGCTGATGTGCGAGGTGGCGGAGCTGCCGGAGCCGCGCCGCAACATGCTCCGGTACGCGTTCGGCGATCCTCGGGCGCGCTCGTTCTACGTGGACTGGGAGGGCGTGGTGCGGCACGGCGTGGCCCAGTTGCGCGCGGCCACCGGCCGCGATCCGGGCAATCCCGTGACCGAGGCGCTCATCCGAGAGCTGTCCCGCGACGCGGCGTTCCGGGACTGCTGGGCCAGGCAGGACGTGAAAGGACCAGGCACGGGCCGCAAGGAGTACCGCCACCCGGTCGTCGGCCGCATCTCCCTGGACTACATCGGGATGCTTCTGCCCGGCACGGCCGAGCACCAGTTCGTCACCCTGACCGCGCCGGACGCCGAGTCCCAGGCCGCCCTCGACAAGCTGGCCGCCGCAGGCGTGAGCGCATAGTCCCGCCGCCGACGTTCCGCCGGGAGTCCCCGGCGGAACGTCGGCATATCGGCGCACAGTCCCGGCCCGGCCGTCGAGTTGCCGACTCCCGCGCTAGGGCGGCGGCGAGATGGGCGTGCCGCCGGGGAACGCCTTGGCGGACGCTCCGCAGGCGGGGCATCCGGGTTCGATCCACGGCGGCTGGCTGGGCAGCCCGTAGTGGTACCAGGCGGTGTGGGCGCCGCTGTGGCGCGCCTCGAACACCTGCTCCCAGCTCCATACGCAGCGCTGGCAGTGGAAGCGCCATCGCTGGGCGCTGGTGTGGACCTTCTTGACGCACATGGCGTCCTCCGCATCGTCCTACGCGTGTGTGGATGCGCGTGCGGTCGACCCGGCTCGTCCTGAGCCGGTCGCCGAAGGGACGATCACGTACGGGAGACGCCCAGGGCGATGAGGGTGCCGGTGCCGGGGGCGCGCCCATCGCGGCCCGCCACGGCGACCGGGGTTGCCGGGCGCGGGCGGTGGATCGGGCGCGGCAGGTCCGAGGCCGGCACGTGAGTGAACCCGCGGGGCAGCCGGACGCTGCTCGGGCGGCCCGGCACCGCGCTGGCGGGACGGACGGCGGACGGGTCACTGTGATCGCCGGGGCCGTCGTCCCGGTCGTCGCAGTCGGACGAGGCGGAATGAACCTTCGCCGTCGCGCTCGCCTCGACGCCCGCGACGACGTCGGTGTGCAGGGTCAGCGCGGCGAACAGCGCGAGCAGCGCCAGCAACGCCCGGGGCCATGACCGGGCGGGAAGCCGCTGGAGCCGGACTGCTCGCACGGAACCAAACCCTACATCACTCTCTGTAGTTGAACGGGCGCATGCCGTTACTCATGTATCCGCCCGGCAAGGGTCCCCGCACCTGCCGGCCGCCCTCACCGAACTGGCCGCCGCCGACATGAGCTGCTAGCCATTACGCGGGATGGCGAGCAGCGCGTAGACGGTCTTGCCGCCGGGTTCAGGACGCTGTCCCCAGTAGGCGGAGAGGGCGTCCACGATCATGAGTCCCCGCCCGCCCTCGTCGTCGGCCTCCCGAGGCGCGGCCCGCCCGGGTGAGGGATCTTCGACCTCGACCACGACGAACCTCTCCAGCAGCGCGACACGAAGGCCGATCGCCTGCCCGGGCGCCGCCTGCATCGCGTTGGCGAACAACTCGTCGGCGACCAGGACCGCGTCGTCCACCATTTCCTTGAGGTCCCACCCGATCAGGTGAGCCTCGACGAGATTCCGCACGAGCACCGCCGCGGACGCCACGCCGGCGACGTCCTGCTCGAACCACTGAGCGTGCCTCGGGTGCCGGTTGCGAGCAGAGTTCGCTTTGGGCCAGGTCATCGGATCGTCCTATCGGCATTGCCACTGTGACGGATGCCACAGAGTCTGCTCGACCGGTGATCTGACGGGGAGTGGCCTGGCTAGTGGCCACGACCTCGGATTTCTTCCATCAAAAGCCGCAAAGTGAGCGAATGCTTTTCTGGGGGGAGGGCGCTGAGGGCTTGTTGCGCGTAGGCGATGCCGCCTTGCTGGTCTCCGGCTTTCGCCAGCATCAGGCCGCGGTGCAGGTCGAGGTGGGTGGTGAATCGTGGGAGCGAGGCGGGGAGTTCCGCGCGGGCTTGTTCCTGAGCGGCGACGGCGGTTCTCTCGTCGCCGAGGCGCGCGCTCATGAGGGAGACGAAGACGTTCATTCGCCACCATGGGACGGCGTAGTCCGAGGTCTGCTCTTCGGAACCGATGCGGTCGAACACGTGGCGACCTTCGCGCAGCAGGCGCAGCGCCGTCGTGCGGTCTCCGCGGAGCGCCGCGACGTGGGCGCGGCCCATGATCGCGTTGAGGCGGCCGAGGGACGGTTTGTCGCTGATCGCCATCGCCTGGGACGCGAACAGATCCGCCATGCCGAGCCCGGCGCCCTCGTAGCCGAGCGCGATGGCCGCACGGCCGCGGACCCACACCCGGGTCTCGTCGTTCTGGGAGCGGTCGGCGGCCTCGGCCGCGATCCGGTACCAGGTGGCGGCCTTCGCGCCGTCCGAGCCCGGGAAGGTCTTCCCGTAGAGGGTCATCAGCTTGGCCGCCACGTCCCAGAGGCCGGGCGTTTCGAGTTGCTGCTGAAGGACGAGGAGGTCGAGCGACAGGCGTTTCTGGATCTCCGCGGCGCCGAGGGACATGTAGTCCCGCCCGTAGGTGACGAGCTTGTCCCTCCACTCGTCCAGCCCAGGCCGGTCCTCTGCGAGCGCGGAGGTGAAGCCGGAGCGGATCAGGTCGCTCGCGACGACGGGCGCGATGGCCGTGGCGGCGGCGTTCGTCAGGAATCGGCGTCGGTTCACTTTCGCGTCCTCGAGGACTTCAAGCGGCACCTCCAGGACGGCCGCGAGGTGGCGGAGCCAGAACGGTCCGGGGTTCCGTGTCCCGTGCTCCCAGCGTGAGACCGTCTCCCGGGTGACCGTCGCATGGTCCGCCGAAGCGCAGAGCAGGTCGGCCAGCCGCGCCTGGGAGTAGCCGAGGGCTTCGCGGAGGTCCTTGACGAGCGGTCCGAGCGGCATGCACCCAGTCTGCACCTTGCCTAGTGGCCAGCGGGGTGGCCAAGAGGGTGGCCGCCGTCGCGAGGGGAGAGGTCTCCGCCGGAAGCATCGACTGCGCCGTCACGTCGCTCGACAGATGCCGGCGAGCCGGAGAGTGTCGCAGCTACCGCGTAGCCTCCGGAGTCCATGCCCGTCACGTCGTAGGAGAGACCATGGACGGTCAGGTTCGTTTTGAGGACGTGGCGCCGGTGATTCCGGTCAGGGACCTCGCCGCCGCACTCGACCGCTATCGCGCCCTGGGTTTCTCGGTGCGTCGCTACGACGGAGATCCCGGGTACGGGTTCGCCGATCGGGGGCCGGTCGGGCTCCACCTCACCCAGTGGGACGAGCATGACCCCGCCCGCACCGGCGCGGTCGTCTACCTCTACGTCTCGGACGCCGACGCCCTGCATGCCGAATGGAGCCGTGCAGGCGTCCCCGGCCGCCTCGGCGAACCGGACGACACGCCTTACGGGCTCCGCGAGTTCGCTTACGTCGACCCGGACGGAACGCTTCACCGCGTCGGCTCACCGATTCGATGACACGGACATCGGCCGGGGGCGGCGATGAGTTGGTGGGCGGGCGGAGTCTCCTCTGGAAAGGCGGTCGGTGATCGGAGGACAAGTGGATGACTTCGCGGCGCAGGTCGGGGCCGGAAAGGTGCTCTGGCACTTCGCCATGTCGCTGGACGGGTTCGTCGCCGGGCCCGGGCATGACATGGGGTGGATGGCCGGAATGAGCCTGCGGGACGGGCTGCTCGACGAGTACGTCCGGACGACCGGGGCCGTGCTCGGAGGGCGGGACGGGTGGGACGCCGTTGTCGGCGGGGCTCGGCCTTACGGGGGTGCTTGGAAGGGACCGATCTTCGTGCTCACGCATCACCCCGAGGACGCCGAGCCCGCGGATGACGTCACCTTTCTGGACTGCGATGTCGCGGACGCGGTGCGAGTCGCGTTGGACGCGGCGGGCGGTAAGAACGTCGAGGTGTTCTCGCCGAACATCGGACGGCAGTTGCTGGAGCGCGGGCTGATCGACGAGATCGATCTGCATGTCGCGCCGGTGCTGCTCGGGGACGGGATTCGGTTGTTCGACAATCCGGGCGGGGTTCCGGTTCGGCTGGAGCGGTCGGGCGGCGAGGCGGTCGTCAACGTGCGGTACCGGCCGGCGCGGTAGGCGCCTGGAAGTGCCAGATCAGCATGGACGGGACGCCGGCGGAGGCGGCCAGGGCGGCTTCCGGGATCATCGCGGCGAGGCTCCAGGGCCAGACGTCCCAGGGGCCGGGTCCGTCGGCGGCGTCCGGGACGGTGGGCGGAGGCGGCGGGACGGGCTCTTCGCAGCGGCGCAGGTGCAGGCCCGCGTCGAGGGCCGCGCGCAGGTAGTCGCCGACGAGGTGGTGGTGGGTCGTGACGCGGGCCGGGCGGCCGTCCAGGCGGACGGTCGGGACGGAGCCGCGCGCGACGGCGTCCGGGTGGACGTCCGCGATGATCAGGTGGCCGCCGGGGCGCAGGACGCGGGCGAACTCGCGCAGCGGGGGCGCCGGGGACGGGACGTGGGTCAGCGACAGGGCGCAGGTGACGACGTCCGCCGAGGCGTCGGGGACGGGCAGGGCGTCCAGGGAGCCGGTCCGGAAGTCGGCGTCCGGGACGGCGCGGCGGGCCTCGGCCAGCATGGCGGGGGAGCTGTCGACGCCGGTGACGCGGTGGCCGCGCGCGGACAGGAGGCGGGCGTAGCGGCCCGTCCCGCAGGCGGCGTCGAGGGCGTCGCCGGGCGGGAGCGCGTCGAGGATCCCGGTGACGACGGGCTCGTCGATCGCGAACGCGGCGTTGTCCGGGTCGTCGTAGGTCGGGGCCCAGACGCCGTAGCCGGTGACGGTGTCGGCGCGCTCGACCCGGACGGCCGCGTCCGCGAGGGACGGGTCGTCCAGGAGGCGGCGGATCTCGGCGAGGCGGGCCTCGACGAAGTCGCGGTCGCCGTGGCCGGTGAACGCGCGGAGCAGCGCGGTGCCTTCGATGCCCAGCAGGTAGGCCAGCGGGTGTTCGTAGATCACCGGGGCGAGGCTAGCCAGGACGGTGCGCGGGATGCCACGGATTATCCGGAGTGGCCGGGAGCGATCCGGTACAGGACGTGGCGGCGCAGCGGGTGGCCCTCGACGAAGTAGGGGTGGTCGAAGTCGTCGGACGGGTCGTGCGTCATGCCGATGCGGCGCATGACGGCGCGGGAGCGGGCGTTGTCGACGGTCGTGAAGGCGACGACCTCGGGGAGTCCGAGTTCGGTGAAGGCGAAGTCGAGGGAGCGGCGGGCGGCCTCGGACGCGTAGCCGTGGCCCCAGGCGTCCCGGGCCAGCCGCCAGCCGACCTCGACGGCCGGGGTGAAGTGCGCGGTGAAGCGCGGCACGGACAGGCCCGTGACGCCGATGAAGCGGCCCGACCCGGCGACCTCGACGGCCCAGAAGCCGAAGCCGCGTTCCTCGATGGCGGCGTCGAAGCGGTCGAGCTGGGCGTCGCTCTCCGCGCGGGTCATGACGTCGGGGAAGTACTTCATGACCTCGGGGTCGGCGTTGAGCGCGGCCCAGGGGCCGCGGTCCTCGTCGCGCCAGCGGCGCAGGACGAGCCGTTCGGAGCGGAGCGCTGAAGATCTCGTCATACCGCCGACGGTATCCGTCCGGGGGCTGAGGCCGGGAGCCGGAGCCGGGAGCCGGAGCCGGGAGCCGGAGCCGGGGGCCAGGGCCGGGCCGGGGCCGGGGGCCGCCGGGCGCCGCTGTCGCCCGGCGGCCCCCGGTGTCCTCTACTGGCTCACCACCCAGTGGTCGTCGGACCCGGCTCGGACGAACTTCAGCGTCGGGCACAGGTAGTCGGACGGGTCCGGGTTCGCGACCGGCTCCCAGGGGGAGTCGGACGGGCTCGCCGCCGTCCAGGCGCCGTTGTGGCGGAGCTTGATCGAGCTGCTCTCGAAGACGGTGTTCCGGGCGTCCTCGCAGTAGTAGGCGTTGCCGGTCGAGGGGTCGCGGCTGGCGTAGATCTCGAAGATGTCCCAGCCGTAGCGGAGGCCGCTGGTGTCGCGTCCGGACTTGCTGTAGAAGGAGCTCCACGTCTTGGTCGTGTAGTTGTATAGGTAAGCCGTCCAGGCGTTGGTCGACGCGTTCGTCCGGACGAGCTGGACGGTGTAGGCGGCATGCCCGTTGACCTGCGTGGTGTAGGTCCGCTGGAACGAGGCGTCCATCGGGACCTCGACGGCCGGGCCGTTGCCGCCGCACCAGTCCCACGCCCACAGCTCGTTCCCGACGGCCTGCGAGTAGACCGTGGTGATCTCCATGCAGGACGAGGCGGCCTTGGTGGTCGGCGCGTAGGTGAAGTCGTCGGCGTAGGACACCTGGTAGGACGGGTCGATGCTGTGCGTGGCCATGAGCCCGTCGTGGGTTCCGGCGGCGGGCTCGACGCCCCAGAACTCGTGCACCTGCTCGTCGATCGCGGGGCCGGCGGAGTTCCGCAGCCGCGCGCGGTGCAGCGCGCGGAACGCGTCGGCGGCCTTCTTCGTGGCCGCGTCCTGCGGGACGGCGCGGGCGTGCGCGACGCGTCCGACCTTGGGAGCGGTCGGGTCGGGCGACGCCGGAGCGGTCGGACGCAGCGGCGCGGTCGGATCCGGAGCCGTGCCGCGCGGCGCGGTCGGATCGGGATTCGCCTGGAGCGGCGCGGTCGGGTCGGGGGCGGCCTGGCGCGGCGCGGTCGGGTTCGGGGCGGCGGGGAGCGGCGCGGTCGGGCCGGGGGAGGCCGCGGCGGGCCCGGCGGCCAGGGCGGTGAGGAGGGCGGACGGGAGCAGGCACGCGAACAGGGTTCGTCGCTGCATCACACGACTCCTTGTGGGAGGCGGGGGACGGAGTTCGGCGTGCGCGCGCGGCCGGGCGGCGGGGGTCGGGGGAGCATGATCGCCCCTGCTGCCGACCCATAGAGTGCGGTCAGTTCGGACGCCTGTCAATACCATTTTCAGGTATTTTTCAGGCGATTCAGAAAATGCAGGTCAGAGCGGGTGAAAGTCCTATCTCGGCCAGCCGTCCCGGCGGGCCGCGCCGGGGGTGTGGCCGAAGGTGCGGCGGTAGGCGTCGATGAACGCGCTCGCCGACGCCCAGCCGCAACGATGCGCGACGGCGGTGACCGGCTCGCCCTCCGCGAGCAGGATCAGCGCGTGGTGCAGGCGCAGCGCCGCCCGCCAGCGCGGGAAGCTCATCCCCAGCTCGCGCGCGAACAGGCGCGACAGCGTCCGCTCCCCGGCGCCGACGCGCCTGCCCAGCTCGGCGAGCCCGGCGGGTTCGGCCGGGTCGTCCAGCAGGATCCGGCAGGCGGCGACGAGCCGGGGATCGCGTGCCGCGGGGACGTAGTGTCCCGCCAGCCGGGGCGCGCGCCGCAGCCGATCCAGCAGGACGGCCATCAGGCGACTCCGCTCCCCGCCTTCCACCGCGCCTCCCACCTTCGCCTCGGGCCCGCCTTCATGCCCGGCCGCGGTTTCGTGCCCGGCCGCGGTTTCGTGCCCGGCCGCGGCTTCAGGTTCGGCTGCGGCTTCGTGCCCGGCTGGGGCTTCAGGTTCGGCTGCGGCTTCAGGTTCGGCTGCGGCTTCAGGTTCGGCTGGGGGTTCGAGCCCGGCTGGGGGTTCGAGCCCGGCTGCGGGTCCGGGCTCGGCCGTGATGGCGAGGATCAGTTCGCGGAGCAGCGGATCGACGCTGAGGACGGCGGGCGACGACGTGCCGATCGGGTCGTCCGCGGCGGCGACTCCGACCAGGCGCAGGTCGGCGACGCCGAACGAGCGGTGTTCGTGGACGATCCCGCCGGGCACCCACAGCGCCCGTCCGGGGAAGGCCAGCCAACTCCCCGCGTCGGTCGTCACCGCGTCCACGCCCGTCCGTGCGTAGATGAGCTGCGGGTTGTCGTGCCGGTGCGCGCTCAGCCCGCCGCCGGGCACCAGCGCGCGGATGCCGGTCGCCGCCTCGGGCAGGTACCGCGTCGCCGTAGCAGACGGGTGCCGCGTCGCCGGAACGGATGGGTGCCGCGTCGCAGGAGCGGACGGCTGTCGCCTCGCCGGAGCGGATGGGTGCCGCGTCGCAGGAGTGGACGGGTGCGGCACGCGAGTCTCCTGAGCCGTTTGGCGGGTTTCCGATACATGATGGCGTGATGCCGGAAGCGCGACAAGCGGGCGGCGGGCGACGCTGGCGGGCATGAAGCGGTCGGTCCTCCTCCTGTCCACCGGGCACGCCTGCGTGGACGTGTACCAGGGCGCGGTGCCCGCGCTCGTCCCGTTCCTGGTGTCCGAGCGGCACTACAGCTACGCGGCGGCGTCGGCGGTGGTGCTCGCGGCGACGCTGCTGTCGTCGGTCGTCCAGCCGGTGTTCGGGCTGCTCACCGACCGGTGGCGGATGCCGTGGCTGATCCCGGTGTCGATGCTGCTCGCGGGGCTCGGCATCGCGGCGGCCGGGACGTCCGGGGACCGCGCGCTGGTCTGGGCGGTCGTCGCGGTGTCCGGGCTCGGCGTCGCGGCGTACCATCCGGCGTCCGCGCGGCTCGCGCGGGCCGTCACGCGCGGCGACCACACCGCGATGAGCTGGTTCTCGCTGGGCGGCAACGTCGGGTTCGCGGCGGCTCCGCTGCTGGTCACGCCGCTGCTGGCGGCGGGCGGGCTCGGCGCGACGCCCTGGCTCGCGGTCCCGGCCGTCGCGGGCGCGCTGATGACCGTCCTGGTGACGCGGGAGCCGGCGCCCGCGCGGTCCTCGTCCGGCGCGTCCGGCGGACGGCGCGACGACTGGCGCATGTTCGCGCGGCTGTCGCTCGTCGTGACGTTCCGGTCGATCGCGTTCTTCGGGGTGAGCACGCTGCTCGCCGTGGTCGCGAAGCAGCGGATGGACGGCGGCTCGGAGGCGGGGGCGGCGGCGCTGTTCCTGCTGTTCGCGGGCGGCGCGGCCGGGACCGTCCTCGGCGGGCGGCTCGCCGGGCGCTTCGGCCGCGTCCGCTGCACCCGCGCCGCGTACGCGCTCGCCGTGCCGTCCGTCGCGGGCGTCGCGTTCCTGCCCGGCCCGCTGGTGTTCCTCGGCGTCGCGGCGACGGCGGCGACCCTGTACGTGCCGTTCTCGCTCCAGATCACCCTCGGCCAGGACTACCTGCCCGGACGCGTCGGAACCGCGGGCGGCGTCACGCTGGGCCTCGCGGTCAGCGTAGGCGGCGTCGTCAGTCCGGCGCTCGGCGCGCTGGCCGACGCGACCTCGCCGTCCGCCGCGCTCATCCCGGTGATCGCCGCGCCCGCCCTCGCCTGGGCCCTCGCGCGGACGCTCCGCGAACCCCGCCCGATCGAGACCGCCGCCGTCCCGCCACGCACCGAAGCCAGGGCTTAGCCGACGGTTAAGGGCGGCATAAAGGGCTGCCGGACGCCGACGGGGGCTGCGAGGTTCGGATCGTGGCTGTGCGATGTGGCGAACACCCCGATGCCTCCCCGTCCGGCGGCGGACGGCGTCCGGCCGCCGTGGCGCGGGCGTTCCGGTCGCTGCCCGTGGCGCATCGGGAGATCCTGACCGAGACCTACGTGCGGCGGCGGACGGTCGACCAGGCCGCCGCCGTCCTCGGACTGCCCGTCGAGGTGGTCAAGCTCCGCGTCTACCGGGCCCTCCGCGCCCTGGCCGACACGCTCGCCGGGTGACGGTCACCCGATCACCCGGCCAGGGCGCGGACGACCCGCACGAAGTCGTCCACCAGCGGCGCGGACGCGGCCCACGCCAGGGCGACGCGGAGCGGCTCGACGTCGGTGAGCGGGATCCAGGTCAGGTCGGGGCGGGTGTAGTAGTGGCCCATGCTGGCGGGCGCGAAGCAGATCGCGGCGCCCTCGGCGACCTGTTCGAGCATCTCCTCGACGTTGTCGTTGGTGGGCCCCCAGACCGGGGCCGAGCCGTCCGGGCGGGGGTTGACCGCCCACCAGTCGACCCAGGCGCGGGGCGCGCGCTCGGTCCACATGAGGGGCTCGTCCGCGACGTCCATGATCGACAGGCCGGAGCGGGACGCCAGCGGGTGCGCGACGGGCAGGCCGACCACGCGCGGCTCGGTGTGGACGATCTCCGAGCGCAGCCCGGTCAGGTCGGCGGGCAGCCAGGCGAACGCGACGTCCACGCGGCCGTCGCGGAGGGCGGGCACCTCGCCGCCCCAGTCGAAGCGTTTCGGCTCGACCCGGACGCCCGGGTGGCGGCGCGCGAACTCGGCGCGGGCGCGGGTGGTGAGCTCGCCCGCCCCGGTCGCCTCGAACCCGACGCGCAGCACGCCCGAAACGGCCCGCCGGTGCCGCTCGGCGGCGGCGAGGACCCCGTCGGCGGCGGCGAGCGTCCGGCGCGCCTCGGCGACCACGTCGCGTCCGGCGGCGGTCGCGGTCACGCCGCCCGGATGCCGGTCGAACAGCCGGACGCCGAGCTCGGACTCCAGCCGGCGCAGCGCGTAGGAGAGCGCGGGCTGGCTCACGTACAGGGACGCGGCGGCGCGTCCGACGTTGCCCGCGTCCGCGATCGCGACCAGGTAGCGCAGCTCACGCAGTTCCACGCTGGGATGATAAACGCTCTTTATGCCGTGAGTGATCTTCTGTCTTGGACGCCGGGTCCGGTCCGGGTGGATAACTCTGGGCATGAGCGAACAGCGAGTGTGGTTGATCACGGGAGCGACGTCGGGGTTCGGCCGGGCGATCGCGGAGGCGGCGCTCGCGGCGGGCGACGTCGTGGTGGCGGCGGCGCGCCGTCCCGAGGCATTGGACGACCTGGTGGCCGCGCACCCCGACCGGGTGCGCGCGATCGGGCTGGACGTCACCGACCAGGCCGCGATCACGGCCGCGGTCGCCGAGGCGGTGCTGTGGCACGGCCGCGTGGACGTCCTGGTGAACAACGCGGGGCGCGGCCTGGTCGGCGCGGTCGAGGAGACGACCGACCGGGAGCTGCGCGAGCAGATGGAGCTGCACTTCTTCGGCCCGGCGGCGCTCGTCCGCGCCGTGCTCCCGCACATGCGGCGGCAGGGGACGGGCGCGATCGTGCAGATGAGCAGCATGGGCGGCCGGTTGTCGTTCCCGGGCGTCGGTGCCTACTCGGCGAGCAAGCACGCGCTGGAGGGGCTGACGCTGGCGCTGGCGGGCGAGGTCGCGGGGTTCGGCATCCGGACGCTGATCGTCGAGCCGGGCAGCTTCCGCACCTCGTTCGCGGGGTCCGGGGCGCTGGCGCAGACGGCCGAGCTGCCCGAGTACGCGGAGCTGGTCGGACCGGTGCGGAGGGACCTGCCCGAGAGCGACGGCAAGCAGCCGGGCGACCCGGCGAAGGCCGCCGCCGCGATCCTCGCCGCCCTGGACGCGGACGAGACGCCGCTGCGCCTCCCGCTCGGCAACGACGCGGTGGACGCGATCGAGGCGTCTCTGGCCCGCGACCGCGCCGACGCCGCCGTCTGGGAGAAGGTCTCGCGCAGCACCGACTTCGAGGAATGACGGTTCGTCCCTTACCGGTGCCTCCCTCCCCGGCCGTCCGGATGTGGACGGGTGGGGAGGGAGGGGTTGCCGGGGTGCGTGGGCGGGCTTAACGTGCGCTTGTTGTCGGGGGCAACAAATCGAACCGCGCGGAGGTCTCTGTGCGCAGCTTCCCACCCCGAACCCTCGTCCTCGGCCTCGCGACGGCGCTCGGCGCCCTCGGGGCCGCAACCCTCCCGGCGCAGGCCACGACGGTCCCCGGACGGCTCCACGAGCGGCCCGCACCGTCGAACGCGCCCTACCTCGACGCTCGACGGCCTGTTCGAGAACGCGTCGAGGACCTGCTCAAGCGGATGACGCTCGACGACAAGCTCGGCCAGATGACGCAGGCCGAACGCGGCGGCGCCACCCCGCAGGACGTCACCACCTACCGGCTCGGCTCGATCCTGTCCGGCGGCGGGTCGGTGCCCGCCGAGAACACCCCGCAGGGCTGGGCCGACATGGTGGACGGCTACCAGCGCGGCGCCCTCGCGAGCCCGCTCCGGATCCCGATGATCTACGGCGCGGACGCCGTCCACGGGCACAACAACGTGTACGGGGCGACGATCTTCCCGCACAACATCGGGCTCGGCGCGACCCGCGACCCCCGGCTCGTCCAGCGGATCGGGCGTGCGGTCGCCGAGGAGGTCGCGGGCACCGGCGTGCAGTGGACGTTCGCGCCCTGCCTGTGCGTCGCGCGCAACGACCGCTGGGGCCGCACGTACGAGTCGTTCGGCGAGGTGCCCGAACTGCCGTCCGCGATGACGACCGAGATCGTCGGGTTCCAGGGCCGGCGGCTCGGGTCCGGCCCGGCGTCCATCCTGGCGACGGCGAAGCACTACGTCGGGGACGGCGGGACGACCGGCGGCAAGGACCAGGGCGACACCCAGGTCTCCGAGGCCGAGCTGAGGAAGATCCACCTGCCGCCGTTCCGGGAGGCGGTGCGGCGCGGCGTCGGCTCGGTGATGATCTCCTACAGCTCGTGGAACGGCGTCAAGATGCACGGCAACAAGTACCTGATCACCGACGTGCTCAAGGGCGAGCTCGGGTTCAAGGGCTTCGTCGTCAGCGACTACAACGGCATCGACCAGATCGGCGGCGGCACGCCCGGCCTCACGCCGGAGCGCGTCACGGCGGCGGTCAACGCGGGCATCGACATGTTCATGCAGCCGTGGGACTGGAAGCAGTTCATCGACATGCTGCGCGGTGAGGTCGCGAACGGGCACGTCCCGATGTCGCGCATCGACGACGCGAACCGCCGCATCCTGACGGTGAAGTTCCAGATGGGGCTGTTCGAGCACCCGTTCGCCGACCGCTCGTTCCAGCGCACCTTCGGGTCGGACCAGCACCGCGCGCTGGCGCGGCGGGCCGTCGCCGAGTCGCAGGTCGTGCTGAAGAACGCGGGGAACGTGCTGCCGCTCTCGCGGTCCGCCGGGAAGATCTTCGTGGCGGGCAAGAACGCCGACGACATCGGCAACCAGACCGGCGGGTGGACGCTGACCTGGCAGGGCTCGTCCGGGCCGATCACGAAGGGCACCACGATCCTGCAGGGGATCAGGCAGGCCGTCCGGCCGGGCACGAGCGTCACCTACAGCAAGGACGGCACGGGCATCGACAGGTCGTACAAGGTCGCGGTCGCGGTGGTCGGCGAGACCCCGTACGCCGAGTACATGGGCGACCGGCCGGACGGCATGGGCCTGGACGACCAGGACCTGAGCACCCTCGCGAACCTGCGCGCGTCCGGCGTCCCGGTCGTGGTGGTGCTGGTGTCGGGGCGTCCGCTGGACATCGCGGCGCAGCTCCCGCAGTGGAACGGGCTGGTCGAGTCGTGGCTGCCGGGCACCGAGGGGCAGGGCGTCGCGGACGTGCTGTTCGGGACCGTCCGGCCGACCGGGCGGCTGCCGGTCAGCTGGCCGCGCAGCGCCTCCCAGGAGCCGGTGAACAGGGGCGACGGCAAGTCGCCGCTCTTCCCTTACGGGTTCGGGCTCACTTATCGCCACTGACTGGCCTATAAAGGTCATATGTCCGCATGGCCGTGGCCCCGGGGAGAGGCCGCCGGTGATAGTGGAACGGTCAAGCACATTTGTTGCCGAAGGGGCGGGTGAGATGAAGAAAGTCGTCATCCACAAGACGGGACCGGTCGCGCTGCGCGGCGCGGCGAGCGCCAAGCACGCGGGCTGACACCGCGCGGCGGTACCGGCCGGAACCGGTACCGGCCGGAACCGGTACTGGCGAAGATCGGCACCGGCGAGAATTGGCACCGGCGGCCCGCTGGACGCGAAGGGCGTCCGGCGGGCCGCCGCCCTTCCGAAGCGGCGAATGCACGGGAAACACGAGAAAGTGCGGGGAAGCGCTGGGAAGCGCGGGGAGGCGGGGGGAGGCGCGGGGAAGTGCGGGGAAGCTTGCCGGAAAAAGAGTTGCGGCGGCGGATGCCGCCCGGCAGAGTGGCCATTGTCAGCGACGGACGGACCGTCCCGGCGGGAAAGGAGAGCAGGACCATGCGACGTCATAGCCGAATGCCGCACAGTCGTCATCTCTCCGGTTCCGGGAGCGGTGCCCGACGGACGTGAAACGCGCGTCCTGACGTCCATCGCCGCCCGCGGGCCCGGAGGCCCGGCGGGCGGTTTCGCTTTTCAGAGGCCGCCCGGGGAGGGTTGGCCGAGTGGAAAGGCAGCGGCTTGCTAAGCCGTGGTCGGGGAATTCCCCGCGCGAGTTCGAATCTCGCACCCTCCGCGCCCGGCGGATAGGAGAGCTGGTGCTCTCGGCGGCCTCATGAACCGTTCCAGGCGGGTTCGATTCCCGCATCCGCCACGCGGACACCGCATCGAGGAAACGATTCACGCACGACCGGAAAACGAGTCTCCGTGGCGCAGGGGAGAGCGCGTCGGGTTGCGGACCCGAAGGCCGCAGGTTCGAATCCTGCCGGAGACACGGCCTCCATGGTGTGGCGGTCCGCACACCAGGTCGTGGCCCTGGAGGGTCCGGTTCGACTCCGGATGGGGGCCCGCGGGACGAGTGGCCGGGCGGCACCCGCCGTCCGGCCACTCGCGTGTCCCGGACCGCACGGGCCACTACACCCGCACGCGGAACGCAAGAGGGGACGGCGATGTCCGGCTGTCCGTTTCAGGTCACGGAGCGTCGGGGCGTTGTGAAGGACGTGCCGCGCGAGATACGGATTGAAGACGACGGCTAACACCGAGTGAGGGGCGGACGATGAAGCGGATCCTCGTGCACAGAACCGGGCCGGTCGCGCTGCGCGGCGAGGCCAGTTCCAGGCACGTCGCCCTGTGACCCCACGTCTGTCCGCCTCCCGGACGCGGCGGACGGGTCGCCCATGAACACCCCGGACCGGTCACCCGGGAACACTGCGGACGGGCCGCCCAGGAACACTGCGGACGGGTCGCCCGGGAACGTTGCCGACGGGTCGCCCGGGAACATCGCGGACGGGGCGCCCGGGAACACCGCCGACGAGGTGCGGATCTCGGCGGACCGGCGGATCGGCGGGCCGTACACGGCCGGCGCCGCGCTGCTCGGCGTACTGGTGCCGGAGGCCGCGGCCGAACGGCCCGACCTGACGGCCGCCTACGACATCGAGCTGCGCGCCGTCGCGCCCGACCTCGGGGACCTGGTCCCGGCGCGGCGCGTCCCGCTGGTGGACCGGGTCGGACGGCAAGAGCGCGTCCTCGTCCCCGCCGCCCGCCGGACGCTGCGCGTCGCGAACGGAGTGGCCGAGTTCGTCCGCGAGTGGCTGCGGGCCTCGGGACGTCCGCGCACGGTCGTGCTCGAAGGGTTCGCCGAGGCCGACCCCGCCGACGCCGAACTGTTCGCCGTGCTGCGCCGCCGCGTCGACTCGGGGCTCCTCGCCGTCCGGATCGACGACGGGCCGGTGCCCGAGCCGTCCGGCGACGACCTCGACCCGTCCGCGCACGCCGCCCGCGCGGACGAGCTGGAGGCGTCCGGGCTGGTCGGGCCGCGCCTCGGCGCCGTCCTGCGGCACCGGGACCGGGCGGGCGACCCGGCGCGCGCCGCCGCCTCCTACGCCTACGCCGTCGCCTGGTGCCTCGACCACGGATGCCACGACGCCGCCGTCGAGCTCGGCCGCCGCGGCCTCGACCACGCCACCCCCCACCCCGCCACGGCCTCCCGCTTGGCCGCCTCCGCGCCCCCGGAGGCGGAGGCGGAGGCGAGCACGGACGTGGAGGCGGAGGCGGGCGCTGAGGCGGGCGCGGAGTCGGGCACGGACGTGGAGGCGGAGGCGGGTGCTGAGGCGGGCGCGAAGACGGGTGCTGAGGCGGGCGCGGAGGCGGGGGTTTGGTGGGAGCTCGTGCACGCGACCGCCATGGCGCTGGCCGCGCTGCGGCGCGAGGACGAGGCCGAGCGGCTGCTGCACCACGCCCGCGCGACCACCGACTCGCCCGTCTGGCACTCCACGATCGCGTACTCGCTGGCGATGCTCGCCGTCCGCCACCACGACCCCGGACGCCGCGACCTCACCGCCGCGCTGGCCTGGACGAACACCGCGATCGCGCTGTGCGGGCTGCTGCCCGACCGGGCCGAGCGCGCGGTCAAGCTCGGCTTCGACCTGAACGGGCGGGCGCTGGTCGAGTCCCGCCTCGGCCGGGACGGGACGGCGCTGCGGCTCGTCCAGGAGGCGATCGACCTCGCCGAACGCGACCTGCCGCCGGGCGCCCAGCCCGTCCACCGGATGGTCCTGCTCGCCAACCGCGCCACGGTCCTGGACCGGCTCGGCCGCACCGCCGACGCGCTCCGCGACTGGACGGCCGTGATCGACGCCGACCCCGTCCATCCCGACTACTACATCGACCGGGGCAACCTGCTGCTGCGCCTCGGCCGCGCGGACGAGGCCGTCGCCGACTACGAGACCGCGATGCGCGTCGGCCCGCCGTTCCCCGAGCCGTACTTCAACCGCTCGGAGGTCCGGTTCGCCGCCGGCGACCACGAGGGCGCGCTCGCCGACCTCGACCGCGCGCTGGAGCTGGACCCCGCCTTCGCCGAGGCCCGGACGAACCGGGCGGGCCTGCTCGTCGCGCTCGGCCGCACCGCCGAGGCCCGCGCGGACTGCGCCGCCGGCCTCGCCCACCATCCCGGCGACGCGCACCTGCTCAGCGTCCTCGGCCAGATCGAGGCGGCCGAGGGGCACGGCGACCGGGCCCGCGCCGCGTTCGACCAGGCCCTGGGCAGCGATCCGACGCTGGCCGCCGCGTGGGCGAGCCGGGGCGTCCTGTTCTACGAGATCGGCGACGCGGAGGCGGCGGCCCGCGACCTCACCCGCGCGCTGGAACTGGCCGATGACCCGGCCGTCCTGTTCAACCGCGCCGTCGTCCTGCTCGCCCTCGGACGCCCCGACCAGGCCCGCGCCGACCTCGTGCGCGCGCGGGACCTCGCGCCCGGCGACCCCGACATCGAGAAGGCCCTGGCCGACTTCGGCTAGCCCGCGATCCGGCCCGTGAGCTAGCCGGCGATCCGGCCCGCGAGCCCGCCCGCGATCCAGCCTGCGATCCTGACCGCGTTCGGTCCAGCGATCCGGCTCAGCGATCCGGCTCAGCGATCCGGCCCAGCGATCCGGCCCAGCGATCCGGCCCAGTGATCTGGCTCAGCGATCCGGCTCGCGATTTAGTCGGTGGTCCGGCGCGCGAGTTCGCCCGCCTCGCGGAGGGCGGTGAGGACGCGGAGGGTCTCGTAGCCGCGCCAGTCCATCGCGCCGGCGGGCGAGATCCTGGCGTACTCGACCGTCCAGCCGCCGTCCTCGCGCTGGCCGGACGCGAGCTCGGCGAGGTCCGCCCGGACGATCTCGGGCGCGAACAGGCCGGCCGGCGGGCGGCCCGGCACGGCCGCGAAGTCCAGCGGGCGCAGGAACTCGTTCTCGGTGCCGCCCTCGACCCGCACCCGCCCGTCGCCGGGAACCTGCTCGGCGAGGCGCTCGAGCAGCGCGGACGCCTCCGGATGATCGTCGCGCAGCGAGTCCAGGACGCGGACGGAGAACGCCAGGACGTACGCGTGCGGCCGTCCGTCCAGGGAGCCGATCGCGTCCAGGCAGTACCGGGCCGCGCGTTCGAGCCACCGATGCGCGGCGACCGCCGGGTCCACCCGAGCCGCCCGGCGGGCCGCGACCAGCGTGAACGCGGTGATCTGGAGCGACGAGACGGACGTGTCGGCCTCGGCCCACCACGGCGCGTTCCCGGCCTCGCCCGTCGCCGGCAGCGCGAACGGGACGCCGCCGTCCGGCAGCGTCACCGAGTCGAGCCAGTCGCAGAGCCGCGCCGCGTGCGGATGCCCTCCGACCTCCGCGAACACCTCGAACGCGTGCGCGGCGGTGGCGGGCTGGCTCTCGGGGGAGCGCAGGTCGGGCTCCAGCCCCCAGCCGTAGCCGCCGTCCGGGTTGCGGTACCCGTCGAGCGCCGCGACGACGCCCTCCCGGACCCCGTCGAGAACGCCGTGCCTGGCGGGTCGGCCGAAGAGGAGTTCGAAGCGCCGCCGGTCCAGGACGCGCGCGTGCGTCGCCATGAAGTCGGCGGCCTTGTCCATGTCGATGTTCAGGTCAGCGTTCAGGTCAGTGTGCAGGTCAGTGGCCATGACGCCATCCTGGGCGCGTGCCGGGCCGCCCGTCTTGTAGCTTTCGGTCACCCGTGCCCGAGCCGGCGGCCGGTGATGTCCATCGCGGTGAGCCGGATCCGGGCCGGACGCGGGTCCGCGGGCCACGGCTTGACGTGCGCGGCGGACTCGTCGTCGTCCAGCTGGCGGGCGCCGCCGCGCACCAGGACGCTCCAGCCCTCCTGCCGGTCGGTGTCGAAGTCGTCCACCTCGAACGCGATCCGGACCTCCGCGCCCGACAGCAGGCCGGCGAGGTTCTGGTTCAGCCGTCCGGCCAGCGAGGTGCGGAACACGATCGTCTCGCCGTCCAGGACGTAGTTGACCGGTGTCACCGTCGGCCCCTCGCCGTCGTCGTAGGCGACCCGGCCCACGCCGCCCGGAGCGATCAGCCGGAGACACTCGTCGCGGTCGAGTTCCGACAGCGTCGAAGATCCCTGCGGTTCGGTCATGCCGGTGCCTTTCTGCTGGTGGGTCTCGATCACACCCTTCCCCGTTCCCGCCCGCGCCACCCCGCGACCTTGATCGCGCCGGCGGGGCGGCCCCGGTAGGGTCAAGGGCGTCCCAAGGGAGAGGTGGGAGCGCCCGGTGGACGATCCGCTGCGCCCCGGACTGCTGCTCGGCGGCAGGTACCGGCTGGAGGCCCGCGTCGGCGACGGCGGCATGGCGTCGGTCTGGCGCGCCTTCGACGGCGTGCTGTCGCGTCCGGTCGCGGTGAAGGTCCCGCGCGCGGACGGTCCGGGCCGGTCGGCGCGGCGGCTGCGGCGGGAGGCCACCGCCGCGGCCCGCCTCACCCATCCCGGCATCACCGGCGTCTACGACTACGGCGAGGCCGAGCTGCCCGGCGGCGGACGCGTCCCGTACGTGGTCATGGAGCTGCTGGACGGCGAGACCCTCGCCGCGCGCCTGGCCCGCGACCCGCTGGCTCCGCAGGAGGCCGCCGCCGTCGGCGCTCAGATTGCCCGCGCGCTGGCCGCGGCGCACGCGGCCGGCGTCGTCCACCGGGACGTCAAGCCCGCCAACGTCATGCTCACCCCGACCGGGGTGAAGGTCGTGGACTTCGGGCTGGCCTTCGGAGCCCGCACGTCCGGCGGCGCGCTGCTCGGCACGCCCGCCTACGTCGCGCCCGAGCTCCTCGCCGGGGACGACCCGACCCCCGCCGCCGACGTCTACGCCCTGGGCGTCCTGCTTCGCGAAACGCTCCCGGCACCCGTCCCGCCCGGCCTGGCGGCGCTGGTCGACCGCTGCCTGGACGCCGATCCCGGCCGCCGTCCCGGCGCGACCGAAGTAGCCGACAAGCTGGAGCAATCCGGGCATCTCGCCCCGATCCCGCCGGTCCCCTCCGCGCCCGCCGCACCAGCCGGACCGCCCGTCGACCCGACGCGAATCCTGGACGACCCCGTCCCCCCGCCCCCCGCCGCCGACACGCCCCCCGCCGCAGGCGCACCGCCCGCCGCTGCCACGCCCCCCGCCGCGGATGCGCCGCCCGCCGGGGATGCGCCGTCTGCCGCGGATGCGTCGCCCGCCGCGGGCGCGCTGCCTGGCGCGGGTGCGTCGCCCGCCGCGGGTGCACGATCTGCCGCGGATGCGCTGCCCGCCGCGGGTGCGCTGCCTGGCGCGGGCGCGCTGCCTGGCGCGGGTGCGCCTTCTGCCGGGGCTGCACGGTCTGCCGCGGATGCGCTGGCTGCCGCGGGTGGGCCGGCCGCGGGTGTGGCGCCTGGCGCGGGGGTGTCGCGGCGGGGGCTGCTGATCGGCGGGGGAGTGGCCGCCGTGGTGCTCCTGCTGCTGGTGCTGGTCGCGGCGCTGTCCGATCAGCGGCGGCCTGCGGCGTCGTCCGGCCCTGGGCCGACGTCCGCGCCCGTGTCCCCGTCTTCGGCTCCGTCCGGCAGCCCGTCCACGCCCGCCGGCAGGACGTCGTGTGCGGTCGCGTACGCCGTCACGGGGCAGTGGCCCGGCGGGTTCCAGGCGCAGGTGCGGATCACCAACCTCGGCCCGGACGCGCTGGACGGCTGGCGTCTGAGCTGGTCCTTCCGGCGCGGCGAGCGGATCACCCAGCTCTGGAACGGCAGCCGCGAGCAGGGCGGCCCGGACGTCACGGTCGTCGCCGCCGACTACAACCGGCGCATCGCGCCGAACGGCAGCGTCGAGTTCGGCTTCCTCGGGACGGCCTCCGGCGGCGCCCCCGAGCCCCGTCCGGACGCCTTCACCCTCGACGGGACGCCGTGCAAGCAGGCATGAACCGGTGCGTACGGGGCCCCGCCCTTGTGGGCACCGCCCCCGGACCTGCACCATGAGCCCATGCGGATCTCTTCGATCGTGCTGATCCTCTGGCTCCTCATCGGCGCCATCGCAGCGGGCCAGCGCCACTACTACGACAAACCCGTCAAGGACCAGCTGAAGGACTGCAGCCGCAGCGGCACGATCGCGGTGACGGTGATCGCCGGGCCGCTCAACTACCTCGGCCTCAACCCCAAGATCTCCTGCAAGATGCCCGAACCCAGCAGGTAGCCGGGAAGCGAGCGACCCCGCGCCCGCACCGGGGTCACCGGATGCGGGCACGGGGCCGGTGCCGTCCCACGGGGTGCGCCATGGACGGCAGCTCAGGGGCGCGCCGCGGGCGGCGCGCTCGGCGGGGACCGGCGCTACGCGACGATCAGGAGCGGGTTCTCCAGCAGCTCGGCGAGCCGGGCCAGGAACTGCGCGGCGGTCGCGCCGTCGGCGGCGCGGTGGTCCACCGAGAGCGTGATCGACATCCGCTGGCCGGGGACGACCTGGCCGTCCTTGACCACCGGCTCCGCCCGGACCGCGCCGACCGCGAGGATCGCCGCCTCCGGCGGGTTGATCACCGCGGAGAACGAGTCCACGCCGAACATGCCGAGGTTGCTGACCGAGAACGTGCCGCCGGTCATCTCGGCGGGGGACAGCTTGCCGTCCCGGGCCTTGGCGGCCAGCTCGCGGGTCTCGGCGCCGATCTGGGACACCGACTTGCGGTCCGCGTCCCTGATCACCGGGACCAGCAGGCCGTCCTCGACCGCGACGGCCACGCCGACGTGCACGCGCTTGTGCACGAGCAGCGCGTCCTCGGTGTAGGACGTGTTGACCTGCGGGTGCTCGCGCAGCGCCCGCGCGGACGCCTTGACGATCAGGTCGTTGACGCTGACCTTGGCCGGGGCGAGCGCCTCGTTCAGGGTCTTGCGGAAGGCGACCAGGGCCTCGGCGTCCACGTCGCGGGTGAGGTAGAAGTGCGGCGCGTTCTGCTTGCTCTCGACCAGGCGGCGCGCGGCGACCTTGCGGAAGCGGTTCAGCGGGACGCGCTCGACGTCCTCGTCGGCGACCTGGGGCGCGGACGCGGCGGCGGCCTTCGGCGCGGACGCCGCGGCCGGAGCCGGAGCCGCGGCCGGGGAGGCCGGCGCGGCGGCCGGGGCCTGCGCGGGCTGGGCCCCGCCGCGGATCGCGGCCTCGATGTCGGCGCGGATGATCCGTCCGCCCGGGCCGGTGCCGGTGATCGAGCGCAGGTCGAGGCCGTGGTCGCGGGCCAGGCGGCGCGCCAGCGGGGACGACGGCGGGCGCGTGCCCGAGACGCCGTTCGCCGACGGGCGCTCGTCAGCGCCGACCGTCGCCGGAACCTTCTCCGGCTCCCCGGCGGCGGGCGCCGAAGCCTCCCCGGCGGCGGGCGCCGAAGCCTCGGCGGGGGCCTCGGCAAGGGCTTCGGCGGGCGCCTCCGCCTCCGCCTTCGCCTCCGCCGGCGCGGAAGCCCCGGCCCCGGCCCCGGACGGCGCCGGAGCGTCGCCCTCGCCGCCGATGATCGCGATCGGCGCGCCGATCGCCGCCGTCTCGCCCTCGCCGACGAGGATCTCCGTCAGGACGCCGGCCTCGTAGGCCTCGTACTCCATGACGGCCTTGTCGGTCTCGATCTCGCAGAGCACGTCGCCGACGGCCACCTCGTCCCCCGGCTTCTTCTGCCAGGCGGCGATGACGCCCTCCTCCATCGTGTCGGAGAGGCGGGGCATCAGGATCTCGGTCATCGGACGGTCTCCAGGGTGGGACGGCCGGTCGCGCGGAGCGTTTCGCGAACGGCGGTGAGCAGGGAGTCGGCGGACGGCAGCGCGGCCAGCTCCAGCGGCTTGCTGTAGGGCAGCGGAACCTCGGCCATGGCGACCCGGCGGACCGGGGCGTCGAGCCAGTCGAAGGCGCCCTCCTGGAT
The DNA here is from genome assembly GCF_042652125.1 of Actinomadura gamaensis. Classification (NCBI taxonomy): domain Bacteria; kingdom Bacillati; phylum Actinomycetota; class Actinomycetes; order Streptosporangiales; family Thermomonosporaceae; genus Actinomadura; species Actinomadura gamaensis. The sequence continues at coordinate 377,279 of NZ_JBHSIT010000010.1, read as the reverse complement.
CGTCGCGGCGATCTCCGCGCCGATCCCGTAGGTCAGCCAGTCGTCCTCGGCGACGACGGCCGAGCCGGTCTTGCGGACCGACGCCACGATCGTCTCGCGGTCCAGCGGGCGCAGGCTGCGCAGGTCCACGACCTCGGCGGACACGCCCTCGGCGGCCAGCTTCTCGGCCACCTCGGCGGCGACGTGCGCCATCCGCGAGTAGCCGATGATCGTGATGTCGGTGCCCTCGCGGGTCACGGCCGCGCGGCCGATCTCGGCGGGCGCCACGTCGGCGATGTCGTCCGGGACCTCGCCCTTGGTGTTGTAGAGCGCGAGGTTCTCCAGGAACAGCACCGGGTCGTCGTCCCGGATCGCGGCCTTGAGCAGCGCGGCGGCGTCCAGCGGCGTGGACGGCGCGACGACCTTCAGGCCCGGCACGAACGAGTAGTACAGCTCGACGTTCTGCGAGTGGGTCGCGCCGAGCTGCTGCCCGCCGCCGCCGGGCGTGCGGATGACCATCGGGACGGGCTTCTGCCCGCCGAACATCCCGTAGATCTTGGCGGCGTGGTTGACGATCTGGTCCAGCGCCAGCAGCGAGAAGTTGATCGTCATGATCTCCACGACCGGGCGCAGGCCCAGCATGGCCGCGCCGATCGCGGCGCCGACGAAGCCCTCCTCGGCGATCGGGGTGTCGCGCACGCGGCGCTCCCCGAACTCCTTCAGCAGCCCTTCGGTGATCTTGTAGGAGCCCTCGAAGACGCCGATCTCCTCGCCCATGAGGAGGACGTCGTCGTCGCGGAGCATCTCGGCCCGCAGCGTGTCGCGCAGGGCCTGGCGGTAGGTGATGGTTGCCATGGGGTCTCGGTCTCTCAGACGCGGAAGAGCGGGTCGGCGGGCAGCCGGTGGGAGTCGTTCGGCACCGGGGTGGCGTAGGTGTAGTCGAACAGCGTCGACACCTCGGGGTGCGGGGACTCGTCGGCGAACGCCGCGGCGTCCGCCACGGTCTCGGCGACCTCGGCCTCCAGGCGCTCGACGTCCTCGGCGGTCAGCAGCCCGGCGTCCTCCAGTTCCAGCCGCGCCTTGGCCAGGGGGTCGGCGGCCTTGAGGGCCTCCTTCTCCTCCTTGGTGCGGTACTTGGCCGGGTCGACGACCGAGTGGCCGCGCAGCCGCGGGCTCGTGCACTCCAGCAGGTACGGGCGGCTCTCCGCGCGGGCGCGCTCGACGGCCTCGCGGGCCGCGTCCCGGACGGCGACGACGTCCGTGCCGTCCACCCGGGCGCTGGCCATCCGGTACGCCGCGCCGCGCTTGTACAGCTCGGGCTCGGCGGCGGAGTGCTCGACCGTGGTGCCCATGCCCAGGCCGTTGTTGATGATCACGAAGACGATCGGCAGGTTCCACAGCGCGGCGATGTTCAGCGACTCGTGGAACGCGCCGATCGCGGCCGTCCCCTCGCCCATCTGGACCATCACCACGTCGTCGCCGCCCCGGTAGGAGACGGCCATCGCGGCGCCGGTCGCGAGCGGCAGCTGGCCGCCGACGATGCCGTAGCCGCCGAGCAGCCGGGCCTCGGTGTCGAACATGTGCATCGACCCGCCCCAGCCCTTGGACACGCCGGTGGAGCGCCCGTAGAGCTCGGCCATCACGCGGCGCGGCTCGATGCCCTTGGCGATCGCGTAGCCGTGCTCGCGGTAGTTGGTGAACAGGTAGTCGGTGGGGCGCAGCGCCGCCATCAGCCCGACGACCGTGGCCTCCTCGCCGAGGTTCAGGTGGCAGTAGCCGCCGATCTTGGCCTCGGTGTAGGCCCGGGCGGTCCGCTCCTCGAACCGGCGCACCAGCAGCATCTGCCGGAAGTACTCAACCCGCGCGTCGTCGTCGGCCCGGCGGCGGGCGACGGCGCTGGCGCGGTTGTCGGCGGGCTTGGGGGTGCCCTTGCCCGCCGTGCCCCGTCCGCTCGCGGCGCGCGTGGTGCGGCGGGCGCGGCCCGGGGCTGCCTTCGTGGTCTCAGCCATCGGCGTTCTTCCTCCGTACGTGGAGCGTGCCGCGGGGTCGCCGCGCCACTCATCACCGATCATCATTGATCAATGATCGATCATATGCCCTCGGTCAAGAGGTCTGGACCAGTGCCGCACCGGTGGCCATTCCGGTACTCCCCGTACGATGGGGGCGTGAACGCCCCGTCCGTCGCCCCGTCCGAGGACCAGCCCGCGCCGCTGCGCCGCACCGGCCTGGTCGACCAGATCCGCGAGTTCATCGTGGACGGCATCTCCAGCGGCCGCTGGCAGCCCGGCGAGCGCATCGTCGAGCGCCGCGTGGCCGCCGAGCTCGGCGTCAGCCAGGGCCCGGTCCGCGAGGCGTTGCGCCTGCTGGAGACGTTGCGGCTGATCGAGACGCTGCCCAACCGCGGTGCCCGCGTCCGCCCGTTCGGCGAGCGCGACCTGGCCGAGATCTTCCCCGTCCGCGCGGGTCTGGAACGTACCGCCGTCGAGCTGGCCCTGCCCCGCCTGGCCGACCACCTGGACGAGCTGGAGGCCCAGAACGCCCGCCTCGCCGAGGCCGCCACCGCCGGGGACCTGGACGAGCAGATCCGCGAAAGCATCCACTTTCACCGTCTCGTGGTGAGCTACAGCGGTAACCAGTTGCTTACCTCGGTCTGGGAGGGCCTCGGCATCGAGGTCTGGACGACCCTCTCCCTCCGCCTCCACCGCACGGAGATCTACTCCAAGTCCGCCGAGCACGCCCGCATCATCGAGGCCTTCCGCCAGCACGACCCGTCCGCCGCCCAGATGCTGCACGACCACGTCATGAACTACGCCCCCCTGACCTGCCGCCCCGGCCCCGCCTGAGCAGGCCCGCCGCCTAGCCCGGACGCCACAACCGCACCGCCCACTCGGCGTCCCCCACGACGAGCGACGCACCGTCCGGCGCGAACGCGACCGCCTTCGTCTGCCCGCTGAACGGCATCGGCGCTCCGACCTGCTCCAAGGTGTGGAGATCCCACACCCGCAACGGCTCGCCCGGCGCCCACATCGCCGCCACGCGTCCCTCCGGCCCGACGACCACGGACGTGGCGTTCGTGCGCGGGCCCAGGACCGCCTTCCCCGGAAAGCCGTCCTCGGTCGCGTGCCAGATCCAGGTCCAGCCGGGGCTGGTGGTGACGACCGTCCGACCGTCGGGGGAGAAGGCGGCGGATTCGAACCCGGTGATGGTGCCGGTGTCGGCCGGCGGCGCGTCGATCAGGGCGTCGCCGTCGTCGCCGGGCCGGTACGTCGTGACCCCGGTGCGCGAGCCGCCGTGCTGGAAGACCTGGAGCCGCCCGTCCGGCAGGAACACGAGGGCGTGCTCGTTGGGGTGCGTCAGCGGCCCCCGTCCGGTCTCGGGAGGTTCCGCGAGCGTCTCGAGGCGCCGTCCGTCCCGCGTGTTCCAGACGTGGCACCTCCCGACCACCGATTCCCAATGGGAGTGGCCGGCCGCGAGGAGGCGTCCGTCCGGGCTGAAGGCGAGCGAAACGACGTTGAGGCGTCCCAGCGACGAAACGGAGTGGTTGCTCAGGAACCGGTGCCCGGGAGTCCCGCCGTCCAGGGACCAGAGCCCCACGTCCCGCTTGGCCGCCGCGTAGGCCACCTGCCGTGCGCCGGACGTGACGGCGATCGCGGTCACCGCGACCGGCCCGCGGTCCCGGTCGTCCTCCGGTGGCGTGTAGGGCGCCGGAGGAAGGGGCGTCACGCCTCGGAGAAGGCGGTTCCAGAGGCGGACCGTGCCGTCCGAGTGCCCGGTGGCCAGCACGGCGCCGTCCGGGCTGAACGCCACGGCCGTCGCGCCCGCGCTCTCCTCGGACAGCAGCATGGGGAGGCCCGGAGCCACGGACCACGGTCCGTGCGGTTCGGCGGGCGTGAACCGGGGCCGGTCGGCCGCGAGGCCGGGTTGCGGGCGCAGTCGCGGGGACGGGGAGGGCTCGGGTTCGCGCCGGTGGGCGGGGTTGCGGGTGAAGGGGTGGCGGTCGGCGGTGTCGGTGCCTCGCTGGTTGGGGGACGGGAGGCCGTGCGCGGTCAGGCGGCGGCGCAGGTGCAGGTACAGGTCGCCCAGGGTGAGGGTTTCCGGGCCGTCCTTGACGCCCTCGCGGATCAGGGTGAGGAACGCGCCGGTGAAGGACGTCGGGACCTCGGCCTGCTCGGCGAGCGGGACGACGTGGGCGGTGTGGTCGCTGGCGGTGAGCGTGTAGACGCCGCGCACGTCGGTGGTGTCGGCGACGTTGTCCAGGGCCGCGAGGGTCTCGATCGCGCGGCCGGAGTAGCAGCAGTCCAGCATGACGATCTTGGTGGCGGCGGGGCTGTCGCGGAGCAGGTCGCGGACGCGGCGGTATTCCAAGCCGGTCAGGTCCGGGTCGGCCGGGTCGGTGTCGGACACCGCGAGGCACAGTTCGCCGTTCGGGAGCAGCACGCCGTGCCCGACGAAGTACAGGAGCAGGACGTCGTCGGTCTCGCGGGCGAGCGCGCGCAGGCGGCGCGCCAGGCCCCGCCAGTCGGACGGGTCGGACTCGACGGTCACGCGCTCGTCCGGCCACCCGCACAGGGCCGGGTCGGTGAGGACGGCCCGCATTCCGGCCAGGCTGTTCGCGGCGGCCGGGAGCTGGGGGAACGCGGCGTCCTCGTACTTCGCCGTGCCGATCAGGACGGCGCGGGAGCGGGGCGGCTCAGGCATCGTCCTCGTGCAGCGCCTCGCGGAGCAGGGGGAGGACGGCGTCGGCGGGCAGGTCCTTGGTGTCGATCTTGACGCTCGCCTTCGCGGTGGTCACCGTGACGCTGACGTCGGGACGCCGCGACTTCACCCAGGCCACCAGGACGTTCGTCAGCGCCGCCGCCGCGCCGCCGGAGCCGAGCGCGACGACCAGCACCTCCGTCGCGCCGCCGAGCTCGCCGTCGCGGGGCGGCGCGGGCTCGGCGCGGACGCGCGCGGCCAGCGTGCGGTCACCGCGCAGCCACTCGTACAGACCGGCCGTCTCCTGGACGGGGTCCCCGCCGCTGACCTTGATGCGTGCGTCCATGGCCAACATGGGAGCACGGAACGTCCGCGAGAGCGAGGTATTTGGACGGGTTGAAGATTTTCGGCGCGGCGCCGGGTCAGTCGTTGCGGGAGAAGCGGCGGGCGGACCAGACCAGCGGGACGGTCGCCAGGAGCGCGAGCAGCGTCCACTCGGCGGCGAGCGGCGGGTGCCAGGAGCCGACGGCGAGCGGCTGGAACAGGTGCGGCGGCGGGGCCGCCAGCCGGGACGCGACCGTGCGGCGCAGCGCGTCCACCGCGTAGGTGAGCGGGTCGGCCAGCGCGACCGTGGAGAGCCAGGCGGGCGCGCCGGCCAGCGGGAACATCGCGCCGGACAGGAAGGTCAGCGGGGCCATCATCACCGCCAGGGCCGTCCCGTAGGTCTGCGGGCGGCGGACGAACGTCGCGATGAGCACGCCGAGCGCCGTCATCGCCAGGGACGCGAGCGCGAGCTGCGCGGCGAGCAGGACGAGCAGCACCGGGTCGGCCGGGACGCCGATCAGCGGCCCGGCGGCCAGCAGCAGCGTCCCCTGGACGGTCGCGACGGTCGCGCCGCCCAGGCACTTGCCGAGCAGCAGCGACTCGCGCCGCACGGGGCCGGCCAGCATCTCCCGCAGGAACCCGTTCTGCCGTTCCCACAGCAGGGACGCGCCGACCGCGACGGCCGGTCCCAGGGCGGCCGTGACGAGCGCGCCGGAGAACACGAAGAGCTGGTAGGAGCCGCGCCCGATGCCGGGCATCAGCCCCGACAGCCCGACGCCGAGGACGAACAGGAAAAGCAGCGGCTGCACCATCGACAGCGTCGCGCCCATCCGGTCGCGCCGGAAGTGCAGCAGGTCGCGCCGCCACACCATCCGGACGGCCCGCAGTTCCGCCGCGAGCCGCCGCGCCCGGACGGATTCCGCGCCGCCGTCCGGGCCGTCCGGGCCGTCCGGGCCGTCCGGGCCGTCCGGGCCGTCCGGGGCCTCCGGCCGGGAGGCGGGCGCCGCGTCGGGCGGGGCCAGTTCCGGATTGTCGTGCAACGGACGCCCGGTGTGGTGCAGGAACACCTCGTCCAGGCTCGGCGGCGCGGCGTCCGGCCCGGTCAGCTCGGCCTTCAGCGCGGCGGGCGCGCCCTCGGCGACGATGCGCCCGGCGTCGATGATCGCGATCCGGTCGCACTGCTCGGCCTCGTCCAGGTAGTGCGTGGTGAGGAAGATCGTGACGGCCTCCCGCTCCCGGACGGCCCGCAGGTGCTCCCAGACGCGGGCGCGCGCGTGCGGGTCGAGGCCGAGCGTCGGCTCGTCCAGGACGAGCAGGCGCGGCCGGTGCAGCAGCGCGCGGGCGATCTCCAGCCGGCGCCGCATGCCGCCGGAGAACGTCCCGGCGATCCGGTCGCGCTGCCCGGCGAGCCCGACGAGGTCGAGCGCGTGGTCGATGCGTCCGGGCACCAGCTCCGGCGGGACGTCGTAGAGGTCGGCGTGGAAGCGCAGGTTCTCGGCGGCGGTCAGGCCGAGGTCGAGCGTGGATTCCTGGAACACCAGGCCGATGTGGCGGCGCGCCTCCAGCGGGTCGGCGCGGGTGTCGTGCCCGGCGATCGCGACCCGCCCGGCGGACGGCACGGCCAGCGCGCACAGCATCGCGATCGTCGTGGACTTGCCCGCGCCGTTCGGGCCGAGGAACGCGAAGCACTCCCCGGCCGCGACGGAGAGGTCCACGCCGTCCACGGCGACCACGTCGCCGTACCGCTTGCGCAGCCCGGACGCGGCGATGGCGGGGGGCGGGGCGGCGGGGCTCGGCGCGTCCGGGACGGCGTGGGCCGCGGTCACGCCGCCGCCTCCAGCGCGGCCTGCCAGTCGTCCGGGACGACGAAGCCGAAGCTCCACCGGTGCCGGTCGGTCGGGTTGACGATGCAGTGCCAGAACAGCTTCGCCGGGTCCTGCTCGATCCGGAAGAAGCGCGCGATGCGGGGCCGCTCCCGGAGCGTGACCAGCTCCTCCGAGCCGGGCCGCTGGTACCGGAAGAACGAGGTCCGGGACGGGTCGTCGAAGTCGCCGTCGAAGTCGATGAGGTACATCCGCCAGCCGGGGTGCTCCTCGTTGGTGTGCCAGAGCCGGTACCCCGACGGCGGGTACCACATGCTCCCGGAGAACCGGACCTCCGGCCCGAACACGCCCTCCAGCTCGCGGACGAGCGAGGTCTTGGCGTCCAGGTAGTCGTCGTAGCCGGGGTAGGCGACGTGGTCGTCCAGGTTGACGAGGTGGAAGTCGCGGCGGGCGGCGCGCGGCTCGCCCGCCGTCCCCTCCTTCCAGCGCCGGTACTCCGGGCCGCTCGGCGCGAGGCCGGTGGACGCCAGGTCGGACGGGCTGAACGCCGCCGCGAACCGGCCCATGTCCACCGTCGGCGGCTGCACCTTCACCCGCTGGAGCAGCTCGGCGACGCGTCCGAAACCGGGCAGGTCGTCCAGGGAGTACTCGAAGTGCAGGATGCTCGTCTCACCCGCCGTCCCGGAACCCGGGCGAGCCGGTTCCGCGGCACTCGCCGCACTCGCCGCGGCCGGCGTGCCCGGCGCGGCCGGTGTGCCCGGCGCGGCCGGCGCTCCGGGCTCGGCGGACGCGGCGGAGACCGCCGCCAGATCGGGCACGGAGAACTCGTAGCCCCGGGTCCGGCCGAGCCGGACCAGCTCCGCCACTCCGGTCATCGCCCGGATCCGCAGCCGCAGCTCGGGATCGTCGTCGGCGGCGCGCAGGAACTCGGCGCAGGCGTCCACGGACATCGGGTCATCACTCCTTCGGTCGGGCGGGCGGGTCGAGCAGCAGCACGGAGGGGACGCGTTCGGGACGGGCCAGCCGCAGGAAGTGCATGCCGAAGCCCGCCATGCCGAGCATGAGCCCCGGGAAGAACCCCGACTCGGGCCCCGGCCGGGCCTCGTCGAGGTTCCGCCACTGGTTCTGGACGTGCAGGTTGGCCTCCACCCGGAACGCCGGCTCCTCGCGCAGCAGCGCGTACCGCAGCAGCAGCTCGGCGTTCCCGGACCGGCCGTGGCAGAGCGTGTCGTTCATCAGGCGGGGGAAGTTGCGGACGGTCGCGGTCAGCCCGCGCCGCGCGTCGCGCAGCAGGTCGTCGTCGGCGCGGCCGAGCAGGTCCCAGGTGGCGAGGCGGGCGAGGCCGATCCCGGCGGCGCCGTTGCACCAGGCGTTGGCGAAGTGCCGCCCGTTCCAGATCGGGCCGCCGGGGGAGGCGCGCAGGTCGTACCAGTCCTGGAGGTCCTCGTCGAAGTGGCGCATCTCGTAGGCGAACGCGCGGTGCGCCGCGTCCACGTACCGGTGGCGGCCGAGGCGGTGACCGAGCGTCGCGAGCGCCCAGCCGATGCCGCCGGAGCCGTGCGCGAAGCCGGTGAGGTCGGCGAGCGCGGCGCCCGCCTCGTCGCCGGGCCAGGACATCGCGTCGTCGTCGGCGTTGGCGCGGGCGAGCAGGTGCTCGCCGCAGCGGCCGGCGAGGTCGGCGCCGCGCCCGCCGGTCGCGTCGGCGAGGTCGAGCAGGACGGGGATCAGCCCGGCGACGCCCTGGTGGACGTCCAGGTGCCGGTCCTCCGGGATGCGGGCGGCGAGCCCGTCGGCGAGCGCGGCGGCCCGGTCGAGCAGCGCCCGCTCGCCCCACAGGGCGTGCAGGTGGACGAGCGTGTAGATCATGCCGCCGACGCCGGTGTAGGCGCCGATCCGGTCCCGGTCGAAGGACTCCAGGGCGTGCGCGAGGGCCGTCCGGGCGGTGCGCTCGAACTCCGGGCGCGGGCTCACCTCGTTCAGGTACGCCAGGAACAGCGCGACGCCCGCCGACCCGTTGTAGAGGTCGCCCTCGATGTCCATCGACTCGGGGCCGTCGGGGGTGATCAGGTAGGACGTCCAGGGCGCGCCGTCCGGCCGGGCCTCGCCGCACAGCCGCAGCGCGACCGCCTCGGCCTGCTGGACGCAGGTCGCGGCGAGGTCGGCGCTGGCGACGTCGCCGCCGGCGAGCCCGGCCGCGATGTACTGCCGCTGGCGGCGGCGGTTCTCCTCGGTCAGCGCGGCGATCCGCTCGGCCGCGACGTCCAGGGGGCTCGCCGCCAGCCGCATCGCGACCGGCGCGCGGTGGTCGTGCGTGAGGGTCGTGCCGTCCGCCGGGGCGTTGAACAGCGGGACGTCCATCCGCCACAGCGACTCGGCCTCGCGGTCGGGCAGCACGAGCTCGCCGTCCCAGGTGCGCGGGAAGTGCCGGACGGTGTCGATGAGCAGGTCCACCTCGATCGGGTCCATCAGGCAGCGCGGGTGCCGTGCGGCGACCAGCAGCTGCGCGTAGACCTGGGTGCTCCAGTTGATGAACCGGACGCGCGCGCCCGCGAAGAGCGTCCGCAGCAGCGCCGTCGCCTCGTCGCCCTTCTTGGCGAACCATCCGTACACCTTGTCGAACCCGGCGCCGATGTCGGCGGCGAAGTCCTCCGCGCCGGTCAGCTCGTCGCCGACGAACACGCGGTTCGCCGCGCCCGGATCGACCCGGACGCCCGACACGTGCCGGACGGCGGCGGTGAACGACAGCCGCTCGCCGTCCATGCGCGGCACGCGCAGCGGCAGCTCGTACTCGCCGCCGCCCGCGTAGCCGCTGAGCCGCAGCGAGCCGGCGTCGGCGCGGGAGGTCGGCCACTCGATCAGGCCGGTCCGGAACACCGAGTCCATCAGCGTGCCGGACGCGTCCGGGCGCTCGCCCGGCACCGCGCCGAGGATCGTCTCGCCGTCGCAGACGTACGCGTGCCCGTCCGCGACCAGGATGTTCTCGAAGTGCAGGTCGCCGCCGCCGAGCACGTAGAACAGCGCGAGGTAGCCGCCGAGCTCGGCGTACACGGCGGCAGCGGCGGCGCGGTCCGCGACCCGGTTCCGGCCGGGCGGGATCATCTCCTCGTACCCGTAGCCGTCCTTCGGCAGGACGGTCCTGGGCGCGAACCCGAGCACGCCGTCGTCGCGGAGCCGCGCGAGCAGCCCCTGGAGGGCGGCCTCGCCCTGGACGCTGCGCGGCTTGTAGACCAGCTTCCGCGGGCCGGCCGCGGTCGCGACGTCGAGGATCACCACGCTGCGCGCCCCGGCGTGGTCGTCGCCCCGGCCGAGGGACGCGCGCTCGACGGCCGTGATCGGCTCGCCGAACAGGGCCGTCCCGACGTCCGCGGCGTCGGCGCGCAGCCGCGTCACCAGCTCGCGGCCGTGGTCGGCGAGCAGCGCGGTCACGTGCGCGAGCCAGCGCGCGAGCACCGGGAAGTCGAGGAAGAACCGGTGGTAGCCCTCCGCGTCGGCGAACGTCTTGTCCAGGTAGGCGGTGAACTCGGCGGCGGACGCGGCGTCCGGGTCGATGCCGTTCGCGGCGCAGTGCGCCTTCGCGTCGGTCTCGACCGCCCAGGCGAGGGCCAGCGCGAACCGGTCGAGCAGCCGCCGCTGGAAGTCGGCCACGAGCCCGCGGCCGAACGCGGGACCGCCGGCGTCCTCGGCCAGGACGGCGTCGAGGCGGCGGCCGAGCTCGGCGAGGAACGGGGCGCAGACGATCGCGCGCCGCCCGTAGTAGACGTCGTCCTCGCGCCACCAGGCGTCGGCGTCGTCGCCGGCGGGCAGGGCGTCCAGCGCGGCCCGGTAGGCGGGCAGCCACTCGGCGTGCAGCTCCTCCAGCATCCGGCCGAACGGGTCGTCCGGGCCGGTGAGGCGCAGCTCGTGCTGCCGGTAGGCGGTCAGCAGCGCGGCGGGGACGGCGCACTCGGACGACTCGGCCCGCCGCCCGCGGGCCGCGCGCTCGGCCAGCCGCGCCGCCTGCCGCCCGATCCGCCATGCGTCGAACCGCGACAGGTCGGGCGGGTCGGGCGGCGGTCCGAGCGCGTCCACCACCTGCCGCCGTTCGGCCCGGTCGGCGGCGCGGGCGGCGAGGTCGAGACGGTGCGGGTTCACGGGCGTGGCACTCCTCGGGAAGTCGAGGGCCGCGTCGAGAGGACGCGGCGCGGGTCGGCGAGGCGAGGCGAGGCGAGGCGGGGCGGGGCGCAGTACGGGACACGAACGGTGCGGGTCGGCGCGGGCGAGGAGCAGGGCGAGGCGTTGAGGCGGGACGTCGAGGCGGGACGTTGAGACGGGACGTTGAGACGGGGCGCGGGGACGGTGGGCCGAGCAGGGTCGACCCACCGTCGTGTCACATCGGTCCGCTCAGCGGGACGCGGGCCGTGCCGGATGACCCGGCGCTAGGCCGGGACCTCGTCAGAACGGCTTGGTGCCGCCGTCGCAGACGATGGTGAACGGTCCGGCGCTGCACGAGGTGCCGCAGGCGTACACGTCCACGGCGGCGACGCCCTCGGTCCAGTAGCCGAGGGTCTCGGTGTCGGGCTGCTCGACCGTCGAGGGGACGGCTGCCACGCCGAAGTCGGCGGGGCTCTCGAGCAGTTCCGCGCGGAAGTCGGCGTCGGCCGCGGCCTGCCGGAGAATGCTGGTGGGAGACATTTTTATTCCTCCTGTATAGGGCTTCGGCTAATCGCACAGTTCCGTGGTCAGCCGTATTCCGATAAGCTTTTCTATGGCGTGGATCTCGTCGATGGCGACGAGGATTTCAGCGGGATTGTTCTGCCAGGCGACCACCTCCATCTCGTCGGCGGTGAGAGTGGCCGGGTCCCACATGGACTCCAGCCAGGCTTTGGTGACCTGCGGGTGCAGGTCGGGCACCGCGGCGGCGCGCTCGGCGAGCGGCAGCGGGTCGACGGCCAGCGCCTTGGCCAGCACCCGGGCGAGCGAACCGTCCGGACGCAGCATCCAGCACAGCACCATGAGGTGCTGGATGCGGCGGACGGTGTCGATTTCTCTGTGCTTGGTCAGATCACTGGGCGGTTTCGGCCCGGTACTCCACATCGCGACTCCCGTGTCTTCCGGAGCGGTTTTCCCGCTGCCCGGGCCGCCAGGATAACCAGCGGTCATGACAGGAGTGAAGACGCGTGTGGGCGACGAATCCATCACTGGACGGAAATGTTTCGGCCGCGTTTTGTCCGGCCGCAGAGGTATTTGCGCTTCGCTCGGAAGCTTCCGATTTCGCCGCCGCTTTTCGACCCGCCACGAATCGTCCGGCGGGCCGTCCGGCGGGCCGTCCGGCGGGTCCGCTCGGCGGCCCGCCCGCGGCCCGGCCGACGGCCCGCCGAAGGCTCCGGACGGCGGGGCGGCGCGAGGGGGCGGCGCGAGGGGCCGGCGCGCGGGCCGGCTCGCGGGTCAGCTGGACGCGCGGACGACCAGGTGCGGCGGCAGGATCACGACCGGCTCGGCCAGCGGTTCCCCGTTGATCCGGGCGAGCAGCAGCCGGGCCATCTCGCGGCCCATCTCCTCGGCCGACTGGTGGACGGTGGTGAGCGGCGGGTCGGCGAGCGCGGCGGACGGCGAGTCCTCGAAACCGACCACCGCGACGTCGCCCGGCACGTTCCGTCCGTGCCGCCGCAGCACCCGCATCGCGGCGAGCGCCATCGGGTCGTCCGCCGCGAAGATCGCGTCGATCGCCGGGTCGCGGGCGAGCAGCTCCTCGGCCGCCTCGATGCCGCTGGCCTCGCTGAAGTCGCCGTAGGCGACCAGCTCGGGCAGCCCGGCCTCGGCGAGCGCAGCGCGGTAGCCGGTCAGCCGGTCGATGCCGACGCCCATGTCCTGCGGCCCGGCGATGGTCGCGATGCGGCGGCGGCCCCGGTCGACCAGGTGCTCGACCGCCTGCCGCGCGCCGCTGCGGTTGTCGACGTCCACGTACGACACCGGCTCGACGCCGGGGGGACGGCCGCCGAGGACGGTCGGCACGCCGCTCGCCTCCAGCCGTCCGGGCAGCGGGTCCTCGGCGTGCAGGGAGGTGAGCAGCACGCCGTCCACGTGCTGCGCGGTGAGGTACTGCTCCAGCCGCGCGTACTCGGCGGGGGAGCGGGCGAGCGCGAGCAGCAGCTGCAGCCCGGTCTCGGCCAGCGCCGCGCTGACCCCGCGGATCATGCCCGCGAAGAACGGCTCGTCGAACAGCCGCAGCTCGGATTCGGCGACGACGAGCGCGACCGTCTCGGTGCGCCGGGTGACCAGGGTGCGGGCGGCGCGGTTCGGGACGTACCCGAGCTCGTCGATCGCCGCCAGCACCGCGTCCCGGGCCCGCGGGCTCACCCGCGGCGAGCCGTTGATCACCCGGGAGACGGTGCCGCGGCCGACCCCGGCCAGGGCGGCGACCTCCTCCAGCGTGGGGCGTGTTCCCCGTCCGGCCATCCGCCCGCCCTCCCGCTCGACTGCCACCCGCGCCACCCGTTACTCGGACGCGCCGGGCCCGCCCCTGCGGATCACCTCGGCGTACCAGCGCGCGCTGTCCTTGGGCGCGCGGCGCAGCGTGGCGTAGTCCACGTGGACCAGCCCGAAGCGCCGTGAGTACCCCCACGCCCACTCGAAATTATCCAGCAGCGACCAGGTGAAGTAGCCGCGAAGCGGCGCACCCGCGTCGATCGCGTCCCGGCACGCGCGCAGGTGCCCGTCGAGGTACCTGATCCGCTCCGCGTCGTGGACCGTTCCGTTCGCGGGTTCCTCCTGGTAGCCCGCCCCGTTCTCGGTGACGTACAGGTCCACCGCGGGGTACTCGCGGTGCAGCCTGACCAGCACCTCCGTCAGCCCGGACGGGTCGATCTCCCATCCCATCCCGGTCGTCGGGCGGCCGGTGGACGGGAACCGCACGTGCTCGCTGCCCACCCACGGCGAGTGCTCGGCGAACGGCGACGACGCCGCCTGCGGCGCCGAGTCGGGGTCGCCGCTGACCGTGTGCCGCGAGTAGTAGTTGACGCCGAGGTGCTCGATCGGCTGCCGGATGGTCGCGAGGTCGGCGTCGGACGGCGCGAACCCGTACCGCTCCACGTCGGCCAGCACGTCCTCCGGGTAGCGGCCGAGCAGCAGCGGGTCCAGGAAGAACCGGTTCTGGAGGCCGTCCACCCGGCGCGCGGCGTCCACGTCGGCCTCGGCGTCCGAGGCGGGCGACACCGCGTACAGGTTCACGGCCGCGCCGAACCGGTTGTCCGGCCGCTGCGCCCGCATCGCCTGGACGGCCATCCCGTGCCCGAGCATCAGGTGGTGGGCCGCGCGCAGCGCCGCCGCAGGTTCGCGGCGTCCCGGCGCGTGGTCCCCGGACGCGTACCCGAGGAACGCCGCGCACCACGGCTCGTTCACCGTCAGCCAGTTCCGCACCCGGTCGCCGAGGACGGCGTGCACCTCGGCCGCGTAGTCGGCGAACCGGTGCGCCGTGTCGCGCTCGGGCCAGCCGCCCGCGTCCTCCAGCGTCTGCGGCAGGTCCCAGTGGTACAGCGTCGGCCACGGCTCGACGCCGGCGTCCAGCAGCGCGTCCACCAGCCGGTCGTAGAACCCGAGGCCGCGCCCGCCGGGCGCCTGCGCGCGCGGCCACGACACCGAGAACCGGTAGGACGTCAGCCCGAGGTCGCGCATGATCGCCACGTCCTCGCGGAACCGGTGGTAGTGGTCCACCGCGACGTCGCCGGTGTCGCCGCCCAGCACCGCGCCGGGCCGCCGGACGAAGGTGTCCCACACCGAGGGCGCCCGCCCGTCCGCGTCGGTGGCCCCTTCCACCTGGTAGGCGGCCGTGGCCGCGCCCCACCGGAACCCGTCGGGGAACCTCGCCTGCTCGCTCACGCCTTGACCGCGCCTTCCATGATTCCTCCGATGATCTGGCGGCCGAACACCACGAAGACGACCAGCAGCGGGAGCACCGCGACCGAGGTCCCGGCGAACATCAGCGTGTAGTCGTCGAAGTGGCCGTTGGCCAGGTTGTTGATGGACAGCTGGACGGTCGGGTTCTCCGGGTTGAGCACCGCCAGCGGCCACATGAAGTCGTTCCAGGTCTGCATGAACGTGAACAGGCCGAGCACGCCCGCGGCGGGGCGCAGGGCCGGCAGGACGACCCGCCAGTACACGCCGAAGGTCGTGCAGCCGTCCACGCGGGCGGCCTCGACCAGCTCGTCCGGGACGGCCTGCGCCGCGTACTGCCGCATCATGAACACGCCGAACCCGGTGACCATGAACGGGACGATGACCGCCTGCAGGTGGTTCTGCCAGCCGAGCCTCACCATGATCATGTAGAGCGGGATGATGCCCATCTGGACCGGGATCATCATCGTCGCCACGATCGTCAGCAGCAGCGCGTTGCGGCCGCGGAAGCGGAGCTTGGCGAAGGCGAACCCCGCGAGCGAGGCGAAGAACACCGTCGAGACCGTCACGCAGGACGCGACGATCGCCGAGTTCAGCAGGCCCTTGGCGAAGTAGGCGTCCTGGTTGGCGAACAGCCGGTGCACGTTGGAGCCGAGGTGGCCGCCCGGCAGCACCGGCGGCGGGACGTCGGCGACCACGTCGTTGGTGCGGGTGGCCACCACGAACATCCAGTAGATCGGCGCGATCGACAGCGCCGCCGCCACGATCAGGGTCAGGTAGGTCAGCGGACTGGCCTCCCAGAGCCCGTGCAGCCGCTTGGCGGGCCGGGCCAGGGGAGCGGGGATCGTCATCGGGTGCCTCCCGCGCGCCGGACGAACAGGAAGTTCAGCAGCGAGAAGGCGATGATGAGCAGGAACAGCGCCCAGGCGACCGTTGCGCCGTAGCCGTACCGGTCGTGCCCGAACGCGCTGTCGTACATGTACATCGTCAGCGTCTGGAACTGGTGCGTCGCGCCGCCGTCCATCTTGTTGGACGTCCCGCTGCCGAACAGCACCGGCTCGGTGAACAGCTGCAGCCCGCCGATGGTGGAGATGATCACCGTGAACAGGATCGTCGGGCGGAGCAGGGGAACGGTGATCTGCCAGAACTGCCGGAACCGGGACGCGCCGTCGATCGAAGCGGCCTCGTAGAGGTCCTTCGGGATCGCCTGCATCGCGGCGAGGAAGATCAGCGCGTTGTAGCCCGTCCAGCGCCAGTCGACCATCACCGAGATGGCCGTCCACGACCAGGCGCGGTTCGCGTGCCAGTCGATGTGGCTGTGCAGGATCCAGTTCACGAACCCGTAGTCGGTGTCGAAGAGCTGGCCGAACACGATCGCCACGGCCGCCATCGACGTGATCAGCGGCGCGACCACCGCGATCCGGAACGCGGTCGCGGCGCGCATCCGCCGGTTCAGCGTGTTGGCGAGCACCAGCGCCAGCAGCAGCTGCGGGACGGTCGAGAGAACGAAGATCCCGACCGTGTTCACCAGCGCGTGCCAGAACTGGTCGTCGCCGAACAGGTAGCTGTAGTTGCCGAACCCGGCCCACTTGCGCGTCCCGGACGCCAGGCCCCAGTCGTGCAGCGACACCCACAGCGTGTAGACGAGCGGGTAGCCGCCGAACACCAGGAACACGACGAAGAACGGCGCGACGAACGCGTAGGGGCTGGCCTTGAGGTCGAGCCGCGCGAGCCGCGAGCGCCAGCGGCTCGGCGGCGGCGCCCCGCCCGTCCCGGTGGCGGGACGGGCGGGACGCGTGTCCACGCTGGTCATCGGGGGGCTGCCTTCCACCGGACGCGCGCCTCCCCGCGGGGATGGGCCGGCACGGTCATCGGGCGGCCTTCTTCGCGGCGTCCACGGCCTTGGACCAGGCGTCCTCCGGCTTGACCTTGCCCTGGCCGACCGCGAGCAGGACGTTCTCCACGGCCTGGCGGACGTCCTCGTTCTTCGGGCCGAGGTAGACCGGCTTCACCGACGAGACGAGCTGGCCGAAGATCTTCCCGGTGGGCGCGTTGTTGAAGTAGTCGTTCACCGCGCCGGAGACGGCCGGGTCCTGCTCGGCCTTCACGTTCGCGGGGAAGGGGTTCTGCGCCTTGAACGCGCCGACCTCGCCCTGCGCGCTGGTCAGGAACTTCGCCAGCTCGGCGGCCTCCTTGGCGTGCTTGCTCTGCTTGGGCACCGCCAGCCACGAGCCGCCCCAGTAGCCGGCGCCGCCGGGCGTGGTCGCGACGTCCCACTTGTCCTTGCCGAAGTCGCCGGAGAACTGCTTGATGCCGCCGAGCATCCAGGACGGGCAGGGGACGGTCGCGAACGTGTCGCGCTTCAGCGCCGTCTGCCACGGCGGCGTGAAGATCGACATGTCGGCGGTCATCTTGTTCTGCTCGAACTTCAGCGTCGTGTCGAACGCCTGCCTGACGGCCGGGTTCGTGTCGAAGACGAGGTTGTTGTTCTTGTCGAAGTAGCTGTAGCCGGGGCCCGAGCCCGCGTTCTGCAGGACGGTCGCGCGGAGGATGGCGGTCGGGCCGTCCAGCCACTTGGAACCGGGCACCTTGCTCTGGAACTTCTGGCCGGTCGCGAGGAACTGGTCCCAGGTCGGCCAGAGCTTGCCGACCTGGTCGCGGTCGGTGGGCAGCCCGGCCTTCTTGAACAGGTCCTTGCGGTAGCACATGGCGAGCGGGCCCACGTCGGTGCCGAGGCCGACGAGCTGGCTGCCGTCCGGGCTGACGCCGAGCTGCCACTTCCAGGGCAGGAAGTCGCCCTGGAGGCCGCGCGCGCCGTAGTCGAAGAGGTTGACGAACTTCGTCCGCTGCTGCATGTAGGTGGGCAGGATGCCCTCCTCCAGCGCGACCACGTCGCCCGCGCCGCTGCCGGTGGCGATCCACTGCTGGAGCCGCGGCTTGTAGTCGTCCAGGGACGAGACCTTGCGCTGCCGGACCGTCACGCCGGGGTGCGACTGCTCGAACTGCTGGTAGAGCCCTTCGTAGCCGAACTCGCCGAACACGTCGACGGTCAGCTGGATCTTCTTGTCGGACTTGGAGTCGCCTCCGCCTCCGCATGCCGCCGCGAGCACGCCGGCCGCCGCGAGTACGGCGACGGCCCTCAGCCGGTTACCCCTCATCGTGGGTCCCTCTCGTTGGGGTGGAGTCTGGGTGGGGAGTGGATCGAGCAGGTGTGTGGGAGCGCTCCCACGAAGGAAAGAACGTGAGCCCGCTCACTGTCAATCCTCCGCAACGCAACCGTTACCAAGACGGGCGCCCCGATCCGCGCGGACCGGGGCGCCCGGACGGCCCCCTCCTACCGCGCGGCGGGCACCGGAGCCGGGGCCGTCGAACGGCGGACGACCAGCTCAGGACGGTACAGCAGCTCGGTGCGCGGCGGCCGGCCGCCCCCGATCTCCTCCAGCACGGTGCTCACCGCGGCCAGCGCCATCTCCCGCACCGACTGCCGGATCGTGGACAGCGGCGGATCCAGGTAGGCGGTCAGCGGCGAGTCGTCGAACCCGACCACCGACACGTCCTCCGGCACCCGCAGCCCGCGCTGCCGGACGGCCCGGATCGCGCCGAGCGCCATGATGTCGTTGCCGCAGCAGATCGCCGTGCAGCCCCGGTCGAGCAGCCGCTGCGCGGCGGCCTGCCCGCCCTCGACCGTGTACATCGTGTTGACGACGAACTCGTCCGCGGCGTCGGCGGGCGGCCCGTCGGAGGACTCGGCGAGGAGCGTCCGCAGGCCGCGCAGGAAGCCCTCGGTCTTGCGCCGCGTCGGGACGTACACGTCCTGCCCGATCGCGAGCCCGATCCGCCGGTGCCCGAGCGAGCCGAGGTGCGCGACCGCGGCCTCCAGCGAGGCGACGTCGTCGTTGGAGATGAACGGCGCGTCGATGTCCGGACGGTAGCCGTTGACCAGCACGATCGGCAGGCCCTGCTCGGTCAGCCGCGCGTACCGGGCCCGGTCGGAGTTGGCGTTGGCGTGCAGGCCGTTGACGAAGATGATCCCCGCGACGCCGCGCTCCAGCAGCATCTCCAGGTAGTCGTCCTCGGCGACGCCGCCGGGCGTCTGCGAGCAGAGCACCGCCATGTAGCCGTGCCGCGCGAGGGCGCTCTCGATCACCTCGGCGAACGCCGGGAAGATCGGGTTGGTCAGCTCGGGGATGATCAGGCCGATCAGCCCGGCGCGCTGCTGCCGCAGCCGCGCCGGACGCTCGTACCCGAGCACGTCCAGCGCGGCGAGCACCGCCTGCCGGGTCGTCGCCGACACCCCCGGACGGCCGTTCAGCACCCGGCTGACCGTCGCCTCGCTGACCCCCGCGTGCTCGGCGATGTCGGCCAGACGCGTCGTCATGACCACGAATTTACCTTCCACCAGACGGTCGTGTCGGGCGGTACGACGAGGGTTCCGTCGTCCGCGCGCTCCACGGTCCCGCTGGCCAGGATCGGCTCGTCATCGGCAGGGAGGTTTACGGGCTCGTCGCCGGTGTTGACGGCGCACGCGACGGCCGTCCCGTCGTCCGCCGGCCGGACGAACGCGAGCGTGCCGTCCGGGACGTCCAGCCAGGTCAGAGGCCCGTCGCCCAGCGCGGGCTCGGCGCGCCGGACGCGCAGCGCGGCCTTGTAGAGCGCGAGCATCGAGTCCGGGTCGGCCTGCTCGGCGGCGACGGTCAGGGTGCGCCAGGCGGACGGCATCGGCAGCCACGAGGACGGTCCGTCCGAGAACCCGAAGGGCGGCTCGTCGCCGTCCCACGGGATCGGGACGCGGCAGCCGTCGCGGCCCGCGTCCTCGCCGCGTCCGGCCTGCGGGTCCTTGCGGAACTCGGCGGGCAGGTCGAGCACCTCGGGCAGGCCGAGCTCCTCGCCCTGGTAGACGTACGCCGAGCCGGGCAGCGCGAGCGTCAGCAGCGCGGCGGCGCGGGCCCGGCGCAGGCCGGTCTCGCCGCCGCCGAAGCGGGTGACGTGCCGCTTGACGTCGTGGTTCGACAGCACCCACGTCGCGGGCGCGGACTCGGCCGTGCGCAGCGTCTCCTCGATGACCGCGCGCAGTTCCGCCGCGTTCCACGGCGTGCCGAGGTAGTGGAAGTTGAACGCCTGGTGCAGCTCGTCCGGACGGGTGTAGGCGGCGAGGCGGGCGGTGCTCGGCGCCCACGCCTCGGCGACGCCCACGCGGTCGCCGGGGTAGGAGTCGAGCAGCTTGCGCCACGCGCGGTGGATCTCGTGGACGCCGTCCTGGTCGAAGTAGGGCAGCGGGGCCCGGCCGAGCATCTCCGCCTGGCGGTCGCGGCCGACGTCGGGCAGCCCGGCGGCTTTGACCATGCCGTGCGCGACGTCGATCCGGAAGCCGTCCACGCCGAGGTCGAGCCAGAACCGCAGGATGTCGTCGAACTCGGCGCGGACCTCCGGGCTCTCCCAGTTCAGGTCGGGCTGCTCGGGCGCGAACAGGTGCAGGTACCACTGGCCGTCCGGGACGCGCGTCCAGGCCGGGCCGCCGAACACCGACTCCCAGTCGTTCGGCGGCAGCTCCCCGCTCTCGCCGCGTCCGTCGCGGAAGACGTACCGGTCGCGCTCCGGCGATCCGGGCGCGGAGGCCAGGGCGGCCTGGAACCACGGATGCCGGTCGGACGTGTGGTTCGGCACGATGTCGACGATGACGCGCAGCTCGTGCGCGTGCGCGTCGGCGATGAGGGCGCGCGCGTCGTCGAGCGTGCCGAACAGCGGGTCCACGTCCCGGTAGTCCGCGACGTCGTAGCCGAAGTCGGCCATCGGTGAGACGTAGAACGGGGTGACCCACAGCGCGTCCACGCCGAGGTCGGCCAGGTACGGCAGGCGGGCGCGGATGCCCGCGAGGTCGCCCACGCCGTCGCCGTTCGCGTCGGCGAAGCTGCGCACGTAGACCTGGTAGATCACCGCGTCCCGCCACCAGCCGGTGGTCGGCGATTCGGTCATGGCTTCCTTTCGGATGGTCACTTGCCGGGTGGTCACTTGCCGGGTGGTCACTTGCCGGGTGGTCGCTTGCCGGGTGGTCGCTTGCTGGGTGGTCACTTGACGCCGCCGGCGGTGAGGCCCGCGACGATCCGGCGCTGGAAGACGAGCACGACGACGATGAGCGGGACGGTCACCACGGCGCCCGCCGCCATCTGCGTACCGAACGGCTGGTCGAAGCCGGACACGCCGGTGAACTTGGAGATCGCGACCGTCGCGGTCTGCATCTCCTTGCGGTTGACCATCGACAGCGCGATGAGGAACTCGTTCCACGCCGCGATGAACGTCAGGATCGCGGTGGTGAACACGCCGGGCGCGGCGAGCGGCACGATGATCTTCCGGAACGCCTGGCCGCGGGTGCAGCCGTCCACCATCGCGGCCTGCTCCAGCTCGAACGGGAGCTGCCGGAAGAACGCCGTCAGCAGCCACACCGACAGCGGCAGCGCGAAGCCGAGGCTCGGCACGACCATCGCCTGGTAGGTGTTGATCCAGCCGATGTCGGTGAACAGCTTCAGCAGCGGGACGAGCTGGGACACGCCCGGGAACATCGTCGTCGCGATCACCAGCCCGAGCACCGCGTTCTTGAACCGGAAGTCGAGCCGGGCGAGCGCGTAGGCGGTGAACACGCCGATGACGAGCGTGAGGGCCGTGGTCGTCCCGGCGACGATGACGCTGTTCAGCAGCGCGCGGCCGAAGCCGTTGTGCCCGCCGAACACCGCGCGGAAGTTCTCGGTCGAGACCGGGGACGGCACGGGCGAGTTGTCGAACTGGTCCTGCGGGCGGCGCAGCGCGGAGGCCAGCATCCAGTAGAACGGCGCGAGGCAGTACACCGCGACGGCCGCGAGGCCGAGGTAGGAGAGCGCGCGCTTCACCGTCCGGCCGCCTTCCCGGTCAGCCCGCGTGCGCCGGTCCTCCGCGCGCCTCGGGCGTCGCCCTTGCCGGATCGGCGCGCGTCGGTCTTGCCGGGTCGGCGCGCTCCGCCCTTGCGGGTGCGGCGGGCCTCGCCGATGATGTCGGCGCCGAGCAGCCGGACGAACAGGTAGGCGATGAGCGCGATGTAGGCGAACAGGATCGTCGCGTACGCCGCCGCCGAGCCGTACCGCAGGTTCGTCGCCTCGAACCAGGCGAGCATGGTCAGGGTCTCCACGGATCTCTGGTTGACGCCGACGAGGACGGCGGGCAGGTCGAACATGCGCAGCACGTCCAGCATCCGGAACAGGACGGCGACGAGCAGCGCGGGCTTGATCAGCGGCAGCGTCACGTAGGCGAACCGCTGGAGCGCGCTCGCGCCGTCCACCTTCGCGGCCTCGTGCACCTCGCGCGGGATCATCTGGAGCCCGGCGAGGACGAGCAGCCCGATGAACGGGGACGTCTTCCAGACCTCGGCGATGACGACCGCGACCTTCGCGGCGAACCCGTCGGCGGTCCACAGCACCTGGTGGCCGAGGACGGCGTTGGCCGCGCCGTCCGCCTGGAAGATCCAGCGCCACAGCAGTCCGGAGATCGCGGTGGGGATCGCCCACGGCACCAGGATGCTGGCCCGCACGAGCGCCCGGCCGCGGAACGCCTGCTGCATGATCAGCGCCATCCCGACGCCGATCACCGTCTCCAGCGTCACCGTCGTGACGGTGAAGAACGTGGTGTTGCCGAAGGCGTTCCAGAACGCGTCCGCGCGGTCGCCCTGGAAGACGGCCTTGTAGTTGTCGAGGCCGACGAACCGGTCGCCCTGGACGACGAAGCCGTCCGCGTCGAGGCCGTTGCCGCGCGCGTACAGCGACTCGCGGAGCCCGGCGAGCACCGGGTAGCCGACGACGAGCGCGAGGACGAGCAGCGTGGGAGACAGGAGCAGCGCCGCCATCCGCCGCTCCCCGCGCGCGCCGCCGGTGCCGCGGCGCTTGCGGAGGGGGCGGACGGCGGTGCTTTCGGAGACGGTGCTCATTGCGCGGCGGTCAGGGTGGTCAGCTTGCCCTGGAGGTCGGTGACGGCCTGGTCCACGGTCGTCCGGCCGTTGACCGCGTCGTACACCGCGCCCTGGATCGCGGCCGTGACGTCGCCGTACTTCACCACGACCGGCCGCGGCTTCGCCCCTGCGATCGCCTGCTTCAGCACCGGCAGGTACGGGAACCGCTTCGTCAGCGCCGGGTCGTCGTAGAGGGACGCGACGGTCGGGGCCTGCGACGTCGCGAGGAGGTTCGCGCGCTGCGCCTGCTCGCCGGTCAGGTACTTGATGAAGTCGAACGCGGTCGCCTTGTTCTTGGCGAACGCCGAGATGGCGAGGTTGTGCCCGCCGAGGTTCGCGACGCCGGGACCGTTCGGCCCGGGCAGCGGCGCGACGGCGAACTTGCCCGCCACCTTGGACGACCCGTCCGCCTTGTCGGCCAGCGCGTACTGGTACGGCCACTGCCGCTGGAACAGCAGCTTGCCGCCCTGGAAGTAGCGGCGCCCGCCCTCGGTGTCGAGGGTGACCGCCTCCTTCGGCATGTGGGCCTTGCGGGCGTCCGCGAGGAACTGGATCCCGGCCTTGACCTGCGGCGTCGTGACGGTCGGCTTGCCGCTCGCGTCGAGCAGCGACCCGCCCTGGCTGGAGACCGCCTCGACCGCGCTGATCGTGAGGCTCTCGGTCTTGTTGACCTCGGTGAAGTAGCAGTCGACGCCCTTGCCCTCGGGCAGCGCCTTCACCTTGTCGCAGTCGGCCCACATCTCGGCGTAGGTCTTCGGCGGCGCGGAGATCCCGGCCTTGTCGAGCAGGTCCTTGCGGTAGTAGAGCATCCCGGCGTCGGACGTGGACGGCACCGCGTACAGCTTGTCGCGGTACTCGCCGGTCGTGACCGTCGCGGGCAGCATCTTCGACAGGTCGATCTGGTCCTTGGGCAGCGGCGTCAGCCAGCGGTTCGCGGCGAACTCGGCCGTCCAGACGACGTCGAGGTTGAGCACGCCGTACGCGTCGGACTTCGTCTGCGCGTTCTGGATCATCTGCTGCCGCTGGTCGTTCGGCTCGTCCGGCAGCTCGACGACCCGGACCTGCTCCTTCGGGTGCGCCGAGTTCCAGCCGTCGATCTGCTTCTGCAGGTTGCCGGACCGGTCCTTGCCGGTGACGAAGGTGACCGGGCCGCGCCCGTCCAGCGCGCCGGACGGCGCTTTCTCCTTACCGCTGTCGCCGCCGCTGCCGCCGCAGGCGGTGAGCGCCGCGAGCGCCAGACAGGTCACCGCACCGGCCGTGATGGTACGCCGCATGGGGGGTCCTCCTCCGCGAAACGGGATGACGTGGAGAGCAGCCCGTTTCACCTGTTCCTCGTGGGGGTGGTGCGGTGACGCTAGCAACGAGCCGCAAGGACCGTAAAGACCTTGCAGAAACTTTCTGCAAGCCGACAAACGGTTCGACGACCGGGCGGCGGCTGCGGCACCCTGCTGGGTTGTGACCGCATTCGACCGGCTCGTCCCCGACCACACCGTCCTCGCGGTGGTCGTCGGCTCGCGCGCCTACGGCCTGGACACCGCCGCCAGCGACACCGACCGGCGCGGCGTGTTCGTCGCGCCCACCGAGCTGTTCTGGCGCTTCGACAAACCGCCGACGCACCTGTCCGGGCCGCTGGACGAGCAGTTCTCCTGGGAGTTCGAGCGCTTCTGCGAGCTGGCGCTGGCCGCGAACCCGACCGTCCTCGAATGCCTCTGGTCACCGCTCGTCGAGCACGTCACCGAGATCGGCTCGGAGCTCCTGGAGGCCCGGGCCGCGTTCCTCTCGCGGCACGCGCACCGGACGTTCCTCCGCTACGCCGACGGCCAGTTCCGCAAGATGGAGAACCACGGCGCGCGCAACCCCAAGCACGTCATGCACATGCTGCGGCTCCTGCTCAGCGGGCTTCACCTGCTGGAACACGGCGAACCGATGGTCGAGGTCGGCGAGCACCGCGACCGGCTCCTGAGCGTCCGCCGCAACGAGATGCCGCTGGACGAGGTGGCGGCCTGGCGCGCGTCCCTCACCGCCCGCATGGACGGCGCGCTCGCCCGCTCGCCCCTCCCCGCCGAACCCGACCGCGCCCGCATCGACGCGCTGCTCCACTCCGTCCGCCGAAGGAGCCTGACCGCATGAACCTCCCCGAGGGCCTCATGGCGGACGTCGCCGCATGGCATCCGCACCCGCGCGCCTTCATCACGATCTCCGGCGCGCACCTCTACGGCTTCCCGTCGCGCGACTCCGACATCGACCTGCGCGGCCTGCACGTCCAGCCGCTGCGCGAGGTCGTGTCGCTCGAACCCGGCCGCGACACCCACTCGCGCATGTGGTTCCGCGACGGCCTCGAAGTGGACGTCGTCACCCACGACGTCGCCAAGTACTGCCGCCTGCTCCTCCGTTGCAGCGGCGAGATCCTCGAACAGCTCACCTCGCCCCTCATCGTCGAGACGTCCCCGCTGCACGACGAACTCCTCGCGCTGACGCCGTCCCTCGTGTGCACCGGCTACGCGCGCCACTACTTCGGCTTCAGCCGAGGCCAGTGGAACCAGTTCGGCAAGGAGAACCGCCTCAAGCCGCTGCTCTACACGTTCCGGACGCTGCTCACCGGCATCCACCTCATGCGCGCGGGCGAGGTCGAGACCGACCTGACGGTTCTCGCGGCCGAATACGGCCCCGCGTACCTCCCGGAGCTGATCGAGGCCAAGCGCAGCGCCGAGCACGGCGGCACGCCCGCCGACCTCCTCGACCGCGACCGCTTCACCGCCGACTTCGAGAAGCTGACCGCGCGCCTGGAAACCGAACGCGACACCTCGCCGCTGCCGGATGTTCCAACCTGCCGGGACGAGCTGAACGAACTGGTCATCCGAACCAGGCTCGCCGCCGTCCGGGAGTAGTGAAGAATGTCGGCGCCGTCCCGTAGCGTGGGGCACGTTCGTCACACGCGTCCCGGAGGGCTCCGCATGGCCGTGCCAGACCGTCCGCTCCTGCCCGGCCAGACCCGCGCGATCCCGCGCACGGTCAGCGCGATCGCCGACGCGCTCAGCCCGGACAAGCGCGCCCGGTTCATGGCCGAGACGTCCCGCGCCGACGACCTCGACGCCGTCCTCGACCGCTGGTGGAGGGACGCCATGCTCGACCAGGTCCCCGGCCGCGAGAAGCGCGTCACCGACGCCCTCGCCGGCCGCGGCCTGGTCTCCCTGGAGGATCTCGCCGCCGAGCGCAAGCCCCGGTGACCGACCCCGACCGCGGCTGGACCGTCTTCTGCCAGGAGGAGGCCGCCGCCGACCTGCACGCCATGCCCCGCCCCCTCTTCGACGCGGTCCTGCGCTACCTGATCCGCTTCGCCACCGAGGCCGGCGACGCCATCGACCTGGGCGCACCCCCGCCCGGCTCCCCCCGCGACCCCGAGCACCTCCGCTACGACCACACCATCCCCGGCCACCCCGTGATCATCGAGTACCTGGTCGTCCGCGACATCCGAGAATTCCGCATCACGACCGTCCTCTGGCTCGGCTGAGGCCCCCTCCGCCCGCCACTATCGCCGGACTCATGACAACGCCGCCGCCTAGAGTGATGCCTGCACGCGTGGAGGGGGAGTGCGGATGACGATCACCAAACCCGTCCCCGGCAAGCTCCGCCGGACAGCCGACGACATCGAGCGTGAAAGCGGCGGCACCTTGCGTGTTGAGATCATCGAAGGCGCCCCTCTGGCGACCCCCACCCCGAGCGGACGGCACGCTCTCACCACCGCCCGGATACGTGACGCGCTCAGCGCTCGTGCGGCGCAGCACGGCCTCACGACCGCCGACACGATCTCCATCCCGCTTCCTGACGACCCGGACGACTACGCGACCCCCGACCTGGCCGTGCTGCCTCCGTCCAGCCTGGACACCGATGAGCGGCTGATCCCGGGGGAGGAGTTCATTCTCGCGGTCAAAGTTGCGTCCCCGTCCGAGTCCAGGCCGTCAATCGAGGTGAGGAGCGCCTGGTATTCGCGTGCGCTGGTACCCGCCCTGCTGTACGTCTCGCCCGGTGCAGGCGAGTGGATGCTCAGCAGTGACCCGCGCGGCGACGGGACGTGGCTGACCACCTCGACCGGGGGGTACGGCGAGAAGATCACCCTGCCAGAGCCACTCGGCGTCCTGCTCACCGCCGACCTGCCCCGCTACGGCCGCGTGCTGGTGATCTCGATGGCCACGAGGACGTCCGCCGACGTCATCTTGCTGCCGCGCTCGATGCAGCGCAGCACGCTGAGGTCCGGTCGGCGTACCGTGAAGCGTTTGCGCTCGTCAGTGATGTGCGAGTTGACGTAGGCGTACTTCATGTCGGTGTCCTGGAACACCTGAATGCGCGGCTCGGCAGTTCGCGCATCCATGAGGGCGGCCTGAAGCCGGAACGCGACCATCCGACGTTCAGGGCTCGGCGCTTCGCAGAAGATGGCGTTGCCTTCGACGACTTCGATGCTGTGCGCGACGTCCTCGGGCAGCGCCTCGTATTGCTGCTCGGAGATGAGCAGGCTGGACGGGGCAACGGCCCACGGCGGATGAGACACGTGCTCCCCTGAGCGGCTGCCCGATGCGTGAGGTCAGCCTATGTGTCAGCGAGACCGGTGGCCGGGGTCTTCACGCGAGACGCCGTCTGGCCAAGGGTTCGCGGGCATCAGGGCCCAGACGACCTTGCCGCGGCCGTTGGCGGACGGACGGACGCCAGAGTTCTCGGCGTAGGCGGCAACGATCAGCAGTCCCCGGCCCGATTCGGCTTCCGCGGTGACACCGCGCTGGACGGGCAGCGCGGGGGACGGGTCCCAGCATTCGAGGAGCGGAGCGCCCTCGTAGACCGCCGTCCGGATGCAGATCTCCTTGCCGGGGGCGGCGTTGAGCGCGTTGGTGACGATCTCGCTCATGACGAGCGTGGCGTCCTCGATCACCGGCTTGCCGAACCCCCAGTTGACGAGCGCGTAACGGACCAGTTCCCGAGCGAGGACGACCGAGGTCGGCGTCGCCAGCAGCGCCATGCGGATCTCCGGGTGCCCCGGGGCCATCATCTGAGCGTCCATCGCCACCACCGTCCATGAGTTTCCGGAACCGGCTCCCAGGTTCACGCTCCGTGAGTTAGCGTGCACGCATTGACAGACATGCCATACACCTGTGGGTGAGCGATGAGTGTCAGAGAGTCGATCGACCCGAAGTCTTCGATCTGGGGCTGGCTGGCCTTTGACCTGTGGTTCTGGCGGACGCAGCGAGGGTTGTCACTCGCCCAGGTCGGCCTGATCGCCAAGGTGACGCGCGGGAGCGTATGTAACTGGGAAGCGGGCCGGGCCCGTCCCACCAAGGAGCACATGTGTCGGCTGGACGACGCATGGAAGACCGGCGGCCACTTCGAGCGGCTGCTCTTCTACGCCAAGACCGGCCACGACCCCGACTGGTTCAAGCAGTACCTCCAGTACGAGGCCGCCGCGACGATCATCAAGCTCTACCACGGCAAGATCATCCCGACGTTGCTCCAGACCGAGGACTACATTCGGGGCGTGCTGGCCGGTAGCGAGCCGGCGGTCGTCGAGGCGTCCATCAAGTCGAGGGCGGAGCGGCAGCGGCGGCTCGCCGGGGTGGACTGTCCCTACCTCTGGGTGCTCTTGGACCAGGAGGTGCTGGAGTGCCCGGTGGGATCGTCGAAGGTGATGATCGGTCAGTTGGACTACTTGCTCGACATCTCGTCCGACCCCAAGGTGAGTGTCCGGATTGTGCCGCGGGCGGCGGGGCATCACCCTGGACATGACGGGCCGATCCAGATCCTCAAGGTCGGTTCGGAGCGTCTCGGCAGTCGCGAGGTCGCCTATGTGGGGGCGCAGCTCGGCGGCCGGTTGATCGAAGGAGGGGACGAAATCGGAGCCCTGACGATACGCTCCGACCAGATCGGGGATCTTGCTCTTTCCAAGGGAGATTCCCGCTTGTTGATCTTGGAGACCAAGAGGGGTTACCAGTGATCCAGTGGCGTAAGAGCTCCCACAGCGGCGGATCGAGCGACGAGGCGTGCGTGGAGGTTGCGCGGTTGGGCGGCGAGGTCGGTGTGCGGGACTCGCGGGACCCGGACGGGCCGCGCCTGGCAGTGGCTCCCGCAGTGTTCGCCGGGTTGCTGGCCCGCGTCCGGCGCGACGAACTCGACCGGTAGCGGCCGAAATGAGTCGCTGGCGCAAGAGCCGTTATTCGGGCGGTGGGAACGACGACGCCTGTGTGGAGGTCGCGCGGGTGGTCGTGGGGGGCGGGGTTCGCGACTCCCGGGATCCGGATGGGCCGCGCCTCGCGGTGCCTCTCGCGTCTTTCGGTGGATTGCTGGCGCGGGTGCGGCGTGGTGAGCTCGACCTGTAACGGTCGGCTCTGACCTGCGGCCTCTGGGACTACGCGCGGTGCATGACTGACGGTCTCGGGCGCTGATGTCGCGGGGCTGGCTGGAAGGAGTTCCGGATGGTTCGGTGGCGTAAGAGCTCCTTTAGCGGCGGGGGAAGTGACGAGGCGTGCGTGGAGGTCGCGCGGCTGGGTGACGGGGTTGGGGTGCGGGATTCGCGGGATCCGGGCGGGGCGCGGTTGGTGGTCAGTTCGGCCGCGTTCGGGGGGCTGGTGGGGCGGGTTCGGCGGGGGGAGCTTGGCCGGTAATGGTCGGGGCGTTGCAGCCGGTCTCCGGGGTGTGGGGGCCGGCTGATCGGGTGATCTGGTGGTTCGGGGGACGGGGGTGGGGGGTTCGCGCCAGAATGTCGGCCGTTCGAGCCGATCATGCCGGGGCGAGGAGAGCGATGATGCGCGCGGTGATTCCGCTGGTGGTGGCTGTTGCGGTGGGGGCGGCGGGGTGCTCCTCGGGTGGGGCCAGCGCGGCCAGGGTGAGTGCGGATCAGGTCGAGGGGGCTGCGGCCAGTCCGTTTTACGTGGATCCGGGGACGCAGGCCGCCGCGTGGGTGAAGGCCCATCCGCGGGACGCTCGGGCTCCGAAGATCAAGACGGCCATCGTGGCGCGGCCGGGGGCCCGGTGGTTCGGGAACTGGAGCGGGGATATCTCGCGGGCGGTTTCCGGGTATGTCGGTGCCGCTAAGAGCAAAGGTAAGACGCCCGTTCTGGTGGCCTACAACATTACCGACCGGGATTGCGGTGGGGCTTCGCATGGCGGGGCGGGGTCTTCGGCGGCTTATAGGACGTGGATTTCCAAGTTCGCGGCGGCTGTCGGGAACCGTCCGGCGATCGTGGTGATCGAGCCGGACGCGGTCGCGCAGCTCGACTGCCTGCCCGCGGCGGCGCAGAAGACCCGGACGGCACTGCTCAAGTACGCGACCGAGCAGTTCAAGGCCAAGGCCCCGAAGGCGCGTGCTTACCTGGACGGCGGCAACGCGCATTGGGTGGCGCCCGCGACCATGGCGACGCGGTTGAACGCGGCCGGGGTGAAGAATGTGCGCGGGTTCTCGGTCAATGTGTCCAACTTCTTTACGACGGCCGAGTCTTCGGCTTATGCGAAGAAGGTTGATTCGGCGCTTTCGTCGAAGTACCGGTACACGCGCGGGTTCGTCATCGACACCAGCCGGAACGGGCATGGCGGGACGCCGGGCAAGTGGTGCAACCCGGCCGGGGCCAAGCTCGGGACCGTCCCGCAGGTCGGCGGGTCGGGCGCGGACGACCTGCTGTGGGTCAAGACGCCCGGCGAGTCGGACGGGCCGTGCGGCGTCGGTCCCGGCGTCCCGGCGGGGACGTTCAGCCCGGACCTCGCCATGCGGCTGATCAACGGGCGCTAGATGGCGCGGGCGCTGCTCGTCGAGGACGACCGCCGGTTCGCGGCGGCGCTGGTCAGGGCGCTGGGACGGTGCGGGTACGAGGTCGAGCACGCGCCGGACGCCGCCGCGGCGCTCGCCGCGCCGCCCTGCGACATCGTCCTGCTGGACCTCGGGCTGCCCGACCTGGACGGCCTGGAGGTCTGCCGCCGGCTGCGGGAGCGCGGCGAGGTCGGGATCATCGTGCTGACCGCGCGCAGCACCGAGCGGGACCGGGTCACCGGGCTGCGCGCGGGCGCGGACGACTACCTGGTCAAGCCGTTCGGCATGGCCGAGCTCCAGGCGCGCATGGAGGCCGTCCTGCGGCGGGCGCGGCCCCGGCCGGACGGCGGCGTGCGGGTGCTCGGCGCGCTCGCGGTGGACCTCGCCGCCCGCGTCCTCACCCTGGACGGCGTGCCGGTGCGGCTGACGCCGAAGGAGTTCACGCTGCTCGCGCGGCTGATCCGGGAGCCGGGCGCGGTGGTGGAGCGCGAGACGCTGCTGCGGGAGGTGTGGGGGACGTCCTGGCAGGGCCGGTCCCGGACGCTGGACGTCCACGTCTCGACGCTGCGCGCCAAGCTCGGCGGCGCGGCGCGGATCGAGACCGTGCACGGCGTCGGGTACCGGCTCGCGCCGGGCGGGGGCTGAGCCGGGATGCGGCGGCGGCTGTACCTCACCTACCTGCCGCTGCTCGCCGCCGCGCTGGTGGCGCTGGCGGTGCCGCTCGCGACCGGGTTCGCCGCCCGCGACTCGCAGGAGATGTACATCGACCGGGCCGGGGACACCGCCCGGTTCGCGTCGCTCGCCGAGACCGCGCTGCGCACCGGGCGCACCTCGGCGCTGCACTACGAGCTGGAGCAGTACGACGCGGTGTTCGGCATCCCGGCGGCGGTCGTGGACCGGGACGGCACGGTCGTGATCAGCTCCCGGTCGGACCTGGACCTGCGGTCCGGGCACGTCCGGGAGCGGGTGCGGGAGGCGCTGTCGGGGGAGGCGGCGCGCACCACGCCGACCGTGTGGCCGTGGCAGCGCGGCCCGATGGTGGTCGTCGAGCCGGTCGGGAGCGGCGGCGAGGTGATCGGCGTCGCGGTGACGGTGTCGCCGACCGGGCGGCTGCGGCAGGCCCTGCTGGACGCCTGGACGCGGCTGCTCGCGGGCCTGCTGCTGGTCGTCCTGGTCGGGGTCGTCGTGGTGGCGCTCGTCGCGCGCTGGGTGCTGCGTCCGGTCGCGGAGCTGGACCTCGCGGCGCACGCGCTCAGCGAGGGACGGTTCGACGAGCGGGTGGCGAGCGGCGCGGGACCGTCCGAGCTGCGCCGCCTCGCCGAGTCGTTCAACGCGATGGCCGTGCAGGTCGCGGTGCTGCTGGAGCGGCAGCGGTCGTTCGTGTCGTACGCCAGCCACCAGATGCGCACGCCGCTCGCCGCGCTCCGCCTGTGGCTGGAGAACCTGGAGCCGGCGGTCGGCCCGGACGGCCGGACCGACCATGCGATGGCGCTGGAGGAGGTCGACCGCATGGCGCACCTCTACGACGCGCTGCTCGCGTACGCCTCGGCGGAGGCGAGCGCGGTCAAGGCGGTGGACGTGGACCTCGCGGCGCTCGCGCGGGCCCGCGCGGACGGCTGGCGGGACGTCGCGGCCCGGCGCGGCGTCGAGCTGACCGGCCCGGACGGCGGGACGCTGTCCGCGCGCGCCGCGCTGGACGGCGGGACGTTGTCCGCGCGCGCCGCGCTGGACGGCGGGACGTTGTCCGCGCGCGCCGCGCCGGATGGTGGGTCGTTGTCCGCGCGCGCTGCGCTGGACGGTGGGTCGTTGCTCGCGCGCGCCGCGCCGGACGCGCTGGACCAGGCGCTCGACGCGATTATCGACAACGCGGTGAAGTTCTCCGGGGCGGGCGGACGCGTCCGGATCGACGTCCAGAACGTCCCGCCGGACCTCGCCGCGATCGTCGTCACCGACAGCGGGCCGGGCATGACCGAGCCGGAGGCCGCGGTCGCGCTCCAGCCGTTCTGGCGGCGTCCGGCCGACCAGAACGTCGAGGGCTCGGGCCTGGGCCTGACGATCGCGCACGCGCTGATCACGGCGTCCGGCGGACGCCTGGAGCTGTCGCCCGCCGAACCGTCCGGGCTGCGCGTCCGGATCGTCCTTCCGACGGCCGCACGGGAGGCCGAGCGGTGAGGCGGCGGCTGGCGGCGCTGGTGGTGCTGCTCGCGTGCGTGCCGTTCGGGGCGTCGGGGTGCCGCTCGGACCGGCCGTCGCTCCCGCCGGTCGTGATCGCGACCGGCGGCGAGGGCGGCGTCTACCACGCGCTCGGCGACGCGTTCGCCGCGACGCTGCACGACCGGTGGAAGGTGCGCGCGACGGTGCTGACGACAGCCGCGTCCATCGAGAACCTGCGGCTGCTCGCCGCCCACAAGGCCGATCTCGCGTTCACGACGGTCGACTCGGCGGATCTCGCGACGCGCGGCGCGGGGCCGTTCGCGGGGAATGTCCGGATCGCCGCGCTGTCCGGGCTGTACGACGACTACCTCCACATCGTCGTCCGCGCGGACGGGCCGATCAGATCCGTCGCGGACCTGCGCGGACGGCGCGTCTCCACCGGCGCGGCCGGATCCGGGACCGAGGTCCTCGCGGGCCGCGTGCTGGCGGCGGCGGGCGTGAGGGTGAGCGGGCGCGACGCGATCGTCCGGTCACGGCTGTCGGCGAGCGCGTCGGGCGAAGCGCTCCGCGCGGGACGCATCGACGCGTTCTTCTTCAACGGCGGCCTGCCGACGCCCGCCGTCACCGACCTCGCCCGGACGGTCCGGGTGCGGCTGCTGCCGGTCGGGTCGCTCGTCGCCGGCCTCCAGCGCTCGTTCGGGGAGGTGTACCTCGCCCGCTCGATCCCGGCCACGACGTACGGGATGGGGCGGGAGGTGCCGACGGTCGCGACGCCGAACGTCCTGGTCGTCCGCGCCGACATGCCGGCCGCGGAGGCACGGGAGCTGACCGCGCTGCTCTTCGCGAGCAGGTCCCGGCTGGCGGCGGTGCACGCCCAGGCGCGGCGGCTGGACCGGCGGGCCGCGCTGGTGACCTACCCGCTGCCGCTCCATCCGGGCGCGGCGCTGTACTTCCGCGAGACCAAACCCTGGGCGGACGCGAAGGGCGGCTGAAACCGCGAAGCGAAGCCACCGGGCGGCGGGGCTGAGGCCGGGCGGCGGGGTTGAGGCTCGGACGCGGGGTTGAGGCTGGGACGCGGGGTTGAGGCTGGGACGCGGGGGTGAGGCTGGGACGCGGGGAGGCCGGGACGCGGGGACGCGGGGAGGCGGGGGTGAGGCACGGCGGCGAAGGGGAGGACCGGGAGGCGTCCTGAGGGAAGGACGCCTCCCGGCCTTCGGGCCGTCGGCGGGGGTGAACGGGCCCGGGGGAGCGGGACGGCCTCGGGGGCGAAGCGTCCCTGGGACGGTCGGCGGGGCTTCCTCCGCTGTGCCTCGCCGGCCGGGATCGGCACGGTCGCGCGTGCCGGAGTCGCCCCACCAAGGTAGGAAGGCCGGGCGCGGGCGGGCGAGCGTCCCCGGCTTTCCCTTACAAATCATTTACATGTCGGCGCCAGCCGACCGGGAACTGAAATACCGGCGGCGTCAGCGGGCCGCGGCGAGCGCCTTGACGGTCTGGACGACGACCTCGCGGCGGCGGGCGAGCGCGGCCTTCGCGTCCGGCTCGTCCAGGACCAGGGCGCGCATCTGCGGGACGCAGAAGTTCCAGGCGACCAGGCCGAGCACGGTGAACAGCCAGTCCTGGGCGGCGCGGATCCGGGCGTCCTCGTCCGGCTCGCCGGCCGCGTAGCCGCCCTCGGTCATCTCGGACGCGTAGGCGCGGTAGGTCCGCCGCCGCTCGTCCGCGGCGAGCGGCTCGTCGGGGCTGAGCTCCAGCGCCTCCCACATCAGCAGCCGGACGAGCTCCGGGTGCTCGTGGTACCAGTCGAAAAGCTGGCCCACGCTCTCGCCCATCGCGTGCGGGTCGAGCGGGCCCTCGTGGCAGACCTCCTCCATCTTCGCCTTCAGCACCGCGCCGAAGAGCTGCTGCTTGTTGCCGAAGTAGAGGTAGATGGCCTGCTTGTTCGCCCGGGCGGCGGTGGCGATCCGCTCGATCCTGGCCCCGGCGAGACCGCGCTCGGCGAACTCGTCGGCGGCCGCCTCGAAGATCCTGCGCCGGGTGGCGTCCGCGTCGTAGCTCATGCAAGAAATTAAACCATCCGGTTGACAAGCCCGCCCGGCGCGCTCCATGATCTAAACCAACCGGATGGTTTATTTCGAACGGAGCCCCACCATGTCCCAGGTCACTTCCGCGCCCCTGCCCGTCCGCTCGCCGCTGCCCGCGAGCCTCGCCGGATCGAGCGTGCTCATCATCGGCGGCTCGTCCGGCATCGGCCTCGGGGCCGCCCGGCTGCTGCACAGTCTCGACGTCCGCGTCGTCATCGCCGGGCGCGACAAGGCCCGCCTGGACGCCGCCGTCGCCGACATCCGCTCGGGCGACGGCGACGCCGAGGTCCTCGGGACGGTCGTCGACGCCGCCGACGAGGACTCCATCCGCGCCGCCGTCGAGTTCACCGGGACGCTCGACCACGTCCTGCTCACCGCGGGCGGCTACGTCGGGGCCGGGCCGATCGAGTCGATCGACCCGAAGGACGCCCGCACCGCCTACGAGCAGCGGGTCTGGGCGGCGCTCGCGATCGCCCGCGCGTCCGTCGGGCGGCTGCCCGCCGGCGGCTCGATCACCCTCACGTCCGGGCTGCTCGTCACCCGGCCGCGCCCGGCGACGGCGGGCGCGATCGCCGTCGCCGGCGGGGTCGAGACGCTCGTCGGCTCGCTCGCCGTCGAGCTCGCGCCGCGCCGGCTGCGGGTCAACGGCGTCCGCTACGGGCAGTTCGACACGCCGCTGCTGCGCGGCGTGGGCGGGCTCCCCACGGACGAGGCGGTCGCGGCGGCCGGGGCGAACGCACCGCTCGGCCGGTTCGGCACCCCGGAGGAGGCGGGCGCCGCGTCGGTGGTCCTGATGGCCAACCCCTACTTCAACGGCCAGGTGATCACCATCGACGGCGGCCAGTCGCTCGTCTGACCCGGCTCCTCACGCTCGTCTGACCCGGCTCCTCGCGCACGGCTGACCCGGCTCCTCACGCGGACGGCACCCGCCGGTCACTCCGCGGGTCACTCCGCGGGGCGCCGGCGGGCCTTCACGGTGCAGTCGAGGCGGGTCATGACGGTGCCGTCCGGCGCGGTCTGCCGCCGGTCGTGCTCCTCGGCGCGCAGCACCTCCCACTCGTCCGGGTCGAGGTCGAGGGACACCACGACCTCGGCCGCCGTGGGCAGGACGTAGCCGGACTCCGGCTCCCACGGCGGCGGGCCCGCGTGCCCCTCGACCAGCAGCGTGCCGCCCGGCGCGACCGCGTCCCGCGCGGCGCGCAGGATCCGCTCGGAGATCGGCTCGGCCGGCGAGTGCAGGAACTGCGAGGTCACGAGGTCGTAGGAGCCGTCCGGGAACGACTCCGACAGGTCGCGGCGCTGGAAGTCGATCGCGTCCGCCAGCCCGGCCTCGGCCGCGTGCTCCACGGCGCGGCCGATGGCGACGCCCGAGACGTCCACGGCCGTGACCTTCCAGCCCTGCCGGGCCAGCCACACCGCGTCCGCGCCCTCGCCGCAGCCGAGGTCCAGCGCCGTCCCGGGGGTCAGCCCGGAGACCTCCTCGACCAGGGCCGCGTTCGGTTTGCCGCTCCAGATGTGGCCGTGACCGTGGCCGCTCCCGTCCCCGCTTTCGTTCCCGTCCGCGTGCTTGGGGCCGCTCGTGTAGCGCAGGTCCCAGAACTCTTCGTTCGTCATTCCCTCTTCCATGGGACCAGCATCGGCACCGCGCCCCGGAAAAGGCAAACCCTGTTGCCGGTTCGGCAACAGGGTCAGTGAGCTGCGGCTTCCTCGTCCTCGTAGGCCATCGGATCGGCCCCGCTCGCCCGCGTCACGGCGTCCCGGACCGTCCGGACGATCCGCTCGTGCTCGCGTCCGAGGCTCCACGTCCGGCACGTCCGCCCGCCCGTGTCGCGGATCAGCAGCTTCGGCCACTGCGGACCGATCCCGCCCGGCCGGTTCTCCTGAAGGAAGCCGATCTCGCTCAGGCGGAACGCGGCCGTGCCGAACGTCCGGTGGACGATCAGCTCGTCCGCCGTGAGCACGATCCGGCGATGGAACGCCGCCCGCACCGGCAGCCCCACCAGCACCAGCGCCCACAGCGCCAAGGCGGCGGCGGGAACCGGCTCGGTGAAGTCGACGCCCAGATTGACCGACTCGGCGACGACCGCGAGGAAGAGCGCGGTCGCGAAAAGCGGGCCCTGCCTGAAGCCGGTCCAGGCGTGGAGAGGAGCGTCGGGAGGCTCAGGCACCGAGGTTCAGCTTCCGGTTGATCTCGCCGGGCGGCGGGACGTTGTCGTTGTCGTCCTCGCCGGACTGGGCGAGGCCCGAGCCGAGCTTGGTCCCGGCCGCGACGGCCGGGTCCTTCGGGTCGTACTCGAAGGGTTTGGTGGCGCCGTTGCGTCCGCCGAGGGCGCGGCGCGCGTCCCGGCCGTCCGAGACCAGGTCGCGGCCGAGGCCGCCGGGGCCGAGGCTGCGGTTGCCGCCCTTGCCGGTCAGCCGCCACACCGCGGTGTCGCGCATCGCCTTGATCTTGGTGATGATCCGGCGGACCACGGCGGCGAGCTTCTTGAAGACCTGCACGACCTTCTGGACGATCCGCGCGCCGCGGGTGGTCGCGACCGCCGCCTCGGCCTCGGTCGCGGCCGCGGCGGCGGCCTCGCTGCCGCCGAGGGTGGGGATCGCGGCGGCCTGCGCGGCCAGCCAGGTGATGATCAGCCACTCCACGAACTGCGAGATCAGGTCCTTGAGCGTGGACATCGCGGTGTCGCAGAGCGCGGCGGTGAGCGCGAGCAGGCCCTTGATGTCGCCGATCGCGTTGGCGGTGTCGCGGGTGCCCTGGATGAACTCGGCGATCCGCGCCTTGCCCTGCTCGCTGGCCGGGCCGAGCCAGTCGGTGAGGTCGTGCTCCAGGTCGGTGGACATCTGGTCGGCCAGGCCGTTCAGGTCCTTGGCGACCTTGTCCCACTCGTCCCGGTGGTCGCTGATCGCGCCGTCGTCGCCGGTGACCCAGGTGAGCATGTCGTGCAGCGGCTTGATCACGTCGATGAGGAAGCCGACGCCCGCCGAGACGAGCGCGCCGAGCGGGTCCATCCAGGCGGTGAAGCCGGTGTAGCCGATGTCGGCGACGTCGCCCGCGAGCGAGCTGAAGTCCTCGTTCTCGTAGTGCTTGACGCCCTTGGCGACCTGGCTCCAGCCGGGGACGTTGCCCTCGCCGGCCTTGTACGGGTCGCTGAAGATCTCGACCATCGCCGCCTCAGCCCTTCTCGCCCGGCTTGCTCGGCGCCGGCCCCATCTCGACCGCGTCCTTCTCCAGCGCGTTGATCTTGGCGAGGATGGCCTGGTTCGCGCCCGCGTAGTTGCGCGCGGTCTGCTCGATCCCGCTCTCGATCCCGGTCAGCGACTTGACCATCAGGTCCAGGTGCTCGTTGATGTCCTTGGACGCCGAGTCGTAGTGCACGCTGAAGACCATTCCGACCAGGCCCCACTCGTGCCCGGTGACGTTGATCGCCTGCGCCGCGGACTTGATCGCCTGCGCCCGGTCGTTCAGCCGGTCCACGCTCTCGGCGGCGCTGACCAGCTTGGTGACGTCGTGCCCGGTCTCGGTCATCGGCGCGGTCCCTCGTCCTCGCGGGGCGGGGCGGGCAGCCGGGACTCCACCAGCGCCTGGACGTCCATTCCGGCGGGGGCGAGCGGCGCGACGACCGCGGCCATCCGGCGGGACGCGTCGGCGCTCGCGGCGGTGATGGTGCTCATCAGCGTCGCCGACAGCTGCGCCGCGCTCTGCCGCATCGCGCGCTCGCTCAGGTGGATGTCGGTGATGGCGCCGCCGGGGGCGACGGTGACGGTGACGTTGCCGTCGGCGGACTGTGCGGTGCTGCGCATCGAGGCGAGCTGCTCGCGC
This sequence comes from Actinomadura gamaensis, assembly GCF_042652125.1. NCBI lineage: Bacteria > Bacillati > Actinomycetota > Actinomycetes > Streptosporangiales > Thermomonosporaceae > Actinomadura > Actinomadura gamaensis. The sequence continues at coordinate 338,782 of NZ_JBHSIT010000010.1, read as the reverse complement.
ATCTCCGCGTACCGCTCCAGCTTCTCCTTGGCGTCCTTGGTCAGGTTCTCCAAAGCCTTCTCGATGGCTTCGGGAGACTGATCGAGCACAGTTCGCCCCCGGTGGGAAGTATGCATTTGAGAGGTTTGCGTAAGGCGTGAGAGCGTAAACGATGCGTTTACCGCGCCGCAAGGGAACGCAGATGTTCTCCTGGACGTCCGGATTTGACTTTTCGGTCTTTTCCGTGCGGGGCGTCAGGCGGAGCTGAGGGCGGCGTCGACGGCCTCGGGCGCGAGCGTGTGGTCGAGGACCATGGCGGCGCATCCGGTGAGGCCCGCCAGCTCGCCGAGGCGGCTCGGCTCGATGCGCAGCGTGCGGGTGGCGAGCGCGGTCGCGCGCCGGTAGACCACCTCGCGGACGCCCGCGACCAGCGGCTCGTACGCGGCGGTGAGGTCGCCCCCGAGGATGACGACGGCCGGGTTCAGGAGGTTCACGGCGGCGGCGATGACCTCGCCGAGGCGGCGTCCCGCGTCCCGGACGAGCAGGACGGCCTCCGCGTCGCCGTCCTGCGCGCGCGAGACCAGCGTCGGCAGGTCGGGCGCGCTGGACAGGGCGACCAGGGCCGCGCCTCCCGCGACCGCCTCCACGCAGTCGAGGTTGCCGCAGCGGCAGGTGACGCCCGGGCCGTCCGCGACCGGGATGTGGCCGAGCTCGCCGGCCGCGCCCTGCGCGCCGCGCTGGATGCGCCCGCCGGAGATGAGGCCCGCGCCGATGCCGGTGGAGATCTTGACGAGCAGCAGGTCCGCGACGTCCGGGTGGTGGACCCGGTGCTCGCCGAGCGCGGCGACGTTGACCTCGTTGTCCAGCAGGACGGGCACGCCGAACCGCTCGGCGATCGGGCCGGTGTCCCACAGGTCGAAGTCGGCCGGGTCGGGCGCGCCGATCCCGACGCCGCGCACCGCCGACTCGGGCAGGCCGCAGCCCGCGAGCAGGTCCGTCCACTGCCGGACGAGCGCGGGCAGCGCGACCTCGGGCAGCCGTCCGGGCGGCAGGTCGGCGTCGGCGCGGCGCAGCATCGTCCCGGCGAGGTCGCAGACGGCGAGCTGGCCCCGGGACTGGCCGAGATTGGCCACCAGCACCGCGCCGCCCGCGGCGTCGAAGGCGAGGCGGGCGGGCGGCCGTCCGCCGGTGGACGGCCCGTCGGCGTGCTCGACCAGCAGCCCGTGCGCGATCAGCTCGGTGACCCGCGCGGCGACCGCCGGGCGGGACAGCCCGGTGACGCGGGCCAGCTCGGCGCGGGTGGCGACGCCGTCCTCGCGGACGAGGCGCAGCACGTCGCCGCAGGTGGCGGGGCGCCGCGCGGGCGGGTAGACGGGCCGGTGGGGCATTCGGTCATCCAAGCATGCGGACGGGGCCGGGGCGAGCGGACGGACAGACGGACGGGCCGACGGACGGGCCGACGGACAGACGGACGGGCCGACGGACGGACGGACGGATGAGCCGCCGGGAAGGTTCGCGGCCCGGCCGGGCGGCCGGCGCCGGTTACGGCGTCGAGTTGGCTCTAGCGGGGAAACTTCTGTAAAGATTACTGCGTAAGTCTGATGACTCGGATGACCTATCCCCGCTAAGTTGCGTCTGTCGATGTCCGTCCCCTCGGCCTGGAGTCTCACATGAGCGCCTCCCCGCACCCCGTCGTCGCACGGGTCACCGAGCGGATCGCCGCACGCAGCGCCGACCGCCGCGCCGCCTACCTGCGCCGCGTCGCCGATGCCCGCACGCAGGGCCCCGCCCGCGGCGGCCTCGGCTGCGCCAACCTTGCGCACGGCTTCGCCGCCTGCGCCCCCGACGTGAAGCTCCAGCTCCGCGGGGACGTGGCGCCCAACATCGCGATCGTGTCGTCCTACAACGACATGCTGTCCGCGCACGCGCCGCTGAAGGACTACCCCGACCTGCTCAAGGCCGCCGTCGCCGAGGCGGGCGGCACCGCGCAGTTCGCCGGCGGCGTCCCCGCGATGTGCGACGGCATCACGCAGGGCCGCGCCGGGATGGAGCTGTCGCTGTTCAGCCGGGACGTGATCGCGATGGCGACCGCCGTCGCGCTGTCCCACGACATGTTCGACGGCGCGCTGCTGCTCGGCGTCTGCGACAAGATCGTCCCCGGCCTGGTGATCGGCGCGCTGTCGTTCGGGCACCTGCCCGCGATCCTCGTCCCGGCCGGGCCGATGGCGTCCGGGCTGCCGAACGCGCAGAAGGCCGCGATCCGCAAGCGGTACGCGGCCGGGGAGATCGGCCGGGACGAGCTGCTCGCCGCCGAGGCGCAGTCGTACCACTCGCCCGGCACCTGCACCTTCTACGGGACGGCGAACTCCAACCAGCTGCTCATGGAGGTCATGGGCCTGCACCTGCCGGGAGCGAGCTTCGTCCCGCCGCACACCGAGCTGCGCGACGCGTTCACCCGCGCCGCCGGGCGCCGCGTCGTCGAGCTCACCGACCTGCGCGGGTCGCGCGGCGAGGGGACCTACACGCCGATCGGCGAGCTGCTGGACGAGCGCGCGTTCGTCAACGGCGTCGTCGCGCTGCTCGCGACCGGCGGCTCCACCAACCACACGCTGCACCTGGTCGCGATGGCCGCCGCCGCGGGCATCGACCTGACCTGGGACGACTTCGACGAGCTGTCCCGGATCACGCCGCTGCTGACCCGGCTGTACCCGAACGGCACCGCCGACGTGAACCACTTCCACGCGGCGGGCGGCACCGGCTTCCTCATCCGCGAGCTGGTCGGCGCGGGCCTCGTGCACGCCGACGCCCGGACGGTCGGCGGCGCGTCCCTGGCCGAGTACGCCGCCGTCCCCGCGCTGGCGGACGGCGAGCTGACCTGGACGGACGCGCCCGCCGAGTCCGGCGACGCGACCGTGCTGCGGCCGGTCGCCGACCCGTTCGACGAGCACGGCGGCCTGCACACCGTCGACGGCAACCTCGGCCGCGCGGTCGTCAAGGTGTCGGCCGTCGCGCCCGAGCGCCGCACGATCGAGGCGCCCGCGCGCGTGTTCGGCTCGCAGGACGAGCTCCAGGCCGCGTTCGCCGCCGGCGAGCTGGACGGCCGGGACGTCGTCGCGGTCGTCCGGTTCCAGGGGCCGAGCGCGAACGGGATGCCGGAGCTGCACAAGCTCACCCCGCCGCTCGGCGTCCTCCAGGACCGCGGGCACCGCGTGGCGCTCGTCACGGACGGACGGATGTCCGGTGCGTCCGGCTCTGTACCTGCGGCGATCCACGTCTCCCCGGAGGCCGCGATGGGCGGTCCGCTCGCGCGCGTGCGCGACGGGGACGTGATACGGCTGGATGCCGACAAGGGGCTCCTGGAGGTCCTGGTCCCCGACGACGAGTTCGCCGCGCGCGAGCCCGCCGCCATGCCGTCCGAGACGGTGCACGGGACGGGCCGGGAGCTGTTCGGGGCGTTCCGGCGGGCCGTCGGGCCCGCAGAGCGCGGCGCGGGCGTGTTCGGCTGAGCCGTCCGCAGTGCGAGGAGGAAGACTGATGACGACGCCGTGGCTGGTCGCCGACGTGGGCGGCACCAACGCGCGGTTCGCGCTGGTGGACGGCCCGGACGGCACGCCCGAGCGGGTGGTCGCGCTGCCCACCCGGGACTACTCGGGTCTGGCCGAGGCCGCGGCCGCCTACCTGGCCGAGCACGCCGGGGGAGTGCGGCCCGGGGCGGCCTGCCTGGCGATCGCCGGGCCGGTCGTGGACGGCCGGATCCACCTGACGAACGCGGGCTGGGCGACCGACACCGTCGAGCGCGCCCGCGCCCACCTCGGCATCGACCGCCTCACCGTCATCAACGACTTCGAGGCCCTGGCCTGGTCGCTGCCCGGACTCCGGGCGGACGACCTGATCGCCGTCGGCGGCGCCCTGCCGCCCGCCGACGGACCGCGCGCGGTACTGGGACCCGGCACCGGCATGGGGGTGGCGGGCCTGGTCCCAGTACCGGACGGCGCGGGCGGCGGCTGGGTTCCGGTCGCCGGCGAGGGCGGCCACGTGGACGTCCCGGCGGGCACCGACCGGGAGATCGAGATCATGCGGCTGCTGCGCGCCGAGCTCGGCGTCGCGAACGCCGAGTACCTGCTCTCCGGCAGCGGCCTCGCCCGGCTGTACCGGCTGCTCGCGATGCTGAACGGCGTCCCGGCGCAGCCGCTGGACGCCGCGGCGATCGTGGCGCGCCGGGACGAGCCCGCCTGCGCCGAGGCGCTCGCGGTGTTCTGCGGGCTGCTCGGCTCGTTCGCCGGGAACGTCGCGCTCACCCTGGGCGCGCGCGGCGGCGTCTACCTCGCGGGCGGCATCCTGCCGCGCATCACCGGCGTGCTGGAGGCGAGCGACTTCCGCCGCCGGTTCGAGGACAAGCCGCCGGTCACCGACTACCTCAAGGCGATCCCGACCGCCCTGATCGTCCACCCCTACCCGGCGCTGGTCGGCGCGACCCTCCGCCTCGCCCAGGAACGCCCATGACTTCCCTCCCGGACGCCCCCGCCCCGGCGGTGCGGACGGACCCCTCGCAGCCGACGCCCGTGCGGCCGATCCCCGTGGAGATGGCATGAACGCCCGCGAACTGCTCGACCTCGCCCCGGTCGTCCCCGTCGTCGTGCTGGACGACGCGGACGCCGCCGTCCCGCTCGCCCGCGCCCTCGTGGCGGGCGGCCTGCGCGCGATCGAGGTGACGCTGCGCACGGACGCCGCGATCGCCGCCATCGAGCGCATCGCCGCCGAGGTGCCGGACGCCGTGGTCGGCGCGGGCACCGTGGTCGCGCCGACCGACGCGGAGCGGTCGCTGAAGGCGGGCGCGAAGTTCCTGGTCAGCCCCGGCTGCACGCCCGCCCTCCGGGACGCGATGACCGCGACGGGGCTGCCGTTCCTGCCCGGCGTGTCCAGCGCGTCCGAGGCGATCGCGCTGCTGGAGCACGGGATCACCGAGATGAAGTTCTTCCCCGCCGAGGCGGCCGGGGGCACGGCCTACCTGAAGTCGCTCGGCGGGCCGCTGCCGCAGGTCCGGTTCTGCCCGACCGGCGGGATCACGCCGGAGTCGGCCCCGCGCTACCTCGCGCTGCCGAACGTCGGCTGCGTCGGCGGGAGCTGGCTCACCCCGGCGGACGCCGTCCGCGCGGGCGACTGGGACCGTGTCGAGTCCCTCGCGAAGCAGGCCGCCGCGCCGGCGTCCTGACCCAAGGCTCGCGGCCTTCCCGTCCCATGGGGGTGAGGGCGGGAAGGCCGCGATATCACCCGCCGCTCCAGCAGCACGTGCCGGTCGAGCAGCAACCGCCGGTCCAACAGGACCTGCCGGTTTGGCGTCACCTGCGGGGTCAGCGCAGCGCCCTGCGGTGCCGCCGCGTGTGGACGAGCAGGGCGACGGCCCGCAGGATCCACAGCACCATCACCACGTGGAACACGGTGAGCAGCGCCGTGCCCACGCCCGCGGTCAGCGCCACCGCGCCGAACACGATCGCGAGCAGGGGGAAGACCGCCCGCCGCCGGGCGTGGTGATGCCGCCACGCCGGATGCCCCGCGCCCACCCACGCGGGCGGACGGCCCGGCACCCACAACGGCCCCGGCGCGTGTCGCCCGTGCGGGCCGAAGGCCGCCGGGATCGCGGCGGGCTCCCGCTCGGGGGCGGGGAGCCCGCTCGGTTCCGGCAGGTCGCGGACGACCTCGCGCAGGTCGCCGAGCGTCTTGGCGGCGAGCGCCGCGTCGAGCCGCTCGTCCAGCTCGGCGCGGTCGAGCCGGCCGGCGGCGAAGTGCTCGTGCAGCGCCAGCGCGACGGCGTCCCGCTCGCCGTCACCCACCCGCAGCGCCTCCCGGCCGCGCGCGGTGTCGCCCGCGTGCCATGCATCCGGGGCGCGTTCGGGGTGGCCGCCGCGCGATGCGGCGCGGTCGTCGGGGGTGGTCACGGTCACTCCTCGGGGTCGGTGGGGCCGGACGCGCCGGGGGCGTCCTCGGCCAGGATGCGGTACAGGTCGCGGCGCGCGGTCGCGAGCACCTCGACGGCGCGGTTGACGCCGTCGGGGCCGCCGGAGCGCAGCACCTCCATCGCCGCCGCGCCGGTGCCCGCGACGGCCTTGAACAGTTCCGGGACGCCCTCGCCGAACTCGGGGGCCATCCGCGCCCACGGCTCGCGCAGCTCGTCGGCGTGCTCCTCGGCGTACGCGCGGCCCTCGTCGGTCAGGCGGAAGACGCGCCGGCCGCCGTCCTCCTCGGACGCGACGAGGCCCTCGTCGGCGAGCTGCTGGAGCGCGGGGTAGACCGCGCCGGGGCTCGGCCGCCAGGCGCCGCCGCTGCGCTCGCCGATCTCCTGGATCACCTGGTAGCCGTTGCGCGGCTGCTCCGCGAGCAGCGCCAGGATCGCCGCCCGCACGTCGCCCTTGCGGGCGCGCCCGCCGGGACCGCCCCAGCCGCCGCGCTTCCAGGGCGGCCCGCCGGGCCCGAACGGCCCCCCGCCGCCCCAGAAGCCGGCGTTCCCCCAGGACCGGGGGTCGCCGCCGAACGGCCAGCCGCCGGGGCCGCCGCCCGGCCCGCCGTGGGTCCGGAAGCCGTGTCCCCATCCCATCTTCACCACCGCCTTCTGAGAGATCTCTTTGATCCCTCGCGATACGCCAACGATATATCGAAGACGTACGGCGGTCCAGCGCGGTTCCCGTTCCGGGGCCGCGGCAATGTATGTTGATGTCGAGATAAATTCCAGATAGCTTGATGTCGAGAGAAAATCGGCGGAAGTTGGGCGGCCCCGAGTCCCGAGCGGGTTCCGGGGTACGGCAGGATCGGGGAGGGGCGAACACCCGTCCGACCGGCCCGAAACCGGCCCCGGTCGCGCTCCACGACCGGCCGGCCGCCGGCCCGGCGGCCCCGCCCCACATGACGAACAGTGAATTCGCCGCGCAGTCGCGTCCCGGACCGGACGCGCGGCGGTGACGGAGGAGGAGTCCGTGTCCGCGAACAGCTTCGGCGCCCGCAGCGAGCTGAGGGTTGGCGAGAAGTCCTACGAGATCTACCGGCTGGACGCCGTCGAGGGCTCGGCCCGTCTCCCGTACAGCCTGAAGGTGCTGCTGGAGAACCTGCTGCGCACCGAGGACGGCGCCAACGTCACCGCCGACCACGTCCGCACGCTGGCCGGCTGGGACAGCAAGGCGCAGCCGAGCCACGAGATCCAGTTCACCCCGGCCCGCGTGATCATGCAGGACTTCACCGGCGTGCCCTGCGTGGTGGACCTGGCGACCATGCGCGAGGCCGTGCGCGACCTCGGCGGCGACCCGACCAAGATCAACCCGCTCGCGCCGGCCGAGATGGTCATCGACCACTCGGTCATCGTCGACTACTTCGGCAGCCCCGAGGCGTTCGAGCGCAACGTCCAGGTCGAGTACGAGCGCAACAAGGAGCGCTACCAGTTCCTGCGCTGGGGCCAGACCGCGTTCGACCAGTTCAAGGTCGTCCCGCCGGGCACCGGCATCGTGCACCAGGTGAACATCGAGCACCTGGCCCGCGTGGTGTTCGACAACGAGGGCGTCGCCTACCCCGACACCTGCGTCGGCACCGACTCGCACACCACGATGGAGAACGGCATCGGCGTCCTCGGCTGGGGCGTCGGCGGCATCGAGGCCGAGGCCGCGATGCTCGGCCAGCCGATCTCCATGCTGATCCCGCGGGTGGTCGGCTTCAAGCTGACCGGCCAGCTCCCGGCCGGCACCACGGCCACCGACCTGGTGCTGACCGTCACCGAGATGCTGCGCAAGCACGGCGTGGTCGGCAAGTTCGTCGAGTTCTACGGCGAGGGCGTGGCCGAGCTGCCGCTGGCCAACCGCGCCACGATCGGCAACATGAGCCCCGAGTTCGGCTCCACCTGCGCGATCTTCCCGATCGACGAGCAGACCCTGTCCTACCTGCGCCTGACCGGCCGCTCCGAGGAGCACATCGCGCTGGTCGAGGCGTACGCCAAGGAGCAGGGCATGTGGCTCGACCCGTCGGTCGAGCCGGAGTTCTCCGAGTACCTCGAGCTGGACCTGTCGACGGTCGTCCCGTCGCTGGCCGGCCCGAAGCGCCCGCAGGACCGCATCTCCCTGTCGGCCGCCAAGGACACCTGGCGCCGCGACGTGCAGAACTACGTCAAGCAGGCGGACGAGGCGGGCCTGGAGTCCTTCCCGGCGTCCGACGCCCCGGCCGAGCAGTCCAACGGCGACCGTCCGCACCGTCCGACGCACGTGCGGATGGACGACGGCAGCGAGTTCACCATCGACCACGGCGTCGTCGCGGTCGCGGCGATCACGTCCTGCACCAACACGTCCAACCCGTACGTGATGGTCGGCGCGGGCCTGCTCGCCAAGAAGGCCGTCGAGCGCGGCCTGACCCGCAAGCCGTGGGTCAAGACCTCGCTCGCCCCCGGCTCCCAGGCCGTCACCGACTACCTCGAGCGCGCGGGCCTGACCCCGTACCTCGACAAGATCGGCTACAACCTGGTCGGCTACGGCTGCACCACCTGCATCGGCAACACCGGGCCGCTCCAGCCGGAGATCTCCAAGGCGATCAACGACAACGACCTCGCGGTCACCGCGGTGCTGTCCGGCAACCGCAACTTCGAGGGCCGCATCAGCCCCGACGTGAAGATGAACTACCTGGCCTCGCCGCCGCTGGTCATCGCCTACGCGCTCGCCGGGACGATGGACATCGACATCCTCAACGACCCGATCGCCGAGGACGCCGAGGGCAAGCCGGTCTACCTGAAGGACATCTGGCCCTCCACCGAGGAGGTCGCCGAGATCGTCGAGTCGTCCATCGGCCAGGAGATGTACGTCCGCACCTACGCCGACGTCTTCAAGGGCGACGACCGCTGGCGCGGGCTCGACATCCCGACCGGCGGCACCTTCGAGTGGGACGCCGACTCCACCTACGTCCGCAAGGCGCCGTACTTCGACGGCATGGGCATGGAGCCGGCCCCGGTCACGGACATCTCCGGCGCGCGCGTGCTGGCCAAGCTGGGCGACTCGGTCACCACCGACCACATCTCCCCGGCGGGCTCGATCAAGGTCGGCACCCCCGCCGCGCAGTACCTCCAGGAGAACGGCGTCGAGGTCCGCGACTTCAACAGCTACGGCTCGCGCCGCGGCAACCACGAGGTCATGATCCGCGGCACGTTCGCCAACATCCGGCTGCGCAACCAGCTGCTGGACGGCGTGGAGGGCGGCTACACCCGCGACTTCACGCAGGAGGGCGCGCCGCAGGCGTTCATCTACGACGCGGCCCAGAACTACGCCGCGCAGGGCATCCCGCTCGTCGTGATCGCCGGCAAGGAGTACGGCTCCGGCTCGTCCCGCGACTGGGCGGCCAAGGGCACCGCGCTGCTCGGCGTCCGCGCCGTCATCGCCGAGTCCTACGAGCGCATCCACCGCTCGAACCTGATCGGCATGGGCGTGCTCCCGCTCCAGTTCGCCGAGGGCGAGTCCGCCGCGTCGCTGGGCCTGACCGGCACCGAGACCTTCGAGATCACCGGTGTGGAGAAGCTCAACGAGGGCGAGACCCCGCGCGAGGTGACCGTGAAGGCCACGGATCCGGCCGCGCACGGAGCCGGCAAGGAGTTCCGCGCCGTCGTCCGGATCGACACCCCGGGCGAGGCCGACTACTACCGCAACGGCGGCATCATGCAGTACGTGCTGCGCAACCTGCTGCGCAAGTAGCGCATCGCCGCCCCGTCGCTCCGCGAACGGGCCGTCCCCAGTCGGGGACGGCCCGTTCCGTTATTTTCGGACGCCCGTAACAGATGATTTTCCTTTGAGGTCAAACGAGGCGTATGTGGCCTCATAGGATGTATGTGGCTTTTGTTATGAGTGGGTGTCAGCGATGGAGGTGGCATGGCCCGCCATGCGAATCACGGTGCGAACCAGGCCCTCGGGTCGCCGTGGGGCGATGAGACGGCCGTGGTGGACGCGCTGCTGGACTGGGCGCGGAACCGGGTGGTGCGCTCCAGCGACCCGAAGACGACGGCCCGCCCCGCCTCCGAACTGCGCAACGCGGCCGGGAAGACCGTGACGCCGTCCGGGATCGGCGCCCGCGAGGCGATGCGCGTGGTCGAGGAGGTCCTGCTGCCCGCCACCCGCGCGATGGACGACCCGATGAACCTGGCCTACATCGCCGCCGCGCCGTCCCGGACGTCCATGGCCTTCGACTGCGTGGTCAGCGCCGCGAACGTCTTCGGCGGCATGTGGGAGACCGGCGCGGGCGCGATCCACGCCGAGAACGAGGCCCTCGCCTGGCTGGTGGAGCTGCTCGGCTGGCCCGGGACGGCGGGCGGGACGTTCGTCTCCGGCGGCACGACCGGCAACCTGTCGGCGCTCGCGACCGCCCGCGAGACCGCCCGGCGCCGGCTCGGCGGACGCCCCGAGGGCGGCTGGCGGCTCGCCTGCACCTCCGAGGCCCACTCGTCGATCAAGTCGGCCGTCCGGCTCCTGGACGCCGACGTCGTCGAGGTCCCGACCGTCCGGGGCCGCCTCACCGGCCCCGCGCTCCGCGAGGTCCTCCGGGCCGAGCGGGATGCCGGCCGGACCGTGTTCGCCGTCGTCGCCACCGCCGGGACGACCAACGGCGGCGTCATCGACGAGCTCGACGGCGTCGCCGACGCCTGCCGCGAGTTCGGCGCCTGGATGCACGTGGACGGCGCCTACGGCGGCGCCGGGCTCGCCGCCCCGTCCGTCCGGGACAGGTACCGCGGCATCGAGCGCGCCGACAGCTTCATCGTGGACCCGCACAAGTGGCTGTTCTCCACCTACGACTGCTGCGCGCTGATCTACCGCGAGCCGCACCACGCCCGCGCCGCGCACGCCCAGCACGCCGGCTACCTGGACGAGATCGACCGGGAGCAGTGGAACCCCGCCGACCTCGCCGTCCAGCTCACCCGCCGCGCCCGCGGCCTGCCGTTCTGGTTCGGCCTGGCCACGCACGGCACCGACCGGTACACCGAGGCGGTCGAGACGACGCTCGCGACCGCCCGGCGGGTCGCCGACCACATCCGCGCCGCCGACCACCTGCGGCTGCTCCAGGAGCCGGATCTGTCGGTCCTGCTGTTCGAGCGGCCCGGCTGGACCGAGGAGCAGTACTCCGCCTGGTCGCGCCGGAACTCGGCGGAGGGCGTGATCCTCTGCGTCCCGACGAAGTTCGAGGGGCGCAGCGTGCTGCGGCTGGCGTTCGTCAACCCGCTGACCCGCGCCGACAAGGTCATCCCGATCCTGGACACCCTCGCCTGACCCGTTCTCAGACCCGGCCGCCCGGCGGCTCCGGCGCTCCGGAGCCGTCCGGGACGCCCTGGATCCGGGTGCGGGACGCCGGGTTGCGGCGTCCGACCACGAAGTACAGGACGATCAGCGCGCTCAGCGCCAGCGCGCCGACCGGGCTGGCCAGGGCGACCAGCGCCGCGGCCAGGTAGCCGGCCGGGCCGAGCAGGGACTGCCGCCGCGCCCGGGCGGCCGTCCCGCGCGCCGCCTCGTGCATCAGCTCGGGATGGCGCGCCAGGTGGTGCCAGAACAGCGTGAACCAGGCCGACGTGGCCGCCATGGACAGCGCGTAGAACACCGCCGCGTCGGCGGCGTGCGGGCGGGTCAGGTGCTCGCCGAGGGTGGCCGTCGGCAGCGGCAGGAAGCTGACCGTCGCGAGCAGCCCGAGGTTGAGGAACAGCAGCGTCCGGTCCACCCGGGCGACGCGGTGGAACAGGTTGTGGTGGTGGATCCAGGCGATCCCGATCACCAGGAACGTCACCGCGTAGGAGTCGAGCGCGGGCCACTCGTGCCGCAGCGCCGACCACACGGGCTCGTCCCGTCCGGGGCGGTGGACGTCCAGGATCAGCAGGGTCGCGGCGATCGCGATCACCCCGTCGCTGAAGGCCTGGAGCCGGGCCGGGCTGATCGCCAGCTCGGCGCCGGCCCGCTCCGGGGGAGAGGTGACGGACTCGGACATGGGGGGCTCCCGGGAACAGACGAGTGCGGCCTTGGTTGGATCAAAATATGGCTGACTCGAAGAGAATCGGATCCCTGGACGTCTTTCCGCTGTCGCTGGGCGGCAACGTGTTCGGCTGGACGGCCGACCGGGACGCCTCGTTCGCCGTCCTCGACGCCTATCTCGACGGCGGCGGGAACTTCGTCGACACCGCCGACGGCTACTCCGCGTGGGCGCCCGGCAACCGCGGCGGCGAGTCCGAGACGATCATCGGTGAGTGGTTGTCCGCGCGGCGGAACCGGGACCGGGTCGTGGTGGCGACGAAGGTCGCCACGCATCCGGAGCACAAGGGGCTGGCGCCCGCCAACATCCGCGCCGCCGCCGAGGACTCGCTGCGCCGCCTCCAGACCGACCACATCGACCTCTACTACACGCACTTCGACGACGAGTCGGTGCCGGTGGAGGACATCGTCGGCGCCATGGACGCCCTGAAGCGCGAGGGCAAGGTGCGCGAGATCGCCGTCTCGAACATCTCGCCCGAGCGGCTGGAGGCGTCCCTCGCCGCCAGCGACCGGGACGGCCTCGCCAAGTACGTCGCGATCCAGCCGCACTACAACCTGGTCGTGCGCGACAAGTACGAGGGCCCGCGGATGGAGATCGCGCAGCGGCACGGGCTCGCCGCCGTCCCGTACTACGCGCTCGCGTCCGGGTTCCTGACCGGCAAGTACCGTCCCGGGCAGACGGTGGACAGCCCGCGCGCCGAGGGCGCGGCCAAGCACCTGGAGAGCGAGCGCGGGCAGAAGGTGCTCGCCGCGCTGGACGCGGTCGCCGCCGAGCGGAACGTGCCCCACGCCACGGTCGCGCTGGCCTGGCTGGCGGGCCGTCCGACGGTCGCCGCGCCGATCGCGAGCGCCCGCACGGTCGAGCAGCTCCCGGCCCTGCTGGGCGTCGCCGATCTGGTCCTGACCGACGAGGAGACCCGGCGGCTGGACGAGGCGTCCGCGTGAACCGGAACGCGTGAACCGGAACGCGTGAACCGGAGCGTGTGAGCCGGAGCGTGTGAGCCGGAACGCGTGGACCAGGCGCCTGAAGGGCGCCGAACCGGTGGCGCGTGGACCGGGGGAGCCGTAAACCGGACGCGCGGCGGATCTTGGTGGATGTAGCGTTCCAGACCGTGCTTCCGTCCACCCTGTTCCTCGTCGTCGGCGGCCTCGCCGTGCTCGTCGGGGCGATCGTGCAGAGCAGCATCGGGTTCGGGGTCGGCGTGGTCGCGACGCCCGTCGTCGCGCTGCTGTTCCCGGACCTGATGCCCGGCGCGCTGCTCGTCGCGGCCACCGTCACGCCGATGTTCACGCTCGTCCGCGAGGTCCGGCACGCCGACCTCGGCGGGCTCGGCTGGGCCTTCGCCGGACGGCTCGCCGGGACGCCGCTCGGCGTGTGGGTCGTGGCCGTCCTGTCGGCGCGCGGGATGGGCCTCGCGGCGGGCTCGCTGGTGCTCGTCGCGCTCGCGGTGACCGTTTCGTCCGGTTCTGTCCCGCGCAATCCGGCCACGCTCGCCGCCGCCGGGGTCTTCGCCGGGCTCGGCGGCACCGCGACCGCGATCGGCGGGCCGCCGATCGCGCTGCTGTACCAGCGCGAGAGCGGGCCGAGGGTGCGCGGCACCCTCGCGATCTTCTTCACCGTCGGGACGCTGATCTCCTTGATCACCCTGGTCGCCGTCCACCAGATGCCGGGGCGGCAGCTCGTCGCCGGGCTCGCGCTCACCCCGTTCGTGACCGCCGGGTTCTTCGCCGCCGGGCCGCTGCGCCGCTACCTCGACGGCGGCCGGACGCGCCTGGCCGTGCTGGGCCTGGTCGCGGTGTCCGCGGCCGTCCTGATCGTCCGCAACCTGATCTGACCCGCATGATCCGATCCGGATCGTGCATAACCTGATCTGATGCCGAAGTCCCCGTCCCCCCGTCCCACGAAGGCCGACCTGGAGGCCGCCCGCGACCGGCTGATCCCGGACGTCCTGCCGCCCGAAGGCGTCCCGCTCCGGGTGCTGTTCACCGGGATCAACCCCGGCCTGTACTCGGGCGCGACCGGCCACCATTTCGCCCGGCCCGGAAACCGCTTCTGGCCCGCGCTGCACCGGTCCGGCTTCACCCCGCGCCTGCTGCACCCGTCCGAGCAGGACGAGCTGGGCGCGCTCGGCCTCGGCATCACCAACCTCGCGCCCCGCACCACCGCCCGCGCGGACGAGCTCACCGCCGAGGAGCTGCGCGCCGGGGGCCTGCGCCTCACCGAACTGGTCGAGCGCCGCCGTCCGCGCTTCCTCGCCGTCCAGGGCGTCACCGCGTACCGCACCGCGTTCGGCCACCCGAAGGCCCAGATCGGCCTCCAGGACGATACGCTCGGCCCGGCCCGGATCTGGGTCCTCCCGAACCCGAGCGGTCTCAACGCGAGCTGGCCCATCGACCGCATCGCGGCCGAGCTGGCGCGACTCCGCGAGGCCGTCGAGGCCGCGCAAGCCGCCGAGGCCGTCGAAGCCGTCGAAGCCGCCGAGGCTGCGGAAGCCGCCGAGTCCGCCGGAGCCTGACCGCATCCGGACGCCTCACCATGCGAAACAGGCTTATCCGCCCCCGCTCGCATAGGTGACAATCCCTCCGGGGGTACGACGAGTAACGGGGGGCGGCCATGGCCGACATGGTGTTCTTCACCGACAACTACCAGGACCACTCGACCAACGAGGGCTACCAGTTCGAGTTCTTCTGCGAGCGCTGCGGCAACGGCTACAGCTCGCCGTTCCAGCACTCGGTCACCGGCTTCGGCGGACGGCTGCTGCAACTCGGCGGGGAGCTCGTCGGCGGCGAGGCCGGGGACAAGGCGTCCCGGCTCGGCTTCGACGCGCAGTGGCTGCGCTCGTCCACGCGCGGCCGGACCCGCGACCGGGCGCTCGCCAAGGCCGTCGAGCAGATGGCGTCGAACTTCGTGCAGTGCCACCGCTGCGGCGACTGGTCCTGCAAGGCGATCTGCTGGAACGACGAGCGCGGCCTGTGCACGCGCTGCGCGCCCAAGCTCGACCAGGAGATCGCCGGAATGCAGGCGGCGGCGCAGATCGACCAGCTCGACGACCGGATCCGGCAGCAGGACTGGACGGCCGGGGTCGAGTACCGGCAGCAGGTGACCGCGCGCTGCCCGTCCTGCGGGGGCGACACGGGCGGCGGGAAGTTCTGCCGCGAGTGCGGGCACGCGCTGGCCGCCGCGTCCGCCGAGCACAAGAAGTTCTGCACGAACTGCGGCACCGACCTCGGCACTGCGAAGTTCTGCGGCGGCTGCGGCTGGCCCGCCGGCTGACCCCCGGTCAGCCGGGGCTGGGGCTGGGCGCGGGGGACGCGAGCATCGTGCGCACCTCGGTCACCAGGGTCGCGGACGGCTCCCAGAGGCCGACCTTGCCGAGCGCCACCACCGGACGGGGGAGCGGGGTCACGCCCGTCAGCCGCCAGTGGTAGGCCTCGGCGCCGGCCCACGGGCCGCAGTCGCACGCCCCGCCCGCGACGGCGGCGTCGCAGACGTCGTCGAGGCCGGCGACCGCGATGACCGCGCCGACGGTGGCGAGCGGGTCGCCCGGATCCCAGCCGGCGGCGAGGATCAGCGGGGAGTCGCACGCGCCGAGGTCCACCCGGAGCGAGGCGTAGACGAGCACCGGGCCCCGGTAGGCCGTGGGGGAGCCCTGGTTGAACACGTCCTTGCCGCCTCGCGCCATCGCGAACGCCCAGGGCTGCTGGACGCTGATCGCCCTCACTCAGGTCACCTCCCGTGCCCGCCCCGCCCGGGTCCTTCCGGCGGAAGCGGCGGACGTCGTGTGTGGTCGCCGCGAGTACCCGTCCTCGCCGAAGGTATCCGAACCGGCGCGGCAGGCGTGGGTGTCCACCGGGACAGCGGTTGCCGCCGTCCGGTCAACGATCGGGAGGGGCGGATGGTTCAGCTCTCCACCAGCCGCGTGTAGGCGATGACGTTGTCGACGTAGTGACCGGTGTCACTGTCGAAGTCGCCGCCGCAGGTCACCAGGCGCAGGGCCGCGTAGTCCAGGTCCTCCGCGTAGATCTTCTCACCCGGGAAGGCGGACTTGGCGACCCGCTCCACCCGCTGGACGGCGAACACGGCGGTCCTGCCGTCCCGGCGGACGACTTCCACCCGATCGCCCTCGCGCAGGTCCTCGAGCCGGTTGAACACCGCGGCCTTGCCGCGCGCGTCCACGTGCCCGAGGATCACCGACGGCCCCCTCTCGCCGGGCGTCGGGCCGTCCTTCCACCAGCCCGCGAGGTTGGGCCGGTCGAGCGGCGGGACCTCGATCGTGCCGTCCGGCTTGAGCCCGAGGCCGGTGACCGGCGCGCTCACGCGGAGCTTCGGGATCCTGATCGTCGCGGGTTCGGACCGCGGCAGCGAGGACGTCGCGTACCGCACGGGTCCGGCCGTGCCGGCCTGCTGCCGCGCGCCGGGATCGGTCGGCCCGTCCGCGTACGTCCCGTCACCGCCGCACCCGCCCACCAGCACCGCGACGAGCAGCACCGCCACGACCGCCACGACCGACCGCCCGCGCCCAAAGCGCCCATGCTTCAAGCGCCCGCGCGTGAAGGGGCCGCGCGTGAAGCCTCCGCGCGCAAAGCGCCCGCGCGCAAAGCCGCCGTGCGTACAGTGCCCGTGCGTGGAGCGGCCGTGCGCTGAGCGCTCGTGCGTGGAGCGGCCATGGGGCGAGCGCCCGTTCGCCACGAGGCCGGGCGTGGAGCGGCCGGGCGCGGGCGAGGACGGGAGGGGGCGGGGGCCGGTCAGGGCCGGGCCTTCGTCGCGCGGCGGCGCAGGGCGTAGCCGGCGCCCGCGAGGGCGACCGCGGCGGCGCCGGTGCCGACCAGGGGCGCCCGGTCGGCGTGCCGTCCCGCGGCGGTGCTGCCGTCGCCGGTCTCGGGCGCGCCCTTCGGGATCTGCGGGCCGGGCGACACCTCGTCCTTGCCCGGACGGGTGCTGAAGACGACGTGGCCGTAGTCGGCGCAGGTGATCGTCACGCGGACGATCGAGGGCAGCGACTTCTCGAACGTCGCCGTCGCCTCCCAGATGTCCTCGCCGGTCTCCTTGAACCGCGGGTCCGTGACGAAGGACGAGGAGGTCGCGGTCACCTCGGTCGGGCAGTGCACCTTCATGCCGAGCGTCCCGCCGGGCACGACCGTCCGGGTGGAGAGGTCCACGTCGTCGAAGCCGAAGTGGAACCCGCCGTCGCCGCCGTGCCCCTTGCCGGGCGGGGGCGGCGGGGACGGCGTGGTGGTCTTCTCCGGGACGGTCACGAAGAGCGTGAGCGTGCGCAGCCCGGTCGCCGTCGCGCACCGGAACTTGGTGATGTAGGAGTTGCCCGGCTTCAGGCTCGGCAGCGTCGAGGCGATCCCGCTCCACGACGCGGCGCCGGTCTTGTCGAAGTGCGCCGGGTCGCCCTTGACGAACGTCTCGTTCTGGTCGCCCACGGACGGCTCGGTCACGCAGCCGTTGATCAGCACCGTGACGTTGTCGCCGGGCGTGAACCGCTTCGGCCGGATCGTCACCGAGGGCGCCCCTGGCGCGGGCGCCGCCGCGGGGACCGCTGCCGGAACCGCCGCGGGTGCCGCCGCGGGTGCCGCCGCCGTGGGCGAGGCCGCCGCGGGCGCGGATGCCGCCGCCAGCGTTCCGATCAGGACGGCCCCGGAGGCGGTTCCGGCGGCCGCGATGCGTCGGACGGTGCTGCTGCCCATGGGTCCCCCTTGATGGAACGGCGTGGTCGGACGGCCGAGTGCCCCAAAGCGGCTCGTACCGGGGCAGTGTAGAGATCGAGATCACTCCTGTGCGGTCCCTCACAGAAGTGATCACTTATTGACCGGATGTGGCCACCTTCCTTGTCACTGCCTGCCAACGGAACCGCCGCCTCCAACGGAACCGCTGCCTGCCAACGGATCTCCCGCTCGGTCAGCCCTTGAGGGCCCCAGCCATGAGGCCTCGCATGAAGAACCGTCCGAGCAGCAGGTAGACCAGCAGCGTCGGCAGCGACGCGAGCAGCGCCTCGGCCATCTGCTGGCTGTAGTTCACCGCCGCCGCGCCCGACCCGGCCGTGTTGTTCAGCAGCACCGTCACCGGCCAGCTGTCCGGGGCGCCGAGGAACACCGCGAACAGGAAGTCGTTCCACATCGAGGTGAACTGCCAGATCAGCACGACCGCGAACGCCGGGCCGGACACCGGGCGCACGATCGACCAGTAGGTGCGCAGCATGCCCGCGCCGTCCACCCGGGCCGCCTCGATCAGCTCGCCCGGGATCGTGACGTAGTAGTTCCGGAAGATCAGCGTGCAGATCGGGATGCCGTACACGACGTGCGCGAGCACCAGGCCCCGGATCGTCCCGACCAGCTCCATGTGCGTGAGCAGCCCGGCGAGCGGGATCATCACCGCCTGGTACGGGATGAACATCCCGAACAGGAACAGCGTGAAGACCGCGTCCGCGCCGGGGAAGCGCCACTTGCTCAGCACGTAGCCGTTCAGCGAGCCCAGCACCGCCGAGATGACCGACCCGGACACCGCGATCTTGACGCTGTTCTCCAGGCCCGGCCGCAGCGACGTCCAGGCCGCCCGCCAGCCGCCAAGCCCCCAGTGCTTCGGCAGGTTCCACGCGGTGGACGGGTCGGCCTCCGACAGCGACTTGAAGCTCGTCACCACCAGCACGTACACGGGCATCAGGAACAGCGCGACGAACGCCAGCAGCACGGCGAACCGGAGCACGCGCACCGCGCGCGCCCCGGTCGAGCGGGACCGCGGCGCGCGCGTGACCGCTCCGGCAGTAGCACTCATCGGTTCCGCTCCGTCCGCACCGACCAGACCAGGTAGGGGATGACCAGCACCGCGACCGCCAGCAGCAGGTACGTCGCGATCGTCGCGCCGTTCGCCGGGTCGTGCCGGTCGAACACCTCGACATAGGTCGCGATCGCCGGGACGTAGGTGATGATCTGCTTGCCCGCGATCGCCATGATCAGGTCGAACACCTTCAGCGAGATGTGCCCGAGGATGATCAGCGCGGACAGCGTCACCGGCCGCAGCTGCGGGAACACCACGTACCGGTACACCTGCCACTCCGACGCGCCGTCCACCCGGGCCGCCTCGCGCAGGTCGTCGGAGACGCTGCGGAACCCGGCGAGGTACAGCGCCATGACGTACCCGGTCATCTGCCAGATCGCGGGGATCGCCATCGCGGCCATGCCCCACGTCTTGTCCTGCCACCACGAGTTCGCCAGGCCACCGAGCCCCGCCTTGTGGAAGAGCTGGTTGAGCCCCACCGCGCGGTCGGCCGGCGCGGGGTTCATCAGCCACCGCCACACCACGCCGGACGCGATGAACGAGATGGCCATCGGGAACAGGTAGATGATCCGGAACCCGGCCTCGCCCCTGATGCCCTTCTCCATCAGGAACGCCAGGAACGCGCCGAGCAGCAGCGCGCCGCCGACGAACACGACGGTGAACAGCAGCGCGTGCCGCACCGCCCCCGGCCAGGACGGCTCGTGCCACAGGTCGACGAAGTTCTTGCCCTTGTCGAACTTGTACGGCGACACCTCGTCGTGCTTGCCGCTCACCGCGACCCGCGTGTTCCAGAAGATCAGCCCGTACACGAACAGGCCGATCGCGACGATGGACGGCGAGACCAGCAGCAGTCCCGGCAGCCAGCCCGCCCGGCGGAGCCTGCGCAGCGCGCCCGGCGGACCGTCCTTCGGACGGGTCCGCCGGTCCGCGCCGCGCGTCGCGACTCGGGTCACTGCGCGTCGTTCTTGGCCGCGTCCGCCAGCGCCTTCTGGAGCTTGCCGGCGTCCTTGTTCTGGAGGAACAGGCCCACGGCGGTGTCGATGTCGGTGTGCCACTTGTTGTTGGCGACCACGCCGTGCCACATCGACCCGGCCAGCTTGGTGGACGGGCTGTTCCACTGCTGGAACGCGTACGCCAGGTAGCCGGTGTAGAGGCTCTTGTCGGCGTCCGTGCGGGCCGGGACCGAGCCCTTCTTCGGGTTGAACAGGTCCTGGCCCTGCTTGCTGCCGGCCTCCTTCAGCCACGCCAGCGCGCCCGCCCGGTGCGGCGCGCCCTTGGGCAGCGTGAAGCTGTCCGACAGCCACAGGTAGGTGCCGTCCGTGCCCGGCGAGGGCGCGTAGTTGAAGTCGGTGCCGAGCTTCTTGCCGAGGCCGTTCGGCGCGCTGCCGATGAAGTAGCCGTAGGCCCAGTCGCCCATGACGTTGAACGCGGCCTTGCCGTCCACCACGGCCTTCGCGGCGCCCTGCCAGTCGGTCGAGGCCGCCTCCACCGAGGTGTACTTCACGATCTCGGCGTAGTCGGTGAGCGCCTTGGTCACCTGCGGGCCGGACCAGTCCGCGCCCGGCTTCCACAGCGCGTTGTAGCCGTCGGTGCCGAGGTCGCCCAGCAGGACGCTCTCCAGCAGGTGGTCCGCGGTCCACTGCGCGCCGAGCGACAGCGGCACCTTCTTGGTCTTCGACTGGACCTGCTTCAGGTCGGTGACGAACTCGGCGACCGTCTTCGGCGGCCCGGAGATCCCGGCCTCCTTCAGCACGGCCGGGTTGTACCAGAGCATGTTGGACCGGTGGATGTTCACCGGCACCGAGTAGATCTTCCCGTTGTAGCTGATCTGGTCCAGCAGCTGCTTCGGGTAGACCTTGGTCATCCCGTTCTCGTCGTAGAACGAGTTGAGCGGCTCGATCTGCCCGGCCTTGATGTAGTCCTGCAGCTCGGCGCCCGCGTGCCCCTGGAAGGAGTCCGGCGGCTTGCGGTTCTGCAGGCGGCTGGCGAGCACGGCCTTGGCCTGGGTGCCCGAACCGCCCGCGATGGCCGCGTTGACGAACTGCGTGCCGGGGTTGTTCTTCTCGAAGTCGGCCTTCATCGCGGCCAGGCCGTCCGCCTCGCCGGGACCGGTCCACCAGGAGAAGACCTCGACCTTGGACTTGTCCGTGGATCCCTTGTTCTTGCTCCCGCCGCCGCAGCCGGCGAGGGCCAGCGCCCCGCAGAGCGTGACGGCCGTCATCGCGGTGAGACCGCCGCGCCCGCGGGCGCGGTGCCTGCGCACCCCTGATCCCAGCATCGCTCGTCCCTTCGGTTACCCGAGGAACAAGCGTCCGTTCAACGGTGTGATCAGGTCAACACTCTGCCCCGAATAGTGATCTTCCGGTGATCTGGGTCACCGGCGGCGAATCAGGAGGTCCCGGTCACCATGCGAGGGCCGGAGGGAGGCCGCCGGTGCCCGCGTCCGGCCAGTCGGGCGGCGCGCCGAGCGGCGCCAGCTCGGCCATCTGGAGCCGGTACCAGGGGGACGACTCGGGCCGGTCCGCCAGGGCGAGGCACTGCGCCCACGTCCACCACTCGGCGTCCTCGACCTCCGAGGGGTCCGGGGCGGTCGAGACGTCCGACACCGTCGCCCGGACGACCGGGCAGCGCTCGTGCTCGACCGTCCCGTCCGCGGCGACCGCCCGGTACCGGAACCCCGGCAGCACGGAGGTGATCGAGTCGGCGGTCAGGCCGAGCTCGCTGCCCAGCCGCCGCCGCACCGCGGCGCGCAGCCCCTCCCGCGGGGCCGGGTGCCCGCAGCAGCTCCCCGTCCAGACGCCCGGGAACGTCTTCTTCGCCAGCGCCCGCCGGGTGATCAGCACCCGGCCGTCCGGGCCCACGACGTAGCAGGAGAAGGCCAGGTGGTACGGGGTGTCCCGGTGGTGGCTGGCGATCTTGGGCGCGGTCCCGATCGCCTCGTCGGCGGTGTTCAGCAGCACGATCTCCTCGGTGTGCACGGACACGCGGTTCCTTTCGTCGACGGTGGTGACCCCGGTCGGATGTAGTGGCCCGATAGGCGGTTGTGGCGATTCGGTGCGGAAATCGTCCCAGGCCGCCGCCCGGGGCGCCGGGTCGGTCAAGCCGCACTAAACTCGGAACGGCCCGACGACCGGGGGCCCGGGACGGTCCCTGATGGAGGAGTTGACGAGCGTGACCCTGCTGGAGTCGATCAAGGGTCCGGAGGACCTCAAACGACTGGACGCCACGCTGCTGCCCCGCCTGGCCGGGGAGATCCGGGAGTTCCTGGTGGACGCGGTGTCCAAGACGGGCGGGCACCTCGGGCCGAACCTCGGCGCCGTCGAGCTGACCATCGCCCTGCACCGCGTCTTCGACTCGCCCCGCGACCGCGTCCTGTTCGACACCGGTCACCAGGCGTACGTGCACAAGCTGCTGACCGGGCGGCACGACTTCTCCGGCCTGAAGCGCCGCGGCGGCATCTCCGGCTACCCGAGCCAGGCCGAGTCCGAGCACGACGTCATCGAGAACTCGCACGCCTCCACGGCGCTGTCCTACGCCGACGGCCTCGCCAAGGCGTTCCAGCTGCGCGGCGAGACCGACCGCTCCGTGGTCGCCGTGGTCGGCGACGGCGCGCTCACCGGCGGCATGTGCTGGGAGGCGCTGAACAACATCGCCGGCGCGAAGGACCGTCCGGTCATCATCGTCGTCAACGACAACGGCCGCTCCTACTCGCCGACGATCGGCGGCCTCGCCAGCCACCTCGCCGACCTGCGCGTCACCCAGGGCTACGAGCGCGCGCTCGACCTCATCAAGCGGACGGTGCCGAGGGCCCCCGTGGTCGGGCACGTCGCCTACGAGGCGCTGCACGGCATGAAGAAGGGCCTCAAGGACGTCCTCCAGCCGCAGGCCATGTTCGAGGACCTCGGCATGAAGTACGTCGGCCCGATCGACGGCCACGACACCGAGGCCATGGAGCACGCGCTGCGCAGGGCCCGCTCGTTCGGCCGCCCGGTGATCGTGCACGCGATCACCCGCAAGGGCCAGGGCTACGCCCCCGCGCTGTCCAACGACGAGGACCACATGCACGGCGCGGGCGCGTTCGACCCCGCCACCGGCAAGTCCCCGAGCAAGCCCGGCGCGGCCCCCGGCTGGACGAAGGTGTTCGGCGAGGAGATGGTCGCCATCGGCGCCGAGCGTCCCGACGTGGTCGCGATCACCGCCGCGATGCTGTACCCGACCGGCCTCGCCCCGTTCGCCGAGGCGTACCCGGACCGCACCTACGACGTCGGCATCGCCGAGCAGCACGCCGCGACCTCCGCGGCCGGGCTCGCGCTCGGCGGGCTGCACCCGGTCTTCGCGGTCTACGCGACGTTCCTGAACCGCGCCTTCGACCAGGTCCTGATGGACGTGGCGCTGCACCGGCTGCCCGTGACGTTCGCGCTGGACCGGTCCGGAGTGACGGGCGACGACGGCGCGTCCCACAACGGCATGTGGGACCTGTCGATCCTGTCGCTCGTGCCGGGCATGCGGGTGGCCGTCCCGCGCGACGGCGCGCGGCTGCGCGAGCTGCTGCGCGAGTGCGTCGCCATCGAGGACGGGCCGTCCGCGATCCGCTACCCGAAGGGCGCGGTCGCGCCGGACGTCGAGGCGGTCGGCACGGTCGGCGGCATGGACGTCCTCGCCCGGCACGCCGGCGCGAACGGCACCCGCGTGCTGCTCGTGGTCGCCGGATCGCTGGCCGGCACCGCGCTGGAGGCCGCCGAGCTGGTCGCCGCGCAGGGCATCGGCGTCACCGTCGTCGACCCGCGCTGGGTGAAGCCGCTCGACCCGGCGCTGCCCGGGCTCGCCGCCGAGCACACCCTGGTCGCGGTCGTGGAGGACAACGGCCGCACCGGCGGCGTCGGCGACGCGGTGGCCCGCGACCTGCGCGACCACGCCGTGGACGTCCCGGTCCGCACCTACGGGATCGAGCAGGAGTTCCTGGAGCACGCCTCCCGCGAGCAGATCCTCGCCGACCTCGGCCTCACCCCGCAGGACCTGGCCCGCGAGATCACCGCCGCGACCGCCCGCGTCGCCGGGCACGGCGACGCGGCGGCGGCCGAGCACCACGCCGAGGCGGCCACCGACTGAGCCGCGCCGGCCGGGGGCGCTCACACGCCCTCGGCCGACAGGAGCTGCCAGAAGTGGTCGATGGACGCGGCGGCGGAGCCGAGCTCGCGGCCGGAGTAGGTCCATCGGCCGCGTAGGCGCCAGCGGCGCCCGGCCCCGTCGGAGACGAACACCTGGAGCGGGAAGGTCGCGTCGTGCGCGCGGATCAGCCCGGCCGGGTCGACGGTGGCGAGCAGCTCGGGTTCGCCCTCGCACCGCACGCCCATGACCCGCGTGCCCGCGTCCTGGCGGAGCAGCCCCTGCGTCAGGTCGTAGACGAGCACCGAGACGTAGTCGGGGCCGAGCCACCGCAGGTCGGGCAGCGAGGCTGGTGGGGGGAATCCGAACAGCTCTGGACCACCGGTCACACGACGCACGGTAGCCGCTCGATCACCGGCCCGCCATCGATTCGCCGCCGCATGTCGGGGCGCCGCAACCGTTTCGCCGGTTCTCGCCCGAGATGTTCGCCCGATTCGGAGGGCCGGAAGCCGCCTTTCCGGACTGCCGTGATCCGGTTCCGGTCAGGGCGCCGGACGGATTCGGTCCGGAACGGCGGCGCGAAGGCGGATCAGGTGCCCCGGCAGGCGGCGCGCATCGCGTCCCAGCGGGCCAGCTTGACCCGCTCGCCGCGGCCGAGCGACCGGGCGAGGGCGATCTCGGCGGCGTCCAGGTGGAGCCAGTCGGCGTACCGGACGGCGGGCAGCTCGCGCTTCTCCAGCAGCTCCTCGATCGTCCCGGCGGGCTCGGCTCGGCCCCCGTCCGGGCCGCCGCGGTCGTCGAGGTCGGTGCGGTCGCCGAGGTCGGCGAGCAGGTTGCGGACGGTCTCGGCGGCGTCGGACTTGTTCGTCCCGACGACGCCCGTCGGGCCGCGCTTGACCCAGCCCGCCACGTACTCGCGGGGGAGCGGCGACCCGTCCGGGCCGAGCACCCGGCCGCCGTCGTTCGGCACGACCTTGGTCCGCTCGTCGAACGGGAGCCCGGCCAGCGGGACGCTCTGGTAGCCGACCGAGCGCAGCACCATCCCGGCCGGGATGTCCTCGAACTCGCCGGTGCCGGTGACGCGCCCGTTCCCGTCCAGCCGGGTGCGCTCGACGCGCAGCCCCTCGACCCGGTCCGAGCCGAGGATCTCGACGGGCGCGCGCCAGAACCGGACGTCGATGCGGCGCGGACGCCCACCGGGGGAGTCGGTCCAGCCAGCCATGACCTTGATGTTGCCGCGCACGTGCCGGTCGTCCTCGGCGAGCGCCGCGCTCGCCGCGTCCAGGTCCATGTCCTCGGGCCGGACGTGCACCGACGCCGCGGCCAGCGTGCCCAGCTCGCGCAGCTCCTTGGTGGTGAACTTGGCGTGCGCCGGGCCGCGCCGCCCGATCATGTGGACGCGCCTCACCCGGCTGCGCGCCAGCGCGTCCAGCACCTGCTCGGGGACGTCGGTCGCGCGCAGCTCGTCCACCGTCCGGGAGAGGATGCGGACGACGTCCACCGCGACGTTCCCGACGCCGATGACCGCGACCTCCTCGGCGTCCAGCGCGAACTCGTGGTCGGCGGCGTCCGGGTGGCCGCAGTACCAGTTGACGAAGTCGGTCGCGGCGAAGCTGCCGGGCAGGTCCTCGCCCGGGACGTCCAGGTGCCGGTCGACCATCGCGCCGGTCGCGTAGACGACCGCGTCGTAGCGTTCGAGCAGCTCGGCGCGCGACACGTCCCGGCCGAGCTCGACGCAGCCGAAGAACCGCACGCCCGGCCGCTCCAGGACGCCCTGGAGGTACCGCGCGATCGACTTGATGGACGGGTGGTCCGGCGCGACGCCGTAGCGCACGAGCCCGTAGGGGGACGGGAGCCGGTCGAACACGTCCACCCGCGTCCCGTCCCCGGCCTGCTTCAGCAGCGCCTCGGCCGTGTACAGCCCGGCCGGACCCGAACCGACGACCGCGACCCGCAGGTGTCCCGTCATGCGGGCCATTGTGCCCACGGCGCCGCCGCGAAGGACAGCGTGAGGGCGGTCACACCTCCGTGCGCACCCGTACCAGCCGCGAGTGCGTCCGGCCGTAGGTGAAGTACAGGACGGCGCCGATCACCATCCACGCGAGGAACCGGTACCAGGTCTCCACCGGCAGGTTCAGCATGACGAACAGGCAGGCCAGGACGGACAGGATCGGCACGTACGGCACGAACGGCGTCCGGAACGCGCGCGGCAGGTCCGGACGGGTGCGGCGGAGCAGCACCACCCCGATGGAGACGACCAGGAACGCGAACAGCGTGCCGATGTTCACCAGCTCGGCGAGCTTGGCCAGCGGGATCAGCCCGGCGAGGACGGCGACGATGCATCCCATGATCAGCGTGGACCGGTACGGCGTGCCGAACCGCGGGTGGACGGCCGCCAGCCAGCCCGGCAGCAGGCCGTCCCGGCTCATCGCGAAGAACACCCGGCTCTGCCCGAGCAGCAGGATCAGCACGACGGTGGTGAGGCCCGCGACCGCGCCGATGCTGATGACCGTCGCGAACGCCGGATGCCCCACGGCCTTGAACGCGTCCGCGAGCGGCGCCTTGTCGCTGAGCTCGGTGTAGTGCTGCATGCCGACCACCACGAGCGACACCGCCGCGTACAGCACGGCCGTGATGACGAGCGAGCCGATCAGCCCGATCGGCAGGTCGCGCTGCGGGCGCCGCGCCTCCTCGGCCGCCGTCGCCACGATGTCGAACCCGATGTAGGCGAAGAAGACGATCGCGACGGCGGCGAATATGCCGAGCCAGCCGTAGGACACCGGGGTGATGCCGAACAGCACCTGCATCAGCGGCGCCGCCGCGCCCCCGACCGACGCGTTCGACTTCGACTCCGGGATGAACGGGTGGTAGTTGCCGCCCTTGACGAAGAACAGCCCCGCGACGATCACCAGCAGCACGATCGCGACCTTGATGGTGACGACCACCGCGTTCACCCGCGAGGACACCTTCACGCCCGCGACGAGCAGCCCGGTCACCGCGAGGACGATCAGCACCGCGGGGAAGTTCACCACGCCGCCGTTCTCGCCCGGCGGGTTCAGGACCGCGTTCGGCAGATGGAGCCCCGCGCTGGACAGTAGCGAGTCCAGGTAGCCCGACCAGCCGACCGCCACCACGGCCGCGCCGAGCGCCAGCTCAAGGATGAGGTCCCAGCCGATGATCCAGGCCGGGAACTCGCCGAGCGTCGCGTAGGAGAAGGTGTACGCCGAGCCCGCGACCGGGACGGTCGAGGAGAACTCGGCGTAGCACAGCGCGGCGAGCCCGCACACGACGGCGGCGAGCACGAACGAGATCGCGACCGCGGGTCCGGCCTTCTCCTTGGCGACCTGCCCGGTGAGCACGAAGATGCCGGTCCCGACGATCACGCCGACACCGAAGATCACCAGGTCCAGGGCGCTCAGATCGCGGCGCAGCCGGTGCTCCGGCTCCTCGGTGTCGCGGATCGACTGCTCGACCGTTTTGGTGCGGAACAGTTCCACCTGTGGTCCTCCCTGACAGTGACGGCGCTGTTACTGAGGGTTGCGGGCCTATAGAGGGTTTTCGCAGGTCCCGGCCCGCCGAAACCTGACCCGACCGGGATGCCCACTTAAAACGCGAAAATGCCGTCCCGAACTCTCGGGACGGCATTTCCGAAATCCGCCGGACCTGCCGTTAAGGGCAGGCACGCCCCGCCTGGCGGGCAGGGGCGGCCCGCCTGGCGGCCGGGAAGGCGTCGCCAGGCGGGCCGGGATGCGTAGTTAGGCGGGCAGGGATGCGTAGTTAGGCGGGCAGGGAGGCGACCCCCGGCTCCAGGAACCGGCGGCCGGTCACCTGCTCGGCGATGCCGCTGCGGTCCAGGTACGGCGTGATGCCGCCCAGGTGGAACGGCCAGCCCGCGCCGAGGATCATGCACAGGTCGATGTCCTCGGGCGCGGCCACGACGCCCTCGTCCAGCATGAGGCGGATCTCCTCGGCCAGCGCCTTGAGCGCCCGCGCGAGCACCTGCTCCTCGGTGGACGGGCTGTCGCCGCCGCCGAAGATCTCCACCGCCTCCGGGTCGAGGGTGAAGTCGGGCAGGTAGACGCCCCGCTTCCCCTCGGCGACGAACTTGGCGAACTTCTCCGACAGCGGGAACCGGTCCGGGAACGCGCCGTGCAGCGTCTCGTTGACGTGCAGCGCGATCGCCGGGCCGACCAGGCCCATCAGCACGAACGGCGGCATCGGCAGTCCCAGCGGCGCGGCGGCGCGCTCGGCCACCTCGATCGGGGTGCCCTCGTCCACGGTCTGGATGATCTCCGCCATCAGGCGCAGCAGGATCCGGTTGACCACGAACGCCGGGGCGTCCTTGACCAGCACGCAGGACTTCTTCAGCTGCCTGCCGACCGCGAACGCCGTCGCGAGCGCCGCGTCGTCCGTCTTCTCGCCCCGGACGATCTCCAGCAGCGGCAGCACCGCGACCGGGTTGAAGAAGTGGAAGCCGACGACCCGCTCCGGGTGCTTCAGCCCGCTCGCCATCTCCGACACCGACAGCGAGGAGGTGTTGGTCGCGAGGATCGCCTCGGGCGAGACGTGCTCCTCGACCTCGGCGAACACCTTCTGCTTGACCGACATCTCCTCGAACACGGCCTCGATCACGAAGTCCGCGTCGGCGAAGGCGTCCTTGGTCAGCGAGCCGGTGATCAGCGCCTTCAGCCCGTTGGCCTTGTCGGCGGAGATCCGGCCCTTGCCGAGCAGCTTGTCGATCTCGGCGTGCGCGTAGCCGACGCCCTTGTCCAGGCGCTCCTGGTCCAGGTCGGTCAGCACGACCGGGACCTCCAGGCGGCGCGCGAACAGCAGCGCGAGCTGCGAGGCCATCAGGCCCGCGCCGACGACGCCAACCTTGGTGACCTTGCGGGCCAGGGCCTTGTCGGGCGCGCCCGCCGGCCGCTTGGCGCGCTTCTGCACCAGGTCGAACGCGTACAGCCCGGCGCGCAGCTCGTCGCTCATGATGAGGTCGGCGAGCGCCTCGTCCTCGGCGGCGAAGCCCTCGTCGCGGCTGCGGTCCTTCGCGGCGGCGACCAGGTCCAGCGCGCGGACGTAGGACGGGGCCGCGCCGTGCAGCTTGCCCTCGATCGTCCAGCGGGCCATGTTGACGGCGTCGTCCCAGGCCTTGCCCTTGTCGACCTCGGGACGCCTGACCTCGATCTCGCCCTTGAGGACGCGGGCGGTCCAGGCCAGCGACTCCTCCAGGAAGTCGGCCGCGTCGAAGATCGCGTCGGCGATGCCGAGGTCGTACGCCTGCTGGCCTTTGAGCTGCTTGTTCTGGGCGAGCGGGTTGTCGATGACGACCTTGAGCGCCTTCTCCGCGCCGATCAGGTTCGGCAGCAGGTAGGTGCCGCCCCAGCCGGGGACGAGGCCGAGGAACGCCTCGGGCAGGCTCAGCGCCGGGACGCCGCGGGAGATCGTCCGGTAGGTGCAGTGCAGGCCGATCTCGACGCCGCCGCCCATCGCCGCGCCGTTGTAGTACGCGAACGACGGCACCTTCAGCTCGCCGAGGCGGCGGAACGCGTCGTGGCCGAGCTTGCCGATGGCGAGCGCGTCCTCGCGCTTCCGGATCAGCGGGACGCCCTTGAGGTCCGCGCCGACCGCGAAGATGAACGGCTTGCCGGTGACGCCGACGGCGACGATGTCGTCGCGCTTGGCGATCTCGTCCAGCGCGGCGTTCAGCTCGGTCAGGCCCGCCGGGCCGAACGTGCTCGGCTTGGTGTGGTCGTGCCCGTTGTCCAGCGTGATCAGCGCGAGCGTGCCCGCGCCGAACGGAAGCCGGACGTCGCGGACGCGGACGTGCGTGACGACCTCGTCCTTGAAGATCTCGGTGATGTCAGCGCTCACTTGGCGCCCTCCCAGTTCACGTTCTCCCACAGCACCGTTCCGCCCATGCCCATGCCGACGCACATCGTGGTCAGGCCGTAGCGGACGTCGGTCCGCTCCTCGAACAGCCGCGAGAGCTGGTTCATCAGCCGGACGCCGGACGAGGCGAGCGGGTGGCCGAGGGCGATCGCGCCGCCCCACGGGTTCACGCGCGGGTCGTCGTCGGCGATCTTGAAGTGCTCCAGGAACGCCAGGACCTGCACGGCGAACGCCTCGTTGATCTCGATGAGGCCGATGTCGTCCATGGTCAGCGAGTTGCGGGCGAGCAGCTTCTCGGTGGCCGGGACCGGCCCGACGCCCATCACCTCGGGCTCGACGCCGGCGAAGGAGAAGTCGATCAGCCGCATCCGCGGGGTCAGGCCGAGCTCGCGGGCCACGTCCTCGGCGGCGAGCAGGCAGGCCGTCGCGCCGTCGTTCAGGCCCGCCGCGTTGCCGGCGGTCACGTTGCCGTGCACCCGGAACGGGGTCTTGAGCTTGGCGAGGTCGTCCAGGGTGGTGCCCGGGCGCGGCGGCTCGTCCTCGGTGGCGAGGCCCCAGCCCTTCTCCACCGAGCGGATCGCGGTCGGCACCAGGTCGGGCTGGATCTTCCCGGCCGCGTAGGCGGCGGCGACCTTCTCCTGGCTGCGCACGGCGTAGGCGTCCGCGCGCTCCTTGGTGATCTGCGGGAACCGGTCGTGCAGGTTCTCCGCGGTCGAGCCCATGACCAGCGCGGACGGGTCGACGAGCTTGTCGGCCAGGAAGCGCGGGTTCGGGTCGACGCCCTCGCCCATCGGGTGCCGGCCCATGTGCTCGACGCCGCCCGCGACGACCACGTCGTAGGAGCCGAAGGAGATCCCGGCGGCGGTGGTGGTGACGGCCGTCATCGCGCCCGCGCACATCCGGTCGATGGCGTAGCCGGGGACGCTCTTGGGCAGGCCCGCGAGCACGGCGGCGCTGCGGCCGATGGTCAGGCCCTGGTCGCCGGTCTGGGTGGTGGCGGCGACGGCGACCTCGTCCACCCGCTCCGGCGGCAGGGACGGGTTGCGCCGCATCAGCTCGCGGATCGCGCGGACGACCAGGTCGTCCGCGCGGGTCTCCGCGTACAGGCCCTTGGGGCCCGCCTTGCCGAACGGCGTGCGGACGCCGTCCACGAACACGACGTCACGTGCGGTACGAGGCACGGGTCGCCCTCCCTGTCACGGTGGTACTGACGGTGGTTACTCACTGGTAACTCGCCATCTTACTCGCCGGTAATGGGCGTCCGGGTCATCGGCGCCGCCGCGCGGCCGCGATCGTGTCCGGGATCTCACTCCGCGCCGGGCGCGCGGGCGCGAAGAGGATCAGTCGCGGACGGCCACGCGCGGGACGATGCGGTCGAGGCCCCACGTCAGCGCGTACCAGCCCGCTCCGGCGACCGCCGCCCCGAGCAGCAGCCCCACGGCCACGTCGTGCGGGTAGTGGACGCCGATGTACACGCGCGAGCAGGCGATGAGGAGGGCGTTGGCCACGGCGACGGCCCCGAGGACGCGTCCGGCGGCCAGCCACACCGCGATCGCCGCCGCTCCGGCGAGGACGGCGTGGTTGCTCGGGAACGAGTAGTCGGCCGTCCCCGGGCAGGACACGGCGATGTGCACCGAGGGCATGGCGCGGCACGGCCGCTGCTCGGCGACCATCAGCTTCAGGACGCTGCTCACCGCGAACGCGACGACCATCGCCGTGGGCACCCACAGCGCGCCGACCGCCGCCCGGAGCCCCCGCTCCCTGACGTGCCACCAGGCGAACGCGGCGAGGACGACGAACAGGGCGAGCCCGTAGTCGCTCCACCAGTTCACCAGGCCGTTCAGCCAGCCGGTATGGCGGGCCACGCCCACCACGTCCCGGTACAGCCCCGCGTCGAACGCCTGCCCGCCGGCGAGCCTCGCCGCCGCCACCTCGATCACTCGGCCCCTCGTTCCCTGACGTTCCCCGGACGTTCACCGCCGTCCGGCCGAATCAAAATCTACAACTATGTAGAATTTGGTCGCTGTCAGGGTAGTCGAGAAGTCCGCCGACCCGGGTCAGTCCGCGGCCTGCGCGTGCTCGACCAGCTCGTGCAGGTCGACCACCGCGTCCTGGGCGGCGAGCAGGGACGTCACGACCAGCGCGGCCATGGCCGCGACCAGCAGCGGACGCCGCGCGGGCGGCGGTTCCAGCAGCGCCTTGACCCGCCGCGGCAGCGGCCCCGTCCGCCGGAACCGCGCCAGTACCTGCCGCCGCGCGAGGCCGTGCGCCCGGCCGGAGTCGTGGGCGACGCCCAGGGCGGCGGGCTGGGCCAGGCGGGGACGCCGGTTGTGCGCGAGAGCGGCGCGTCCGATCGCCTGCGCGGTCTGCGCCCGGTCGTCGATGCTCGCCGCGGCCCGCTCGTCCGCCCAGCGCTCGGTGGCGAACGCGACCGCGCCGCGCAGCGGCCAGAGCAGCGGGTTCGCCGCGACCGCGACGGCGGTGAGGGCGCGGAAAAGATGGTGCCGGTCGGCGAGGTGCGCGCGCTCGTGCGCGATCAGCGCGTCCCGCTGGGCCGGGGTGAGGACGTCCAGCATGCCGGTGGTCACGACGACGCGTCCGGGACGGCCGGGGAGCGCGAACGCCTCGGCCTCCGCGTCGTCCACCAGGGCGATGAGGCCGTGCCCGGGCAGGGCCCGCGCCGTCCGGGCGGACGTCACGAGCCGGTACCCCTGCCGGACGGCCACGCAGAGCGCCGAGACCAGGCACGTCAGGAGCAGGACGGTCGCGACGGCGCCGACGACCGGATCCGTCTGCGGCGCGTGCCGCAGGACGCGCTCGGACATGTGCCCGACCGCCGCGACCGGCGGCAGGCGCAGCGCGCTGCCCATCGCGGACACCGCGAGCGTCGCGAGGCTCGCGACGGCGAGCCCGACGGCCGTCCCGGTCAGCAGCCACGTCGCGGCGCGCGGCGCGAGCCGCCCGGACAGCGGCCGCGCGGCGAGGGCGGCCACGGCCGCGAGGACGAGCGCGAGGTAGGTGTCCGGATCCCTGGTCATACCGCACCCCCGGCCCTGCCGCTGCCGTCGCCCTCGCTGCCGATCATGCCGCCCGCCGCTCCGCCGTCCCTCCGGTTCGCGCCGTCCCTCCGGTCTTCGCCGCTCCGCGGGTCATTCGGAACGTCCTTCCAGGAGGTCGCGGAGGAGGCGCTCGTCGTGGTCGGAGAGGGTGTCGACGAAGCGGGCGAGCACCATGTCCCGGTCGGCGCGCTCCTGGAGCGCCTGGTGCATCCGGCGCGCGACCAGGCCGGGCTCGTCGCTGACCGGCGTGTACCGGAACGCCCGCCCGGCCTTCTCCCTGACCAGCAGGCCCTTGTCGTGCATGCGGCCGAGGATCGTGACGACGGTCGAGTAGGCGAGCTCGTCGGCCAGCAGCCGCTGGACCTCGGCCGTGGACAGCGGCCGTCCGGCCCGCTGGAGCACCGACATGATCTCGGTCTCCAGCGCCCCCGACGCGCGCCGTCCGTCCGCACCCGCCACCGCGGCCACCTCCCGGGATCGCCTCGCCGCCCTGTCGATCCAGTTTGCCATGCGGTCCGAGGTGCGGTCCGAGGTGCGGTTCCGGGCGCGGTTCCGGGTGCGGTCCCCGGGTGCGGGATCAGGTGCGGTTGCGGGCGCGGGGTCAGGCGTAGGAGCCCGCTTGCAGGTCGGTCACGGCGTCCGGGCGGGACGGGCGCCAGCCGAGCCGGTCGCGGGCCTGCCCGGCGCTGACGGACTGGTCGAGCGCGAGCGCCTGCGCGAACGGCTCGCCCAGCTCGGCGGCGGCCTTCTCCAGCGGCCAGACGGACGGCTCGCCCGTGACGCCCGCCGCCCGCGCCGCGGCGCCGGCGAGATCACCGACCGGGACGGCCGGCTCGGTGACGCCGTGCCAGACCGTCCCGGCGGGGGCGTCCGCGAGCACGGCGGCGTACAGGTCGGCCAGGTCGTCCACGTGCACCATCGGCCAGCGGACGGCCGGGTCGGCGACGACGCGGGGCGCGCCGTCCGCGCGGGCCCAGCCGACGAGCATCCCGGGGATGCCGCCGCCCCGTCCGTGCACGATGCCCGGTCGGACGACGGTCGCGCGCACGCCGTCCTCGGCGGCGGCCAGCACCCGCCGCTCGATTTCCGGCCGGTAGCCCACGATCGGGATCGGGTCGGTCGGGCTCGCCTCGTCCGCGGTCGCCGCGCCGGTGGCCCCGAGCACCCAGACGCCGCTGGTGTACACGAAGGCGCGCCCGGTGCCGCGCAGGGGAGCGGTGAGCGCGTCGATCGCGGCGGCGTCGGCCTCCGCGTCCCCGCTCGGCGGACCCGCGTGGACGACGGCGTCGATGTCGGGCGTCACGGCGGCCGTGAGCGCGGCCGGGTCGGCGAGGTCGCCCGTGCGGACCTCGGCGGCCCCGGCGACGGCCGTCCGGCCGGGACGCGCCAGCGCCACGACCTCGTGCCCCGCGTCCGCAAGCCGCTCCGCCAGCGCCGACCCGACGTAGCCGGTCGCGCCGATCACCAGAACACGCATCTCTACCTCCATCAAAAATTTCGACGTCGAAAAGTTAGACCTGAAGGGCTCGGTGCGTCAAACTTTCGACGTCGAAGCGTTAGCCTGGTGTCCGCACCCTCACCCGCCCCGAGGAGCCACCAGTGCCCGAACCAGCCCCCGCCCCCGCCGACGGCCTCGCGCGTGACGGGGTGGACGCGATCCTCGACCAGTGGAAGGCGGCCCGTCCCGACCTGGACTGCGCGCCCATGGGGATCGTCGGACGGCTGTCCCGCGCGTCCCGCCTGCTCGAACGCGCCCTCAAGGACGAGTTCGCCCGGCACGGGCTGGAGCCGTGGGAGTTCGACGTCCTGGCCACCCTGCTGCGCTCGGGCCCGCCGCACACGCTGTGCGCGGGCGACCTCAGCGCCGCCGCGATGGTCAGCTCCGCCGCCCTGACCAACCGCGTGGACCGGCTGGTCGGCAAGGGCCTGGTCGAGCGCGGCGTGGACCCGACGCACCGGCGGCGCGTCCTGATCACGCTCACGGACGAGGGCCTGCGGGTGACGAACGAGGTCCTGGAGGCGCACGTGGCCAACGAGCGCGCGCTGCTCGCCGCGCTGTCCGGTGACCGCCGGGATCAGCTCGCGGGCCTGCTGCGCGAACTGCTCCTCTCCCTCGGCGACACCGCCCCCGAGTGAGCCCCCTCGGCACGGCCGTCCATCGCGGCGCCGCCTCTTGTTCACCTCAACCCCCGTAGGTACCTTGACGGGGACGCACCGAGGAGGACGCCGGTGACGCACGCGAGGCCCGCCTACCGCCCCGGTCTGCGCCGCAGACTCGGGCACGCGCGCGACCTCACCGGCCTGCTGCTGC
This sequence comes from Actinomadura gamaensis, assembly GCF_042652125.1. Lineage (NCBI taxonomy): Bacteria > Bacillati > Actinomycetota > Actinomycetes > Streptosporangiales > Thermomonosporaceae > Actinomadura > Actinomadura gamaensis. Next base: position 303,643 of record NZ_JBHSIT010000010.1, on the reverse strand, counting down.
GCACCGGCCTGGTCGCCGGGCCGCCGAACCGCGTGATCGCCCAGATCGGCGCGCTCCGCACCTGGGGGACGACCCTCGCCGGACTGCTCGTCGCCGCCGCCGCGCGCGTCCCCGGCCGGGTCGCCCTGGAGGACGACGAGGGCACGCTCACCTTCGCCGAGCTGGACGACTGGTCGGCGCGCCTCGCCGAGGGCCTGCCGATCGCGGGGCCGCGCCCGCGCGTGGGGCTCCTCTGCCGCAACCACCGGGGCCTGGTGCTGTCGCTGGTCGCGTGCAGCCGCCGCGGGGCGGAGGTCGTCCCGCTGAACACCGGCTTCGGAACGGGCCAACTGCGCGCCGTCCTGTCCGAGCTGCGCATGGACCTGATCATCGCGGACGCCGAGTTCGTGCCGCTGCTGTCGGCGCTCCCGGTCACGCTGCGGCGCCGCGTCATCTGGTCCGACCACGTCCCGTCCGACCCGCTGCGCGGCAACAGCCTGCCGCCCGGCGTCGAACCCCTCTCCGCCCCCGTCCCGGCCGACGTCGCGCCGCTTCGTGCCCCGCCACCCCACGTCCCGCCGCCGACGCGGGTGGGCGGTCTGGCGACGACGCCCGCGGCCACCCTCGGACGGATCATCGCGGCGACCGGGTCCCGGCCGTCGGCGCCGCCGCAGGTGCAGAGCCGGACGATCATGCTCAGCTCCGGCACGACGGGACGGCCCCGGGGAGCGCGCCGTCCGCCCCGGCCCGGCCTGTGGCCGCTCGCGTCCATGGCGTCCCGGATACCGCTGCGGTCGCGGCAGACCATGGTCGTCGAGGCCCCGCTGTTCCACGTCTGGGGCTACGCGGGCCTTCAGATGGCCTGGGCCCTGCACGCGCCGGTCGTCCTGCACCGCCGCTTCGACCCCGAGCGGACCCTCGCGGCCGTCGCCGAGCACCGCGACGCCGCGGTCTTCGCCGTCCCGGTCATGCTCCAGCGCATCCTGGACCTGCCCGCCCCGGTCCGCGACCGGTACGACACCTCCGGCCTGCGGATCGTCGCGGTCAGCGGCTCGGCCCTGCCCGGCGACCTCGCCACCCGCTTCATGGACGCGTTCGGCGACCGCCTCTACAACGTGTACGGCTCGACCGAGACGTCCTGGGTGTCCATCGCGACCCCGCGCGACCTGCGGCTCGACCCGCGCACGGCGGGCCGTCCACCCGCCGGGACGTCCCTGTCGATCCTCGGCCCGGACGGCCGGACCGTGCCGCGCGGCGAGATCGGCCACATCCACGCCGCCAACGAGCTGATGTTCGAGGGCTACACCGGCGGCGAGCCGCTGCCCGTCCGCGACGGCCTGCTCGCCACCGGCGACCTCGGCCGCGTCGACCGCCGCGGCCTGCTGTTCGTCGCCGGACGCGCCGACGGCGTCATCGTCTCCGGCGGCGAGAACGTCGTCCCCCGCGACGTCGAGGACGCCCTGCTCCGCATGCCCGAGATCCGCGAGGTCGCCGTCGTCGGCGTCCCCGACCCCGAATGGGGCCAGCGCGTCGCCGCCTACATCGTCCCCCGGCCCGGCGCCCGCATCGACGCCGCCGCCGTCCGCGCCCACGTGCACGCCGAGGTCGCCCGCTACGCCGTCCCCCGCGACGTCCACCTCGTCCCCGACCTCCCCCGCAACGCCACCGGCAAGGTCGTCCCGAACCGCCTCACCCCACCCACACCCCCCGACCGCGCCGGCTACGCCTGACCGGAGCCGGAACCCGGCGGCTGGCCGTATCAGGCCAAGCCGTCGCGTCCCCGGCGACACAGGGTTACGGTTCCGGAATCGCCCGTCAGGGGCAGGGGGCGGGCCGACCGGGTCGGGTTCGGATGGCCATCACTGAGGAGCGGCGGCGCCTGCGCGGACGCCCGGACCGCGACCGCGAGCCGACCCGCGCCACGCGCGATCTCGCGCTGCTGGCGCACCTGCATCCCCGGGGCACCTTCGCCCTGCTCACCCGGCACGACGGCCGGACCGCCCGCGACGAGGACGACGAACGTCCGCTCGGGGACGACCTGGTCGGCTGGGTCTGGCGCGAGATCGTGCGCCGGACGGACCGGCACATCCCGCCGTCCTTCGGCTTCGACCTGGCCTGCGTCGTGGACCACTGCGCCCGGGCACGCCGCGACCGGATCGTCCGGGATTTCGGGCTCCTCCTCGTGCTGGCCGGGACGCTGATCCTGGCCCCGGCCGCGGTGCTGGTCTGGGGCGTCGTCGCCGGGGTCACGGCCTGGCTGGCGGGGCACCGGCGCCCGCTGGTCCGCGCTCTCTCGGCCGTTCCGGCGCTGCTGATGGCTGCGCTCCTGCTGGGCGTCCTGCCGCGCTTCCGGCTCACCGCGGAGCAGCGGCTCGAACTCGTCCTGCCATGGCAGCGGTGCTCGCCGTCCTGCTGGTGCGGCGGATCGTCGCGTGGATCCGGATCCACGCGCTGCTCACCGGCCGCGCCTACGCGCCGCCGACGCTCCGGTTCCGGTCCCCGGCCCTCCGGCGCTGGCTCCGCGCGTACGAGCGCGGGCTCGCCCGCCAGGGCCGTCCGGGCGAGCCGATGGTCCAGGTCAACTCCGAGGACCCGGAGAGCACCGAGCCGCGCCGCCTGAGCAGCGGCCCCGGACGGTTCGTCGGCGCCGGCGCGCCGGTCGTCGCCAGCTTCATCGCGATCAGCGTCGACAAGGCGGACGGCAAGGCCGACCTGATCCCGTTCACCGGCGGCGGCCTCCTCGACGCCATCGAGGCGGCGCTGCGCCGGCTCGGCTCGGCCGACCTCTCCACCCACGGCATCGGCGACCTCCAGATCGACCGCATCGTGGGTGCCACCGCCGAAGAGCTGGCCCGCCAGGCACCGGCCGCGTCCGCTCGGAACGGCTCGTCCGCCCGGGTCTTCCCGAACGGCTCAGGCGCCGTCGAGCCGTCCCGGAACGGCTCGTCCCGCAATGGCTCGTCCCGCAACGGCGCAGGGCGCAATGGCTCGTCGCGCAATGGTGACTCGGCGCACAATGGCTCGTGGCGCGACGGTTCGGCGCAGATGAGGGCCTTCGGCGCGGCGGACGGTGAGGACGCGGCGGTGCTGGAGGAGCGGGAGGCCTTCCGCCGCCTCGCGGACGCGGCGAGTGGCGGAAGCCCGCGCCGTCCGCACCTGCGGGCCCGCGTCGAGACCTGGAGCGGCGAGGTCGTCGCCTCCGTGTTCGTCAACGTCGCCCTGGAAGGACGGTCGCTTCGCCTGGGCATGCGCCCGTTCGTCCTCGAACCCGTCCTGGACGAGCTGGACCGCGCCGCGCTCCCCGCCGTCCGGCCGGGTGCCGTCGCGGCCGTCCGGTACGCGGCCGGGGCCCTCCTCAACGCGCTCGCCGAGGCGTGCCTGGACCTGTGGACGGTCGCGGTCGGCGGCCCGCGGGGCCTGTCCCGCGCCCGCCCCGACGCGAAGCGGCTCGTGTCGCGGCGGCGCAAGCGGCTCGTCCGGCGCCTGCTGAGCGTCCGCGAGCTGTGCGCCCGCCGGGACGGCTCGTCCATGAACCAGGAGGACGACTACGGGCGGCAGATCACCGTGATCCGCGAGCGCGTCCTCGGCACCACCGAGGACTTCCTGGACGCCCACCATGTGGACCTCACCGAGTACCGCGCCCAGGCGCGATTGATCATCATGAACAGCGTGATCGTGGGTGGTCACCAGTTCGGGCAGGTGCAGAACATCCAGGGGCAGGCCAACACCGCCACCGCCCAGAGCGGCGGCACCGGCGCGAACGGCGGGGCCGCCGCGGATGGCGGTGCCGCGGCGAACGGCGCCACCGGCGCGGACGGCGGAAGCGGCGGCCCCGCAACCCAGGGAGGCGCGTCATGACCGAGCATCCGGACGTCGAGCACAGCGTCATCGTCAGAGGCTCCAACGAGGGAATCATCCAGAACGTCCCGGGCGGCGGTAACACCGTGTCCGCCGAGATGTCGGTCGCCTCGCAGCCGATCCCGGACGGCCTGGCCGACGAGCTCGCCCGGCTGGCCGCCGCGATGCGCGAGCGCGCGGACGGCCTCGACCAGGACCGGGCCGTCGTCGCGGTCGGGGAGGCGGCGGAGGCCGCCCGCCGGGGCGACGCGGCCGGCGTCGCCGCGCGGCTGCGGTCGGCGGGTCGCTGGGCGTGGGAGGTGGCGCGCGCCATCGGCGCCGAACTCGCCGCCGCGGTCATCGTCGAGCGGCTCTGACGGGCCACTGGCAACACGATGGCGGGGGCGGGCATGATTGGGGTGGTCGGGGGGTCCGGCCGTCCTCGTGTCGCGGGAAGGGTCTGACGCCGTCATGCCGTTGCCGGGTCCGCTGCGCCGGCGCTGCCGGGAGTTCCTCGGCGGCGGGGCGGAGATCCGCTACGTGTTCCCCGCGCTGAGCCGGGGCGGCGGCGCGGGCTTCCTGTTCGTCGTGACCGACGACCGGATCACCGTGCTGTACGCCGGGGCGCTGAGCCGGACGCGTCCGCGCAGCGTGTGGGGGAGCTACCCGCGCGAGCGCCGGATCGGGCCGGTGGAGACGGGCGCGGGCGCGAGCTTCGAGTTCGCCGGGGCCTCCTTCGAGGTGGACGACGAGTACGTCCCGGTGATCAACGCCGCGGACGCCGAGGTGTTCGACCCCGGCAGCCTGCCCCGCGACCCGCTGCCCGACCTCTAGCCGGCCCGGACGCCGGCCCGCCCGGAGGCTAAGCCGACGCCGTGGACTTGGAGGCGGGCTGGGGCCGGGCCTTCTTCGGCGCGCCCTGCGGACGCAGGAAGAAGAACATCACCACGACCAGGTAGATCGCCCACATCACGAGCTGGACGGCGGTGATCTGCGGCGTCACGTTCAGCACGCCCTGGAAGGCGGTCTGGAGCCAGTCGCCCGCCGAGCCGAACTTGGCGAAGAACTCGTGCGGCTCCAGCCAGACGGTGTGCAGGCCGGGCAGGACGTCCGCCTCCTGGAGGTCGTGGAAGCCGTAGCCGAACACGCCCGCCGCGACGACGATCAGCGCGCCGCCCGTCCAGGTGAAGAAGCGCTTGAGGTTGAGCTTCAGCCCGCCCCGGTAGAGCAGGTAGCCGAGGACCACCGCGCAGGCCAGGCCGAGGAACGCGCCGAGGATCGGCTGCGTCGAGCCCTCGGACGAGCTGGTGATGTTCGTCCACAGGAACAGCGCGGTCTCCAGGCCCTCGCGGCCGACCGCGAGGAACGCGACCGTGGCGAGCGCGATCGGGCCCACGTCCAGGGCCCCGGCGAGCTTGCCCTCCAGCTCCTTCTTCATGAACCGGGAGGTGCGCCGCATCCAGAACACCATCCAGGTGACCAGGCCGACCGCGATGATCGACAGCACCCCGCCGAACAGCTCCTGGGTCTTGAACTGCATCTCCGAGGACGCGGCGGTGAGCGCCAGCCCGAACCCGACGGCCAGCGCGACCGCGAGCCCGATGCCGATCCACACCGGCAGCAGCGCCTCCCGCCGCCCGGTCTTCACCAGGTAGGCGATGAGGATGCTCACCACGAGGGCCGCTTCGAGCCCCTCCCGCAGTCCGATGAGGAAGTTGCCCAGTAGCATCGCCACGCTCCTCGGGGGTCGGGCCACGGGACGGTTCCCGGCGGCGGAAAAGGGACGCTTAGGCAAAGCTAACCTAAACCGCCCCGTGCCCCAACAGGGAGCCCCTGTGATGTGCGACGGGGAGTGCCGGTGATGTGGCCCTACAGTTCGCTCCACGCGCGGGCGAGCGGCGGCACGACTAGGCCGATCTGCCACTCCCGCGCGCCGAGGCCGCGCAGCGCGTCCGCGAGCGCCTCCGCCGAGACCGCCCCGGAAGCGGCCCCGGACGCCGCCCCGGACCCGGACGCTGGCCCGGACGGGGGCGACCACGACAGGCGGCGCACCGCGTCCGGCTGCATGAGGTTCTCCGCCGGGACCTTGAGCTGCTCCGACAGCGTCGTCACGACCGCGCGGGCCGCGGTCAGCCGCGCGGCGGCGGCCGGGTCGCGCTCGGCCCAGCGGTGCGCGGGCGGCGGGCCGTCCCCGGGGATGTTCGCCTCGGGCAGGCCGCGCTCCGGCAGGCCCCGCGCCCGCGTCACCGCGCGCAGCCACGCCGACTGGTGGCGCCGCGCGCCGCGGCCCCGCATCGTCGGCAGCGCGAGCAGCTCGGCGGGCGTCTTCGGCGCGTTCATCGCCAGCTCGACGATCGCCGAGTCCTGCAGGACGCGGCCGGGGGACAGGTCCCGCTCCTGCGCGATCCGGTCGCGGGTCTCCCACAGCTCCCGGACGATCGCCAGCGCGCGCCGGTTCCGCACCCGGTGGATGCCGGACGTCCGCCGCCACGGGTCGGCGCGCGGCGCCTTCGGCGGGGTCGCCAGGATCGCGGCGAACTCCTCCAGCGCCCACTCCAGCTTGCCCGTGCGCTCCAGCTCGGCGTGCAGCGCGTCGCGCAGCTCCACCAGCAGCTCGACGTCCAGCGCCGCGTACTTCAGCCAGTCCTCCGGCAGCGGGCGCGTCGACCAGTCGGCCGCCGAATGGCCCTTCTCCAGCGCGTACCCGAGGACGGTCTCCACGATCGAGCCGAGCCCGACCCGCGGGTAGCCGAGCAGCCGCCCGGCGAGCTCGGTGTCGAACAGCGACGTCGGGACGAGCCCGACCTCCGCCAGGCAGGGCAGGTCCTGGTTGGCGGCGTGCAGGACCATCTCCACGCCGTCCAGCGCCGCGTTCAGCCCGGTCAGGTCGGGGCACTCGATCGGGTCGATCAGCGCCGTCCCCGCGCCGGCCCGGCGCAGCTGGATCAGGTACGCGCGCTGCCCGTACCGGTAGCCGGACGCGCGCTCGGCGTCCACCGCCACCGGCCCGGTGCCCTGCGCGAACGCCCGCACGACCCGCTCCAGCTCGGCCGCGCTCGCCACCACGGGCGGCACGCCCTCGCGAGGCTCCAGCAGCGGCTCCGCCACCGGCGCCTCCCCATCCTCACTGCTCGCGCTAGCAGCGCCACCGGCCCCGGCCGCCCCACTCACGCTCACGGCCCCCCTCACGCCGGCGGTGCCGCTCGCGCTGGCAGGGCCGCTCGCGCTCACGGCGCCGGCCGCGCTGGCACCGCTGCTCGCGCTGGCAGGGCCGCTCGCGCTGGTGGCGCCGCTCGCGCTGGTGGCGCCGCTCGCGTTGGTGGCGCCGCTCGCGCCGGCGGTGCCGCTCGCGCTGGCAGGGCCGCTCGCGCTTACGGAGCCCGTCGCGGTGGCGCCGCTGCTCGCGCTGGCGGTGCTGCCGGCGCCGGTCGCGCCGGTCGGGCCGGGTGCGCTGGTGGCGCCGTTCTCGGCGGACGCGGGGGGCGGCGGGTCGGTGGCGGGGTCGGTCTCGGGCGTGCCCGCGGCCTGGCTCGTGCCCGTCCGCGTGGCGGTCTGCGGTGTCTCGGACGGTCCCACGGTCTCGGTTGTCTCCCCGGCGGTCTCGGTCCCCGGCGCTGTGCTTCCCACGCCACCTACCGTACGTCGCTCAGCGGGTCGTGCCGCCGGAGCCGTCCGGCAACGCGGTCACCCCGGCGGGCGGGAGGCCCGCGGTGGCGCTCATGACCTCGCACCAGGCGGCCACGTGCCCGGCCATGTCGATGCCCGAACCGGCGTCGGTCGGCGACCAGGACGCGCGCAGTTCCAGCTCGGTCGTGGACGGCTCGTCGCTCTTGTCGCCGAAGCTCTCCGACACCGCGCGGGTGATCGTCCCGGACACGGCGGTGTACCCGGCGGGCTCCAGCGCCTCCAGCAGCCAGCTCCAGGCGACCGAGCCGATCAGCTCGTCGGCGGCGAACTCCGGCTCCAGATCGGCGCGGACGTAGGCGACGACGCGGAAGCCGCCCGCCCATCCGTCCCGTCCGGCGGGGTCGTAGAGGACGATCAGCCGCCCGGACGCCACCTCGGTGTCGTCGTCGCGGTAGACCGAGCCCGACAGCGCGGCCGCGTAGGGGGCCAGGCGCTGGGGGGCGGGCATGTCCTCGAGGTCGAGTTCGGGGCGCGGGGACGGGCCGTCCAGCACCGCGCGCAGCGCGTCGCGGGCGCGCTGGAACGGGGCCGGCAGCAGCTCGGCGGCGGCGGGGTCGCGGTCGTCGGTCACGGGCGCACCGGGGAGTCCGCCGGTCGTGGCGAGCGGCGGGGAGAGCGGGGATGGGGGCACAGCACAGGTCTCGTCTTCGGGGCGGCGCGGTCAGGCCACGGCGCGCACGGTGGCGGGCGCCGTGCGGTCGGACCCGCCGGACGCGGGGTCGGAGGGCATGGACGGGGGAGCGGAGGCACCCGATCCGGCCGCGGGCGCGGCGGATCCGGCCGCGGATCCGGCCCCGGACGCGGCGGGTTCCGCCGCGGGGGCAGGGGATCCAGGCGCGGAAGGGGTGGATTCGGACGGGACGGAAGGGGCGTTTTCGGGCATAGCGGGAGGAGTGGGCGCCGTCGCGGCGGTGGTCGCCGGATTCGCGGCCCCGGAAGCGTGGGGAAGGCCGGTCTCCTCGTCACCCGCGGTGGCGTCCGGCCCGACGACCACCGCCGCGCCGCACTCGACGCAGGCGCGCTCGGGGCAGTCGGGGCCGTGCCCGTCGAGGCACGGCGTCCGCTCGAACCGGCGTTCGTCGCCGCAGGTGGAGCAGTACACGGGGGACCTCCTCGGCTATGACGCGAATCACGTTCGCACGTGGCGGTGACAGAATGCGGGACTTCGCTCGGCGTGTCCGGAACTTCATCCCGGCGCGGATCGTTCGCGAACGGTCCGTGTCCGGCTCGGAACCCACCGCGCCCGAGTGCCGCTCGGTCGTCACCGCCGTCCGTTCCGCTCGCCGCGGGCGCGCCGGAACCCGGATGGGGATCGGCGCGGACGGGGGTTCGGCGTGCACGACAGTGTGCACCGTCCGGCGGGATGCTCGGTCGTGTCCGGACGGCGACCCTGCGCACGCGTTCCGGGGGAGTCGTGGGACGATCGGGGACGTGGCTGAAGACGACGTTGTCCCACCGAAGGCCGATGCGCGCGCCGCGTCCGCACCCGCGTCCGCGTCCGCACGCGCGTCCGCGTCCGTACGCGCGTCCGCGCCCGCGCTCGCCGAGAGTCCGTTCCTGCTGGCGTGCCGCCGCAAGCCCGTGCCGCACACTCCGGTGTGGTTCATGCGGCAGGCCGGACGGTCGCTGCCCGAGTACCTGCGGGTGCGCGAGGGCGTCCCGATGCTGGAGGCCTGCGCCCGCCCGGACATGATCGTCGAGATCACGATGCAGCCGGTGCGCCGCTACTCGATCGACGCCGCGATCTTCTTCAGCGACATCGTGGTCCCGCTCAAGGCGGTCGGCGTCGACGTGGACCTCAAGCCGGGCGTCGGCCCGGTCATCGCCGACCCGATCCGGGACGTGTCGGGCGTGGACGCGATCCGCGAGCTGACCCCCGACGACGTGCCGTACGTCACCGAGGCCGTCCAGGGCCTGGTCGGCGAGCTCGGCAGCACGCCGCTGATCGGCTTCGCGGGCGCGCCGTTCACCCTCGCGGCCTACCTGATCGAGGGCGGGCCGTCCAAGAACCACGACCACACCAAGGCCATGATGTACGGCGAGCCGGAGCTGTGGAACCGGCTCATGGAGCGCCTGACCGACCTCACCATCGCCTACCTGAAGGTGCAGGTCGAGGCCGGGGCGAGCGCGATCCAGCTGTTCGACTCGTGGGTCGGCGCGGTCGCGCCGCAGGACTACCGCGACTCGGTCCTCCCGCACACCGGCCGCATCTTCCGCGAGATCGAGGCGCTGGGCGTGCCGCGCATCCACTTCGGCGTCGGCACCGGCGAGCTGCTCGGCCTGATGGGCGAGGCCGGGGCGGACGTCGTGGGCGTCGACTGGCGCGTCCCGCTGGACGAGGCCGTCCGGCGCGTCCCGCCGGGCAAGGCGCTCCAGGGCAACCTCGACCCCGCGGTCCTGTTCGCGCCGTGGGAGACCGTGCGCGGGCGCGCGAAGGACGTCATCGACCGCGGCCGGACGGCCGAGGGCCACATCTTCAACCTCGGCCACGGCGTCCTGCCGTCCACGAACCCGGACGTCCTGGCCCGCCTGGCGGACTACGTCCACGAAGCGTCCGCCAACTACGCCTGACGCCGAACACCCGACGCCGAGCGCCTGACGCCGAGCGCCTGACGCCGAGCGCCTGACGCCGAGCGCCTGACGCCGAGCGCCTGACGCCGAGCGCCTGACGCCGAGCGCCTGACGCCCGACGTCTCCTGTCCTGCTAGGTGCCGCGTCCGTCATTCGGGGCCTGGACGTCCCGGAGCGGCGGACGCGGCGACCGGGCCGGAGCCGCCGCCCGGGCGCGTCCGGCGGCCGAGGACGCGTCGGCTGATCATCAGCGCGGGCACGCCGACCAGCGCCAACGCGCCCACGAACGGCAGCGCCCAGCCGAGGATCGTCAGCAGCACCGAGACGACGGCGACCAGCCCGTGCCAGCCGGTCTTCAGGCCGCCGACGAACCCGTGCGGCCCGCTCTTGGCCTTGGCCTTGGCCACACGCGCGACCGGCGGCGTCTCCAGGCCGACGGTGACCGTGCCGTAGGACGTGCTCTCGTCCAGGCTCTTCTGCCGCGACTGAAGTGCCTCCAGGTCGGATTCGCGGCGGGAGATCTCCTGCTCGACGTTCATCACGTCGTCCATCGATCCGGCGCGGTCCAGGAGCTTGCGGAACGAGGCGAGCGTGGCCTGCGCCGACCGGACGCGGCTGGCGACGTCGGCCACCTCGCCGGTCTGGTCCTGCGCCTGCTGCCGCAGCGAGAGCCGCGTGCCGAGCTGGGACGCGAGCTGGTCCAGCGTCGGCGCGAACTTCGCGGACGGGATCTTCAGCACGAGCGTCTCGGACGGCACCGGCTCGGACGTCCCGTTCTCGGAGTCGACGTAGCCGCCCACGGACGCGGCGAGCTGCTTGGCGCGGGACGCGGCGGCGTTCACGTCCGGCGTCCGGACGCGGAGGTCGGCGGTGAAGACCACGGCGCGGGCCTGGGCCGCCTGCTTCGGAGCGGCGGCGGCGCCGTTGCCCTGCGCCCGCCCCGGCGAGCCGGCCTGGGGCGCGCCGGCCTGGGGCGCGCCGGCGGCACGGCCGCGGGAGGCGTTCGAGCCGCCCGCCCCCGAGCAGGCGGCCAGCAGGAACAGGAGGATCGCGCAGATCACGAGTCGTGGGGTCTTCGTCGTGCGTGCGAGAGATCTCATATGACTGGGATGGTGTGATCTGTCGCACTGTTCCGCCCGCCCGATAGCGATACCGACACAGTCCGGACGCGCCCGCATCACGGCCGCCCGCGCGTGCCCCAGGCGGACCGCACACGCCCGCGTCTTGGCCGTCCGCGCGGCCCCCGCACGCGGCGGCAAAGGCCACCCCTGGGACGGATCTCCGGGGGCGTCTGGGAAAGTGGAGGCATGAGCGCCAACCCCACCACCCCACGCGTGGCGGTCGTCGGCGGCGGAGTCGCGGGACTGGTGGCCGCGCTGCGGCTGGCTCAGGGGGGCGCGCGCGTCACCCTGCTGGAGGGCTCGCCGAAGATCGGCGGCAAGCTCCAGGTCAGCGAGGTCGCCGGGCTGCCGGTGGACGAGGGCGCGGAGGCGATGCTGGCCCGCCGTCCCGAGGCCGTGGACCTGGTCCGCGAGCTCGGCCACGGCGGCGCGCTGGTGCATCCCGGCACGACCTCGGCCGCGATCCTGAGCCACGGCGCGCTGCGCCCGCTGCCGTCCGGGCAGGTCATGGGCGTCCCGTCGGACCTGCGCGCGCTCGCCGCGGCGCAGGTGCTGTCGCCGGCCGGGCTCGCCCGCGTGCCGCTCGACCTCGTCCTGCCGGCGACGCCGCGCGGGGACGACGTGTCGGTCGCCGACTTCATCGGCGCGCGGATGGGCGCCGAGGTCGTGGACCGCCTGGTCGAGCCGCTGCTCGGCGGCGTCTACGCCGGACGCGCCGACCGCCTGTCGTTCGAGTCAACGCTGCCCGCCGTCGCCGCCGCCGCGCGCGGCCACCGCTCGCTGATCAACGCCGTGCGGGGGATCCGCGCCAAGGCGCCCGCCGACCCCGGCCCGGTCTTCGCGACCCTCAACACCGGCCTCGGCACCCTTCCGCACCTGATCGCGGACGCCGTGACCGCCGCGGGCGGCGAGATCCGCACCGCCGCGACCGTCCGCGAGCTGCGCCGCACGACCCGCGGCTGGCGGCTCACGATCGGCTCGGCCCGCGACCCCGAGGCGCTGGACGCCGACGCGGTCGTGATCGCCTGCCCCGCCCCGCCCGCCGCGCGGCTGCTGGCCGGCGAGGTCCCGGCCGCGGCGCGCGAGCTGGAGCGGATCGAGACCGCGTCCATGGCGATCGTCACGCTCGCCTACCCGGCCACGGCGTTCCGCCGCGTCCCGCACGGCAGCGGCTACCTCGTCCCGGCCGTCGAGGAGCGGCAGGTCAAGGCCGTCACGTTCAGCTCGGTGAAGTGGCCGCACCTGCGCGAGCGCGATCCCGGGACCATCGTCGCGCGGGCGTCCATCGGACGGATCGGCGAGGAGCACGCGCTCCAGCGGTCCGACGACGAGCTGAAGGCCGCCGCGATGACCGAGCTGTCGGTGACCTGCGGCGTCGCCGAGCTGCCCGTGGACGCGCGGATCACCCGCTGGGGCGGGGCGCTGCCGCAGTACGACGTGGGACACGCCGACCGGGTGGCGCGGATCCGCTCGGCCGTCGCGGCGCAGCCGGGACTGGCCGTGGCGGGCGCCGCCTACGACGGCCTCGGCGTCCCGGCGGTCATCGCGAACGCGCGGTCCGCCGCCGGACGCATACTGGAGTATCTGGAGAGTCGGGGAGAGACCAATGACGGACAAGCCCGCGAAGCCGAAGGCGCGCGACCTTAACCAGGTGATCCGGTACACCATGTGGTCGGTGTTCCGGGTGTCCCGGCCGGGCGAGGTGGCCGAGAAGGACGCGGTCGAGGTGCAGGACCTGCTCGACCAGGCCGCCGAGAAGGACGTGGTGACCCGCGGCCTGTACGACGTGGCCGGGCTGCGCGCGGACGCCGACTACATGTTCTGGTGGCACGCGCCGTCCTCCGACGACCTGCAGGAGGTCTACTCCCGGTTCCGGCGCACCGCGCTCGGCCGCGCCAGCGAGCCGGTCTGGTCGCAGATGGCGCTGCACCGGCCCGCCGAGTTCAACAAGAGCCACATCCCGGCGTTCCTCGCCGAGGAGGAGGCGCGCGCGTACGTCTGCGTGTACCCGTTCGTCCGGTCCTACGAGTGGTACCTGCTTCCGGACGAGGAGCGCCGCGCGATGCTCGCCGAGCACGGCCGCATGGCGCGCGGCTACCCGGACGTCCGCGCCAACACGGTGTCGTCGTTCGCGCTCGGCGACTACGAGTGGATGCTGGCGTTCGAGGCGGACGAGCTGCACCGCATCGTCGACCTGATGCGCCACCTGCGCGGCGCGGAGGCCCGCCGCCACACCCGCGAGGAGGTCCCGTTCTACACGGGCCGCCGCAAGCCGGTCACCGAACTCATCGCGGCCCTCCCGTAGCCGGGAGTTCGTCCCTGCCCTGCCACATGCGTCCGGCCCGTCCTTCGGGACGGGCCGGACGATGCTTTGCGCGCCGGGGCGCTGAGGCCTATTCGGCGGGCTCCAGCGTGAGGCTGATCGAGTTGATGCAGTAGCGGTCGTCCGTCGGCGTGTCGTAGCCCTCGCCGTGGAAGACGTGCCCGAGGTGCGAGTCGCAGGTCGCGCAGCGCACCTCGACGCGGACCATGCCGAGCGAGCGGTCCTCGGTGAGCGTCACGGCGTCGCTGTCCGCGGGCGCGAAGAACGACGGCCAGCCGCAGTGCGAGTCGAACTTCGTCTCGGAGCGGAACAGCTCGGCCCCGCAGGCGCGGCAGCGGTAGACCCCGACGGTCTTGGTGTCGGTGTACTCGCCGGTGAACGGGGCCTCGGTGCCCGCCTCGCGGAGCACCCGGAACTCCTCGGGCTTGAGGACGGCCCGCCACTCGTCCTCGGACTTGCGGATCTTCTCCATACCCCGACGTTACCTCGCGTCCGCGCCCGTGCTGAGGGCGCGGGGGACGTCCCGGTCACACCGGGGACCGGGCGAGTTCGGCGGCGACGAACGCGCGGCTTCGGTGTCCCGCCTTCGGGACGTCCACGGCCCGGACGATGTTCGCAGCCGAACGCGACCCGCGGGTAGGACATCGCGAGGCATCGACGCACGTGGTCGCCGACGATCGTCTTCTGGGGCAGATGGACGCGTTGATCGCGGGCCCCGGCAGCGGCAGAACTGTCGCAGGCCCTGAGTAGCGTCCGTGAACGAGGCTGTCGGGATTCGAGGAGGCGTCGAGAGTGGCCACATATGTGCTGATACCGGGCGCCGCGTCCGCGCCGGGTTACTGGCATTTGCTTGAGGACGAACTCCGCGCACGGGGGCAGGACGTCGTCGCGGTCGATCTGCCGTGTGAGGACGACTCGGCGGGCCTGGCCGAATACGCGCAGGCGGCCGTGGACGCCATCGGGGATCGGCGCGACCTGATCGTGGTGGCGCATTCCCTCGGTGGCTTCACGGCGACCCTGTTGTGCGAGCGCGTCCCGGTCGATCTGCTGGTCCTGCTCCAGGCGATGATCCCGAAGCCGGGCGAGGCCCCGGGCGAGTGGTGGGCCAACACCGGCTACGAGCAGGCACGGCGCGAGCAGGACGAGCGCGACGGCCGAGAACCCGGCGACGCCGTGGATCTCTTCTACAACGACACCCCGCCCGAGGTGGTCGCCGAGGCCGCGAAGTACGAACGAGGCCAGTCGGGCACCCCGATGGAGAAACCGTGGCCCCTGCCTGCTCTGCCGGACGTCCCGACCCGCTTCCTGCTCACCCGCGACGACCTGTTCTTCCCGGCCGAGTTCATGCGCCGCGTCGTCCGTGAGCGCCTGGGCATCGTCCCGGACGAGATGCCCGGCGACCACATGCCGATGCTCGGCCACCCGAAGGAACTCGCCGATCGCCTGGAGGCCTATCGAGCCGAGCTGTGAGCCGCGTTCAGCGCGGATTCCGAGCCCGTTCGCCCTGGGCGGACGGCGTACTTCGCGTGTCATCGGGACAATCAGCCCGGCCCTGGGACGCGTCCGAGGATCGTTGAGGAACGCGGCGATCAGAGCCGCCTCCCGCCTCCGCGACGCGTCGAACGGCCACGGCCGCCCGATCAGCGTGATCATGAACCGCCGCTGCGCCAGCATGGCCGAGACCAGCGCGGCCGGCACCGGATGCCGTTCCCGATACTCCCGATGCCGGATGACCAGCGAGTCTCTTCCACCGACGGACGCCCCAACGGGCAGCTCGTCCGGTTCACTGACCGTGACGATCATACCGCGCCGCACCCGAGGATGGTCGAGAAGCGCCTCCAAGGCCTCCGCCGCGTCCGGCATGAACGAGGGCTCGGACGGCACGGCGTAGACGAAGATCTGCGGCAGGTAGTCGGCGGGGTTGCTCGAGGAGGTGTCGAGCGGCAGGCACCCGGCCACCCCGAGGACGTAAGCCGGCGGATCGATGCGCATCATCGCGTGGTGATCCCGTCCGCTAGCGGGGGATGAGGGCGCTGACCCACTTGCCGTGGGGTTCGGTGGCGCGAATCTCCTGGGCGACGGAAAGGGATTGGACGATGCCGAGCCCCCACCGCCGATGAGGTCGTCGCAGGGGAGTTCGTCGAGGTCGTCGAGGGAGTGGATCACCTCACACCCCCTTCCGCGCCAGCCCCACCGACACCTCCTCCGGCGCCAGCGACTCATCGAACAAGAAAGCGGCGCGAACACTCGAAACCGGACCCATGTGCTCTCCTGACGAGGAAGGATGTGCCGAGAGTCACAGGTTGACCCCGCAGGGTGTGCGTTGACCAGGTGAACTCACCAGATTCACAGCGGCGTCGGAAGGAGACGAGATGCCCACATCCGGTCGCGCTCTCGACCCTGACCACGACATGTTCGACTGGGCGGCCCTTGACCTGCTGCAATTCAGGACGGTGCGTGGAGCCTCGACCCGCGAGGTGGCGGAGCTCATCGGGAAGCACCGTTCCTTGATCTCGAAAATCGAGGCCGGTGAATCCAGGCTTCAGTTGGAGGACGCGAAGAAGATCGACAGAGCGTGGGAGACGAGTGGCCACTTTACGCGGATCATCAAGCTGGCCAGGTCACGCCACAAATCAGAGTGGGGAGCCGAGCGGGACGCGACTGAGTTCACCGCGCTTCACATCCGCGTCTGGTCACTTGGATGGGTGCCCGTGCTGGCCCAGACAGAGGCCTACGCCCGCGCAGCGCTCGCTGAGGCGGGACGGCAGGACGTGGCGGAAGCCGTCCAGGCGCGGATGAAGCGCCAGGAGACTTTGAAGCGCGCAACGCCGCCGCTTGTGTGGGCGCTTATCGACCAAGACGCGCTGGAGCATCAAGTGGGCGACCGAGAGGTTCACAGGGCTCAGCTTGCGCATCTGCTGAAACTGGCGTCTTCACCCACCTGGGTGATCCGCACAGTACCGCGTACGGCCGGAGGCCATGTGGGGCGAGATGGTTCGTTTGATCTGTATACAGTGGGAGGCGAGGTCGTGCCATACACGGAGACAGTGGGACCCGGGCGGCTCATAACGGATCCTTCGGAGATCGGCCAGTATGAAGTATGGTTTCGCCGGATTGGTGACGTGGCCGAGTCGAAGCAGGCCACGTTGCATCGCCTCCGCGGGACCCTGAAGGAGTTCTGATGGCTCGTTGGCGGAAGAGCAGCTATAGCGAAGGCAGCGTCAACGGCGCATGCGTGGAACTCGGCGTCCTTGAGGCCGGCGTTCTGGGCATCCGCGACAGCAAGGCACCCCGCGCGGGGCACCTCACCGTCCCCGCCGATGGGCTGAGGGCGCTGCTGGCGCGCATCCGGGGTGACAGCATGAACATCGCCCGTGTCTGACGGCGGAGGGCAAGTGTTGTTTGCTTGGCGCAGGTCCTCCTACAGCGATGCTGGTGGCGCTAACTGTGTCGAACTAGCCGAGCTGGGGATGAGCAGGGTTGGTCTCCGGGACAGCAAGGCCCCCGCTGCCGGGTACCTCAGCGTCCCGGTGGCTGAGCTGAAGTTCCTGCTGGGTCATATCCGGCGAGACGACATGGATGCGGTCACCCGCTGACGACGGGAGGCCAAGTGATGATCACTTGGCGTAAGAGCGACCACAGCAACGACTACGAAGGTTCCTGCGTCGAGCTAGGGGCCCTCGACCGTGGCGAAGTCGGTGTTCGAGACAGCAAGGCTCCCGGGGACGGTCACCTCACCATCACGGCGTCCGAGTTCGCTGTGCTGGTGGATCTGGTCCGGCACCGCGTTGATCCTTCGGGGGTTGGCGTGGCTTCCAGCGCATCGGGGCGGGCGGTGGTGTGACTCCTGCCGGGCCTGCCGACACGCGGCCGGAGCACCGGGCCGGGCACCGAAGATTCCCAAGCGGAGGTCCTTCCCGCGGCAGCATCGCGCCCACGAGGGACTCGGGCTATTCCAGCACCGCGCGGAAGGTGCGCTCGCCGATGCCGCGCATCAGCGGGTTATCCGCTGAGCGCGTCAGGAAGACCAGGGACAGGGCGAGCGCCCACCCGCGGGCCCGCTCCCATGTCGCGTCGTCCGCGTGGCCGTACGCCTGTCGCAGGGCAATGCGCTGCTGCGCCGTGAACAGCATCCAGGCTACGGAAAGGTCGGTGGCGGGATCGCCGCGGGTGAGGTCGCCGAAGTCGATCACGGCGCTGATGCGGCCTCGGTGGACCAGAATGTTGGCCGGGTGCAGATCCCCGTGCAGCCACACCGGCGGCCCGTCCCAAGCGGGCGTGGCGACAGCCGTCTTCCAGACCCGCAGCGCGGCGGCGCGGTCAGCCGGGGCGACGTGCGCCAGTGCCTTCAGGACACCCTCGGCGCGTCCGGCAAGCGGAATCCCGCGAAACGGATTGACCGGCGCCTGCGAAGGAGCCGGGGTGTGCAGCGCGTCCAGGAAAGTACCGAGAGTCGCCGCGGCCGACCAGAGGTCGTCGGGCTCTGACCGCGTCGCGATCCGGCCCGGCAGAAACGGCACCACGCTCCAAGACCACGGGTACTGAGCCGTCGGCCGTCCGACACGCACCGGTGCGGGCACGGGCAACGGCAGGCGGTCGGCCAACTGCGGCAACCATTGCTGCTCATGTGCGACGAGCTCGGCCGCCACGGCACGCCGCGGCAACCGGACGAGGAACTCCGGGCCGAGCCGGCACACGAGGTTGTCCCAGCCGCTGGCCAGAACCTCGACCGGCAGGTTCGCCAGATCGGGGTGCTGCTCATCGAGCAGACGCCGTACCAGCCCAACGGAGACTGAAACCTCTGCGGCGGGCATGCGGTGACCTGTCACAGCCGACACCCTACGGCCGACCACCGGGGGGAAGCCGCAGAGGGAACGGCCGGGCCGCACAAGGCGACCACATGACCCGCCGGACACGGCCTAGTGCTGGAAGAGCACTTCCGGGTTTTCGGGCGAAGGCCCGTCCAGCAAGGTGCTGTGAGTTCCCTTCAGAGTCTGGTCGAAGAACGCCGTCACGTACTCGCGCGTGAGGGCGATGCCGCGTTTCGGGGCCAGGGGCGGCGTCGGGAACCCGGCCTCCTTCAGGAGCACGGGCAGGTCGCTGAAGCTGAAGTGGTCGGCGCCGGCGACCGTCAGCCACTTCTTGTAGCCGCCGAGGGCGGCCCATGTCTGCTCCCACGTGGTGTCGTGGCCGCCGGACGGGTGGTTGCCGGCCGCGCCCAGCATGAGGAACGGCCGGTTGAGCTGGCCGGGCCTCGGGGCCGGGTGGAAGGAGCCGTCCATGTTCACTCCGGCCCGTACTCGCGGGTCGGTGATCATCGTGGCGGCGGCCGCCGCTCCGCCGAGGGAGTGTCCGGCCATGCCGATCTCGTGCTTGTCGATGAGGTGGGCCAGGCGCCACGCGGTAGTGCCGTGCGTCAACCGGTCGATCACGAAGGACACGTCCAGCGCGCGGCCGGCGGCGACGGAGTCGAAGTCGAGCGCCGGGTCATCGCAGATCGCGCACGGCGGCGTCCGACCGTCCGCCAGCGTCTCGCCGCTGTCCTCGTAAGTGTGGCCGACGAGCGCGACGACGTAGCCGTGACTGGCCAGGTCGGTCGCGAGCGAGGTGAGCACCATGCGCGGGTTCTCGTACGCGGGTGACAGGACCACCAGCGGATACTTGCCGCGCTGCGGCCGCGCGCCGTCGAAGGCGTGAGTGGTGACGCTGGAAAGGTTCTGCGCGGTGACGCCGGAGCTCGCCGGCAACTTCCGGTGCTGGATGGATCCGGCCGCCTCGGCGAGAGTCATGTAAGGGGCCGGAGTCCCGGTCCCGGGGACGGCCGGGTAGACCATCGTGACGGTCAGTTGGCGGGGGCCGGATGACGGCACCCACGGGTCGGGACGGCTCGCGTCGGTGAGGTGGATGACGTCCTCCCCGGCGGCGTACGGGCCGGTCGGCGCGGGGAGCGAGCCTTGGAAGGATCGCGTGGGCGCGGTGGCCGTGAACGGTGCGGTGTCGAACGCGTGCGTGGCCGACGGGGTGGCCGTGGCGGCGAACCCGGTGCCGGTTCCGGTGGCGAGGGCGGCGAGCGCCAGCGCCGCGACAGCGCTGATACGGCGATTGCGTTTCATGGGAGCGACGCTAGATTCCGCGGCTCCGTTGCGAATCGGCTCGTGGATGTAAGACGTGCTGGTGCCGTTCGTAGCCCCCCGGAGGTACCGAAGTAATCCGCCGAGAGTATGCGCGGTTGGCGATGATGCGGGGTGTGTCGCCTATGAGCCTCTATGATCCCGTGGCGGGTGGTCTCTGCCGAGGAGAGCGGGCTATGGAGACGTTGCGTCCAGAGGATCCGCAGGTCGTGGGTCGCTACACGCTGTCAGGCAGGCTCGGCAGCGGTGGCATGGGCGAGGTCTTCTTCGGACGGTCGCCCGGCGGACGCGCCGTGGCCGTCAAGCTGATCCATCCCGGCCACGCCGCCGATCCGGAGTTCCGGCGGCGGTTCCGGCAGGAGGTCGAGTCGGCCCAGCGGGTCGGGGGCTTCCACACCGCGCCCGTCGTCGACGCCGACCCCGACGCCGAAACCCCCTGGCTGGTGACGGCCTACGTGCCCGGCCCGTCACTGGGCGCGGCGATCGCCGCCCACGGACCGCTGCCCCCGGGCTCCCTGCGGGTGCTCGGCGCTGGCCTGGCCGAGGCGCTGGAGGCCATCCACGCCGCCGGAGTGATCCACCGCGACCTCAAACCCACCAACATCCTGCTCGCCGACGACGGGCCGCGGGTCATCGACTTCGGCATCGCCCGCGCCGCCGACGCGTCCGCCGCCACCGCACGGGTCGGCACCCCCGGCTTCATGGCCCCCGAACAGCTCGTCGGCGCCTCCATCACGTCCGCTTGCGACGTCTTCGCCTTCGGCATGGTCATGGCCCAGGCCGCGGGCGTGCGTCCCTTCGGTGAAGGCCCGGTCGAGGCGCTGACCTACCGGATCGTCCACGAGCAGCCCGACCTCAGTGCCCTCGACCCGTCCCTGCGCCCTCTCATCACCGCCTGCCTGTCGAAAGATCCCGCCCGACGCCCCACCCCGCCGCAGTTGCTCGCCGCCCTCGCCGACGCCGGAGGCTCCTGGCCGCCGCCCAACGTGCAGACCATGATCACCGAACGCGCGGTGCCGTCCCCTTCCGGTGATCCGGCCCGTCCTCCCTCCCTCGGGACGCTGCCGCCTCCACAAGCGGCCAGCACCCACCCGGCCCCCGGCGCACCGGCCGGCCCTCCGGTCCACGGCGCCGCACTGCCCGCCCCGTTCGCCGCGCCGAGGCCGTCGATCGAGCGTTACCCGCCGCAAGTGAAGGCCGCCGTCAACCGCTTCCAAGCGGCCTCCATCACGCTCGGCGTCTTCTCCGGCTGGTGGTTGCTGATACTCCTCGTCATCAATATCTACCTGGCCCTGATCCTGCTGATCCCGATGTTGGTGTGTTACGTGTTCTACCTGCGGGCGGCCTTCACCCTCCGGCGCCGGGCGGGCTGGTCGGCCGGGCTCCTGACCTTCGCGGCCTGCGGAATCATCCCGCTGGTGCCCTTCGCCGTCCTTCCGGTTGTCCTCCGCGCCACCCGCCGCACGGTCCCGCCCGCACTCTGACCCGCAGTGCCGGGTCTCGTCGCGGCTCGCCGACTTGCGAGCCGACCCGTCTTGACCGGCGAAGCCCCGGCCCGACCGGAATCGGTTCGTGCGCTCCGGCCGAAACGGTAGTTACGGGAACCGTCCATCGCGCTCGTGGCCCTGGGCTTGCGCGGTTGATGTGGTCATGAGTGCGCGCGGTCGGGTAGGAGGGGGCGCATGAAGGTGCGGCGGTAGCGGATGACGCAGCCGCTCTCGTCGCGGATCCGGTCGGCGGCGATGAAGTCGGGGTCGGAGCCGAACAGGGACCGGTACTGCTCGTAGGCCGCGAGGCTGTCGAAGCTGAACAGCGCGCGGGCCTCGTCGCTGGCGCCCTCGGCCGGCAGGAAGTACCCGTGGTGGACGCCGCCGTGCCGTTCCACCAGTTCCATCCAGGCTTGGGCGAAGCGCTCGAAATCCTCGATCTTGCTCGGGTCGATCTGGTAGTCGACGACGCAGGTGATCATGTTTGCAGGCTAGGGGAGAACCAGGAGCGCGGTCGGCGCGGGCACGACTAACGGGCCCGGCGGTCGAAGGCGCTGGGCGGACGCTGTTCACGCGGTCACCAAGGCATGCTCTCCGGCCGTCTCGAGGCCGACATGCTCATCAGCGACGCCGGGACGCTGTCGAAGTTCGGCATGTCCGGATGCCCGCCCTCCTTCAGGGCAGCCGAACGTTGTGCATCTCCTCGTTGCCGTCACCGCACGAGTGCCGGATGTCGACATCATGCTCGCGCGGTCTCGTCTCAGGGTCGTGCTACCTCGGCTGGGAGCGATGCAACTGCGGTAGCTGTGACGTCTTACGCCGCACACAGTAGTCAACCTGCAATACCTATAGGTAAATCACAGAGCGTGCCGGGCTGAAAACTACGATAGTGGAGGCACTGTTGTTGGTTTTTTACCTTGCCAGAGCAGATGTGGCAGATCGCGCTGTTTGACTGTTCTGTGACCAGACGGCGAGGCTTGCCGAGCGGAGGGAAAGTGGTTCCTGTGCGAGGGGGCGCAGTGCTGTCGCCGACCTGGCGTCAATGCCCTACCCGGCGTCGCTCGGTACATGTACGGTCATGACAGTCTCTATGACCGGACAAAGCCGCTCCCAGGTTCACCTGGCGATGCCGTGACCCTGCAGCCATGCAGAACGTTTTGGTCAGGCTACTGCACGTGTTCCCTGATATCCCTAGGCTTCAACCTGTCGGTAGGGCAGTCTAGAGTCTCGAGTACGTAGAACAAACGTTCGAGTAAGCAGGGGTGGATCTTGGATCGCGAGAGAAGTAGCCCGTATCCTGGAGACGTGCCTGTCGGTGACCTTGAAGAAACGACTGCTCTGGTGGCTCTCCTCCAGACCCAGCCGGACGGCGTGAGCTGGCAGGAGATCACGGCCAAGGTGCTGGAAGCCGGAAGTGCTGTCCGGGTCTGGCAGGACCTGGTGCCGGCGACGCTCGTGGACGCTCCGGGGCATGATGATCCTCTACAGAGTGCTGCGGCGGACTTCCGATCGTGGCTGGATCAAGGCATACGAATAATCACGGTACTGGACCACGATTATCCGAAGAGGTTGAGGAGCATCCACCAGGCTCCGCCAATCCTATTCGCACGCGGAACTCTGATCCCTGATGACAGGGGAGTTTCGGTAGTCGGCTCCCGTGCTGCTTCAGCGCGAGGCGTCGAAATTGCTACGGCTGTCGCGCGTGAACTCGTCCGGCGGAACATTACGGTCATCGCGGGCCTGGCCCAGGGGATCGATACTGCAGCACATCGCTCCGCGTTGGACTCGGGCGGTCGCACGGTGGCGGTAATCGGCACGGGAATTAATAAGTCTTATCCTGCCGCCAATCGCGATCTACATTACGAGATATCCATGGCTGGACTGCTGCTATCTCAGTTTTGGCCGGATGCTCCTCCTCAGAAGCACACGTTTTTGCGGAGGAACGAGACGATGTCCGGTTATGGGATTGCCACGGTCGTCGTAGAGGCAGGAGAGGCTAGCGGTACTCGCTATCAGGCCAGAAAGGCGATCGAACATGGGCGACCGGTGATCCTTACTGATCTCGTGGTCGAGCGGAATGAGTGGGCTAAGGCACTGGTGGGTCGTCCAGGTGTCCGAGTCGCGACTGGCCTGGATGACGTCATGGATGCTGTTGACGGTCTCATCAAAACACACGACGCTGTCGGCGGTGCTCTTCAAAGGCTGGCTTCGACTTGACCTCGTATTCGCCGCTAACCCTCGCGCAGCTAAAAAATACCCTGGTCTCTCATGCGGGCGGCTTCCTGAAAAATCCTGTTCGCATGGAAGGGGTGACATGCCGTGTCTGTAGTACCCCGTGGCCTTCAGGTCCCTACTGTGATAGGTGCTCGGCGCACCGGCAGGTTCCAGGGGTCGCTGACCTTGTCTGCTCGGTAACTTATGCACTGGGTGGGCAGCAATCGGGATACCTGATGCGGCAATATAAGAGCCAGATCAGGGTGCCTGAGCATGCAGCGACCATGGCGGCTCTGGCGGTTATCGCTAGCATGCACCGTCAGTGCTGTGAGCGGAGAATTCAAGCTTCGATCACGCATTGGGCATGCGTTCCTTCGCTTCCGGCCAAGCCGGGCGTACATCCTTTTAGAAGGTATGCTGAAATCATCGCTGGCGGACTGGGTGAAGTGGGACTGAGGGCGGCGGCCGGGGTGAAGGAGCCACGCGCACTCAACGCTGATCACTTCCGGGCGGAACGGCAGCTTGCACGTGATTCTCACGTATTGCTCCTGGACGACACCTGGGCTGCGGGCGGTCACTCTCAGTCCGCTGCGCTAGCACTGCGTCGCGTGGGCGCCCGCCGAGTTTCGATTCTTACCATTTCCCGTTGGATAAATCCTGGATATGGCATCAATGGGCGGTTTATCAAAGACTATCTCCAAAGAGATTTCGATCCAGATGTCTGTCCTTGGACCGGTGAATCATGTCCTTCATGATCTACTGCGATCCATGCCTTCTTGACCATCCCTCCTCTGCTGCTGACCTGTTCTGGCATCTCATCCGGGGTCATGCTTCGAGGTAGGCGAGGATGTGGCGAACCCGTGGGGGCGTTCCAGTAGGGGCGAAGTTTCAGCTCCGTCCAGATGACGTAGCCGGACGTCGAGGAAGAAGTTGTCGACCGCTGTGGCGCTCTGGGCGCTCCCGTTCCCGTTGGGTTGCTTGGTCAGTCCAGGGACGTGTCTCCGAGGGCTTCCAGCAGGCCGCGGAGGGTGGCGGCCAGGTGGTCGCGTTCTTCCGGGGGAAGGGACGCGAGGAGGCGTTCGCCTTGGCGGATGTGGGCGGGGAAGACCTCGTCCACGACCTCGTGGCCGCGCGGGGTGAGGCGGGCCTTGACGGAGCGGCGGTCGGCGTCGTCGCGGATGCGTTCGATCAGGCCGCGCTTCTCCAGCCGGTCCATCCGCTTGGTGATCGCGCCGGAGCTGACGAGGGCCGCCTTGATCAGTGCGCCGGCCGTCAGCTCGTAGGGCGGGCCGGAGCGGCGCAGGGTCGCCAGGACGTCGAACTCCCACACCTCCAGGTCGTGTTCGGCCAGGTAGGCGCGCTGCTCGCGGTCCAGCACGCGGGCCAGCCGCCCGATCCGTCCCACGATGCCGGTCGGCCAGGGGTCCAGGTCGGGACGTTCGGCGCGCCACAGCTCCAGCACCGCGTCGACGGCGTCCGCCATCCTGCCTCCAATTAGTACACTGGTAAGAGACTTGACAGTAAGAGAATAGCAGGGCAGAGTCTCGCGGTACTTGTGATCTTGGAGGTCTGCGATGTCCCTGTTCGTTCCCGACTACCCCGCACCCCGCTACCAGCGCGAGACCGGCGAGCTCAGCGCCACCTTCCGCCGCGCCGACAGCGCCCCCGACTTCCACGCCGCGCCCGCCGGCGGCGAGGGCACCGGAACCGACTACCGCTACCTCGCCACCCAGCAGTCCACGGACGGCGACTACGGCCTCTACCGCGTCGACATGGGCCCCGAGCCCGGCGGCCCGGGCATGCACTTCCACAAGGCCATGTCGGAGTCGTTCTTCATCCTGTCCGGCGAGATGCGCGTCCACGACGGCGACAAGTGGATCACCGCCACGTCCGGCGACTTCCTGTACGTCCCGCCGGGCGGGCTGCACGCCTTCCGCAACGAGTCCGGCGAGCCCGCGTCCATGCTGATGATCTTCGCGCCGGGCGCCCCGCGCGAGCGCTACTTCGAGGACATCTCCGAGATCGGCGACCTCACCGACGCCGAACGCGCCGAATGGTTCGTCCGCCACGACAGCTTCTTCGTGAACTGACGTGCCGGAACGCTCCTGGCGATGCTGACCGGGTGCGGCGGCTCGGGCGGGCATCCGGCCGCCGCGTCACCCTCTCTTCCGGAAGGTTGCGATGTCCACCGATCTGTACGGCGTGCGCGTTCTCGATGTCAGGCCGGACGAGGCGCGGGTCCGGTTCCGGGTCTTCGTCGTGTACTACGACACGGGCTCGCGCACCCATGCGCCGCTGTCCGACGACCCGAGCCTGTTCTTCCAGTTTCTGTGGGAGGCGGCCCGTCACGCGGACGGCGGGACGGCGCCGAACGCGCTGCGGGACGTCACCACCGAGCAGCGCCTCGACCGAAACTGGGTCGAGACATACGCCCACCGGTACGTGCGGCGGGTCGTGCGGGTCGCCGCCCGTAACGATCCGGTGAGCGACTGGTCCGGCCTCATGGACTTCTACTACGACCGCGGCGGCCGGTGGGCCGACGAGGAACGCCTCGTCCAGGGGGACTTCGACGTCGAGGTCACCGACGCCCGGCTCCTCGACCCGCTGGTTCCCGGGCTGGCGTGGGGCAGCGCGGCGTACCCGCTGGAAGCCGACCAGGTACTCGAAGCGGACGCGCCGACCGTTCTCGACCTGCGCACGCCCGCGGTGGTCCTCGAACCCTTCGACGGCGCCTACGATGCGGGCACGCCCAGCGACCTGGCGTTCTCGGACGACGGCGAGTACCTCGCGGTCACCAGCCAGGAGTGCGAGCTGGTGGTGTTCCGCACCGCCGACTGGAGCGAGCAGGCGCGCGTCTCCGACAGCCCGCTGTGGGGCCAGGACATCCAGTGGGTGCCGGGGCGCCACGTGATCACCAAGCGCGTCATCGAGGGCGGCGGCGACCTGGACGACGAGGCGGCGGTCGAGGCGTACGACCTCCGCACCGGCGCGACCGTCCCGATCGATCCGCAGCCGCGCGAGTACCGCTCGCGCACCGGGAGATACCGGGCGGACGGCTCGTCCGGCGGCACGGTCCATCTGCTGACCCGGGACGCCGGGCCGCGGCGGGTGCACGTCCCCGGCTGGGCCTCGGGCATCTCGTTCACCGGGGACGAGACGCGGATGTTCGTCGGCGGGGGAACCGAGATCCACGCCGTCGATCCGGAGAGCGGGACCCTGCTGCGCACCCTCACCGGTGTCGAGGGCGCGAGCGGTCTGGCCGTCCGGCCGGACGGGGCGTACCTGACGACCTTCAGCGGGGCGGACGGCGTCGGCGAGCGCGACCGGCTCGACCTGTGGCGGGTCTCGGACGGGGCGCTGCTCATGCGCTGCCGCTCCGGCGGCTACTACGTGGCCGGACGGTCCTGGTCGCCCGACGGCACGATGTTCGCCGCCGCCGTCATCACGGGAAACGACGGCTACGACGGCGAAGTCCGCATCTACCGGCCCGGCCCGCCGATGGACGCCTGACCCGTCCGCTGTTGAACTCCTGAGTCCGCCGCCGTCGAACACCTGACCCGTCCGCCGTTGGACGCTTGAACCGTCCGCCGTTGGATGCTTGAACCGTCCGCGCGCGCCGGGCGGACGCGCGTCAACGACGCAACCGCTCCGCCGCAGGTCGGGGCTCGGGTCCGGGGAGTGTCGGAGGGGTGGGTTAGCGTGCCGTCATGGCCTCGCCTTACATCGAGATCCCGGTCGGAGAGCGGCTCGTCAAGGTATCCAATCCGGACAAGGTCTACTTTCCGGAGCACGGGTACACCAAGCGGCAGCTCGTGGAGTACTTCATCGCGGTCGGGGACGGCATCCTGCGCGCCACGCGCGACCGTCCCACGACGCTCGAACGCTGGCCGGGCGGCGTGTTCGAGGGCGCGAAGATGGCCACCCGCGAGGACTACGCGCGCGGCCAGGCGGGGTTCGGCGCGGGCAAGTCCGACGCGTTCTACCAGAAGCGCATCCCGAAGGGCGCGCCCGAATGGGTGCAGACCGCCCGGATCGCCTTTCCGAGCGGACGGTCCGCCGACGAGGTCAAGCCGACCGAGGTCGCCACGATCGCGTGGGCGGCGAACCTCGGCACGCTGACCTTCCACCCCTGGCCCGTCCGCGGCGACGACGTCGACCACCCGGACGAGCTGCGCATCGACCTCGACCCGCAG
Organism: Actinomadura gamaensis; assembly: GCF_042652125.1. Lineage (NCBI taxonomy): Bacteria > Bacillati > Actinomycetota > Actinomycetes > Streptosporangiales > Thermomonosporaceae > Actinomadura > Actinomadura gamaensis. The sequence continues at coordinate 276,100 of NZ_JBHSIT010000010.1, read as the reverse complement.
CCCGGCACCGACTTCGCCGACGCCGTCCGGGTCGCGCTCGGCCCGGCCCGCGACCTGCTCGGCGAGCTCGGCTACACCGGCTACGTCAAGACGTCCGGCAAGGGCGGCGTGCACATCTACGTCCGGATCGAGCCGCGCTGGACGTTCACCGAGGTCAGGCGGGCCGCGCTCGCGTTCGGACGCGAGATCGAGCGGCGCGTCCCCGCCGAGGTCACCACCAGGTGGTGGAAGGAGGAGCGCGGCGAGCAGGTCTTCATCGACTTCAACCAGAACGCCCGCGACCGGACGATCGCGTCCGCCTACAGCGTCCGCCCGCTGCCGTACGCGCCGGTGTCGGCCCCGCTGACCTGGGACGAGCTGCCCGACGCCGACCCGCACGACTTCACCATCGCCACCATGCCCGAGCGCTTCGCCAAGGTCGGCGACCCGCACGCCGACATGGACGCCGCGTCCTTCTCCCTAGAACCCCTCCTGGAGATGGCCGACCGCGACGAGCACGACCACGGCCTCGGCGACGCCCCCTACCCGCCCAACTACCCGAAGATGGAAGGTGAGCCCAAGCGCGTCCAGCCCAGCAAGGCCCGCGACGACTGAACCTGCCGGAAGTGGAGGTCAGGCGGCGGCCGCGGCGGTGAGCAGGGCCAGTTTCGCGGCGCTGTCGGTGCCCGGATCGGGGTGGTAGATGACGAGTTTCTGGCCCCTCCCGCCGCTGACGCCGAGCCGTTCCCGGTTGAGGACGAGCCCGCCCACGCGCGGGTGGTCCAGCCGGACCGGCGCGCCCTCGCAGACCGACACGTCGTGCCGCGCCCAGAGCCGGACGAAGTCGGGGCTGACCTCGGCGAGCCCGTCCACGAGCTCGGCGAAGCGCGGGTCGTCGGTCGCCGTGCCGACGGTCTCGCGGAACCCGGCGACGAGGCTCGCGACGGACCTCTCCCAGTCCGGGTAGAGCGTCCGCTCGGCGGGGTCGAGGAACGCGGCGCGCAGCCGGTTCACCCCGACCGCGAGGCGCGGTGACAGCGCGGTCGCCAGCGGGTTGGCGGCCAGCACGTCGAGGTGGCGGCTCTCGACGAACGCCGGAAGCGGCAGCGTCGCGACGAGCTTGACCATGCCCTCGGGCACGTCCTCCGCGCGAGGACGGCGGCGTCTCGGACGGTCGGCGGCGAGGCTCAGCAGGTAGGCGGTCGCGTCGTCGTCCAGCCGCAGCGCGCGGGCGATCGCCTCCAGCACCTGCGGGGACGGGTTGCGGTCGCGGCCCTGCTCCAGCCGCAGGTAGTAGTCGGCGCTGATCCCGGCGAGCAGCGCGACCTCCTCGCGCCGCAGCCCCGGGACGCGCCGCACCCCCGACACCGGCAGGCCCACCTGGTCCGGGGTGACGAGATCCCGGCGGGCCCGGACGTACTCGCCCAGCGCGTTCCGTTCGCCGATCACCGCTCCACTGTATGCGCCGGGCCGTACCGCGAGCCTGGTCCTGTCACCCCCAGGATCGGCCGGGTCCTGGCTGGTGCGGGCCCCGGAACGCAGCGTGGTGCCCGAGCCGCGGCCCCCGTCGCGGACGAGCACACTCGGGAGTTCTTTCATGACCACATACCTGCTGGTGCACGGCGCCTGGCACGGCGGACGGGCCTGGGAGCGGGTCGTCCCGCTGCTGGAGGACGCCGGGCACCGCGTGTTCGCGCCGTCCCTGACCGGGCTCGGCGACCGCGCCCACCTGGCGTCCCCGGACGTCGGCCTCGACACCCACGTGGACGACATCGCGGACGAGATCGTCCGGAACGACCTGTCCGGCGTCGTCCTGGTCGGCCACAGCTACGGCGGGATGGTGATCTCCGGCGCGGCCCACCGCGTCCCGGACCGGATCGGCCGCCTCGTCTTCCTCGACGCGATGGTCCCGGTCGACGGCGAGACCGTGATCGACGTGATGCCCGAGACCCGGAAGGCGGTCGAGCAGGCCGTGGACGGCTGGCGCGTCCCGCCGCTGCCCGAACTGCCCCCGCCGCTCGGCCTGTTCGGCGTCACCGACCCGGCGGACGTCGCGTGGCTGCGCGGCCTGCTGTCCGACCAGCCGGTCCGCTGCCTCGACCGGCCGGTGCGGATGGACGACCCGGCCGCGGACGCGATCCCGCGCACGCACATCCACTGCGTCGGCCCCCGGCCCGCCAAGATCGTCCGCCGTCCGCTCCCCGAGGTCGAGCCCGACGGGACCCCGCCTCAGGTCTGGACTCTCGACACCGGCCACGACTGCATGGTCACCGAACCGGCCGCGCTCGCCGACCTCCTCCTCAAGCTCGCCTGAGCCGCAGCGGCGCCGAGGTTCGGGCGAGGGGCGCGAGAACACCGGGCGCCCGTCTCCGGCGCCCCTTGCGGGCCCCGGTCCCGCCCCTTGCGGGCCCCGGGTCCGCCCCTTGCGGGCCCCGGGTCCGCCGCTCGCCTGGACGTTTCGCGGCGGTTTCGGAGGTAACTGGGGCTTGACATGGGCGTTCGCGCTTTCCTAGCCTTCGGGCATTGTTTGACAGGCACAGACGAAGACCACCTGTCGGTGGCTTCGCCGTGCCCTCCCAGCGCTGACGTACCCCCGACGGGCAGTGACCCCGAAGGCAGGTCGTATGGCGCACCACCCCCTCGTCCGCGGCGTCCGTGACGTCGCAGCGCTCATCGACGGACACGGCAGGATCACCGGGCGCGCCCGGCTGGTCTGGATCCTCGTGTTCGGCGGCCTCTTCCTGGACGCCTACTCCAACGCCGCGCTCAGCGCCGGCCTGGCGCCCATGACCAAGCAGATGCACCTGAGCAGCGACCAGGTGTCCCTGCTGACCGCGACCGCGCCCGCGCTCGCCATCGTCTTCAACCCGGTCGGCGGCTGGCTGGCCAGCCGGATCGGGCGCGTCCCGCCGCTGCTCGCCGCCAAGCTGTTCGCGCTCGGCGGCGCCCTGCTCGCCGCGTTCGCGGGCGACTTCACGACGGTCTGGTTCGGTCGCGTGCTGGTCGGCGTCGCCTACGGCATCGACTTCGCCGTCGCGATGGCGCTGCTCGCCGAGTACACCCCCGCGAGCCTGAGCGGACGGCTGAACCTCTGGCAGGGCGTCTGGTACATCGCCTCGACCGGGAACCTCGCGCTGACGCTGATCTTCTTCGAGTTCGACACCGGCGCGGACATCTGGCGCTGGTCGGTCGGGTCGGCGGGCGTGTTCGCCGCGGCGCTGTTCGTCCTCCAGCTCAGGTTCCTGGTGGAGAGCCCGTCGTGGCTGGCCACCCGGGGACGCGTCGCCGACGCCGTCCGGAACCTGGACCGGCTGTACGGGATCAAGGCCGAGGCGGGCGAGCCGGAGGACCCGGCGGACGCCCCTGCGGCGGCGAAGCCGGTGGGGTTCCGGCAGGCGGGGGTGCTGTTCCGGGGCCGCTACCTGAGCCGGACGGTGCTGTCCTCGGTCATCTCGCTCGACCAGGCCATGCAGTACTTCGCGGTGGGCTGGTACCTGCCGGTGATCAGCCTGGCGATCTTCGGGGAGTCGTTCGAGAAGGCCACCCTCGGCTCGATGACCTTCAACGCGTTCGGCATCGCGGGCGGGCTCCTGTCGGCCTACGCCGGCCGCCGGATGGGCCTGCGGCTCAGCTCGGCGGCGGGGTTCGCGGTCGTGCTCGTCGTGCTCGTCGTCATGGGCCTCACCTTCGGGCACGTGCCGACCTGGTTCGCCTTCATCCTGCCGGTGCTGTTCATCTTCGGGCACTCCGCCGGGCCGGGCGCGAACGGCAAGTCGATCGCCGCGCTGTCCTACCGCAGCGAGGTGCGCGCGCTCGGCACCGGCGTCACCGGCATGATCGGCAGCTTCGGCAGCGTCGTCGGCCTGTACCTGTTCCCGCAGATCAAGGACGGTCTCGGGCTCGGGCACACCTTTCTTGTCCTCGCCGTGGTGCCGCTCAGCGGGCTCATTACCTGCCTTCTGATCAAGTGGGAGCCGACCAGGGCCGCCGCCGAGGACGAGCAGCCCCTCGTCGGCGGCGCCGCCGCGGCGCCCGCCGCGCGCTGAGCCCGCTCGCCCGCCCTTCAGAGCTGCTCGCCCGCTTCAGAGCCGCTCGCTCGAGAACCGCCGCCGGCCCAGCCGGGGCCGGCGGCCCCACCCCACGAAGGAGGGGTCCGATGACGTCGCACACCACCGCGGGACCGGGCCGCCGGCCCGGCGTGCTGGCCGTCGACGAGGGCACCACCGGGACCCGGGCGGGGGTCGTCCGGCCGGACGGCTCGGTGGCGCACGTCGCCTACCGCCCGATCGGCGTGGACCATCCGGACCGCGACTCGGTCGAGCAGGACGCCGCCGAGATCTGGACCGCGACCCTCGCGGTCTGCCGGGACGCCCTGGCCGCCGCGCACGCCGACGGGACCGAGGTCACCGCCGTCGCGCTGTCCACCCAGCGCGCGACCGCCGTGCTCTGGGACCGCGAGTCGGGCCGCCCGCTCACCCCGGCCGTCGTCTGGCAGGACCGCCGCCACGCGGGCGACCTGCTCGCGCTGGAGGCCGAGTGGGACGCCGACCTGCTGGCCCGGACGGGCCGTCCGGTCGGCAGCCGCTCGCCGTTCCTGTGGGCGGCGCGGCAGATCGCCGCGAACCCGCGGGTCGCTGAGGCCGCGAAGGACGGCCGCCTGCTGTTCGGCACCGTCGACACCTGGCTCGCCTGGAACCTCACCGGCGGCCGGGTCTACGCGACGACCGCCACGAACGCCTGCTCCACCGGCGGCTACCTGCTGCGCGAGCACGCCTGGCACACCGGCTGGATCGAGCGGCTCGGCTTCCCGGTCGAGCTGCTGCCCGAGCTGCGCGCCGACGACGAGGGCATGGGCGTGACCGACGCGTCCGTGCTCGGGCTGGCCGTGCCGGTCGCGGCGTCCATGGGCGACCAGCACGCGGCGCTGATCGCGCTCGGCGGCCTGGACGCGGGCGACGCCATGTGCATGTACGGCACGGGCACGTTCGCCGACGCCGCGACCGGCACCGGGATCTTCCCGCCCGTCCCCGGCGTGGACGGCGTCCTCGCCCAGGTCGGACGGCGCGAGGGCGGCACGTCCCAGTTCAGCCTGGAGGCGTACTGCTCCACGACCGGCTCGGCGCTGCGCTGGCTCTGCGAGGACCTCCGGTTCTTCCGGACCCCGGCGGAGATCGGCGAGCTGGCCGCGAAGGCGGAGTCGTCCGCGGGCGCGTGGTTCGTGCCCGCGCTCGCCGGGGTCCGCACCCCGGCGTGGCGGCCCAACGCGACGGCCGCGCTGACCGGCCTGACCCTCGCGACCGGGCGCGCCGAGCTGGCGCGGGCCGTCCTGGAGGGCATCGCGCACTCGGTGTGCGACCTCGTGGACGGCGTGACCGCCACCACCGGCTCGCCGCTGCGCCGCATCCGCGTCGGCGGCGGCGTCGCCGGAAGCGACACGCTCATGCGGATCCAGGCCGACCTGATCGGGCTGCCGCTGGAGCGCGTCGCGGACTCGGCGACGGCGAGCCTGCGCGGCACCGCCTACCTGGCCGGGGCCCGGCAGGGCCTCTGGCCGTCGCTCCAGACCATCGTGGAGGCGCAGCCGGTCGGCCGCGTCTTCGAACCCTCGCTCGACCCGGCGGAGCGGGAGGCGAGGCGGGCCGCGTGGCGCGCCGTCCTCGCCCCGCGCCTCGCCGGGCCGGGCGGCGAGCAGCAGACCGGCTGACGCGCCTCCCGAGCGTCCCCCGGCACCACGGAACCACCAGGAGTCAATGTGATCACCATGCCCGCCCGCAGGCCGAGCCGGAAGGCGGCGGCCACCCGCGCCCGCCCGCTGGCGCTGGACCGCGCGTCCGCGCTGCGCCGGCTGGCCGACGAACGCTTCGACCTGCTGGTCGTCGGCGGCGGCGTGACCGGCGCCTACACCGCGCTGGACGCGGTGTCGCGCGGGCTGCGGGTCGCGCTGGTCGAGAAGGACGACTTCGCGTCCGGCACCTCGTCCAAGTCGTCGAAGATGGTGCACGGCGGCCTGCGCTACATCGAGCAGGGCAACCTGGGGCTCGTCCGGCACTCGCTGCTGGAGCGGCAGCGGTTCCGGAAGAACGCGCCGCACCTGGTGCACCGGCTGCCGTTCCTGTTCCCGCTGCTCAAGCAGGACGGCGTGTTCGACCCGCGGCTGGCCAAGGCGTTCGAGGGCCTGCTGTGGACCTACGACCTGCTCGGCGGCTGGCGGATCGGGAGGCTGCACCAGCGGCTGACCGTGAACGAGGTGCTCGCGCACGCGCCGACGCTGCGCGCCGACCACCTGACCGGTGGCCTGATGTACTTCGACAGCCGCGCCGACGACGCCCGGCTGACGCTGACGATCGTCCGGACGGCCGCCGCGCTCGGCGCGACCGTGCTGAACGGCACGAAGGTCGAGCGGATCACGACCGACGCGTCCGGGCGGGTGACCGGCGCGCGCGTCGCCGCGGACGGCGAGGAGTTCGACATCCGCGCCTCGGCGGTCGTGAACGCGACCGGCGTGTGGAGCGACACCCTCGACGCGATGGCCGAGTCCGGGCACGCGCCGCAGGTCCGGCCCGCCAAGGGCGTCCACATCGTGGTGCCGTGGTCGAAGCTGCGCATCGACTGCACGGTGACCGTGCCGATCCCGGGCCGCGCGCGCCGCGCCACCTGCACCCGCTGGGGCGACTCCGTCGTCCTCGGCACGACCGACAACGACTACAAGGGCTCGGTCGAGGACGTCCTGTGCACCCGGGAGGAGATGGACTTCCTCCTGGACGGCGCGAACACCGCCTTCGACGTCCGGCTCACCCCGGACGACGTGGTCGGCAGCATCGGCGGCCTCCGCCCGCTGGTCGGCGGCAAGGAGGGCGCGACCCTCGACATGAGCCGCGACCACCGGATCACGGTCGGCGCGGGCGGCATGGTCACCGTCACCGGCGGCAAGCTCACCACCAGCCGCCACATGGGCGAGCTCGTCGTGGACCGGGTCATGGAGGTGCTCGGCCGCAAGGGCCGCAGCCGCACCGTGAACCTGCCGCTGCTCGGCGGCGCGGGCTACGACGCCGAGGCGGTCGCCGCGTCCGGCGGGATCGCCGCGCACCTCGGCGAGCGGTACGGCACCGAGGCGCGGTTCGTGCACGACCTGATCGCCGACGACGCCGCGCTCGCCGAGCCGGTCGTCCCCGGCATGCCCTACACGAAGGCCGAGGTCGTGTACGCGGCCCGCTGCGAGCTGGCCCGGTCGGTGGACGACGTCCTGTCCCGCCGCACCCGCGCCCGCCTGTTCGGCCGGGACGCCTCCGCCGAGGCCGCGCCGGTCGTCGGCGAGCTGCTCGGCGCCGAGCTCGGCCTCACCCCGCAGCAGATCGACGCGCAGGTGGCGGAGTACCGCGCCGCCGTCGCCCACGAGAAGTCCGTCCTCCTCGAAGGAGTCGCAGCATGATCAGCCGTCAGACCATCACCCACCCGTTCAACCGCGGCGACTACGTGGTGGGCGCGCCGAGCCCGTCCAGGTGGGCGCGGAACACCGAGGTCGGCGACGGCCCGGCGGCGCTCCAGGGCGAGGTCGTGACCGTCCCCGAGGACGTGCTGGCCGAGCTGCGCGGCGCGGCCGAGTGCGTGCACACCGCGCGGGACGAGGTCGTGCGCCGCACCCGCGACTGGTGGGCCGGATCCATGATCGGCGAGACCGAGGGCCGCCCCGCGACCCCGGACGCGGTGATCGTGGAGGCCGCCGACGCGGACCAGGTCGCGGCCGTCCTGCGGATCTGCCACGAGCACGGCATCCCGGTCACGCCGTCCGCCGGACGCAGCAACGTCACCGGCGCGGCCCTGCCCGTCTTCGGCGGCGTCGTGCTGGACCTGTGCGGCCTCAACCGGATCACCGGCTTCGACCGGGAGTCGATGATCGTCGAGGTCGAGGCCGGCATGTTCGGCGACCTGTTCGAGAAGCAGTTGCAGGAGGAGTTCGGGGCGACCACGGGGCACTGGCCGTCCGCGTTCGCGATCTCCACGGTCGGCGGCTGGATCGCCTGCCGGGGCGCGGGCCAGCTCTCCACCCGCTACGGCAAGATCGAGGACATGGTCGTCGGCGTGGACGTCGTGCACGCCGACGGCACCCGCGCCACCTACGGCGACTACCCGCGCGCCGCGACCGGCCCGGACCTGCGGCAGCTGTTCATCGGCTCCGAGGGCACGCTCGGCGTGATCGTGTCGGCGCGGCTGCGCGTCCACCCGCTGCCCGAGTACGCGAACGCGGTCGCCTACGGGTTCGCGACGTTCGCCGAAGGCCTGGACGCCTGCCGCAAGATCCTCCAGCGCGGCGCGACCCCGGCCGTCCTGCGGCTCTACGACAGGCTGGAGAGCGGCGTCCACTTCGGCCACCCGGACACGAACCTGCTGCTCATCGCGGACGAGGGCGACCCCGAGCTGATCGACGCCGGGCTCCGGATCAGCGCCGAGGTCTGCCGGGACACCGGCGGCGCCGAGCTGGACGGCAAGGCCGTGTTCGAGCGCTGGCTGGACGAGCGGATGCTGGTCGGCAAGTCCGCCGACGGCTTCACGCCCGGGCCGGGCTTCGTCGCCGACACGCTGGAGATGGCCGCGTCCTGGACGGCCCTCCCGGCCGTCTACGACGACGTGGTGGCCGCGATCCAGGGCGTTCCGGGCACGCTCGCCGCGTCCGCGCACCAGTCCCACGCCTACACCGACGGCGCGTGCGTGTACTTCTCGCTGCGCGGCGACGTGGACCCGGACAAGCGCCGCGACTGGTACCGCGCGGTCTGGGACGCCGCCAACGAGGTGCTGATCCGGCACGGCAGCGCGATCAGCCACCACCACGGCTGCGGGCTGCTCCGCGGCCCCTACCTGGCGGACGCCCTGGGCGCGGGTTTCGCGACGTTCACCGCGGTCAAGGCCGCCCTGGACCCGGCCGGGATCCTCAACCCTGGCAAGCTGGGACTTCCCAGCCGTTTCGGCACCTCACCGCTGAGCTGATGTGCTGACCGATATCCGCCACGGGGGCAGATCATGAACTCCAGCAGGCCGGCCGCCTCGTCCGTCGTCGCCCGGACGCTGCCCCGGCTCGCCGCGGCCCTGCACGAGGTGCCGGTGATCGCGTCCGTCGTCGGCACCCAGCGGGTGCGCGGCTTCCTGGACGCCCCCGCGCGCGTGTGCATCCTCGCGTCCGTCCCGGTCGGGCAGCTCGGCGGGGTGCTCGCCACGCTGCGCGGCGCGGACAAGACCGTCTTCGTCAACGTGGACAGCTGCCCCGGTCTCGCCCAGGACCGGGGCGCCCTGGAGTTCCTGCGCGACAACGGCGCGCAGGGCGCGGTCAGCACCCGCCTCTCGCTGGTCGAGAAGGGCCACTCGCTGGACCTGTTCACGATGATGAAGGTCTTCGTCACCGACCGGTCCAACCTGCGGCGCAGCCTCGACGCGGTCGCCCGCGGCAAGCCGGACCTGGTCGAGGTCATGCCCGCGCCGATCGCGGCGCGGCTCGACCCGGAGGCCAAGCGCCTGCTCAGCCCGTACGTCGCGGCCGGCTTCGTGGAGACCGAGCGCGACGCCGCCGCCGCGCTCGCGCTCGGCGCGGCGGCCGTGGCGACCTCCGATCCCCGCCTCTGGCAGCTGCGCCGCGACCGGCTCGCGGCCGCTGTCGCTCCTACCGAGAAAGCCTCCCCATGACCTTCGTCGTCGTCGCCCGCTACCGCACCGGCCCCGGAGAGCGGGACGCCCTGCTCCCGCTGCTGGACGAGATGGCCCGCGAGTCCCGGAAGGAACCCGGCAACCTCGCCTACCGCGTCCACACCGGCACCCAGGAACCGGACCTCATCGTCCTCTACGAGGAGTACGAGTCCGAGGACGCCTTCCAGGCCCACTGCGACTCCGAGCACTTCAAGCGCATCGTCCTGGACCAGGTCGCCCCGCGGCTCGAAAGCCGCGAGGTCCACCGCCTGGCCCCGCGCGAGGAGGGCCGATGAGGACGAAGGCCGCGGTCCTGCGGGAGGTTTCGCGTCCGCGCCCTTACTCCGGGAGCGCCCCGCTGGGGATCGAGGAGATCGAGGTCGGGGAGCCGCGCGGGGGAGAGGTGCTCGTGCGGATCGCGGCGGCCGGGCTCTGCCACTCCGACCTCTCGGTCGTGAACGGCGACCGCGTGCGTCCACTGCCGATGGCGCTCGGGCACGAGGCGGTCGGCGTGGTCGAGCGCGTCGGGCCGGGCGTGCGCGGGCTGACCGAGGGGCAGCACGTCTGCCTGGTGTTCGTGCCGAGCTGCGGACGCTGCAAGCGCTGCGACGAGGGGCGTCCGGCGCTGTGCGCGAGCGCGGCGGCGGCGAACGGCTCGGGCGGGCTGCTGCACGGGCCGTCCCTGCTGCGGGACGCGTCGGGCGGCCTCGTCCACCATCACCTGGGCGTCTCGGCGTTCGCGCAGCACGCCGTCGTCGCGGAGGAGTCGGCCGTGCCGATCCCGGACGACGTGCCGTTCGAGGTGGCGGCGCTGTTCGGCTGCGCCGTCCTCACCGGGGCGGGCGCGGTCGTGAACACCGCGGCCGTCCGGCCCGGCCAGTCCGCGGCGGTCTACGGCCTCGGCGGCGTGGGCCTCTCGGCCGTGCTCGGCGCGGTCGCGGCCGGCGCGTTCCCGATCATCGCCGTGGACCCGGTGCCCGCCAAGCGCGAGCTGGCGCTGAAGCTCGGCGCGCACCACGCCTACGCCCCGGACGAGGCGGAGGCCGCGGTCCGCGACCTCACCGGCGGCGGCGCGGACGTCGCGGTCGAGGCCGTCGGCAGCGCGCGGGTCATGGCGGACGCCCTGCGCGCCGTGGACCGGGGCGGCAGGGTCGTCTCGGTCGGCCTGCCCGCGCCCGACCGCACCCTGGACGCCGTCCAGGCGCTCGCGTTCGCGGGGGAGGGCAAGTCGCTGCTCGGCTCGTACATGGGCGACGCCGTCCCGCGCCGCGACATCCCGCGCTTCATCGACCTGTGGCGCGCGGGACGGATGCCGGTGGACCTCCTGCACAGCGGTTCGCTCCCGCTGGCCGACATCAACGGGGCCTTGGAGGCGCTGGCTGCGGGGGACGCCGTCCGGCAGATCGTCCTTCCGTGACCGGCGGGGCCGCCGCGCCGCCGCACTGCCCGGAGAAGCCGGGTGAGCGGTCACCCGGCGCGACGGTACGGACGGCACGCCGCGGGACGGTCGGCACGCCGCGGGACGGTCGGCTACCGGGCGGGGCGGTACCGCGCGCCGAGGACGCCGGAGCTGTAGGCGCCCGAGCCGGTCAGCTCCAGCGCCATCCCGCCGGGGACGCCGTCGAACAGCCGCGCCCCGTGCCCCCGGACGACCGGGAAGATCATCAGCGACAGCTCGTCCAGCACCCCGGCGGCCAGCAGCGACCGGACGAGCCGGGGGCTGCCGGGCACCTGGATGTTCCTCCCCGGACGCGCCTTCAGCTCCCGCACGGCCTCGACCACGTCCCCGCCGACCAGCTCGGACCCGCTCCACTCGACCGTGTCGAGCGTCGAGGACGCCACGTACTTCGGCGTGCGGTTGAGGAACGCCGCCATCGGGTTGCCGTCGCCCTGCGGCGGCCACAGCTCGGCGAACTCCAGGTAGGTGCGGCGGCCGAGCAGGACGGCGTCGGCCTCCGCGATCCCCTCGGCCATCACCGCGCCCATCTCGGGCACGAAGTAGGGGCCGGACCACTCCGACGGTGCGTCCGTCACGCCGTCCAGGGTCGTCATCAGTCCGGCAGTGACCTTGCGCATGGGAGTCTCCTCCGTCGGCGGACGCTGGACACGCCCTGGCAACGTACCCGCGCGCCGTCCGGAGGCCGGGGAGAACACGCCAGATGTCCGGAAGGGCCGCATCCGGGCCCCGGCCCGCGGGGCGCGGGGCGCGGCGGCGGAGAATGGGCGGGTGAGTGATCGACAGCGGGTCCTGTATCTGATGTGCTTCGGTTCGCCCGGCTCGCGGTACGCGCCCGAGGGGGTGCGGGCCGCGCAGGACGCGGGCTGGACGGTGTGCGTGATGACCAGCCCCAAGGGACGCGAGTTCGTGGACGTCGAGCGCGTCGAGGCCATGACCGGGTTCCCCGTCCGGTCGGAGTACAAGCAGCCGGACGAACCCGACGCCTTCCCGAGCGCCGACGCCTTCCTCGCGGCGCCCATCACCGTCACGTCCGTGAACAAGTGGGCCGCGGGCATCGGCGACACCGTCCCGCTCGGCTACCTGATCGAGGGCTACGGCCTGAACATCCCCACGGTGGCGATGCCCTACAGCAACCACGCGCACATGGCGCATCCGGTCTTCAACCGCTCCCTGCGAGCGCTCGAATCCTTCAACGTGACCGTCCTGCTGGGCGACGGCACGGAGGACGACCGGGGCCGCCCGAACCTCCTGCCGCCCGACCGCTTCCCCTGGCGGGCCGGCCTGGCCGCCCTCGAACACGCCATGCGTCCCTAGCGCTTCCGGAGCGTCTCGGACGGCGACTCCCCGAACCGTTCCTTGTAGTGGGTCGCGAAGCGGCTCTTGTGCAGGTAGCCGGCCGACGTCGCGACCGCCGCGACGACGCCGGGCTTGGGCTCGGCGGCGAGGAGCGCGGCGCGCGCGTGGTCGAGCCGGACGTCCCGCAGGAACTGGACCGGCGTGACGCCCCACTCGGCGCGGCAGACGGCCTGGAGCTGGCGGACCCCGATGCCCGCCGCGGCGGCGATGTCGGTCACGCCGATCGGCTCGCGGTGGTGCGCCCGCACCCAGTCCTCGATGAAGGCGGCGAGGTGGTGGCGGCGGCGTCCGCGCGGGGGCTGCGCCAGGGCGCCCGTCGCGCCGTGCGGCAGGCCGAGCAGGACGGCGTTGAGCAGCGACTCCTCCAGCGCGCGGGCCAGCAGCGGATGCGGCGGCCCGGCGGCGGCGATCTCGTCCAGGATGTGGCAGACGTGCCGCCACGTCCGCGCGACGAGCGGCGCCGGCATGACCGGCTCGCCGTCGTCCGGGTGGATCTCCAGGGCGGGCTGGTCGGGACGGCCGAGGAAGGCGGCCAGGTGCCGGGTGAGCCGGGCGGTGCTGGTGGCCATGACGAGGCAGCCCCGCCACGGGTGCGGGCTCATCCGCATGCCCTCGTCCCGGGACAGGACGAGGAGCCCGTCGGCGGTCTCCTTCCGGCCGGACCGGCGGTACTCCACGTCCATCGGGGCCTGCGGGGCGCACATCGCGAACTCGGCCTCGACGGGCGGGGTGTCGACGATCACCCCGCCGCCGCCGTAGCGGACCCACACGAGGTTGACCTCGCCGACGCCGACGGCGTTGACCATCCCGTCCAGGGGCGCTCCGGGCTCCCTGAGCTGGAGGTCGTGGCCGACGGCGTACGGCTCGACCCGGTCGTGCAGGACCTCGGCGCTGGAACTCACGACGCGCCGGTAGCGCGACAGCGGGGGACTGTACGGCTGGGGACCGGACGGCGAGGGAGGGGCGGCGGCGGTCGGGCTCATGTCGGGTCGCTCCCGGGGCTGGACGCGGCGGCGGACGGACGGACGCCGAGGTCGGCCAGGCGCGGCAGCACCTCGGCGGCGAAGTAGCCGAGCTCGTCGGCGTAGTCGAGGAAGGACAGGGCGATCCCGTCGAATCCGGCGGCGGCGAACTCCGCGAGGGCCGCGGCGACGTCGTCCGGGTCGCCCACCAGCGGGCAGCTGCCGTGGCCCGCGGCGAACCGGCTGCGGTAGGTGGCGAGCATCTCGGGCGTGAAGGACCGGGCGTGCAGCCCCTGAAGGCGCATCACCTCGTCCACGGCGGGCCAGTCGGCGTTCTCGTCGGCGTAGTAGGCCAGCCGGTCCTCGGCCTCCGCGCGCGTGGGACGGCACACCACGTGCCCGAGGGTGAAGACGCCCACGGACCGTCCGAGGGAGGCGGCGTCGGCCTTGATGGCCTTGACGACGTCCGCGCCGTCCTCCGGTCCGCCGACGACGGTGAACGCGTGGTCGGCGTTGCGCGCGGCGAACGACCGTCCCTGCGGGGACGACCCGGCGTTCATCGTGAGGACCCGCCGTCCGTCGTGCGGCTTGGGCGCGCCGACCACGCCGCGGAGCCGGAAGAAGCGGCCGTCGTGGTCGAACGGCTCCTCGCTCGTCCAGATGCGCTGGACGATCTCCCACCATTCCTGCGCGTAGGCGTACCGCGTGTCGTGGTCGGCGGGGAGGGTGAGGCCGAACATCTCGTATTCGGGGGCGTGCCAGCCGGCGACGATGTTCAGCCCGGCGCGTCCCTTTCCGAGCTGGTCGAGCGTGGCCAGCTGCTTGGCCGCGACGACCGGGTGGTGGAAAGCGGTGTGGACCGTGCTGAAAACCCGGATTCGCTTCGTGCCGGCGAGCAACCCTGAAGCCCACACCAGCGGGTCCAGGACGCTGCGGTGAAAAGCCGTTTCCGATCCCCAGTCGGTCCAGCGCGCGACGGGAAGGAGGAAATCGAGTCCCGCCCGGTCGGCGAGGGTCGCGAGACGCAGATTGTTGTCCCAGGTCGCGTGCCACCGTTCGGGAACGGTGGTGATGGCAAGCCCGGACTCGGTGTTGGGAGAGAACAGCCCCAGCTGGAATCGCATGACGTCCCGCCTTCCTCCACTCATGGAGCCTCCAGTATCGGAAGCGGACACGGGTGGGGAAGGCGGGACGCACTGGCCGGAAGGTGTCAGCGCCGGCGCGTTTGAAATCCGGCGGTGCGGACCGTCCGATTCATCCGGGCACGGAAAAGGTGCCCAGCGCGAGTTCGTCGATTCGCGCGTCAGGGCCGTCGCCGCCGGAGGGATGCGCCTCCGCTGTGGCGTACACGGTGACATGGGCGGGTTCGCGCCTCCGTTCGTGTGCCCTGCTCGTCAACCGCTGGATGGTGTCGACGAGATGGGTTCCGCAACTTCCCGAGGTCCAGGAGTCCGCGCCGTCGAGGCCCGGCTCCGTGCTGACCTGGACCCGGAACCGCGACGGGTGGCCGCACCCGCGTTCCGGGCAGGTCCGGTCCTCGGCGGGCCGGAACGCGCCGCCGGACATCAGCGGGCCCCCTTCCGCGTGCGGGCCCTTCTCGCGCGGACGGGCGCCTTCGCCTGGTCGAGGCCGCCGCGCCACGGCAGCACGCGGATCAGGATCTCCAGGATCCGCAGGTTGCGCTCGACATCGCCGCGGACGTGGGTCCGCCACGCGATCAGTCCGATCAGGAAGATCAGTCCCAGGTAGACGATGACGGGGCCGGCGGCGGTCCAGACCAGGATCGTCGTCGTCGGGGCGCCGGCGCGGGCGTCGGGCATCCCGAAAAGCGTTTCGGATCCGGCGGAGAAGGGGTGGGCCGTGACCATGAGGACGTGACTAGTACACTCGCGCACGAACGTGCCTCCGTGACGTACTCGTAAAAGACTCCAGTCGCGGCGGTGCGTGGAGGGTCGGCACTCCTCGACGGCGCCTGTTGCAGCAGGGGCCGGAGTGCCGGCCCTTCGACGTCGGGGCCGCGGAGGCCGCTCTCGTTGGGAGCGACGGAGTTGATAATGCCGTACGAGGCCCGCCAGATCAATCTGGAAAGCGAAGTCGGTCCGCGCGTTACGGATATGACATGCCCGCCCGGTTTATGCAATATGTGTAACTAGTTCTATTTGTCGTGCGTGGCGGGATTACCGGCTGGTCAGAACCCGCGGCGGGCACTAGTCCCATCGGGCCAGTGAATTGCCGGGATGTAGCTAGATCTAGCCTCCTGTGTCCGGTTTGCTCGGTGTCCGGTTTGCTCGGTGTTCGGTTCGCCTGCGTCCCGTCCACGCGAGGAGGCCCCGGCGTTGTCCGCCGGGGCCTCGCACGCAGAAGGGTCAGTCGGTCAGCCGATCAGAAGAACTTCTTCTCCTGGTGGGGGAGGTTCGCCTTCGGGCCGCGCCAGGGGGCCGTCGGGGCGGGGGCGAGCTGCGAGGTCACGCCGTTCGGGGCCAGGACGACCGGGACGGTGATGGAGCTGCCCGCGAGGTCCACGGTCACGTTCGCGCCCGTGGGCGTCTCGGTCGTGTTGTCGACGTCGGTGCCCGCGATGACCAGGCCGAGGCGGTGGCCCGGCTTGAGGACGTACTCCTGGCTGAGCGTCTTCCAGCCGATGGAGTAGTACTTCCCGGACGTCAGCGGCGTCGGGTGGCTCAGCGACGTGCGGTTCCAGGCGTCCATCCAGCCGCGCGCGACCACGTTCAGCGGGGTGGTGGCCGTGGTGGTCCGCGTGTCGAGGTAGCAGGCGCTGTCGTCGGCGGTGCTCTCGCCGAAGCAGCTCCGGGTGGTGAGCGTCTTGATGCCCGAGCCGGCGCCGAGGTAGTCGACGCGCGTGTCGGTGCCGTAGTCGACCAGCAGGACGGTCAGGTCGGACGTCGGCTTGTCCGTCTTGACGCGGAGGCGCGCCTGCGGCGTGCCCGAGATGCGGACGGCCTTGGGCACCGGACCCGACACGTACGCCAGGCGGTACGGCTTGGCGGTCGTCGGGTCGGACGCCAGGTCGGACTCGGTGTACCCGCCGTTGTCCGGGCCGGGCAGGTCGGTGAAGGTGCCGGTGCCGCCGGGCTTGGCCGGCTTCAGGCCGAGCGAGCCGTCCTTGCCGGGACGCAGCGGGACGGTCCGCGCGCCGGGCGCGGGCCAGTCGGCCTGCGTGATCCACTGGTCCGGGCCGACCTCGACGTCCGCGCGCGGCTGCTTGAGCACGTCGTTCGGGATCTTCTGCAGCTCGTGGTCGAACCACTTGTGCAGCGTGTTCACCCAGTCCTGGCGGCGGATGTCGAACGGGTCGACGTGGCCGCGCTGGTGGAGCCAGACCTTGCGGGCGACGCCCTGCTTCTTCAGCCCCTGCCACCACTCGGCGAACTGGTTGTCCTTCACGTTGAAGTCGTTCACGCCGTGGATCGCGAACACGCTGGCGTGGACGTTCCGGACGTCCGCGAACGAGCCGTGCCGGTAGTTCGTCGTGTTCCAGTACGCGTTGTAGTTGCCGGTCTCGTCGTCCTGCGCCTTCGCCAGGTAGTCGCGGACGGCCGCGCACTTGGCGGGCGGGTCGGTGTCGACGGTCTGGGCCAGGCCGTCCTGCTCGCCGGTCCAGTACTTGGTGCCGTTCATCCGGCTGTAGTCGTACCAGCTGCTGATCGCCGAGATCGGGACGATCGTGTCGAGGCCCTTCACGCCGGTCGCCGCCACGCCGTTGGCGAGCGTCCCGTCGTAGGACTTGCCGATCATGCCGGTGTGGCCCGTCGTCCAGGACGCCTTGACGGGCTTGCCGTCGGCCGTGAACGCCTTCGCCCGGCCGTTCAGCCAGTCGACGACGGCCTTGCCGCCGAGGACGTCGGTCGGGCCGCCGCTGGTCGGGCAGCCGTCCGAGCGGGTCGTCCCGACCATGTCCACGGCGAGGAACGCGTACCCGCGCGGCACGAAGTAGTTGTCGTAGAAGAGCGGGAAGGAGATCGGGTTCCCGTTCGCGTCGTACTTCTTCTTCTGACCCTCGTTGCCGCGCCCGAGGTTGTCGTAGTAGGGGCTCTCGTCCATGATGACCGGCACCTTGAGCCCGTGGTCGGACTCGCGCGGCCGGACGATGTCCACGTTCACCCGGTCGGGCCTGCCGTCGTGGTCGGAGTCGAGACCCGTCTGCACGTACACGTGCTCGCGGATCGCGTCCTTGTACGAGAACACCGGCTGCGTCACGCCGTTCCTCACCACGATCCGCGGCGTGGTCGTGCGCGTCGCCGCGTCCGCCGCGTTCGCGGCGGGCAGCGCGCCCGCCGCGACGACGGCTGCGCCGGTCAGCGCCGCGATCGTCGCGCTCCGGCGCGTCCTTGCGAGGGGCCGCCTGGCCAATCCGCACCTCCGTGATCAACGGTGATCTCTTCGGTGCCACACGTTCCTCGCGGTGGACGCGCCGGTAAACGTCGCGGTCCGACGACTTCCGGCGGGTTTTGGGCACTAGTTGCCCTTGCGTGCCGCCGAATCGGCGCCCTCGCCTCAGGGCCGGCCGCTCGGCGCCGGCGGGCCGGCGGGCCGGCGCCGCCGGGCCGGTGCCGTCCGGTCAGTGGTGCCCGTGGCGGCGGCCCGGTCTGCCGAGCCGGCCGGCGTGCACCGGACGGGGCGGGCGGCGTGGATACTCAGGGGGCCGGCCGTCGATGTGCCGGGCTGCGGGAGGGTGGGCGGAGTGCGCGGCCAGACCGGGTGACTCGGAGACCGCTTTTCCCGCCCGGCCCGCCGAGGACAGCGGGGTCGTGACGTCCTCCAGCGACCTGCCCTCGGCGTCCACGCCCAGCGTCAGCTCGATGAACGCGCCGGTGCACATGATCAGCGCGGCGAGGAGGTAGCCGACGAACAGCCGCCCCCGGCTGGTGCCGTCCCCGATCAGCGCGCCGTACAGGACCGGGCCGAGCGCGCCGACGCTCTGCGCGATCGCGAAGAACACCGCGATCGCCTGCGCCCGCACCTCCACCGGGAACAGCTCGCTCACCGTCAGGTAGGCCGAGCTCGCGCCCGCCGAGGCGAAGAAGAAGATGACGCACCACATGATCGTCTGCGTGGTCGCGTTCAGCACGCCGATGTAGAACAGCCACGCCGAGGCCGCCAGCAGCAGCCCGGACAGCAGGTACGTGCCCGAGATCATCTTCCTGCGGCCGACCGTGTCGAACAGCGGGCCGAGCACCAGCGGGCCGGTCAGGTTCCCGATCGCGAACGCGATCAGGTACCACGGCGCGGCGGACGCGGCGACCCCGTAGATCTTGGTGAGCACCAGCGTGTAGGTGAAGAAGATCGCGTTGTACAGGAAGGACTGCGTGATCATCAGGCTCGCGCCGAGCACCGACCGCGACGGGTACTGCGAGAACAGCACCTTCAGCAGCGCCAGGTAGCCGTGGTGCGTGGTCGGGTGGATCTCGATCGCGCGGTCGGCGGGCACGTTCGCCAGCTTCCGTCCCGATTGCCGGACCTCGCCCTCGATGTAGGCGATGGACGCCTCGGCCTCCCGCTCCCGCCCGTGCATCACCTGCCACCGCGGGCTCTCCGGCAGGTGCCGCCGGACGAACAGGATCACGATCGCGAGCACGGGGCCGAGCAGGAACCCGAGCCGCCAGCCGACGTCGGTCGGCAGCGCGTTGAGGAACAGCAGCGTGCCGAGCGTGCCGAGGATCGCTCCGCCCCAGTAGGTGCCGCTGATCCCGATGTCCACCCGGCCCCGGTACCGGGCCGGGATCAGCTCGTCGATGGCCGAGTGCATCGCGGAGTACTCGCCCCCGATGCCCATGCCCGCGACGAACCGCGTGGCGTACATGTAGGCCAGCCAGCCGATGTTCGAGCCGAGCGTCAGCGCGGTCAGGCCGCTGCCCGTCAGGTAGACCGCCAGCGTCACCATGAACAGCTTCCGGCGGCCCATCCGGTCGGCGAGGCTGCCGAAGAACAGCGCCCCGACCACCTCGCCGACCAGGTAGACCGTGGCGAGCGCGCCCACCTGGGTGGACGACATGCCGAGCGCGGCGGACTCGCTGAGCGTGCCCGCCACCGCGCTGGCGACCGTGATCTCCAGCCCCTCCAGCACCCAGGCGGTGCCGAGCGCGATCACCATCCGGGTGTGGAAGGGCGACCACGGCAGCCGGTCGATCCGCGCCGGGATCAGGCTGCGGATCGTGCGCGGCCGCTCCGAGTATGTCGGCGTCCCCATGCGATTCCCCCCGTTCTCAGCACTTTTCGGGGGGTTATGCCTTTACGTACCCAAGGTGCGAAGCCTCTCACTCACTGTCATGGATCTTGAAGGTCTGGATCATCCGTTGGGGGTGGCGCCTTCGGCGGTGCCCTCGGCGGTTCGGGCGGATGAGGCGGATGGGGCGGTTCCGGCGGTTCGGGCGGTGAGGGCGCGGTTGACGCCGGAGAGGACGGCATGGACGGACGCCGTCAGCACCGAGGTGTCGCGGCCCGCCCCCCAGCAGACCGCGTCTCCCACCTTGACCTGCGCGTACGCGACGGCGTGCGCGCGCTGGCCGGGCTCGACCGCGTGCTCGACGTAGTGCAGGACGTCCAGCTCGACGCCCGCCCGGGAGAGCGCCGCGGCCAGCGCGTCCAGGGGGCCGAGGCCGGAACCGGTGTGCTCGCGGCCGTCGATCGCGCAGGTGAAGGCGTGGAAGCCGGGGCCGGTGCTCTCCGTCCGCCAGTCGGAGAGGCGGACCGGGCCGTCCTCGTGCCGGTCGAGGTAGGCGGCGCGGAACAGCTCCCACAGGTCCTTGGACGTGGCCTCCTCGCCGGTCGCGTCCGTGTGCCGCTGGACGATCCGGGAGAACTCCGCCTGCATCGGACGCGGCAGGTCGAGCCCGTGGTCGGCCTTCAGCAGGTAGGCGATCCCGCCCTTCCCGGACTGGCTGTTGACCCGGATGACCGCCTCGTAGTCGCGTCCCACGTCCTTCGGGTCGATCGGCAGGTACGGGACGTCCCAGCGCTCGGGGTCGGCGCCCGCCGCGCGGCGCTCGAAACCCTTCTTGATCGCGTCCTGGTGGGTGCCGGAGAACGCCGTGTAGACCAGGTCGCCGCCGTACGGGTGCCGCTCGTGCACGCGGATCCGGTTGCAGTGCTCGACCGTCGCGCGGATCTCGTCGATGTCGGAGAAGTCGATCATCGGGTCCACGCCCTGCGCGTGCAGGTTCAGCGCGAGCGTGACGAGGTCGACGTTGCCGGTGCGCTCGCCGTTGCCGAACAGGCAGCCCTCGACGCGCTGCGCCCCGGCCAGCATCGCCAGCTCCGCGCACGCCACGCCGGTGCCGCGGTCGTTGTGCGGGTGGACCGACAGGATCACCCCGTCCCGCCGGGCCAGGTTGAGGTGCATGTACTCGATCTGGTCGGCGTACACGTTCGGGGTGGCGATCTCCACGGTCGCGGGCAGGTTCAGCGTGACGGGGCGCTCCGGGGCGGCGTCCCAGCGCTCGGACACCGCGTCGCAGATCTCCAGCGCGTAGTCGATCTCGGTCAGGTTGAACGTCTCGGGGGAGAACTGAAGCCGCACGCCGGGCCGGTCGCCGACCAGGCGCGCCAGGTGGTCCGCGGCGTCCAGGATGAGCGCGCGCAGCTCGCCCCGGTCCCGGCCGAGCACGACGTTCCGCCAGGTGGGCGCGGTCGCGGTGTACAGGTGGACGACCGCCCGCGGCATCCCCTCGATGGACGCGACGGTCCGCTCGATCAGGTCGCGCCGCGCCGGGGTGAACACGACGGGCGTGACGTCGGCCGGCACGGCGTCGTGCTCCACCAGGTGCCGGACGAACGCGAAGTCGGTCTCGCTGGCCGACGGGTACCCGATCTCGATCTCCTTGAAGCCCATCGCCACCAGGAGGTCGAAGAACCGCCGCTTGCGGCCCGGATCCATGGGCTCGGCGAGCGCCTGGTTGCCGTCCCGCAGGTCGACGGGCACCCACAGGGGCGCCGCCTCCAGGCGCCGGGTGGGCCAGAGGCGCTCGGCGGGCTCGGGCAGCGCCACGCGCTCGTGCGCGGGCCGGTACCGGTGCGATCGCATCGCGCTGCGCCGCTGCGGGTTCCAGGCGGGCGCGCCCTCGGGGACGTCCCCGGCAGGCGTGCGCAGCGAGGCGAACCGGGTCGTCGTTTCGGAAGATGTCTCACCCGCGACGTTCTCGGACGAGACGGTCTCATCGGGTTCGGAGTTCAGGGGGACGTTCACGAAGCTTCCTCGGGCCGTTGCGAGACGACCGGCACGGCGGAACCCCGCGGCGGGGGCGCCGGTCTCGGTCAGGCCCCGCCGCGGCGGCCGAGAAGAAGCGGCTTCCGCGGGAGCATGCCGGTAGGCTAACCACACCTCAGCTCCTCAGACAACCTGACAGGTGGCCCTCCCGATGACGCTCGGCCCGCTCCGTCCCAGCCCGCTCGTCGAACAGGCGGCCGCTCACCTGCGCGAACAGATCGCGGACGGGCAGTGGCCGGTCGGGACGAAACTCCCCGGTGAGACGACGCTCGCCAAGGAGCTGGGCGTGGGGCGCTCGACCGTCCGCGAGGCGATCCGCGCCCTCGCGGGGGCGGGCCTCGTGCGCGCGCGTCAGGGCGCGGGCGTCTTCGTCATCGCCACCGAGCCCGACGAGGACTGGACGGCCCGACTGCGCCGCGCGTCCGTCGCCGACGTCTACGAGATCCGCATGATGATCGAGGTCCGCGCCGCCGAACTGGCCGCCGTCCGCCGCACCGCCGGCGACCTGGCCGATCTCGACGCCGCGCTCGCCGCCCGCAACGCCGCCGTCGCGTCCGCGCCCGACGAGGAACTCGTCGACAGCGACATCGCCCTGCACCGCACCGCCGTCCGCGCCGCCCACAACCCGCTGCTGACCGACCTGTTCGACCAGTTCGTCCCCGTCCTGCGCGAGGGGCTGCTCGACCTGGTCCGGCTCATCGACGTCCGCACCGCCGACGCCGACCACGGCCGCGAGGCGCACGGCGCCCTCGTGGACGCCATCCGCGACCGCGACCCCGCCGCGGCGGGCGCCGTCATCGCCGCCGAGCTCGACCGCACCGTCGCCCGCCTCGGCGCCGGCTCGTGACATCCTGAAGATCATGCCCGACCGGGAGAACCATGCGGAAAAGGAGTTGCCCGAGGTCAGGGGGCGCCGCGTAAGGTGATCGGCATGGCGACGCGCCTCATTGTCTAGCTGACGACACCGCTTCCACGCCACACGTGTGTCCTCAGCCAGTCTCGGAGCGTCCTTCCCATGATCACCCTTCGCGGTGTCGAGCTGCGCGCCGGTGCGCGCACGCTGCTCGCCGATGTCAGCGCCCACGTCTCTGCCGCTGACCGGATCGGCCTGGTCGGCCGGAACGGCGCCGGCAAGACCACCCTGCTCAGGGCCCTCGCCGGGGCCGCCGCCCCCGCCGCCGGGACCATCACCCGCACCGGTCCCGCCGGCTACCTGCCGCAGGACCCGGCCGCCGCCGATCCCGCGCAGTCCGTCACCGGCCGCATCCTGTCGGCGCGGCGGCTCGACGAGGCCGTCCGGGCGCTGCGCGCGGCCGAGGACGCCATGGCGTCCGGCGACGCCGGGGCCCTCGACCGGTACGCGCGGGCGGAGGCCGAGTTCGTCGCGCGCGGCGGGTACGCGGCCGAGGCCGAGGCGGCGCGCATCGCCGCGGGCCTCGGGATCGGCGACCGGCTCCTCGCGCAGCCGCTCGGCACCCTGTCCGGCGGGCAGCGCCGCCGCGTGGAGCTCGCGCGGGTGCTGTTCGGCGAGGACGGCGTCCTCCTGCTGGACGAGCCGACCAACCACCTGGACGCCGACTCGGTGACGTGGCTGCGCGGGTTCCTGGCGTCCCACGCGGGCGGCCTGGTCCTGATCAGCCACGACACCGGCCTGCTCGCGGCGACCGTGAACCGCGTCTGGCGGATCGACCCGGACGCCGCGTCCCTGGAGGTCCACAACACCGGCTGGGACACCTACCTCGCCGACGCGGACGCCGAGGAGCGCCGCCGCGCCCGGCTCCGCGCCGCCGCCGAGCGCAAGGCCGCCGCGCTGCACGCGCAGGCCGACCGGATGCGCGCCCGCTCGTCCACCGCGACCCGCGCCAAGGACATGGCCCGCCGCGCCGACCGGATGCTCGCGGCCGTCGAACCCGCCCGGCGCGCCGAGAGGGTCGCGCGGATCAGGCTGCCCGAGCCCGCCCCCTCCGGCCGGACGCCGCTCGGCGCGATCAGCCTGACCAGGTCCTACGGCGACCTGCGCGTGCTGAGCGGCGTCGATCTCGCCGTGGACCGGGGGAGCAGGCTGGTCGTCCTCGGCCTGAACGGGGCGGGGAAGACGACGCTGCTGAAGATCCTCGCGGGCCGGGAGCGCCCCGACTCCGGACGGGTCGTCCACGGTCACGGCCTGCGGCTCGGCTACTTCGCGCAGGAGCACGACACGCTCGACCCGGCGCTCTCGGTCGCGTCCAACCTGGCCGCCGCCGCGCCGCACCTGAGCGACGCCGAGGCGCGCGGCATCCTCGGCTCGTTCCTGTTCAGCGGCGACGACACGGACAAACCGGCGGGCGTCCTGTCGGGCGGCGAGAAGACCCGGCTCGCGCTGGCGGGGCTGGTCGCCTCGTCCGCCAACGTGCTCCTGCTGGACGAGCCGACCAACAACCTGGACCCGGAGTCCCGCGCCGAGGTCCTGCGCGCCGTCGCCGGGTACCGGGGCGCGATCGTCATGGTCACGCACGACCCGGCGGCGGTCGAGGCCCTGCGTCCCGACCGCGTCCTCGTCCTCCCGGACGCCACCGAGGACCTCTGGACGCCCGACTACGCCGACCTGGTCACCCTCGCCTGACCCGGCGCGCGCGCCCGCGCGGTGGACGCGGCCGTCCACCGCGCGGGCGGGCGGATACCGCGGGCGGGCGGATCCTGCGCGGGCGGGCGGATCAGGTCTCGATCAGGCAGGCCTTCTCGCGGGTGTAGGCGAGGACGGAGTCGTGGCCGTAGCCGCTGTCCTTGACGCCCTCCAGGGGGAACATGACCTTGCGGAAGGTGTTCACCCAGACCGTCCCGGTCTCCAGGCGGCGGAACATGCGCTGGGCGGTGCCGAGGTCGGTCGTCCAGACGCCCGCCGCGAGCCCGTAGGACGAGTCGTTGGCGATCGCGACGGCCTCGTCCTCGGTGTCGAAGGGCAGCACGACGGCGACCGGGCCGAAGATCTCCTCCTGGCAGATGCGCAGGCCGTTGTCCTCGGTCGCGAACAGCGTCGGCTCGACCCAGTAGCCGCCCGCGAACCGCTCGTCCCCGACCGCCTCGGGCCCGGAGCGTCCGCCGAACACCAGTTCCGCGCCCTCCTTCTGGCCGATCTCCAGGTAGGACGTGACGCGCTCGAACTGCTCCCGCGACACGATCGGCCCCATGGTCGTCTCGGCGGACATCGGGTCGCCGAGCCTGATCGTGGCCGCGATCTCCTTCATCCGGCGCAGCATCTCGGCGTACACCGGCCGCTGGACGAGGATGCGCGAGCCGCCGTAGCAGATCTGCCCGGCGTTCGCGGTGAAGATCGCCTGCGTCGTGACGCCGGTGGCGGCCTTGTCCAGGTCGGCGTCCGCGAACACGATGTTGGGGGACTTGCCGCCGAGTTCGAGCGCGAGCGGCTTCAGCGCGTCCGCCGACGCCTTGGTGATCAGCTGCGCGGTGCCGACCGACCCGGTCAGGCTGATCTTGTTGACCCCGCGGTGCCGGACGAGCGGGTCGCCGATCTCCTCGCCGAGCCCGGACACCACGTTCAGCGTTCCGGCGGGCAGCACGTCCTTGAGCAGCTCGGCCAGCCGCAGCGACGACACCGTGGCCTGCTCGGCGGGCTTGATGATCACCGTGTTCCCGGCCGCCAGCGCGAACGCCGCCTTGGCGGAGAACGTCGAGATGGGGGAGTTCCACGGGATGATCCCGAGCGTCACCCCGTACGGCTCGCGGCGCGTCAGCCCGAGGCTGCCCGGCCCGAAGTCGACCGAGCGCCCCTCGACGGCGGCGGCGCACTCGGCCGCCGCGTTCGTCCACAGGTACGCCATGCCGGGCAGGTCGCGCCTGGCGGTCTCGTTGATCGTCCGGCCGTTGTCGCGCGTCTCCAGCTCGGCCAGCTCCCGCGCGTGCTCGGCGAACACCCCGGCGACCTTCCGCAGGTAGTGCGCCCGGCCCGCGGCGGGCAGCCCCGACCATTTCGGGAACGCCGCGCGCGCCGCGGCGACGGCGGCCTCCGCGTCCTCGCTCCCGCTGCGCGGGATCCGGGCCCACACCTCCCCGGTCGCCGGGTCCACGCTGTCGAGCGTCCGCCCGTCCGCCGCCGCGCGCAGCTCCCCGCCGATCAGGTTCCGGTACTCCCGCAAGCCGTCCACCATCGCCGTCCCTCCCGGTCGTCGGCAAACAAGCGTACGCTTGGTAGCTCGCGGAAGGGAACCCCGCCCCTCCGGTCCGCGTCCGCGCTCGCGTCGGCGTCGGCGGCGCGCGGAGCGGAGGGCGCGGGCCGGAGGGGGGCTTCGGGGTCAGGAGGAGAGCCGGGCCAGCGACGCGGGCAGGTCGCCGTCGTGGACGACCGTCAGGCGGCGCGTCGCGCGCGTGACGGCCACGTAGAGGTCGTGGCCGCCGCGCGGGCGCTCGGTGGTGATGCCCGCCGGGTCCACGACGATCACCGCGTCGAACTCCAGCCCCTTGGACTCCTCGGCGGTGAGGACGACCACCGGCGCGTCCAGAGCCTCGGGCGTCGCCCCGGCCGGCGCCTCCGGCAGCGCGGCCCGGACGGCGGCGTGCCGCGCCAGCGACGAGATCACCGCGAGCCGTCCCTCCCCGTCGCGGCCGGTCGCGATGGCCGCGAACTCCTCGGCGACCAGGCCCGGGAGCGCCCCGGGGTCCGCCCGGACGGCGCGCGGCGGGGGACCGTCGTCCCGCACGGGCGCGGGCGGCGTCTGGGACGGGTCCACCGACGCCAGCACGTCCGCGGCCACGTCCATGATCGCGGCGGGCGTCCGGTAGTTGACCATGAGGCGCTGCTCGCGCCAGCGCCCCGGCACGTACCGGTCGAGCATGTCGCCCCAGCCGCGCGCGCCCGCCGGGCTGCCCGTCTGCGCGGTGTCGCCGACGACCGTGATCGAGCGGGTCGGGACGCGGCGCATGACCGTGCGCCACGCCATTTCGGACAGCTCCTGCGCCTCGTCCACGATGACGTGCCCGTACGCCCACCGGCGGTCGGCGGCGGCGCGCTGCGCGGTGGTGCGGTGCGGGCCGTCGTCGTGATGCCGGTCGGCGATGTCGGAGGCGTCCAAGAGGGACGTCCACCAGCCCTCGGTCATCTGGATGACCTCGGCCGCGTACCGCTCCTCCTCGGCGCGCCGCGCGGCGGCGGCACGCTGCCGGGCGCGCTCGGCCGGGTCGTCGTGGCCGAGCCACTCGGCGGCCTCGTCGAGCAGCGGAACGTCCTCGACGGTCCAGTCCGCCTCGCCCGGCTCGCGGTACAGCAGCCCGGTTTCGGACGGGCTGAAACCGGCCGTCGCGCCGAGGCGGGCGAGCGCGTCCCGGTCCGCGAACAGCTCGGTGAGCAGCGCCTGCGGCGTCAGCTCCGGCCACAGCTCGTCGATCGCCTTCCGGACGGGCGGGAGCTGCCAGAGTTCGGCCTTGGCGAGCTTCATGTCCGCCTCGTCCAGGAGCGGGGTCTCCTCGGCGTCCTCGTTCAGCTCCTTCAGCCACCCGGGGACGCCGCCGCTGTCGGCGATGAGCGCCTCCAGCGGCTCCTCGATCATCCGCTCGTACTGCTCGGCGCGGTCGGTCGCGAGCGCCTCCAGCATCTCGTGGACGAACACGCGCCGCTGGACGTTGTGCGGCGCGCGCAGCGACCGGGCCGTCCGCTGCGCGTGCGCGCAGGCGTCGGCGTCCACGTGCAGGATCAGGTCGTCGAGCGGGACGGACAGGCCGTCCTCCGGGGCGCGCTCGTGGTCGCGCACGGCCGCCTCGATCAGCTCGGCCATGCGATGGTCGCCCTTGACGACCGCGACGTCCGGAACGTCGTGCACCGTGGCGCGGACGCCGGGATACAGGTCGCCCACCGTGGTGAGCACGACGTCGGTCTCGCCGAGCCCGGGCAGCACCTGCTCGATGTAGCGCAGGAACGTCGGGTTCGGCCCGACGATCAGGATGCCCCGGCGTTCCAGCACGTCACGGTGGGTGTAGAGGAGGTACGCGGCGCGGTGCAGCGCCGCGACGGTCTTCCCGGTGCCCGGCCCGCCCTGCACGACCAGAACCCCGTGCAGGCCCGACCGGATCACCTCGTCCTGCTCCTGCTGGATGGTCGCGACGACATCGCTCATCCGGCCCGTCCGGCCGCGCCGGAGCGTCGCGAGCAGCGCCGCCTCGCCGACGACGCTGCGGCGCGCGTCCTCGGCCAGGCCGTCCAGGTCGAACACCTCGTCGTCCACCCGGACGACCTCGCGGCGGCGCGTGTGCAGGTGGCGGCGGCGCGCGAGGCTGCCCGGCGAGGACGGCGTGGCGGTGTAGAACGGGCGCGCGGCGGCGGCGCGCCAGTCGATCAGCAGCGGCTCGCGGTCCTCGTCGCGCAGCCCGATGCGTCCGATGTAGAACGTGTCGGACGGTTCGCCCGGCCTGTCCGGACGATGGTCGATCCGTCCGAAGCACAACCCGTGCTCCACTCCGAGCAGCCGCGACAGCGTCCGCGCCGCCTCGTCCGTCGCGACCGACTTCTCCAACTGGGCCTGGAGCCCGCCGCCGCCCCCGCTGAGCGGCCCCTGGCGCAAGGCCCGCTCCGCGGCATCGCGCTCCGCGTCGAGGCGCGCGTACATGTACCCGACACGCTCCCCTTCTTCGCGGAGCGCCACCCGCAAGGCCTCCGCCCCCGCACCCGCCTCCGCATCGTCCATGGCCGCGCTCTCCGCGGCCGTCTCGTCCGGGTCGTACGTTGTCGCGTCGTCGTTCACGTCGATAGCCGCCGTCCCGCTCTGGTCGTGCCCTGCGCTCTTGTCGTCCCCGGCTCCGGTTCGGCGCCGCCCGCCGCGTCCGCACCGTCCTCACCGGTCGGCTTGACGTGGCGGGCTTGACCGTGTCCACATCTCTTGCTATCCTGGTTTCCAGGATGGGATGAGTGCGTTCAGTTGAGCCAAGGCCTGAGAGTTTAACACCTCCGCCGACTCCTGCGCCCCTCATTCCGCCCCTCGAAGATCGTTTCTCGTCCTCCGCCGTACGCCCACCCGTCACACGCCCGGCACGGCGCGGTCATGACCACTCGGGACGCTGTCCGACGATCACCCGTCGGACCCTCCCGAAGAGGTCTCCATGCCCGAAGCTCCTCACACCGCGGCTTCGTCCCCCCTCGCCCGCGCCGTCGGACGCCGGTCCCTGCTGGTCGGATCGCTCGCGCTCGGCGCCGCCGGCGCGCTGACCGTCCCCGCCGCGGCGGCCCCCGCCCGCCCGGGCCGCCGCCTCCCCGGCGACCCGTTCACGCTCGGCGTCGCGTCCGGCGACCCGGACCACGACGGGTTCGTCCTCTGGACGCGCCTGGCCGTCGACCCGCACGCCGCGGGCGGCCTCGGCGGCATGCCCTCCCGCACGTTCCGCGTCGAGTGGCAGGTCGCCGCCGACGACCGGTTCCGGCGCATCGTCCGCCACGGCGTGGCGCAGGCGCGCCCGCAGTCCGCGCACAGCGTCCACGTCGAGCTGAGCGGCCTCCCCGCCGGACGCGAGTACTGGTACCGCTTCCGCGTGGACGGCCACGTCTCCCCGGCCGGCCGCACCCGCACCGCGCCCCACCCGTTCTCCTTCGGCGAGCCCCTCACCATGGGCTTCGTCTCGTGCTCCCAGTTCGAGCACGGCTACTTCACCTCCTACCGCCGCCTCGCCGAGGACGAGCCCGACCTCATCCTCCACCTGGGCGACTACCAGTACGAGTACAAGAAGGGCGACTACACGATCCCCGGCGGCAACCCCCGCGACCACGAGGGCCCCGAGACCGTCTCCCTCGCCGACTACCGCCACCGCTACGCCCAGTACAGGAGCGACCCGGACCTCCGCGCCGCGCACGCCGCCGCCCCCTGGCTCGTCGTCTTCGACGACCACGAGGTCGAGAACAACTGGGCCGGGACCGTCCCCGAGGAGGGCTCCGACACCCCCTCGACCGCCGCGTTCCTCAAGCGCCGCGCCGCCGCGTTCCAGGCGTACTACGAGAACATGCCGCTACGCCGCACCTCGCTCCCGCACGGCCCCGGCATGCAGCTCTACCGCCGGATCCGCTGGGGACGCCTCGCCAACTTCCACATGCTCGACACCCGCCAGTTCCGCGACGACCAGGCCTGCGGCGACGGCTACAAGAACTGCGCCGCCGCGGACGACCCGTCCCGCACCATCACCGGCGGCGTTCAGGAGAAGTGGCTGATCGAGGGCTTCCGCCGCTCCGCCGCCCGCTGGGACATCCTCGGCCAGCAGGTCTTCTTCGGCCAGCGCGACCGGGACGCCGGCCCCCTCAAGGTCACCAGCATGGACGCCTGGGACGGCTACACCGCGTCCCGCGAGCGCATCACCCGCGGCTGGGTCGACGCCCGCGTCCGCAACGCCGTCGTCCTCACCGGCGACGTCCACGCCCACTGGGCCGGCGACCTCGAACTCGACTACGACGACCCGTCCGCCCGCCCCGTCGGGAGCGAACTGGTCTGCTCCTCCGTCACCACCGGCGGCGACGGCGCCGACGGCGACGGCACCCACCCCTGGTTCAAGCACAACCCGGCCCTGAAGTTCTACTCCAACCAGCGCGGCTACGTCCTCACCCGCATCGACCGCGCCCAGATGAAGGCCGACTTCAAGACCGTCCCCACCGTCCGCACCCCCGGCGCCGCCGCCTCCACCAAGGCCACCTACGTCATCGAGGACCGCGTCCCCGGCCTCCACCAGACCTACCTCCGCCCCTACACCAAGCCCGGGACCCTGACCGCCACCCCCGACCTGGACCGCCAGACCGTCGAAGCCGAAACCGCCCCCTGACCCCCTCCGGCGGTCGCTCCCCAAAGCGACCGCCGCCCCACGCCCCGCACGTTCACGAGCTCAGCTTCTTGAACATGTGGACGTCTTCGTGGCCGCCCGGGATGCCCAGGGTGCGGCCCGTTTCGACGTAGCCGTGGCGCTGGTAGAAGCCGGGGGCCTGGAAGGTGAACGAGGAGACGGTCACGCGGTCGCATCCGCGTCGGCGGGCCTCGGCTTCGGCGGCCGACAGGAGCTTCGACCCCCAGCCGTCCCGGCGACTGTCCTCGCGGACCCACAGCATGCTGATGCCGCACAGCCCGGCCCACGTCCAGGCCGCCAGCCCGCCCACGATCTCCTCCGCGTCGTCCAGCGCCTTCACGGAGAAGTGGCTCTGGTCGGCGGCGGTGGTTCCGGTCGCGGCGAAGTTGTACGCGTCGAGCCCGGCGTCGAGGATGCCGATCAGCTCCGGGTCGCGGTCGCCGGTGATCAGTCTGGGGGACATGCGGGGCATCCTAGGCCGGTTCGGCGGGGGGTAGCCCTACCCGGGAGGTGGGGGGAGGCGGGATCGTGCCGGATGGGTGATCGCCGGGAGGCTGGGAGCGGGGGAGGCACTCGGCTTCCCCGGTGACTCAGTGGGGGCGTGTTCGTGCAGAGGGTTCAGGGGTTGCGGTCGTCCGGGCGGCGTGTTGCGGGGGCCGTGGTCGCCGGCGGGGTGATGGCGGGGGTGCTCGCGCCGTCCGTTGCCGGTGCGGCCCAGGGCGGGGACGGCGTTCAGCGGGGGCTGGACGCGTTCGTCCGCGTGGACGGGGTGCCCGGAGCGGTGGCGACCGTGACGGGACGGGACGGGCGGACGCGCGTGTACGGCGCCGGGGTCGGTGACCTCGCCACGGGGGCGAGGATGCCGAAGGACGGGCAGGTGCGGATCGGCAGCGCCACCAAGACGTTCGTCGCCGTGGTGGTGCTCCAGCTGGTCGAGGAGGGCAGGGTCCGGCTGGACGAGAAGGTCGAGAAGTACCTGCCGGGGCTCCTGCGCGGGAAGGGCGTCGACGGGAACGCGATCACCGTCCGGCAGCTCCTCCAGCACACCAGCGGGCTCCCCGACTTCGAGAGCGACGTCACCGACGACCTGCTCCAGCGCCGCTACCTGGCGCCGCGGCAGACCCTGGCGATCGCCCTGCGGCACGGCGCGGTCTTCCCGCCCGGGACGAAGTGGAGCTACAGCAACACCAACTACCTGGTGGCCGGGATGATCGTCGAGAAGGTCGCGCGCCGTTCGCTCGGCGCCGAGCTGGACCGGCGCGTCATCCGGCGAGCCGGGTTGAAGCACACCTACTTCCCGGCCGCCGCCGAGACGGCCATCCGGGGACGGCATCCCGAGGGCTACCGCAAGGTCGGCTCGGACACCGCCCTGCACGACGTCACGGAGATCGACCCGTCGGCGGCCTGGGCGGCGGGCGCGATGGTCTCCACGACGTCCGATCTCGACCGCTTCTACTCGCTCCTGCTGCGACCGGGCCGGCTCCTCAAGAAGGCCCAGCTCAGGCAGATGCGCACCACCGTCCCCATCAAGGGCAGCACGGCCCGCTACGGGCTCGGGCTGATCAGCTGGCCGCTCTCGTGCGGCGGACGCTACTGGAGCCACAGCGGCTCCATCCCCGGCTTCTCGACGTGGGCCGCGGCCACCGACGACGGCCGCGCCGCCACCGTCGCGCTGAACGTCGATCCGGACAGCAACGAAGCGTCCTGGCAGCGCCTCGCCCGGTTCGCGGACGACGCCCTCTGCCGCTGAACCGCGATCCGGGACGCAGGGTCGCGCCGGCCGCGTGCGGCGGAGCGCGGTCGGTGTGGCCGAGCACGGTCGGAATGCGGCCGCGCGCGGGCAACCGCCGGCCGGGCGCGGGCAGGTGCGGGCGAGCGCGGTCAGGGTGTGGCCGGGCGCGGGCAGGTGCGGGCGGAGCGTGGGCAGGTGCGGGCGAGCGTGGGCAGGTGCGCGGCGGTTCTACGATCTCTGGCATGACGACGAGACTGGTGCAGGTCAATATGAAGGCGCTCGACGCGGCCGCGCTCGGACGGTTCTGGGCGGAGGCGCTCGGCTGGGCCAGCGATGACGAGGAGTACGGCAGCAGCCTGATGCCCGTCGGTTTCAGCTATCCCGATCCGACCGCCGTCTGCATCGATCTCATCAACCATCCGGAACGCAAGACGGTCAAGAACCGGGTGCACGTCGATCTGGCGACGACCTCGGCGGAGCACCAGGCGGAGCTGGTCGCGCGGCTCCGGGAGCTCGGCGCGACGCCCGCCGACGTCGGGCAGGGCGACGTCCCCTGGACGGTCCTGGCCGACCCGGAGGGCAACGAGTTCTGCGTGCTGGAGCCTCGGGAGATCTACCGGGACACCGGGCCGATCGCCGCGGTGGTCGTGGACTGTGCGGACCCGCGCGCCCTGGCCGGTTTCTGGGAGGGCGCGATGGACTGGACGCTGCACACCGCCACCGACGACCAGGCGACGCTGCGCTCGTCCAAGGGCGTCGGGCCGTACCTGGAGTTCGTCCGGACGCCCGACCGCAAGACCGTGTGGAACCGCGTCCACCTCGACGTCGCCCCTTACCCGGGGGACGACATGGCGGCGGAGGAGGAGCGCCTGCGCGGGCTCGGGGCGGGCGATCCCGGCATCGACCAGTCCGGCCTGCACTGGCGGGTCCTCACCGACCCCGAGGGCAACGAGTTCTGCCTGCTCACCTCTCGCTGACCTCGTGCGACGGCGCCGAGCGGTTCCGCGGGACCGCTCGGCGCCGCACTCGTCCGGCAGATGGAATAGAGCGCCGGACGGCGGTGCTGTCGCTGGACGAGACCGTGGTGACGAGGAGCGGGCATGGCGCGAATCATGACGACGGACGAGCGGGAGCGGTTCCTGGCCGAGGAGCGGGTCGGGGTGCTCAGCGTGACGGCGGAGTACGGGCGGGCTCCGCTGGCCGTTCCGATCTGGTACCTGTACGAGCCGGGCGGGGAGATCCGGTTCATCACCGGGGGACAGAGCCGGAAGATGCGGCTCGTCCGGGCGGCGGGCCGCGTGACCGTGACCGTCCAGGAGGAGCGGCCGCCCTACCGGTACGTGACCGTGGAAGGCGACGTCACCGGGTACGAGGAGCCGGCCGACCCGGCGGACCGGCAGGCCGTCGCCCGGCGGTACCTCGGCGAGGACGGGGCCGCGGCGTACCTCGCGTCCACCGAGCATCTGGCGGACGCGGCCGTCCTCGTGCGCGTGCGACCGCAGCGGTGGCTCTCGCGGGCCGTCTGACCGTCGAGAGATCGGGCCCTCGGCGGTGATCGCCCGTCCTGGACCGGAGTGCGGTGGGCTGGGTCAGGGTTTGCGGAACGATCGTCCGGCTGCGGCGTCCGGGGTTTCGAAGATCGCCTCCAGGTCGTAGTCGACGGGGACTTCGAGCTGCTCGTAGGTGCAGGACTCGGGCGTGCGGTCCGGGCGCCAGCGGCGGAACTGGGCCATGTGGCGGAAGCGGTCGCCCTCCATCGCCTGGTAGGCGACCTCGATCACCAGTTCCGGACGGAGCGGGACCCACGAGAGGTCCTTCTTGCCCGTCCAGCGGGAGACGGCGCCGGGCATGCGGTCGACGGTGGCCTCGTCCTGCTCGGCCCAGCCCGCCCACGGATGCTCGGAGAGATCGTCCAGGCGGTACGGCTTCAGCTCGTCGACCAGCTCGGCGCGGCGTTTCATGGGGAAGGACCCGCAGACGCCGACATGCTGGAGGCGGCCCTCGGCGTTGTAGAGGCCGAGCAGCAGCGAACCCACGATCGGGCCGGACTTGTGCCAGCGGAAACCGGCGAGCACGCAGTCGGCCGTGCGCTCGTGCTTGACCTTGAACAGGGCGCGCTTGTCCGGCTGGTAGGGGATGTCGAGGGGCTTGGCGATCACGCCGTCCAGCCCGGCGCCCTCGAACTCGGTGAACCAGCGCTCGGCCAGCTCGCGCGAGTCGGTCGCGGGCGTCACGTGGACGGGCGGCGCGACGGCCGAGAGCGCGTCGAGCAGCCGCCGCCGGCGCTCGCCGAGCGGGACGTCCATCAGCGACTCGCCGCCCAGCGCCAGCAGGTCGAACGCCACGAACGACGCGGGCGTCCGCTCCGCGAGCAGCTTGATGCGCGACGCCGCCGGATGGATGCGCTGCTGCAGCGTGTCGAAGTCGAGCCGCGTGCCCTTGCGCAGGACGATCTCGCCGTCCACCACGCAGCGCTCGGGCAGCTCCTTCTTCACCGCCTCGACCAGCTCGGGGAAGTACCTGGTCAGCGGGCGCTCGCCGCGGCTGGACAGCTCGACCTCGTCGCCGTCGCGGAAGATCACGCAGCGGAAGCCGTCCCACTTCGGCTCGTACAGCAGGTCGCCCTCGGGCATGGTCTTGACGGCCTTCGCCAGCATCGGCGACAACGGCGGGCTGATCGGCAGGTCCATGGCCCCATCATGACCGCCGCCACCGACAGAACGATCGGCCGGGGCTCCCACTAGGGTGGCTCGTCATGCGCCGACTGCTGCCCGAACCCGCAGGTCAGACCGATCCTTACGCGGCATACTCGGACGTTCCGCCGATGCGCGTCGGGATGGTGGTGAGCGCCGACGGCTCGGTCACCGACCCCGACGGCTGGACGGACGGCCTCGGCGGCGACGCCGATTTCCGAGTGTTCCGGACGCTCCGGGCGCTGGCCGACGCGATCCTCGTCGGGGCCGCGACCGTCCGCACCGGCCGCCTCGGCCCGGCCCGCCTCCGGCCCGACCTGCGGGAACGGCGCGGCGGGCCGCCCGCGCCGATCGTCGTGGTGAGCCGCTCCCTCGACCTGCCCTGGGATCTGCCGCTCTTCACCGCCGCCGAAACGCCGACCCTTGTGGTCACGCCGTCCGAGGGGAGCGTGCCGTCCGGAATCCGCGTCGTGCGCGCGCCCGACCTGCGCGGTGCCGTCGCCGAGCTGCGCGACGGCCTCGGCCTGCGCCGCCTGCTCTGCGAGGGCGGGCCAGGGCTCACGACCGCGCTGCTCCGCGAGGGCCTGGTGGACGAGCTCTGCCTCAACATCGCGCCGACGCTCCTCGGCTCACGCTTCCACACCGGGCTGCTGTCCAGGCTGGACGCGCCGGTGGACCTCGACCTCACCGCGGTCCACGAAGACGAAGGCGTCCTCTTCCTCCGGTACCGCGTCCGGACGACCTCCTGATCACCGACCGTGGCGCAATCTTCACGAAACAGTCATGAACCCGAGGGGAAAGCGCGACACTCGAGGTGGGGTGGAACGACACGCGGAGGGGAGCCGGAGTGGAGTTCGCCGCGCTCGTGGCATGGATACTGGCGGCCGGCGCAGGCGCGTACCTGCTGGTGCGCTGGCTGGCGGCTGGCGGGCTGCGCGGCCAGCCCGCCAAGGTGACGCGCTTCCCGAAGGCGGTGCTCATCGGGCATCCGCTCTCGGCCGTCACCGGCCTCGGCGCGTGGGTCGCGTTCGTCGTGACCGGCCGCGCCTGGTGCGCCTGGCTCGCCTTCGCGATCCTGCTCGCCGTCGCCTTCCAGGGCGTCATGCTCTTCACCCGCTGGCTGGTGGGCGTCGGCGGCGGCGGACGCCACGCCCGCGGCGCCGACCAGCCCTTCCCCGCCACGGCCGTGGCCCTGCACGGCCTCGTCGCCGTCACCACCTTCGTCCTCGTCCTCCTCGCTGCCCTCACCACCCCCCACCCCTGACCCACCCCGCCGCCCGCGCTCCGCGCAGCGTGCAACGCGCTGCGCTGCACGCTGCACGGGTAGTGCGCTGCGCGCTGCGCCGGCACGTTGCGCTGCGCGTTGCGCTGCGCCGGGCGCGCTGCAGCTCCCGCGGGGCGGGGGGCGTTGCGCGGGATGGCGGGCGCGATGTGTGCGAGGTGCCGGGAGGGGTCAGGTGCGGCGGAGGACGGTGAGGGAGTGGTCGACGATCTCCAGTTCGTCGCGGGGTTTCACGCGGGGGCGTTCGCCGACGGTGCCGGGCGCGGCGGTGTCGAGGGCGACCTCCCAGCGCTCGCCGAACTCGGGGCCGGGCACGGTGAACTCGACCGCGGACGAGTGCGCGTTGACGAGCAGCAGGAACGAGTCGTCGCGGACGCGGCGTCCGCGCGCGTCCGGCTCGGTGATCGCCTCGCCGTTCAGGTAGACCGCGAGGGACTTGGCGAAACCGGCGTTCCAGTCGTCGTCGGTCATCGGCTCCCCGGACGGCGTGAGCCACGCGATGTCGGCGTCGTGGCCGTCCGCGCCCGCGTGGACGCCGCGGAAGAACCGCCGCCGCCGGAACACCGGATGCTCGTGCCGCAGCTGCGACACCACGCGGACGAACTCCAGCATGTCCGCGGCCTGTTCCGCCGCGTCCCAGTCGATCCAGGCCAGCTCGCCGTCCTGGCAGTAGGCGTTGTTGTTGCCCTGCTGCGTCCTCCCCAGTTCGTCGCCGTGCGACAGCATGGGCACGCCCTGTGACAGGAACAGCGTCGCGAGGAAGTTGCGCCGCTGCCGCGCCCGCAGCTCGGTCACCGCCGGGTCGTCGGTCGGGCCCTCGACGCCGCAGTTCCAGGAGCGGTTGTCGTCGGTGCCGTCCCGGTTGTCCTCGCCGTTCGCCTCGTTGTGCTTGCGCTCGTAGGACACGAGGTCGGCCAGCGTGAACCCGTCGTGGCAGGTCACGAAGTTCACCGACGCGAACGGACGGCGCGCGCTGTGCTCGTACAGGTCGGACGATCCGGTCAGCCGCGACGCGAACTCCGGCAGCGTCTCGAACGAGCCGCGCCAGAAGTCGCGGACGGCGTCGCGGTACTTGCCGTTCCATTCGCTCCACAGCGGCGGGAAGTTGCCGACCTGGTAGCCGCCCTCGCCCACGTCCCACGGTTCGGCGATCAGCTTGACCTGCGAGACCACCGGGTCCTGCTGGACGAGGTCGAAGAACGCCGCCAGCCGGTCCACGTCGTGCAGCTCCCGGGCCAGCGCGCTCGCGAGGTCGAACCGGAACCCGTCCACGTGCATTTCGAGGATCCAGTAGCGCAGCGAATCCATGATGAGCTGCAAGGCGTGCGGGCTACGGACGTTCAGCGAGTTCCCGCACCCGGTGTAGTCGAGGTGGTAACGGCGGTCGTCGTCCCGCAGCCGGTAATAGGACGCGTTGTCGAT
The DNA here is from genome assembly GCF_042652125.1 of Actinomadura gamaensis. Classification (NCBI taxonomy): domain Bacteria; kingdom Bacillati; phylum Actinomycetota; class Actinomycetes; order Streptosporangiales; family Thermomonosporaceae; genus Actinomadura; species Actinomadura gamaensis. The sequence continues at coordinate 238,520 of NZ_JBHSIT010000010.1, read as the reverse complement.
GCCCCGGAACGACAACGTCGGCCCGAGCTGGTCGCCTTCCGCCGTGTGGTTGTAGACGACGTCCAGAATGACCTCGATGCCCGCCTGGTGCAGTGTCCGGACCATCGCCTTGAATTCGAGGACCTGCTCCCCGCACTGCCCGGACGACGAATAGGCGTTGTGCGGCGCGAGAAAACCGATCGTGTTGTAACCCCAGTAGTTCGTCAGGCCCCGCGCGACCGTCGCGTGCTCGGGCACGAACTGGTGCACCGGCATCAGCTCGACGGCGGTCACCCCGAGATCGATCAGATGGTCGATCATCACCGGATGCGCCAGCCCCGCGTACGTGCCGCGCTGCGCCTCCGGAATCCCCGGATGCCGCATCGTCAGGCCGCGCACGTGCGCCTCGTAGACGACCGTCCGGTGGTACGGCGTGCGCGGCGGCCGGTCGTCCGCCCAGTCGAAGAACGGGTTGATCACCACGTTCTTCGGCATGTACGGCGCCGAGTCGTCGGTGTTCAGCTCGTCCGGGACCCCGAAGCGGTACGAGAACAGCGCCTCGTGCCACCGCACCCCGCCCTCGACGGCCTTCCCGTACGGGTCGAGCAGCAGCTTGGACGGGTTGCACCGGTGCCCGGCCTCCGGCGCGTACGGCCCGTCCACCCGGTACCCGTACCGCTGCCCCGGCCCGACCCCCGGCAGGTACCCGTGCCAGACGAACCCGTCCACCTCGGGCAGGACGATCCGCTCCTCGCGGCCGTCCACGCCGAACAGGCAGACCTCGACCCGCCGCGCCACCTCGGAGAACACCGCGAAGTTGGTGCCCGACCCGTCCCAGGTCGCGCCCAACGGATAAGCGTCTCCCGGCCAGACCTCCCGCATCGCCGACCCACTCCTCGACCGCGACTTGCGCGTTCCCGTCCATCCTCACCTACCCACCACCAAACCACCCCCTTTCCGGACGGACGGTGCGACACGGCGGCCACCGCTCAGTTCGCCCGCCCCGGACCGGGCCGCCGCGCCAGTACTTCGGGCACCCGGTCGAGGGAACGCGCCAGGTCCACCAGGCCCTGGTCGATATGGCCGAGCAGCCGGTACGTCGTCGCATGGCGGTTCGCGAGCGGCCTGTCGTGAACGGGTTCGTAGTGCATGACCCGGTTCCTGAACAGGAGCATCGTGAAGAGGGGATGGTGAAGGTCCCGGCGGGAGCCCCGATAGGCGGGGAACGCCTGATGGAGCGTGGGCACCCAGAAGTGGCGGTCGGCGGTCGTGCTCAGCAGCGACACCCAGAAGCCGAAGGTCAGCTCGGCGACGACGTCGTCGGCGAGGACCGGACGGCGTCCGGCGCGGGCGCGGCGTGCCTTGCGTTGGGCGTCCTCGACCTTGCGGCGGGATTCGGGACGCAGCGGCGCTGCGTGCCACCAGTCGTCCCGTCCGTGGTGTTCGCGGAGCCTGTCGTGCAGCGAGTTGCGCAGGCCGATCTCGAGGCAGTGGAGCGGACCGTAGAAGGCCGACGATATCTCGATGTTCCAGGAGTAGAGGCGGACGGCGCTCTCGACGTCCCCGTCCGTCGCGGTGAGATACGGCCTCAGCCGGGACATGGAGAAGGATCGGCAAAGCCAGGCGGGGGGCGGGGCGTTCATCGCGTGCTCCGGAGGACAGGGGGGCGGGGGAGTGCTATCGTGGACGTCGTAAGCCCCGGGTCCGCCTCTGCTCTGCATGCCGCCCGGGGCACAGTTCTTTTTCCGGCGAGGCCGCCGCTGCGGCCTCGCCGTTTTTTGTGCTGAGAAAACCCTACAGCGAAGAAAGATGTGCCAGTGGAAGTGCAATTCCCGATTTAGTGGGTTAAAGGGGGAGTTGCCAGATGGTTTCTTCGGCGGCGGTTCTTTCCGTGGGACGCATGCCCAGCTTGGTCGCCACGGAGCGGGAGGGGGCGTTGTCGGGGTGGATCGCGGCGGTGATCCGGTGGACGTTGTGGGCCTTCAGCCAGGCGATGAGGGCGGCGGCGGCCTCGGTGGCGAAGCCGAAGCCCTGGTAGGGCATGCCGATGACCCAGGCGATCGAGGTCTCGGTGGGGGTGACCGTGGCCTGGACGGTGCCGAGGGGCTGGGCGTCGCGGAGCCGGCGGACGACCCAGTTGAGCCAGCCCTCCTGGTGGAAGGGCGACGGCCCCTGGGAGAGGCGGGCGTAGCGGGCCCGCAGGTCGGGCAGAGGGAGCGGTTCGCCGCCGATGTAGTCGTGCAGGCGCGGGTCGTCGAGGACCTCGGCCATCTCGTCCGCGTGGTGGACGGTCAGGGGCTCCAGGACGAGGCGGCGGGTGCGGAGGGGTTCCGCTAGCGGGCCGAACACCCGGACGAGGTTACGCGGTCGTCCAATGCCGGTGGTGCGTTTACGGCGTTCGCTTCGCTGGACGGCCGGGCCGCCGGACATGGGCGGGCGTTGCTACGGGGGTTGCGGAGCGGGGCGCAGACGGGTGGCCCAGGGACCCTCCGGGTGTTCGCGGGGAGCCAGCCACAGCCAGGGCTGGGTGCGGCGGAAGTCGAGGGTCGTTCCCGGCTGCCAGGGGAACAGGTCGTTGCCGTCCGGCCAGACGACCTGGAGGTAGGGCAGGGGCGGGCGGCGGTAGAAGGAGACAGCGCCGGGGAAGGCGGTGCGGTACCAGACGGGCTCGACGGTGCGGAAGGACGCCGGGTGGCCGCGGGCGGCCTCCGGGAGGATCTCGCCGTCCCGCGGCGCGGTGCCTTCGGCGGCGCGGCGGCCGAGGGTGTTGAGCGTCTCCTCCATCTCGTAGACGTCGCCGCCGAACATGGCGAGTTCCGGGGCGCGGAAGCTGTGCCAGAGGCCGATGCTGTAGACCCAGCCGGGCGTGTGCTCCTCCGGCTGGACGAGGACGACGCTGAACCCGTACTGGGCGATGTGCACGATCGTCCGCAGGTTGAAGGTGTCCAGACGGTCGCGGTCACCGTAGTCGTGGTCGAGTACGCAGTGGCACTCGGGACGGCCGTCGGGCATGCCGCAAGCTTACGATCATTTCCGGGCGGTGGTCGTCCGTGCGCGGTCGGTTCCCGGGACCGGGACGGCGGACGGGTCGGACAGGACGGCGTCGCGGCCCGTCTGGAGCGCGCCGTGCAGCGCCGCCTCGGGCCCGAGGACGCCCCGGGTGACGGCCGGTTGCAGGCCGGGGACGAGCGCGCGGCGTCCGGCGGTCTGCTCGGCGATGCCGGGGGCCAGCCACGGCTCCCAGGTCGCGAGGTAGCCGCCGAGGATCACCTCGCCGGCGTCGGCGAGCGCGGAGACGCCGAGGATCGCGGCGCCGACGGCGCGGCCCGCCTCGCGGACGGCGGCGACGGCGCGTTCGTCCCCGGCGTGGAGGCGGCGGTCGAGTTCGGCGAGGGCCTCGCCGGAACCGGGCGAGGGAATTCCGGCCGCGCGGGTCAGCGGTTCGGGGCCCGCATAGACGGCGAGGCAGCCGCGGGCGCCGCAGGCGCACGGCGGGCCGTCCAGGGCCAGCGGCATGTGGCCGATCTCGCCCGCCGTGCCGTGGCTGCCCGCGTGGACGCGGCCGTCCACCAGGAGCCCGCCGCCGACGCCCGTGTCCGCCTTGATGTAGGCGACCGTGCCCGGGTGCCGGACGCCGCGCGCGGCCAGCGCCCGGTACTCGGCGAGCGCGGCGACGTTCGCGTCGTTCACGACGTCGATCGGGGGCGGGTCGTCCAGCCGGGCGGCGACGAGCGCGCGCAGGTCGGTGGACGGCCAGCCGAAGTCGATCGCGGCGGCGACCGTGTCGCCGGTGATCGGCCCCGCCATCGCGATCGCCACCCGGACGGTCCGGCCGGGGACGCGTTCGGCGTCCACGGCCGCGGCTATCGCGGTGGCCAGCGCGCCCGCGTCGCCGAAGGACGCCCGGTGCGGGACGGACGTCTGGTGCAGCGTCCCGCCCGCGAGGTCGGCCGCCAGGACGTCCAGCCTTTCGAGCGACACGCGCACCGCGACGATCGTGACCCGGCCGGACGCCAGCCGCACCGGCCGCCGAGGCCGCCCCCGCCCCCCGCCGGGAGCGCCCAAGGTGGGGAAGGGGGACTCGGCTACCAGGCCGCGGGCGATGAGGTCGGCGACGAGGGCCGTGACGGATGCCGGGACGAGGCCGGTGCCGCGGGCGAGTTCCGTCCGGGAGCAGGGGCCGTGCGCGTCGAGGTGGCGCAGCACCAGCGAGAGGTTGTGGCGCCGCACGCCCTGCGTTCTGGCCGGACCGGTCATGCCGCAGATTCTCCCCGCTGCTCGGGCGCTCGCGCCGTCCCTCCTGCTCATCACTATATTTCAAGCCTTGAAATAATTGAGACCCAGGGACATACTCCGAGCGGGGCGTCCGCAGGCCCCCGGTTCGAGGAGGCAGTCATGGATCAGCGGGTCACGGTCGGCACCGCCGCGGGGAAGGTCGCCGGGGAGCGGCGCGAGGACGGCTCGGCGCGGTTCCTCGGCATCCCGTTCGCGCAGGCGCCGGTCGGCGGCCTGCGGTTCGCCGCGCCCGTCCCGCCGGAGCCGTGGGACGGCACGCGCCCCGCCACCGCGTACGGCCCGACCGCGCAGCGCCGCCCGTTCGGGGAGGTCACGACGATCCCCGAGCCGACGATCCCGGGCGCGGAGATCCTCAACCTGAACGTCTTCACGCCCGACCCGTCCGCGTCCCTGCCGGTGCTGGTGTGGATCCACGGCGGCGGGTTCGTCGCGGGCTGCAGCGCGAGCCCCTGGTACGACGGGTCCGCGTTCGCGCGCGACGGCGTGGTGCTCGTGTCGGTCGGCTACCGGCTCGGCGTCGAGGGGTTCCTGCACCTCGCGGACGCGCCGGACAACCGGGGCGTGCTCGACTGGATCGCCGCGCTGCGCTGGGTCCGGGAGAACATCGCGAACTTCGGCGGCGACCCGTCGAAGGTGACGATCGCGGGGCAGTCGGCGGGCGGCGGCGCGGTGCAGACGCTCATGGCGACGCCGTCCGCGCACGGCCTCTTCCGCGCCGCGATCTCCGTCTCGGGCGCGGTCATGCGGCCGCAGAGCCGCGCCGCCGGGCACGCCGTGGCCGAGCGCTTCACCCGCCGGACGGGCGTCCCGGCGACCGCCGCCGCGCTCCGCGACGTCAGCGACGCCAGGCTGCTCGAACTCCAGGACGCGCTGACCGCGCCCGAGCCGGGCGAGCCGCCGAAGGTCGAGCTGCTCACCGCCCCCTTCGCGGACGGCGAGCTGGTTCCCGAGCCCGTCCCGGACGCCTTCGCGACCGGGACGGCCGCCGCCGTCCCGCTCCTGCTGGGCTTCACCCGCCACGAGTTCAACATGGTCGCCGAGAAGGTCGTGCCGGACCTGCCCGCCGAGCTGGTCGGGCCGTCCGTCGCGGGCCTCGGGCTCCCGGCGTCCTCGGTCGAGGGGTACCTCGCGCTGCACGAGGGCGCGCGTCCGGTGTCGGTGGTCGGGCAGGCGCTGACCGACTCCCTCTTCCGCGAGCCCAGCCTCGCGATCACCGATCGGCGCGCCGAACGCGGCCTGCCCACCTGGCTCTACCAGTTCGAGTGGACGGCCCCGGCCGGCCAGGCGTTCCACTGCCTCGACCTGCCGTTCGCGTTCGACCTGCTCCGGGCCGAGGGCGTCGCGCGCGTCGCCGGGGAGGACCCGCCGCAGCCGCTCGCCGACGCCGTCCACGGCGCGTGGGTCGCGTTCGTCCGCGACCTCGACCCCGGCCCGGGCTGGCCCCGCTACACCCCGGACCGCCGCGCCACGATGGTCTGGGACGCGGCGCCCCGCGTGGTGGACGGCCACCTCGACGCCGTCCGCGCGCTCTGGCACCCGCGTGTGTCCTGAACGCGCCTTCCCCGTTCGTCGGTAGGGCGGAACGACCGAACGAGGAAGGATGGAGCCATGCACAAGGTCATTTCGGCGGACGGGACGCCCATCGCGTACGAGGCGTCCGGCGAGGGCCCGGTCGTCATCGTGGTCGGCGGCGCGTTCAACGACCGGATGACGGCGCTGCCCCTCGCGGACGCGCTGGACGGGACGCTCACCGTCGTCCGCTATGACCGCCGGGGCCGCGGCGACAGCGGCGACAACGCGGCCGCTGGCGACGGCGGCGGGACGATCACCGGCGACGACCGCGCGAACGCGGCGGCGCGCGAGGTGGAGGATCTGCGGGCGCTCGTGGACGCCGTCGGCGGGACGCCCGCGCTGTACGGGATGTCGTCCGGCGGGGCGCTCGCGCTCCGCGCGGCGGCCGACGGCGTGCCGGTGTCGCGGATCGCGCTGTACGAGGTCCCGTTCGTCCCGGACGACCGGAGCGCGCAGGCCAGGGAGACCGCCGAGGCCGTGAGCGCGCTCCTGGCGGAGGGACGGCGCGCGGACGCCGTCGTCGCGTTCATGTCCGGCATCGGGATGCCGCCCGAGATGGCCGAGGGCATGCGGCACGCGCCGATGTTCCCCGCCCTGGAGGCGATCGCGCACACCCTCGACCACGACGCCGCCGCCATGGGCGCGTTCACCGCGGGCAGCGTGATCCCGGAGGACGTGGCGCGCGCCGTCCGCGTTCCGACGCTCGCGATCTTCGGTGAGGCGAGCCCGCCGTGGACGGCCGAAACCGCGCGCCGCCTGGCCGCCCTCGTCCCGGACGGACGCGTCGCCTCCCTCCCCGGCCAGTCCCACGACGTCGCGCCCGAGGCCCTCGCCCCCGTCCTCGCCGAGTTCGTCAGGGCCCGATGACCCCAGAGGTCCCAGCCACCCCCGCGACCTCCGCGGAAGCCCCGGCCGCCCCCGCGGCGCCCGCGGAAGCTCCGGCCGCGTCCGCTTGCCCCGCGGACGTCCCGCGCGCGCCCGCGTGCCGCGCGGGGGTGTCGGACGCGCCCGCGCGGCCTGCGGAGGTTCCGGATGTGGTTGGGCGGGCGTTTCGCGATGAATGGGGGCAGATCGTGGCGACGCTCATCGCGGTCACCGGCGACTGGGACCTCGCCGAGGAGTGCGCCCAGGACGCGTTCGCGCGCGCCGTCGAGCGCTGGCCGCGCGACGGCGTTCCGGAGCGTCCGGGCGCGTGGCTCACGCGCACCGCCCGCAACCGCGCGACCGACGTGTTGCGGCGGCGCGCGGTCGGCGCGGCCAAGCTCCGCGAACTCGCCGAGACCATGACCGAGAACGAAGAGCACGAGATACCGGACGAGCGGCTGCGGCTGATCTTCGTGTGCTGCCATCCCGCGCTGGCGCCGGAGGCGCGGGTGGCGCTCGCGCTGCGCACGCTGGCCGGGCTGACCACGGCCGAGATCGCGCGCGCGTTCCTCGTCCCCGAGGCGACGATGGCCAAGCGCCTGACCCGGGCGAAGCGGAAGATCCGGGACGCGGGCGTCCCGTTCCGGGTGCCGCCGCCCGAGGACCTGCCAGAGCGGACGAGCGCGGTCCTGGGCGTCCTGTACCTGCTGTTCAGCGAGGGGTACGCGGCGACCGGCGGCGAGAACCTCGTCCGCGAGGAGCTCTGCGCCGAGGCGATCCGGCTGGCCCGCGTCCTCGTGCGGCTGCTCCCGGACGAACCGGAGGCGCGCGCCCTGCTCGCCCTGATGCTCCTCCACGACGCCCGCCGCGAGACCAGGCAGGACGAGTCGGGCGACCTCGTCCTCCTCGACGAGCAGGACCGGAGCCGCTGGGACCGGGCCGAGATCGAGGAGGGCGTCGCCCTCCTGGCCGGGCTCCGAGGACACGAGGGACCGTACGGGCTGCAGGCCGCGATCGCCGCCTGCCACGCCACCGCGCCCACCCCCGAGCAGACCGACTGGAAGCGCGTCGCGGCGCTGTACGCGTCGCTCGCGAGGCGCGTCCCGTCGCCGGTCGTCGAGCTGAACAGGGCGGTCGCGGTGGCCATGGCGTACGGGGCGTCCGCCGGGCTCGCCCTCGTGGACGACCTGGACGCGCGCGGCGTCCTGCCCGCCCACCACCTCCTGCCCGCCACGCGCGCCGACCTGCTCCGCCGCCTCGGCCGCCGGGACGAGGCCGCGGACGCCTACCGGGCGGCCCTGCGGCTCGCGCCGACCGAGGCCGAACGCCGCTTCCTCGCCCGCCGCCTCACCGAGATCGCCGCGGGCGAATAATCGGGAGTGTGGAGTTCATGCTGATGTTCTGTAGCGACGCGTCCACCGGCCTGACCGACGAGGAGGTCGAGGAGGCGGCCCGGGCGGGCTGCGCCGAGTGGACCGAGGAGATGGTCCGCCTCGGCTACCTGCGCGGCGGCGCGGGGCTGCGGCCCGCGAACGAGGCGGCGACGGTGAAGGTGCGCGAGGAGGACGTCCTGGTCACCGACGGCCCGTTCGCCGAGACCCGCGACCAGATCGGCGGCTTCACGCTGATCGACGCCCCGGACCGCGACGCCGCGCTGGACGCCGCCGCCCGGCACCCGTGGGCGCGGATCGGCCAGGTCGAGGTCCGCCCGATCTGGAACGGCCCTCAGAACACGTAGGGGACGATCCGCCACCGCACCCGGCGGCGGTACTCGTCCCAGTAGGGGCCGTACTTGGCGGCGCAGCGCCGGTCGTCGCGTCCGGTCCGGTCGACCAGCAGGATCGCGAGGAAGATCGGGTAGAAGTACGGCAGCAGGCGGCCGGGCCCGGCGGGCAGGCTCCAGGTCAGCGCGGCGACGAGCTCCGGCAGGTAGTGGAAGTGCCGCGCGAGCCCCCACCAGCCCGAGACGAGCAGCAGGCTGTCGTGCGTCCGCCCGTCATCGGTGGTGTAGCGGGCGCGGATCAGCTCGGGCGGGCGGCCCCAGACGCGGGTCCGGCCGTCCGTGCGGCGGGTGCGCTGCCGCTGCCGGTCGGCGTCGTAGTTGACCCAGATCGCGCCGAGCCCGACGACGAGCAGCGCGACGGCGGCGGGCGCGGGGATGTCGCGCGGGTTCGCCGTCAGGTACTGCGCGGCGAGCGTGTAGACGCCGGGCAGCCAGGTCGTGACGCCCCAGCACAGGTAGTAGCCGAACCGGTCGTGCATCACGTCCAGGCTGGCGAAGTAGCCGCCCTCCCAGACGAAGAACTTCACGATGTAGACGACCTGGAGGAGCACCGAGACGGCGAGCGCGTTGGTGAGGTGGCCGGTCGTGTGGTGCTGGTAGCCCGCGAACGAGACGACGAGCAGGCTCCAGCCCATCATCCCGAACCGGCAGTTGAACAGCTGCTTCAGGTCGATCCCGAACACCGAGGGATGGAGTTCGACGCCCCAGAAGTAGTCCATGACGAGCGTCCGGTTCGCCCCGGCGTCCGCGCTGGACGGCGCGTACCGCCCCTTCAGGTAGAGCAGCCAGCACAGGACGAGGCAGCTCGCGCACATCGTGATGAGCAGTTCCCCGAACCGCGCGTAGAGGACGCCCGGCGAGAACCAGTGCAGCCCGTACGAGCCGGCGAGGAAGGCCGCGTGCGTGACGGCCCACGCGGCGACGCCGTTCAGCCGGTACCGGGGGCGCTGCCCGGCGGGCGTCACCGGGCCGTGGTCGTGGCGGCCGGGCAGGAACCGCAGCAGCAGCGCCTCGAACGCGAGGAATCCGACGATGATCCCGGCCGCCGTCCAGGTCGGCGCGGGGAAGTGGTCGCCGATGACGTCCCAGCCGTCCGCGGTGGTGAGGCGCCACAGCGATCCGCCGAGGTAGCGGCACGTCTCCCACAGGACGACCACGGTCGGCGGCGTCAGGACGACCAGCGCGAGCGGCCACAGGAAACCGCGCAGGAACTCGGCCCGGCGACTCTCCAGCGAACCCGTCCAGGCCGGCATCGGCGGCACCTCGCGATCGTGGCGGCGAAGGCGATCGTGGCGAACGATCCTCGTGAAGGCGATCGTCGTGAAGGCGATCGTGGTGAAGGCGATCGTGGTGAAGGCGATCGCGGCGGAGGCGATCGCCGTCCCTGCCAGCTTCCCTCATCGGCCACATCCGGTCCACCCGGTCACAGGCCCACCCGGAAGATCGGGCGGCGCGCCGGGGTTCACCGGACATGGGAGACACGAACCGGTACGTCCTGCACGACGGCGTGGTGACCGTCGAGGGAGCGCTCGGCCTGGAACGCGGGCCGGGCTGGGTGCGGCCCTGGCGGCTGCCGCCCGAGGACCTGGACCTGCACCATCCCGACCTGGTCGTGCGCGCCGCGAACCCGAGCGGTGTCCGGCTGCGCTGGCGCACGTCCGCGACGCGCGTCGCCGTCGAGGTCGAGCCCGTCGTGGTCGGCGGCGAGCAGGTGGACGAGCTCCGGTACGACCTGTTCGTCGACGGCGGGCCGCACTCCTCGCTCGTCACCGGCATGGACGCGCGCGTCGTGGCCTTCGAGGGGCTGCCGTCCGGGCCGAAGGACCTCGAGCTGTGGCTTCCGCACCGTCCGGCCCTGAAGATCGGGACCGTCACCGCCCCGGACGGCACGATCGAGCCGCCCGCGCCGGACGACCGCCCGCGCTGGGTCGTCTACGGCAGCAGCATCACCCACGGCATGACGGCCGGACCCGCCGGGACCTGGCCCGCCGTCGCCGCGCGGCTGCTCGGCCGCCACCTCACCAGCCTCGGGTTCGGCGGCCAGTGCCACCTCGACCCGCTCGTGGCGCGCGCGATCGCCGGCCTGCCCGCCGACCACATCACCCTCAAGCTCGGCATCAACGTGCACAACCGCGCGTCGATGCGGGAGCGCGCGTTCCTGCCCGCCGTCCACGGCTTCCTCGCCACGCTGCGCGAGCGCCGCCCGGACGTGCCGATCACGGTCGTCTCGCCGATCCTCAGCCCGGAGCGCGAGACGAGCACGCGGACCGTCCGCGAGGAGGACGACGGAACGATCGTCGAGGCGCACGGCGACCTCACCCTGGAGGCGATCCGCGACGTGCTCGCCGAGGCCGTCCGCGTGCGGCGGGCGCGCGGCGACCGCCATCTCACCTACCTGGACGGCCGCGAGCTGTTCGGCCGGGACGACCTCGCGCACCTCCCCGACGGCCTCCACCCGGACGCCGAGGGCCTGCGCCGCATGGGCGAACGCTACGCCGCCCTCGCCCGCGCGGCCGGCTGATCCGGGCGCCCTGCGCGCCATGGCGGAATGGATCTTGCCGGGGTTTAATGGCGGCACGGGGCCGTTGGGGTAGTCCGAGCCGAGATCGGTGGAGTCCGAGCCAGAAGAGACCGGGGTCGGAGGGCGGATGCGCGGCCTATGAGTGCGGACGGTCGGACGGTCGTCGGACGGGTCGTCTCGCCCCTGCTGGTGGGGCGGGACGAGGAGATGGCGCGGCTGGTGGCCGCGGTGCGGCGGCCCCCGGCGGTCGCCGTGGTGACCGGTGAGGCGGGCATCGGCAAGACCCGCCTGGTCGCCGAGATGGCCGCCCGCCCGGAGCTTGCGGGCCGGCGGATCCTGGCCGGGACGTGCCGCCGGATCCGCGAGCCGTTCCCGCTCGGCCCGATCGTCGAGGCGCTCCGCGACACCGGGCCGGCGCTCGCCGAGGCGGGCCTGTCGCGGGTCGCGGGCGCGCTGCGTCCGCTGCTGCCCGAGCTGGAGGACGTCCTGCCGCCCGCGCCGCAGCCGCTCGGCGACCGGCTCGCCGAGCGGCACCGGATCTTCCGCGGCCTGGCCGAGGTGTGCGCCGCGCTCGGCCCGGCCGTCCTGGTCGTGGAGGACGCGCACTGGGCGGACGGGCAGACGCTGGAGTTCCTCGACTACCTGCTGTCCGCGCCGCCGCCCGCGCTGTCGGTCGTGGTCACCTACCGGGGCGAGGACGCGGGCCCGGACCTGCGGCTCGTCTCGGCGCGCCCGGCCGCCGAGGTGACCCGCGAGCGGATCGAGCTCGCCCCGCTGGACGTCGCCCGCACCCGCGAGCTGGCGCAGGCGATCCTGGAGGCCGACCGCATCACCGACGAGCTCGCCGCCTACCTGTGCGAGCGCGGATCGGGCGTGCCGCTCGCCGTCCAGGAGCTGCTGGCGCTGCTGCGGCAGCGCGGGACGCTCGCCTGGCGGCACGGCCGCTGGGCCCGCCGGACGGTCGCCGAGCTGGACGTCCCGGTGCGCGTCCGCGACTCGGTGCTGGAACGCGTCGCGCGGCTGTCGGACGGCGCCCGCGCGGTCGCCGAGGCCGCCGCCGTCCTCATGACCGGCGTGCCGCAGTCCGTCCTGCTGGACGCCGCCCGGGGCGGCACCCCGGACGGCCTGGACGAGGCCGTCGAGTCCGGGCTGATCGCCGAGCGCGGCGGCGGCTTCGGGTTCCGGCACGTCCTCGCCGCGCAGGCGGTGTACGAGGAGATCCCCGCCGCGCGCCGCCGCGACCTGCACGGCCGCGCCGCCGACGCGGTCCGGCACCTGGACCGGGTGCCGCTCGGCGTCCTCGCCCACCACCTGCGCGAGTCCGGGCGCGTGCGGGAGTGGGTGGACGTCGCCGTCCGGGCCGCCGAGCAGGCGATGGAGCTGCGCGACGACGCCGAGGCGTTCCGGCTGCTGGACGGCGTGCTGCGGGACGCCGAGCTCGGGCCGGTCCGGCGGGCGGAGCTGACCGTCCGGCTGGGCGAGGCGGCGTTCGAGCTGCTGCACGTCCCGGACCTGCGGCCGGTGTTCGCCCGCGCGCTGGACGCCGACCTGCCCCGCCGGCTCCGCGCCGAGCTCCGGTTCCGGCTCGGCCTGCACCTGGACTCGGTCGGCCTCGACCCGCACGAGAAGTGGGCGACCGTCCGCGAGTCGGTGGAGGACCTGGACGGGCGTCCGGACCTCGCCGCGTGGGCGATGCTCGCGCTCGGCATGCCGACCGAGCCGACCGGCCTCGCGGTGGCCGAACGCGCGCGCTGGATGGACCGCGCGGTCGCGACCGTCCCGCGGATCGAGGAGCCCGCGCAGCGGCAGTTCGTGCTCGGCAAGGCGGCGATGGCGCGGCTCATCACCGGCGACCCGCGCTGGACCGGGCTGCGGGACCGGCTGCGCGCCGCGCCCGCCGAGATCGACTCGCGGCGCGCCAACGCGTTCTACTCGCTCGGGCTGGCCGCCGGGTACGCGGGCCACCACGAGCTCGCCCGCGACTCGCTGCGGACGGCCCTGTCGATCGGCACCGAGGTGGACCCGACCGGCGGGATCGCCTACCGTAGCCGCGCCGGGCTGCTGCTGGTGTCCTACCTGCGCGGCGAGTGGGACGGCTTGGCCGACGCCGCGCCCGAGGTCCTGGACGGCCTGAGCGACCGCACCGAGCGGATGTTCGCCGAGGCCGTCGCCGCCTGCCTGGACGTCGCGACCGGGAGCCGCCCGGACGCCGTGGCGCGGCTGCGCGAGGTCGGCGCGATGGCGATGCCGGGCGACGGGATGCTGCTCGGGATCATCGTGGAGGCGTGGCTGCGGCCCGCGACCGCGAACGGCGAGGCGGCCGCGGCGCTCGCCGACACGGCCGCGCACGTCGAGCTGTGGGAGTCGCGCGGGATGTGGGCGGTCGGCGTCCGGGCGGTTCCGGCGCTGGTCGGAGCCATGATCGCGGCGGACCGGACGGGCGCGGCGCGCGAGCTGACAGCGCGGTACACCGCCCGATTGGACGGACTTGACGCGCCACTGGCCGGATGTGCGCTACCGTACGCGCGCGGGTTGCTGGCCGCCGCCGAGGACGGCGGCGGCAGGCGCGCGGCGGCGGAGTTCGCGACGGCCGCGCGCGCGTACGACGGGCTCCCCGCGCCGTACGAGGCGGCGCGGGTGCGAGAGCACGCGGCCGGGGCGCTACGTGGGGTGGACGCCCCGGCCGCGTCCGCGCTCCTGGCCGAGGCAGCCGCCGCGTTCGGCGCCCTCGGCGCGCACCGCGACCTCGACCGCGCCGCCGGCACGGCCCGGCGCTGGGGGATCGACGTCGGGGCGCGTCCGGCCGCCCGGCGCGGCCCGCGCGGCTACGGCGGCGCGCTGTCCCCGCGCGAGCGCGAGGTCGCCGAACTCGCCGCGACGGGCCTGACCAACCGCGACATCGCGGGCCGCCTGTTCGTGTCGCCGAAGACCGTCGAGAAGCACCTCGCCTCGGCGCTGCGCAAGCTCGGCCTCCGCTCCCGCGCGGCCCTGGCCGCCCACCTCGCCGAGGGCCCGGACGCCGCCACCGGCTGACCCGCTCCCGCCCCGAAGGCACCCGGCTGACCCGTCCCGGACGCCGCCGCTGGCTGCCCCGCCCCGCCCGCACCCCCACGGGTTTCGGCCGTCCCGTCCCGCACCCCCAGCGGTTTCCGGACGCCCCGTCCCGGCCGCGAATGGGTGATCTTCCCCATGCCGCCGCACCCCGCCGCGCCGTGATCCTTTCGGCATGACCGGAGTGCAGGTCGTTCGCCCGGACGAGCCGGACGAACCGGAGGAGCCCGAGGCGGAGGACGAGGAGTGGGTGGACGCCGCCCTCGTCTGTCCGGCGGCGAATCCGAGGAGCGACAGGAGGACCCGTGTCCAGATTCCGACTCACCGCGGCGCTCGCGCGAGCGCGGCGGACCGAGCAGGCGGGGCGACGAAGGCGGCGGGGGATGGGGGCCGCGGTCGGCGTGACCGTGGTGCTGGCGACGGCGGGGGCCGCCGCCGGGACGGCGACGGCGGGACCGGGGGAGCGCGCCCCCAAGCCGCCCGCGCCGCGCGTGGGTCCGAGGCCCGCGCTGCCGGCGAAGGCGTCCGGGAAGGTCGTGAAGAGCGCTGACGTCACGCTCGTCACCGGCGACCGCTTCCGCGTGGACGTCTCGGCCGACGGCTCCCAGCAGGCGACCCCGCTGAGCGCCACCAACAAGCAGGGCGCCACCAACAAGCAGGGCGCCACCGGCAAGCAGGGCGCGACCGGCAAGCAGGGCGCGACCGGCAAGCAGGGCGCGACCGGCACGCAGGGCGGGACGTTCGCGCAGTTCGACTACAACGGCGACACGTACGTGATCCCGGCGAAGGCCGCGCCGTACGTCGGCACGGTGCTCGACCCGCGCCTGTTCAACGTCGGCTACCTGGTCCGGGCCGAGCTGGACGACAGGAACGCCAAGTCGGTGCCGGTGACGGTGCAGGCGTCCGCGGCGAAGGCGGAGGCGCTGCCCGGGACGAGCGTCACCTCGTCGTCCGGCGGGACGGTCCGGGCGAAGGTCACCAAGAAGGACGCGGCCGGGCTCGGCAGGCTGCTGTCGAAGAACTGGCGGACGGCTCGCGACAAGGGCGGCCCGGCCGCGCTGTCAGGCGTGGACCGAGTCGCGCTGGCCGCGCCCAGCGGTGCGCCGAAGCTCCCGCTCGCGCCGCCGCTCGTCCAGCAGCCGTCCCAGCGGACGGCGGCGACGGCCGGAGTCCGCTTCCACAACCTGACCGTCGACGCGATCGACCAGGACGGCCGGCCCGGCGTGATGATCGGGTTCGTCCACAACGTCGACGACGTCGCGCTCGCGGACTTCGGCATCGACTTCCCCGGCGGCGGCAAGCGGGCGTTCAGCGTCCCGGAGGGCACCTACAGCATCGAGGCGAGCGTCTTCACCGGTCCCGGCGACGACCCGGACAGCCGGGCGGCGCTGGTCATCGAGCCGGAGGTCACCGTCAAGGCCGACACCACGGTCGTGCTGGACGCGCGGAAGGCCGTCCAGTACAAGACCGACCTCGCCGCGCCGCCGAAGCCGGACATGCCGCGCATCGACTTCATGTCGTTCATCCGCGCGGACGCGCACGGGAACGAGACCGGCGTCCCGCCGAACGGGCTCGGCGCGCTGCTCGGCTTCTACAACATGCGGCTCGGCTCGGCGGTCTTCAACGGCTATCCGAAGCTCTACGCGACGCCGACCAGGACCGTCACGAAGGGCGCCCTGCACTGGGCAACGACGACCTCGCTGAGCACGGGCACCGAGGAGGCGCTCGGCGCCGGCCCCACCTACAAGATGATCTTCATCTCGGAGGGCTCGGTCCCGGCGGACCTGACGCGCTCGATCGCGCCGTCCGACTTCGCGACCGTGAAGTCGCACCTGCGCAACAAGCCGTGGGACGACCCGTCCGACGGCCCCCGGGACTTCTTCACCACCGCGTTCCTGCCCTGGTCGTACCTCCCGGTCGGCTTCTCGGGGCCCGTGCCGACCGGTGACCGCACCGACTACCTGTACAGCGACGCGCCCGACGAGGTGTTCTGGGAGTGGGGCTACAACCCGGACAAGGGGGAGCGGTTCAACGACCTGCGCCGCACGCTGAAGCCCGGCCAGGTCGTCCAGCAGGAGTTCGCGGCCTGGCCGATCACGCCGTCCATCGCGGCCGACTACCTGGTGACCACCGGCTTCGACATGGGCGGCGGGGGGCACCTCCCCGGCGGCGGCGACGCCCTCGCGCAGGCGTGCGCCGCCTGCCGCCAGGGCGATCTCGGCGCGCTCTTCCTGAAGGGCGGCGCGGACGCCGACCCCACCCACCACTACTACTACGCCCCGGTCGAGGGGAACCGGCTGCGGTTCTACCGGGAGGGCAGGCTCGCCTACGACTCGCAGACCGAACCCGGCGCGTTCAGTCCCGACCCGGCGAACCTGCCGCTGCTGCCGCGCCCCGCGACCTACCGCCTGACCTGGGACCTCGCGGAGCCCGCCACCCCGGACGCCCCCGTCACCACCGACTGGACGTTCCGGTCCGCGCCGGCCGACGCGGCGGCGACCCTGCCGAAGACCGCGTTCTGCGGCCTGGACACCTCGCGCGGCTGCTCGTTCCTCCCGCTGCTGTTCGTGAACTTCGACCTGAAGCTGGACGACGACTCGCGCGCGAAGGCCGGGCAGCCGTTCGACATCGGGTTCCGGGTCTCGCACCAGCAGTACCAGGCCGCGCCGACCGGCGTCACCGCCACCGTCGAGGTCTCCTACGACGGCGGCGCCACCTGGTCGAAGCCCGTGGACGCCTCGGCCGGATCGGACGGCGTGTTCCACGCGGGCGTCACGCACCCGGCCTATGACCGGGACCACCGCTGGGTGTCGCTGCGGGTCACGGCCCGCGACGCGGACGGCTCGTCCGTCACGCAGACGAACGTCCACGCCTACCGGCTCGACGGCTGAGCGGGGAGCTGACATGAGGATCACCAGAACGAGGCTGGCCATGCTCGCCGCCGCCGGCGCGCTGACGTTGCTCGCCGCCGTCCCGCCCTCCGCGACGGCCGCGCCGAAGACCGCTCCGGCGTCCGCGCTCGCGTCCGCTCCGGCGTCCGCACTCGCGTCCGCTCGGGCGTCCGCTCCGGCGTCCGCTCGGGCGTCCGCTCCGGCGTTCGCGCCGGGCGCGGCCCCGCAGGGACGCCCCGGCTGCGCCGCCGCCAAGGGCGACTGCATGCTCGGGGTCGCCAAGCCCAAGGCGGGCAAGGCCCGGACGTTCACCGCGAAGGCGGGCCTCGCCGCCCCCGGCCCCGGACGCGTCGCCGCGCAGAAGGCCGCCGCGGGCGGCATCCCGCCCGGCGGGCTCACGGCCGCCGACCTCCAGGACGCCTACAAGCTGCCGAGCGACCTGCTCGGCGGCGGCAGCACGATCGCCGTGGTCGTCCCGATGGACACCACCTCGGCCGAGAAGGACCTGAACACCTACCGCGCGGCGAACGGCATGCACGTGTGCGACGCCGAGTTCCCGTGCCTGCGCAAGATCGACCAGCGCGGCGGCACGACGCCGCCGCCCGCCAGCCCGAACTGGACGCTGCACACGGCCGTCGGCCTGGACATGGCCTCGGCCGCCTGCCCGAACTGCTCCCTGCTGCTCGTCGAGGCCGACGACGACACCCTCGCCAGCCAGGGCGCGGCCGTGGACCAGGCGGTCGCCCAAGGCGCGCGGACGGTCGTCGTCATGGACGGCTGGTTCCCCGAGTACGAGGGCCAGGACGCGATGGCGCCGCACTTCGACCACCCCGGCGTCGCGATCGTCGCGGCGTCCGGCGACACCGGGTTCAACGGCGGCGGCCACGAGCTGCTGCCCGCCGCGTACCCGACCGTCGTCGCCGTCGCCGGGACGGACCTGTACCGGGACCCGGCGACCAGGCGCGGCTGGGCCGAGACGTCCTGGCGGGCCACCGCGTCCGGCTGCTCGCTGTACGAGAAGCGGCCGTCCTGGCAGCGCGAGGGCGACTGCGGGGACCGCCGGACGGTCGCCGACGTCGCGGCCGTCGCGTCCGACTACACGCCGGTCAGCGCGTTCAACTCCGGCAACGGCGGCTGGGTGAACGTGTCCGGCGGCCCGGTCGCGCCCGCGCTCGTCGGAGGCGTGTACGGGCTCGCGGGCAACCCCGCGTCCACGCCCGCGCCGCAGCGGCCCTACACCCACCGCCGGTACATGTTCGACATCACCTCCGGGACGAACGGCACCTGCGGCGGCAGCATCCTGTGCACCGCGCGGACCGGCTACGACGGCCCGAGCGGCATGGGCGCCCCCAACGGCACCGGCGCCTTCTAGGAGACATGCCATGCGAATTCCCCCACGCTCACGACACCCCCGCGAACGCCTCCCACGCAGACGCCACTCCAGCGAACGCCTCCCACGCAGGCGCCACTCCGGCGAACGCTTCTCACGCAGGCGCCGCCCTGGCGAACGCTTCTCACGCAGTCTCCGCCCGGCCGCGCTGCTCGGGCTCGGCGCGCTGATCACCAGCGCGGTCACCGGCGTCCTCGCCGCCGGCCCGGCGGTTCCCGCGAACGCGGGCTGCTCTCCCGCCTGGAGGCTGGAGACCCCGGCGCACGCCGCGTCCTCCGTCCAGGACGTCCAGGTCCTCTCGGCCAAGGACGTCCGCTTCACCGCCAGCATCGACTTCATGTGGGGCGGCGGCATGTCGGAGTCGGTCTGGAACGGCTCCGCGGTCACCGCCACCGGACCGCAGATCCCTCACCAGCCGAAACGCGGTGGCTTCGCGGGAGGCCACAGCTCGTACGACTCGCCGTCCAGCGGATGGGTGCTCGTCACGCCCGGCGGCGGCACCGGCGACGTCGCGACGACGATCCTGGGCCGGTGGTACGGCGGCCGCTGGACGCTGTACCCGGGCGCGGTCTCGTCCGATCCGGAGAAGAGCCGCGTCCGGCTGTCCGACGTCGCGTCGGTCGCGCCGGACGACGCCTGGGCGGTCGGCGACCTCGACGGGAACGGCGCGCTCATCGAGCACTGGGACGGCACCGAGTGGAAGGCCGTCGACAACCCCGGCGCGTCCTCGCGGGGCGTGCAGCTGTGGCAGGTCAGCGCGTCCTCGGCCAAGGACGTCTGGGCCGTCGGCTTCCGGCGGCTGCCGAACGCCGGGGCGTTCGTCCCCTACGCGCAGCACTACGACGGCGCGAAGTGGTCCGAGGTCACGATGCCGGAGGTCGGCGCGCCCGACGGCGTCGCGAGCACCGTCCTCGCGAAGGGCCCGAACGACGTCTACGTCGGCGGCTGGCGCGGTAGCTGGGGTGACTGGAACGGCTACAAGCCCCTCGTCATGCACTGGGACGGGCAGAAGTGGTCCGTCGACACCGGCCCCGCCGGGGTCGTGAGCGGCGGGTTCATGGACGGCCTCTACGCCCCGGGCCCGAACGACCTGTGGGCCGTGTCCGGTTCGGCCGTGCTGCACCGTACCGGAACGGCCTGGACGAAGGTCACCCCCGAGGGCGCGCAGCCCGGCGGCCCCAACGTCGAGGGGATCCACTACTTCTACACGGCCGTCGGCGGCTCCGGTCCGACCGACGTGTGGGCCGTGGGCCAGGCCATCTCCACCGACCCGTCCCCGACGCCGGGCACGGCCCTGGCGAGCGTCCACACGGCGCTCGCCCACCTGACCTGCGGGAGGAAGTGACCATGCGGCTCACGAGACTGGCCGCCGGGGTCACCGCGGCGGTGGTGGGGGCGGCGTCCCTGGTGACGGCCGCGGTGGCGTCCGGACCGGCGCAGGCGGCACCGTCCCCTGGGGCGAAGCTCGACGGCGACCTGGTCGCCGCCTACTCCCGGGCCGGCGCGACCGGAACCGCGAACCTCTGGGTGCGGATGTCCGACCGGGCCGACCTGGCGGGCGCGCCGAAGCTCAAGGACCGCGCCGTCCGCGGCCGGACGGTCGTGGACGGCCTCAAGGCGAAGGCCGACCGGACGCAGAGCCCGGTCCTGAAGGCGCTGAAGGACGCCGGGCTCACCGGCCGCTCCTACTGGGCGACGAACGCGGTCTACGTCGCGAACGTCCCGGAGAAGGTCGCGCTGAAACTCGCTGCGATCCCGGGCGTGGCGGAGCTCAGGCCGTCCCGCACATACCGGGTGCAGCAGCCGATCGTCTCGCCGAAGCCCGAGCCGAAGGCCAAGCTTGAGCCGAAGGCGAGGCTTGAGCCGAAGGCGAAGGCGAGGCTCAAGGCGGCGGCGGAGTCCGGGGTGGCCTGGGGTGTGGCCGACATCAAGGCCGACCAGGTCTGGAGCCGGACCGGACGGCACGGCGAGGGCCTCGTCGTCGCGAACGTCGACACCGGCGTCCAGTACGACCACCCGGCGCTCGTCCGGCAGTTCCGCGGTACCAACGGCGACGGGACGTTCACCACCGACTACAACTGGTACGACCCGTCCGGGACGTGCAAGACGGCGATGCCGTGCGACAACGCCGGCCACGGCTCGCACACGATGGGCACGATGGTCGGCGACGACGGGCAGGGCGAGCGGATCGGGGTCGCGCCCGGCGCGAAGTGGATCGCGGCGAAGGGCTGCGAGACCGACAGCTGCTCCGACACGAGCCTGCTCGCCGCCTCGCAGTGGATGCTCGCCCCGACCGACCGGAACGGGCAGAATCCCGACCCGGCGAAGCGCCCGGACGTGGTGAACAACTCCTGGGGCTCGCAGCCGTCCAACGACCCGCTGTTCGAGGACGTCCAGCTCGCCTGGGCCGCCGCCGGGATCATGGGCGTGTGGGCCAACGGCAACAACGGCCCGAACTGCGAGACGGCGGGCGCGCCCGGCAGCCGCACGATCAACTACTCGGTCGGCGCGTACGACGCCGGTGGCAAGATCGCCTCGTTCTCCAGCCGGGGCCCCGGCCAGGACGGCACGGTCAAGCCGAACATCTCCGCGCCGGGCGTGGACGTCCGGTCGTCCATCCCCGGCGGCCAGTACGCGACGATGAGCGGCACCTCGATGGCCACCCCGCACGTCGCGGGCGCGGTCGCGCTACTGTGGTCGGCCCGTCCGGAGTACCGGCAGGACCTGGCCAAGACCCGCGAGCTGCTGAACCTGACCGCGATCGACACCCCCGACGACCAGTGCGGCGGCACACCCGAGAACAACAACGTCTACGGCGAGGGCAGGCTCGACGTCCTCGCGGCGGTCACCGCCGGGACCGCCGGGCTGAGCGACCTGTCCGGAACCGTCACCGACGCCGCGTCCGGGCGGCCCCTCGCGGGGGCGACCGTCCACGTGACCGGGCCGATGGACCGGAGCTTCACCACCGGCGCGGACGGCGCGTACCGGTTCCGCCTGGTCGCCGGGAAGTACGAGATCAGCACCACCGCGTTCGGCTACGTCACCGGCACGACCACGCTCACCCTCGCCAAGGACGGCTCGGCCACCCAGGGCGTCGCGCTGGCGCCGACTCCGCGCGTCGACCTGACCGGCACCGTCACCGACGGCTCCGGCAAGGGCGGCGGCCTCCCGGCGAAGGTCACCGCCGAGGACGGCGACGGCCACACCTGGGCCGCGACCGCCGACGCGTCCGGCAGGTACGCCCTGCCGCTCCTGCCGAACCTGTCCTACACCGTCACCTACGCGTCCACCGAGCCCGGCTACGACCCGGCGACCCGCAAGGTCGCGCTAGGCGCGGCCGGCCAGACGCAGGACGTCGCCCTGACCGTCAGCCTCGCCTGCATCGCCAAGGGCTACAAGGTCACCCGCGACGGCAGCACCGAAGGGTTCGACGCGTCGCGCCTGCCGAAGGGCTGGCAGGTCACGAACGTCGATCCGCACATCCCCAACTACGCCTACCAGCCCGGATGGCAGTTCACCGATCCGGGTAAGCGCGGCAACCACACCGGCGGCACCGGCGGCTTCGCCGTCGTCGACTCCCGGCACACCGGCCCGGGGCACGTCCAGGACACCTACCTGACCAGCCCGGTCTACGACCTGTCCAAGCGCACCAAGGCGACCGTCGAGTTCGCCGAGGACCTCAAGCCCGCCATCAACTCCACGACCTCGCTGGACGTCAGCCTCGACGGCGGCCGCACCTGGACGACCGCATGGACCGCGAAGGGCTTCCCGGGCGCGCCCGGACCGTCCGTGCGGGTCGTGCCCGTCCCGCAGGCCAACGGCAAGGCGAACGTCCGCTACCGCCTCCACTACCGGGGCCAGAACTCCGGCTGGTGGGCGGTCGACAACGCCTTCACCGGCGACCGCACCTGCACGCCGTCCGCCAACTGATCCCTAACGGAGAAGCGCCCGAACGAGAGTTCGGGCGCTTCCCCTTTCCCGGTCATGCGAAGGGGTTCGGGACACCCTTGCCCTTCGGCAGGACGGTCAGGTTGGAGATGAGTCCCCTGATGCCGCCGATCCCCTGGAGGCGCGCGAAGGCTTCCGGCGTGCAGGTGACGCGAAGGGCGTACCCCTGGACGTCGCTGACCCAGTAGGTCGGATAGCCGGACCTGACGTAGAACACGGCGTGACCGGCGATGGTCGTCCGGGCGAGGGTGGGATCGTTCTCCACGTGGTCGCCTTCGGCCGCCGGGGTCACGGCGATCGACAGGCCCTTCGCGCCCGGGGCCGTCCCGCCGTCGAGTTCGCCGCCGAAGCCCGGCGCGCCGGACTCCGACTCGGTCGCGTACAGCCCGGTGACGCGGAAAGTCTTGTCCAGCCCCTTGATCCGCACCGGGAAGCTGACCGGGCCCCGGTTCGGCAGCGCGCCGTTCTCCCCGTACCGGATGTTCAGCGCGATCCGGATGATCGTCTGCACGTCCCCGGACACCTGCGGCCCGACGTCGAGCGTCGCCCAGAACCCGGACGGGAGCCGCCAGGTGAGCGTCGCGGTCCCGCGTCCGGGCCGGCTGACCCAGTACCCCTGCATCGTGCCGACCGTGATCCGGATCGCGTTCTGCGGGACGGTCGTCTGCTGCGGCGGGCGGACGCCGAACCGGACCGGCGCGTCGGCGGGGCCCATGTGGAAACCCGGACCGGCCGCCGACAGGGTCCACGTGTACCGGTCCTCGGACGGGGAGACGACGCTCATGCCGATCTCGCGGTAGCCGGAGGGCAGCCAGCCGAACGAGGCCTCCCGGCGGAGGGCGAGCGCGCCCGCCACCCTGGTCTCCCCGGGCGCGACGCCCTGGGCGACCGCCGTGTGGCGGTTCGCCGGGGTTCCGCGGTCCGAGACGGTGTAGGCGACGCCGGCCACGGCGACGCAGGTCGCGGCCACGGCGGCGATCGTCCCCGCCCGGCGGGCGCGCCGGGTCCGGGCGCCGCGGGCGCGGGCCTCGGCGATCCGGACGCGGTCGGACGGCGGGAGCGGGGCGTCCGCGAGGTCGCGCAGGCTCTCGCGCAGGCTCGCGCGGAGGCTCTCGCGGAGGTCGGTCTCGTTCATCGGTCCTCCAGGGAGCCGCGCAGGGTGGCCAGGGCACGGGCGGTCTGGCTCTTCACGTTGCCCTCCGAGCAGCCGAGCACGGCGGCGGTCTCGGTGACCGACAGGTCGCAGTAGTAGCGCAGGACGATCGTGGCGCGCTGGCGCGGGGCGAGCGCGGCCAGCGCGTCGCGCAGGTCGAGGCCGCGGTCCGGGTCGCCGCTCTCGGCGGGCCGCTCCGGGGGCGTGACCAGGGCCGTCCGCCGCCACCACGCCTTGCGCCGCTCCGCCAGGAACTCCCGGACGAGCACGACGCGCGTGTAGGCGTCCAGGCTCTCCGCCCGCCGGGCGCGGGCCCAGTGCACGTACAGCTTGTAGATCGTCTGCTGGGTCAGGTCGTCGGCGGCCGCCCAGTCGCCGCACAGCAGGCGGGCCGTGCGGCGGATCCAGTCGACCCGGCCCGACACGTAGGCCGTGTAGCCGTCCTCGCCGTCCTCCGCCGCGCCATCCTCCGCCGTGCCTTCGGCAGCCCGCAGCGCGAGCTGCTCGCCGGACACGGACGCGGCGGTCATGGGCCGGTCCAATTCGTGCATCGCTTCACACCCACCTGATGGGTCCGGCCGCCCCGCGGGTTGCATGAGGGCCGGGGAAAAACCGCGTCCCGCACGGCCGGTCCGGTCGACCAACTATGCGGGACGCGCGTCGATGCAGGTCACAGCCGTCGATGAGCGATGGGTCACAGTGCGCGGATCACGGTACGCGGAGGCCCGGCCGTCCCCTGACGCGAGGGATAGCCGTAGTCGTGCCAGTGGGTGAGGACGCGCCGCCGGACGTCCTCGGGCCAGCCGTTCTCGAACGAGCCCTTGACCGGACGGTCCCCCTTGGGGAACAGGTCGGCGAGCAGGCAGTTGTGGACGACCTTCCCGGCCCGGTAGGAGTGCTGCTCGGCCTCGGAGAGGTAGACCGAGAGCGCGGCGGTCGGCTCGGCGGGGAAGCGGATCTCACCGTGCTCGGGATGGGTGCGGGTCGCGAACGCCCACACGACCTCGTTCACGTCGGTGATGTCCACGTCGTCCTCGACGAGCAGGATCTTCGGGACGCCGAACCCCGCCTTGCCGGAGAAGACGATCTCGCCGATCCGGTGCGCCAGCTCGGCCGCGCCGATGCCGAGCGTCTCGTGCCAGTCGGCGCGCATCGCCACCAGCAGCCAGTGGTTCGCCGACTCGTAGGAGAACCAGGACGAGGTGACCGGCAGCCCGGCGCGGCGGAGCTGGTAGAGGATCTCGGCGGCGTGCATCGTGCCGGTGCCGGTGTGGTCCTCCTCGACCGGCGGCCCGGCCGCGACGACGGGCAGGATCGCGCCGTCCCGGTGGGTGATCGCCGAGACGTGGAAGACCGGCTTCTCCGAGCGCTCCAGCGCGTTGTAGCCGGGGTACTCGTTCATCGGGCCCTCCATGGCCGTCTCGTCGAGGGCGATGTGGCCCTCGACGACGATCTCGGCCGTGGCCGGGACGGGCAGGTCCACGGTCTCGGCGCGGACGACCTCGACGCCCTCGCCGAACAGCGCGCCGACGAAGTGCGACTCGTCGGCGCCTTCGGGCAGCGGCATCGCGCCCGCGTAGGGCAGGGCCGGCTCGACGCCGAGGGCCAGCGCGATCGGCATCGGCTCGCCGCGCTCGGCCCACCGCGCGCGGATGATCCCGAGGTGCTGCGGGCCGGGGATGAGGCAGGAGAGGCGGTCCCGTCCGGCGATCATCATGCGGTTGACCGACCAGTTCGTCCAGGACCCGTCGGGGGTGCGGGCGATGTTCAGGCCGTACGTCTGGAGGTAGCGCCCGCCGTCGTTGCCGTGGATGAGCGGCGTCGGGAACTGGAACAGGTCCACCTCGTCACCGAGCAGGACGTTCTCCTTGACCGGCGCGTCCGCCCTCGGGACCGTCCGGGGCGGCACGCCCGCCCGGTCGCGCGCCGCGACGACCGTCTCGACGATCTCCCGCCCGGACGCGTCGGCGGGCAGGCCGAGCGCGAGCGCGATCCGCGCCAGCGGGTGCGCCGGCCCGGACAGGCCGCCGGGCGCGCCGAGCACGCGGAACCCGGTGCCCCGGTAGCCGGTGATCGTGCTGAACAGCGGCGCGGCGGCGCGCAGGTCGTAGGAGCGGCGGATGATCGCGCCGATCTCCAGGTTCCAGTCGACCTCGCGCTCCACCCGTTGCAGCTCGCCGATCCTCTCCAGCTCGCCGACGAACTCGCGCAGGCTGCGCAGATGCTTTGCCATGGTCTTCAAGGGGCCTTCCGGAAGGTGTCAGCCGCCCCAGCGGGGCAGGTCGGGGACGTCGATCCCCAGCAGGTCCAGCGCGCGCCCGGCGGTGTGGTCGACGATGTCGTCCACGCTGCCGGGGCGCAGGTAGAACGCCGGGACGGGCGGCATGACGATCGCGCCGGACTCGGTCGCGGCGGTCATCGCGCGCAGGTGCCCGAGCGTCAGCGGCGTCTCCCGGACGAGCAGCACCAGCCGCCGCCGCTCCTTCAGCGTGACGTCCGCCGCGCGGGTCAGCAGGTTGTCGTTCATTGAGTACGCGACGGCCGACAGCGTCCGCACCGAGCAGGGGGCCACGATCATGCCGTCCGTGCGGAACGACCCGGACGCGATGGCCGCGCCGACGTCCGCCGGACGGTGCACGACGTCGGCGAGGGCCGCGAGGTCGCGCGCGCCGAGATCGGTCTCGTACGCGCGGGTCTGCTGCCCCGCGGGCGTGACGACCAGGTGCGTCTCCACGCCCGCCTTGCGCGCGAGTTCCAGCACCCGGATCCCGTACGCGATCCCGGTCGCGCCGCTGATCCCGACCACGAGCCGTCGCACCCGTGCCTCCCGTTCCGGTCCGTTCTGGGGTCGGGCCTCACCCTCGTCCACGGCACCCGGGTGCATCAACGGCGAAGTTCTCGTCGAACGATGAGCCACGCTTCTCGATGCCGTTCCGGGCTCGGCCCGTCAGCGGCGGACGACCGTTCTGGGAGGATTCCGGTGTCCGCCGGGACGGGGTGGGGGAGGGGCGCGATGGAGCTGACCGAACTGGAGGCGTTCTTCGTCCTGTCGGAGGAGCTGCACTTCGGGCACGCCGCCGAGCGGCTGCGCCTGTCGCAGTCGCGGGTCAGCCAGCTCATCCGCGCGCTGGAGCGCGACCTCGGCGCGCCGTTGTTCACGCGGACGAGCCGGAAGGTGGAGCTCACCCCGCTCGGACGGCAGGCCCTGACGATCCTGAGGCCGCCCTACGACGCGCTGCGCGCCGGGTACGCCGAGACCCGCGCGGTCGCGCACGGCGTGGTCGGGCGGCTGCGCGTCGGGTTCCTCGGCGGGGTCAACGGCCCGGCGTTCGCGGGACTGCTGACGGCGTTCGCCGAGCGGCACCCGTCCTGCGAGCTGACGACGCTGGAGGTGCCGATCACCGACTTCTACGGCGCGCTGCGCCGGGGCGAGATCGACCTCGCGCTGACGCTCCTGCCGGTGGACGAACCGGACCTGGAGGTCGGCGACCCGATCGCGTCGTTCGAGCGGGTCGTGGTGCTGCCGGTCGGCCATCCGCTGACCGGCGCGCTCACCGTGGACATCGAGCGGCTCGCCGGGGAGTCCCTGCTCTGCGGCCCGCCCGAGCTGCCGGACGTGTTCCGGCGCGCGTACTTCCCGGCGGCGACGCCGAAGGGCCGTCCGCTGGCGTCCCGCGACGGCGGGCGCACCTACCAGGAGACGTTCACCATGGTCGCGACCGGGCACGGCCTGACCCTCACCCACGCCGGGATCGCCGAGCTCTACCGGCACCCCGGCGTGGAGTTCCGCCCGCTGCGCGGCCTGCCGCCCGCCTATGCCGCGCTGGCCTGGCGCGCGTCCGCCGACAAGCCGCAGATCACCTCGTTCGCCGCCCTGGCGCGCGCCCGGGCCGTCGGCGTCGCCTGACCGGCCTGACCGGCCCGACCGGCCCGACCGGCCCGACCGGCCCGACCGGCCCGAGCGGTCTGACCGGCCGGAGCGATCCCGGCGCGGTTCCGGAGCAGTTCCAGTGTGAGGAAGACGGTCAGTGCGCGGCGTAGAAGTCGGCGACGGCGTGGAACGCCTTCTTCGGCTCCCAGGGCATTCCGGGGTAGGCGGTGCCGAGGCGGTCCTCGTACACCTTGACGATGCCGTAGCTGGCGAGGTCGAGGTCGTCGCGCGGGTCGGCGGCGTCGGGACGGTGCACGTGGTTGTGCAGCGCGAAGGTGAACACGAACGCGGCGTCCACGCCCGCCTCGTCGAAGATCTCCAGGAGTTCGCGCACGTGGGCGGCCTGGCCGTCCTCGTCGCGCTCGCGCGCCTCCTTCAGCCGGACGGGCCCGCGCCGGTCGTCGTACTCGACCAGGTCCAGCCCGTGCGCGCCGAGGTCGCCCGCGCCCCGGTACCCGGCCGACCCGAACTCGGTGACGGCGACCGGCCTGCCCTGCGCGACGATTCCCCGGACGCCCTCGGCGAACCGGTCGGCGATCTCGGCCGAGCGGTAGAGATCGACGGAGACGATGTCGAACGGCGTCCAGTCGACGTTCTCCAGCGGCACGGACGCGTAGGTGAGCCTGCCGCCGAACCGCTCGCGGACGACCTCGGCCGCCTTGCCGAGGAACGCGTTGACGCGTCCGCTGAGCGATCCGATGTGCTCGCGCAGGCGGTCGGGTCGAAGCAGCAGGGCGACCCGGTCGGCGGTGCGGTCGCCGGGCAGGAAACCCTTGTTCATCAGGCTCATCTCGGCTCCGGCGACGAAGACGACCTCGGCCCCGGTGCGCCGCAGCCGCTCGGCGCGCTCCGCGCAGTCGGCGAACAGCGCGAGGATCTCGTCCTCGGCCAGTTCGAGCGGGTAGGGCGAGAACCAGACCTCCAGCCCGAGGCCCGCCGCGATCCCAGCGGCCGTCTCCAGCCGCGCCGGGTCGCCGCCCATGATCCGGACGGCGTCGCAGTGCAGGTCGTCCCGGATGACGCGCAGCTCGCGCTCCACCGTCACCGGGTCGAGTTCCTTGCGCGAGATCCCGCCGCCGTCGACGAACCCCGTGTCGTAGCTGATGCCTTTGGCGCGCATGGCCGTCCACCCTCCGCTTAAGGTACTGGACGTACCTTAAGCGGGGTCGACCGAGGTGGGCAAGGCCGGGCGGGTCGGGTCATCTGAGGCGCTCGCGGACGCGATCGACGTCGAAGCGTTCGGCGGGCGGCAGCGGAGCGCCCACGGACTCCCGGATCGCCTCGGCCTCCGCGAGCAACCGCGCCGCCTCCGCGAGCAGCCGCGCAGGCTCGGCGGGCGGCGGCGCGGGCTTGCCGTCCCGGGCTGCGGCCTGCGCGTTCTGGGCGGCGAGGCTGCGTGCCCCGGCGAGGCCCTCCAACGCGAGCGCGACCGCGCGCGGGTCGTCGGTCTCGCGCGCGGCCTCCAGGGCGATCGCGTGCAGGCGCGCGGCGGACTCCGCGTCGCCGCGCTGCTCGGCGACGAAGCCGAGCTGGGTGTGGATGAACGCGATGCCCGCCGTCCCGCCGATGCCGCGCAGCCACGGCAGCCTGCCGCGCAGGTGCGCCTCGGCGGCGTCCAGGTCGCCGCGCCTGCGGGCGACCAGGGCGAGGCCGATCGCGGCGAACTCCTCGGCCGACCGGGACGACCGGTCGCGGGCGATCTCCAGCGCGCGTTCGTGCAGGTCGTGCGCCTCGTCGAGGTCGCCGTCCAGGAGCGCGACGCGGCCGAGCCCGGACAGCGCGAACGACACCTCGGCCCACATCCCGAGCCGTTCGGCGCGGCTCATCACCTCGCGCCGCATGTGGGCGGCCCGCCGGTAGTCGCCGACGATCTCGGCGTGGCGGGCGACGGCGTCGGCCGCTTCGAGCTCGCCCCACGCGTCGCCGAGCTCGCCGAACAGGCGCAGGCTGCGTTCGGCGTCCCGCTCCATGTGCGCGAGGCCGCCGCCCACCATCCGCAGCTTCGCGCGCGTGCCGAGGACGGCGGCCTCGCCCCACCGATCACCCTGCCGGACGAACATGTCGAGCGCGCGCTCCAGGCGAGCATGGTTCGCGGGCAGATCCCCGTACGGCCAGTGGACGAACGTCAGGAACCACAGCGACCACGCGTCCGCGTCCGGCCCGAGAGCCTCCCTCCGCAAAGTCTCGGACTCTTCGCCTTCGCCCGACAGCATCGTCAGGCCGTTCAGCCAGACGCGCGTCCGGCGGAGCACGGGTTCGGGCGCGTCCTGGGCGAGGGCGAGCGTGAGGTAGCGGCGCGCCTCGTTGAGCCGTCCGCGCAGGAACCAGTACCAGCCGAGCGTGTTCGCCAAGGCCGGGTCGGCCCGGTACTCCAGCGCGGCCCGGAAGTTGGCCGCCTCCTTGTCGAGGCGCTGAAGCCAGGTCTCCTGCTCCGCCCCGCGCAGGCGGGGGACGGCCCGCTCGGCGAACTCCGTGTAGTAACGCGCATGACGCGCGCGCACGAGGTCTTCCTCGCCCGCCTCCCGCAGCCGCTCCAGGCAGTAGTCGGCGACGGACTCCAGCAGCCGGTACCGGCCGTCCTCGGTGAAGACGACGAGCGAGCGGTCCACGAGCCGGGTGAGGACGTCGATCCCCGGATCGCCGCAGACCTCCTCGGCCGCGGCGAGCGTGCAGCCGTCCCGGTGGACGGCCAGCCGCCGCAGCGCGGTCCGCTCCGGCCCGCTCAGCAGCTCCCAGCTCCAGTCGATCACCGCCCGCAGCGTCTGCTGCCGTGCCGGGCCGCCGCGCCGGGTGAGCAGCCGGAACCGGTCGTCCAGCCGCGCGGCGAGGTCGGCCACGCCGAGCGCCCGGACGCGCGTGGCCGCGAGTTCGAGCGCGAGCGGGAGGCCGTCCAGGCGGCGGCAGACGGCCGCGACCGCCGCCGCGTTCTCCTCGCCGACCGTGAAGCCGGGCGCCGCCGCGGCGGCGCGCACCGCGAACAGCCGCTCGGCGTTCCCCGGTCCCAGCGGCCGGACGGCCTGGACGCGCTCGCCCGCGATCCCCAGCGGCTCCCGCGACGTCGCGAGGACGGTCAGCTCCGGCGCGGCGGCGAGCAGCCGTCCGGTCAGGTCGGCGACGGCGTCCACGACGTGCTCGCAGTTGTCCAGGACGAGCAGCGCCCGGCGCGGACGCAGCGCGGACACCAGCCCCTCCACCGGCGAGGACGCGT
This sequence comes from Actinomadura gamaensis, assembly GCF_042652125.1. NCBI lineage: Bacteria > Bacillati > Actinomycetota > Actinomycetes > Streptosporangiales > Thermomonosporaceae > Actinomadura > Actinomadura gamaensis. Next base: position 207,933 of record NZ_JBHSIT010000010.1, on the reverse strand, counting down.
CGGTCTCGTCCCGGTGGCCGAGCACGCCGGCGACCGCGTCCGCCAGCTCGGACGCGTCGCGCGGGCGGCTCCCGGCCAGCTCCACCAGCCACGTCCCGTCCGGGTACGCCGCCGCCGACCGCGCCGCGATCTCCAACGCCAGCCGCGTCTTGCCGACGCCGCCCGGACCGGTGAGCGTGACCAGCCGCTCGCCGCGCAGCGCCGCCCGCGCGAGCGTCACGTCCCGCTCGCGCCCGACCAGCTCGCCGAGAACGGCGGGCAGATTCGACACCGGAGCCGCGGGCGGATTCGACACCGGACCCGCAGGCAGATTCGACGGCGGAGCCGCGGGCTGGTTCGACGGCGGAGCCGCGGGCTGATCGAGCGTCGGGGTGGCGGGGCGCAGCTCGTCGGCCTGCCGGAGGATCGACCGGTGCAGCGCGGTCAGCTCGGGGCTCGGATCGACGCCCAGCTCGTCGGCGAGGAGCCGCCGCAGCGCCTCGTAGTCCGCCAGCGCCTCGGCCTGACGGCCCGCGCGGTACAGCCCGAGGATGTGCGCCGCGCGAAGCCTCTCCCGAAGCGGATGCTCCGCGACCAGCTCGCCCAGCATCGGGATCTCGCCGATCTCCAGGCGCGCTTGCGCCTGCTCCTCGATCGCGCTGAGCCGCGCTTCTTCCAGAGGAACCTTCGCCGGGATGTCGAAATCGGCGAACGCCGGGCCGCGCCATAGCGCGAGCGCATCGTCGAACAGCTTCACTCGTGCGCGCGCGTCCCGCTCGCCTCGTGCGCGCGCGACCAGCTCGGCGAACTGGCGCGCATCAGTGGCCGCGGCGACGAGGACATAACCGGGTGGCTGCGACTTCACCAGGGCGCGTCCACCGGGTTCGGCGTCGTCCAACGCCTTCCGTAGCTGGGACACGCGCGCCTGCAACGTCCCGAGCGGATTGCGCGGCGGACGGTCTCCCCACAGCTCCTCGACGAGCCGGTCGGACGAGACGACCCCGCCCTCGGCGGCGAGCAGCACCGCCAGCAACAGCCGGACCTTCGCCTCGGGCACCCGGACGGGCTCGCCGCCGTCCGTCCACACCGCGAGCGGCCCGAGCACCCCGAAACGCATGGGCCCCAGCCTACGGACGAACCCGTAGCGCATCCGAAGGGAATCCGTAGCGCCGGACCCGAAGCTGAGGCCACACCAACGAACAAGGAGAAACACCATGTCGGTGACCGTCATCGGGCTCGGCCCCATGGGCACGCGTATGGCCGAGGTCTTCCTGGAGAAGGGCCACGACGTCACGGTCTGGAACCGGACGGCGAGCAAGGCCGAACCCCTCGTCACCAAGGGCGCGACGCTCGCGCCGACCGCCGCCGAGGCACTCGCCGCCAACGAGTTGGTCGTCCTCAGCCAGACCCACTACCAGGCCATGTACGACTCGCTGGAGGGCGCCGAGCACGCGCTGGAGGGACGCGTGCTGGTCAACCTCAGCTCCGGCAGCCCGGACGAGCTGCGCGAGGCCGCGAGGTGGGCCGAGTCCCACGGCGCGCGGCTGCTGCCCGGCGGCATCATGGTGCCGGTCCCCGGCATCGGCACGCCCGTCGCCGAGACGTACATCGCCGGGCCGGAGGACGTTCTCGAACGGCACCGCGCGACGCTCTCCGCGATCACCGCCACCTCCTACGTCGGCGCGGATCCGGGCCTGGCGATGCTCTACTACAACGCCGGGTTCTACCTCTTCGTCGCGACGATGGCGGCGTTCATGCAGGCCACGGCCCTGGTCGCGAGCGCCGGGGTGTCGCCGCGCGAGTACGCCGCGGTCGCGGCGCCGCTCGTCCGCAGCCTCGGCGAGGACGGCCCGATGGGCTTCGTGAAGAGCTCGGCCGAGCAGATGGAGACCGGCGACTATCCGGGCGCCGCCGACACCGTCCTCATGGAAGCGGTCAGCGTCGGCCACGTGGTCGAGTCGGCCCGCGCCGCCGGGATCGACACGTCCGTGCCGGAGGCGGTCAAGGCCCTGTTCGACCGCGCCGTGGACGCGGGCCACCGCGACGAGGGCCTCGGCGCGATCTACGAAGTGATCCGCAAGCCGTCCGCGTGACCCGCGGCCGGAATCCCCGCGCGGCGGTGTTCGCCGCCGCGTAGGGGATTCCCTGTGGCCACCACGGAGATTCTCACCTAACCGGACGGCCTGACATCATGGGAGAGGATCCGGCCCGACCGGCGTCCCAGCGGAGCGGAGGAGACATGGCCGCGTCGTTCCAGTTCTCTCCCGAGCAGTTCCTCTCCGACCTGAAAACGACGGCGGACGCCCTCGGCGCGCCCTATTCCGAATCCGTCGCGCGGGCCGTCCTCGACGCCTATTCGGACTGTTTCCGCAGTGGCGCGGTTCTCTGGCGGGCCACCGACCGGGCGGACGACCCGCTGAACTACCGCTTCTACGAACGGCGCCACACCGACACGGTCGGGGCGGCCGTGCGCGCCGGGCTGCTCCGCGCCGACAACCCGCTGATCGGCCTGATCTCGTCCTGGAGCGCCCTGTACGGCGCCGAGTCCACCGAGCTGGTCGACTTCGACGCCGGGCGGGGGATCGCGAAGACCTGGGTGTTCCTCGGAGGCATGCGGCCGGTCGGTGAAGTGCTGGGCGCGCCCGCCGTTCCGGAGGCGTTCCGCCGGCACGAACCCCGTTTCCGAGCCCTGGGCCTCACTTCGGTCAGGCATGTCGCCGTCGACTATCCGGGGAACACCGCGAACCTCTATTTCAGAACGTCCCACAGAATCACCAGGGACGACGCCGAGCGCCTCATTTCCCTCGCGCACGGAAAGCCGCCCGGCCCTTCGCTGTTCACCGACATGCGCACCTTCACCCCGCCCGACGGCTACACGTTCTCCGTCACGATGGGGCTGGCCGACGGCGAGATCCAGCGGGTCGGCTTCTACGCCCTCCGGCTTCCGGCCGGCCGCCTCCCCGCCGTCGGCGAACGCCTGACCTCGTTCTTCCGCACCTCCCCGTCGCGCGACGACGAGGAGACGAACATCGTGGCCTGGTCCTTCGGGCGGGGCGGGGAGAACTACATCAAGGCCGAGCACAGCTACTGCGGCGGCCTGTCCGGCCTCATGAAGTCCTGGCGCAGCCCCATGACGGCCGCCCGCTGACCCGCCGGGTCAGCGCACCGGGCGCGGCGCGGAGCGGAAGCCGAGGAACAGGATCAGCGCGAGGCCGGCGGCCACGTCCGCCGCCCTCGGCACGGGCACGGTCACCCACTGGCCGAGGGAGACCAGCAGCGGCGCGGCCAGCAGCGCGCCCACGCGGCGTCCGTGCGGGGTGCGCAGGCCGTTCAGCACGAGCGCGGCGAGGATGACCGTCCACGCCTCCTCGTAGTACGGCGTGTCCCCGGCGATCACCGCGCGCAGCGCCGGGTCCTCGATGCCGCCGAGCACCTGCGCGGTGAACGCGGCGGCGGCGAAGCCGAGCATGAGGAGGGTGGCGGGACGTCCGAGCACCCGCGCCCCGCGCCGCGGCCCGTCCGAGAACGCCAGCGCCGCCATGGTCAGGACGGGGGTGACGAGCCCGAACGCGATCAGGCTCAGGGACGACGGGGTGGCCGGCGCGCCGCTGATCGTCCAACCGCAGAGCAGGGCCAGGCCCCCGACCGCGAACCACCGTCCGAGGGAGCCGCCCCACCAGGCCAGTCCCAGCGCGATCGCCCCGGCCGTCCAGAGCGGCGTCGCCCAGACGACGTACGACCAGAAGCCGGAGTGCAGGGGGAGCGCGCCCGTCGCGGTCTTCACGACCAGCTTCGCGAACGACGCCGTGGCGACCGTCAGCAGCAGCGGCGCGACCAGGCTGACGACGGCCAGCGCGTCGCGCCACTCGGGGGCGGTGTAGGGCCTGCCGAGGCCGCGCAGCCGCACCTTGAGGCCGCCGGCGACCAGGTCGAGGGCCTCCCGCGGGCCGCCTCCGCTCTCGGCGAGGACGGCCAGCATCTCCTCGCCGTACTCGGCGCGGTGCCGGCGGGGGTAGGCCCGGAGAAGCCGGCCGTTCCACCGGTCGTTCACGCGATCCCTCCCGCGGCGCCGAGCCGGGTGGCCGCGGCGTCGGCGCCGCGGCGCATGCGGCGTACCTCGGCGGCCAGCGCGTCCGCCCCGGCCGCGGTGATCCGGTAGTAGCGGCGGAGGCGGGTGTCCACGACCTCCTCGCGGTCCACCTCGATCAGCCCCTCGCCGCGCAGCCGGTCCAGGGCCGCGTACAGCGTGCCGGTGCGCAGCCGCACCCGGCCCTGGGAGATCTCCGCGGCGTCGGTCATGATCCCGTACCCGTGCTGCGGCCCCTCGGCCAGCGCGGTCAGGATCAGGAAGGTCGGTTCCTGCATCGCCCGTGTGGTCATGCGATCAACATATGCCGATGATCTACCTATCGGCAAGGCGGGCCGGAGATCACGTCCGGGGCGCTTCCCCCGGCGCTCCGGACGCCGGCCCCGAAGCGCCGGGCTCCTCGGCGGACGCGAGGGGGAGGCGCATCACCAGGCGGGCGCCGCGCGGCGAGTCGGCGACGACCAGGTCACCGCCGTAGATGCGGGCGATCTCGCGGGCGATGGGCAGGCCGAGGCCGGTCCCGGCGGGGTCGCGGCGCCGGGACTCGGCGAGCCGCGCGAACCGCTCGAAGACGCGCTCGCGCGCCTCGGGCGGGATGCCCGACCCGTCGTCGCGGACCTCCAGGACGGCCTCGCCGCCGTCCGCCGCGACGAGCACCTCGACGCGGCTCTCGGCGTGCCGCTCGGCGTTGATGAGCAGGTTGCCGAGGACGCGGCTCAGCCGGATGCCGCTGGCCCGCACGACCACGCCCTCCTCCAGCCGCGTCGCGACCGGCACCCGCCAGGGCCGGGTCGCGACCTCGCGGCGGGCCAGGGCGGCGAGGTCCACCGGCTCGACGGTGGCGGGGGAGCGGGCGTCCAGGCGGGAGAGCTCCAGCAGGTCCACGACGATGTCGTTGAGGCGCAGGCCGTCGCTCAGCGCGTCCCGGACCATCGGCTTCCAGTCGGCGTCGCCCGGCTCGTCGAGCAGGAACTCCAGCCGGGTGTTCAGGCCCGCGATCGGGTTGCGCAGGTCGTGGGACGCCTCGGAGACGAACCGCCGCTCCCGGTTGGTGGCCTGCTCCAGCCGTTCCAGCGTCGCGTTGACGGTGGCGGCGAGCCGCTGCAGCTCGCCGCCGGTGTGCGGCTCGGGCACCCGCCGGTCCAGGCCGCGCGCGGTGGTGATCTCGGCGAGCTGCCGCCGGATCAGCTCGACGGGCCGGAACGCGCGGCCGATCGTCCGCCACGTCCACCACGCCGTCAGCGCGAGCAGCGCCAGCATCGCGGCCCCGACCTCGAGGTACAGCCACGGCGTGGTCAGCGGCCGGGTCACCGGCTCGGCGACGTAGACGACGGCGGTGGCGGGGTACATCCGGCCGCCGATCCGCAGCCCGACGAGCTGGACGCACGACGGCAGGAACCTCGGGCAGGCCGTCTTGCCGATGAGCAGGTCCGTCCGCCGAGCCTCGACGGGGTTCAGCTGCGGGTCGCCGGAGAGGTCCGGCGAGGCGGCGACGACCCGCCCGTCCGGCGCGACGATCTGGATCAGGGACGCCTCGCCGGGACGCGGGTCCACCGGCGTGGCGATCCGCCGCGCGGTGATGTCGTAGACGACGCGTTGCAGCGTCGTGTAGGCCTGCTGCCGGGCCGACGAGCGTCCCGCGAAGACGAGTAGCTGCGCGGCCAGGACGGTGCAGAGCAGGAGCAGCGCCCCCGACATCACGACCGTGATGACGGTGGCGCGCCCGCGCACCGACAGGAACGCGCGCACGGCCCACCGGTGAAGCCTGCCGCCGCCCTCCTCGTCCACGCTGCCAGGTCTAGTGCGTCGGGACGCGCCGCTTCGAGCGGCCCGCAGCCCCATTGCGGAACCATGGAGCCCGGTTGACCGGATGCGACCGGCGCCCTCGCACGGCTGTCCCGAAGGGCAGGTGCGACGTCCCGTCCAAGAGGAACTCACTCTGGCTGGCGTGCCGGTTCGTGCGTTAGGCTCGCCTTTATTCAGGACACGCGTCCTGGAATTTGAGACAGGAGGGTCCATGGCCATCACGGGACTGGGACACACCGGGCTCTGGGTGTACGACCTGCCGCTGATGCGGGACTTCTACGAGCGGGTGCTCGGCCTCACGGTCACCGACGAGGACGCCGGCCTCGGCATCGTCTTCCTCAGCGCCCGGCCGCGGGAGGAGCACCACGAGTTCGTCCTGCAGAAGGGCCGGACGGCGGCCCTCGGCGACAAGCAGCAGCACCAGATCTCCTGGCGGGTCGAGTCGCTGGCGGACCTGCGCCGCTTCCACCGGGTGTTCGCCGAGGAGGGCGTCCGCGTGCAGCAGGAGGTCACGCACGGGAACGCGTTCGGCATCTACTTCTTCGACCCCGAGGGCAACCGGAACGAGGTGTACCTGCGGATCGCGCGGGACGTCCGCCAGCCGTTCCGCAAGACGATCGACTTCGGGCTGCCCGAGGACGAGATCCTCGCCGAGGCCGAGCGGCTGCTCGCCGACGGCGGCCCGGCCTACCAGCCCGTCCAGTAGCGCGGCGCGATCCGGGGCTCCGGAGGCGCCCCCCACCGGAACACCGGAGCCCCGCGACCCGGAGCCCGCGGCCCGGAGCCCCGCGGTCCGGAGCCCCGCGGTCCGGAGCCCCGCGGTCCGGAGCCCCGCGGTCCGGAGCCCCGCGGTCCGGAGCCCGGCAGGGGGTCAGGCGTCGAGCAGGCCCAGCCGCTCGCTGATGGTCGCGGCGGCGTGGGTGACCTCCCGGACGATCTCCGGAAGGTCCTCGTCGGGGACGCGGTGGGACAGCGCCGCGATGCTGACCGCCGCCACGACGCGGTGCTCGGTGTCCCGGATCGGCGCGGCGACGCCGAGGACGTCCGGGTCGAGCTCGCCGCGCGTGACGGCCGTCCCGTCCCGCCGGATCCGCGCGAGCCGGCCGTCCAGCGCGTCCGCGTCGGTGACCGTCGCGTCGGTGAAGCGCGGCAGGCCGCTCTGCCCGACGGCCCGCTCGATCTCGTCCGGCGGCGCCCAGGCCAGCAGGACGAGCGCGGCGGCCCCGGCGTTCACCGGCAGGACGTGCCCGCGCTCGTAGGAGAGCCGGACGGGCTGGTCGGCCTCCTCGCGCTCCAGGCACACGACCGTCGCCCCGGCCCGCCGGGTCAGCAGCACGGTGTGCCCGAGCGCGTCCGACAGCTCGCGCATGACCGGGCGCGAGACCTCCGACAGCCCGATCCCCCGGCGCGCGATCCGGGCCAGCTCGAACACCCGCGGCCCCAGCCGGAACCCCGACGGCCGCTGCTCCTCCACGAATCCGGAGCCGACCAGGCTCTGCAGGTACCGGTAGGCGGTCGAGCGCGCCACCCCGAGGTGGTCGGCGACCTCCTGCGCGCCGATGACGGTCCGGTCGTCGGCGAACATCATCAGAATGTCGAGGGCCCGGTCGGCGGTGGAGTTCCGGCCGCGGTATCCGTTGGTCCGCTCGGCGCTCTGGCTGGTCATGACGACCACGGTACCGAAGCGTGGACGGGTCAGGCGCGGCCCACGGCGCGGCGCAGGACCGCGCGGGGATCGGCGGGGGAGCCGCCGGTCGCGGACCAGGCGACGTGCTGGTCGGGGCGCACGAGCGCGAGCGCGGCCGGCGGATGGTGGAACGGGTGCAGCGGGACGTTCTCGGCGGCGGCGGCCTTCATGAACTCCTCGGCCTCGGGCTGCTCCAGGTCGCCGACCAGGGTGAAGCCGCGGCCGAGGTGGTCGAAGAGCGAGTCGCCGGGAGCGAGCCAGCGGTGTTCGAGGCGTCCGCCCGCCGGGCCGGTGACCAGCGGGGTGCCGCGGTAGGTGTAGCCGAGGACGAGATCGAGGCTGTGGAACTCGGCGTCCTTGGTCTCCTGGACGGCCCGCGCGACGGCCGGGCGGGCCGCGGCGAACTCGGCGCCGGTGCCGGCGAGGCGCGGGTCGGCGAGCTCGGGCGCCAGGGTCGCCATGTTGCGGGCGGCCTCCTCGATCGTCCGCGCCGCGATCGGCCTGCGCTCGGCCTCGTAGCTGTCCAGCAGCGCGGGCGGGGCCCAGCCGGACAGGACGGCGGCGAGCTTCCAGCCGAGGTTCACCGCGTCGCCGACGCCGGTGTTGAAACCGTGCCCGCCCCACGGCGGGTTCAGGTGCGCGGCGTCCCCGGCGAGGAAGACGCGGCGCGTGCCGTACCGGTCGGCCAGCAGCATCTTCGCCTTCCACGGGTCGGTCGCGACGATCTGTGCGTCGATCTCGGCGTCGATGTCCGCGCCGACGAGGGCGCGCACCAGGCCCAGCGGGTCGGCCTCGCCCTCCTCCTGGCCGACGCCCTGGGCGATGCACCACCACAGGTCGTCCAGGTCGAGGCGGCCGACGAGTCCGGGCCGTCCGGGATGGAGCACCCAGTAGTGGACGGCCGGACCGTGCGGGACGCGGTCGGCGAGGCCGGGGGCGCGGAAGACGATGTTGAAGTTGGGCCGCTCGTCGGCGGCGCCCTCGTAGACGGCGCCGATGGCCCGGCGGACCGTGCTGCCCGCGCCGTCCGCGCCCACGAGGTAGTCGGAGCGCATCTCCTCGGCGGCTCCGCCCGGACCGGAGAGCAGCGCGGTGACGCCGTCGTCGTCCTCGGTGAGGGACGCGACGGTCCAGCCGGTGCGCAGCTCGGCGTGCGCGGACGCGGCGACCGCCTCGCGCAGCACCTGCTCGACCGCGGGCTGGCCGATCTGCTGCCCCGCCTCGGCCGCCAGGTCGTCGCCGGCGAGGTCGAGGCCGAAGCAGCCGCGGAACCGGGTGATCTCGCGGCCGAGCAGTCCGGTGGTGAACACGGCCTCGTCCGACCAGGACACCGGCAGCGCCGCGGCGTCGCGGACCGCGTCCGCGACGCCCCAGCGTCGGAACAGCTCCATCGTGCGCGCCGAGGTCGTCTTCGCGCGCGGGCGCAGCCACGACACCTCCTCGCGCGGCTCCACGACGAGCGAGGCGACGCCGTGATGGGCCAGTTCCAGCGCGGTCGCGAGCCCGACCGGCCCGCCACCGGCGATCAGGACGGGAACGCGCGCGGTCATGCCGTCTCCTCTTCCATGCCGTCTCCTCTTCCATGCCGTCTCCTCTTCCACGGGCGTCGCGCCGATGCTCACCGGCTGTGCGCGCCGGTCATGAGGGCGGCCAGGTCGTCGGGCCGCAGGAACGAGGGCGGGGGCGGCGGCCCCCAGTTGAACAGGCCCTTGGCGCCTTCGAGCGTCTCGGGCGTCCAGAGAGTGTCGTCCAGGACGGCGTCCATGTCGGAGTAGTACTCGGAGAAGTTGCCCGCCGGGTCCTTGAGGTACCAGAAGAAGTTCGACCCGGCGTGGTGGCGGCCGAGGCCCCACACGTGCCGCTCGGGGTGGCCCTCCAGCATCGCCGACGCGCCGCGCCCGACGTCGTCCACGTCGTCCACCTGCCAGGACGTGTGGTGCAGGAACGCGACCGGCGCGGCGAGGACCAGGACGTTGTGGTGGTCGGTCGAGCAGCGCAGGAAGACGCCCGCGTCGCCGATCATGTCGCTGGTCCGGAAGCCGAGGCCGTCGCGGAAGAACGCCGAGGTCGCCGCGTAGTCGGTCGTCCCGACGACCGCGTGGCCGAGCTTGCGCGGACGGACCGGCCCGGTGCGCAGCACGCCCGGCGCGCGCGTCCCGGCGCGCTCGATCCGGCCGGGCCCGTTGTACGGCGTCGCCGGGACCTCCGGCTGCTCCACGCGCGGCTCGACCCGCAGGACGGCCCGCACGCCGGTCGCCGCCTCGCGGGCGGTCAGCGTGCCGGCGCCCCGCTCGGCGGCGACGCCGAGACCCGCCAGGCGGCGGGCCGCGCGGTCCAGGTCGTCGGGGTCGTCCACGCCGACGACCAGCTCGACCAGCCGCCGCGTGGGCGCCTGGACGAGGCGGAGCTGGTCGCCGCCGTCGCGGGTGGCGAACCAGCCGTCCGCGCGGGGGGAGAGGCCGAACTCGGCGTAGTAGGCGGCGGTCGCGGCGACGTCCGGGACGCCGACGGTGACGGAACTGAGGCGGTGCAGGCCCATGGGCTTCCTCCGATCGGGCCGGGCGGGCAGAGCGGGCGGTCAGGCCCGGACGAACGACTGGCGCAGCTCGCCGATGCCCTCGATCCGGCTGACGAGCTCGTCGCCGGGCGCGAGCCACCGCTGCGGGTCGCGGCCGAGGCCGACGCCCGCCGGGGTGCCGGTGAACAGCAGGTCGCCCGGCAGCAGCGTCAGCACCGCCGACAACCGGGAGACCAGGACGGGGATCGAGAAGATGAGGTCGCGGGTGCGGCCCTTCTGGACCTCCTCGCCGTTGATCGCGGCGCGCAGCTCCAGGTCGTCGCGGTCGGGGAGCTCGTCGGGCGTCACGACCCACGGCCCGGTCGGCGCGAACCCCGGGAAGGACTTGCCGAGGCTGAACTGCGGGGCCGGGCCGGCGAGCTGGGAGATCCGCTCGCTGAGGTCCTGCCCGACGGTCAGGCCCGCGACGTGGTCCCAGGCGTCGGCCTCGGCGACGTGCGAGGCGGTGCGTCCGATGACCGCGACGAGCTCGACCTCCCAGTCGGTGTGGCCGCCGTCCGGGAGCGTCACCTCGGTCACCGGCCCGGACAGGGACGAGAGGAACTTGGTGAAGACCGGCGGCAGGCCCTCGGGCACCGCGAACCCGGACTCGGCGGCGTGGGCGCGGTAGTTGAGGCCGACCGCGACGATCTGGCGCGGCGCGGGCACGGGCGGACCGAGCCGCGCCGCGTCGAACTCCCGGCCCTCGGGCAGGTCGGCGTCGCGCGCCCAGGCGGTGAAGGCGTCCCAGTCGTCGTAGAGCGCCTGCGGGTCCGGGCCGTAGCGCCCGCCGCTGGCGTCCGCCACGTCCACGGCCCGGCCCCGGACGATCAGGGCCGCGCGTCCGTCAAGGTTGGCTACGCGCATCCTCGCTCCTATTCACCATGATGATTACGGCGATAATGCTGGCCCGGCGGTGAGGGCGTCAAGGGGTCGCACTGATAACGTGCATGACGAATTGCTCGACGCAGGGGAGGGCCGTTGAGGCTCGGACACGGGGGCGGCCCGAGCGCCGGCGGCCGCGCGGAACAGGCCGCCGAGCGCATCGCCGGGCTGGCCCGGAACCGCGAGCCGGGGGCGCGGCTCGGCACCAAGAACGAGCTGCGCGCGCTCTGCGGCGTCTCCGTCAGCACGTTCAACGAGGCCCTGCGCCTGCTCCAGGCGCGCGGCCTGGTCACGGTCCGTCCGGGGCCGGGCGGCGGCCTGTTCGCGGCCGAGCAGTCGCCGATCGTCCGGCTGGGCAACTCGGTGCTCGCGCTGGACGCCGACGAGACGACCGTCGCCGAGGCCATCCGCATCCGCGACGCCCTCGACCCGCTGCTCGTCGAGGACGCGCTCTGGCACGCCTCGCCCGCCGACATCGCCGAGATGCGCGCCATCGTGGACGAGATGGGCCGCTCGGCCGACGCCGGCGACGCGACCGCCTTCGTCCACGCGAACTGGCGGCTGCACCACCGCATCGCCGAGACGAGCAGGCACGTGCTGCTGCGGTCGCTGTACACGAGCCTGCTGGACCTCATCGAGTCGCACACCCTGTCCGTCCTGCCGGACGGGGCCCGGCCGCTCCCGCCCTACCTGCGCGAACGGCACCGCCTGCACGCCGACCTCGTGGACGCCATCGCCGCCCACGACCGCGCGGCGGCGGTGCGGCTGATCCACGAGCACAGCCCGGTCAAGCAGGAGGCGGCGCCCTGACGCGCCGGCGCGACGGGTACCGCGCCCGCCCCTGGCGCGCTCGGCGGCCGGGGATCCGCGGGCGTCTCCGCTCACGAGACCGGCGGCTGGAGATCCGTGTCTTCGCTCATGAGATCGGCGGTAGCGGATCTCCGGGCGTCTCCACTCCTTGCTCTGCCCTGCGCACCAGGTAGTCCCAGCCCGCCTTCAGTTGGCGCTCCGACCAGCACTGCGCGCGCTTGGCCCGCGCCTCGCCGGGGTCGGAGCAGTCGCGGATCGGACCGGCGGCCATCGCGGTGAGCTGGACGCGGCAGGCGCGTTCGAGCAGGACCGCGTGCATGACGGCGGCGTGGACGCTCTCGCCCGCGGCGACCAGGCCGTGCCGGGGCATCAGCGCCGCTGGCGCGTCGCCGAGGGTCTCCGCGAGCGCCCGGCCGAGGGACGCCGTGGAGACGAGTGCGCCGGTCGCGGTGAAGCGCGGCACGTCCTCGCCGCCGAACAGCGCGCCGTCGTGCGAGATGGGCAGCAGCGGCGTGGCGAGCGACGCGAACGCGACGGCCGACTGCGCGTGCGAGTGGACCGTGCAGGTCACCGCCGGGTTCCGGCGCATGACCTCCAGGTGGATGTGGACTTCGAGGTGCGGGGTGCCCTCGCCGTCCAGCACCTCGCCGTCGAACGACACGAGCTGGACGTACCGGTCGCGGGCCTCCTCCAGCCCCCGGCCCGGCGCCTTGATCCAGACGCCGCGCCCGCCGGGGTCGCGGACGGCGACGTGCCCCCACACCATGTCGCCGTGACCGGCCATGGCGAGGACGCGTCCGGCCCGGAGCACGGTCTCCCTCATGCCGCCTCCAGTGATCCGTAGTAGCGGGCGGCTCCCGGGTGCAGCGGGACGGGGCTCCTTCCCATCGCCACCGGATCGAGCGGGTAGGTCAGCGGGCTCCGCTCGGGCGGGAGGTGCCGGTACTGGGCCTCGATCGTCGCGCGGGTCTCGCCGAGGATCCAGGCGATCAGGTAGGCCAGGTCCTCCGGCAGGTCGGAGCGGGTGAGCACGAGGAAGTCGGAGAAGTCGAGGGTCTCGAACTCGGGGCAGTCCGGGAAGTGCCCCTCCGGCACGATCGCTGGCGGCCACCCGAAGTCGTCCGCCAGACCGTCCAGGACGTGGCGCTCGACCGGCAGGAACGCGAGCCGGGAGCCGAACCGCTGCCACGCCGGCAGCATGACCGCCTCGTGGACGATGGCGTCGGCCTCGCCGCTGACGACGCGCTCGAACGTCTGCCACGGACGCTCGTCGGTGAAAATCTCGCCGCCCCACCCGGTCACGTCGATCCCCGAACGGCGGAGGAGCTCGTCGGCGCCCCAGCCGATCAGGTTGGTGCCGTCGTGCGGGCCGGTGGCGAGGCGCAGCCGGGGCGCGGCGGCCCGCAGCTCGGCGAACGTGGTGACGCCGAGGGATCTGTCCACGCCCACCACCAGCCGGTCGCGCTGCGGAAGGCCGCCCAGGGCGCGCAGGTCGGGAACGGCTTCGCCGGCGTAGACGCCCCTGCCGTCCAGCGCGGCGGCGGCGAAGGCGGCCGGGGTGGTCAGCGCGATGTGGACCTGGCCGCGGCCGACCGCGCGCGCGGCGTCGGCGCCGCCGCGTCCGCTGAAGATGCCGACGCGGGTGTGCGGCCCGCAGCGGTCGGTGAGTTCCTGGGCGAGCCAGCCGCAGACGCGGTGCAGGTTCGCGGTGCCCCAGTCCCCCTGGAGGTGCAGGGAGACCGAGCGGCTGAGGGACGGTGCGGATGGAGGCATGCCCGGACTCCATCACAACAATCAATAATAATCAATACGTCTCTAGCCGGCGTTGTGCTCGCGCAGCAGGCTCGTCACGGCGTCGCGGTCGCGCGCGTCCAGGGCGTCCACGAGGGCCACGTGCAGCTCGTGGCGGCGCTGGAGGAAGCCCTTCTCCGGCTCTCCCTCGGGGAGGATCGTCCGGGTGCGCGTCTCGATCACCTCCTGGCTGCGCAGGTAGCAGTCCCGGAGCAGCGGGCCCGGGCTGATGGCGGCCAGCCGCGCGTGGAAGCGCCAGGCGGCGTGCACGTAGGCGGGCCCGTCCAGCCGGTCGGCGGCCTCGCCCATCTCGACCGCCAGGGCGCGCAGCTCGGCGAAGTCGGCGGGGGAGCCGTGCCAGAGCGCGTCCTCGACGATGAGCGGCTCGATCGCCTCGCGCACGCGGAAGGCGTCCTCCAGGGCGGCGCGCGCGGCCGCCTCGTCCTCGGCGTCGGGGGCCGTCCCGCCGTGCGCGGACTCCGGACGCGGGGCCGTGTCGGGAGCGAACAGCCCGCCGCCCGGCCCCGGCCGGACGGTCACCAGGCCGCGTTCCTGGAGCAGTCGCAGCGTCACGTTGAACGTGCCGACCGACACCCCGCACCGCGCACGGACCTGCTCCTTCGTGCCGAGCCGCGCGCCGGGCTCCAGGCGGGCCAGCAGCTCGGAGACGAGCGCCGCCGCCTCCTCCGCGCGACCGGACGGGCGCCGCTCGCCGCGCCCGTCCCGCTCCTCCCGCAAGGTCGCCCTCGGCGCCACGGTGTCCTCCATCGCGATCGTTCGTCCGCGCCGCCTTGACGGCCCGGTCCGGCGCCGTCCATCATACCCGGAAGCATATTCATTATAATTAATTCGTGGACGCGGCCACCGCCGCGCCCCCGAGGGAGGAGCCCGCCTCCGTGGGACTCGTACACGAGATCATCGACGGCTTCGACGCCGCGGAGCCCGTCCGCCGGGTCGCGCGGCGCGAGGAACTGCTGCTGGGCGCGCCCCTGCCCTCGCCCATGCGACCGCCGCGCGCCTACCGGCCCATCGAGGCCGTCCACTTCCCGGCGCACTTCGTCCCGCAGGGGTTCGAACCGCCCCGCGGCATCTTCGAGAGCGACCACCTGCGGGTCGAGCGGCAGACGATGGCCGGGTTCCGGCAGCCGTTCTACCATCGCAACTGCGACGTGGACGAGCTGTCCTACCAGGTCCACGGCACCCGCACGCTCATGACGGAGCGGGGCAGCCTCGACCTCGTCGCGGGCGACTTCTCCCGCATCCCGGTCACGGTCGCGCACGACAACCACGCGCACGACGACATCCACATCCTGTTCTACGTCCCGGCGCACGTGGAGGAGCTGCGGCCTCCCGTCCGCGCGTCCGAGCTCGTGCTTCCGCCGTTCGCCGGCTGGACGCCCGAGGTGCGCAACCTCATGACGACCGAATGCCTCGGCGGCCCCGAGCACGACGTCGTGATGACGCCCGTCGACGAGCGGTTGCTGCTGGAGCAGGCGAACGCCGAACCGGAACGCATCAACGTGCTCCGGGCGTCCGGCGACGACGGCCAGACCGAGTGGCTGTACCGATCCGCGCAGGTCAGGATCGGGCACACGACGATCGAGCGGTCGGACGGACGCGAGTACCGCACCCACCGCGACGCCGACGACATCCAGTACCAGATCAGCGGGCGGCGCGTGCTGGTCACGCAGCTCGGCGTCCTGGAGCTGGAGCCGGGCGACTTCGTCCGCGTTCCCGTCGGCGTCGCCTTCACGAGCATCGTGACCGAGCCGAGCGCGCACCTCACCGTGCTCTCCGCGCTGGCCGTGCCGCAGGTCGCCGAGACCACCAAGACCGGGACCGTGCTCGGCGTCCCGGAGCTGGACGCGCTGCGCTCCGCCGGTTGACCGTCCCCGCCTCTGACTTCCCCCGCTTGAAAGGTAGGACATGGCCATGGCCGAGATGAGAGCAGCGCGCGCGTACCGGGGATCGGACGTCCTCCATCTGGAGAAGGTGCCCGTCCCGGAGGTGGGCGAGCACGACGTGCTGGTCCGCGTCGCCGCCGCCGGGCTCGCGCCGAGCACCATGAAGCTGCTGGCCGCCGGGATGTTCCGGCACCTGCCGACCGTCCCGGGCCATGAGGCGGCGGGGACGGTCGAGCGGGTCGGTTCCGCCGTCGACCCGTCCCTGGTGGGCAGGCGCGTCCGCGTCCATCCGATGCTGTCGTGCCTGGACTGCGACTACTGCACGAGCGACCGCCAGCAGATGTGCGCGGAGGCCGCGATGATCGGGCAGGGCGCCTTCGGCACCGGGAAGCTGGAGCTGTACGCCCGCTACCACGACGGCGGGCTCGCCGACTTCGTCCGCGCCCCGCACTGGCTGATCGACGAGATTCCCGACAACGTCAGCTTCGACCTCGCCGCGAAGGTGCACGACCTGGGCAACGCCATGCGCGCGCTCAAGTGCGCGGGCGCCCTCACCGGCGCCACCGTGGTGATCACGGCGGCCACCGGCACCATGGGCACCGCGTCCATCGTGCTCGCCGAGCACTTCGGCATCGACCGCCTGATCCTGGTCGGACGCTCCGCCGAACGGCTGGAGGCCGCCCGTGGGCTCGTCCCGCACCTGCGCGCGGACACGATCGCGCTGGAAGACCTCGGCTCCGACTGGGAGACCGCGGGCGGGCTCACCGCGCGCATCCGCGAGCTGGTCCCCGGCGGGCCCGAGGCCGTGCTCGACTACCTGCCCGCGGGGCCCGGCGGCGAGCAGGCGCTCCGGTCGATGGCCAACGGGGGCGTCTTCGTGCACATGGGCGGCAATTCCGCCCCGCTCGCCGTCCCGATGCGGGAGACGATGCTCGGCTGCTGGCGCTACGTCGGCACCCGCGGCTGCACCCGCGACGACACCGACGCCGTGCTGCGCCTGCTCGCGTCCGGGGAGGTCCGGGGCGAGCAGCTGATCACCCACCGGTTCGCGCTCGACGACGTCAACGACGCCCTCACCGCCCTCGCCGGACGCCGCGAACCGATGTGGATGGGCGTCATCCGCCCCTGACCGCGACCGCCCGCCGGAGACCACAACGAACGGAAGCACCGCCACATGACCGAATGGACCACCGCCGAGACCGCCGCCGGGCCGATGCGCGTGTACGTCGCGCGCCCGGACGCCCCCGCGGCCCGCGCCGTCGTCGTCCTGCAAGAGGCGTTCGGCGTCAACGACCACATCCAGGACATCGCGCGCCGGTTCGCGGAGCGCGGCCTCCTCGCCGTCGCCCCGGACCTGTTCCACCGCAACGGCGCCGGGACGCTCCGCTACGACCAGCACGCCGAGGCGATGCCGCTGATCGGCGCGATCGGCGCGGACGACATCGTCACCGACGTGCGCGCCGCGCTGGAGTACCTGGCGGGGGAGGGCGTCGCGCGCGACCGGACCGCCGTCGTCGGGTTCTGCTTCGGCGGACGCGCCGCGTTCACCGCCGCGACCGCGATCCCGGGCCTCGCCGCGACCGTCGTGTTCTACGGCCCCGGCATCGCCGCCGGCCCGCACGCCGTGCTCGACCGCGCGAAGGAGATCGACGCGCCGCTGCTCCTGCACGTCGGCGCGGACGACCCGACCATCCCGGCCGAGCAGGTCGCGGCGATCCAGGACGCGCTCACCGCGGCGGGCGCCGACTTCGTCCAGCACGTCTACCCGGACGCGGGCCACGCCTTCGCCTGCGACGCCCGTCCGCACATGTACCGCGAGGAGGCCGCCTCCACCGCGTGGACGCGCACCCACGCCTTCCTCGACCGGCACCTGCCCCTGGACCGGTAACACGCCCCGCCGCCCCGGCGACCGCGCCTCAGCGGTCGCCGGCGGCGAGGGCCTCGATCACGTGCCGGAGGTGGTCGCGCATCGCCGCCTCGGCCGCCTCCGGATCCCCGGCGAGGACGGCGGCGACCACGCGCTCGTGCTCGGCCAGCGACCGCTGCGGACGGTCCGGACGCAGCGCCAGCCGGAACTGGTGCCGCACGAGCTGCCCGCGCAGCCGCTCGATGGTCGCGACGGCCGTCCGCTGCCCGGAGATCTCCAGGATCCGGCCGTGCAGCAGGTGGTTGAGGTCGGAGTAGCCGAGCGGGTCCCCGGCCTCGACGGCGGCGCGCATCCGGGACAGCAGGCCGGTCAGATCGTCGCGGTCGGCGGCCGTCGCGCGCGCGGCGGCCTTGGCCGCGCACAGACCCTCCAGCGCCATCCGGCACTCGGTGATCTCGACCGCCTCGGCGACCTCGACCACCCGGACCCGCGCGCCCTTGTTCGGCACCCGCTCGACCAGGCCCTCGGCGGCCAGGTCGGCCAGGGCCTGCCGGACCCCCGCCCGGCCGGCGGCGAACCGCTCCATCAGATCCGCCTCGACCAGCCGCTGGCCCGGCACGAACTCGCCGCGCCGGATGCCCTCGCGGATCCCGTCCAGCACCGCCACCTCGGCCATCCACCGCTCCCTTCCCGGCCGGTCCGGCCGGTCCCGCTCCCGGCCGAGATTCTCCCGCACCCCGCGCGCACGCTCGACCGTCCTGTTGTTCACAATATTGTTGACAATTTTAGATACAGAATTCTAGGGTTCCCGGCACATCCCTTCCCCTGCGTCAGGAGCAGCCATGCCCGAGGGACCCGTACTGATCGTCAGCGCGCACGCGGCGGACTTCGTGTGGAGGGCGGGCGGCTACGCCGCGCTCGCCGCCCGGCGCGGCGCCGGCGCGCACGTGGTCTGCCTGTCCTACGGCGAGCGCGGCGAGTCGGCCGCGCTGTGGAAGTCCGGCGCGACGCCGGAGCAGGTCAAGGCCGCCCGGCGGGCCGAGGCCGAAGCCGCCGCGAAGGTGCTCGGCGCGGAGATCACCTTCCTCGACGCCGGCGACTACCCCCTGCCGCGCGCGAGCGAGGAGCTGATGGACGCCCTGGTCCAGCGGATCAGGACCGTCCGGCCCGGCGCGATCCTCGTGCACAGCGCCGCCGACCCGTACAACGCCGACCATCCGCGCGCCGCCGAGCTGGCCCTGGAGGCGCGCATCCTCGCCCAGGCCGAGGGCTACCCGAGCGAGCATCCGGTCATCGGCGCGCCACCGGTCTTCCGGTTCGAACCGCACCAGCCCGAGATGTGCGGCTTCCGGCCGGACGTCCTGGTCGACATCACGGCCGTGTTCGACGTGAAGCGGCGGGCCATGGAGTGCATGAACGCCCAGGAGCACCTCTGGGACTACTACACCGACCTGGCCCGCCGCCGGGGGGTGCAGGCCGTCCGCAACGGCGGCGACCGGGCCGTCCGGTACGCCGAGGCGTACCAGCGCGTCTACCCGCAGGTCGCGGGGGTGCTGGCATGACGCCGACCGTGGTGACCGGAACGCCGCGCGCCGCCGCCGAGGACGTCCGCGCGCTGGGCTGGCACGGGGTCGCGACCGTCCACGAGGCCATGGGCCGCGAAGGGCTGCTCGACCCGTCGTTCCGGCCGATCTATCCGGGCACGCCGCTCGCGGGGACGGCGGTCACCGTGCTGTGCCCTCCCGGCGACAACCTGATGATCCACGTGGCGGTCGAGCAGTGCCGGGACGGCGACGTCCTGGTGGTGGCCACGACATCGCCGTGCACGGACGGCCTGTTCGGCGAGCTGCTGGCCACCTCGCTGCGCGCTCGCGGCGTGCGCGGCCTGGTCATCGGCGCGGGCGTGCGCGACGTGGGCGCGCTGACCGCGATGGACTTCCCCGTCTGGTCCACCGCCGTGAGCGCGCAGGGCGCGGTCAAGGCCAGGGCGGGCAGCGTGAACGTGCCGATCGTGATCGGCGGTCGGCTGGTGCGTCCGGGGGACGTGGTGGTCGCCGACGAGGACGGCGTGGTCACCGTCCCCCGGACGCGCGCCACCGAGGTCGCCGCCGCGGCACGGGCGCGTGCCGAACGCGAGGAACGCACCCGCGCCGCCCTGGCGGACGGCCGGCTCGGACTCGACCGCTACGAGCTGCGTCCGCTGCTCGAACGTCTCGGCGTCCGGTACGTGCCCTACACGGTGGACGAGGACGACCGGTGATCCGGACGGCCGTGCTGCGCGGCGGCACGTCCAAGGGCGTCTACCTCGACGCCGCCGACCTGCCCGCCGACCCCGCCGTGCGGGACGGCCTGCTGCTGCGGCTGCTCGGCTCGCCGGACGAGCGGCAGATCGACGGCATCGGCGGCGGCCACCCGCTGACCAGCAAGGTCGCCGTGGTTTCCCCGGCCGCCGACCCGTCCGGCGCGGACGTGGACTACCTGTTCCTCCAGGTGCACGTGGACCGGCCGCTGGTGTCGGCGGAGCAGCCGTGCGGCAACATCCTCGCCGGTATCGGGCCGTACGCGCGGCTGCGCGGCCTCGTCCCGCCGGACGCCGGGACCGTGCGCATCCGCATGGTCAACACCGGCGGCCTGGTCGTCGCGACGCTCGGCCCGGGCGCGCCGGGCGACGAGATCGAGGTCGCCCTGGAGTTCCAGGAGACGGCCGGATCGGTCTGCGGCAGCCTGCTGCCGACCGGGAACGTTCGCGACGAGATCGACGGCATCCCCGTGACCTGCATCGACAACGGGATGCCGGTCGTGCTGGCCGCCGCCGCCGACTTCGGGCTCACCGGCCACGAGGCACTCGCCGAGCTGGAAGCGGACGGCGCGCTGGCCGCCCGCCGGGAACGGCTGCGGCTGCGTGCGGGGGAGCTGATGGGGCTCGGCGACGTGTCGTCCGCGACCGTCCCGAAGGTCACCCTGATCGCGCCGCCGCGCGGGGACGGCACCCTGACCACCCGCACCTTCATCCCGCACCGCTGCCATCCGGCCATCGGCGTGCTCGGCGCGGTCAGCGTCGCGACCGCCGTCGGGCTGCCCGGTTCGGTGGCCGCTGCTCACGCGACGGGCGACGACCTCGTCCGGCTGGAGCACCCGACCGGCCACTTCGACACGCGCCGCACCTCCTCGGGCGGCGCGGCCGTCCTGCGCACCGCCCGCCTGCTGTCCGACGGGACCGCCTGGCCCCGTTCCCCCCACCCCCACCGGAGCTGACCCATGCCGCAGATCCCGTCCGCCGAGTTCACCGAGCGCTGCCGCGACATCGCCCACGTCGGCTCGGTCGAGCTGTTCACCCCCGACGCCGACGCCACGACCGCCTTCTTCACCGACCTGATGGGCATGGAGGAGGTGGGCCGCGCGGGCCGGTCGGTCTACGTGCACGCGTGGGACGACTACGAGCGGTTCACCGTCAAGATCACCGAACGGGACCGGTCCGGCGTCGGCCGCACCTACCTGCGCGCGGCGAGCCCCGACGCGCTCCGCCGCCGCGTCGCCGAGCTGCCCGGCGGCCACTGGACCAGCGGCGAGCTCGGGCTGGGCGACGTCTACCTGTGCCGGGACCCCGACGGCCACGAGTTCGGCCTGTACTGGGACACCGAGTGGTACCGGCCCACCGGGGCGCGGCGTCCGGCGCTGAAGAACCAGGCCGCCCGCTTCCCCGGCCGCGGCGCCAACGTCCGCCGCCTCGACCACGTCAACTACCTGGCCGCCGACATGCCCGGCGCCCGGACGTTCCTGACCGAGCGGATCCGCGCCAGGCCGACCGAGCAGATCACGCTCGACGGCGGCGAGGTCTCCGGCTTCTGGACGACCGTCTCGGACAAGACCTACGACCTCGTCTACACCGGCGACTGGTCGGGCACCCCCGGACGCCTGCACCACGTCGCGTTCGCCACCGACACGCGCGAGGACATCCTGCGCGCCGCCGACGTCTTCCTCGACGCGGGGATCCACATCGAGACCGGCCCGCACAAGCACGCCATCCAGCAGACGTTCTTCCTCTACGTCTACGAGCCGGGCGGCAACCGCATCGAGCTGTGCAACGCGGGGGCCCGCGTGATGCTGGCCCCGGACTGGCAGGTCGTCACCTGGACCGAGGCCGAGCGTGCCAAGGGGCAGGCGTGGGGCCTGAAGACCATCGAGTCGTTCCACCGCCACGGCACCCCGCCCGTGGACTGACCCGCCTGCGAACCGGGCCGAATAATTCAGCGTGTTCATTACGAACGTCGTGCTCCAGAGGTCTTGACGCCGGGACGACCAGTGAGCATTATCACTCTAATCATTATGACGAATTGAGGTCGTGCCGAGCTTCCGTCCCGTCCGACACGGCTCCCCGCCCCGCTCCGCCCACCCCAGCAGGCCCCGCCCCCGCCCCTTCGTGCCGGTCCGGCGCGGGAGCGGGGCCTTCGCGTAAGGAGAAACCGTGACCGCGACCCTCGCGCCTCCAGCGACACGAACGCGAGCGGGCATGCTCGCCCTGGCGTGCCTCGTCCTCTTCATCGACGGCTACGACCTGTTCGCGCTAGGCACCATCGGCCCGAGCCTGCTGCACGACCGGTCCTGGGGCGCGGCGCCGTCCACGCTCGGCACGCTCGGCAGCGTCACCGCCCTCGGCATGCCGATCGGCTCCGTCCTGGCGGGCTGGACCGCCGACCGGTGGGGCCGCCGCGTCCCGCTGGCCGTGTCGGTCGCCTGGATCTCGGCGTCCATGCTGGTCGCCGCGCTCGCCGGGAACCTCACCCAGCTGGGCGCCTCCCGGTTCCTCACCGGCGTCGGGATCGGTGCGCTCGCGCCGCTGGTCTCCGCGCTGGTCTCGGACGGCGCCCCGCCCAAGCGCCGGACCCTGCACCTCGCGGTCGCGCTCGGCTCCATCGGCGTCGGCGGCGCCGCCTCCGCCCTGCTCGGCCGCTCCCTGCTGCCGGAGCACCCCTTCCAGACGCTGTTCTGGATCGGCGTCCTGCCGGTCGTGCTCGTCCCGTTCATCTGGCTGACGGTGCCGGCGGGCCGTCCCGGCGTGCGCCGTCCTGAGGCGAACCGTCCCGAAGCGGGCCGTCCCGAGGCGGAGCGTCTCGAAGCGGGCCGTCCCGAGGCGGAGCGTCCCGCCCGGCGGCCCGTCGCGGAGCTGTTCACCCCGGCCGCCCGGCGCGTGACGATCCTGCTGTGGCTGGCGACGTTCATGAGCATGGCGCTCGTCTACAGCACCACCGCGTGGCTGCCGACGGTGATGATGAGGAACGGCTACAACATCGGCTCGTCGCTGGAATTCATGATCGCCTTCTCGGTCGGCGCGAGCGCGGGCGGCCTCGCCGTCTCCCTGCTCGCCGACCGCGGCCACCTCAAGCTCGTCACCCTCGGCACCTTCGCGCTGGCCGCGCTGGCGCTGCTCACGCTCAGCTCCAACCAGCCGCGCCCGCTGCTGCTGGTGGTGTCCGCCCTGGCCGGGCTCGGCTCGCTGGGCTGCCAGAACATGATCATCGCGTGCATGTCGGCCTTCCACCCGCCGCACCTGCGCGGCACGGGCCTCGGCGTCGGCCTGGGCGTCGGACGGTTGGGCGCGATCGTCGGCCCGTCCTACCTGTCGGCGGCGACCGCCCTGGTCAGCTCGCCCCGCACCGGCTTCGTCGCCTTCATGATCCCCGCCGTCCTCGGCGCCGCCATCGTCGCCCTCCTGCCCCGCGTCCTGTCCGACCCGGGGGAGTAGGCGGCCGCGCGACCGTTCCGAACCCGCGGAAGCGGTGGCGAAGATCATTCGCGGCTGGCTACGCTTACCGGCCAAAACGGCCTCGCGGGAGCACCTCATCTACACCGACCAGCGCGCGTTCTCGGTCCTGTTCACCTCCGCCGAGCCGGCCGACTGGCAGCCGCTGGTCGCCGCGGCCCCCGACTGCTTCGGCGAGTCGGTGGGCCGGGGGCCCGTGCCCGCGGAGCTGGTGGAGGCGCTCCTCCGGGAGAAGCACTTCGAGGCCCTGCACCATCTGGCCGGCAACTGGGAGGTCGTCGGCGCCGACCCCGCCCTGCGCCGGCGCCTGATCGCGACCGGGCGTCCGGAGGTCGGGCGGACGGTCGTCTCCGGTCCGTCCGGTTCGTCCGCGCCGTCCCGCGGCGGCTGGTGGTCCCTGCGCGAGTGCCGGGACGCGCTGGCCGCTGCGAGCCGGCACGACGGCTGGACGAACCCGGCGGGCGTGCTGACCTACCTGAGGACGCGCCGTCCGCGCGAGCGCCGCGCCCTGGTGGTGTGCCCGGTCGGACGGTCCGCGCGCACGATGCTCGTCGACCTGGCCGACGAGCTCACCCGCGCCGAGCAATTGCGCGCGCTGGTGACCGTCCACGACCGCGACGGCGGGCTGGACCGGCTCCGGGAACTCAACCGGAACAAGCTGCGTGCGGAGGTCGCCCAGGTGCTGCAAAGCGTTCTGGAAAGCGAAGACGCCGCCGTTTTGCGTGCCGCGACGGAAACCGCCGAGGGCACCGAAGGTTTGATCGAGGAATTCCGCGAGTTCGAGACGCGCGCCTACGGTCTGGACATCTATCTCGACATGCTCGGCCTGCGCGATGACCTCGATTGGGAATCGTTGCGCAGCGCGCACGCCGACCGTCCGTTCGGCGAGAGGGCATTGCGGGCGCTGGCGACTCGTCCTGACTGCCCGGCGAATCTGCGCCCGCCGGCGGCCAAGGCGGAGACCGGCGTCGCGGAAGTCGATCTGCGCGCGCTGGTCGCCGAGCATCTCGGCGCCGACGTCGAGGCGTGGCGCACCGTCCGCGCCCGATTGACCCGCTTCAGCGGGGACCTCGCCGAGCTGCTGGCGGAGGTCGGCGCGACGCGCGGCGGCAAGTCCGCGAGCAGTAAGAACAAGGCTTGGCCTGGGGCGGGGGAGATGCCCGCCTGGGATCGCGTCGCGTCCGTTTCGGGGGCTCGCGCCCGGTTCCTGGCCCTGCTGGACGCCGCGCCGACCGAAACGCACCTCATCCTGCTGAAGCACCTGGACGATCGGACGGTCGCCGACCTGTTCGGCCAGGGCTCCTGGCGTCCGGAGTGGCTGGACTTCGCGATGCGGGCCAGGGCGAAGCGCTACCGGCTGGCGCTGGCGCAGCGCCCGGCGCTGACCGCCGAGGCGATCGAGGTCCTCATGGGCCCCGGCGACCCGGCCGTCAACGCGCGGCTGTTCCTGCGGAACGGCGCGACCGGTCCGCAGCGGGAACGGCTCCTGGACGGACGGGTGACCAAGGAACTGGTCGAGCGGCTCATGGAACGCGACGGCGGTTTCCGCAGCCGCGACGCGGTGAGCTGCTCCGACGCCCGGCTCCAGCGGCACATCATGACGGTGGTGCGCGTGCGCGGCCTCACTCCGCAACTGCGGCTGCTGCTCAACCTGTGGGAGCGCGGCGGCCCCGAGGCCGTGGCCGACCTGCTCGACAACGAGCCGAAGGGAGTGAAGTTCACGCGCAAGGCCATCCGTGTCGAAGCGCGCCGGACCCTCACGGAACTGCTCCGGCGGCCGGACGCCGACGCGGCCCTGGACGAGCTGCGCGCCGCGGTCGCCGCGGGCGAGACCGCCGAGGCGCAGCTCGCCCGGTTGCGCGCCAAAGGCGCCAATCCCGGTGCCGAGGTGTTCCGCGAGGCGCACGCGTGGCGCTGGGACGAGATCGTCGCCGAGCACCGGCGCGAGCCGTTCGCCCCGACCGTCCTGCTCGGGTTGAGCGAGATCCCCGAATGCCCGCCGCTCCTCCGGGACGAGGCGGAGCGCGTCCGCTGGCGCTGGCTCCCGGACATTCCCGACACGATCGGGGGCGAGACGCCGGAGGAGGTCCTCGGCGGCGCGGACGCCGGGCCGTGGCTGCCCGGCGCCGTCGCAGCCGGCGCGTTGACCTGGGACGACGTCATCGCGCTCGCCCGTCCCGCCAGCGCCGCGCTCGCCGCGATGGACGTTCCCGAAGCCCGCGCGGCGCTCGCCCCGCTCGTCCGCGAGCACCTCGGCACCGGACGCGACCCCTGGATCCTCGCGCTGCGGATGCTCCCGGACTTCTCCGGCTCCACCCTCGAACTCCTCCGCACCGTCACGGCCGCGATCACGCCGTAGGCGCCGACGGCCCGCGGTCAGAGCCGCAATCCGAGCCGCGCCCGAGCCGCGCCCGAGCCGCGCCCGAGGGTCGCGGTGCGGGACCGGCGGTCAGGAGTCGCCGCGGGCCTTGTGGATCATGTCGCGGACGCGGTCGGTCACCGCGGCGAAGGGCCCCGCGAGCATGTTCTTGGACGCCGACTCCACGCCCGGATGCGGGTGGGTGGGCGCGGTCTTCTCGGCGGCCCGGACGGCGGCGGCGAAGCCCTTGAGCTGCTGCGGGCTGAACTGCTCCCGGAGCCGGTCGAACTCGTAGCGCTCCTCGGCGCGGGCGTGGGTCAGCACGTCCAGGCGCAGCGCGTCCAGCGCCTTGAGGAACCGCGGATCGCCGGTCCCCATGTCCTCCAGCTCCGACAGCCGCTCCTTGGCCTGGCGCTCCTCGGTGAGCCGGTCCTCGACGATCCCGTCCCCGCCGGGGATCTTCCGGACGGTCGGGTGGACGATCTCCTCCTCGGCCGTCTCGTGGATCGCCAGCAGCCGGACCAGTTCCTTGAAGGAGTTCTCGCGGTCCTGCCCGTCGGAGTGCAGCGCCTCGTCGAACAGGTCCCGGATCCGGGCGTGCTGGGCGCGCAGCAGGTCGACGACGTCCTGGGTCGTCTGCGTGTCGGTCGGTGTGGTCTGCATGAGGCCGTCCTTCGAAGAGCGATTGGGCGCCGCCGGCGCACGACGGAGCGGGCCGTACCCGCGGAAATTCCGTCTAAGCTGCGCTCCTTCTCATCAGCGTTCAAGGAATCCGTCAGGAAAATCCGGCCGAGGTGAGGACGGTGATGACGAGGGTAGGGGCAGCGGGGATCATGTCTGCCCGCACTGCCACGAAAGGTGAGCCCGGTGGCGTTCAACCCGCTCGAACACCGCGGAATCCCGCTGGAGGACCAGCTACGGAACTGGGACCAGCTGAATGTGGACCCCGTCGACCCCGACGAGTCCGATCCGTACACCAAATGCCGCATCATCACGATGAACGGGATCGAGGTGGAGGCGATCCTGTTCAGCCACCATTTCGCCCGTGTCTGTCCTGATCTCGACGTCAAGCGGAAGCTCGCCCGCGTCCGGTACATCGAGGCGCAGCAGCAGAAGGTCGTCAACTGGCTGCTGCCCGGCCCCGCGTCGGTGCTGGAGACGACGCTGTCCTACGAGCAGGTCGCGGTCGACCTCACCGGCTGGGTCGCCCGCCAGGAGCCGGATCCCTACCTCAAGCAGGCCTACGAGTTCGGGCTGCTGGAGGACTTCGACCACCTGTACCGGTACGCCAACCTGTACGAGATGATCGAGCACCGCAAGGCCGAGAAGATCGTCGACCAGCTCACCGAGGTCATGCCGGGACGTCCCGGCTACCTGCAGCACCGCGATCCGTTCGACAACGTCCGCGACCACTACGACCGGACGGCGGCGGCGCCGCTGTCCAAGCTGCACGCGCTGACGATCATGTCGGCCGAGCAGCAGACGATGAACTTCTACATGAACGTCGGCCCCATGTACATGGAGCCGATCGCCCGGCGGCTCTACCAGGAGATCGGCCTGGTGGAGGAGGAGCACGTCACCCACTACGAGTCGCTGGTCGACCCGGGCGAGTCCTGGTGGGAGCGGCTGGTCAATCACGAGTACAACGAGTGCTACCTGTACTACTCGTTCATGCAGACCGAGAGCGACCCGCGCGTCAAGGACATCTGGGAACTGCACCTGAACATGGAGCTGGAGCACCTCCACATCGCGTGCGACCTGATGCGCGCCCACGACGGCCGGGACCCCGAGTCCGTCCTGGCGCCCGCGCTGCCCGAACCGGTCACCTTCGAGCCGAACAAGCAGCTCGTCCGCGAGCTGCTGGCGACCCAGATCGACTACACCACGCTCGGCACCGGCTACGTCCAGGACATGCACGAGCGGTTCGAGAAGATGCAGGAGCGGATCAACGCGGCCCGGCCGCCGCAGGAGCTCGTCATCGACGAGCACCGCGCCAAGTTCGGCGACGAGTACCGCCTGGCGACCGACGGCCCGCACCCCGTCGAGCGCCTCCGCGACAAGCCGAAGGCGTAGCCCGCACCGAGGATTCGCGGGGCGGGGGGCGCCCGTCCCGCCGTCGAGGTCCCTTCCGGCCGTGGCCCGGCTCCGAAGAATCATGGCCGGGGGGATTGTCGTCCATCGTTACCTAGGTCATGGTGGACGTATGTATCTCGACATCCTCGTCCTGAGCCGGCTGCGGCAGGGTGCCGCTCACGGCTACGAGCTGCGGCGGCGCATCGAGGCGACGACCTCGTTCGCGATGCACAACAACTCGCTGTACCCGGCGCTGCGGCGGTTCGAGGAGGCGGGGGCGGTCGAGAGGACCACCGAACCGCAGGACGGACGGCCGCCCCGGCACGTCTACCGGATCACGCCCGCCGGGACGCGGCTGCTGCACGACATGGCCGCCGACCTGCCGGACGACCTGGCGGGCAACGAGGGCGAGTTCCTCGTGCGCCTCAGCCTGTTCGACGACCTGGCCCCGCACGAGCGGGCGCGGGTGATCGCGGCCCGGGACCGGGCCGTCGAGCTGCGCCTGCGGCGGCTGGAGGAGATCGACGGGCACGCCGCCGGGGCCGGTTCGCCCTGGGGACGGCTCGTCGCGCGCGAGATGCTCGCCCGCGCCGAGCGCGAACGCGGCTGGCTCGCCGAGCTCGCCCGGCGGGCCGCCGCCCTTGACCCCCCGTCCGAGAGGACACCGTGATGATCAGCTTCACCGGACGCGTCGTGCTCGTCACCGGAGCCGGGCACGGCATCGGCGCGTCCCACGCGCGCGAGCTGGCCGCCCGCGGCGCGAGCGTCGTGGTCAACGACCTCGGCAGCGCCGTGGACGGACGCCCCGACGGCACCGACCCCGCCGCCGGCCTCGCCGCCGAGCTCACCCGCGACGGGCACGCGGCGGTCGCCAGCCACCACGACGTGGCCGCACCCGAGGGCGGGCGCGCCATGGTCGACCTCGCCCTCGACCGTTTCGGACGCCTCGACGCCGTCATCCACAACGCGGGCAACCGCCGCAACCGGCCCGTCGGCCGGACCACGCCCGAGGACCTGGACGCGCTGCTGGCCGTCCACCTGAAGGGCGCCCTGCACGTCGCGCAGCCGGCGTTCGCCGTGATGCGCGACCAGGGATACGGACGGCTCCTGGTCACCGGATCGGGCGCGGGCATGTTCGGCAACGACGGCCAGTGCGCCTACGCCGCCGCCAAGGCGGGCGCGTTCGGGCTGGCCCGCGCCCTCGCCGTCGAGGGAGCACCGCACGGCGTCACCGCGAACGTCCTGCTGCCGACGGCCGCGACCGAGCGGTCCATGGCCGGGCTGTCCCGGCAGGCGCGCACCTCGCTCGGCTCGGCCCGCTCGGGCTTCGCCGCCGCCGCCACCCCGCGGAGCGTGACCGCGCTGGCCCTCTACCTGGTCAGCGAGCAGTGCACCCTCACCAACCGCGTGTTCGGCGCGGCGGCCGGACGCTACTACGAGGCGTTCGTCGGCACGACCCCCGGCTGGCGCGCGCCGGCCCCCGCCACGCCCGACGACGTCGCCGCGCACCTGGACGAGATCCTCGACCGCGACGGCTACCTCGTGCCCGCCCGGCTCGGCGACGACCTCGCCGCCTCGATGCGCCCGCCGGCGCCGTCCGGGCGCGACCTGGTCGGCGCCTACTTCGCCGCCGTCCACGCCCGCGACGCCGCCGCGCTGCGCGACCTGTTCGCCCCGGACGCCCGCGTCGAGCTGCCCGGACGCGTCCTGGACGGCGCCGACGCGATCACCGGCTACTACCGCGACCTGTTCGCCCGGGTGGCGCCCGCGCCGCGTCCGGGCCCCGTCGCCACCGCCGACGGCACCGCCGCCGTCCAGGTCGAACTGCGCCTGGGCGACGCGACGGCGTCGATGGTCGACCTCTTCACCCACGCCCGCGGCCGGATCACCCGGCTCCGGGTCTACCGGCACGCCGCCTGACCGGGCGTCCGGAAGGAGCGGACCACGATGTTCGCCACCGCCATGTCCGCAGCCGCCATGTCCGCAGCCGCCATGCCCGCCGCTGCCATGTTCGACACCGCCATGCTGCCCGTCGCGGCCGTCCTCACCGCGCTGGCCGTCGCCTTCGTCGCGACGCTGATCGTCCGGCACCGCCGGTACTGCCCGATCATCCGCGTCCGTTCCGAGTCGCCGCGACCGCTCGCGCCGGCCCGGAAGGGTCCGTGACCTCCGCGAGTCAGGAGATCTTCGGCGTGGCGCGCTCGATGAGCGGAGCGAGGTCGAGACCGGGCGGGAGGGTGCCGAAGGCGATGCCCCAGTCGCCGGACAGGCGGGTGGCGCAGAAGGCGTCCGCGATGGCCGGATGGCCGTGCCTGACCAGCAGCGAGCCCTGGAGGATCAGGGCGAGCTGCTCGGCGACCCGCCGCGCCCGCAGCTCGATGGTGTCGAAGTCGGTGAGGGCGTCCTTGGCCCGGCGAACGGCGCCGTCGAGCCGCGCGTCCGCCCCGGAGGCGAGTTCCACTTCGGTGAAGAACGCCTCGACGGTCTCGGGCTCCTTCGCCATCGCGCGCAGGATGTCCAGCGCCGCGACGTTGCCGGAGCCCTCCCAGATGGAGTTGAGGGGGCTCTCGCGGAAGAGGCGGGGCATGCCCGAGTCCTCGACGTAGCCGTTGCCGCCGAGGCATTCGAGCGCCTCGGCGGCGTGGGCCGGCCAGCGCTTGCACACCCAGTACTTGCTGACGGCCAAGGCGAGGCGCTTGAACGCCGTCTCGGACGCGTCGCCCCGGACGGACCGGTCGGTGGCCCCCGCGAGGCGGAGCATCAGGGTCGTCGCCGCCTCGGACTCCAGGGAGAGGTCGGCCAGCACGTTGCGCATGAGGGCGTGGTCGGCGAGGTACCCGCCGAAGGCGCGGCGGTGCGCGGCGTGGTGCGCGGCGCGCGTCAGGCCCTCGCGCATCCCGGCGGCGGCGCCGATGACGCAGTCCAGGCGGGTCATGTTGACCATCTCGATGATGGTGCGGACGCCGCGTCCCTCGTCGCCGACGCGGTAGGCGACGGCGTTCTCGTACTCGATCTCCGACGAGGCGTTCGACCGGTTGCCGAGCTTGTCCTTCAGGCGCATCAGGCGCAGCGGGTTGCGGGTGCCGTCCGGCAGGACGCGGGGGACCAGGAAGCACGTCACCCCTGCGTCGGTCTGCGCGAGGGTGAGGAACACGTCGCACATCGGCGCGCTGGTGAACCACTTGTGCCCGACGAGCGTGTAGGTGCCGTCCGGCTGGAGGGTGGCGCGGGTGGTGTTCGCGCGGACGTCCGAGCCACCCTGCTTCTCGGTCATCGACATGCCCGCGAGCAGCGCGTTCTTGGTGAGCGGCGCGCGCAGCCCGTAGTCGTACTCCGCCTTGGCGAGCAGCGGCTCGTACTGGGCGGCGAGCTCGGGGGCCTGCCGCAGCGCCGGGACGGACGCGTAGGTCATCGAGATCGGGCAGCCGTGCCCGGCGTCCACCCGCCACACGTAGAACTTGGCGGCGCGGGCGACGTGCGCGCCGGGACGGTCGTCCGCCCAGGCCGCGCCGTGCAGGCCGTGCGTGACGGCGACGTCCATCAGCTCGTGCCAGGCCGGGTGGAACTCGACCTCGTCGATGCGGTGGCCGTAGCGGTCGTGCGTGCGCAGGATGGGCGGGTTCTCGTTGGCGAGGCGGCCCAGCTCCTGGGCGCGCTCGGTGCCCGCGAGGCGGCCCAGCTCGTGCACCTCGGGGGCGGCCCAGGCGGCGTCCTCGCGGATGAGGCCGTCGAGGAGGGCCTGGTCCTCGGCGAGGTCGTGGCCGAGCAGCGGGGGGACCTGGTTGAACACCTCGTGGGTCGGCACGGCGGCCTCCTGGTGGACGGACGGGCGGTACCCCTCGACCTTACAGAATCCAATCACCTGTAGGGAAGATGTATCACCGTTCCGGGATCCTCCCCGAGGGCGGGACCGATCTCGTTCCCCCGGTGGATTCTCCGGCCCCCGCGGGGGCATAACGTCGGAAGCATGAGTCAGCCCACCCCGCAGCAGGCGCAGACTCCCGCCGCCCCGCCACCGGCGCCCGCTCCACCGCGGGAACCGCTCCCGGTCGCGGAGGTCCGCGCCTCGGACGCCGAGCGCGAGGCGGTCGTGGAGCATCTCCGCGTCGCCTCCGTCGAGGGCCGGCTGACCTTCGCCGAGCTGACCGTGCGCACCGAGGCCGCCTACACGGCGGTCACCCTCGCCGACCTGGAGGCGGTCGTCGCCGACCTGCCCGGCATGGGCGCGCCCGGCGCCGCGCCCGCGCCCCTGCTGAAGAGCCGCCGGTTCAGCGCCGTCCTCGGCGACGTCACCGAGCGCATCGCCGGCCGGATCGACGGGGAGCTGGAGATCCTGGCCGTCCTCGGCGACGTGAAGGTCGACCTGCGCGACGCCCAGGTGCCGGCCGGCGCGGTGAGCGTGCTGGCGAACGCGGTGCTGGGGGACGTCACGCTGATCGTCCCGGAGGGCGCCGTGGTGGAGCTGACCGGGCACGCGGTGCTCGGCGACCGGCGGGTCTCGGCCCGCGAGGCCCCGGCCGGGCCCAACATCCCGGTCGTCCGGGTGCGGGCCAACGCCTACCTCGGCGACATCAAGATCGTCGATCGGGAGCCCGCGTCCTGGTGGTGACGCCGGAGGCCGGTCCCCGCACCCTGGTGGTGACGCCCAAGGCCGGCCGCGCCTCGGCGATATGACGTGAGAGGCCGGTCCCCGCGCTCGCGGGAACCGGCCTCGCGGGAACCGGCCTCTCGGGCGTTCCGGTCAGGCGTTGCGGCGCTGGTAGGCGACGCGCGCGCCGAGCCAGCCGAAGTAGGCGGCCACGCCGACCAGCCCGGCCCGCCGGGTCTTCTTGGTGGTCAGCGCGAGGCCGAGCGCCAGCTCGGTGGCGCCGTTCCGCTTGATCCAGGCCTCGGTGTCCTGCGGGAAGCCCACCCGCGAGATCGGCTCGAACATTTTCGGCGCGGCGAAGTGCGCCGCGCCGGTGGCGGCCAGGGCGATGCCGGCCTTGCGGAGCAGAGCCATGTCGGGACGTCCTCTCATCGGGTGTACTCGTAGTCGTCGAGGTCGAAGGTGCGCGACCGCCGCCAAACGTACAGACCGGACTGCGGCCGGATGTACGGGGCCTCCCCGCGCCGGTCGAAGTAGTAGCTGTTGGACCGCGCGCAGCTCGGCTGGGCGAGGATCGTGCCCTTCATCCGGCGGCGCATGTCGGCGGTGAACGCGTCGTGCGGCCCGCGCCGCACCGCGACCCGCCGCGCCCCGCGCCGCCGGGCCTCGGCGACGACCCGGACGATGTGCGTGGTGCCCGCCTCGATGATCGAGAACCAGGACGCGCCGGTCACCGTGTACGGGCCGTTCATCATCCAGAAGTTCGGCGCGAACGGCACCGACAGGCCCTCGTAGGCGTGGTAGCGCTCGCGGTCCCAGTGCTCGCCCAGCTCGACCCCGCCGAGCCCGACGACCGGGAACGGCGGCGTCGCGCCGGGCTGGAGGATCTTGAACCCGGTGGCGAGGACGAGCGTGTCGACCGGCCGCTCCACGCCGTCCCGGGTGACGATCCCGGACGCGGTGACCCGCTCGATCGGCTCGGTCACCAGCGTGACGTCCGGCCGGGTGAACGCGGGGAAGTAGCGGTTGGAGAACGACGGGCGCTTGCAGCCGAACCCGTAGCGCGGCGTCAGCTTGCGGCGGATCTCCCGGTCCGGGACCTGCCGGCGCAGGTGCGCCCGGCACAGCAGCTCCGTCCCGCGCACGAGGAACGGCGCCTTGCTGTAGTGGACGATCCCGAGCACCATCACGATCTCCGACACCAGGGTCGTCACCAGCCGGACGAGCCGCTGCGCGGGCGGGAACAGCCGGAACAGCCGCCGCACCGCGGGCGGGATCCCGAAGTCGACCTTGGGGAGGACCCAGATCGGCGTGCGCTGGTAGACGTCCAGGTGGGCGGCCCGCTCGGCGATCTCCGGGATGACCTGGAGCCCGGACGCGCCGGTCCCGATCACCGCGACCCGGCGGCCGTCCAGCTCGTGGCCGTGGTCCCAGCGCGCGGTGTGGACGATCTTTCCGGTGAACGCGTCCAATCCCGGAATCTCCGGATTCCTGGGCTGGTCGAGCGGTCCGACCGCGCAGACGAGGAACCGCGCCTCGAACTCCCGGTCACTGGTGGAGATGCGCCACCGGTCGGCGGCCGGGTCGAAGACGGCCTTCTCGGCCCGCGTGTTCAGCCGCAGGTGCGGGCGCAGCCCGTACTTGGTCGCGCAGTGCTCGGCGTAGGCGCGGACCTCCTCGCCCGGCGCGAAGGCCCGCGACCAGTGGGGGTTCGGCTCGAACGAGTAGGAGTAGGTCGCGGACGGGATGTCCACGGCGACGCCCGGATAGGTGTTGTGCCGCCAGACGCCGCCGACGCTCTCCGCCGCGTCCAGGATGACGAAGTCGCGGATGCCGCGCCGCAGCAGCCGGATGCCGACGCACAGTCCCGAGAAGCCGGCCCCGACGATCACGATCTCGGGCATCCGGGCCTCTTCTCACAGCGGGGGTCCTGCGTTCGGATACCGAAGGTATGCGAGTGTTGGACGCGACGTCAATAGTCTCCGCGGGGCCGGGCCGGGGCCCGTACACTGCCCGTCATGGCACGAGCGAGCGGCCCGTCCAGGGCGGAGCGGCAGGCGCGCACGCGCGAGCTGCTCGTCGCCACCGCGCGCCGCCTGTTCCTCCGGGACGGCTACCACGCCACGACGCTCGACCGGGTGGCCGAGGCGGCGGGCTTCTCCAAGGGCGCCGTCTACTCCAACTTCGCCACCAAGGACGAGCTCTGCCAGACGGTCATCGACGAGGTCCGCGCCGAGCAGGTCGGCGCGGTGATCGAGGCGTTCGGCGCCGAGGGCACCGCCGAGGACCGCCTCGCCGTCTTCGACGCCTGGGCCGAGCGGACGATCGGCGACCCGGGCTGGACGCTGCTGGAGGCCGAGTTCGCCATCCACGCCACCCGCCGCGACCCCGAGCTGCGCGAACGCGTCGCCGAGGGCGGCCGTCGCTGGGGCGAGGCCCTGCGCGCGCTGCTCGAAGAGGAGTCGCGGCGGCGCGGCGTCACGCTGCCCCTGCCGTCCGCCGACGTGGCCGAGGCGCTGCTCAGCCTCGGCGTCGGCCTGGGTCTGCGCCGGGCCGTCGACCCGGCGCTGTCGTCCCAGCCGCTCACCGAGGTCGTCCGGCTGCTCCTGACCCCCTGAACCGCGCTGTCAGAGGGGCTGGGAGGGCGGACGGCGGGAGTGGTCGGTGCGCTCGGCGTGCTCGACGCCCTCCTCGGTGGGCGGGAGGGTGTCGGGATGGCGGCGCTTGACGCCCGGCATCCCGGTTCCGCCGGTCTCCTCGCCGGGACGCGCGTCCGGGGTGCGGCCCCGGGCGTCCTCGTCCCTGGTCACCGGCGCGAAGCGCTTGTCGTCGACGTGTTCGGGCTCGTGGCCGGGATCGTCGCTCATGTGGCCGGGATCTTCGTTCATGGCGGGGGGATACCCGTGGGACGGGCGCTATGCCTGAGTTGACCTCCCGCTAACGATCGGCGCGGCATCCTGGTCCAAATTCCGTGAGTTTGTAGGGAACTTTCAGGAATGTTCCGGCATCTTCCTCAGTAAGGATCAACGGCAGGGAGCGCGCCATGGGGACGAGGACGAAGGTGGCCGTGGTGACGGCGGGGGCGGTCACCACGGCCGCGGCGGTGTCCGCGGCGCTGCTCTGGACGGGTGGCGGCGGCCATGGCGCCGCCGCGCCCGTCCGGCTGGACGCGGGGTCGTCCGGGCCCGCCTCCCGCGCCGTGATCGCCGGGCGGTACGTGATGCCGTCGGGCGGCGAGTCGTCGGCGTCCTTCGCCGGGCTCGCCGCCGCGCACGGCCGCGTCTGGATGAGCGGCACCGAAGGGCCGATCGGCAAGGCCGGGTCGCCGACCGGGTTCGTCCTGCGGTACGAGAACGGCCGGCTGACCCGGCTGAAGCCGCCGCTGACGCCGGGCCACAGCGACGGCGGCGCGGTGGCGGCGGCCGGGGACCGCGCCTGGATCCTGGCGTCCGACCGGAAGGCCGGTCCGCTGCTCGCCACGGACGGCCGCGGCTGGCACTGGGACGCCCGTCCCGCCCGCGGCGGCCTCCGCCCCTACACGGTCGCGGCGATCGGCGACCGGGACGTGTGGATCGCGGCGTCGGAGTCCCCGTCGTCCGGCGACAGCAAGGACGTGACGGCGCTGCTGCACTACAACGGCGGCGACTGGCGGCGGACGGACAAGGGCGTCGGCGGCGACTCCAGGCTGAACCTCTTCGACCTCACCGCCCGCGCCTCGAACGACGTGTGGGTCGCCGGGGAGCGCTCGACCAGCACCGGGAAGCTCGACGCGGAGCCCTACCTCGCGCACTGGGACGGGCGTGCCTGGAAGGCCCACACCGCGATCCCGGTCCGGCTCGGCTTCGTCCGGGCCGTCGCACCGCTGAGCGGCACGAACGTCTGGGCGGTCGGCGGCGTCGGCTGCGCCTGCTCGTCCGACGCCGGGCCGCTGGTGCTGCACTACGACGGCCGGACGTGGCGCAAGACCTCGACGAGCGGCCTGAGCCTCGCGCTGCAAGCGGTCGTCCCGGACGGGCGCGGCGGGCTCTGGGGCGTGGAGAGCGACGGACGCGTCCTGCGCTTCAACGGACGCCACTGGAAGGCCGTCGCGCTGCCCGAGGGGGCCGAGGCGTCCGCGCTCTCCCGCGACGCGAGCACCGGCCGCGTCTACGCCGCCGCGGCCCAGCCGATGCGAAACGACAAGGTCACGGGCTTCCTGCTCGAACTCCGCTGACCCCGCCCTCCCGCGGCGCTCCGGCACGTTCCGTACCGGGGTCTCTCCGCCATCTGGTGCATCGGCAGGCGCGGGCGTATGCATGAGAGGTGCAGACCCCGCCACTGCGCGGCCGTGACGACTCCCTCGCGGCCGTCCGCGATCTGCTCCGCCACGGCGGAGCGCTGACCTTCGTCGGCAGCGCCGGCATCGGCAGGACCGCGATGCTGGACGCCGCGTCCGAGCAGGCGACGGCCGACGGCATGACCGTCCTACGCGCGGACGGCGCGCCCGCCGAGACCGACGTCCCTTACGCGGGACTCCATGCGCTGCTGCGCGGCTCGCCCGGCGCCGCGTCCGTCCTCAAGCGCATCGAGGCGGGCGACGCGGGCCTGGCCGTGCCCGCCGAAGTGCTCCGCGTCCTCGGCGAGGCCGCGCCCGTGCTGTGCCGCGTGGACGACGCGCACCTGATGGACCGTCCGACGCTCGACGTCCTCGGCTTCGTGGCCCGGCGCTGTGCCCTGGACCGTGCGGGACCCGGCATCGCGCTGCTCGCGGCGTCCGAGACGCCGGTCGGGCTCGGGGCCGAACGCGTGCTCGCCCCGCTGGACGACGCCGACGCCCGCGACCTGCTGTCCACGACGCTGCCCGGCGAGGTCCGGGACGCGGTCGTCGCCGCCGCCTGCGGGCATCCGCTCGCGATCGTCGAGATGGCCGCCGCGCTCACCCCCGAGCAGCGCGCCGGGACCGTCCCGCCGTCCGCGTGCCCGCCGCGCGGCGGCCGGCTCTGGCGCGCCCTCGCCGCCCGCGTGGACGGCCTGCCCGCCGCGACCCGCGAGGTGCTCCTGCTGCCCGCCGCCGAACCCGGCCTCGGCGTGGACGCGCTGGCCCGGGCGACGGGCACCGGCCCGCTCGCCCCCGCCGAGGCGGCCGGGATCGTGGTCGTCGAGGACGGCCGGGTCCGGTTCCGGCACCCGCTGCACGCCCCGGTGGTCTACGCGCTCGCGCCGCTGGACGCGCGCCGCGCCGCGCACCGGCTGCTCGCCCGCGTCCTGCGCCGCGACGACGACGTGCTGCGCCGCGCGCTGCACCGGGCCGCCGCGCTCGACGCCCCGGACGCCGAGCTCGCCGACGACCTGGAGCGCGCCGCGCTCGCCGCGCGCCCGTTCGCCCGTCCGGCCGAGCTGGCGGACGTCCTGGAGCGCGCCGGTGAGCTGACCGCCGACCACCGCGTCCGCGCCGGACGGCTCGCCGCCGCGGCCGGGGCCGCCTGGACGGCGGGCCGCACCCGCCGCGCCGAACGGCTGCTCGCCCGCTCGCGCGCGCTGCTGCCGGAGGGCGACACGCGCGCGGGCCTGGTGCACGGGAACCTGGAGCTGCGCGGCGGCTTCACGGTCGCCGCGGCCGACGAGCTGCTGTCCGCCGCCACCGACCTCGCGGACCGGGACCGGGCGCGGGCCGTCCGCGCGCACCTGCGCGCCGCCGAGGCCGCCTACCTCGGCGGC
Organism: Actinomadura gamaensis; assembly: GCF_042652125.1. Lineage (NCBI taxonomy): Bacteria > Bacillati > Actinomycetota > Actinomycetes > Streptosporangiales > Thermomonosporaceae > Actinomadura > Actinomadura gamaensis. The sequence continues at coordinate 170,082 of NZ_JBHSIT010000010.1, read as the reverse complement.
GACCACCGGCGCTACCTGGCCGTCGCGCGGGAGGCGGGCGCGCTGCGCCGCCCGGACGACCCGCCCTCGCTGCGCCTGATGTTCGACTACCTCGACGGCGTCGCCGCGACCTTCCGCGGACGGCACCGCGAGGCGGCCGGCCCGCTGCGCCGGGTGCTCGCCCTGACCGGACGCTCGTCCAGCCCGTCCGCGCTGGTGTGGGCGAGCGTGGCGAGCCTGCTGCTGGGGGAGGACGCGCGGGCCGTCCGGCTGGGCGAGCGGGCGCTGGACATCGCGCGCGGGCAGGGCGCGGTCGCGGTCGTCCCGCAGGTCATGGAGTTCATCGTGCACGCGCGGACCTGGATGGGCGACCACGCGTCGGCCGAGGCGGTCGCGGTGGAGGGGCTGCGGCTCGCCGAGGAGACCGGGCAGCCGAACACGGCCGTCCAGCACCTGTCGTCGCTGGCGATGTTCGCCGCGATCCAGGGCGACGCGGACGCCGTCCGGGCGCGGTCGCGGGCCGCGTCCCGGCTCGCCGCCGCGCACCGCGTCGCGCTGGTCGAGGCGCGCGGCGCGCTCGCCCTCGCCCAGCTCGACCTGGCCGCCGGACGGCACGCGCGCGCGGTGTCCCGGCTGCGCGCGGCGGCCTGGACGGCCGCCGGCCAGGGACACCTGGTCGTCCAGGTGATGGCGACCCCGCAGTTCGTGGAGGCCGCCACCCGCACCGGGGACGAGGCGGAGGCGCGGGCGGCGGTCGCGGTGTTCGAGCGGTGGGCGGGCAGCACCGGCAGCCCGGACCGGCTCGCGCTCGCCGCCCGCTGCCGCGCCCTGCTCGCCGCGCCCGCCGCCAAGCCCGAGCTCTACCGGTACGCGCTGGACCTGCACCAGCGCGGGCAGGCCGACTTCGAGCGCGCCCGCACCCAGCTGCTGTACGGCGGGGCGCTGCGCCGGCAGCGGCGGCGCGGCGACGCGCGCGAGCACCTGCACGACGCGCTGGAGACCTTCGAGCGGCTCGGCGCGCGGCCGTGGGCCGAGCACGCGCGGGCCGAGCTGCGCGCGTCGGGCGAGCCGGTCCGCTCGCGCGACGCGGCCGCGGCGGCGGATCTGTCCCCGCAGCAGGCGCAGATCGCCCGGATGGCGGCGTCCGGCGCGACCAACCGGGAGATCGCCGCCCGCCTGTACCTGAGCCCCCGCACCGTCGAGCACCACCTCGGCAAGATCTTCACGCGGCTCGGCGTCCGGTCCCGCGTGGAGCTGGCCCGCCTCTTCTGAGCGGCGCGCCCCCGACGCCCGGCCGGACGCCCCGGAGCGCAACCCGGCCGGACGCGCCGGAGCAGCGCCGTGCCGGACGCGCCGGAGCAGCGCCGCGCCGGAGCAGCGCCGCGCCAGGGCGGCGCCGTGCCGGACGTGCCAGGGCGGCGCCGGGCCGGACGTGCCGGAGCGGCGCTGTGCCGGACGTGCCGGACGTGCCGGAGCGGCGCCCTGCGGGATGCGGCGGAGCGGCGCCGTGCCGGACGTGCCGGAGCGCGGGGCCGCGGTTCGCGGCCCCGCGCTCCGGGGCGGGACGGGACGCCGGTGTCCCGCAGCGGTCGGGACGCCGGCGTCCGCTCGGGGGTCAGGACGCCAGGAACGTCCTGACGGCGGTGAGCACCACCGGGTCGGTCAGGTAGGTCAGGTGGTTCTCGCAGACGACGTAGTTGTTGGTCGCGCCCGACAGCATGGTGCTGGTGTAGGGGATGATCACGCCGTCGCAGGGCGAGTACCAGGTGGCGTACCGCGCCGAGCCGGGCGTCTCGTCACCGGCGGCGGCGAGCTGGTTGATGAACGCCGAGCCCGGCAGCATCTCCACGCAGGACGTGTTGACCAGGCAGGACGAGGCGAACGTGGTGCCGTGGTTCGCGCCGGCCAGCGAGGCGACGTGCCGGACGCTGGACGCGCCGCCGAGCTCGGTGACGTACCAGCGGGTGACCAGGCCGCCCATCGAGTGGTTGACGATGTCGACCTGGGCGGAGCCGGTGCGCGCCTTCACCTGCTCGACGTAGGTGGCGAGCTGCTGGGCGCTGATCTTGTTCGACTGGGCCCAGTTGTAGTTGAACGCGTACAGCTCGTTGCTGCTGTAACCGGCGCTCTCGAACAGCGCGATCGCCGTCGACCAGTTGGTGGAGTTGCCGGTGTAGCCGTGCACGAACACGACGGGGGTGTGCGCGGTCGCGGCGGTCGCCGAGGGGGCGGGGGACAGGGACAGGACGGCCGCCGCGAGCGCGGCCACCAGGGCGAGGAGCCGGGTTCGGACGGGGATGCGGAGCCTTCGCATCGGTGCCTCCTGAGGGGTGGGTGCTCAGGAGTCTCACAAGACGGCCCCGGCTCCGAAATCCGTACAATCACCCATTCATCCGTCAGGCGTCGAACGCCGGGGAGGTCGCCAGCAGCGCCGAGACGTCCGACCCGGCGGGGATCTCGGCCGGGGCCGCGCCGCGCCGGAACAGCCGCGCGGGCAGCGCGCCGCCCAGCTCGGCGCGTTCGCCGGAGACCCGCAGCCAGGTGCCCTCGCGCAGGCCCAGCACCGGGACGTCGTTGCACTCCAGGAACTCGGCGAGGCGCTGCTCGCGCGTCTCGCCCATGTGCGTGCCGCCGGGCGCGGGGTCCAGGTAGTGCGGGTTGATCTGGAACGGCAGGAGACCGAGCGCCGTGAACGACGGCGGCTCGACGATCGGCATGTCGTTGGTCGTGCGGAGCGTCGGGCAGGCCATGTTCGTCCCGGCGCTCGCGCCCATGTAGCGCAGGCCGCCGCGGACCGCCTCGCGCAGCGCGTCCCGCAGGCCGGTCGCGTACAGCTCGCGCAGGAGCCGGAAGGAGTTGCCGCCGCCGACGAACACCGCGTCCGCCGAGGCCAGCGCGCCGACCGGGTCGCCGCCCTCGTGGACGCCCCGCACGGTGATCCCGGACGGCCCGAGCGCCGCACGGACGGTCGCGGTGTACGCGTCGTGGTCGGCCAGCGCGTAGGGGACGAACGCGAGCGTCCCGCCGGACGGCACGAACTCCGTCACGGTGCCGAGCGCGTGCTCCAGGTAGCCGTGCCCGTGCTGGGTGGAGTTCGACAGCAGCAGCAGTTCCATGTGTTCCTCTCGATCTTCGGTCGGCGGCGTCCGGGGTGCGGTCGGGCGGCGTCCGGGGCGGTCGGCGGTGGCTGGTTCGCTCGGTCGGCGTCGGCGTCGGCGTCGGCGTCGGCGTGCGGTCAGCGGCGTCCGGTGAGGAGGCGCTCCACCGTCTCGGCCGCGAGCTGGAGCCGGGGGAGCCGGTCGAGCGGCTGCGGGAAGCGCTCCTCGGGCCCGCCGAGGCTGAGGCTCCCGTAGGGCTCGCCGTTCAGGTGGACGGGCACGGCGAGGGTCGCGACGTGCGCGTCGTACTCGCCGACCGTGAACGCGTAGCCCTGCCGCCGGACGGTCCGGAACCGGTCCTCCAGCGCGTCCAGGTCGGTGATCGTGCGGTCGGTGAACCGGGCCATCGGGCGGCTGCGGAACAGCCGCAGCCGGTCCGCCTCCGGGACGTAGGCGTAGTACGCCTGGCTGGTCGCGCCCGCGTGCGCCGGGTACAGCTCGCCGACGAGGGGGTAGTAGCGCAGCGGCCCGGCGGGGCCGTCCACCGCCTCGACGCAGCGCATGTGGAAGGCGTCCGGGACCGACAGCAGCGCGGTCGCGCCGCTCTGCGCGCTGAGCTCGGCCAGCACCGGCCGGACGAGCACGGCGAGCGAGTTCGAGCGCTCCCAGATCCGGCCGAGGTGCAGGGCGGCGGGACCGATCCGGTAGCGCCGGGTGTCCGGGTCGGCGACGAGGAAGCCGCGGTGCGCGAGCGTCGCGAGGAGCCGCTGCGCCACGGACTTGTCCCAGCCGAACTCCTCGGCGACCTCCGTCACGCCCCAGTCGGAGCGGGCGCGGTCGAAGCCGAGCAGCACCAGCAGCGCGCGGTCGGCGGTCTGGAGCAGGCCGCGGGGGGTGGTGCGGTCGGCGGCGAACCCCGATCCGGCCATCCGGCCTCCATGTTGTGATTATCGGGAAAAGGTTGCTGAATAAGATAACACCAGGTCAACTGGGCGGAAACACCCCGATCCGGCCCGGACCGACCCGACGACGCGTCCCTCCAGGCCCCGAGAACCCCCGCGAAAGGACGACCCCGCAATGCTCAAGCACGTCCTGGACGTGATCGACCGCCTGGACGACCCCCACGCCGACGGCAAGGCGCTCGCCGCCCTGCTCGACGAGGCCGCGGGGCCGGAGGGGGCGCGCGCCGAGGTGACCCGCGTCGAGGGCGACAAGGGCCACACGGACTTCGTGACCGTCCGCATCCCCGGCACCCGCGGGAGGACCGCGGGCGGCGACGCCCCGACCCTGGGCATCGTCGGACGCCTCGGCGGCGTGGGCGCGCGGCCCGGCGTCACCGGCTTCGTGTCGGACGGCGACGGGGCCGCCGCCGCGCTCGCCGCCGCCGCGAAGCTGCTGTCCATGCGCGCCCGCGGCGACGCGCTGCCCGGTGACGTGATCGTCGCCACCCACGTCTGCCCGGACGCGCCCACCCAGCCGCACGACCCGGTGCCGTTCATGGACTCGCCGGTGGACATCGCCACCATGAACGAGCACGAGGTCACCGCCGAGATGGACGCGGTCCTGTCGATCGACACCACCAAGGGCAACACGGTGATCAACCACCGCGGCCTGGCGCTGTCGCCGACCGTCCGGTCCGGGTACATCCTGCGGGTGAGCCCGGCTCTGGCCGACCTGCTCGCGATCGTGACCGGCGAGCCCGCCGTGACGTTCCCGATCACCACGCAGGACATCACGCCCTACGGCAACGGCGTCCACCACATCAACTCGATCCTCCAGCCGGCCACCGCGACCGACGCGCCGGTGGCCGGCCTGGCGATCACGTCCGCCGCCGCCGTGCCCGGCTGCGCGACGGGCGCGAGCCACGAGACCGACATCGCCGCCGCCGCGCGGTTCGCCGTCGAGGCGGCCAAGGGCTTCGGCGCGGGCTCGCTCGACTTCCACGACCGGGCCGAGTACGAGGCGCTCGTCGCCCGCTACGGCTCGATGTCCCACCTCCAGACCCTCGGCGTCCCGCCGCGGACCGGCGGCGCGGAGCCGTCGGCCGAGGGAGTCCCGCCGTCCTCGGGGAGGCAGTGATGAAGATCGGCAACGACGACCACGCGCTCGGCCGCGTGCCCCGGGGCGAGCGCTACGGGTTCGGGTCGATGCTCGTGCAGTGGCTGGCGCAGTCCGGCTCGCTGTCGCAGTTCGTGCTCGGCGCGACGCTCGGCCTCGGCATGACCTTCCGGGACGCGTTCTGGGCGTTCACCCTCGGCGCGGTGATCCTGGAGATCGTGATCTTCCTGATCGGCGCGGCCGGGCAGCGCGAGGGCATGTCCACCACCCTGCTGACCCGCTTCGCCGGGTTCGGACGCAACGGGTCCGCGCTGGTCAGCCTGGTGATCTCGGTCAGCCTGGTCGGCTGGTTCGGGGTGCAGAACGGCATCTTCGGCCGGTCCATGACCCGGCTCGCCGGCGGCCCGTCCTGGTTGTGGTGCGTCGTCGCGGGCGTCGTGCTCACCCTGCTGGTGATGTACGGCTTCAAGATCATGATGTGGCTGGCCCGGATCGCGGTGCCGCTGTTCTTCGGGCTGGTCGCCTGGTCGGTGATCAGCGAGCTCCACAAGCACTCGCTGTCGGACCTGGTGAACGCCGCGCCGACCGGCGCGCACATCTCCATCCCGGCCGCCGCGACGATCATCGCGGGCGGGTACATGACCGGCGCGATCACCGCGCCCGACATGACCCGGTACAACCGGAGGCCCTGGCACGTGCTGCTCCAGTCGTCCTGCTCGATGATCCTCAGCGAGTACGTGGTCGGCATGACCGGCGTGCTGCTCGGCCACGCCGCCGGGTCGAGCGACGTCACCAACATCGTGCTGTCCACCTCGGGCCTCGCCGGGCTGGTCATCGTCGTGCTCGCGACCATGAAGATCAACGACTGGAACCTGTACGGGTCCTCGCTCGGCGTCGTGAACTTCTTCTCCACGGTGTTCGGCCGCCGGCTGCACCGCGGCGCGGTCACGGTCGTGATCGGCGCGGCCGGGACGGTCCTGTCCGCGCTCGGCTTCCTCGACCATTTCAAGGACTTCCTGACCGTCCTCGGCGTGGCGATCCCGCCGGTCGGCGGCATCATCGTCGCCGAGTACTGGATCGCCCGGCGGCAGCGTCCCGAGCTGGACGCCACCCGCGCCGCCGGAACCGTCCCCGCGCGCGTCGCGACCTGGATCCCCGGCTCGCTCGCCGTCTGGGTCGCCGCGTTCTGCGTCGGCAAGTTCGTGCACTGGGGCATCCCCGCGCTGAACTCGCTCGGCACCGCGCTGGTCCTGTACGTCGTGCTCGCCTACGCCGGGCTGATCAGGCCGACCGGCCACACCGCCATGGAGGGCGCCGGGACGGGGGCCGTCCCGTCCGCCCAGCCCGCCACGTCCTGAGGGAGGACCGACTTGACGCACGCATCCGCCGAGGACCGCGCACCGGAGGACCGCGCAGCCGAGGACCTCGCACCCGAGGACCTCGCAGTCGAGGATTTCGCAGTCGCCGAGGAGGAGGTCGTCGGCCTCTGCCGCGACCTCATCCGCATCGACACCTCCAACCCGACCAGCGACGAGCGGAAGGCCGCCGAGTACGTCGCGGCGAAGCTGTCGGACGCCGGGATCGAGCCGGCGCTGCTGGAGTCGGCGCCCGGCCGCGCCGGCGTCGTCGCCCGCGTCCCCGGCGCGGACCCGTCGCGCGGCGCGCTGCTCCTGCACAGCCACCTGGACGTCGTCCCCGCCGACGCGTCCGAGTGGGCCGTGGACCCCTTCTCCGGCGAGATCATCGACGGCTACCTGTGGGGCCGCGGCGCGATCGACATGAAGGACACCGTCGCCGTCCACCTCGCGATGGCCCGCGAGTACGGCCGGACGGGCCGCCGCCCCGCCCGCGACCTGGTCTTCGCGTTCCTCGCCGACGAGGAGGCGGGCGGCACGTACGGCAGCAAGTGGATCGCCGACAAGCACCGCCACCTGTTCGACGGCGTGACCGAGGCGATCGGCGAGGGCGGCGGGTTCTCCTACCCGCTGGACGACACCCGCCGCCTCTACCCGATCGAGAACGCGCAGCGCGGCCAGGCGTGGCTGCGGCTCACCGCGCGCGGGCGCGCCGGGCACGGCTCCTCGCCGAACGACGAGAACGCCGTCACCGCCCTCGCCGACACGCTGTCCCGCATCGGCCACCACCGGTTCCCGATCCACCTGATCGACTCGGTGCGCGCCCTGCTGGAGCGGGTCGCCGAGCTGCGCGGCGTCGCGTTCGACCCGGCCGACGTCGAGGGCTCGCTCGACCGCCTCGGCCCGGACGTCCGGGACCTGGTCGAGGTCGTCCTCCGCAACTCGGCGAACCCGACGATGATGGAGGCCGGATACCAGATCAACGTCATCCCCGGCCGCGCGTCCGCCGGGATCGACGGCCGCTTCCTCCCCGGCCAGGAGGACGCCTTCCTCGCCGAGCTCGACACGCTGCTCGACCCGGCCGTCTCCCGCGAGTTCGTCCACCGCGACATCGCCATGGAGACCGCCTACGACGGGCGGCTCGTCGCGGCGATGGAGGACGCGCTGCGCGCCGAGGACCCGGACGGCCACCCGACGCCCTACTGCAACCCCGGCGGCACCGACGCCAAGGCGTTCTCGCGCCTCGGCATCCGCTGCTACGGGTTCAAGGGCCTGCGGATGCCGCACGACCTCGACTACGGCCGCCTGTTCCACGGGGTGGACGAGCGCGTCCCGGTGGACGGCCTGACGTTCGGGGTCCGCGTCCACCGGCGGCTGCTCGCCGCCTGCTGAGAGAGCCGCGCGGACGGCCGCGGCGGCGGTCCACCATCAGACCGCCGCGGCCGTCCGCGCTCACAGGCGGTCGGCGGTCAGACGGCGGCGGCGAGGCCGAGGCGGACGTCCATCAGCGTCCGCTCGTAGCGGTGGACGACCAGCTCGGCGACCTCGGGGGCGTCGCCGAGCGGGGGCGAGACGGCCGCCGCGCCCGCCGCGAGCGCCTCGTCCCGGACCTTGTCGGTGAAGAACCCGGGCGCGAGGAAGTAGGACGCCACGACGACGCGCGGCGCGCCCGCGTCCCGCAGCGCCGCGACCGCGTCGCCCGGCGCCGGACGCGTCGCCGACGCGTACGCGGCCACGACGCCGCGCCAGCCGCGCCGCCGCCAGCGCCGCGCCAGGCCCGCGATCGTCGCGTTGGCGGTCGGGTCGCTCGACCCGGCCGCGGTCAGCACGACGGCCGTGCCCGGATCGCCGATCTCGACGTCCACCTCGCGCAGCCGCCGCTCCAGCGCCGCCGTGAGCAGCGGGTGCGGGCCGAGCGTCCGGGCCGTCCGCAGGTCGAGCCGGGTGTCGGCGGCGCGGAGCACGGCCGGGATGTCGTGCTTGGAGTGGTACGCGGCGGTCAACAGCAGCGGCAGCACGACCGCCGAGGTCGCGCCCGCGTCGGCCAGGCCGTCCAGCACCGGGCCGGGCGCGGGCGGGCAGTGGTCCAGGAACGAGGTGTGCACGGGCACGTCGGGGCGCAGCGCGCGCACCGCGTCCATCAGCCGCGCGACCGTCGCGGCGGCGCGCGGGTCCCGCGACCCGTGCGCCACCGCGACCAGCGGCGTCTCGCCGGACGTCATCAGAGGTGGATCCCGCACTCGGTCTTGCCGGTCCCGGCCCAGCGGCCGCTGCGCGGGTCCTCGCCCGGCGCGACCGGCCGGGTGCAGGGCTCGCAGCCGATGGACGGGTAGCCGTCGTGGTGCAGCGGGTTGACGATGATCCCGTTGTCCTCGATGTAGCCGTCCATCTCCTCCTGCGTCCAGTCCAGGATCGGGTTCACCTTGACCATGCCCCGCCGCCGGTCCCACTCCACGACCCGGCGGTCCCGGCGCGAGGCCGTCTCGTCCCGGCGGATGCCGCTGAACCAGGCCATGTAGCCCTCCAGCGCGCGGCCGAGCGGCTCGACCTTGCGCAGGTGGCAGCAGAGGTCGGGGTTGCGGCCGTACAGCCGCGGCCCGAGCGCCGCCTCCTGCTCGGCGACCGTCCGGGACGGCTCGACGTTGATCACGTTCACCGGGTACACGGCCTCCACCGCGTCCCGGGTGCCGATGGTCTCGGCGAAGTGGTAACCGGTGTCCACGAACAGCACGTCGATGCCCGGCTTCACCTTCGACACCAGGTGGATCAGCGCGGCGTCGGACATCGAGGACGTCAGGCAGATCCGGTCCCCGAACGTCGCCGCCGCCCACCGGATGACCTCCAGGGCGGGCGCGCCGGCGAGCGCGGCGGCGGCGGATTCGACGATGTCCTCGAGATCGAGTGTCGGTCTGTCGGTCTCCAGCAGCGTCACCGGTGTGACTCCTCGGTCTCCGGCCGGGGCGCTCCGGCCTCCCGGGGCCGTCCGACCCCGAGGAACTTCAACTGGAAGGAGCGGACGCAGTCACGGCAGAACCACGCCCCCTCCCCGTCGCGCGGTTCGAGCCGCTCCTCGCCGCAGTACGGGCAGTAGAACGGCGCCGCGCGCTCGCTCATGCCGCCTCCAGCACGGAGGCGCTCACGCTCACGCTCGGGCTCACGCTCACGCGGGCGCTCACGCTCGCGTCCGCGCGGGCGCTGGTCGTCGCGGGGGCGGTCATTTGAGGTCCGCCTCGTCCGCGCGGTGGACCCACTGCGCGAAGGTCTCGCCGTCCGCGCGCTGCGCGTCGTAGTTCCGGACGACCCGCTCCACGTAGTCGGTCAGCCCGGCGGACGTGGTCTTCAGCCCGCGCACCTTCTTGCCGAACGACTGCCCGAGCGCGCCGCCGAGGTGGATCTGGAAGCCCTCCACCTGGTCGCCGTTCTCGTCCACGACGAGCTGGCCCTTGAGCCCGATGTCGGCGACCTGGATCCGCGCGCAGGCGTTCGGGCAGCCGTTGACGTTGATCGTGAGCGGCTGCTCGAAGTCCGGCAGCCGCTTCTCGAGTTCGTCGATGAGGTCCATCGCGCGCTGCTTGGTCTCGACGATGGCGAGCTTGCAGTACTCGATGCCGGTGCAGGCCATCGTCTGCCGCCGGAACGTGGACGGCCCGACCTGCAGGTCGTGCCGGGCCAGCTCGTCCGCGAGGGCCTCGGTGCGCTCCTGCGGGACGTCCAGGATGACCATCTTCTGCTCGGCCGTCGTCCGCACCCGACCGGAGCCGTACTTCTCCGCCAGGTCGGCGATCACGCCGAGCAGCTCGCCGTTCACGCGGCCCACGCGCGGCGCGAAGCCGACGTAGTAGTTGCCGTCGTTCTGCGGGTGGACGCCCACGTGGTCGCGGCGGGGGAGCGGGGCGGCGGGCTCCGGGCCGTCCGGCAGCGCGTAGCCGAGGTACTCGTTCTCCAGCACCTCGCGGAACTTCGCCACGCCCCAGTCGGACACCAGGAACTTCAGGCGGGCGCGGTGCCGCAGCCGCCGGTAGCCGTAGTCCCGGAAGATCGAGACGACGCCCTTCCAGACCTCGTGGCCCTGCTCCGGCCGGACGAACACGCCGAGGCTCTGCGCGAACATCGGGTTCGTGGACAGCCCGCCGCCGACGAACACCTGGTAGCCCGCCTCGCCGTCCTCGTTCACGACGCCGACGAACGCCACGTCGTTGATCTCGTGCACGGTGCAGTGCGCCGTGCAGCCGGAGAACGCCGTCTTGAACTTGCGCGGCAGGTTCGAGAACTCCGGCGACCCGATGTACCGGTCGTGCACCTCGCGCAGCAGCGGGGTCGCGTCGATCACCTCGTCCGCCGCGATCCCGGCCAGCGGACAGCCGATCATCACGCGGGGGGTGTCGCCGCAGGCCTCGGTCGTGTGCAGCCCGACGGCCTCCAGCGCCTCCCAGATCGCGGGCACGTCCTCGATCCGGATCCAGTGGTACTGGACGTTCTGCCGGTCGGTGATGTCGGCGGTGCCGCGCGCGTACCGCGTCGCGATGTCGGCGATCGTGCGGAGCTGCGGGCCGTCGAGCTGGCCGCCGTCGATCCGCACCCGCATCATGAAGTAGCGGTCGTCGAGCTCCTCGTCCGGGAGCGAGCCGGTCTTGCCGCCGTCGATGCCGGGCTTGCGCTGCGTGTACAGCCCGTACCAGCGGAACCGGCCGCGCAGGTCGGCCGGGTCGATGGAGTCGAAGCCGGCCTTGGAGTAGATCTCGATGATCCGGTCGCGGACGTTCAGCCCGTCGTCGTTCTTCTTGTTCTCTTCGTTCTTGTTGAGGGGCTCGCGGTAGCCGAGGGCCCACTGGCCCTCGCCCCGCTTGGGTCTGGCGGTGGAGGTGGTCGCAGATGGCACGGCGCGTCCTTGGGATGGGCAAGGGGACGCGGACGCACCGGCGGCAGGAAGACGGCCGGCTCGACGCTGAGCGGAAGGTCGGTTCGGGGCGACGCCGATGCGCCACGCGCCCGCGGTTCGACAGTTCGGCTACGGCAGGGGCGTGGACTGGGCGTCACCGACAGATAGCGCTGCGGACCCGCTGGAAGTCGACGTGCCGGCGCATGACCAGCAGCGGATCCACGGTAGGCATGCTTGAACTCTGACACGCGCCGTAGCGACCTGTCCAGTTCCGTCCGGCATGCGGACAGGTGACCTGGGTCATCCCGGCCCCGCCCCGCCACCCTTCCGGACGCGCCCCGGACGCGCCCCGGACGCGCCCCGGACGGAAACGATCATGGGCCGGACGGGCTTCCCCGCCGTCGAATCGGGGGCGCGACGCGCCGAGTGGATCACGGAAATGGGTGCGGGGGGCATGTTCCGGACGGGTGACGCTCTACGGTGGAGGGCGGTGAGCATGCACAGGACGCCTGGACCGGGACAATCGGACACGTCCGAGGGTGCGGGGGCGGTTTCGGAGGGAACGAGCCAGAACGTGTCCGAATTCGAGTCGGTTCCGGCGTCGGTGCCGCATCCGCGCGCCGGGAGCGAGCTCGCCCCGGACGCCCCGCGGAGTCCCTGGACCGCCCGGCTGCGGACGGCCCTCGCCACCGCGTGGATCCTCGTGCGCGGCACGGTCGTCGCCGCGTTCCGGTACCGGGTGACCGGCCTGGCGGCCGAGGCGGCGTTCTTCGCGCTGCTCTCGCTGCCGCCGCTCGTGATCGGGCTGGTCGGCATGATGGGCCACCTCAAGGGCCTGCTCGGCGCGGACACCGTCGTCGAGATCCGCACCTGGACGATCCAGCGCGCCGGGAACGTGCTCACCGAGCCCGCCGTGAAAGGCCTGGTCGTGCCGCTGCTCGACGACGTGATCCGGGGCGGCCGTCCGGACGTGGTGTCGGTCAGCTTCCTGATCTCGCTGTGGGCCGGGTCGCGCGCCACCAACGTGTACGTCGACACGATCACGATCACCTACGGACTGTCCGGGGTGCGCGGCGTGATCCGCACCCGGACCCGCGCGTTCTTCCTCTACCTGCTCGGCCTGGTGCTGCTGTCGGCCGTGATCCCGCTGCTCGTCGCGGGGCCCGCGCTCGCCCGGCAGGCCGTCCCGGAGAGCTCCGGCGTCGTGGAGATCTTCTACTGGCCGTTCGTGGTGACCATCTCGGTGGTCTTCCTCGCCCTGCTGTACCACCACAGCATCCCGGTGCGGACGGCCTGGTGGCGCGAGCTGCCCGGCGCGGTCGTCGCGCTGCTGATCTGGATCGTCGGCAGCTTCCTGCTGCGCTTCTACCTCGCCGGGTCGCTGCGCGGGATCTCGGTGTACGGGTCGCTCGCGGCGTCCATCGCGGTGCTGGGCTGGCTGTACGTCGCCGCCCTGGCCGTCCTGCTGGGCGCGGCGCTCAACAGCGAGATCGACCGCCGCTGGCCGAGCGCCGGGACCCTCCAGGCCCGCCGCCGCGCCACCGACCCGCCCGACCGTCCCTGACCGAGCCGCCAAGTCCCCCGGACACCGGTGGGACGGCGGGTTTCGGCGTGCGCCGATGTGACGAACCGGCGGGTAAAGAATCCCCAGCGTTCCGGCGGGAAACCGTCAAGTATGTCGTAACCTCGCCAGGTATGGCCCCCAGTGAGCAGGCCGGGCGGTTGCGCACCGTCACCGGCGCCCTCGACGCGTCCTCCGTCAGCGGTCCCGTGCTCGCGCACGAGCACCTCCAGCTCGACCTGCGCTGGCCGGCGCACCCCGCCCAGCTCGACTCCGACCCCCGCCGCTGGCTGGACGAGGAGAAGGCCGTCACCGCCGAGCTGGCCGCGCTGCGCGCCGAGCACGGCGTCGGCCTCGTGGTCGACCTCACCTGCTCGGGCGTCGGCCGCAACGCCGCCGCGCTGTCCCGGATGGCGGCGGGCTCCCGGGTCGCCGTGGTCGCCGCCACCGGCCTGTTCGCCGGACCGTTCCACCCGTCCTACGTGGACGGCGCGGACGAGGTGAGGCTCGCCGAGCGGCTGCTCGCCGAGATCGGGTTCGGCCTGGACGGCACCAGCGCGCTGCCCGGCGTGATCGGCGAGGTCGGCGCGTGGGGCGAGGTCCCCACCGCCGCCGAGGAGCGCTGCCTGCGCGCCGCCGCCCGCGCGGCCGAGTACTCGGGCCTGTCGGTCGCCGCGCACGGCCGTCCCGGCCTGGCGCTGCTGGAGGTGCTGACGGCCGCCGGGCTCGCCCCGGAGCGCGTCGCGGTGACCCGCCAGGACCTGTCCGACGACCCCGCCGCGCTCCGCAAGATCGCCGAGAACGGCGCGTACGTCTCCTTCAGCATGCTGCCGTTCGACCCGGACGCCGCCACGCCGTCGCTGGAGGCCCGCATCCGGCCCGTCCTGGATCTGCTGGACGCCGGGCACGCCGACCGCGTCATGCTCGCCACCGGCGTCACCCGGATGACCCAGGTGACCCGCTACGACGGCCCCGGCTACGCGCACCTGTTCAACACCGTCGTGCCGGCCCTGCGCGCGGCGGGCGCCGACGACGCCACCCTCGACCAGATCCTGCGCGCGAACCCTCTCGCCTGGCTCACGACGACGCCCTGACGCCCGCCCCGTAAGGTCCACGAAGTTCGGGCCAGGGCGACCCGAGCCGGGGAGCGGCGGCGGATCTAAGCTTGAGTCTCGCCGTGAGCTTCCTGGGGGAGGACGTCATGTCGCCCGTGAAGTTGCCGTTCGCGGACCGTGGTGAGGCCGGGCGGGTCCTCGCCGAGCGGCTCGTGCCGTTGGAGCTGGACAAGCCGGTGGTGCTCGCGCTGCCGAGGGGCGGCGTCCCGGTCGGGTACGAGGTCGCCCGCCGGCTCGGCGGCAGCCTGGACGTCCTGGTCACGCGCAAGATCGGCTATCCGCCGCAGCCCGAGCTGGGCGTGGGCGCGATCGCCGAGGGCGGGGATCCCGTGCTCGACGCGGGCCTGCTGTCCCGGCTGCGGCTGGGCCGGGCCGACCTCGCCGCGACCGTGGCCGCCGAGCGCGCCGAGCTGGGCCGCCGCGTGCGCGCCTACCGGGGCGACCGCCCGCTGCCGACCACCGAGGGCCGCTCGGTCGTCGTGGTGGACGACGGCCTGGCCACCGGCGGGACGGCCCGGGCGGCGCTCGCCGCGGTGCGGGCCCGCAGGCCGGACCGGCTGCTGCTGGCGGTGCCCGTCGGGGCGTCCGCGACGGTGCGGGAGCTGAGCGACGAGGCCGACGCGGTGGTGGCCGTCGCGGCGCCCCGGGTGTTCCGGGCGGTGGGCCAGTGGTACGAGGATTTCGAACAGCTCGGCGACGACGATGTCGTCCGGTTGCTGGAACTCGCCGGAACGCACCGCTGGTAGCCGCGGACCGGCGGTAGTTCGGAGTCGGAAACATCCGTGCGGGTCACCGGCCGGAACCACCCGCGGACGGATCCGAGAGGATCATGGACATGGCCCGGCGGTACTAGTCCGAAAATGGTCCCGCGCGTTTTCTGAATAGTCCGCGCGCCACCGTTCGGATGCGGTACCGGAATGGCGAAGGGCGGACACGCCGACGGCCCCGCCGGAGCGGGGCCGTTGCGTTTAGGTGGCGTGCCGGGGGCTTGCCGTCGGCGACCTTCCGGCACCTTGCCGGAAGGAAGGGGCAATGCCTAGGCGGCGTTGGCGCGGCGCATGCGACGGCGGCGCTCGGAGGCGCGCTCGTCCTCGTTCAGGCCGCCCCAGGTCCCGTACTTCTCGGGCCGGGAGACGGCGTAGTCAAGGCACTCGCTGCGGACCGGGCAGCCCATGCAGATCTGCTTGGCCTTGCGCTCGCGGATCTCGCGTTCGGGCTGGCGCTCGCCGTCGGGGCCGAAGAAGAGCACCAGGTCTTCCCCCCGGCACGCCGCGGCGTCCTGCCAGCCCCACGAGGGACGAGGGAGGTTTGCCTGCCGACGTACCTGAGCCATGGAACACCCACCTTGGTTGTTTTTACTGAGCAATTTCAGGACATGGACGCTCGACGTGCCTCAGCCGCTAGCGTCCGAAGCGCCGAATGGTCCAACGTCTGGAGTTGCCGCTCTTGTTCCCCGCCCGGATCACCGGGTCCGTGGGGTCGAGACGACGGGAGACCCTCGAATAATGGGGCCTCGGAGAGATTACACGAGGGCCGCCTCGTTGAGAAGGGTGAGGTCGGTAACAAGGTGGGTCTGGAGTCTCTCCCGGCACTCCGGACCGCACCCGCCGGGCTCTTCGGCCCGTTCCACGACCACTCGGTAACGCTTCCCTCCGGCGGACACCACCGCGGTGTGGGGAGAGGCCCCCGAGAGGGTCTCGACGGTCACGCCCGCCACGTCCAGTACGCCGGTCCGCGTCCGGACGGCGTGCTCGGCGGCCTGGGCGGGCTCGGGCGTTCCGGCCCGTCCGCGCAGGTTGTCGAGCACGACCTCGCCGTTCAGATAAGCGGAGACGGCGGTCTCAGCCTCGTCCGGGCCGAGGTTCCCGTAATAGACCGCATGCGGAAGGCACACGAGGTTCGCCGCATATCGATCACCTCCGACATGGGTGGTCTCCCATACGAGGGCGCCGAAACGTGATGCGAGTCGCCGTGCCAGGGGGGCTCCGGTCCGGGCGCAGCAGGCGTTGCGCCGCCCGTGCGTGCACACGAGCAGGACGGGTTCCTCGACGGACTCGCCCCAGCCGGGACGCCGTCCGGCGGCGAGGGCGGCGAAGTCGATCTCGGCGAGCTGCCCGTGGTCGTCCAGCTCGCGCGTCTCGATCCAGACGTCCGACCCGTAGGACCAGCCGATATAGACGCGGACGGGCGGAGTGGCCCGGCGGCCCCGCCCGGGCCGGCGGATGAGCTGGGGCCGGACGCCCGCGGCCGGCGCGGCGCCGATCGCGTCCACGAGGCCCTGCGGTCCGGTGATCTCCTCGACCCGCTCGGGCCAGGGCCCGGGGTGCTCGACGAGCAGCCAGGCCCGTGGCTTCACCGTGGCGCTCGCCAGGCACGACCGCCCGGGAGTGTGGCTCCCCGGACAGTGCCCGCAACTGCTGTGGCGCGCCACGCGAGGCCTCCCGTCATCCCGGATGTGAATTAGGTTAGGTTAACCTCACATCCTGCCACGATGCCACTGCGGGTGACTCACCTCATACCCGGTTCGATCTTGCTCGATTCCCCGGCTTCACCTGCTAGGGGACGGTCGTCCCCGCCGCGGCGAGGAGGGCCTCGGCCGCGGGCAGGGCGGCGGCGCGGTCGGCCGCGACGAGGCCGACGCGGGTCCGGCGGTCCAGGAGATCGGACGCGTCGAGCGCGCCCTCGTGGCGGACGGCCCAGGCGAGTTCGGCCCGCAGCACGGGCGAGCCCGGCGCGACCGGTTCCAGGAGCGAGGGGTCGTCCCGGCCGAGCGCGGCCAGAAGCGGCGCCTCGGTGCCGTACCGCTGGACGAGCCGTCGAGGCGCGTCGAGCCGTGCGAGGTCATCGGGACGAGCCGCCCCCACCAGCGGGACGCGGGACGTCCTGGACGGCCCGGCGGTCAGGCGCCCGCCCGCCAGGACGGCGTCCACGGCGTCCTCGGCCATGCGGCGGTAGGTGGTCAGCTTGCCGCCCACGATGGTGACGATCCCGTCCGGCGAGGTGAGGACGGCGTGGCGGCGCGAGATGTCGGCGGTGGAGCCGTGCGCGTCGTCCAGCAGAGGGCGCAGCCCGGCGAACGCGCCGAGCACGTCCGCGCGCCGGACGGGCACGTCGAGCGCGGAGTCCAGGATGTCGAGCAGGAAGCCGATCTCGGCGGGCGCCGGCTCCGGCACGTCCGGGATCGGGCCGTCGGCGGGCTCGTCGGTGAGGCCGACGTAGACCCGTCCGTCGCCCTGCGGGATGACCAGGACGAACCGGTTGGTCTCGCCCGGAATCGGGATGTGCAGCCCGGCGCCGAGCCCGCCGAGGGCCTCCGCGCGGACGACCAGGTGCGTCCCGCGCGAGGGGCGCAGCCGGACGCCGTCCACCAGCCCGCCCGCCCAGACCCCGGCCGCGTTGATCACGGTGCGGGCGCGCAGGGTGATCTCGCGGCCGGTCGACTCGTCGCGCGCCTGCGCGCCCGAGCCGTCCAGGCGCAGCGCCCGGACGCGGGTGAGGATCCGCGCGCCGTGCGCGGCGGCGGTCCGCGCGATCGCGGTGACCAGGCGCGCGTCGTCGGCGAGCTGGCCGTCCCAGGAGAGGAGCCCGCCGCGCAGCCCGTACGGGCGAAGCGCCGGAGCGAGGCGCAGCGTCTCCACCGACGACAGGCGGCGCGGCCCGGGCAGGAGCGCGCGCGGCGTGCGGGCGGCGACGCGGAGCGCGTCCCCGGCCTGCAATCCGGTGCGCACGAGCGCGGCCTGGGAACGCGACACGAGCGGGGTGAGCGGCATCACGAACGGCAGCGCGCGCACCAGGTGCGGCGCGGTGCGCGCCATGAGCACGCCGCGCTCGACGGCGCTCTCGTGCGCGACGTCCACCTGCCCGGACGCCAGGTAGCGCAGCCCGCCGTGGACGAGCTTGGAACTCCAGCGGGACGTCCCGAAGGCCAGGTCGCGCGCGTCGATCGCGGCCACCGAGAGCCCGCGCGACGCGGCGTCCAGCGCCACGCCCGCGCCGGTCGCGCCGAGGCCGACGACCAGCACGTCCACGACCTCGCCGACGGCCAGCGCGTCCAGCTCGCGGGCGCGCCGCGCGGCGTTCAAGGATGACCTGACGGGCGTCATGGCGCGAGGGTCCTCTCCAGGATGGTGCGAAGCTCGGCGTCGAAAGCCTCGTAGGTGAGCGCCGGATCGTCCGGAACGGCGACCGTCCGCCCGGACAGCGCGAACGACTGGACGACCAGCAGCAGCGCCCGGGCCTGCCGGGCGGGGTCGTCCCGGCGGATCGAGCCGTCCGCGTGCCCGGCGGCCAGCGCCTCCTCGAAGATCTCCAGGAACGCGCTCTGGCTGGCGCCGAGCCGGTCCAGCAGGTACGGCAGCAGCAGCTCGGGATCAACGTCGAGGATCTTGCGCATCAGCGGATGCGCCCGCAGCTCCGCGACCCCGCTGACCAGCCCGTCCACCAGCATCTCCCGCACCGGCCCGGCGCTCCCGCCGTCGCCGGTGTGGGGGCGGACGGCGGTGGCGACGGCGGTCCACTCGCGCGTCATCAGGTCCGCGACGATGGTCCGCACGTCCGGCCAGCGGCGGTACAGGGTCATCCGGGAGACCCCGGCGCGGCGGGCGATGTCGGTGAGGGTGGTGCGGCGCACGCCGACCGCGAGGACGCAGTCGCGCGCCGCGTCCAGCACCGCCTGCTCGTCCCTCTTGTTGTGACGATTCGACGTCATGTGTCACAGTGTAAGCACGTACGGACGTGCCGAGCCACTTGGAGGAGCGGTGGGAACCGGGGACATGCTGTGGAGCGGCTGGGGCGATCCGTCCCGGGCCACGCCCCTGCCCGAGCCCGTCGTCGGGCTGCTGCGGGAGCTGCTGGGCGTGAAGCCGGCCGAGGCCGCGCCGCTCGCCCTGGACGAGATCATCCCCCCCGGGCCGAGGCTCTCCGACACCGCTCTCGCCGCGCTCGGCGACGCGGTGGGGGAGGAGCACGTGCGCACCGACGCGGAGGCCCGCGTCCGGCACACCCGCGGCAAGTCCACGCCCGACCTGCTGCGCATCCGCGCGGGCCAGGCGGACGACGCGCCCGACGCCGTCGTCCTGCCCGCCTCGCACGACGAGGTGCTGGCCGTCCTGCGGGCCTGCGCCGAACACCGCGTCGCCGTCGTCCCGTTCGGCGGCGGCACGTCCGTCGTCGGCGGTCTCGCGCCCACCGGCATCGCGCGGCCGGACGACGGCTCGACCGGTTTCAGCGCTTTCATCTCGCTCGACCTGCGACGCCTGGACGCGCTCGTCGAACTGGACGAGGTGTCCCGGACGGCCGTGTTCCAGCCGGGCCTGCGCGCGCCGCGGGCCGAGGAGCTGCTGCGCGAGCGCGGGTACACGCTCGGCCACTTCCCGCAGTCGTTCGAGTGGGCGACGATCGGCGGGTTCGCGGCGGCCCGGTCCAGCGGCCAGGCGTCCGCCGGCTACGGACGGTTCGACGAGATGGTCGTCGGCCTCACCGTCGCGACGCCCGCCGGGACGCTCGACCTCGGCCGCGCGCCGAAGTCCGCCGCCGGACCCGACCTGCGGCAGCTCGTCCTCGGCTCGGAGGGCGCGTTCGGCGTCATCACGTCCGTCCGGGTGCGGATCCGGCCCGTCCCGGACGCGCGCGCGTACGAGGGCTGGCGCTTCCCGGACTTCGCGTCCGGCTCCACGGCGCTGCGCGCCCTCGCGCAGGACGGCCCTCTGCCGACCGTCCTCCGCCTCTCCGACGAGACGGAGACGATGATCGGCCTGGCCGACCCGTCCGGCGTCGGCGCCGGCCTCTCGGACGCGGCGGGCTGCCTCGTCGTCCTCGGCCTCGAAGGCATCCCGGACGAGATCGAGGCGCGCCGCGCGAAGATCCGCGACGTGCTCTCCGGCCTCGGCGGCGAGCCGCTCGGCGCGGAGCCCGGCGAGAAGTGGGAGCACGGCCGCTTCAACGCCCCCTACCTGCGCGACGCGCTGCTCGACGTCGGCGCGTTCGCCGAGACGCTGGAGACGGCCGGGTTCTGGTCCGACCTGCCCGCGCTGTACGCGGGCGTGAAGGGCGCGATCACCGGCACGCTCGCCGCGAACGGGACGCCGCCGCTGGTCATGTGCCACATCTCGCACGTCTACCCGTCCGGCGCGTCGCTGTACTTCACCGTCGTCTCGGCGCAGGGCGAGGACGCCGTCGCGCACTGGGAGAAGGCCAAGCACGCGGCGAACGACGCGATCCTCGCGGCGGGCGGGACGATCAGCCACCACCACGGCGTCGGCACCGACCACCGCGACTGGTACGCCCGCGAGACCGGCCCGCTCGGCGTCGCCGCGCTGCGGGCGGTGAAGTCCGCGCTGGACCCGGCCGGGATCCTGAACCCCGGCATCCTGCTCCGCCCCGAACCGGACCACGAGTCCCGCCGGGGGGTGCGGGGGAACGCCCCGGCGCGACAGAATCAGCTCCCCCCGGCCGCCGAGGAGTAGCCCGCCATGACCCCCCGTGTGTTCACCGCCGTCGTCAACCCGACGGCGGGCGGCTCGGCCTCCGCGGCGACGCTGATCCCGCTCGCCCGCGCGCTGCGCGAGGCGGGGGCCGAGCTGGTCGTGGAGTACAGCCGCGGCCTGGAGCACGCCACCGCCCTCGCGCGCGGCGCGGCCGACGCCGGGCACGTGGTCCTCGGCGTCGGCGGGGACGGCATGGTCGGCACCGTCGGCGGCGCGCTCGCCGGCACGGACGCGGTGCTCGGGATCGTCCCGGCGGGGCGCGGCAACGACTTCGCCCGGCAGCTCGGGATCCCGTCCGAGCCGTCCGCGCTGGCCGAGCTGCTGCTGCGCGGGGAGCCGCGCGCGGTGGACGCGATCGAGGCGAACGGCGTGCCCGTGCTCGGCAGCGTCTACGCGGGCGTGGACGCGGTCGCGAACCTCAACGCGAACCGCTCGCGCTGGCTGCGCGGCTCGGCGTCCTACTACGTGGGCGCGCTGCGCGCCGTCGCTGCGTGGAAGCCCGCCCGCTACCGCGTCACCGTGGACGGCGCGGAGCACCGCTTCCGCGGCTACACGGTCGTCGCGGCCAACTCCGGCTACTACGGCTTCGGCCGCCACGTCGCCCCGGACGCCTCGGTCGACGACGGCCTGCTCGACGTGGTCGTGGTCAAGCACGGCCCGAAGCCGCTGTTCTTCGCGGTGATGCGCGAGCTCGCGGACGGCTCGCACGTCCGCCGCGACCAGGTCGAGGTGCTGCGCGGACGCGAGGTCCGCATCGAGCTGGACGACCCGGACCGCGTCCTGCCCTACGGCGCGGACGGCGAACTGCCCGGCGAGCTTCCCGTCACCGCGCGCGTCCTGCCCGGCGCCCTCCGCGTCCTCGCTCCGTAGGGATCTCGTCCGGTAGGGATCTCGCCCCGGAGGAATCTCGTCCGGCCAGGGTTGGGGCGGGTCGCACGCCGGGTATCAGGGCACTGACCTGGAGTTTCGAGATTTGCCTCCGAAATTTGGGCGGGTTTACAGGAACATTACGGACGTGCCACTAGTGTTCTTAGTGCGTCCCGGTTCAACTGGGACCAGGGCCGTCTGTGGAGGCATCATGAGAAGGCGACTCGTCGCCGTTCTGGGGGGACTCATGATGGCCGCAGGCGCCCTCGCCGTGGTGGCGCCGGTGTCCATGGGGGTGGCACCGGCGCCCGCCGCGACGGAGGGCACCCGGCCGATCCCCATCAGAAGCGTGACCTGACCGACCCGTCCGGTTCGACGTCAGCGGTCGAACACACGGAAGGCTTAGGGTTGGTTCCGTGCGCACCCTCCTGAACATCGTCTGGCTCGTGTTCGCCGGTTTCTGGATGGCGCTCGGTTACGCCGTCGCCGGGATCATCTGCTGCATCCTCATCATCACGATCCCGTTCGGGATCGCCTCGTTCCGGATCGCGATGTTCGCCCTGTGGCCGTTCGGCCAGAAGGTCGTGAAGCGCTCCGACGCGGGCACCGGCTCGTGCGTCGGCAATGCGATCTGGCTGGTCTTCGCCGGGATCTGGCTCGCCATCGGGCACATCGTGACGGGCATCGCGCTCTGCATCACGATCATCGGGATCCCGTTCGGCATCGCGAACTTCAAGCTCGTCCCGATCTCGCTGACGCCGCTCGGCCGCGAGATCGTCCCCGCCGACGACCCGCGCTCCTTCACGGTCGTCTGACCGCCGGCCGTCCGATCCGTCCGGTCCGGGGCGATCGATCCCCTGTGACCTAGGTCACAGCAAGGCATCGCTCCCGCATCGGGACGGTATCCGGTTCATCTGGTCGGCCAAGTTCTCGCTCAACTGGCCCGCACCGGCCACCTCCTTAGGGCATCGTCGCCTCCGATCGCGGTGACATTCAGTGAGGGATCTACTCCCGGAGGTGACCAGTGACCACAGAGTCCACCGGACGACCCGAGCCCCCGGGCCGCGGGCTGGACGAGGCGGCGTACCTGAGGATCGACGCGAGCCCGGAGTTCCAGCGGCTCAAGTCCGCCTTCCGCCGCTTCGTGTTCCCGCTGACCGCGGCGTTCCTGGTCTGGTACCTGCTCTACGTCGTGCTGTCGGCCTACGCGCGCGACTTCATGGCGAAGAAGGTGTGGGGCGACATCAACGTCGCCCTCGTCTTCGGACTACTCCAGTTCGTGTCCACCTTCCTCATCGCCTACGCCTACGAGCGCTACTCGCGCCGCAGGCTCGAACCGCTGGCGGCCGACGTCCGCGCCGGCGCGCACGTCCCCGTCGTGCCGGCCCAGGCCGGCGAGCCCCCGGCCTCCGCCACCGCCGGGACTCCGGCGGCCACGACGGTCGAGACCCCGGCGGCCAGGCCCGTCGAGACCCCGGCGGGCACGACCGCGGGCGCGACCGCGGACGCGTCCACCGAGACGTCTCCCGAGAACGGCGCGGCGGCGGGCGAGGAGGAGGGCAAGTGAACGCTCAGCACGTCCTCGCGGCGGTCGCCGCCGCCCCGAAGAACGAGCACCGCACCTTCTCGCTGGTGCTGTTCGCCCTCTTCGTGGCGATCACGCTCTACATCACGGTGTGGGCCTCCCGGCAGACCCGCACGGCCGCCGACTTCTACGCGGGCGGACGCCAGTTCTCCGGCCTGCAGAACGGCCTGGCCATCGGCGGCGACTACATGTCCGCCGCGTCCTTCCTCGGCATCGCGGGGATCTTCGCGCTGTCCGGCTACGACGGGTTCCTGTACTCGATCGGGTTCCTGGTCGCGTGGCTGGTCGCGCTGCTGCTGGTCGCCGAGATGCTGCGCAACTCCGGCCGGTTCACCATGGCGGACGTGCTGGCGTTCCGGATGCGGCAGCGCCCGGTCCGGGCCGCGGCCGGGATCTCCACCATCGTGGTGTCGATCTTCTACCTGCTGGCCCAGATGGTCGGCGCGGGCGCGCTGGTCAACCTGCTGCTCGGCACGCACGGCGAGGCCGCCAAGATCTGGACGATCGTGGTGGTCGGGGCGCTGATGATCTTCTACGTCACGGTCGGCGGGATGAAGGGCACCACCTGGGTGCAGATCGTCAAGGCCGTGCTGCTGATGGCCGGCGCGGTCGTGATGACGGTCTGGGTGCTGTCGAAGTTCGACTTCAACCTGTCCCACCTGCTCGGCGCGGCGGCCGAGAAGTCCGGCAAGGGGGACAAGTTCCTCCAGCCGGGCCTGAAGTACGGCGCGACCGACGTGTGGTCCAAGCTCGACCTGCTGTCGCTGGGTCTCGCCCTCGTGCTCGGGACGGCGGGCCTGCCGCACGTCCTGATCCGCTTCTACACCGTGCCGAACGCGCGCGCCGCCCGGACGTCGGTCAACTGGGCGATCGGCATCATCGGCGTGTTCTACCTGATGACGCTCGTCATCGGGTTCGGCGCGGCGGCGCTGGTCGGCAGCAAGGCGATCCTGGAGCAGGACAAGGGCGGCAACACCGCCGCGCCGCAGCTCGCCGAGAACCTCGGCGGCGGGCCGGGCACGAACGGCGGCGCGATCTTCCTCGCGATCATCGCGGCCGTCGCGTTCGCGACCATCCTCGCCGTGGTCGCCGGGCTGACGCTCGCCTCGTCCTCGTCGTTCGCGCACGACCTGTACGCCAACGTCTTCAAGCGCGGCCGGACGGGCGAGAAGGACGAGGTCAGGGTCGCGCGCGTCTCGGCGCTGGTCATCGGCGCGGTCGCGATCGTCCTGTCGATCTTCGCGCGCGGGCTGAACGTGGCGTTCCTGGTGGCGCTGGCGTTCGCGATCGCCGCGTCCGCGAACCTTCCGACGCTGCTGTTCTCGCTGTTCTGGAAGCGGTTCAACACGGCGGGCGCGGTCGCGGGCATCTACGGCGGCCTCGTGTCGGCGGTCGGCCTGGTGCTGCTCAGCCCGATCTGCTGGGGCGGCAAGACCGAGACCATGCCGAAGGGCAACCCGGACGCGCTGTTCAGCGAGCACGTCGTCGCGCCGTTCCACATGCAGAACCCCGGTCTCTTCTCGATCCCGATCGGCTTCCTCTGCGCGTACCTCGGAACGGTCCTGTCCAGGGAGCGGACGGACGAGAAGTTCGCCGAACTGGAGGTGCGCGCCCTCACCGGCGAAGGCGCGCACTGACGCACCGCCGCTGACGCACCGCCGCTGACGCACCGCCGCTGACGCACCGCCGCTGACGCACCGCCGCGTTCGCTGGAGTGCCCGGCGGACGTTGCGGACGGTCCGGTCGCGGGGGCGCGCACCGGACTGTCGCCGACCGGCTTGACGGTGGCGGAGACCTCCGGGAAAGGTTGGGGACACCCCCCAGCCCCCCGGAGGTCTCTTCATGCATGCCGAGGACCGGTCCCGCAAGGTCGAGAACTCCCGGACGTCCGAGGCCGGGGCCGGCTGGACCTGCGGGCGGCCCGGCACCTTCCTGCGGCTGATGCCCGAGCACGTGCGGGCGTTCTCGTGGCGCCGTCCTAGCGTGCTGTGGCGGTCGCGGAACGACGTGGTGGCGCGGCTGTGGGGCGATCCGTCGGGGCGGCTGCGGCGCCGGGCGGTGGCGGCGCTGACCGAGCGCGGCGCGCCCGCCGCGTTCACGATGCACCGTCCGGAACGCGAGTTCTCGTTCATCATCATGGGTGACACGGGGGAGGGCGACCGGTCGCAGTACGCCGTCGTCCCGCCGCTGCTGTCGGTCGGCTCGGACACCGACTTCCTGGTCATCGCGTCCGACGTCATCTACCCGACCGGTGACACGGGCGACTACGAGGACAAGTTCTTCCGGCCCTACGCCGGCTATCCGGGGCCGATCTACGCCGTTCCCGGGAACCACGACTGGTACGACGGCCTGCGCGGCTTCCTCAACGTGTTCTGCGAGCTGGACATGGACTGCACGCCGTCCTGGAACGGGCGGCTCGCGTGGCTGGCGCGGCGGCTCTGGCGCAGATCGGGCGCCGTGGACCCGGCGGAGCTGGCCGAGGTGCGGTCGCGGTACCGGGGCGCGCCGGGGCAGCGGGCCGTCCAGCCCGCGCCGTACTGGGCGATCGACACGCCGGCGCTGCGGATCGTCGGCATCGACACCGGCATCCGCGGCGGCATCGACGAGGAGCAGGGACGCTGGCTGCGCGGCGTCTCGGCCGGACCGAAACCCAAGCTGCTGGTGACCGGGAAGCCGCTGGTGGTCGAGGACATGCACCATCCCGACCCGATCGAGGGCGGCGGCACCGTGGACGACATCGTCCGCGACCCGGCGAACCACTACGTCGCCGCGATCGGCGGCGACATCCACAACTACGAGCGGTACCCGGTGAAGGTCGGCGACCGGACGCTCCAGTACGTCGTCTCGGGCGGCGGCGGCGCCTTCATGCACGCGACCCACATCATCCCGAAGACCACGATCGTGGACGAGTCGGACTACCGCTGCTACCCGCTGCGCGGCGACTCCCTGTCCCGCTACAGCCAGCTCTACGGACGCTGGTTCCGGATGCCGTGGCTCTTCAACCTGACGCCGCGCGAGGCGACGGCGGCCGTCGAGAGGCGCACGGGCATCCGTTCCGCGCGGCGGTACGACGACGGGGAAACCGTCTCGCTCCGCGCGCGCTTCGTCGCGGCCCTCCTCGGGGTGCCGCGCGGCAAGCAGCGGCGCGGACGCCTCCAGCGGCTGCCGGTGAAGCGCATCCCGCAGCGGTTCCGCTCGGAGATGGCCGACTGGGACAACCCGCCGTTCTTCAAGAGCTTCCTCCGCCTGGACGTCACGGAGACCGAGGTCCGCGTCCGCTGCTACGCGGTGACCGGCTGCGGCGAGCACGAGACCGACCCGCCGGTCGAGGACGAGTTCGTCCTCCCCCTCCGCTGACCGGGCACGATGCGGTTCTGTCGGACGCGGACGGCACAATGTGCTGGTGAGGATCGCCGTCGCCGCCGGGGCGCGAGGCGGGGGAGCGCTCCAGCCCCTCGCCGATGACGGCACGCCCGCGGGGCCGGTGACGTCCGTGCCGTCGCTGGTGGCGGCCGTGGCGGAGCGCGAGCGTGCCGACCGTCCGCGCTGGGTGTGGTCGTCGTCGGCGCGGCTGTACCCGGTGCTGCTGCGCGCGGGCGCGCGGGTCGAGCGCTGCCACGACCTGGAGCTGGTCGAGAGCCTGCTGTCGGGCTACGACGGACGGTACGGAGAGCCGCGCTCGGTCGCCGCGGCCTGGGCGCGGCTGCGGGGCGAGCCCGTGCCTCCGGACCGTCCGCCCGCCGCCGAGTCGGGCCCGCAGGCGTCCCTGTTCGACGACGTGGACGAGGAGGAGACCGAGGAGATCGCCCAGATCGTGGCCGTCCACGCGGAGCAGCAGAAGCGCATCGCCCGCGTCCCGGGGTTCGCCCTGCTCGCCGCCGCCGAGTCGGCCGGGTCGCTGATCGCGGCGGAGATGACGCACGCGGGCCTGCCCTGGTCGGCGTCCGCGCACGACGAGCTGCTGACGGAGATGCTGGGCCCGCGCCCGTCCGGCGGCCTGCGCCCGCGCAGGCTCCAGGACCTCGCCGACAAGATCGGCGCCGCGTTCGGACGGCACGTCAACCCGGACTCGCCCGCCCAGATCGTCAAGGCGCTGTCCGCGGCGGGCTACCAGGTCAAGACGACCCGGGCGCACGTCCTGAAGGAGATCGACCACCCCGCCGTGCCGCTGCTCCTCGAATACAAGGAACTGTCGCGCCTGCACACCGCCCACGGCTGGGCCTGGCTCGACACCTGGGTGAAGGACGGCCGGTTCCGTCCGGAGTACGTCGTCGGCGGCGTCGTCTCGGGCCGCTGGGCCACCAACGGCGGCGGCGCGCTGCAGATCCCGCGCGTCCTGCGCTCGGCCGTCATCGCCGACGAGGGCTGGTCGCTCGTCGTGGCCGACGCCGCCCAGCTCGAACCCCGCGTCCTCGCCGCGCTGGCGGGCGACCGCGCCTTCGCCGACGCCGCCGCCCAGGGCGATCTTTATGCTGCTCTGGCCGACGTGTTCACGCCGTCCGCGGAACTCACGGCCCGCGACAAGGCCAAGCTGGCGCTGCTCTCGGCCATGTACGGCGGCGGCACGGGCGAAGCGGTGCAGCTCCTCGGCGTCCTCAAGAAGCGCTTCCCGGACGCCTTCGAGTTCGTCGAGGCCGCCGCACAGGCAGGTGAAAGGGGACATCTCGTCCGCTCTCGCCTGGGCCGCACGTGCCCGCCGCCGTCCGCCGACTGGCGCGAACTGACGTCCACCGGCGAGGACACCCGCTCGGCCTCGGCCGTGCGGAGCCGGGGCCGCTTCACGCGCAACTTCGTCGTCCAGGCGACCGCCGCCGACTGGGCCCTCACCCTGATGGCCCGCCTCCGCCAGCGCCTCACCGCCCTCGGCGACCCTCACCTGGTCTTCTTCCAGCACGACGAGGTCATCGTCCACACCCCGACCCCTCTCGCGGACGAGGTCGTCGCGGCCATCGAAGCGTCCGCCGAAGAAGCGGGCCGCCTCCTGTTCGGACGGACACCGGTCGTGTTCCCGATGGAGGCGGCCGTCGTCCGCCGCTACTCGGACGCCAAGTAGAACCAGACGCGGAGCCGCCCGTCCTCCAGCACCCGGAACCCCCACTCGGATGCGAGCGCCCGCAGGATGGGCAGCCCGCGCCCCCCGACCCCGCACGGATCGTCGACGTAGTGCGGCAGCGCCCCGCCACCCCCGTCGAGAACCCCGACCCGCACCCCGCGCCCGTCCTCCTCAATAAGCACCTCGACTTTCTCGCCGCCCCCATGGACGACGGCATTGGTGAACGTCTCGGAGACCAGGAGGACGCAGTCGTCCAGCAGCGGATGCGTCGCCCCGAGCACGTCCGCGACCCACCGCCGCGCCGCCGCGACCTGCCGCCGCTCGGACGCGAACGTCCGGCTCTCCTCGGAGCAGGCGTTCACCACACGACCCGCGTGGGCATCCCCGCGGCGAGCCGGCAGGGCTCCAGCCGGACGTCGATCCCGTCCACGACCTGCCCGATCCGCGCGACACGCCCCAGCGTGTTCCCGGAACTGTCGACGAAGCACAGACGCCCCCGCCGTCGCCGTACCTGAATCGATTCGCCGACCCCGGACACGATCGGGTGGAACACCCGCAGCACCCGAGGCCGCTCCCAGGCCCGCGAGGAGGTCATCCACCCGCGCTCGGCCAGCGCCCACGCCAGCCGCCCGAGATGCCGGTCCGCAACATCCGCGCGCACCGGCCAAGCGCCCGCCGTCCGTCGTATTCTCATGTACGTCCTCCCAGTGAGGATGGGCCGCGCGGCCGGGGGAGGCTGCCAATCCACACCCGGCCGCGCGGCGGTTCCGTCCGCGGCGAGCCCGTGGCTCAACTGCACTGATCACGCACGGTCGCCGCTCGATCGCACTCGCCCATCGTGAACCGCGCCGTCGCTCTGTGTCCATGCTTCGGTGCAAGTCGTTCATGATTCTTTTGTGGAACCGGTTGCCGCGGTTCGCGCCCCTGCCTCATGCTCCGGTCATGACCGGTATCAAGAGCCCTACGGTGCGTCACCGTCGCCTGGCCCGCGAGCTGCGCAAGCACCGCGAGCGCGCCGGCCTGACCACCGAAGCGGCCTCCGACCAGCTCGGCTGGTCCCGCTCCAAACTCGTCCGCTTCGAGGCCGCCCGCACCCGCCCCACCGCGGCCGACGTCAACGCGGCCCTGGACCTCTACGGCGCCGACATGACCGACCGCGCCGCCCTCGTGGAACTCGCCCGCCAGGCCCGCCAACGCGGCTGGTGGACGGCCTACTCGGACGTCTTCCAGTCCTCCTACGTAGCCCTCGAGGACGAAGCTTCGGAAATTCTCTCCTGGCAGCCGAGCATCATTCCAGGCCTGCTCCAGACTGAGGCATATGGACATGCGCTCCTCACCTCTGGGCGCATCGGGGACGATGAGGAGACGACTCAGCGATGGCTTCAGGCGCGCATCGCGCGCAAAGCCTTGCTCATGCGGTCGAACGCACCGGCGTTGCACGCCATCCTGGACGAGTCGGTGATTCTTCGGGGCCCCGAGCCAGACGTGATGGACGAACAGCTGCGGGCGCTCGTGGCCGCTGCGAAGCGTCCCAACGTCACGCTCCAGATCCTGCCTTTCTCGGTGGGGCTTCACCCTGGGGTGATCAGTTCGGTCGTTGTCTTCGAGTATGAAGATCCGGAAGACCCGGCCGTCGCCTACGTGGAGTCAGTCGGCGGAGAGATCTATATTGAGAGTGCTCCTCACGTTCGAAGGATTAAGGTGGAGTTTGACAGGATTCGTGACTTGGCGCTGAGCCCCGACGAGTCGGTGGGCTACATCGCCGCAGCTGTCAAGGAGCGTCCACCCTCATGAACGACTTCGGAACGGTACCTCTCACTTGGCGGAAGAGCACTCACAGTTCACCGCAGCACTCTGACTGCGTCGAGCTCGCTGATCTGGGGGTCGCGATCGCGGTCCGTGACTCGAAAGACCCGGAGGGGCCGAAGCTCGCCATCGCCTCTGCAGACTGGCAAGCGCTTACTGCGGCCATCAGGAGGCGCTCACACGCATGAGCACTCTTGAGTGGCGCCCTCCCCGCTGGCGGAGAAGTAGCTTCTGTGGACAGGGTGGTGGTGACTGCGTGGAAGTCGCGCTCGCTGACCCCCTGGTCACCGTCCGCGATTCGAGGGACCCTTCCGGGCCGAAACTGGCTGTTCCAGCTACCGAGTGGCGAGCGTTCACCGCCACCATAAAGGCACGAGCGACAACATGCGTGGCGTGACCGTCCAGCCCACCTGGCGGAAGAGCAGTCACAGCACGCCCACGGGTTCCGATTGCGTGGAGGTGGCCAACCTCGACGGTGCGGCCATGCTCGTTCGTGACTCCAAGGCTCCGAACGGTCCCCGGCTTGCGCTTGCTGCGGCTGAGTGGCGGGTGTTCGCTGCGGCGGTCAAGAGACGCCCGCACTGCTAAGACCTTCTGCGCCCGACAGTGGTCGGTGTTGCGATGAAGATGAAACCGGTTCGGCGTGTTCTGTACTGCTGGGGGCCGGTGACGTTCGGCAGTGGGCTGTGGCTCGGCTGCTGGTTCGGCCTTCTGGTCGAGGGAAGCACTCCTGGCGCATGGGCCCTGGTGCTGGTCGTTACCGCGTCGCTGACCGCCATCTGGTCAGTGGGCTGGGGAAACGCCGTTCGCTATAACGACACTCACGTGTCGGTGACGAACGTGCTGATCACGCGTCGCGTGGCTTGGCAGGACGTCGTGCGCGTGCGCGTGGGTAAGGGTGAGGGCCTGGTCATCTGGATACGGGACGGCCGGGAGCTGCATTCCATCCAGTACGGAAAGTCCCTGCTAGGCGACATCTGCGGCTACCGCACTTTCCAACGGCCCCGCGAAATCCTGGACGCCGCCCACAAGAAAGCCTTGAGTCAGCACCTGGGGGAGCGCACGAATCCCGTCCGCGTGGAGACCACCCTCTGGTGGCGTCCGCCCCTGGTGACGGCCGTCGTGATCGCAGCCTCGTTCGCCTTCGCCTTACTCCTTTCCCCAGCCGTCAATTGACCCATGCGTGGCGGCGCTCGCGGCTGGGGCCCGCGCATCGCGCGTGTTCCCGCCGTGAGCGCCGAGCGCGGACGCCGTCTGCTCACGCCTCCCGTGGGGCGACCCGGACGTGCTGGGCCTGAGTGGTGACGGTCAGCCCGAAACGGTCGGGGGTGCTGACGGCAAGAGCGCGGACTCCGGCGGTTCGGTAGCTCCTGGACTGGGCAGGTCGGGATCGAATAAGTTTTCGATCATGGTTCCGGGCCTCCTGTATCTCGACCGTTGGCTGGACGAAGATGATCAGCAGCGACTCATGGCGGCCATCGACGCCGCCCCGTGGTCGTCGCAACTGCGGCGCCGTGTCCAGCACTACGGGCACCGCTACGACTACGGCAGTCGCGGCGTCGGCGGCGCTCCGGCCCCACCGCTGCCCGCCTGGGCGCTGATGCTGGCCCGGCGACTGCACGAGGACGGCCACTTCGACCGGCCCCCCGACCAGGTGATCGTGAACGAGTACCTTCCCGGCCAGGGCATCAGCGCCCACGTCGACCACGTTCCCTCCTTCGGACCGGTCGTCGCCTCGGTCAGCCTGCTGTCGGCATGCGTGATGGAGTTCGTCCACCCGGAGGACAAGACACGCGAGCCGATCCGTCTCGACGTCGGCGGTCTATGTGTGATGACCGGCCCGGCACGCTTCATCTGGCGGCACGCCATTCCGGCCCGCAAGACCGACCCCGGCCCGAACGGACGGGTGCCGCGCGGCCGACGGGTGTCCGTCACACTGCGGACGGTCCTCTAGCGGTTGCGATCAATCCCGAAGTCACCACCTCCATACGAGAGTGGGCGGCCGCTTCGAGGCCCGGCCTACTGGTCCAGCCGTCAATTGATCCGTACGTGTCTGCGCTTGCGGCTGGGGCCGCGCATTGCCCATGTTTCCACCGCAACCCGCCATGCGGGCGCTGTCTGCTCAGGCCCCTCGCGGGGAGTCGAGCCAGACGTGCTGGGTCTGGGGCGTGACGGTCAGGCCGAAACGGTCGGGGGTGGGACGGCCCCACGCATGCCACTGATGGACGGCCGCCTCCAGCTCGTCCCAGAGGTTGCGGGGGCCGCGCTGGACGACCTCGGCCCTCGCGCTTCGCGGGGAGAGAACGGCGAGCGCGTGCGAGTCGCCTTCGCGGGCGGCGATGCGAACCGTGCCGTCCGGGCTGGTGACGGCGTGGCCCCGGACGTCCGGCAGGAGGCCCGCGATGGCCAGCGACAGACCCTCGTCGGCGGACGCCAGGCCACGCGCGTCCAGCGTGCTCGCGGAGACGCGCGGCTCACCGGTGATCGGTGGCTCGGACGGCCGCTGTGCGCGCATCAGCATGAAGCCGGACGTCCCGTGGAACCGGCCGGACGCGACACCATCCTCGACAGTGAGCCGGGCGAGATGGCCCGTCTGCCATCCGGGCATCCACGGCAGCACGATCACGCCGCCGGGCCGCGTCTGCTCGACCCACGCGTAAGGGATCCTCGTCACGCCGCAGGAGACGTGGACGCGATCGTAGGGGGCGCGAGCGGGATACCCGAGCGCGCCGTCACCGACCACCACGTCGGGATCGAGGCCGACGGAGCTGAGGTTGGCGCGGGCGAAAGTGGCCACGTTCGGATCAACCTCGACGCTGATGACGTTGCGCGCGCCGACGCGCGTGGCGAGCAGCCCCGCCGTCCAGCCCGTGCCGGTGCCGATCTCCAGCACGACCTCGCCGTCCTGTGGATCGAGGAGGTCGAGCATCGCGAACACCAGGCCCGGTGCCGAGCACGAACTCGTCGCCACCGCGAACGGGTCGGCGGGCTTGCTAGCGATGTCGAGCGCGCCGTCGTCCAACTGGACGGCGACGGCAGCGTCCGAATACACGGCGCGAAGCCAAGCGTCGGGCGCGGTGCGACGGTCGATCCAGGACGCGGGATCGTCCGGGCGCGGACCGACCAGCGCGACGTCCGGAAGGAATTTCTCCCGGGCCACTACGCGCGCGGGCTCGGCCCATGCTTCCGGGACGGTCACGCCGTCGAACTCCACGGCCACATCGTATTCAAGTAGTTACAAGCTGTCACGAGCGTTTTGCCTCGGACGATCTGAGTGGTCTGGGAAGGTGGCCGGACGGTGCTCGACGACGGG
Source organism: Actinomadura gamaensis (assembly GCF_042652125.1). Taxonomy (NCBI): domain Bacteria; kingdom Bacillati; phylum Actinomycetota; class Actinomycetes; order Streptosporangiales; family Thermomonosporaceae; genus Actinomadura; species Actinomadura gamaensis. The sequence continues at coordinate 136,928 of NZ_JBHSIT010000010.1, read as the reverse complement.
AGATGAATCCATGCGCGCTGGCTGGGGCGAGCTTCCAGGTGAGATCACGCGAATTGTGAAGGAGCACGCGGGAACTGTCGCGGCGGTCGTCCCGGCGGCGGCCGGGAACCACGCGGACATCGCGTCCACGGTGACAGGGTCTCGCGGACGCGTCTTCATCAAGGCGGCGCGCAAGGCGTCACCCGAGACGGACGGTCCGGAGGCGCGCTCGCTGCGCTGGGAGAAGGCGATCAACCCGCACGTCGCCGAGTTCGCTCCCCAGCTCCTGCACGCCGTGGAGACCGACGAGTGGATCGCGCTGATCTTCGAGCACGTGGACGGACGCAAGGCCGACCACGCACCCGGCTCGCCCGATCTCCTGCTGCTCGCGAAGACGATCCACGCGCTTCAGGCGACGCCGTGCCCCGCGTTCGTCCAGCGCCAGGTGGAACGGCGCTGGACCGACCTCGGATCCGACGCGTCGCCGATGGCGGGGACCGCGCTGCTGCACACCGACCTGAACACCGACAACCTCATCATCACCGGCGACCGCGTCCACGTCGTGGACTGGGCGTTCGTGAGCCGCGGCGCCGCGTGGGTCGAACTCGCCCAGCTCGTCCCGTGGCTGCTCGGCGCGGGCCACACGCCCCAGGCGGCGGACGAGTGGCTCGCGCAGTTCCCCTCGTGGCTCGAAGCCCCGGCCACGGCGATCGACCTGCACGCTCAGCTGCACCGCAAGCTGTGGGAAGGCCGCCTGGCGCTGCGGCCCGAACCGTGGATGCCGCCGTACGTCAACGCCGTCCGCCAGTGGGCGACCCACCGACAGTAGGTATGGCGACGAGCGACCTACTGACAGTAGGTAACGGGGCTACTGTCAGTAGGTACCGCCATGAGTGGCCCGGCGCGCGCCTACTCTTCCGGCAGCTCCACGATCACCAGCGTGCCGCGGCTGCCCGAGCTGACCGTGTGCGGGGTTCCGGCCGCGACCATGAACAGCTCGCCGGCCCGCACCGACACCGGCGTGCCGTCCACCACCAATTCCAGCAGGCCGTCGAGCACCAGAAGCGCCTCGGCGCCGCCGTGACTCTCCTCCGCGACCGGCATCTCGTCCATGCGCAGGACCTTCACGCAGGCCGTCCCCACCCGTCCCAGCGGAAGCGACCTCCACGCCTCGGGAAGCCCGGCCGCCGTCTCCACCAGGTTGACCACACTCATGGCGCACGCCTCTCCACGGACACGGCCGGTCAAGCCGGACGAGCCCGCACATCAAGATCAAGGGATGCCGTGGAAGTTACCTGACCAGCGCCGACCGTTGGTCGACCGTTTGGTAAAGACCGCAACCGTTCGAGAATGCGTCCGGAGTCTGTGAGGATGGACCGAATGTCAGACGATCGTCTCCGGCGGGCCTGCAGTTCGCTGATCGGGCTCGCGCTCGGGGATGCGCTGGGGTCCCAGTTCTTCGTTCCGTCCAACCGTCCCTACCTGGACGAGCGCGCGTTGCCGCCCGCGCCCTGGCAATGGACGGACGACACCGAGATGGCCTGCTCCATCCACCTCACCCTGGCCGTCCACGGCCGGATCGACCAGGACGTGCTGGCGGCGTCGTTCGCCGAGCGGCACGACTTCGACCGCGGGTACGGTCCTGCCACGAATCGGATGCTCAGGCTCGTCCGGGAGGGCGGAGACTGGCGGAAACTCGCCTCGGAACTCTTCGACGGCAACGGCTCGTGGGGGAACGGGGCCGCCATGCGGGTCGCGCCGCTCGGGGCGTACTTCGCGGACGACCTGGACGAGGCCGCTCGGCAGGCCGCGCTCTCGGCGACGGTGACGCACACCCATCCGGAAGCGGTCGCGGGCGCGATCGCGGTTGCTGTCGCCTCTGGCTTGGCGGCCGACGGTGACTGGCGGCCGGGGCCGTTCATCGACCGGGTACTCGAGTACGTCCCGGACGGAAGAGTGCGCGACGGCGTGCGGGAGGCGCGGCATCTGCTGACCGTGTCCGATGCCGAGACGGCCGCCTACGTCCTCGGGAACGGACGCGCCGTGGCCGCGCATGACACCGTGCCGTTCACGATCTGGGTCGCCGCCCGGCATCGCGACGACTTCGAGCGTGCCGTCTGGGCCACCGCGTCCGCGGGCGGGGATGTCGACACGACCTGCGCGATCGTCGGGGGGATCGTCGCGGCCGGGCTCAAGCCCGGGGAACTCCCGGCGGAGTGGCTCGCGGCGGCGGAGCCACTGCCGCACTGGTCCCGGTGCCGCGCATGAACCTCTGTCGCGCGTGAGTCGCTGTCGCGCGTGAGGTGCTGCTGGGCTGGAGCGGTCCTGGTCGGGTGGGGCTGTGACAGGTGAGGGTAGTTTTTACCTTTGGGGCGGGAGCCAACTCGGCGGGCCGGGCGTCACAGTGCGCATGAGAAACAAGATTGTCGCCACGGTGGCCGCCGCGGGCGTGGGGGCTGCTCTCCTGGCGTCTCCGGCGGTGGCCGCGGAGCAGCCGCCCGTCGCGCCCTCGGTCGCGGGGGCGGCCAAGGTCGCCAGCGTGCTGAAGCCCGGGCAGGGGCTCAAGCCCGGCCACTACCTCCGCTCTCACAACCGCAAGTACGTGCTGGCCATGCAGACGGACGGGAACCTCGTCCTCTACAAGGGGAAGACCCCGCTGTGGGCGTCCAACACGGGACGGCACAAGGGCGCGTTCGCCCTCATGCAGACCGACGGGAACCTCGTCGTCTACAAGGGGAGGACGCCACTGTGGGCGTCCAACACCGGTGGGCAGCGCGGGGCGTTCCTCGCGGTGCAGGACGACTCGAACCTCGTGATCTACAAGGGCCGGACGGCGCTGTGGTCGCGGTACATGTACGTCGGCGCGCTCCCCTCGGGGATGCTGCTGAAGGGCGGGCAGTACGTGCGCTCGCCCAACTCGAAGTACCGGCTGGTCATGCAGACCGACGGGAACCTCGTGCTGTACACGGGCAAGAGCACCGCGCTCTGGTCGACCGTCACCGGACGCCACCCCGGCGCGTTCGTCATCATGCAGACGGACGGGAACCTCGTCGTCTACAAGGGCCGGACGGCGCTGTGGAGCAGCCGGACGCAGGGCAAGGGCGCGTTCCTCGCCGTGCAGAACGACGGGAACGTCGTGATCTACAAGGGCCACAAGGCGCTGTGGAGCCGGCACGGCTGAGGTAGCTGAAAGGGGGGTGGACGCCGCGCGGCGTCCACCCCCTTTTTTTCTGCTTTCAGGCTCCGCAGCGGGACGCCGGGAGCTTGCCGGTGATGAGGTAGTCCGCCTCGGCGGCGCGCGCGCAGGCGGAGTTGAAGAAGGCCGTGTGGCCGGTGACGTCCGCGACGAGCAGGCCGCTTCCGGCGATCTCGCGGTGCAGGCCCTGCGCCCAGACCAGCGGGGTGGACGGGTCGTCGCGGGTGCTCGCGACCAGGATCGGCGGGGTGCCGGTGATCTTCCGGGCCGTCCACGGGTCGGACGCGGGCACCGGCCAGGACGCGCACAGGTCCGTGATCGCCCACGCCTCGGACGCGCCGCCCGTGTGCGGGGAGATCGCGCGGGCCTTGCGGAGGCGGGCGGCGGCGTCGGCGTAGCCGCGCAACTGGGGCGGGAAGTCCTGGCAGCCGACCGACGCGTAGGCGTCCTGCGGCTGGCCGACCGAGGAGTTGTCGGCCATCAGCGACGCGTCCCCGGCTCGTGCGCGCGCGATGGCGTCGCCCAGCGTCGGCCAGGACGAGGGCAGCAGCGAACTCGTCGGACCGAACAGCAGCAGGTTCGGCAGCACCATCCGGATCGCGTCGTCGTTCACCGTCGTCGCGCCGCCGCTCGCGTTCGGGGCGGGGATCGGCTTCCGGGCGGCGCGGGCGAGCAGGTCGTCCCAGACCTTGGTGACGTCCTGGCCGTGCAGCGCGCAGGACGCCGTCGCCGAGCACCACCGCGCGAACTGGCCGAACACGCGGGACAGCTCCGAGGACTCCTGGTACAGGAAGTCACGCGGGCCGACGGCGTGGTCCATCGCGCCGTCCAGCACCATCGTGCCGACGCGGTGCGGGAACAGGCGGGCGTAGGTCTGGCCGAGGAACGTCCCGTACGAGACGCCGAGGAAGCTGATCTTCCGCTCGCCGAGCGCGACGCGGATCGCGTCCATGTCGCGCGCCGCGCTGGGCGTGTCCACGTTCGCGACGAGGCCCGGCGTGGAGTTCCGGACGCAGGACGTCCCGTAGGCGGCGCTCTGCCGCTGCACCGCGGCGAACTGGGCGCGGTTCTTCGGGAAGACCGGGACCTTGGGGGAGAGGCCCGGGCCGCCGCACTTCACGGCGGTGCTCTTGCCGACGCCGCGCGGGTCGAAGCCGATGATGTCGAAGCGGTCCTGGAGCGCCTTGGGCAGCAGCACGCGCCCGTATTCGGCGATCGTCTCGGCGCCCTCGCCGCCCGGGCCGCCGGGGTTGAACAGCAGCACGCCGAGGCGGTGCTTCGGGTCGAGCGCGGACAGGCGCGACAGGTGCAGCGAGATCGTCCGTCCGCGCGGGTTCGCCCAGGACAGCGGCACGCGGATGTCCGCGCAGTCCGCCGGATCCGGTCCCTTCCCGGCGTCAGGGCACCTGCTCCATTTCGGCGCGACCGCAACCTCGGCCGGTGCCGGAGCCGGTGCCGGTGCCGGTGCCGATGCCGGTGTCGCGGCGGACGCCGATCCCGGTAGCGAGACGGCGGTCGCGGCCACCGCCGCCACAGCCGCGACGCCGGATGTCACCCAACGTGGTCTCCTCATGCGAGGGACGCTACCGAGCCCGGCCGTGCGGCTCATCCCACTTCGGGCCGATGCCCGATCAGCCGATGGAATGAGCCCGGCGATGCGTCACCGCGAACCGGTCGTCCCTCACGTGCCCGACTGTCCGTCCGGAAACGGCGGCGGGACGCTCGGACCCGGCTGGGGAAACGGCGGCGGCACGGCAGGTCCCGGCTGAGGCTGAGGCGGCGGGACGGTCGGACCGGCCTGCGGCGGCCCGGCCTGTGGCGGCCCGGCCTGCGGCGGGACGGGCTGGTTCGGCGGAAGCTGGTTTTGCGGGTACGCGTACGGAGGCGGAGGCGGATACGCGGGGGCCCAGGCGGTGGCGGGCTTCGGGGCGCGCAGCGCGAAGACCGCCGTCAGGCCGCCCGCCACGACCGGGACGGCCAGGATGGCCGCCCAGTCGAGCAGGGTGTAGAGCACGGAGTCGTCGAGATTGGCGTGAAAACGGACTTCCAGGGACTGCTTGCCGAGATCCAGGGACGCGTTGCCGGCCAGCCACGCCAGCCGTTCGGCGATGAGCCCTCCGATCGCGGCGGCGATCGGGGCGACCGGCCCCTTGGCCTTGGCGATCAGGAACACGACGGCCATGAGCATGCCGAGGGCCAGCGCCTCGGCGACCCGGAAACCGTAGAACACCAGGATGTGGTCCGTGTTCGCGCTCACCACGTAGACGAAGAACAGGACGACGTACGCGGCGATCGTGGTCACGGCGAGGCCGCAGGCGAACGCGCCGGCCAGCCGGGCCGGGGAGGCGCCGGGCGAGGGCGGCCGGGCCGGGGAGCCGCCGGGTGGGGACGGCTGCGGGGGGACGGCCGGAGGCCGGGGCTGCGTCATCCTGCCATTGAACGCCGCTCCGGTTCCGGTCGGCAATGACCTTGCCGCCGTCCGCCCGCGTCAGGGTGTCCGAAGCCGGACGGCGACGAGGGCGCGGGTCGTGAAGTTCATGGTGAAGGAGCCGCCGAGGGCGTCCACGGCGTCCCCGAGACCCGCCAGGAGCTCGGTCATCTTCGGCTCCGGGATGTGCGGGGCGGCGCCGGTCGTGGGGACGTGGTCCAGCCACTCGTCACGGGTGTAGTCGCGCGTCCACTCGTACGTCCAGGACTCGGGTGCGGTGAAGGCGGACGTCGCGCGGATGCCGCCGGACGCCTTCTCCTCGATGGCCGAGTATCCGCTGGCGGCGGCCTGCGGCCGGGCGAGCGCCCCGAGTTCGGGCACGACGCGCGCGTACACGGCGGCGAACGCCTCGGCGGCCTCGGGCTGCGGCTCGAAGACGTGCCAGAACGCGGCGAGGACGCCGTCCGGGCGCAGCACCGACGCGGCCCGCGCGGCGGCGGCGTCCGGTTCCAGCCAGTGCCAGGTCGTCGCGGAGACGACGGCGTCGAACGTGCGGCCGGCCGGATCCCACTCCTCGAACCTGGCGACCTCGACGTCCAGGCCGCGGGAGCGGGCGACGGCGGCCATGCGCGCGTCCACGTCCACGCCGAGGACGGTGCAGCCCGCCGCCTGGAACTGCCGGGACGCGATGCCGGTGCCGCAGCCGACGTCCAGGACGTCGCGTCCGGGCGCGGCGGCGGCGATCCGCCGGATCAGCGCGTCGGGGTAGCCGGGGCGGGCGCGGTCGTAGCGTTCGGCGGCCGAGCCGAACGACTCGGCCATCTCGCGGGCCTGGTGGGCCTCGCGTCCCTCGAACGGACGGGCGGGCGGGGTGGTGCCGGACGGTAGAGTGGGCATGTGCCCACACGATAGTGGGCGCGTGCCCACTTGACAAGGGGGACCGTCCGTGCCGACCGGTGTGGCCATCCGCGACCCGCGCCAGCAGCTGTTCGACGCCGCCGAGCGCGTCCTGCTGCGGGCCGGGCCGAACGCGCTGACCAGCCGCGCCGTCACCACCGAGGCGGGCGTCGCCAAGGGCGTGCTGCACCGGCACTTCACCGACTTCGACGCCTTCCTCGCCGGCCTCGTCGAGGACCGGGCGCGCGCGGTCGAGGCGCGCGCCGGGGCGCTGGTCGCCGCCGCGGGCACGGGCGACCTGGTCGAGAACCTCACCGCGGGGCTGACCGACCTGTTCAGCCCCGTCGCGGTGGCGATGGTCGCGCTGATCACCTCGCGGGACGGGCTGCGCGCCCGGCTGCGCGCCGCCGGGCACGCCGGCATCCCCGTGCTGAGCCACGGCGTCCGGATGGTGACGGCCTACCTCGAAAGCGAGCGCGCCGCCGGACGGATCGCCGCCACCGCCGACGCGGACATGCTCGCCTTCATGCTCATCGGCAGCGCGCACATGCACTTCACCAGCGGGGACGGCGGGCCGGAGACGATCCGCGAACTCGTCTCGACCACCGTCGTCATGGCCGCCTGACCCCGCGGGACGGCCTCCTGGATCAGCCGCCTGGTCTTGTGGGACGGCCTCGTGGATCAGCGGCCTGGCCTTGCGGGACGGCCTCCTGGATCAGCGGCCTGACCTCGCGGGACGGCCTTGTGGATCAGCCGCCTGATTTTGTGGGACGGCCTCCTGGATCAGCCGTCGGAAGCCGGCGCGGCGCCGTCGTCCCCGGCTGGGCCGACGGCCGCCTCGGACGAGGCCGCTGCCGCGGCGGCGGTCTTCGCGGCCTGTTCCAGCCTGTTCCGGTAGTCGGTCCACCAGTTCCGGTCGTCGCTCGGCATGTTCTCGCGGCCGACGCGCATGCCGACCGCGCCGTCGATCAGCTCGCGGACGACGTCGGCGTGCCCGGCGTGCCGGTGCACCTCGGCGGTGACGTGGATGATGATCGCGTCGAGCGTCACGCCGGCGCGGTCGTCCGGCCACCAGGGGACGCGGCCCGGCGCGTCCAGGGGGAGCTCGGTGATCGTCGCGTCCGCGAAGGCCCGGACGCGGCCGTAGAGCCCGAGGATGTCCTCGCGTGACTCGTCCGGGGTGGCCCACATGTCGGCGTTGTCCTCGGCGTCGTCCGTGATCCAGGGGAGGGGCTCGGGGAACGGACGGCCGAACGTCTCGCCGAAGTACCCCGCCTCGACGCCCGACAGGTGTTTCACCAGGCCCAGAAGGTTGGTTCCGGTCGGTGTCAGCGGGCGGCGGACGTCGTACTCGGAGAGGCCGTCGAGCTTCCAGAGCAGGGCGTCCCGCCCGAAGTCCAGGTACCGGTGCAGGTGGGCCTTGGTGCCGGGTCGCGTCATGCGGACATTCTGGTGGTCACCCACCGATCTCCAACCTCATCGGCCCGCCGCCTCGGCCTCGTCCTGCTCGGCCGACGCGGCGGCGGCTTCCTTGGCGGCCTGCTTGGCGGCCTGCTCGACGCGGTCGCGGTGCGCGGCCCACCAGGCGGCGTCGCCCTCGGCCACGTTGCCGCCGCCCGCGCGCTGGCCGACCGCGCCGTCCGCCAGCTCCCGGACGATGTCGGCGTGGCCCACGTGCCGGTGCGTCTCGCCGATCATGTGCACGAGGACGCGGTGCAGCGTCAGCCGCGCGCCGTCCCCCCAGGGCAGCGTGCCGACCGCGTCCAGGTCCAGCGCGGCGATCGTCGCGTTCGAGTGCCGCCACGCCGCGCGGTATCCCTCGACGATCCGTTCCCGCGACTCCTCGGCGGTGGCCCAGAGGTCCGCGTTCGGCTCGACGCCGCCCGCGAACCACAGGCGGGGGCCGTCGAACGGCCGTCCGAACGTCGTCCCGAAGTAGGCGGCCTCGGCACCGGTCAGGTGCTTCACCAGGCCCAGAAGGTTGGTTCCGGTCGGTGTGAGCGGGCGGCGGACGTCGTACTCCGAGAGCCCGTCCAGCTTCCACAGCATGGCGTCGCGGGCGTCCTGGAGGGTGAGCAGGAGGTCGGCCTTGGCATCGAACGCGGTCATATCGATCATTCTGCCGGTTGCGACCTACCAACCGGTAGCCTCTCCTGCCGTCGGTGTGGCGGTACCGGGGACCGGCGAAGATCGGCGGGTTTAGGGTGTGCGCAGGGGACCGGGTGGGAGGGGCGTGCGGGTGACGGACTACGTCAGCGAACTGCGGCAGCTCGTCGGGACGCGGCCGCTGCTGCTGCCCGGCACGTCGGTGGTGCTGGTGGACGAGGCGTGGCGGCTGCTCCTGCTCGACCGGGCGGACGGCGCCGGCTGGTGCCTGCCGGGCGGCCTGATGGAGCCCGGCGAGTCCTTCGAGGAGACCGGACGGCGCGAGGTGCGCGAGGAGCTCGGCGTCGAGCTCGGCGAGATGGCGCTGCTCGACGTGTTCTCCGGCGCCGAGTACTACTACCGCTTCCCGCACGGCGACGAGATCTACAACGTGACCGCCGCGTACCTGGCCCGCGTCCGCTCCGACGTCGAACTCGTCCTGGACGCGCGCGAGGCGAAGGCGGCGCGCTTCTACGACATCGACGACGTCCCGGACGAGGTGATCCCGCCGGAACGTCCGATCATCGCCCGGTACGCCGCCCACCTGATGTCGAGCCGCCCGCCCGGCGCCGACGACTGACCACCCGTCACAGGGGGTGGGGGCGCGGGATCTGAGTATTCGAGCGGATGCCGCGGCGCTCCCGCCTGGCCGATCATGGGCGCATGCGCAGAATCATGCCCGTCGTGGCCGTCCTCGGGTTCGTCGCCGGATGCGGGGCCATGCCGTCCGCCGAGGACCGGGCGACGCTCTCGGCCCGCGAGCAGGCCCGCCGGATGGGCAACGTGCTGCGCGGCTCCGGCCTCGACGACCCGCAGGACCTCGCCCACCGCGCCTCCGAGCTGGACGGCGCGCAGGTCATGAAGGTGTCCGGGACGTCCGTGCGCGAGCGCGACGGCGTCCGGGTGGTCGTGCGGGTGAAGGGCACGAGCACCGAGTCGTTCGGCGGGAACGAGGTCACGGTCGAGCGGTGCTTCGAGCTCCGCGTCCACGGCGATACGCCGTTCGACGCCGTCCCGCCGCGGGTCGACTGCCCGGCGACCGCGCCGCTCACGTTCGGGCCCTGGCCGAAGGGGCCGGAACTGCCGTCCGAAAAGCGGCTGCTGAAGGCGATCCCGGCCGTCCCCGCGGGCGGACGCGCCGACGAGAACGAGATCCGGCGGGCCGTCGGACGGATGCGGCTCGATCCGGCCATCGAAGCCGGCTACCTGACCAAGGACGACACGGTCGGAGTCTCGCTGACCGTGCGGCCCGTCCACGGGAACGGGCCGCTGGACTGCGTCCTGATCAGTGTCGCGCCGGGACGGACGAGCGTGTTCGTCCCGTCCACGATCCAGCGCATGCCGGGAGAGGGCGGATGCGGACCGGGCAACGCGATCGACCCCCTGCCCCCGCCCCACTGAACGTCGCGGGAACCCGATCGGGGGCTGCGGGCGACAACGAGTGTGCGAACCCACTCCCCGACCCGAGAAGGACGCCATGACACCAGGGACCCGCTCGTGACGGCCGCCGTCACACCGGGGCCCTCGCGGGCCGGACGGCTGGACGACGCGGCGCTCATCGGGCTCTCGCTGGACGAGCCCGAATGGTTCGCGGTCCTGTTCGACCGGCACGGGGGCCGGATCCACGACTACGCGGCGCGGCGGCTCGGCGTCCAGGCCGCCGAGGACATCACGGCGGAGACGTTCTGCACCGCGTTCCGCCGCCGCGGCTCCTACGACCGGACGCAGCCGCAGGCGCGGCCCTGGCTCTACGGCATCGCGAGCAGGCTCATCGCCCGGCACCGCCGGGCCGAGGAGCGGTACCTGCGCGCGCTCCAGCGCACGGGCGTGGACCCGCTCCCCGAACCGCTGGACGACGCCGTCGTCGAACGCGTCGCCGCCCAGGCGGAGCGGCGGCTCGCGGGGGCCGTCGCGAAGCTCAACCCGGGCGACCGCGACGTCCTGCTCCTGGTCGAGGACGCGACCCGCGACTTCAGCCGCGGCGGGGTCCACGTCAAGAAGGGGACGCTGCTGATGTGGTACGCCATGTTCGACAGCAAGATCGTGGACAAGCCCGGGCAGCGGTGAGGGACGCTCCGCCCGCCCGGGGGCGGGGGCTCAGGCGGGCGGGGCGATCGTGTAGGACGGGCGGGTGTTGAGGGCCTCGGCGTCCTGGAAGGACGTCTTGCGGTAGGCGCTGGAGATGCCCGCCAGCTCGTCGGGGGACAGGACGTCCTCGATGCGCGTGAAGCCGTCCGGGGCGCGCTGGGCGACCGTGTGCAGGACGCGGTCGGCGGGCATGTCGCGGCAGGCCAGGACGATCGCGTTCACCGGCTCGCGGCGGGCGCGCTCGTACGCTTCGAGCCCCTCGGACGGGTCGTCCGCGCGGGCCAGTTCGTAGGCGAGGACGCGCGCGTCCAGGATCGCCTGCGAACCGCCGTTCGACCCGATCGGGTACATCGGGTGGGCGGCGTCGCCGAGCAGGGTGACCCGTCCGTGCGTCCAGCGCGGCAGCGGATCCCGGTCCACCATCGGGTATTCGAGGATGGTGTCCGTGCCCGACAGCAGCGCCGGGACGTCCAGCCAGTCCCAGCGCCAGTCGGCGAAGTGGGGGAGGACGTCGGCGAGGCGCCCCGCGCGCGTCCAGTCGGCGGTGCCGGCCGTCGCGTCCGGCTCGCGCGCCTCGGCGACCCAGTTCAGCAGGGCGCGGCCGGACGCGCGCTCGGTCCGCGCGGAGATCGGGTAGACGACGAGCTTGACGGTGGCGTTGCTGCCCGCGACGACCATCGTGCGGCCGTCCAGGACGGGATCGGCCTCGACCACGCCGCGCCACATCCGGATGCCGTTCCAGAGCGGCCCGCCCTCGTCCGGGTTCAGGACGCGCCGGACGGTCGATTGCAGCCCGTCCGCGCCGACGAGGACGTCCGCTTCGAGGATCTCCTCGGCACCCGTCGCGCGGTCGCGGAGACGCGCGCGCACGAGGCCGTCCTGCTGCTCGAAGCCCAGAAGGTTCGTCCCGCAGCGGACGGCCGCCTCGCCCAGGCGCTCGCGGGCGGCGTCGAGGAGCGCCATCTGCAACTCGCCCCGGTGGATCGAGTACTGCGGCCACCGGTACCCGAGCGCCATCCCGCGCGGCTCGGCCCAGATCAACCCGCCGTGCCGGTCGAAATGCGACATCCGCCCGGTCGGGATCGCGAGGTCCGCGAGCGTCTCGCCGAGGCCCAGCTCGGTCAGCTCGCGGACGGCGTGCGGCAGCAGGTTGATGCCGACACCCAGCGGACGCGGCACGGCGACCGACTCCACGACGGTCGCCGCGATGCCGTTGGCGTGCAGGGCGAGCGCGGCGGTCAACCCGCCGACGCCCGCCCCCGCGACCAGGACGCGCACCGTCCGCGCCCTACTCGGCCGACCGCCGCCGCGACCGCGACCGCGACGCGGCCTGCACGACCGTGGTCCGCTTCCGCGTCTTCCGCGCCCCGGACGCGCCGTTCCCGTCGCTCTTGCCGTCCTTCCCCGCGTCCCCGGCCTCGGTCCCGGTCCCGGTCCCGGCCGCGTCGGACGCCTCGGCGCCCTCCTTGGCCTCACCCTTCACCGAATCCGCGGCACCGTCGGCGTCGCCCGCCTCAGCCTCCACGGCGTCCGCATCAACCTCCGCGCCACCGGCCGCGTCGGCCTTGGTACCGGCCGCGTCAGCCTTCGCGCTCGCTGCCTCAGCCTTCGCGCTGCTTGCGGCGCCGCCCTTCGCGTCCGCAGCCTTGGCCTTCGCGCCGACCGCCTGAGCCTTCGCGCCCTGCGCGCCAGTCTTCGCGTCTTCCGCGTCGTCCTTCGCGTTCTGTGCGTTGTCCTTCGCGTCTTCCGTGACGGCTTCCGCGTCCTGCGCGTTGGCCTTCGCGTCCTCGGCTTGGCTCTTCGCCTCCTGCGCGTCGCTCTTCGCGTGCTGCGCGTCGCTCTTCGCAGCTTCCGCGTCGGCCTTCGCACCTTCCGCGTCGGTCTTGGCGGCGTCCACGGTGGCCTTCGCGTCGGTCTTCGCGTTGGCCGCCCGAGACTTAGCGTTCGCGCCGTTGGCCTTCGCATTCTTGGCCGCGCCCTTCGCGCTCTGCGCGGTGGCCTTCGCGTCCTCGGCCTGGCTCTTCGCGTCCTGCGCGTCGGTCTTTGCGCTCTTCGTGTCGGCTGCGTCGGTGCTCGCGTCGGCTGCCTTGGTCTTCGCGCTCGCCGCGGTGGTATTCGCGTCCTTGGCCTCGGTCTTCGCGTCTTCCGCGTCGGCCTTGGCAGTCTCAGCCTTGGACTTCGCTTCCAGCGCTTCGCTCTTCGCGTCGTCCGCCTTGGCCTTGGCGGCGGCCTTGCGGGAGCGGGAGCGGCCGCGGGGCTTGGAGGACGAGGCCTCCGCCTCCGGGGCCGGCGCTTCGCTCTCGGACTTCTCGCTCTCGGACGTCTCGGCCTCGGGCGTCTCGTCCTCGGGCTTGGGGTCCGCGGTGCCGCTGCGGATGAGGCGGCCGACCTCGGCGCGCATGCGGATGAACTCGGGGTCCGCGCGGGTCTCGATCTGGTCGCGCTCGCTCGGGAGGTCGACCGGGAGGTCGGCCTTGACGCCCGCGGGGGACTTGCCGAGGACGACGACGCGGTCGCCGACGTAGACGCTCTCGTCGATGTCGTGGGTGACGAGCAGGATCGTCATCTTCTGCGAGCGGTGCAGGCGGAGGACGAGGTCCTCCAGGTCCTCGCGGGTCTGGGCGTCGACCGCGCCGAACGGCTCGTCCATGAGCAGCAGGGACGGCTTGTACGCCAGCGCCCGCGCGATCGCGACGCGCTGCTGCATGCCGCCCGACAGCTGCCAGTGGTACTTGCGGCCCGCGCCGTCGAGGCCGACCTCGGCGAGGGCCTTCTCGGCGGCCTCGCGGCGCTCGGAGCGGGACAGGCCCTTGCGCTTCAGCGGCAGCGCCACGTTGTCGCGGACGGTCAGCCACGGGAACAGCGAGCGGCTGTAGTCCTGGAACACGACGGCCAGGTCGTCCGGGACGCCGTCGATGGGCCTTCCGTTGAGGGTGACGGTCCCGCCGGTCGGGCGGATCAGCCCGGCGATGCAGCGCAGCAGCGTGGACTTGCCGCAGCCGGACGGCCCGACGAGGCTGACCAGCGAGCCGTCCTCGACGCTGAGAGTGAGGCCGTCGATCGCCGTGTGCCCGTCGGCATAGGAATGGGTGAGGTCGGCTATCTCCAGCACGAGCGTCCTCTTCTCGGAGTCGTTGGGGAAGGCCGGGGCCGTCCCGCGCGCGGCGGGACGGCCCCGGTGCGGGTCACTGGGCCCAGGGCTGGTACATCGGGGAGTTGTCCGAGGCCACGGTGATGTCGAGCAGGTAGGGGCCGGAGTGCGCCAGGGACTCCGCCAGGGCCTTGTCCAGTTCGTCCGGCGAGCCGATCCGCCGGCCGGGGACGCCGAGCCCGGCGGCGACCGTCGCGAAGTCCAGCTCCGGGATGTCGGAGCCGGGCGGGTTCTGCATGCCGAGCCGCCGCCCGAGCGCCTTGACCGCGCCGTACCCGCTGTTGTTCAGGATGAGGATCGTCAGCGGCACGTCGTGCTGCGCCGCCGTCCACAGGGCCTGCACCGAGTACATCATCGAGCCGTCGCCGATGACCAGGGCGATGCGCTCGCCCGTTCCGGCCTGCGCCGCTTCCAGCGCGCGGCCCACCGCGAGCGGCAGGCCCCAGCCGAGCGCGCCGCTGCCCGTGGTGAGGAAGCCGCCGCTCTGGTTGATCGGGATGCGCGCGTGGAAGGCGTCCCGGTAGCTCGGCACCTCCTCCACGATGACGGTGCCCTCGGGCAGCGCCGCGCGGATCCCGTCGAGGACGAGGCCGACGTCCATCGGCTCGGTCGCGGCCGGCGTCGCGGGCAGGCCGCGCGGCTCCGGCGCGGTCCGGCCGAGCCGGTCGGCGGCCCCGTCGTCGATCAGGCCGAGCAGGGACGTCACGGCGGGCTTGATCGTGGTGAGCAGGCTCGTCCCGGTCGGGGACCACGCGACCTGCTTGGGGTCGCAGTCCAGGTGGAACAGCCGCGCGCCCTCCGGGACGAACGGTCCCTCGCCGTGCACGTGGTAGGCGAACACCTGCGCGCCGAGGACGACGATCAGGTCGTGCTCGGCGAGCCGTCCGACGATGTGCTCGCGGACGGGCGGCAGGAAGCCGCGGAACAGCTCGTGCGTCTCGTCGAACCCGGACCGGCCGGACAGCGGCGAGATCCACACGTGCGAGCGGGTCCGCTCGGCGAGCTCGACGACCTGCGGCATCGCCTGCTCGTCGTCCACGCCCGACCCGACGACGAGCACCGGGTTGCGCGCGGTGTTGAGCGCCTCCGCCAGCTCGGCGAGCGCCTCCGGCGACGCGGAGAAGTCGCCGCGCACCTCGCGGACCTCGACCGGTTCGGCCGGCTTGTCCCAGTCGTCCTCGGGGATGGAGAGGAAGACCGGGCCGCGCGGGTGCGTCATCGCGATCCGGTGCGCCTCGGCCAGCGCGACCGGGACGTCCTCGGCGCGCGCGGGCTGGAGGCTGGACTTGACGTACGGGCGGGGGAACTCGGCGGGCTCGTCCGCCCCGAGGAACGGGCGGTACGGCAGCATCGCGCGGCCCTGCTGGCCGGCGATGATCACGACGGGCACCCGGTCCCGGTAGGCGTTGAAGACCGCGCCGAGCGAGTGCCCCACGCCGCCCGCCGAGTGCAGGCTGGCCAGGCCCGCCCGGCCGGTGCCGAGCGCGTGCCCGGCGGCGGCCGCGACCGCCACCGTCTCCTGCAGGGCGAGGACGTACTCGAAGTCGTCGGGCCAGTCGGTGAACATCTTCAGCTCGGTGGAGCCGGGGTTGCCGAAGATGGTCGTCATGCCCACCCGACGGCAGTAGTCGTAGAAGGCGTCGCGGACCGTGTATTCCGTCATGACGGGGAAAAGCCTTTCAGCTGACTCAGGACTGCGGGGTGAACAGCAGCGACTTGATGTCGGGCTTCTGCTTGAGCAGCTTGGCCGCGGTCATCAGGTCCACCACCCGCTGGAGCCGGGTCTCGTTGTTGGAGGTGGGGTAGCCGGGCAGGGTGATGACGGGCGCGACCTGCGCGGGGATGTGCGCGTAGCCGGGCAGCACCTGCTCGACCTGCTTGCGGTCGCCGGCGGCGATCGCCTGCGCCTTCAGGATCGCGCGCTGGAACGCGGCGGCGACCTTGGGGCTCTTGGACGCGAACTCCTGGGTGGTGACGTAGCCGGAGATCGGCATGTCCTTCACCGGCTCGGAGCCGCCGTCCACCACGACCCGGTCGCCGCTCTTCTTCTGCGCGTCGGACAGGAACGGCTCGACCATGTGCGCCGCGTCCACGTCGCCCTTGTCGAGCGCCTGGCTCATCTTCGGGAACGCGATCTGGACGTACTTGACCTTGGTCGGGTCGACGTTCTTGGCGCGCAGGATGGCGTCCAGCGTCAGGCTCTGGATGTTGTTGGGGATGTTGACCGCGACGGTCTTGCCCTCCAGGTCCTTCGGCTCCTTGATCGGGGAGTTCGCCTTGACCACGACGTTCATCATGTTCGAGGTCAGCGTCGCGCCCTCGTTGAGGATCTTCAGGTGCAGCGCGCCCTGGTCGTTGGCCTGCAGGAAGGAGACGTAGTTCGCGCCGGCGATGACGTCCACCTGGCCGTTCTTCAGCGCGGGCAGCGCCTGGATGGACTGCTGCACCGGCTTGACGGTGACCTTCAGGCCCTCGGCCTCGAACAGCTTCTTGTTCTGCGCGATGTAGAGGGCCGCGCCGTCCACCAGCGGCAGGGCGGCGACGGTGATCTTGCCGCCGTGCTCCAGGCCCTTGCCCTTGTCGGACTTGTCGTCCCCGCCGCAGGCGGCGAGGGAGGACCCGGCGAGCGCGAGGCCCACCACGGAGGCGGTGAGTCGTCGAAGCGACCGCATGTGTACTCCTTGAATGGTGCGGGGGAGAGGAACTAGCGGGGTCGGGGAGCGGCGGCGGGGGGACGGGTCGGTGGGGTGGAGACGAGCGGTGCCGGGGCGGACGGTCCGGGCGGGGGCCCGGCGGCGCCCGCCCGGCGGACGCGGGCGCGCGCGGCGGCTCAGACCTCGACGCGGCGGGCGGCCAGGTGCCAGGCCAGCGCGCGCCGCTCGACGGCGGTGAGCACCGCGTTGAGGATGTAGCCGAGGATGCCGAGCAGCACGACGACCGCCCACACGGTGGGCAGGTCGCTGCGGCTCTGCGCGTCGGTCAGCTCGAAGCCGAGCCCGTTCCGCGTGCCGGGCAGCAGCTCGGAGAAGACCATCAGGATCAGCGACAGCGAGAGCGACAGCCGCAGCCCCGCGAAGATCTTCGGCAGCGCGGACGGGATCATGAGCCGGCGCAGCCGGTCGGCCGCCGACAGCCGGAACACCCGGGCCGACTCGACCTGCAGCGGGTCCACGGTGCGGGCGCCGTCGGCGGTGTTGATGAGCACCGGCCACACCGCGCTGAACACGATCGAGGTGACCTGCATCGTCGAGCCGAGGTGCATCAGCACCATGAACAGCGGGACGATCGCGGGCGGCGGGATCGCGCGGGCGAACTGGAACACCGGGTCGACGTAGGCGTACACCCGCTCCGACCGTCCGAGCAGCATCCCGAGGACGACGCCGGCGAGGGCCGACAGCGCGAACGCGACGGCCATCCGGCCGAGGCTCGGGAAGATGTTGCCCGTGGCGTCCTTGGTGAGGAACAGCCGGTCCGCCCCGGCGGAGAACCACATCTGGTGCATCCGCTGGACGATCTTCGAGGGCGGCGGGAAGAAGGTGTCGTCCATCGCGCGGGTGCCCCACTCCCACGCCCCGACGGCGAGGACGAAGACCAGCCAGCGGTCGAGGACGGCGCGCAGCGCGCGCCAGGCGAGGCCGCCGCGCGGGCGCCGGGACGCCACGGCGCTCATTTGCCGACCTCCCGGAAGTGCCAGTGGAACAGCCGCTTCTCGCCGAGCATCAGCAGGACGTTCGCGAGCAGGCCGAGGCTGCCCGCCCAGACCGTCCCGGCGAGGACGTCCCTGGTGCCGCCGAGCGCGTTGGCGGCGTCGCCGATGAAGTTGCCGAGGCCCTCGCCGAACCCGGAGAGCACCTCGGTGCCGACCGCGAGGATCAGCGCGATCGAGGCGGCGAGCCGGACACCGGTGTAGATGAACGGCGCGGCGGCGGGCAGCACCGCGCGCCACAGGACCGCCAGCGGGCCGAAGCCGAACGCGCGCAGCGTCTCCTTGGCCAGCGGGTCCACGTCGCGCAGCCCGTAGAGGGTGTTGAACAGCAGCGGCCACACGGCGGCGTAGACGATCAGCGTGACCTTCATTTCGAGGCCCGCGCCGAGGATGAGCCCGACCAGCGGGATCAGCGCCACCGACGGGATCGGCCGCAGGAACTCCACGATCGCCCGCGCCGCGGTGTTCGCGATCGGCACGGTGCCGAACAGCAGCCCGAGCGGGACGGCGATCAGGACGGCCAGGAGCATGCCGTAGCCCCAGGCCTCCAGCGTCGCCTTGAGCTGGACGAACACGAAGTCGTGGTCGCCGGCCAGCTCGACCGCGCGGCCGAGCACCTTGGAGGCGGGCGGGAAGTCGTCCTCGCTGGCGAGGTGGGCCCGTCCGAGGGCCTCCAGCGCGCCGACGGTGACGAGGACTCCGACGAGGCCGCGGACGAACCGGCCGCGGCGGGTCAGCCCGCCGGATCCGGAGCCGCGGGCGCGGGTGCGGCGGGGGGCCGCGGGGCTGGCGGGGGCGGCGGAGGTCGCGGTGTCGGACGAGGAGAGGTCGGGGGCGGCCGTCACCGGTCCGCCGTCCTCGCCGAGACGGCCGCCAAAGACGGTCCGGCTACGCGTTCGACCAGCGCGGCGCCGGATGGGACGCCGGTCGCGCTGATCCCTGGGCCGGTTCCGGCGTTATCACGCCTCGACCGATTCATCTCGTTCCTTCGGTACTTGGAGGGTGCGGCGGGCGGTGCGGCCAGGGGGGTGGGCACCGGCGCCGTGTGCCGACCGAGCTGGTTCTACTTGATCGACAGCGGTCGGACCATATCGCAATCAGGAGCGTATCGGCGCAATCCACTTGCAGTTCGAACAATTGTTCGAGGACGTCTTCCGGTGAGCGGAAAAAGGATGCGGAAATGTGATCGGAAACCTGTCGGGGATGGGGCTTGCGGGCGACTGGGATTGTGCCGCCGTATGCGCTTCGCGGGGGCTCGGAGATGGTGCGCTTTCTACTCCGAGTAGCGGAGCCGAGGCGCTCGGTGTGGACCCGTTCGGGTGCTTTGTCGGGGGACACCGAGTGCCAAATCGGACATAGCACGCGCGTTTCGCGAGGTCAGCCCCCAAAGATCACCAAGTGGTGCATCTCTTTGCGGCGTTTCCCCTAATGTGCTCCAATGTCGGGCGCAGCGGAGGGCGTCCCGCGGTGGCGCGTGCCTAAAGCGCCCCGTTCGTCGGTCTCGTCCGCCACGCGGCGCCAGGACCCCGGCTTCCGCGGAGGGGCGGCCGTGAACGGCACAGTAAGTGAGAGGGTGTAAACGCCAAGTGCGCAATCGAGCGGGCGATCCGGCATCGGAGGCCCTGCCGGACGAAGGCTCCCGGGCAGGGGGCTCCCGAGCCGTGCCCGGCGACCGACCCGTACCCGGGGACCGGACCGAGCCGGGGGCGGCTCCAGAAAGCCCGGCGGGCGGCGCGAGCGCCCCGGCCGCGCAGAACCGACGCGGGGGCGGCAGCAGGCTCCGGCCGTCGAACTGGCGCGTGCCGGTCCGGCTGGTCGCCCTGATCCTCATCCCCACCGCGGTCGCGGTCGTCCTCGGCGGGCTGCGCGTCCTCAGCGCCGACCAGGACGCCAAGGACTACGCCAAGGTCGAGCGGATGGCCCGGCTCGGCGGCAGCGTCACCGACCTCGTCCACGAGCTCGGCACCGAGCGCGACCTGTCGGCCGGCTACATCGCCGCCGGACGGCCCGCCTCCGGCAAGGCGCCCATCGACCAGCAGTACGCCAAGGTCGACCGGATCGCCGCCGAGGTCCGCCGCCGGGTGGACACGGTCGTGTCGTCCGACGGCGACAACGACGTCCGCGCCCTGGTCACCCGCCTGGACGGCCTGACCGCGCTGCGCCAGCTCACCCAGGCGCGGGTGCCCGCCGACACCGTGACCACCAAGTACAGCGAGATGCTCGGCGAGGTCATCGGCTACCTGGACGACATCTCCGGCGCCACCAACGACGCCCAGCTCACCTCCGACACCCGCGCGCTCGCCGCGCTCAGCCGCGCCGCCGAGCAGGCGTCCCGGCAGCGCGCCGTGCTGCTCGCGGGCGCCAACGTCGGCCGCCTCGACACCGACGGCCTGCGCAACCTGCTCGACGGCCGCGCGCAGATGGACGGCGACCTCGCCAACTTCCGCACCGCCGCCCGGCTGCCCCAGCGCCAGCTGTACGACGACACCGTCACCGGCCCCGACGTCGACCGCGCCGCCGAGTTCCGCGAGCGGGCGCTGACCGAGAGCCTGCGCGGCAGCAAGCTCCGCCTCGTCAAGGGCGGCAACGACGGCGAGGAATGGCGCAAGGCCATGACCGGCACCGTCGACAAGATGTACTCGGTGCAGCGCAGCATGATCGACGGCATCATCACGACCGCCGGGCAGCGCAAGAGCGACGCCCAGCAGTCGGTGTACGCCCAGGGCGCGGTCGTCGCCGGCGTCCTCATCCTGGTCCTGCTGTTCACCTTCGGCGTCGCCCGCTCGCTGGTCCGGCCGCTGCGCCGGCTGAAGGACGGCGCGCTGGAGATCGCCGGCACCCGGCTGCCCGGCCTGGTCGACCGGCTTCGCGACCCGGAGGCCGCCGCCCAGGGCATCGAGGTCGAGCCGATCGACGTCGACTCCACCGACGAGATCGGCCAGGTGGCCCGCGCGTTCGACGAGGTCCACCGCGAGGCGGTGCGGCTGGCGGCCGACGAGGCCGTCCTGCGAGGCAACATCAACGCGATGTTCGTCAACCTCTCGCGCCGCAGCCAGACCCTCATCGAGCGCCAGCTCCAGCTCATCGAGGAGCTGGAGCAGAGCGAGCGGGACGAGGAGCAGCTGAGCAACCTGTTCCGGCTCGACCACCTCGCCACCCGCATGCGCCGCAACAACGAGAACCTGCTGGTCCTCGGCGGCCAGGACCAGGCCCGCCGGTGGAACCGGCCGGTCCCGTTCATCGACGTCGTCCGCGCCTCGCTGTCGGAGGTCGAGCAGTACGAGCGGGTCGAGGTCCGGGTGCACGGCGACATGACCGTCGCCGGCCCGGTCGTCAACGACCTGGTCCACCTGCTCGCCGAGCTGGTCGAGAACGCCACCGTCTTCTCCGACGGCCGCACCCGCGTCACCGTCTCCGGCCAGCGGCTCAGCGGCGGCGGCGCGATGCTCCAGATCACCGACAACGGCGTGGGCATGACCGCCGAGGAGCTCGACCAGGCCAACTGGCGCCTGGCGAACCCGCCGGTCATCGACTTCTCCGCGGCCCGCCGCATGGGCCTGTTCGTGGTCGGCCGCCTGGCCATCCGGCACGGCATCCGGGTCGAGCTGCGCGCCGCGCAGGGCGGCGGCCTCACCGCGTTCGTCATGCTGCCCGACCACGTCGTCAGCCCGGTCGACAACGCCAGCGTCGGCACCCGCGGGGCCGGCGGCACGGCGCAGCTCGAAGGCGGGCCCGTCCCGGCGCTCGCCGCCCCGGCCGCGACCGCCGTCGAGGACCGTCCCGGCTTCGGCGACCACCCGAGCGGCGCCTACCAGAACGGCGCGCACCCGGGCGCCGAGGCCCCCGGCGCGCCGCGCTTCGGCGAGAACGGCACCCGCTTCGACGGGCAGCCCGGCCGCCGCTTCGGCGACACCGGTCCGCAGCCCGTCTTCGGCGGCACCGGCGACCAGCGCGACCTCGGCTACGGCGGCGCGGACGACCGCATGGACCTGCGCCACGACCCGCGCATGGACCCCCGCATGGACTCCCGTACGGACTCACGCGCGGACGGTCCCGGCGACGGCGCGGGAACGCGTCCGCCCGCGCCGCACGGCGAGGACGAGCCGTCCCGCAGCAGCTCCACCGGCCTGCCGGTGCGCCGCCCCGGCGCGCAGCTGCCCGGTGTGGGCACGCCGTCCGACAACGTCTTCCAGCCGAGCGACCGGTCCGGCCAGGACCCGCGCGCCTCGGTGGCGCCCGCCGCGTCCGGCGCGTGGCCCGCGTCCGGCCACGACGACCTCGGGCACGACGGCCCGCGCCAGGACGTCCCGCGCCAGGACGGCCGGCACGACGTCCCGCAGCCGGACGGCCGCCACCACGACACCCCGCATGCGGACCGCACGCTCGCGGACCGCGCGCCGATCGACCGTACGATCGACCGCGCTCCGCTCGACCGCACGCACGCAGACCGGTCCGCCCCCGCGGACCGGACCCCCGCCGCCGAGCCGTACGCCGGAGACCCCGGCGTCACGGCGCCGCTGCCGCAGCGTTCCGAGACGTCCGAGCCGGCCCCGGCCCGCCGTGCGTTCTCCTGGGACACCGGCCCGGTCAGTGCCATCCCGGAGGAAACGAACAACCCGGAGGACGCCATTCCGGAGCAGACGAACCGGCCCCCGACCAGGCAGCGCCCCGACCGGGCGCCCGTCGCGCCGCAGGCCGGACCGCCGGCCGCGCCGCCCGCGTCGCCGCCCGCCGGGGCCGCGCGCGCCGCCGAGACCGGGCCGCCTCCCGCGCCCCAGCGTCCGCCGGGCCGTCCCGCCCGCTCGCCGATCTTCGAGGCGATGCAGTCGGAGTGGTTCCAGCGCGGTTCGGGCGAGTCCGCCGATCCGGTCAAGGGCTGGTCGTCCCCGGCCGACGAGGCCTTCCAGGCCGTCGAGGCGCTGCGCGAGCCGGTCGCCGACAAGCAGACCCGCGCCGGCCTGCCCAAGCGGGTGCCCGGCCGCAACCGGGTGCCCGGCGCGGTGGGCGCGCGCAACGGCGCCAACGGCAACGGCGCTCAGGCCGCGCCGGCGAACGGCGCCGCTCCGATGAGGGGTGCCGGCGGGCAGCCGGGCGCACCGGCCGGTCCGGCGCGGCCGGCCGCCGGCCCGCCCGCGGACACCGTCCGCAACAGGTTCGCGAGCCTGCAGCGCGGCGTCCAGCGCGGACGCACCGAGGCGCGCGGCGCGACCCCCGACCTGCCCGGCGGGGGCGGCCCCGCGGACGGCACTACAGGCGAAGATCCGTCGCGCAGGAGCGGCGGAGAGACAGGAGGCACGCGGTGAGCGGGCAGGATCTCAACTGGTTGGTGACGAACTTCGCGGACCGTGTCCCGAAGGTCGCGCACGCCGTGGTGGTCTCCTCCGACGGACTGCCGATGGCGTACTCGGCGGGGTTCCCGCCCGAGCGCGCCGACCAGCTGTCGGCGATCGCCTCGGGGCTGATGAGCCTCACCCAGGGCGCGGCGAAGATCTTCGACGCGGGCGGGGTGAACCAGACCGTCGTGGAGATGGACCGCGGGCTGCTGTTCGTGATGTCCATCGCCAACGGCTCGGTGTTCGCGGTGCTGGCCGCGCCGGACTGCGACCTCGGCCTGGTGGCCTACGAGATGACGCTGCTGGTGGAGCGCGTCGGCCGGGTGCTGACCCCGGCGCTGCGCAACGCCGAGCAGCAGCCCCCCTACGCCGGACCTCCCGTGTCGGGCATGGGCGCCGGCCCCGCCCGGTACTAGCGGACCCTGAACACGGAGGTCGGTGCGATGGATCAAGGTGGTTCCTTCGGTCCCGGACCGGGCGGCGGCCCGCCGGGCGGCTGGCACGGTGACGTCCCCCAGGGCGGACGCGGCGGGCACAGCGGCGGTTACCCGGCACACGGGCAGCAACCGCCCCTCGGCCCGGGCCGCGCGCCCGGGGCGCGGCAGGGCGCGGAGCCGGGCGGCGAGTCCAGCTCGCTCGTGCGCCCCTACGCGGTCACCGGCGGCCGGACCCGGCCCCGGTACGACCTCGCGATCGAGGCGATGGTGACGGCGGCGCCGCATCCGCCGCGCGACATCTCCTCGCTCACCCCGGAGTACCGGGCGATCATGGACATCTGCCGGACGGCGCGGTCGGTGGCCGAGGTGTCGGCGCTGCTGCGGCTGCCGCTCGGCGTCGCCCGCGTCCTCGTCGCCGACATGGCCCTGGAGGGCCTGCTGCGGCTGCACCAGTCCCGGCCCGCGGGCGCGCAGCCGGACATCAGACTGCTTGAGAGGGTTCTGAGTGGGCTTCGGAAGCTATGACCAGCCGTCGGCTCCGGCCGCGCCCGGGGACGGGCCGGAGCTGACCTCGGTCAAGATCGTCGTCGGCGGCGGCTTCGGCGTCGGCAAGACCACCTTCGTCGGCTCGGTGTCGGAGATCATGCCGCTCACCACCGAGGCCGTCATGACCGCCGCGAGCGCGGACGTGGACGACCTGTCGGCGGTGCCCGACAAGACGACCACCACCGTCGCGATGGACTTCGGCCGCGTGTCGCTCGACAGCGAGCTGATCCTGTACCTGTTCGGCACCCCGGGCCAGCACCGCTTCTGGTTCATGTGGGACGACCTGGTCAAGGGCGCCATCGGCGCCGTCGTCCTGGTCGACACCCGCCGCCTGGCCGACTGCTTCGCGGCCGTCGACTACTTCGAGGAACTGGGCCTCCCGTTCGTCGTCGGCGTCAACGGCTTCCACGGCGAGTTCCAGTACGCCGTGGAGGACATCCGCGAGGCACTCTCGGTCAGCGCGCACGTCCCGATCGTCGAGTGCGACGCCCGCAACCGCGAGTCCACGAAGGCCGTCCTCATCACCCTGGTGCAGCACGCCCTCTCCATGGTGAGTCCAGCGCGCTGAGTTCATTGAGCCTCCGGCTGTGTTTATTGAGCCTCCGGCTCCGCGTCCTCGCCTAGCGGCTCGGGCGCGGCCCGGACGCTCGTGCGAGCGCGGCATCGCTTCGCGATCAAACGCGCGGGGCTCGCCTTCGGCGTCGCCCCGCGCGTTTGGTAACGCGCTCGCGCCGGTTCAGGTCTCACCCCGCGTGCTTGGTCACGCGCTCGTGTCGGGCTGGGCTCACCCGCGCGCGTTTGGTCACGCGCTCGCGCCGGTTCAGGTCTCACCCCGCGTGCTTGGTCACGCGCTCGTGTCGGGCTGGGCTCACCCGCGCGCGTTTGGTCACGCGCTCGCGCCGGTTCAGGTCTCACCCCGCGCGCTTGGTCACGCGCTCGTGTCGGGCTGGGGCTTACCCCCCGCGCGCTTGGTCGCGCGCTCGCGCCGGTTCAGGTCTCAGCCCGCGCGCTTGGTCGCGCGCTCGTGCCGGTCTGGGGCTTACCCTCGCGCGTTTGGTCACGCGCTGGTGCCGGTCCGGGGCTCAACCTCGCGCCGTTGGTCGCGCGCTCGTGCTGGTCTGCGGCTCAGCCCGCGTGCTTGGTCGCGCGCTCGGTTTGGGCTGGGTCTCACCCCGCGCGCCTGGTCGCGCAGTCGCGCCGGTCCAGGTGTTGCCTCGCGCGGGTGGTCACGTGTTTGTGTCGGGCTGGGGCTTGGCCCTGCGCGCTTGGGGGCGTGGGGGGCCCGTGGTGGCTTGGGTTTGGGGTCACGGTGTGTCCGGGGGCGGTCACTACGGTCGCGTAGGGAAATATGCAGGCTGCATCATTAGTTACGCGAACAGTATCGGCACCTGCACGAGGAACGGCGATGAGCGAAGCGGAGCACAGGGGCGGGCGGCGGATCGACACCTTCGTCGCGATCGGGGACAGCTTCACCGAGGGGCTCAACGACCCCGTGCCCGGCGAGGACGACGTGTTCCGGGGCTGGGCCGACCGGGTGGCCGAGCACCTCGCCGCGCACAACCCCGGCCTGCGGTACGCCAACCTCGCGGTGCGCGGCAAGCTGCTGCGCCAGATCGTCGAGGACCAGGTGCCGCGCGCGGTCGAGCTGAAGCCCGACCTGATCACCTTCTGCGCGGGCGGCAACGACATCATCCGTCCGGGCGGCGACCCGGACGCGCTGGCCGTGGAGTTCGACGAGGCCGTCCGCACCCTGCGCGGGACGGGCGCGCGCGTCGTGCTGTTCACCGGGTTCGACACCCGCGGCCTGCGGTCGGGACGGCGCATCCGCGGCAAGGCCGCCACCTACAACATGCACCTGCGCGCCATCGCCGACCGGCGCGGCTGCGACGTCGTGGACCTGTGGTCGCTGATGCCCGTGTTCAACGACCCGCGCGCCTGGTACGAGGACCGGCTGCACCTGTCGTCCGAGGGCCACCGGCGGCTCGCCCTGCGCGTCGCCGAGGTGATCGGCGTCCCGGCGGAGGGCGACTGGCGCGAGCCGTGGGAGCCGCTCGACGTCGCCGACTGGCTGACCCAGCGCCGCGAGGACGTCCACTGGGCGCGCACCTACCTGCTCCCGTGGATCGGCCGCCGCGCCACCGGCCGCTCGTCCGGCGACGGACGCGTGGCCAAGCGCCCCGAGCCGCTCCCGCTCGTCCCGCCCACGGCGTCCGGCCT
The DNA here is from genome assembly GCF_042652125.1 of Actinomadura gamaensis. Classification (NCBI taxonomy): domain Bacteria; kingdom Bacillati; phylum Actinomycetota; class Actinomycetes; order Streptosporangiales; family Thermomonosporaceae; genus Actinomadura; species Actinomadura gamaensis. Next base: position 110,805 of record NZ_JBHSIT010000010.1, on the reverse strand, counting down.
CACCTCGCCCGACCGGGAACCCGTGGGCTGACCCGGCCGCGGGCGACCGGGGGCCTCAGGGCTCGGCTGAAGGCCTTTCGGGCGAAGGCGCATGTCAGGCGTCGGGCGCCGGCGGAGGGCGCCGTGCGGCCGGTGGCGGGGCGGTTACGGAAGCCCCGTGGAGCGGTCCGGACGTCAGTACAGTGCTGTCGTGGACTCCCCGCGGCTTCCGGATCACCTTCAGTTGCTGTTGACCGACGAGCCCGTCCTGGACGTGTACGCGTCCGGTCCGTGGCGGCCCGACGGGCTCTACAAGGAGATGCGCGAGCGCGCGGTCGCCTTCAACGCCGACGAGCGGGCGGTGGTGCTGACGCGGCGGCTCAGCGACTTCTACGGGTCCGGGACGTCCGCGGCGGGGGCCGAGCTGTGGTCGCTGCTGACGTTCCTGCTGGGGGCGGGCGCGGTGCGCGCGGGCAACCGCGGGGACGTCGACTTCGAGCTGCTGGGCGACCTGCTCGCCGATCCCGAGGCGCCGGTCCGGCATCCGCTGGCGTGGTTCTCGCAGGGGGGACGGTGGCGTCCGCCCGGCCTGTGGCTGCCCGAGCCCGCGGGGGACGACCCGGACCGGCGCGCCGTCATGTTCGAGCTCGGCCGCGCCGCGCTGGACGTCCTGGCCGGGCTCGCGCCGCTGGAGGAGCGGCGGCTCGCGCTCGCCGGGCTGTTCGACCGGTTCGCCGAGCGGCCGGCGCTGCGCGACCTGGCGCTCAGCGCGCCGCGCGACCGGCTGGAGGAGGTCTGGACCGCCGAGCTGACCGCCGAGGAGCTGGCCGTCCTGCCCGAGCTGGCCGGGCCGGTCGGGTACCTGGCGTGGGCCTGCGACGGGCTCGCGGCGGCGCACGAGCGGCTGACCCGCGCGGCGCACGGCGCGGAGCCGTTCGAGGTGGCGTTCGCGCGGCTGCTCGCGGCGGGCGAGGTCGCGGAGGCGCCCGCCGAGCTGGCCGTCCCGCTCGGCGCGGACGGCTACGGCGACGTCGCCGACCGGCTCACCGCCGAGGCGGAGGAGTTCGACCCCGACCTCTGGCAGCTCCGGCTGCGCGGCTGGCTCGCGCGCGGGCTCGTCGCGGGCGAGGCGGACGCGTGCCGCGCGTGGCTCGACATGGCCGCGCGCGTGACCGGGGCCGTGCAGGGGCTGCCGGGCGTCGCGGTGAACCCGCGCTGCCGCCTGCCCGTCGGCCATTTCCAGGAGGACCTGCGGCGGCTCTTCGCCGTCCGGCGCGTCCCGAACCCGCTGCGCGACAGGCTCGCGGGCCACCCCGTCGGACGCCCCGCCGCGCGCGACGAGGCGGACACCGGCCGGACGGCCCCCGCCGACCCCATCGACGTCGAGCCGATCGTCGGGCAGGCCGAACTCGTCCGCGCGATGCGCGTCGCGCTCGCCGACCGCGCCGCCGGAAGGCGTCCCGTCCGGCTCCTGATCGCCGGACCCGAGGGCACCGGACGCACCGACGCCGCCGACCTCCTCGCCGAGAGCCTCGCGCGCCTCGGCGCCGTGCGCTCCGCGCTGTGGGTGTCCGACCAGATGTTCGCGTCGGTCGGCGTGAGCGACGCGGTGATGCTGCTGTCCGCGCGCGTGCGCGAATGCGTCGAGACGCGCCTGCTGCTCGTCGTGGACGACCTGGAGCGGCTCGCCTCCGCCGAACGCTGCGGCCCCGCCGCCGTCGAGGAGCTCCGCCGCCTGATCGCCCGCTCGCCCGCCCTGGACGTCGTCGCGCTCTGCCGCACGAACGGCGACCGCCGCCTCCTCGACCTCAACCCCGCCCTCGTACGCGCCTTCGACGTCGTCCGCACGCGCGACCTCACCGAGGAGCACCTCGGCGAGCTCTTCCGCCGCGCGGCCGAGCGCCGCGGCGCGACCGCCGCCCCGGACGTGACGCGCGCCGCAGGCGTCCTGCTCGTCCGCACCCCTCCGCGCGGGAACCTCCGCGGCGCGCGCCTCGCCGACTACCTCGCCGCCGAATCCGTATCCGCCGCCCGCCGGCGCTCGACCGCCTCAGCCGCCCCGCCCGCCGACGACGAGCCCGCCCAGCGCGAGGGGACTGCGCGGGGCGACGGGACTGCGCGGGGCGACGGGACTGCGCGGGGCGACGGGACTGCGCGGGGCGACGGGACTGCGCGGGGGGAGGTGTCCGCGCGGGGGGAGGTGTCCGCGCGGGGCGACGACGCCGCGCAGCGGGGTTCTTCCGCGACGCAGGGTGCGAGCGCTCGTGACGAGGCCGCGCAGCGGGGTTCTTCCGCGACGCAGGGCGGGAGCGCTCGTGACGAGGCCGCGCAGCGGGGGTCGTCTGCCGCTCACGCCGGGGGCGAGAGCGGGCGGGGGGAGGCGGCTGGGGAGCTCGTTCTCACGGTGGCGGATCTTCCGGGGCGGATCACGCCGGGTGGGGCGGCCGAGACGGCTGCGGCCGATCCGGAGGTCGAGCTGGCGGCGTGCGTGGGGATCGAGGCGGTCAAGCGCGAGGTCGAGGCGCTGGTCGCCGAGGCGCGCGCGGAGCGGCTGCGGCGGGAGGCGGGGATGCCGCTCGCGTCCCGGCCGCGGCACCTGGTCTTCACCGGCAACCCCGGGACGGGGAAGAGCCGCGTGGCGCGGGCCCTCGGACGGATGTACGCCGACCTCGGCATGCTCTCCACCGGCGCGCTGTTCGAGACCGACCGGGCCGACCTGGTGGGGGAGTTCCCGGGCGAGACCGCCGTCAAGGTGCGCGCGGCCGTCGAGCGCGCGAGCGGCGGCGTCCTGCTGGTGCGGGACGTGCACGTGTTCGCGACCGCCGAGGGCGCGCGCGGACGCGAGGCCGTGGACGTGCTGCTCTCGGCCGTCCAGTCCCACCCGGACGACCTGCTCGTCGTCCTCACCGGCCCGGAGGCCGAGCTGAACGGGCTGCTGCGGTCGCATTCGGAGCTGGCCGCGACGTTCCCGCGCGTCGTCCGCTTCCCGGACCTGTCGGACGGCGAGCTCGTCGAGGTGTTCGCGCGCCGCGCGGCCGAGGCCGGGTTCGCGCTCGCCGACGGCGTCCTCGGGAAGGTCGGACGGCTCGTCCGGGCGACGCCGCGCGAGCGGGGCTTCGGCAACGCCCGGCTGATGGTCGACCTCCTCGACCGGTCGGTGGCGTTGCAGGGGCGCCGCGTCCTCGCCGACGGCGTCGTGGACGAGACCGAGTCGCTGGACGAGATCCTGCTCGCCGACGTCCCCGACTCGCTCGGCCCCGCCCGCGACGCGCTGCCCGGCGACCCGGTCGCCGCGATCGAGGCGCTGGTCGGGCTGGAACCGGTGAAGGCCGAGGTCAGGTCGCTGGCCGCCGAGGCGCGGGCCGAGCCGATCCGCCGCGACGCCGGGCTGACGCAGAACGCCCCGGCGCGGCACATGGTCTTCACCGGCAATCCGGGCACCGCGAAGACGACGGTCGCGCGGCTGATCGCGGCGGTGTACGCGCGGCTCGGCCTGCTGTCGTCCGGGCACCTGGTCGAGGTCACCCGCGCGGACCTGGTCGCCGAGTACGTCGGGCAGACCGCGCCGCGGGTGCGGGCGGCGGTCGAGCGCGCGCTCGGCGGCGTCCTGTTCGTGGACGAGGCGTACACCCTGGCCGCGGCCGGGAGCGGCGGCGACCGCGCCGACTTCGGCCCGGAGGCGGTGGCGGAGCTGCTGCGGCTGATGGAGGAGCACCGCGCCGACCTGGTCGTGATCGTCGCCGGGTACGCCGAGCCGATGGAGCGGTTCCTGTCGTCCAACCCGGGGCTGCGGGACCGGTTCCCGCGCGTGCTGAGCTTCCCCGACTACAGCGAGGACGAGCTCGTCGCGATCTTCGAGTCGATGGCCGGGTCCGCCGGGTTCCGGCTCGCGGACGGGCTGCTCGGCGCGGTCCGGCGCCGGATCGCCGCGCAGCCGCGCGGGCCCGAGTTCGGGAACGCCCGGTTCGTCCGGAACCTGCTGGACGCCGCGATCGCCCGCCAGGCGCAGCGGATCACCGGCGAGCACCCCGGCGACGGGCCGGCCTCCGCCGAGGTCACGCTGCTGCGCCCGGAGGACCTGCCGCCCGCCCCGCGGCCCCCGAAGGACGACGAACCGGGGCATGGGCACTACCTGTAGGCGCTCGACTGTGTAAGGTGATCCGTCCGGCAGATCGGGAAGGCAACCTTTCGGGGGCGTCCGTCCGTACCAGGGGGCGTGCGCCGGAAGTACCAGGCTTTCCGACCGCGTGTCATATGACGAGATGACCGGACGGTCGGGACAATCATGCGCCAGTGGGACGCGGTGCCCGCGCGGCGTTGTCTAGGGTCGATGTCCAGACGGAACCCGGACCGAGAGCCGGGCGCGAGACAGGAGGAGCGACGTGCATCAGGGAGCGCCGGCCGGGGGCCACGACCCCTACGCCGGGCCTCGGGATCCGTACGCCCCCGGCCCGCAGGACGGCCGCGTCCCGCCGACCCGGCGGCGCCGCAGGCGCTGGCCCAGGGTGCTGGGCGTGGTGGTCCTCGTCCTCGTCCTGCTCGTGGTCGGCGGCTACTTCTACCTCGACTCGCGGCTCAAGCGGGAGGACGTCCTCGCCGACTACCCCGGCCGCGTGTCCGACACGCCGGGCACGAACTGGCTGATCGTCGGCTCCGACAGCCGCGAGGGCCTCAGCCGCTCGCAGGAGAACGACCTCGCCACCGGGCACGCCGAGGGCCGCCGCACCGACTCGATGATGCTGCTGCACTACGGCGCCGGCGGGACGTCCCTGATCAGCCTGCCGCGCGACTCCTACGTGCCGATCGCCGGCCACGGCTCGAACAAGCTGAACGCCGCGTTCGCCTTCGGCGGGCCGAAGCTGCTCGTCCAGACCGTCGAGCAGGCGACCGGCGTGCACGTCGACCACTACGCCGAGATCGGGTTCGGCGGCTTCGTCGGCGTCGTGGACGCCATCGGCGGCGTGAACATCTGCGTCAAGGAGCGGATGAAGGACCCCAAGGCGGGCCTCGACCTCCAGCCCGGCTGCCAGAACCTCGACGGCAAGCAGGCGCTCGGTTACGTCCGCACCCGCAAGTTCGCCCGCGCCGACCTCGAACGCGTCGAGCACCAGCGCCAGTTCTTCGGCGCGCTGATGAAGAAGGCGACGAGCCCGGGCGTCATGCTCAACCCGTTCGACAGCGTCCCGCTGGCGCTGCACGCCACCAGCAACTTCCGCGTCGACAACGGCGACCACCTGTACGACCTGGTCCGCATGATGTGGGCGATGCGCGGCGTGACCGGCGGCGACGGCGTCACCACGACCGTCCCGATCGGCGGCACCGGCAGCAGCGCCGCCGCGGGCTCCTACATCACCTGGGACAGGACGCGGGCGGGCCGGCTCTTCGGCGCGCTCAAGGACGGCAAGCCGATCCCGAAGGACGTCGTCACCAAGTGACTCGCCGGTGTCGGCGGGAAGCGGGACGCTTCGGACGGACCGACGCGTCGGACGGACAGAGGCGTCGGACGGATAGAGTCGGCGCATGTCCCATGAGAACGCCGCCGCCATCCTGGATTCGCTGTCCACGGCCGAACTGCACGACCGGGCCGTGAAGCACGCCCGGGACCACCACGACGTGAAGTTCCTCTGGGAGCTGCTGCGGGCGATCCCGGCCGCAGCGGCGTCCCTCGGGGACGAGGAGCGCGCCGAGTACGACATGCTGCACAGCCTGTCACTGCTCCAGGAGGCCGCGCACTCCGGCGAGGGCGAGCTGGGGCGGGCGCTGCGCCCGGTCTACATCGACTACCTGACCAGGCACGGCGGCGGCGAGGGCTGATCCCCCGGGCCACGGACTGACGTGGTCTTTACGTTGCGTTGAGGCACCCCGGCCCGGCACGGGGCATTACTCTGGGTAGTAGCTTCATCGCAGAGGGTGGGGGCCATGAATAAGAAACATCTCAAGCTGGCCGCGATCGCTTTCGTGGTCTGGTACGTCGTGAGCAGGCCCGAGGGCGCGGCCAACCTGGTGAACAGCGCCATCGGAGGTCTCGGAGGAGCTGCGGAGTCGTTCTCGCAGTTCGTCAGCGCCATGGCGTAGCCGGCCCGAGCGGCCATCCGTATTCGGTCCGAGGTGCCGTCCCGTAGCGGGGGCGTTCACCCAGCCCCGTGCCCGTGGAAGGGCGCGGGGCTTTTCTCGCGTCGGCCCCCCTTCCCGGCAACTCCGGGCGCCCTCCGCGACGCCTGACCGGACGCGCGTCGCATGGTCCGGCGGATTCCTGGGGAGTCCTGCGGGTTTCTTGTTCGGGGCGGGTGCGGCGGTGCGGCGGGGACGCCGTCTTTTCGAACCGGGTTCCGCATCCGGTTTCGTCGCCGAACCCCAGGTGGGAGACGGTTTCGCCTACGGGGTAAGGGATCCCGCCCACTCGCGGGCGAGCGCGGGCGGGATCCTCACAGTAAAATCCCGCTTAGCGGCCAGCCGCAGACGGGCACAATTGGATCGGGTCAGTGTGTCGCTGCGCTACTACAGGGACGGCGTTCGGGATGAAGAAGAACCTCCGCTATGTGGCCATCGCCTTTGTCATCTTCTACCTGCTGAGTTCACCCACCGCTGCGGCCCATGTGGTCAACAACGCGTTCACCCAGCTCGGCCGGGCGGGCAGCCAGCTCTCCTCGTTCGTGAACGCGCTGGGCACCTGACGGTCCGCGCCCGTCCCAGCGCCGGCGCGCCGGCGGGGCGGGCGGGACGGCTCCCGGTGCGGGCGACCCGCCGGAGACCGTCCTAGGATCACCCCATGTCTGTCTTCGACGTAGAGATCGACGGTCTGCGGGGTGGGTCCGCGGACCTCGGGCAGTACCGGGGCAAGGCCGTCCTTGTCGTCAATGTCGCCTCCAAGTGCGGCCTCACCCCCCAGTACGCGGGCCTGGAGCGGCTCCAGGAGCGGTTCGCCGAGCGGGGCTTCACCGTCCTCGGCGTCCCGTGCAACCAGTTCATGGGCCAGGAACCGGGCACCCCGGAGGAGATCGAGCAGTTCTGCTCCACCACCTACGGCGTCACGTTCCCGATGACCGAGAAGATCGAGGTCAACGGCGAGCACCGGCACCCGCTCTACCAGGGTCTCGTGGACGTCCCCGACGCCGAGGGCCACACCGGCGACATCCGCTGGAACTTCGAGAAGTTCCTCATCGCCCCGGACGGCGCCGTCGCCGCCCGCTTCTCCCCGCAGACCGACCCGGAGTCGGACGAGGTCGTCACCGCGATCGAGAAGACGCTGCCCGCCTCCTGAGCCACTTCCGCCGCCGCGGCGCGGGCTCCCGGCCCGCGCCACCGGCGGCCCGGCCTGCCCCGACACCGCCTCTCCCGGCCCTCGCCCCGCGCCGTCCGCCCGGGCGACCCGTGGCATGCGTCACCTTGTCGCCGTCCGACCTCGCGTCTAGCTTGAGGTCGGACTCGGGGTCGGACTGGAAGTCGGACGAGACGCGGAGGTGCACCATGAGCGGCTGGACGGCGGCGGACATTCCCGACCTGCGGGGCCGGAGCGCCGTCGTGACGGGCGCCAACAGCGGGCTCGGCTTCCACACCGCGCTCCAGCTGGCCCGGCACGGCGCGGCCGTCACGCTCGCCTGCCGCAGCGCCGAGCGCGGCCAGGCGGCCTTCGACCGGATCCGCGCCGCCGCGCCGGACGCCGACCTCGCGCTCGCCTCCCTCGATCTGGCCGACCTCGCCTCCGTCCGCGCGTTCGCGCGGCGGCGCGGGGACGAGCCGATCGACGTCCTGGTCAACAACGCGGGCGTGATGGCCCTGCCGAAGCGCACCACGGCCGACGGCTTCGAGATGCAGTTCGGCACCAACCACCTCGGCCACTTCGCGCTGACCGGCCTCCTGCTGCCCGCCCTGCGCCGCGCGCCCGCCCCCCGCGTCGTCACCGTGACCAGCGGCGTCGCCTGGACGGGACGGATGCGCTTCGACGACCTCCAGGGCGAGCGCGGCTACCGCCGGTGGCTCGCCTACGGGCAGTCCAAGCTCGCGAACCTGCTGTTCGCCAAGGAACTCGCCCGGCGCGTCCCGGACGTGACGAGCGTCGCCGCCCACCCAGGCTTCGCGGCCACCAACCTCCAGACCGCGGGCCCGCGCATGGCGGGCCGCCACCTGGCCGAGCGCCTGGCCACGCTGGGCAACGCGGTCCTGGCCCAGTCCGCCGCGATGGGCGCCCTGCCGATCCTGTACGCGGCCGTCGTCCCGGACGTGACCCCCGGCGCCTGCTACGGCCCGCGCCTGTTCCAGTACCGGGGCGCCCCGGCCAAGGTCACGCCCCCGCCGCAGGCCAACAGCCTCCCCGTCGCCCGCCGCCTGTGGGAGGAGTCCGAGAAGCTGACCGGCATCACCTACTGACCGCGCCGCAGCCGCCCGGCGGCCGGTGCTTCAGGCGGGTGGCGGCGTCAGGCCGTGGACGGCCTGGGCGACGGCCGCTTCCACGACCGTCTCAGCCGCGGCGGGAGTGCGCGTGGCGAGGGAGGCCGCGGCGTCCACGATGCCCTGGACGAGGGCGGCGCGCAGTTCGGGATCGGGGATGCCCGCGTCCTTGAGGGCGTCCGCGAGGGGACGCAGCAGCTGGGCGTGGCCGTCGCGGATGCGTTCGCGGGCGGGTTCGGCGAGCGCGTGCTCGACGAGCTGGACGGCGGCGGCGTGGCGGCCGTCCGTCATCACCTCGAGCTGGGCGCGGACGTACGCGCCGACCTTGCCGACCAGGTCCGGCGGGCCGGTGAGGGCCTGCTCGACGAGGGCGGCCCAGCGCGGCAGCTCCTCCTCGACGATCGCGGCGACCAGGTCGTCCTTCGAGCGGAAGTACTCGTAGAGGCTCGGCCGGGACAGCCCGACGCGCCGGGCGAGCGCGGCGAGGGACAGCGCCTCGATGCCCTCCTCGGCGACGAGCGCGCGGGCCGCGTCGAGCAGGGTCCGCAACTGCCGGGCGCGGTGCTCGGCGACGGTGGGCTCGCTGATTCTGGGCACCCGGCCATTCTACGTTTCACGACGTCGCGTCGGTAAGTTGGCGTTCCGACGCCGCGTAGGTATCTTTGCCTACGCATCGTCGGAAACTTAGGGATGTGATCGTCGTGTGGTTCCTCGCCTGGCGCGAGATCAGGCACGGCCGGGTGCGGTTCGGACTCACGGCCCTGCTGGTGGGGCTCGTCGCGTTCCTGGTCTTCATGCTCACCGGGCTCGCCGTGGGCCTCGGCGACGCCGGGGTCTCGGGCCTCCGGAAACTCCCCGCGGACGTCGTCGTCTACGCGGCGGGCGCGGAGAAGACCCTCTCGCGCAGTTCGCTCCCTGCCGCCGACGCCGAGCGCATCAAGGCGGTGCCCGGCGTGTCGTCGGTGCAGCCGATCGGTCAGACGATGGCGCAGGCCAAGGGGCCCTCCGGCGAGTCGCTCCCGCTGGCCCTGATGGGCGTCACCCCGTCCGCGCCCTTCGCAGCGCACGCCCTCGCCGGGGGCGGCATCGTGCTCGATCGGACGCTGGACGGCAAGGCGCGCCCGGGTGATGTGCTGACCGTGCAGCCCGGCGGAGTGCGGCTGGCCGTCGCCGGGTTCGCCGAACTCGGGTCGATCCAGCACACGGCCGTCGCGCAGGTGCCGTTGAGCGTGTGGCGGCGCGTCCAGCCGTCCGCCGTCGGCGCTTACCTGGTGACCGGGCCGGGCGACGCCGCGCGCCTCGCCCGGGACGTGTCCGCGGCCGTCCCCGGCACGGACGCGGTGACCAAGGCGACGGCGGTCGAGTCCGTGCCGGGGTACAGCGCCGAGACCGGCACGCTCGACCTGATCCGCGGGTTCCTGCTCGCCGTCACCGCGCTGCTCACCGGCACGGTCTTCTGGATCTTCACGATGCAGAAGGAGCCGAGCCTCGCCGTGCTGCGCGCCACGGGCGCGCGGGCCCGGCTGCTCGTCGGCTCCCACCTCGTGCAGGTGGCGCTGACGACCGTCCTCGGCGTCGCGCTCGGGCTCGCGGTCGTCGCCGGGATCGGCGCGGCCATGCCCACCGGGACGTTCTCGCTGCCCGGCGACGCCGCCGCGGTCTCGGCCGGGCTGCTCGCGGCGCTCGCGCTGGGCTCGTCCGCCGCGTCCGTGCGCCGCCTGCTCACCGTCGACCCGCTGCTCTCGCTCGGGAGGAACGCATGACCGCCGCGACCGCCACCGCCCCGCTGGACCTGCGCGACGTCCACCACGCCTACGGCGGCGTCGAGGTGCTGCACGGCATCGACCTCGTCCTGAAGCCGGGTGAGGTGACCGCGCTGCTCGGGCCGAGCGGCTCCGGCAAGACGACGCTGCTGGCCGTCGCGGGCGGCCTGCTCCGCCCGACGTCCGGCCGCGTCCGCGTGCTCGGCGAGGACATCGCGGGCCTGCGCCTGGATCGGGTCGCCCGCCGCGTCGCGTTCGTCCTCCAGGCGGGCTCGCTGATCCCGTACCTGACGGTCGAGGAGAACCTGCTCGCGCGGCGCGTCGTCGCCGGATACAAGATCACCCGCGCCGACCGCGCCCGCGCGGCCGGACTGCTCGCGGCGGTGGACCTGGCCGCCAAGGCCCGCCGCCACCCGGACCGGCTCTCCGGCGGCGAGCGCCAGCGCGCCTGCGTGGCGCAGGCGCTCTACACCGGCGCGCCCGTGCTCCTGGCGGACGAGCCGACCGCCAGCCTCGACCGCGTGCGGGGCCGCGCCGTCATGCGCCTCCTCGCCGAGCACGCCCGCGAAACCGGCGCGTCCGTGCTGGTGGCGACGCACGACGAACGCGCCCTCGACCTCGTCGACCGCACCCTGACCATCGAGGACGGCCGCCTGCTCCCGCCCTGACCCCGCGAGGGGCCGCGGCCGGGCGCCGATCAGCGGGCGCCGGTCACAGGGCGGCGGTCACAGGGCGGCGGTCACAGGGCGCCGGTCACAGGGCGCTGGGACCGTCTTCCAGCGACCAGTCGAGGGTGGCGGGGAGCGAGCCCTCCATCGTGAGCAGCCAGCGCTTCACCTCGATGCCGCTGCCGCCGCTGTACCCGCCGATGCCGTTGGACGCCACGACGCGGTGGCACGGCACGATGAGCGGGATCGGGTTGGAGCCCATGACCTGGCCGATGGCCTGCGCGTTCACGCCCGCCTCGGAGCGCTCGCCGAGCGTGCCGTAGGTGATCGTCTGACCCCAGCGGACCCGCTCGTACAGCGTCTCCAGCACCCGGCGCTGCAACGGGTTCGTCAGCCGCCAGTCGATCGGCAGGTCGAACGCGTGCGGGTCACCGCCGAAGAACATCTTGAGCTGCGCGAGCGCCTCGCCCGTGCGGTCCGGGTCGTCCACGGCGGGGAGGCCGAGCTGCGTGGCCGTCCGCGCGCGGGTGCCGGGCGTGTCGCGCCAGGTGAGACTGGCGACGCCGGTCTCGGTCACGGCCACCAGCAGGCGTCCGAGCGCCGTGTCGAGCGAACCGAACGCCAGAGTTCCGGACATCTCTCCCCTCTCCGTCGAAGCCGGCGTCCACGCTACGCCTCCCCACCGACGGTTCACCCGGCCCGCGCCAAGGTCCGCTGGAGGCGCCGGGCCTCCCGGACGAGCCGGGACGTCCCGCCGCGCGCCGCGGTGTCCGCGAGACCGGGCAAGTCGGCCCGGACGCCCAGCGCCTCGGCGCAGCGCGCGGCGATCTGCACCAGGTCGCCGAGGCCCGGCGGCGCGGGCGCCGTCGCCGACGCGGCCAGCAGCGGCGGGAGCGCCTCGCGCGCGGCCTCCCAGACCTCCGCGTGCGCGCCCGCGTGCGCCGCGTCGGCCAGGACGCCGACGATCCGGTTGAGCTTCACGCCGCCCAGCCCGGCCAGCGTCGCGATCGTCCGGCCGAGGTCGGCGGCGGGAAGGAGGTTCCGGGACGCCAGCACGAGCAGCGCCTCCAGGGCGGTCGCGCGTGCCGTGGCCTTCTTGGCGGACGCCGCGTAGGCGAGGACGGCGGCCGTCGCGGGCCCGGCCGGGCCGTCCGCTTCGGCGAGGGCGAGGACGGCGTGGTCCACCGCGTCGAGCGCCCACTGCGCATCGATCTCCGGCAATCCGGACACGGCGGGTAGCAGGTGCGCGGCGGCGACCTCGCGGTGCGTCGGCATGATCCGGGGCAGCTCGTCGTACCCGGGCCAGTAGCCCAGCGACGGCAGCGAGCTCCAGCCCTCCCCGTCGGGCAGCGTGAACAGCGGCCACGCGTCCGCGATGCCCTGGCCGGGGACGGCCGGCACGACCGTGGGCAGAAGCCGGACGGCCTCCTGCTGCTGCCGGCTGTAATAAGGGTGGCCCCTGCGCCGGATGGTGACCGGCGCGAGCGTGATCGCGGGGCTGGGCGGGACGTCCGCGCCGAGATGCTCCGCCAGCGCCCGCCCGCGCTCGGACCGCAGCTCACCGGCCTTCTTCAGCACTTCCGCGGACACCTCCGGCGGTGTGCGCAGCAGCGCCTGCGCGAGGTCCGCGCGGCCGATCTCCAGGCCGTCCGCCTCGTACCGGAGGGCGCGCTCGACCAGGACGTCCGGGGCGATCAGGCCGTTCCCCTCGGTCGGGACGGCGAGCAGGAACGGCGTCCGGCCGAGGCCCTCGACGGCCTCCAGCATCCGCCAGATCAGGAACCGGATGGGCGCCGGGCGCTGGGTGTTGCGCCGCTCCCAGCGCTCCGGCGGCGTCTTCGACAGTTGCCTGAGCCGCGCCCGCAGCGCGCCCGCGAGAGCGCGCTTCCCGCCGGCGGGCTCGTGCCCGAGGTTGCCGAGGCGATCGACGGCGCGTCCGAGCAGTTGCCTCGGGTCGTCCTCGCGGTTGGGCTCGAAAGCCCGGAAGTACCAGGGCTGGGCCTGCGCCAGCTCGGACACCGCCGCGCGCGTGCCGTCCGGGTCCCGGTACGCGCACTCGACGAGGCCCGCCATGACGCGTTCGAACCCGTTCCATCCGGTGCCGCCCAGGACGGTCGTCATCGCCTCGACCAGCTCGGCGGCCGAGCGGATCGGCGGCGTCGCGACCGGGGGCGAATAGGGCGGAAGCGGGTCGAAGACCCTCGGCTCCTCGCCCTCCACGGACGGCTCGAACCCCGGAATCAGCGCGCGGAGGTCGGCGGGCAGGGACGCGGCCGCGCCGAGGGCCGCATCGCGCGTCTCGACGGTCGCCGCGCCCGCGTGCTTCCGGACGAGCTTCACCGCGCGCTCGCGCAGATCCAGGTCCTCGGCCTGGAACAGGGGCAGGACGGCCAGCACGGCGGCGTCGGCGCGACCGTCGCGGCCCGCCGTCCGGTTCGCCCACACCAGCGCGGAGCGGACCAGCCGCTTCTCGGGCCGGAACACGGCGCCCTCCACCGCCTCGGCGAAGGCGTCCAGCGGGATCGGGGCCGCCTCGTCCACCCGCCGGATCTCGCGCAGCGCCAGCACGGCCGCCCCGCCGGACGCGGCGGGCAGCAGCCGCACCAGGTCGCGCAGCCGCGCCGCCGCCTCATCGACGGTGGGGGCCAGCGCGTCGTACAGCTCGCAGAACCAGCGCAGGTCCTGGGGGCGCCCGCCGCGCAGCAGGCGGCGGACGCACCCGTCCAGCGCGTCCGACCGGTCGAGACGGCCGGACGCGACGAACTCGGCGAGCGGGGCGACCCACGTCCCGTCGCCCGCGCCGTCCACCTCGAAGAGGCGGGGGACCAGCGCGTCGGCGAACGGGTCCCGCGCGACGTCGTACGGCCCGGGACCCCACCGCGTCCACCCGAGGACGAACCCCTCGTCGGACGGCGGCGCCCCGCCCGCGCGCGGCACGAGCGCGGCGACCGCGTGCCAGAGCCCCTCGTCCTGCCACCGGTCGCGGATCCGCGCGGCGGCCCGCCGCACGACGTCGGCGACCCACTCGTCCGAGCGGTCCTCCACCGCGAGCGTCAGCGGCGGCTGCGTGCTCGACGCGCTCCGCCGCTCCCAGCGACGCGTCCACCACCGCAGGTCCGCGCGGGCCAGCCAGCTCGCCGCGCCCGCCGCGCCGCCGATCGTGGCGAGCCCGGCCAGCAGCAGCGCGTCCGCCACCGGCGCGTCGATCAGCCCGTACTGGGACGCCTCCCGCACCTCGCGCAGCAGCTTGGGCAGCTCCTTGGCGACGGCCTTCCGCTCCGCGGCCCCGAGCCCGCGGACGAGCCCGAGCACCTCCCGCCCGCGCCCCGCGACGATCGCCGCCCGCACCTCCTCGTTCACGCCCGCCCCCCGACACCCGGCGCGCGAACGTCGTCCGGGTGGGCGGAGGCCCCAACGCCCGAGCCGTCGCCGACGGGCCGGGAGCCGTCGCGGACGAGCCGTGCCGCCAGGACGTGCTTGCAGGGCCCCCGCCCGCCTCGATGATCGAGCCACCACGGGCACGTGCAGGTGGCGCGGTCACCGTCGAACCGGACGGTCCGGGTCTCGCCGGTCGTCACCCGGGCCAGCTCCGGCGTCTCGAACCGGACCGCGCCGTCCTCGGCGAGGGCGCGGGCGGCGCGCAGGCGCGGGTTCATCTCCGCGACCCGCGCCGGGTCGTACGGCAGCTCGCGGTGGAAGTGCGCGGCTTCGGCGAGGTCGTAACCGACCCGTCCGGACGTGCCGAGCTGGGTCAGCGCCGCGCGCGTCCGCGCGGGCGTCAGGCCGGCGCCCGCCGCGAGCAGGTCGGCGTCCAGGCGCGGCTCGAACGCGAGCAGCGCGCCCACGAGGTCCGCGTCCGCGGCGGTCTCGTCGGCGGCCAGCGCGTCCAGGACCGCGCCCTCGCCGGAGAACCCGCGGAACGTCTCGGGAGACAGCGTCAGCACGTAGCGCATACCGGGCAGTTCCAGCTCCCACGCGGACGCCGCGGGCTGCGATCCCGCCGTGACCGGCGGCCCGTACAGGCGCAGCGCGCGAGCGAAGCGCAGGAGCGGCAACAGAGTCGCGAGCCGATGCGTCCCGGCGAGGCACACCGCGCCCGGCGCGGGACGCGTCGTCAACCGCAGCGACCGTCCCGCCGGGACGGCCCACAGCACCTCGCCGCGCCCGCCGCGCGGCAGCCCCCGCAGGAACCGGACGGCGTCGGCGGCGCGCAGCTCGGCGCGCGCGTCGAAACCGGAGGCGATCACCTGCACCTCGGCGAACCCGCGCAGCCAGCGGTCCGGCAGCGGCACCTTCTTCTCGACCGTCGCGCCGTCGAGCGTGGTGACGACGAGCTCGGCCGTCCCGACCGCCAGATGCATCGGGTCGTCGCCGACCCTGGCCAGCGCCTCGCGCAGCGGGCCGTTGACGTCCACGTTGGTGGTGCCGAGCTCGACGACCTCGCCGTCCAGCGCGTCCTGCAGGACGTCGAGCCGCGCGTAGACGCCCCCGCAGGCCGAGAACGACTCCAGGCGGAGCCGGTCCCCGTTGCAGGTGACCACCGGGTCGCGCAGGGCGGTCGGCTGCGGACGGTGGTACCGGGTGCGCGCCACGTCCGCGAGCCCGAGCAGTCCCGCCGCGGCGGGCGCGGCGCGCGTCAGCACGCCGCTGAAGAAGTGCGGGTGGTCCGCCCGTCCGCTCGACGCCGTCGTCCCACCCGACGTCGACAACCCGAGGCCCGCGCCCGTGAGCGCCGACGGACGGACGTACTGATACGCCTGTGCGCTGCTCATGCCCGGAACATAGAGCCGCCCACCGACATCCCGGCCCCGCCCGGAACCCCGCGTCCGGAAGAGGACGCGGGGTCCCGCGGTCAGGACAGCTGGGAGGGGAACAGGAGCGCCAGCTCGGACGGGTGCGCGGCGATGAGGCGGAGCTCGTCGTCGGTCAGGGGACGGCCGGTCATCGCGTTGCAGAGCTGGACGAGCTGGAACGAGAGCTCCGGGTCGGACGGTTCGACGCCGAGTTCGTCCATCACGTGGCGGAAGCCGGCGCGGCCGCCGTACTCGCCGGTGAGGACGACGCGTCCGCGGCGGGCGTGCAGGTCGTCCGGGAAGGGGCCGAGGGTGCTCTCGTCGAACAGCTCGTAGTTGCCGTGGTCCTTGAGCGCGCCGTCCGCGTGGATGCCCGACTCGTGCGCGAACGCGTTGACGCCCGCGCCGACCTGGTTGTACGGCAGCGGCTGGCCGAAGGCGTAGCTCGCCCAGAGCGCGAAGCGGCGCGCCCAGGACAGGTCGAGCGCGTCGCCGATCTCGGCGTCCACCCCGAAGGCGTGCTCGAACGCGAGGATCGTGGACAGCAGGTCGGCGTTCCCGGCGCGCTCGCCGATGCCGTTCACGCAGGTGTTGACCCAGGCGTCCTGCCCGGCCTCCAGGTCGCCGAGCGCGCCCGACACCGAGTTCGCGACGGCCATCCCGAGGTCGTTGTGGCAGTGCGTCTCGACCGGCATCTCGATGACGGCGGCGAGCTTGGCGAACCGCTCGCGGATCCGGCCGGGGCTGTCGCCGCCGATCGTGTCGCAGTAGCGGACGCGGTCCGCGCCCGCCTCCTTGGCGGCGAGGGCGAACTCGTGCAGGAAGCCGTCGTCGGTGCGCGAGCCGTCCTCGGCGTTGACGCCGACGGTCTCGACGCCGCCCGCCTTCGCCGCCCGGACGGCGGCCTGCGCCTCGCGGATGATGGCCGCGCGGTCCAGCCTCCCGCGGAACTTGTTCGCGATCATGTAGTCGGACGTCGAGATCGACAGGTTCATGTGCCGCAGGGAGCGGCCGGACGGCGAGCGCACCTCCAGCGCCTTCTCGACGTCCGCCGCGACGCCCCGGCACCAGCCGGAGAGCCGCAGGCCGCCGAACGCCCCCGCCTCCTCCAGCGCGAGCTGCGCCCGGACGTAGGGGACCTCGTGGAACAGGAACGGGAAGCCGATCTCCGACTGCGCCACGCCGAGCCGGCCCAGGTACAGGTTGACCATCGTCTTGCCGAACTTCGAGAGCCCGGTGCGCGCGGTCTGGACGCCGTCCCGGTTGGTGACGTCCAGGAAGTGAATCTGAGGCATGGCCTCAGATTGACACCGGAATCGACATGTATCAATATTGACTATAATCAACATCGAAGCGAGGGGATCGCAGGTGGGGGAGTGGATCGACGCGGCATCGGCCGCCGAACGGCTCGGTGTGAAACCCGCCACGCTGTACGCCTACGTCAGCCGGGGCGTGCTCCGCCGCCGCCGCGACGAGGCGGGCCGCCGCTCGCTGTTCGACGCCGCCCAGGTGGAGGAGCTGGCCCGCAAGGGCAGGCCGCGCCGACCGCCCGGCCCGTCCGAGCTGGCCATCGAGTCGGCCGTCACCGCCCTCGGCCCGGACCGTCCCTACTACCGGGGACGGGACGCGCTCGCCCTCGCCACCGGCTTCCCGTTCGAGTCCGTGGCCGAATGGCTCTGGACCGGCGACCCCTCCGCCCTCGACCGCGAGTCCGCCCTCGACCGCGAGTCCGCCCTCGACCGCGAGTCCGCGACCGGCCGGGAGGCGGCGACCGGCGGTTGGCGGGCGTCGGACGAAGGGGTTCGCGCCGCACGCGCCGCCCAGTCCGGCCTCCCGGACGACCTGCTGCCCCTCGACCGCCTCCAAGTGATCACCACCAGCCTCGCCGCGACCGACCCGCTGCGCGTCCACATCGACCCGGACGGCGTCCTCGTCACGGCCCGCGCCCTGATCGCCGGCCTGGTCGACGCGCTGCCTCCCGCCGCGCGGACGGCCGGCACCGGCAGCGCGGTCTCCGGTGGCGCGGGGGTGGCGGCGAGGTTGTGGCGGGCGCTGAGTCCCGAGGACGCGACGCCCGGGCTGCTGCGGGCGTTCGAGGCGGCGATGGTGCTGCTCGCCGATCACGAGCTGGCGGCGTCCACGCTCGCGGCGCGGGTCGCGGCGTCCGTGCGGGCCGATCCGTACGCGGTGGTCACGGCGGGGCTGGGCGTGGTCAGCGGGCCGCTGCACGGCGGCGCGTCCTACGCGGCGGAGCGGCTGTTCGCCGAGGCGGGCGAGCCGGGGCAGGTGCCGCGCGTGATCGGCGACCGGCTGCGGGCGGGGGAGCGGATCCCGGGGTTCGGGCACACGGTCTACAAGGCCGGGGACGCGCGGGGGACCGTCCTGCTGGAGCTCGTCCGGGATGCCGCGCCCGGGCACCCGCGCGTCGCGGTCGCGGACGCCGTCCTCGCCGAGGCGAAGCGGCGGCGGCTCCCCGAGCCCAACATCGACTTCGCGCTCGCCCTGCTCGGCGGTGTCGCCGGGCTGGTCCCCGGCGCGGGCGAGGCGATCTTCGCCGTCGCGCGCGTCGCGGGCTGGCTCGCCCACGCCCTGGAGGAGTACCAGGGGCGCTCGCCGCTCCGTCCGCGCGCCGTCTACGTCGGCCCGCCCATCGAGGGCTGAGCCCCTCGCGCCGTCGCGGCCCTTGTCCGGCCTGACCTGGAGGATTCCACCGCGCGGACGCTTCGGCGGGGGTCTGCACGGGCTCGGCGGAGGCGGGGGTACGCTCGTGGCGTGCGAAGGTTCTTCACCCCCGGCTGGATCGGGCTCCACGCGACGGCGATCGTGCTGTTCGGGGCGTTCCTCGGGTTCGGCTGGTGGCAGTTCGACCGCGCGGAGGCGGGCAACGACCGCAGCTGGGCCTACACCTTCGAGTGGCCGATCTTCGCGATCTTCGTCGTGGTGATGTGGGTCAAGATGATCCGGGACGAGCTGACCGGCGAGGAGTCGATCCCGCGCGGCCCGGAGGTGATCGAGGAGCCCGCCGAGAAGGCGGTCACCCGCGCGATCATCAAGCGGCAGGAGACCGAGGACCCCGAGCTCGCCGCCTACAACCGCTACCTGGCCCGGCTCAACTCGCAGACCGGCCGCCGCGACTAGGCGGCGCGTCGCGGTGGACGCCTCGCGGTGGACGCGCCCGGTGCGTCCGGAGCGTCGATGCGTGTGCTGCGGGCGGGGCGGCCGGGGCGTCCGGTCGAAGGAAACG
The DNA here is from genome assembly GCF_042652125.1 of Actinomadura gamaensis. Classification (NCBI taxonomy): domain Bacteria; kingdom Bacillati; phylum Actinomycetota; class Actinomycetes; order Streptosporangiales; family Thermomonosporaceae; genus Actinomadura; species Actinomadura gamaensis. Next base: position 91,970 of record NZ_JBHSIT010000010.1, on the reverse strand, counting down.
AACGTCGGTGAGCGCGCCGCGGGGCGCGCCGAGAGAGGTGTGACTCGTGGAAGCGGCCATCAAGCGGTACCGGATCATGGCGCTGCTCGTCGGCGTGATGCTGCTGATCCTGGTCTTCGTCGCCATGCCGCTGCGCTACGTCTGGGACCAGCCCGGCGCGTCGGCGGTCGTCTCGCCGATCCACGGGATCCTGTACATGGTGTACCTGGTGACGGCGTTCGACCTGTACCGGCGGGCCGGCTGGCCGTTGTCGAAGATGGTCCTCATGGTGGCGGCGGGCCTGGTGCCGTTCCTGGCGTTCTACGTCGAGCACCGGATCGTCCGCGACGCGCGCGCCGAACTGGAGCGCGGCGCCGTGGCGGCCGAGGCCTGATCCCGGCGAGAGCCCGACCCCGCCGAGGGCCTGTCCCGGCGAGAGCCCGACCCCGCCGAGGGCCTGATCCCAGCGAGTGCCCGACCTCGCCGAGGGCCTGTCCCCGGCGAAAGTCTGATCCTGGCGAAAGTCTGATCCGGTCGCGGCCCGATCGGGCCGCGGCCGGCTCGCGTCGCCGATCTCCCCGAAAACTGGACGCCGGCCCGCACTCCGCCCTATTGTTTGACTCAGTCAAACAATGAGCCGAGGGGGATCGACATGCCGGTGCCCGCCCACCACGTCGCGACCGTCCGCGACTTCAACCGCTTCTACACGCGCGTCCTCGGCCTGCTCGGCGACGGCCACGTCCGGACGCCGTACTCGCTGACCGAGGCGCGCGTGGTGTTCGAACTGGCGCAGCGTCCGGAGACCGAGGTCCTCGCGCTGCGCCGCGCGCTCGACCTGGACGCCGGGTACCTCAGCCGCATGCTCGCCCGCTTCGAGAGCGACGGCCTGGTCGAGCGCGAGCGCTCGGCGGACGACGCCCGCCGCCAGGTCGTCCGGCTGACCGCGCGCGGCCGCGAGGTGTTCACGGTGCTGGACGAGCGGTCCGCCGCGCAGGTCCGCACCCTGCTCGACGGCCTCACCGGCGCGGACCGCGACCGGCTGGTCGAGGCGATGCGCACCGTCCGCGAACTGCTGGACGGGCCGGACCCCGCGCCCCCCGGCGGCGAGGTCGTGCTCCGCCCGCTCGCCCCCGGCGACCTGGGCTGGGTCGTCCAGCGCAACGGCGAGCTGTACGCGGCCGAATGCGGCTGGGACCGCACCTACGAGGCGCTCGTCGCCCGCGTCGTCGCCGAGTACGTCGAGCGGCACGACCCCGAGTGCGAGAACGCCTGGATCGCCGAACTCGACGGCCGCCGCGTCGGCAGCATCTTCTGCGTCCGCAGGGACGCCACGACCGCCCAGCTCAGGCTGCTGATCGTCGAGCCCGACACGCGCGGCGCGGGCATCGGCGGCAAGCTTGTGGACGAGTGCGTCCGCTTCGCCCGCGCGTCCGGCTACGAGAGCATCGTCCTCTGGACGACCGCCATCCAGGAACCCGCGCGCCGCATCTACGCCCGCGCGGGTTTCGAACTGGTCGACAAGGAGCCCCCGTCGGAACGCTTCGGGGACACCGTCCACGGCGAGACTTGGGCTCTGACGCTGAAATGACCCGCGCGCGCCGGCGGCTCCGCCTCGCGCGGACGGCCCGGCCAGCGCCGACGACGCGGCCAGCCCGCACGGCGCGGCCAGCCCGCATGGCGCGGACGGCCCGCATGGCGCGGACGGCCCGCATGGCGCGGACGGCCCGCACTGCGCGGACGGCTCGGACGGTGCGGACGGTGCGGGGGCGGCAGGGGGAAGGCCGGGCCGGCGGCCGTGCTCGGGGCGGCCGCCGGCCCGGCGGTGGGGGACGGCGGTGCCGCGGGGGCGTACGGCGCCGGCGTCCGGTGGCGGCGGCCGGTCCCGGCGGCGCGATCCGCCCGGTCCGGCGCGGCCCCGGTCCGGCGGACGGGCAGGCCGCCGGCCGGGGCGCTCCGCGCGTCCGTGGACGCGGATGGTGGGGGGCCTGCCGCCGCACCGCGCTCCCGCGACGGCAGGCCGTTCTTCCCCTGCCCGGACCCGGCTGTCGTCGCCGGACCGGGGTCGTGGACCGGTCCGGTGCGGCCGAGGACCCGAGGTGTGTCGCCGGACGACGCCGGTACCAGGCGCACCGTGGAACCCTGGGGGTGGTGCGTGGCGCGGTCCGGCGGTTCGGGAACGCCCTCGGCCGTGGCTACCGGGCCGGGCAGGGAGATTCGGACGAGATCGGACGCCCGCGACGGGACGGACGGCGGGGCCGGCGGCGGGACCGCGATGAGCTGGTTCGTCCGCGTCGCTCCGCGCATCCCGGCCTCCTCCCCTTCGCTCCGGACGGCCCGGTTCGGGCTTGGCGGCCCGTTGACCTTTACCGTCACTCAGTGTCACGATCTCGATGTGAAAGGTACCCCCGCGCCATAGGGCCGTAAACCAAGGTCAAGAAAGATTCCTGGCTCTGGCCTGCGGTTTTGCCGGACGCGCCCCGAAATGAGGGAAGGGCCGTCCGAAATGACGGAGCGTGAGATCGGCGGGATGTCCGGGGACGTCCGCGCTAGTCGAGCTCCTCGGCGAGCAGGTCCATGAGGAGGCCGTCGTGCCAGGTCCCGTCGTTCCCGCGCTCCGACTTGCGCATGATCCCCACGGGCCGGAAGCCGACCTTCGTGTAGCACCGGATCGCGGGCGCGTTGTCGGCGGCCGGGTCGATCGTGAGCCGGTGGTGGCCGCGGTCGCGGACCAGGTGCCGGGCGAGGGTCCGGACGGCGTCCGTCCCGAGGCCGCGCCCGTGCAGGTCGGGGTCCAGGTAGACGTCGATGCCCGCGTGCCGGTAGTCGGGGTCCTCCTCGGCGTGCCACTGGATCCATCCGGCGACCCGGCCGGCGTGGACGATCGTGTACTTGTGCCCGCCGTCCTCGGCGAGGTCCTCGCGGACGGCCTTCTCCATGTCGTCGCCGCCCCGCCACCACCGGAACACCTCCGGCTTGCGCCGGATCGCCACCAGTGCGGGAATGTCGGACTCCTCCGCCGGACGCAGCGTCACGCGCTCCCCCTGGAGCGGTACGTCTTTCCCCGCGGACGTCCCCGCGTCCTTCTCCGCGTCCTTCCCCGCGGATGTCTCCGCGGACGTCCCCGCGGCTTGCGCGGTGTCCTTGTCCTCGGCCTTCTCCGCAGCGTCGCGTTCCTCGCGCGTGGTCTCGGTCATGGACGAACGGTATTCGGCGCCCGCGGCGGGACGCGACGGTATTTCCGCCCGTCAGAAGGCGGCGATCACGCCGGGGGAGCGTTCGGCGCGGCTGAGGGCGCGGACGACGGCGGTCTGGCCGTGGCGGCGCAGCGCCAGCCGCGACAGCAGGTCGAGCACGGGCTCGATCACCCGCGGCGGGAACTCCGGCGTCGGGACCCCCACGCTCACGGCCAGGTCGTCCGCGTGGACGACCATCTCCATCATGCGGGTGACCAGCAGGTCGTCCAGGCGGAGCGACCACGGGCCCCAGAACGGGAACCGCGCCGGGCGGTCGCCCTGGAAGTCGCGTCCGGCGAGATCGTCCAGGGCCTCCTCCAGCCGCGCCACCAGGGCGTCCCGTCCGTCCCCGGCCGCCTTCTCGGAGTTCTCCCGGATGCCCACGTTGACCTCGGCGTCCAGGTCGGCGCCGACCCACGCGGAGCGGGCGTAGTGCTCCAGTAGCGGGACGGTCTCCTCCACCGGACGCGGTGCGTCGAGCACGCCCGGCACGAAGATCACCTGGTAGGCGAGGTGCGCGGCGAGCCCCGCGACGCTGAACTCGGGAAGCGCGCTCGGCCGGTTCCAGGACGTCCCGACCTCGGGCTCCCGCAGGAGGTCCAGCGCCACCCGTCCGGCGAGCAGAAAGTCGTCCTTCATCGCGTCTCCCCTCGATCACCTGCCGACCTCGACCGCCTACCGACCTCGATCGCCTACGGACCTCGATCGCCTGCGGACTTCGATCGCCTACGGACGGACGCAAGCCTCCGCTCGCGACGGCGGTTCTGTCAACGAACCCGGCCGTCCGCGCCGAACGGGAGGCGTCGGACGCGGGACGTCGAGCGTCGGAGGGCTACTCCTCGATCGCGCCGCCGAGGCCGCGCAGGTGCCGCCGGAAGGTCAGCGTCGGATCGTCCCGCCGCGCCTTCAGGAAGTCGCGGAAGGCCAACTGGTCGCGGAGCGTCTCGCCCGCCCGCACCCGGTCGGCCTGCCCGCGCTCGGTGTCGCGGATGCCGCGGGCGAGCGCGACGAGCTCCGGCACCCGGCCGGACGGCACGAACAGCACGCCGTCGTCGTCCGCGAACACGGTGTCGTCCCTGGTCACGGTCCATTCGCCGACGCGCGCGGACTCCAGCGCGCCGTCCGGCCGCGCGTCGAGGCTCAGCGGCCCGGTCGGGATCGAGCCGAGGCTGTACACCGGCAGCCCGATCGCGCGGATGTCGGCGGTGTCGCGGTGCAGGCCCCAGATGACGACCCCGGCGAGGCCCGCCGCCTTCGCCTCCAGGACGACCAGGTCGCCCACGCACGACTCGTCCAGCCGCCCGCCGTTGTCCACGACGAGGACGTCGCCGGGCTCGGCGTGCTCGAACGCCTCCAGGAACACGTCCACGCTGCCCGCGTGGCGGGCCGGGAGGACGCGCCCGGCGAGCCGCCCGCCCACCGCGACCGCGCGGGTTCCGGCGGGACCGCACCGCACCGGCACCTCCGCCCTGATGCACGCGTCCGCGATGTGCGCGGTCGTGAGCCCGCCGAACTCCCTGCCGTTCATCGCTGCACCTCCTCCGGGGTGATCGCGTGGTGCCCGTCGCCCCACGGCGTCCGTGTGACGGACGTTACTTGGGAAAGGTCAACGCCGCGCTCACGTTTCCCGGCCCCCCGGAGCGTCGCGCGGCCGGGACCGGTCACCCTCGGGCGTCGAGCGGCCACGACCGCCCCGACGCGTCCCGGAGATCGGCCGAAGCCGGACAGGCCGCCGGGCTCCGCGTCCCGGGAGCGGCCCGCTTGACCTTGACACGGTGACAAGGTCTTCACTGGGGGAGAGGAGGTGATCGCGATGTCCCTGCCGGACGAGGACACGACCATGGAGCGCGCGTTCCGGGCGCTGGAGAGCGGTGACGCGTCGGTGCGGTTGAAGGCGGCGATGGCGGTCGGCGCGAGCCCGGACCCGCGGTTCGTCGGCACGCTGGTCGAGCGGTGCGGGGTTGAGCCCGAGTTCTTCGTGCGCGAGGCGCTGACGTGGGCTCTCGTGCGGCACCCGTCGCCGGTGACCGTCCCGCGGCTCGTCGGCGAGCTCCGCTCGGAGCGCGCGCGGGCACGGGCCCAGGCGCTGCACACGCTGTCCAAGATCGGGGACCGGCGGGCGTGGCCGGCGATCACCCGGCCGCTGCTGACCGACGCCGACGGCGAGGTGGCGCGGAGCGCGTGGCGGGCGGCGGTCGTCCTCGTCCCCGAGGGCGAGGAGGCCGGGCTCGCCGCGGTGCTCGCGACGCAGCTCGGACGGGGCGGGCGTCCGACGCGGCTGAGCCTCAGCAGGGCGCTGATCGCGCTCGGCGAGGCGGCCTTCGCGCCGGTGCTGCGCGCCGCGGAGAAGGACCCCGATCCGCGGGTGCGGCAGCACGCGATCGCGACGGAGCACCTGTGGCGCGACCCGGACGCCGGGTTCGAGTTCGCGATCGAGGAGGCGAAGCGCCTCGTCGCGCTCGGCCCGGCCGCCGGACAGGGGCGGTAGGCGGTGCTGATCGGCGACGTGGCGCGACGGTCCGGGATCAGCGCCCGGATGCTCCGGCACTACGAGAAGCTCGGCCTGGTGCGGCCGATGGGCCGCACCGAGAGCGGCTACCGCGCGTACTCCGACGAGGACATCCGGCGCATCTTCCACATCGAGAGCCTCCGTTCCCTCGGGTTGTCGCTGCGCGAGGTCGGGGCCGCGCTGGACGATCCGGGCTTCACCCCCTCGGAGCTCATCGACGATCTCATCCGCCGGACGCGGGAGCGCATCGCGGCCGAGACGGAACTGCTCACGCGGCTGCGCCGGATCGACGCCGCGGAGCCCGCCGGCTGGGAGGACGTCCTCCGGGTCGTCGCGCTCCTCCAGGCCCTGGGCTCGGAGAGCGCCGGGAGGCGCCAGCACGCGGCCCTCGCCTCGTCCGAGAAGGTGCCTCTCCCGGTCGAGGCGCTGGTCGAGGCGGCGTTGAGCGAGACGGACCCGAACGTCGCCGGAGCCCTCCGCTGGGCTCTGGCGCGGTCGGGCGGGCGGGGGCTGGCCCTGCTGGCGGACGGGCTCGGCTCGCCGTCGGCCGAGGTGCGGGACCGCGCCGTCCGGTGCGTCTCCGAGTTCCCGGACGACGCGGCGACCGCGCTGCTCCACGACGCCCTCGACGATCCCGAGATCGCGATCCGGAGGCGCGCGGCCCTGGCACTCGGCGCGCGCGGCGCGCAGGCCGTGCCCGAAGCGTCCGACGCGATCCCCACGCTCATCGACATGATCGTCGAAGGCGTGGACGACGCCGCCGCAGCCGACGCCCTGACCACACTGGCGACCAGCCCCGCTCCACCGGCAGCCGCCGCGCGAACAACCGATTCCGGGCCGGCGGACGGCATCGCGGCAAGACTGGTCGAGCAGCTCGCCCGCGCCACTCTCGACCCGTCCGCGCGCCGGAGGCTGACGGAGGCGCTCGCGGACATTCCGGGCGACACGACGTCCCGCGCCCTCGCCGACCTGGCCCGCGACGAAGACCGCGCCGTCGCGCTCACCGCGACTTACATCCTCAGGCTCCGCGACGCGCGGCGGCGGAAGGAACGCGACGGCGGTCCCGGCGCGTGAGGGCCGCGTGAGCCTGCCGCCGTGACAGCCACCAGGTGAGGAACGCCGCGAGCGCGGTGAACGCCGCGGCGACGGGCAGCAGGAGGGCGGGGGAGCCGGTGGTGGTGAGGACGACCGCTCCGATGATGCTGGCCGAGAAGTTGCCGAGGTAGCCGGCCGAGGTGTTCAGCGAGGTCACGAGCGACGCGCCCTCCGGCGGGGCGTAGGCCATGATCCGATGCTGCTGCGGCCCGATGACCGAGTACGACACGACACCGCTGAGCGCTTCGGCGATCACCACGGGAACGAAGGCGTCCCGGATCGGAAGCATCATCAGGAAAACCGCGGCGGCGCCCGCGGTGGCGCCGATCACGACGCGGCGCGGGCCGTACCGGTCGGCGAACGAGCCGGCCGTCAGGTTCCCCGCTGTGGCGGCGGCTCCGAACACCAGCAGCAGGAGCGCGAGCCGTGACTGCTCGCCGCCGACGGCCGGCGCGAAGACCGCGCTCATGTACGTGAAGGGAAGGAAGATGCCGACGAACGCCAGCAGCGTGACCACCAGGACGCGGATCACCCGCCCGTCGGTCAGCGGCGCGAGGCGCCGCCGCAGCGTCGCGCCCTGGTCGAGCCTGATGGGCGGCAACAGGACGGCGAGGACGACCGCGACGGCACCGGCCACCGCGGCGACGAACCAGATCGCCTTCTGCCAGCCCCACGCTCCGCCGATGAGCGTGCCGAGCGGAGCGCCCAGCACCAGCGACAGCGTCGCCCCAGCGGTCACCATGGCGATGGCGCTCCCCCTCCGCCGGTCACCGGCGAGGTGCGCGGCCGTGGCCACGGCGCTCGCGACGAACAGCGCGGCACCGGAACCGGCCAGCACCCGGGACGCGAGGACCAGTCCGTAGTCGTGCGCCGACGCGGTCACGGCGTTCCCCGCCGCGAGCAGCGCGACTCCGGCCACGAGGACCCGGCGCCGGGGCCACCTGCCCGTCAACGCGGCGAGGATCGGCCCCATGAGCGCGTAGGCGACGGCGAACACGCTCACCAGCTGCCCGGCTGCGGCGGTGCTGACATGCAGCGTCTCGTGGATCTCGGGAAGGAGGCCCACGACGATGAACCCGTCGGTCCCGACCGCGAACGTTCCGAGCGCCAGTACCAGGGTCCGTGCACGCCAGCGGTCCTCGCCGGAAGTCCTCTCCCTCTCGGTCATCTGATCACGTCCCCCAATCCGATCGACGGGCACCTGTCCGGGGGCCAGCCTGGTGGGAGCGCGGCGTCCTGCCGAGTGTCAGAAAAGACGTCATGAGGTACTTTCCTGCCATGCATGAGGTGGTGGCGCTCGTCCGTCCACGGCAGTCGACCTTCGAGCTCGCCTGCGCGGCCCAGATCTTCGGGATCGAGCGGCCGGAGCTCCCGACGCGGTACGCCTTCGGCGTGTGCACCGAGCACCCCGGCCCGGTCGCGACCCGCGCCGGGTACGACATGCTCGTGACCCGCGGACTGGACGCGCTCGACCGGGCGGACACCGTGGTCGTCCCGGGCTGGCTGCCCACCGGCGAGCCGCCGTCGCCCGCGGTCGTCCGGGCGCTGCGGCGCGCGCACTCCCGCGGAGCGCGGCTGGTCAGCATCTGCTCCGGCGCCTTCGCGCTGGCCCACGCCGGACTGCTGGACGGACGCCGGGCGACCACCCACTGGGCGCTGGCCGACGAACTCGCCGCGCGCTTCCCGCGCATCGAAGTCGACCCGGACGTCCTGTACGTGGACCACGGTGACGTGGCCACCAGCGCCGGCGCCGGGGCCGGCATCGACCTGTGCATCCACCTCGTCCGCAGCGACCACGGCGCCCGGTACGCCGCGCACATCGCCCGGACCATGGTCATGCCGCCCCACCGAGAGGGCGGCCAGTTGCAGTACTCGGCGCCGCCGCACCCCGCGCAGATCGACGGCTCGCTCGCGCCGCTGCTGGAATGGATCACCGAGCGGCTCGGCGAACCGGTGACGATCGAGAGCCTGGCCGCGCACGCGGGCGTCTCGGCGCGCACCCTCGCCCGGCGGTTCGCCGACCAGCTCGGCACGAGTCCGGGGCAGTGGCTGCTCGCCCGGCGGATCGCCACGGCCCGGGACCTGCTGGAGTCGACCGACCTGCCCCTGGACGCCATCGCCCGCCGCGTCGGGCTGTCCTCGGCCACCAACCTCCGCAGGCGCTTCGTCAACGCCCTGGGCGTGACGCCGGGCGCCTACCGCCGGGCGTTCCGAGCCGAGCGGCCGGTGCCGGCGGGAACCGGAGATCCTGATCGCTGAGAGCGAACGTTGCTGAGGAAATTATTTCGGGCTCCGTTTTCTTGAGTGTGGATGACTCAACCCTCCGGGGTTCGGGTTCCCGAGAAGACTTGGAGCTGAGAGCATGAGCGAGACCCTGACGCTGCCGGTGCTGCCCCTGGACGACGGGGCCGTTCTGCCTGGCATGGTCGTCCCCCTCGACCTGTCCGAGGGCGAGGTGCGCGCGGCGGTGGAGGCGGCCCGGGCGGCGGCCCGCGCCAAGAGCCAGGGGCCCGGCATCCGGTCGGCGGTCAAGCCGCGCGTCCTGCTGGTGCCCCGGCTGCACGGCCAGTACGCCGCCGTCGGCACGCTCGGCGTGATCGAGCAGGAGGGCCGGCTGCCCGGCGGCGAGCCCGGCGCGGTCGTGCGGGGCGTCTCCCGCGTCCGCATCGGGACGGGGACGACGGGCCCCGGCGCGGCGCTGTGGGTCGAGGGCCAGGAGGTCGAGATCCCGCCCGCGAACGGCCGCGCCCACGAGCTGGCCAAGGAGTACAAGGGCCTGGTCAGCGCCATCCTGCAGAAGCGCGGCGCGTGGCAGGTCGTGGACGTCGTCCAGCAGATCGAGGACCCGTCCACCCTCGCCGACAACGCCGGCTACGCCCCCTACCTGAGCGACGAGCAGAAGGTCGAGGTGCTGGAGACCGCCGACACCGTCGAGCGGCTGACCCTGGTCATCGGCTGGGCGCGCGACCACCTCGCCGAGCTGGACGTCGCGGAGACCATCCGCAAGGACGTCCAGGAGGGCATGGAGAAGACCCAGCGGGAGTTCCTGCTGCGCCAGCAGCTCGACGCCATCCGCAAGGAGCTCAACGAGCTGAACGGCGACCCCGCGGACGAGGAGGACGACTACCGCGCCCGCATCGAGGCCGCCGACCTCCCCGAGAAGGTCCGCGAGGCCGCGCTCAAGGAGGTCGACAAGCTGGAGCGGTCGTCCGACGCCTCGCCCGAGGGCGGCTGGATCCGCACCTGGCTCGACACCGTCCTCGACATCCCGTGGAACGAGCGCACCGAGGACGCCTACGACATCGCGGGCGCGCGCGAGGTCCTCGACGCCGACCACGCCGGCCTCGACGACGTCAAGGAGCGGATCATCGAGTACCTGGCCGTCCGCAAGCGGCGGTCCGACCGCGGCCTCGGCGTCGTCGGCGGACGGCGCAGCGGCGCGGTGCTGGCGCTCGCCGGTCCTCCCGGGGTCGGCAAGACCTCGCTGGGCGAGTCGGTCGCCAAGGCGATGGGACGCCAGTTCGTGCGCGTGGCGCTCGGCGGCGTCCGGGACGAGGCGGAGATCCGCGGCCACCGGCGCACCTACGTCGGCGCGCTGCCCGGCCGCATCGTCCGCGCGATCCGCGAGGCCGGCTCGATGAACCCGGTCGTCCTGCTGGACGAGATCGACAAGGTCGGCGCCGACTACCGCGGCGACCCGACCGCGGCGCTGCTGGAGGTCCTCGACCCCGAGCAGAACCACACCTTCCGCGACCACTACCTGGAGGTCGAGCTCGACCTGTCGGACGTGCTGTTCCTCGCGACCGCGAACGTCGTGGAGGCCATCCCCGGGCCGCTGCTCGACCGGATGGAGCTCGTCCAGCTCGACGGCTACACCGAGCACGAGAAGGTGACGATCGCCCGCGACCACCTGCTGCCCAAGCAGCTGGAGAAGGCCGGGCTGGAGCCGTCGGAGGTCTCCTTCGACGACGCGGCGCTGCGGAAGCTGGCGTCGGAGTACACCCGCGAGGCGGGCGTCCGGTCCCTGGACCGCGCGATCGCCCGCGTCCTGCGCAAGGTCGCCGCGAACGTCGCGCTGGAGAAGACCGCGCTGCCCCTCACGGTCGGCGAGGCCGAGCTGAAGGACTACCTGGGCCGTCCCCGGTTCACGCCGGAGGCGGAGCTCAGCAGGTCCGAGCGGCGGACGGGCGTGCCCGGCGTCGCGACCGGCCTCGCGGTCACCGGCGCGGGCGGCGACGTCCTCTACATCGAGGCGTCCCTCGCCGACAAGGAGACCGGCGACACCGGCGTCACGCTCACCGGCCAGCTCGGCGACGTGATGAAGGAGTCGGCCCGGATCGCGCTGTCCTACCTGCGCTCGCGCGGCGCGGAGCTGGAACTGCCGGTCGGCGACCTGAAGGACCGCGGCGTGCACGTCCACGTGCCCGCCGGCGCCGTCCCGAAGGACGGGCCGAGCGCCGGGATCACCATGACCACGGCCCTGGCGTCCCTGCTGTCGGGCCGTCCGGTCCGGTCGGACGTCGCGATGACCGGCGAGGTCTCCCTCACCGGACGGGTGCTGCCGATCGGCGGGCTCAAGCAGAAGCTGCTCGCCGCCCACCGCCTCGGCATCACCACCGCGATCGTCCCGAAGCGGAACGAGCCCGACCTCGAGGACGTCCCCGCCGAGGTCCTGAAGGACATGACGGTCTTCGCGGTCAGCGACGTCCGCGAGGTGCTGGACCTGGCCCTCGAACCCGCCACCACCCCGGTCGCCGTCTGACCGTTCCGGCGCAAGGCCGCCCCGCCCCCGCGCGAGGCGGCCTTCGCCGTCTTCCCGGAGCGCGGCCGTCGCCGCGCGGGTCTAGGACAGGAACCGCTCGATCATCGGGACGAGCTCGGGGCGGCGCGTCACCGCCTGGTGCGTGGTGTCCGGGAGGACGGCCAGCCGCGCGTCCGGGATCAGCTCGCGCATCTCGACCGCGTGCTCCAGCGTCACGAAGTCGGTGTCCCCGACGACGATCATCGTGGGGACGGCCACGGCCCGGACCTGGTCGTCCGTCCAGCCCGGGAACGACTGCGCCGCCGCCGAGGTCCTCGCCAGGAGCTCCTCGAACCGCTCGGGACGCGGCGCGACCTTCAGGTACGCCTCGCGCGTCTCCCGGAAGTCGCTCTCGCCCGGCATGCGCTCGGACGTGGCCCAGCGCTCCGGGTCGGTGATGTCGGGATGGACGCCGTCCGGCCGCACCTGCGCGGACGCCACGACCGCCCGGCTCACCCGCTCGGGGTGCGCCATGGCCAGCTGGAGCGCGACGAACCCGCCCAGGCTGAAACCGAACACGGCGGTCCGCTCGACGCCCAGATGGTCGAGCAGCCCGACCACGTCGTCGGCCAGCGCTCCCACCTCGATCGGACGGTCGATGTCGGCCGTGTGCCCGTGTCCCTGCATCTCGGGCGCGATGACCCGATGGTTCTTCGCCAGCTCGGGCAGCATCGACGAGAACGACAGGTCCACCGTGAGCACCCCGCCGTGCAGCAGGACGAGCGGACTTCCCTGGCCGTGCTCCTCGTAGTACATGTCCAGCCCGTTCACAGGGGCGTATCCCGTGGCCATCGCTTACCTCCGGTCGAAGACGTCCGCGCCGTACCCCGATGACGACCCGTCCCGCGGGCAGAACTCATCGCCCCAGGCGCGGCGAACCTGGTTCCCGCGTGCCATGGCTCGGCCGGTCAGGCGGTGAAGCGGGTGCGGTAGGCGGTGGGGGTCAGGCCGGTGCGGCGGCGGAAGTGGGCGCGGAGGTTGGCGGAGGTGCCGAGGCCGGTGGCGCGGGCTAGGGCGTCCAGGGGGAGGTCGCCGGTCTCCAGGAGGCGGCAGGCGAGGGTGACGCGCTCGGCGGTCAGCCAGGCCAGGGGAGTGGTGCCGAGCTCGGCCCGGAAGCGGCGGTGCAGGGTGGCGGGGCTGGTCGCGGCGCGGGCGGCCAGGTCGTCCACGGTCAGGGGGCGGTCGAGGTTGGCCCGGGCCCAGGCGAGGACGGGCGCCAGGGACGTGTCGGGGACGGCCGGCACCGGCCGTTCGATGAACTGGCGCTGGCCGCCGTCGCGGTGGCCGGCGAACACCAGGCGGCGGGCGACGGCGTTGGCGACCTCCGCGCCGTGGTCGCGGCGGATCAGGTGCAGGCCGAGGTCGAGGGCGGCGGCGCTGCCCGCGGCGGTGAGGACGTCGCCGTCGTCCACGAACAGGACGTCCGGTTCGAGGCGCACGGACGGGTACCGGGAGCGGAAGAGATCCGCCCAGCGCCAGTGGGTCGTCGCGCGGCGGCCGTCGAGGACGCCCGCGGCGGCGAGCGCGAACGTGCCCGTGCAGAAGCTGACCAGGCGCGCTCCCCGCGCCGAGGCCGCGCGGATCGCCGCGAGGACGGCCTCGGACGGCCGCACGTCCGGGTCGGGACGGTTCGGCACGATTAGCGTGTCGGCGGTGCCGGCCGCGTCCAGCCCCGGGACGCCCGACATCGTGAACAGGTTCGCGTGCATCGTGACGTCGCCCGCGGCGCAGAGCGTGAACTCGTACCACGGGACGTCCAGCTCGGGCCGGCGCAGCCCGAACAGCTCGGTGGCGACGCCCAGCTCGAAGGGGTTCGAGCCGTCGTCCACGATCATGGCGACGCGGTGCGAGGATCCTTGCGACATATGCGATTCCTAGCACTCGCGGGCACCCGGCGGCGAACGGCAGGGTGGTCCCATGAACAACGAAGCGATTGAACTCCAGGACGCGCTGGCCTCGTTCGACGAGATCTGGAGCCCGCGCATCGTGACGCGGGTGAACGACTACGACGTCCGGATCGCGAAGGCGGAGGGCGAGCACCTCTGGCACGCGCACGAGCACACCGACGAGTTCTTCCTGGTGCTCGACGGCGAGTTGAGCATCGCGCTCAGGGAGGACGGCGGCGAGCGCGTCGTGACCCTGCCCAAGGGCGCGGTGTTCGTGGTGCCGAAGGGCACCGAGCACAAGCCGGCGGCTCCGGGCGGCGCCTCGATCCTGTTGTTCGAGCCGTCCGGGACCCTGTCGGTGGGCGACCGCCACGAGGACGTGCCCGACCACGTGGACGCGACCGTCGGCCACGCCCTGGACCGTCCCGGCGCTAGCGCGGGGTGAGGCGGAAGACCCTGAGCTCGCGCTGGGCCCGTTCCACATAGCGGTCGTAGACGGGCCACACCTGGATGAGGCGGGGCCAGGCGTCGGCGCGTTCGGCGTCGGTCAGCAGGTGGGCGGTGACCTTGGTGGTGCTGCCGCGGAAGGACACCTCGGCCTCGGGGTTCTTCATGAGGTTGGCCGTCCACGCTGGGTGCTTCTCGCGGCCGAAGTTGGAGCCGACGACCAGCCAGGTGCCGTCCTCCTCGGGACGGCAGGCCAGCGGCACCCGGCGCGGCAGGCCGGACTTCGCGCCCGTCGTCGTCAGCAGCAGGCTCGGCACGAGCGCCTGGCCCAGCAGGATCCGGCCGCCGCTGACGCGGTGCAGGGCGCGGTCCAGCGGCGGCACGATCTTCGGCCCGACCTTCGCGAACCAGGGTGCGCCGGAGACGTAGCGGAACACCGGGCCCAGGGTGCGCTGGATGAACGTCGGCATCGGCTTCTCCTCGGCGGTGGGGCGGGACTCCTCGGCGGTGGGGCGGGGCGCGTCCGGGGCCAGGCGTCCAGCGCGGCGGGTTTTGAGATGGCCGGACGCGGCCAGCCAGCGCAGCGTGTCGGCGACCGTCGTCTCGACCGGGCGCGGACGCAGGTCCAGCGCGGCCAGGGCGGGGGCGTCGTCGCTCGGGACGAGGCTGACCATCATCTGCGCGGCGTCCCTGGTCAGCGGGTAGTCGAACGAGCGGACGCGCTTGGCGGCGTCCAGCGCGCGGCCCAGTCCGATCATGACGGCGCCCGGGACGCGCATCCGGCGGCACGGGACGCCGGTGAGCGTGTCGCAGAGGTCGGCTATTTCCGGCCAGGTGAGGTAAGTCCCGCCGAGCGGCCAGCGTTCCCCGCCCCGCGCCGTCGTGACGGCGCGGGCCAGGGCCTCGGCCAGGTCGCGGACGTCGATGACGCTCACGCCGCCGGGCGGAAGCGGCCAGGCCAGGTTCAGCGCCCCGGCGAGGCCCTCCGGCAGGGCGTCCAGGTTCGGCTGGTGCGGGCCGCAGACGCCGCCGGGGTAGACGATGGCGACGGGCGCGCCGCCCGCCTGCACCTCGCGGACGTACCGCTCGGCCGCGACCTTGGACCGGCCGTAGTCGGTGTGCGGGCTGGCCAGCGGGCCGGCGGGCGTGATCACCGGGCCGTCCGGCGGGACGAACACCGCGACCGACGACACGTGGACCACCGGCGCCAGGCCGCGTTCGACGGCGCCGCCGACGATGTTGCGGGTGCCGGTGACGTTCGCCGAGACCAGATCGCCGGACGGCCCGGTGATGCCGATCGCGGCGGCGGCGTGGATCGCGGCGTCGCAGCCGTCCAGGGCGCGGGCGACGGCCTCGGTGTCGAGCATGTCGCCCTTGGCGAACTCGACGCGCGCGGGGTCGACGCCCAGCGTGGCGAGGGTGCGGGCGGCGCGGTCCGGGTCGCGGACGAGCGCGCGCGGCACGTGCCCGGCGGCCAGCAGGGCGGCGACGGTGTGGGAGCCGACGAAACCCGAGGCACCGGTGAGGAACACGCGCATGTAGGCAACCTAGCGCTTGGTTGTACTCCGGAGGAAGGCCGGGGGCGGTCCGGATTCCGGTCGCCCCTAAGGGGGTGCGCGCGGCGGCCCCGTCGTTGACGGGCCTGGAACGCTCCAGCACACTCGGGGCTCACCCATCCCCCGCCCGGGAGGGAACCATGAGGATCGCACTCGCCGGCGCGGGCCGGATCGGCGCGCGGCACGCCGCCGCCCTGGCCCGCTCTCCCCACGTCACCGAACTCATCATCGCCGACGCCGATCCGCGCCGCGCGGCCGCCCTGGCCGATCACCTCCGCCCCGACCGCTCGCCCCCGGCCCGGATCCGCGCGGCCGCGGGCGTGGACGAGCTGTTCGACGCCGGCGCGGACGGGTTCGTCGTCGCGGCGGCCACCGACGCGCACGCGGCGCTGGTGGAGCGGGCCGTCGCGCACGGGATTCCGGTCTTCTGCGAGAAGCCGCTCGCCCCGGACGTGCATGGAACGCTCCAAATCGTCCGGGCCGCCCGCGCCGCGCGGGTGCCCGTGCAGGTCGGGTTCCAGCGGCGCTTCGACGCCGGGTACCAGGCCGCGCGCGACGCGGTCGCGTCCGGACGGCTCGGCTGGCTGCACACCGTCCGGTCGTGCGGGTTCGACCCCGCGCCGCCGCCCGCCGGGTACGTGCCGACGTCCGGCGGCCTGTTCCGCGACTGCCTGATCCACGACCTCGACTCCGTCCGGTACGTCACGGGACGGGAGGTCGTGCGGGTCGTCGCGGCCGGGGCCAACCGGGGGGACGCGTTCTTCCGCGAGTGCGGGGACGTGGACACCGGCGCGGCGCTGCTCGTCCTGGACGACGGCACGCTCGGCCTCATCGCCGCGACCCGGTACAACGCGGCCGGGTACGACGTCCGGCTGGAGGTCTTCGGCTCCAAGGACAGCGTCGTCGCGGGCCTGGACGAGCGGACGCCCCTCACCCCGCTGCCCGAGGAGGGACGGCGCGGTCCCGCCTACAGCGGGTTCCTGGAGCGGTTCGCCGCCGCCTACGACGCCGAGCTGGCGGCGTTCGTGCAGGTCGCGGCCGGCGACCGGGCCAACCCGTGCCCGCCGGAGGAGGCGCTGGAGGCGTTCTACCTCGCCGAGGCGTGCGACCTGTCCCGGCGCGAGGGGCGCGCCGTCGAGATCGAGGAGGTGCGGCGGTGACCGTCCGCGTCGCGGCGGCCCCGATCTCCTGGGGCGTGTGCGAGGTGCCCGGCTGGGGGCACCAGCTCGCCCCGGAACGGGTGCTGGACGAGATCGAAGCGCTCGGCCTGGACGCCGTCGAGCGCGGCCCCGACGGATTCCTTCCGGACGACCCGGACGAGCGGGACATGCTGCTCAAGCGGCACGGCCTGCGGATGGTCGGCGCCTTCGTCCCGGTCGTCCTGCACGACCCGGACCGCGATCCGCTCGGCGAGATCGACCGGGCGCTGGACGGCCTGCCCGCCGAGACCGTCCTCGTGCTGGCCGCCGCGACCGGCTCGACCGGCTACGACACCCGTCCGGTGCTCGGGGCGCGCGAGTGGGGCACGCTGCTGCGGCACCTCGACGCGGCCGTCGAGCACGCCGCCGCGCGCGACCGCGCGGTCACGCTGCACCCGCACGTCGGCACGCTCGTCGAGCGGGAGCGGGAGGTCGTCCGCGTCCTCGACGGCTGCGCCGTTCCGCTGTGCCTCGACACCGGACACCTCCTCATCGGCGGCACGGATCCCTTGGCGCTCGCGAGAAGCGCGGCCGAACGCGTCGGCCACGTCCACCTCAAGGACGTGGACGTCGAACTCGCCCGGCGCGTCCGGGACGGCGAGACGCCCTACGCCGAGGCGGTCGCGAAGGAGCTCTACCGCCCGCTCGGCCAGGGCGGCGTCGATGTCGCCGGGATCGTCCGCGCGCTGGACGAGTCCGGATACGACGGCTGGTACGTCCTCGAACAGGACACCGTCCTCGACGCGGAACCGCCCGGCGGGCGCGGCCCGGTCGAGGACGTCGCGGACGGCCTCGCGTTCCTCCGGAAGGTCGCCGCGCCGTGAGCCCCGAGCTGATCACGATGGGACGCGTCGTCGTCGATCTCTATCCGCGGCAGAGCGGCGTCCCGCTGGAGGACGTCGAGACGTTCGGCCGGTACCTCGGCGGCAGCCCGACGAACGTCGCGGTCGCCGCCGCCCGGCTCGGCCGCCGCGCCGCCGTCGTCACCCGCACCGGCGACGACCCGTTCGGCCGCTTCGTCCGCAAGGCGCTGCGCCGCTACGGGGTGGACGACCGGTACGTCACGTCCGTCCCCGGCCTGCCGACGCCGCTCTCGTTCTGCGAGATCTTCCCGCCGGACGACTTCCCGCTGTACTTCTACCGCTACCCGAAAGCCCCCGACCTGGAGATCCACGAGCACGAGCTCGACTTCGCCGCGATAGCGGAGGCGAGGCTGCTCTGGGCCACCGTCACCGGCCTCTCCGAGGAGCCGAGCCGCACCGCCACCCTCGCCGCCCTCAAAGCACACCGCGAAGCGTCCGGACGAGCGGACCGCGCAGCGCCCGGCCAAGCGCACGGACGAGCGCGCGGCGGGATGACCGTCCTGGACCTCGACTGGCGGCCGATGCTCTGGAAGGACCCCTCGCGAGCCCGCCCCGCCATCCACGAGGCGCTCGAACACGCGACGGTCGCCGTGGGCAACCGCGAGGAGTGCGAGATCGCGACCGGCGAGCGCGACCCGCGCGCCGCCGCCCGCGCGCTCCTCGCCCGGGGCCTGGACCTGGTCGTCGTCAAGCGGGGCCCGGACGGCGTCCTCGCGATGACCCCCGACACCGTCGCCGAGGTGAGGCCCGTCCGGATCGAGGTGGTGAACGGCCTCGGCGCGGGCGACGCGTTCGGCGGCGCGCTCTGCCACGGCCTGCTCGCGGGCTGGGACCTGCCGCGCGTCCTCGCGTTCGCGAACGCGGCCGGCGCGATCGTGGCGTCCCGGCTCTCCTGCGCCGAGGCGATGCCCACCGAGGCGGAGGTGAACGATCTTCTGCACCACCAGTCTCGTGTACCCGTCCCGTCCATCGAGAAACAGCCGTGACCTGGCGCTCGGAACCCGTCAGTATGAGTCCTGCCGATCGCCCACCCCAACGAACGGAGACGGCCGTGACGACATCGACGCCGCGCAGACGACTGCTGGCCCTGGCGGCCGGCTCGCTCGCGCTGACCGCCGCCCTGGCCGGATGCAGCAGCTCCGGGGGCAAGAAGGCCGAGGAGAAGAACGCGAGCGCGGCGTCCGGCGGCGGCCCCCGGCTGAAGATCGCGATGGTCACGCACTCCGGCGCGGGCGACACGTTCTGGGACATCGTCCAGAAGGGCGCGAAGGCCGCCGCGGCCAAGGACAACGTGCAGTTCCTCTACTCGGCCGACCCGGACGGCGGGCGGCAGGCGCAGCTCGTCCAGACCGCGATCGACCAGAAGGTGGACGGCATCGTCGTCACGCTCGCCAAGCCGGACGCGATGAAGGACGTGCTCGCCCGCGCCGCCGCCGCGAAGATCCCGGTCGTGTCGATCAACTCCGGCGCGGACGCGTCGGCCAAGGTCGGCGCACTGGTCCACTTCGGGCAGGACGAGAGCGTCGCGGGCGAGGCCGCCGGGCGGCAGCTCGCGAGGATCGGCGCCAAGAAGGCGCTGTGCGTGGTGCACGAGCAGGGCAACGTCGGGCTGGAGGCGCGCTGCGCGGGCGCGAAGAAGGCCTTCGGCGGGACGATGCAGAACCTGTACGTGACCGGCACGAACATGCCGCAGGTCAAGTCGGCGATCACGGCGAAGCTCCAGGCGGACAAGGGCATCGACGGGGTGCTCACGCTCGGCGCGCCGTTCGCCGCCACGGCCGTCCAGTCCGAGCAGGAGGCGGGCAGCAAGGCGAAGATCGGGACGTTCGACATGAACAAGGACCTGATCGCCTCGATCAAGGACGGCTCGATCCAGTTCGCCGTGGACCAGCAGCCCTACCTCCAGGGCTACGAGGCCGTGGACGAGCTGTGGCTGTACAAGAACAACGGCAACGTCCTGGGCGGCGGGCGGCCCGTCCTGACCGGACCCGCGGTCGTCACCAAGGACAACGCCGACCAGATCGCCCCCTTCGCCGAGCGAGGCACCAGGTGACCCCGGACGACACCGGACGGACGCGAGACGAGCGGGGGACCAGGTGACGGCGGCCACCACCGACCGGGCGCCGGACGAGCGGGTGGCGCGGCGCGATCCGCTCCGCCGCCTGCTCGTGCGGCCCGAGCTGGGCGCGCTGATCGGCGCGGTCGCGCTGTTCGTGTTCTTCTCCGCGACGGCCGACGCGTTCCTGCGCGCGCCGTCGTTCTCGACCGTGCTGTACGCCTCGTCCACGTTCGGGATCATGGCGGTCGGAGTGTCGCTGCTGATGATCGGCGGCGAGTTCGACCTGTCCGCCGGGGTGATGGTGACCAGCTCCGCGCTGGTCGCCTCGCTCGTGTCCTACCAGCTCACGCTGAACGTCTGGGCGGGCGTGGCGATCTCGCTGGTCGTCACGCTCGCGCTCGGCGTGCTGAACGGCCTGCTCTACGTCTGGACGAAGCTGCCGAGCTTCATCGTGACGCTCGCGACGTTCCTGATGCTGGCCGGCGCGAACCTCGGCGTGACGAAGGCGGTCACGGGGAACGTCGCGTCCGACTCGATCCGCGACATGGACGGCTTCGACGCCGCCAAGCGCGTGTTCGCCTCGGAGGTCGACATCGGCGGCGTGAACGTCAACGTCACCGTGTTCTGGTGGCTGGCGTTCACGGCCGTCGCCACCTGGATCCTGCTGCGCACCCGCGCCGGGAACTGGATCTTCGCGGTGGGCGGGAACGCGGCCAGCGCCCGCGCGGTCGGCGTCCCGGTCGCCCGGACGAAGATCGCGCTGTTCGCCGGGGTCGCGTTCTGCGCCTGGTTCTCCGGGATGCACCTGCTGTTCGCGTTCGCGACCGTCCAGTCGGGCGAGGGCGTCGGCAACGAGTTCTTCTACATCATCTGCGCGGTGATCGGCGGCTGCCTGCTGACCGGCGGGTACGGCTCGGCGATCGGGGCCGCGATCGGCGCGTTCATCTTCGGCATGGTCAACAAGGGCATCGTGTACGCGGACTGGAACCCCGACTGGTTCCGGTTCTTCCTCGGCGCGGCGCTGCTCGCCGCGACCGTCGTCAACCACCTCGTCCAGCGGAGGGCCGAACGGTGACCGCGCTCGTCAAGCTCACCGGCGTCGGCAAGGACTACGGCAGCGTGATCGCGCTGCGGGACGTGTCCCTGGAGGTCGCCGCCGGGCAGGTGGTGTGCGTGCTCGGCGACAACGGCGCGGGCAAGTCCACCCTCATCAAGATCATCGCCGGGCTGCACCGGCACGACGCCGGGACCTACGAGGTGCAGGGGGAGCGGGTCGAGTTCGCCTCGCCGCGCGACGCGCTCGACCTCGGCATCGCGACCGTCTACCAGGACCTCGCCGTCGTCCCGCTCATGCCCGTCTGGCGCAACTTCTTCCTCGGCTCCGAGAAGCGGAAGGGCTTCGGACGGCTCGACGTCGAGTTCATGCGCCGCACCACGCGCGACGAGATGCTCGCCATGGGCATCGACCTGCGCGACGTGGACCAGCCCATCGGCACGCTCTCCGGCGGCGAGCGGCAGTGCGTCGCGATCGCCCGCGCCGTCCACTTCGGCGCGAAGGTCCTCGTGCTGGACGAGCCGACCGCCGCGCTCGGCGTGAAGCAGGCCGGGGTCGTCCTGCGCTACATCGTCCAGGCGCGCGAACGCGGCCTCGGCGTCGTGTTCATCACCCACAACCCGCACCACGCCTACCCGGTCGGCGACCGCTTCCTGATCCTCAACCGCGGCCGTCCGATCGGCTACCACGACAAGGACGAGATCACCCGCGAGGAGCTGACCGCGCTCATGGCGGGCGGCGCGGAGCTGGAGCAGCTCGCGCACGAGCTCCAGGCCACCGGTTCGGAGGAGACCGCGCGGGAGATCGACGCGGAGGCCCGCAGCCTCGGCGGGAAGGAGGAGTGAACGCTAGACCCAGGACGCCTTCGCGAGGATCTGGTCCAGGCCCGGCGTCCGCCAGAAGTCGGCGATGACGACCCTGGACTCCGGGAGGTACCAGATCCGCTCGGTGTAGGACGTGGCGGTCCGCTGCTCGAAGTACCGGCCGCCGGTCGCGGCCCGCGTCCAGCAGGGGACCGTCCACTCGAAGTACTGCGCCTTGTGCGAGCCGACGGGCTTGACGGAGCTCACCGTCCGGGTCGCGCCGTGCTGCGCGTCCGCCACGCGCAGCCGGGGGTCGGCGGGGCAGTCGACGCCCTTGTCCTCGCCGAACAGGCCGCCGAACGGTTCGGTCGGCTTGAACTTCCCGGCGAGGTAGATGTCGTTGTGGGTGTCGAAACTCGGCCCCATCACCACATATCCCTTGCACTGGGACATGACGTACGGCGAGAACCGGCCCTGCGGCGGCGCGCACCCCGCCGCCTGCGCGACGAAGTAGCTGTCGCCGAAGCTGCGCCCGTTCGTCCCGAGATTCATCTGGTGCAGCACCCACGGCACCGGGGTGCGGAACGAGATCCGATCGACGGTCATGGCCTTCGTCGGCGCGGCCGTCGCGACGTGCTTCTTGGGGGACGGCTTGACGGCCTGGTACACGCCGTAGCCCGCCGCACCCGTCGCGAGCAGCGCCGCCGCCGCGATCGCCACGCCCGTCTTGCCGCCGAGGACGGCACTGGCCCCCGAAGCCGAAGCCGAAGCCGTCCCGGCACCCGCCGTGCCCGCTGTGCCCGCCGTGCCTGCTGTGCCCGCCGTGCCTGCTGTGCCCGCTCCTGCGGTTCCGGCTCCGGCCATCCCCGCGCCTGCGGCACCGGCGCCCGCCCCGGCTCCGGCCGCGCCCGCGCCCGCGCTGAGCGCGGCCAAGGGGAACAGGGACGCCAGCGCCATCGCCACGCCCGCGAGGACGCGCACGCCGCGCGACTCCCAGTCGGGCCCGTACGCGGCGCGGGCGACGTCCTCCAGCTCGCGGACGAAGGGCGCCGCGCCCGGCGGACGCTCCGCCGGAGCCTTGGCCATGCCGCGGACGATCAGCGGACGCAGCGGTTCCGGCACGTCCCCGACCGGGATCGGCCCGGCGAGGTGTCCGTTGCGAGGGTCGTCCGCGAACGGCCTGCGCCCGGTCACGGTCTCGACGAAGACGCAGGTCGCGGCGTACACGTCGGCCGCCGGGCCCGCGGGCTCGCCGAGCCACTGCTCCGGCGCCATGTACGCGGGCGTCCCCGCCCCGGACGAGGCCCCGGCCATCGTGGCGACGCCGAAGTCGATGAGCTTGCTGCGGCCGTCCGCCGGGACGATCACGTTGGACGGCTTGTAGTCGCGGTGCACGACCCCAGCCGCGTGCGCGGCGGCGAGCCCGAGCAGCGACCCCTTGAGGACGGCCAGCGCCGCCTCCGGCGCGAGCGCCCCGTACCGTGCGAGGAGTTCCCGGAACGAGACGCCGTCCACGGCCTCCATCACCAGCGCGAGGCCCTGGTCGCTCTCCACGAGCCGGTAGAGCCGCGCGACGTGCGGGTCGCGGACCCGGCCGAGCAGGACCGCCTCGTCCCGGAACCGCGCCCGCGCGCCGGACCCGGCGTCGCCGAGCAGGTACTTGACCGCGACCAGGCCGCCGGACGCCGTGTGCCGGGCGAGGACCACCCGGCCCTGGCCGCCGCGCCCCAGCTCACGGATCTCCTCGAACCCGTCGATGCGCCACTCCACGACGTATGGACGCGCCGCGCCGGTTTCCGGTTGCACCTTTTCCCTCCCGCAACGCAACCGCCACCCGCCGGAGCGCGGTCACGGTCGCGGTCAGGGCCGCGGTCACGGTCGCGGTCAGGGCCGCGCCTTCCGACCCGTCCGCCACCCGATCCCGGCGGGCCGAGCCCGACCCCGCGCCCCTCGGCGCCGTCCGGCCGAGCACCGGCCGGGGCGGGGCCATCCCGCCGCTCGCCGGCCCGCGCCGTGCCGCGCCCGGGATTGGCGCGTTCCATACCGCGCGGATCAACGCGGCAGGTCCTCGTCCAGCGCGTAGGCCAGGGTCAGGACGGCGCGCGCCGCGTCCGTCCAGCGCGCGATCGCGCCGGGTGACATCGTCCCGCCGGGGCCGGGCAGGCGGGCGATCAGCCCGGCGACCGCCGGATCCAGCTCGCGTCCCGCCGGCGCGGCGTGCGCGCCGGCGTGCGGGCCGGCCTGCGCGCCGACCATCCCGGTCTCCGGCATCCCGGTGAACCGGCCCGCCATCCGGGCCTGGGCCTGCGCCATCTCATGTGCGCCACTGTTCGACATGCACGGCAACCTAGCCACGGACGCCGCACTCCGGACGCGCGATCTCCTCCGCTTTTGCCAGCGCGGACCGAACCATTTCCCCTAGGGCCAGGTGCCGCGGCGGAGGATCGCGTCGAGATCGGGGGTGTTCCAGGCGTCCACCACCACGATCTGGGCGGACGGTACGTACCAGATTCGCTCGGTGTAGACCGATCCGGTGCCGTCCCCCTGGCGCTCGAAGCAAGGGACACGCCACTGGTGGAATTCGGCCTGCCGTTGCCCGAGCCGGACGGCCCTCGACGCGGTCTGCGAGGCGCCCTTGGCCGCGCCGCCCGCGACCAGCTCCGGATGCCGCGGGCAGCTCATTGCGATCCGCGAGGCGAAGGTGTCCTTCGGGTCGTAGGGCCCGCCGCCGTACGCCTGCGACTCCGACCTGTCGAAGAAGCTCGGCCCCATCACGGCGAACCCGGGACACGAGCCGAGGCTGGACGCGGCGGGCTGCGGGCAGCCCCCGGCGAGCGACACGTAGAAACTGTCGGCGGCGCGTCCCTTGACGGTGATCGGAAGCGCCTGCCAGGACGGGGGGACGCGCAGCCCGAGCCGTCCGAGCGTCACCGCGCGTCCCGCCGCGGCGTCCCGCTCGGCCGCCGTCCGCTGCGACGACGCGTGCGGATCGACGGCCTCGTAGATCCCGTAACCGCCCGCCGCGAGCACCCCGGCGACCGCGACCCCGGCCGCCGCGAGCATCCGCCCGCGTCCTCGCCGCGCGCCACCCCGCCGACGTCCGCCCCCGCGAGCACGCCCACGCCGCCCCCGGGCGACGGCACCCTCAGAACGCCTTTCGCTCCGCACCACCAGCGCACTGTCCGCCGCAGCGCGATGCTGCCCACTCGACGCCCGAGGCTCCTCACCCAGCACAAAAGCCTCGTCCGCAACCGCACCGGGCTGCCCACCCCGCGCGCGAGGCTCCTCGCCCAGCGCCGAAGCCTTGTCCGCAACTGCACCGGGCTGCCCGGCCGGAACTGCACCGGGCTGCCCGGCCGGCGCGCGAGGTATCTCGTCGAGCGCGGGAAGTTCGTCCGCTTTCGCGCGATGCTGGCCAACTCGCGTCCGGTCCTCGCTGCGCGCCGCAAGGGGGACGTCCGCAACCGCGTCGCGGTGGCCGGCCTGAGCGCGGGGCTCACCCGGCGCGTAGGGCTCGTCCGTAGCCGCGCGGTGTTGTCCGGCGCGGGGGTGGGGGAAGGCGTTCGGTTCGGCGGGTGGGGAGGTGGGGGGTTTGCGGCGGCGGCCGGTGGGGCGGGGGGTGGGGAAGTGGTCGGGGGCGGCGAGGGCGGCCAGGGTGCGGCGGCCTCGGGCTTCCCAGTCGGGGCCGTAGGCGGCGCGGGCGGTCCTCTCGACCTCGTCGGCGAACAGGGCCGCGTCGGACGGGCGGTCGCGCGGGTCCTTGGCCATGCCGGACGCGACGAGGGAGCGCAGCGGTTCGGGGACGTCGCCGACCGGGACGGGGGCGGTGAGGTGGCCCGCCTCGGGGGCGCCGTAGGGGCGGTGCCCGGCGACGGACTCGAAGAAGACGCAGGTCACCGCGTAGATGTCGGACGCCGGGGACGGCGCGGCGCCGTGCCAGAGTTCGGGTGCGCGGTACAGCGGGGACGTCCGGCCGGCGTGGTCGCCGACGGCGAAGTCGACCAGGACGGCGCGTCCGCTGTCGCGGACGAGGATGTCGCCGGGCGTGCAGTCGCCGTGGACGACCCCGACCGCGTGCGCCGAGGCGAGGCCGAGCAGGGCGTCCCGCAGCAGGACGAGCGCGGCCTCCGGCGGCGTCCGGCGTTCGCGGCGCAGGATCTCGCGGAGTCCGGCGCCGTCCACGCGCTCCATGACCACGGCGGTGCCGTGCGCGTTCTCGACGAGCTGGTAGGGGCGGGCCACGCGCGGGTCGCGCAGGCGGCCGAGCGCTGCGGCCCGGTGGCGGAACCGGTCCCGCGCCGCGGCGCTGACCGCGGGCTCCAGGTACCGGACGACCACGGTGGAACCGGACGCGCCGTGCCGGGCGAGGACGGTCCTGCCGTGCGGTCCCCGGCCGAGCTCACGGACCTCGTCGAACCCCGCGACCCGCCACTGCGCCACCCCGACTCCCTTCGGCCTCCCCTCGGCCCGTCCCGGAGGCGACGGCGGGGGAGCTGATCTGTCCGGGATTATTGCGTGATGCGCAGCTCAACGCGAGTGCGAGGGCCGCGAACGGCACGGCGGTGAGGACGTACCGGTAGTCGAACTCGGCGGTCGCGGCGGGCAGGACGAGCAGCGCGGCGGCGCAGGCCCAGGGCCCGGCGGCGAGCCGTCCGGGCAGCCCGCGCCGCACGAGGGCGGTGAGGAGCCCGGCGGCGAGGATCATCCCGACCATCGTGCCGCGCAGGAACAGGACCTTCTGGTAGAGGCTCGCGATCGCGCCCCAGGGCTGGTGGACGCTCGTCCGGACGGGCCCGCGCTCGTACTGCTCGGCGCGGCGGTAGAGGGCCGCGGTGCGCTTGCTGCGTGGATTGTCCGAGATGGGCGCGGGCTGGGCGCCGAACTCGTACCGGTCGTAGGTCAGCCTGTCGGGGAAGACCGTCCGGGTCCAGGTGAACGCGCGCAGGGTGTCGTGCGCGACGGCGCCCAGGTAGTCGCCGGGCTGCGCCATGATCGCCCGGACGGCGAAGCGCCCGGCGAGGCCGTTCTTGCGCCGGCCGTACCGGTCGCCGTGGATGCGGTTGAGCGGGGAGCCCGGCCGCCAGACGTAGTTCTGCGAGATCATCCGCCGCTCGGGCGGGATCTTCGTGCAGAGCCGCCGCAGCTCGTGCGGCGGGTCCATCACCTCGCACCGCGCGAACCTCATGACGCGTCCGTAGAGGAACACGCCCGTGCTGCGGTTGAGGCCGAAGTCCCCGTACACCGACGAGAACCACAGCCCGTACGCGAGGATCGGCGCCGCGCAGCCCGCCAGGACGAGCCCGGCCGTCACGGCGCGCCGCGACCGGGCCCGCGCCGGCTCCAGCAGGACGATCAGCGCCACGCCGCCGGCCACGGCGATCCCGGTCGGCCGCGTCGTCACCGAGAGGCCCGCCAGCACCCCGGCGACCGCGACCGCCCGGCGGGACGGCGGGCTCCGCCACAGGACGACCGCGAACGCCGCGATCCCGAGCAGCAGGAACAGCGTGTCCGAGAGGACGAGCCGTTCGAGCTGGATCTCGTAGGCGTCGAACAGCACGGGCGCCGCCGCGAGGATCGCGCCCCACCTCGGCACCCCGTACCGCCACGCCACCGCGTACACGAGGACGCCGGCCGCGAGGCCCATCGCGTGCTGCGTCGCCGTGACCAGGGTGAGGCTGTGCAGGGGCTTCAGCAGCCACAGGTAGAGCGAGTACCCGCCGGGGCGGGGGAGTCCGGGCCGTCCGCTCAGGGCCTCGTCGAGGTAGGTGAAGCTGTCGGTGAACCACATCGCGGGCCGGTAGCCCAGGGCTGCCACCGTCCGCACCAGCGCCGCGGCGAGCAGCGCCAGCAGGAACGGCCCGTGCCCCCGGGTCCCTCCCGCGGACGCCGCCTCGCGGACCCGCCATCCGCCCCCGCCGGCCCGGACGGCCGCCGCCATCGGAAGCGGCCGGAGCCGGGGCTCGAACTGCGCGGGGAAGGGCCAGCGCCAGTGGAATCGCGTCCCGGCCACCCGGCATCACCCCCATGCCGTGACCTACCGGCAACCCGGAAAAACGAACCTCCCGGCGGGCAATCACCTGCTCAAATCTCGGCGCCCTCCACCGCGCTCCCGGAACCGCCCGGCACGTCCGTCCCGGCAGGCGCCTCAGCCCCGGCCCCGGCCGCGGAACCCGCGGTCGTCTCAGCCTCGGCCTCGGAACCCGCGGTCGTTTCAGCCTCGGCCGCGGCCTCGGAACCCGCGGTCGTCTCAGCCTCGGCCTCGGAACTCGCGGTCGTTTCAGCCTCGGCTGCGGTCTCGGAACCGACAGCAGGCTCAGCCCCGGCAGAGG
The DNA here is from genome assembly GCF_042652125.1 of Actinomadura gamaensis. Taxonomy (NCBI): domain Bacteria; kingdom Bacillati; phylum Actinomycetota; class Actinomycetes; order Streptosporangiales; family Thermomonosporaceae; genus Actinomadura; species Actinomadura gamaensis. Next base: position 64,157 of record NZ_JBHSIT010000010.1, on the reverse strand, counting down.
CCTCCGCGCGGACGGCGGTCGCGGCGCGGGCGGCGGTCATGGCGCTCGCCAGCCGCCGGACGCGCGGCTCGTGCTCGTCGTAGCCGACCACGACCGGCGGCTCGTTGTACGGCATCGTGTCGGACGAGCGGCGCAGCTTGATGTACTGGCCGCAGGCGTCGATGGCGTAGGGCTCCATGTCGTCCTGGAGCGCGCCGATGACGGTGATGCCGTGCTGCTCGCCGATCTCGCGGAACAGCGCGACGGCCTCCTTGCGGTGCTCCTTGCCGAGGTTGCGGCCCAGCTCGTCCAGCACGAGGCAGAGCCGGCCGCCGCCGGACGAGGCGAGCGCCGCCGCGCAGACCAGCTTCACGGCCTTCTCGTCCATCAGCGCGGTGTTCGCGCGCCGGTTGTACGGGACGTACCGCTGGCCGTCGCTGCGCCGCCACTTCGGCGTGACGCGCCAGCGCCACTCCTGCTCGGGGTCGCCGGGCGGCTCGGGCGTCGGGAACTCCAGCGTCGCGCCGTACCCGCCGTACTGGACGTCCAGCTTCTCGAACTCCTCGGCAACCCGCTGGAGGCGGCTGCGGATCGCGGCGGTCAGCGCCGTCCGGTGCGCCTCGGCGGCCCCGGCGGCCTCGTCCGCGCCCCGGCTGGCCTTCTCCAGGTCGGCGCGGCGGGCCGCCATCTGCACCTCGATCTGGCGGCGCTGGTGCCGCTCGTAGTCCTCCTGCTGCCGCAGGTAGGACTCCAGCGACCGCACCAGGCGCGGGAACGTCGCCTGCTCGCGCTCGGTCCGGCGGCCCTCGCCCTCGGCGCGCTCACGCAGCAGGAACCGGACCTCCTCCGGCATGTCCTCGTCGTTCACGCCGTCCGGGAAGACGCGGCGCAGCGCCTCGGACAGGTGCTTCTCGGCGGTGTGCCACCACTCGTCCGGCGTCCAGGTGCGCTCGTCGTCGGTCAGCTCGCCGAGCCATCGGGCGGCGGCGTCCCGGGACTCGCCCCATTCGCGCTCCAGGACGTCCAGCCCGAGCGCCGCGCGCTTGCCGCCCAGCTCGGCGGCCCTGGCGACGAGCCGCTCGCGGTCGCGTTCCAGCGCCTCGCGGCGCCCGCGCAGCCGGTCGACCTCCAGCGCGCGCGTGTCGGCCTTGGCCTGGAGCCGCCGCAGCGCCTGCTCGGCCGAGCCGAGGCGCGGCCCGAGCCTGGCCTCGCCGCCCGCCAGCTCCTCCAGCCGTTCGCGCAGCTCGGCCATCGCCTCCCGGACGGACTCCAGCTCCGCCCCGGCCTGCGCGCCCGCGAGCCGCCGCGTGGCGAGCGCGACGTCGGCCGCCGCGTCCGACGTCTGCCGCCGGGCCTCCTCCAGCGCCCCCTGCGCGGACGCGAGCGCCGCCCGCGCCGCCTGGACGCGCGCGACCCGCCCGGTCACCGGCTCGGGGAACCCGGCGACGATCACGACGCCGCCGCCGTCCCCGGCCTCCAGCGCCGCGAAGAACCGCCCCAGCGGCAGCCCGCACCGGACCCCCTCCGGCAGCCCCGGCACCGGCCCGGCCCCTGCCCCGGCCCCGGCCTCGGCCTCGGCCTCGGACTCGGGCGCGACGGCCCCGTCGGCCGGGACGATCATGGAGCCGGGCAGCGCCTTCAGCGCGCCGGACGCGGCGGGCAGGTCGGCGGCGTCCAGCACGACCGCCTCGCGGTACGGCCAGAGCGCGGCCTCCCAGCGGTCCCGGACGTCCTCGGCGAGCTCCACCGCGTCCAGCAGCCCGACCGCCGCGATCCCGGCCCCGGCCAGCGCGCGGATCTGCGCGGGCGCGCTCGACTCGCCCGCCTCCGCCTCGGCGAGCGCCCGCTCGGCCCGCGCGACCGCGCCGCGCGCCATGCCGAACTCCTGCTGCGCCTCGTCCCGGCGCGCCTCGGCCTCGGCGAGCTCGCGGCGCGCGGTGTCCTCGTCGCGGCCGTCCGCCTCGCGCCGCCGCTCCTCCAGCGCCGACACCCGCCGCCGCAGCTCCTCCATGCGGTTGCGCGCGACGGCCTTGTCCGCGCCGAGCTGGTCCGCGCGGCCCTTCAGCTCGGAGAGGGCCGCCTGCGCCTCGGCGACCTGCGCGTCCAGCGCGCCGCCGGTGAGCTGCTCGGCCTCCTTCTCGGCCGCGCGCACCGCCTGCCGGACGGTCTCGGTCTCCTCCTCCAGCGCGGCCAGCTCCGCCGCGAGCGAGGCGTCGGCCTCCGCCGCGTCCTCCAGGAGCCGGGCCTGCCGCGTCCGCCAGTGCCGCAGCGCCGCCGCGACCTCCGCGCGCGCCCGGTCGCGCCGGTCGAACGTCTTCAGCAGGGACGCCGCCTCGCGCTCCCACTCGGCCAGCCGCGCGGTCGCCTCGGCGGCCTTCGCGCGCTCGCGGTGCTCCTCGGCGCGCGAGACCCGCTCGGCCTCCAGCTCCCGGTCCAGGCCGGTCAGCGCCGCGATCGCGGAGAAGATCCGCTCCGGGGTGATCTCGTTGAGCGGCTGCGACAGCAGGTTCGTCGCGACCTTCGACCGGACGGAGGTGGACAGGAACGACACGCACCGCACCTGCCCGCCGTACAGGACGCGCGACAGGTCCTTGGCGACGAAGTCGCGGCGGCCCGCGCTGCGCGGCAGCGACGACCACAGCGCGTCGGCCATCGTCACCCGCTCGGCCTCGGACGCCGCCGACGCCAGGTGCACGCCGTGCCGCCAGCGCAGCTCCAGGTGCGGCGCGTCCGCGTTGACCCGCAGCCACACGGTCAGGGCGTCCGAGCCGTCGCCGTCGGCGTGGTCGAACACCCCGACGATGTAGCCGTGGTCGGCCGACGCCCACTGCTGGTCGCCCTGCGCGGCGAGTTCGGCGTTGAACAGCAGCTCGGCGACCGCCCGCGCGCCCGACGCGAACCGCCACTGCTCGTCCCCGAGCAGCGCCGTGATCGACGCGATGAACGACGACTTGCCCGCGCCGTTGGAGTCCTTCGGCCCCTGGCCCGCGACCACGATCAGCGTCCCCGGCACGGTCGGCACCGGATGCGTCGACAGCCGCGAGATGTTCACCGCCTGGACGGCGACCAGCGTCCGGTCGCCGACGACGTTCTCGCTGTCGGCCCCGCTCCGCGCCGGTCCCGGCACCAGCGGATCCAGCACCGCAGTCACGACATGTCCCCCCGTGCGTCAACGTCTCCGGCGGCGCGCGCCGCCCTTCCCGGAACGCGTCCGGTCTCGGCCGCCCCTCCGCCCTGCCCCGCCGCGCCGCCTTGCGCCGCCGCGCCGCGCTGGCCCACCGCCCCGCGCTGGGCCGCCGCGGTGCCTTGCGCCGCCGCGCCGCGCTGGGTCGCCGCGCCGTCCTGGGTCGCCGCGCCGCCCTGGGCCGCTTGGGCGCGGGTGGCCTGCAGGACGCGGTCGCGGCTGCGGCGGCGGGCGCGGATCGTGGCCGCCAGTGGCGAGTCCGGGCCCGCGGCCAAAATCAGCTCCTCCTGGAGGCGGCGCCGGGTGGCCGGGGTCAGGCGGTGGAACTGCGGGCCGGGGACGAACCCGCCCGCGTCGCCGCCGTCGGTCCGGCCGTCCGCGCGGACCTGCGCGACCAGGCCCGCGAGCCGCAGCCGCCGCAGGGCCGCCTCCAGCTCGCCGATCGGGAGCTGGGAGCGGCGGCGCAGCTCCTCCAGCGGCGTCGGATGCGGCGACAGCCAGGTGTCGTCCGGCAGCCGCCCGGTCGCGCGCGGGATCGCCACCGAGTGGATCAGCACCAGGGTCAGGACGGCCCGGTCCCCGGCGGGCGGGACGCACGCGGGATCGCGGGCCAGCTCGTCGGCGACGTCGTCCCGGTAGCCGGACGTCCACTCCGTCCGCCCGGCGCGGATCAGCGTGCGGCCGGACAGGTTCAGCATCGCCTCGACCGTGCGGCGCGACGCGGGCTCGCGCAGCGCCGCGAACCGCGCCTCCGGGACGGGCTCGGCCGCGTGCTCCACGGCCATGTACGCCGCCACCAGCTCCGACCGCCGCCGCTCGTCGTAGGACCGGAGCAGCGGCTCGAACAGCTCACTCACCCGGCAGCACCCCCTGCGGCGGTTCGGGCAGGCGGCGCAGCAGGTCGCGGAGCGGGCCGAGCGAGTCGTCCGCCCACAGCGCCACGCGCGGGCCGGGCCGGACGACGCCGGCGGCCTCGTCCAGCAGCAGCCAGCCGGTGTCCGACAGCCGCCGCAGCTCGCCGGTCGCCCAGCGCCGCGCCAGCTCGGCGTCGCCGCGCGACATCCCGCCGTACACCTCCAGGACGGCCGGGACCGGCGCGGCCTCGCCCGGCCACGGCGCGTCGTCCAGCCGCGTCCAGCAGCAGCGCAGCGCCGCCGCGAGGACGCGCCGCGCCTGCCCCGACCGGTCCATCGGCATCGGCGCGGTGTCGTACTCCTCCAGCAGCGCGGGCGTCGCGCCGTCCGGCCAGGCGGGCAGCAGCCACAGCCGCTCGCCGTCGGACGCGGTCGCCAGCCCTGACGGCGTCGGCTCGGACACCGGCTGCGACGGCATTCCCAACGCGCGCGCCCGCGCGCGTGCGAGCACTGCGGCGTCCACCTTCTCCTCACTCATCGGCCCCCACCTCTCGCGAAACGCCGGGGGAGGTGCGCTCGAAGACGCCGGGAGAGATCCAGGTCGGGGCGCCCTCCGGCCGGACGGCCAGACCGTCCGACCAGGTCAGCCGGTACGGAAGCTCCGGGTGCAGGTGCGCGGACGACAGGTCGGCGAGCAGGCGCCGCGCGGTCACCCAGTCCTGCGCCAGGACGTCCTCGACGGCGATCCGGTCGCGTCCCCGGAGAAGCTGCTCCGCCACGGCGCGCAGGCGTTCGGTCGCCGTCGCGTCGCCGCCCGTGTCGTCCGACAGGCCCGGGTCGGGGACGGACGGCCGCGGCGGCGCGGGACGCGGCGGGGTCGCGCGCGGCCCGTCCTCCACGGCCTGGACGACCGCGGACGGCTCGTGCCACGGCGCGGGCGCGTCGAAGACGAACCCCTCCAGGACGGCCGCCAGCTCGTCGCGGGACGCGGTGCGCGCGAAGGTGCGCCACGTCTCGGGCGGCAGCAGGGTCAGGTTCCGGGTCGTGCCCGCCGAGTCGGACAGGCGCGCGGCGGCCCGCCGGGACGCGTCGCCGTAGGCGTAGATCGCGGTGCGCAGGTCGGTGCAGGCGCGGTCGAGCTGCGGCCAGCGGCGCAGGATCGCGCCGTGCAGCCGCTCGGCGCGCTGCAGGATCTCCTCGGTGCCCCACAACTTGGGGGCCTGCTCGCGCAGCTCCTCGATCGTGCCGTTGGTGAGGGTCAGCAGCTCGACGCTCCACAGCCGGAAGGCGCGGGCCAGGCCCGCAGCGCCGTCCCGGGCCTGCTCGGGCGTCATCCGCGGGTCGGCGACGTTGAGCTGTTCGAGCGCGAGCAGCCGGTGCATCTCGGACTGCCCGCCGTCCAGCATCATCCGGCGCACGAACATGAGCCCGACGACCGAGGTGAACGACGCCCGGTAGCGCAGCTGGTTCGGCTTCGGGAACACCTCCCGGACGGCGCCGAGCCCGCGCAGCACCCGCAGCCGGTTCTCGAAGACCTCGGCCGGGTAGCGGCGGCAGACGTAGCGCATCTGCTCGCGGCTCAGCCCCTCCTCGCCCGCGTCGGCGAACGCGGCGAGCAGCGTCTCGGCGACGTCCACGAGCTCCGGGTCGTCCACGACCGCGCCGCCGTCGCGGGCGAGCGCGGCGAACATCTGCCGGTACACGCCCAGCACGGCCTCGCCGACGAGGGCGTCGTCCAAGGTCGGCGTGGTGTCGGCGGTCGGATCGGAGGGGTGGGACACGGCGACCTACGGTAAGGCCAGCGGGCCCCGAGGGTGGAATCGGACCGGTCCCGGCGTGTTCCGCGCGGCCTCGACGGCCTTCGACCGGCGGCGGTGCGTGGCCGCCCGGTCACGGTCCGCCCGGACGGCGCCGGCCCGCGGGGTAAAGCAGGGGGAGATAGTTCTCCCCGCCGATTCCGGGACGCGGCGCGGGACGGGGTGAAAGACTTCCGCCGAGGACGACTCGGGAACAAGGGCTCCCCTTGCCGAGGCCACCCCGGTCCGGTACGCCGGAGGTTGTGGAGGCCGCTGGGCATGACACCGAATCCCCCCGTCGCGGCCGGGACGAACCTGCCCGCCGAACCGAACGCGTTCGTGGGCCGCGAGCGGGACGTCGCGGACCTGCGCGGCCTGCTGGAGACGACCCGCGCGGTGACGCTGTGCGGCGCGGGCGGCATCGGCAAGACCCGGCTCGCCGTGCACGTCGCGCACGAGGTGCTCGCGGCGCACCCCGGCGGCGCCTGGTTCGTCGAGCTGGCCGACCTGGCGTCCGGCGGCCCCGCCGACGTGGTCGCCCGGCGGGTCGCGGCCGTGCTCGGCGCGTCAGAGGAGGAGGGGCGCCCGCTCACCGTCACGCTCGCCGACGCCATCGGCGACCGGGCCGTGCTGCTGGTCCTGGACAACTGCGAGCACGTCGTCGCCGAGTGCGCCGACCTCGCCGGGACGCTGCTGCCGCGCTGCCCCCGGCTGCGGCTGGTCGCGACCAGCCGCGAGCCGCTGCGCACCGAGGGCGAGACGGTCTGGCGCGTCCCGCCGCTGGACCCTGCGGAGGCCGTCCGGCTGTTCGCCGAGCGCGCCCGCGCCGTCCGGCCGGAGTTCGCCGTGACGCCGGAGAACGCGGCGGCGGTCGAGGAGGTCGGCCGGGCGCTGGACGGCGTCCCGCTCGCGCTGGAGCTGGCCGCCGCGCGGCTGCGGGTGCTGACCGTCGAGCAGATCGCCGGACGGCTCGCCGACCGGTTCCGGCTGCTCGGCGGCAACGCGCGCACCGCCCCGCACCGGCAGCGCACGCTCCGCGCCGCGATCGACTGGTCGCACGAGCTGCTGGACGACCGCGAACGCACCCTGCTGAGACGCCTGTCGGTGTTCACGGGCTGGACGCTCGGCCAGGCCGAACGCGTCTGCGCCGACGCCGACCCCACCGGCCTCGCCGCCGACCTCGCCGATCTCGCGGACCTGCCCGACCTGCCCGATCTCGCGGACCTTCCCGACCTCCACGATCTGCCGGACCTTCCCGACCTTCCCGACCTCTCGGAGCTGGACGGGGAGCCGGCGGCCGTCGACGGCGGCCTGCCGCCGCGGGGTGTCCTCGACCTGCTCACCGCGCTCGTGGACAAGTCGCTGGTCGTCGTCGTGGACGAGGTCGCGGGCGAGACCCGGTTCCGGCTGCTGGACAGCATCCGGCAGTACGCCGCCGAGCGGCTCGCCGAGGCGGGCGAGGAGGAGGCGATCCGGGACCGGCACCGCGACGCCGTCCTGGAGTACGCCGAGCGGGACGGCGAACTGGCGCTCGCCGAGGCCGAGGCGGACTGGCCCGACCGGGTCGCCCTGTTCCGCCGCTGCGACGCCGAGCTCGGCAACATCCGCGCCGCGCTGTCCTGGGCGCTCGACCGCGAGGACGTCGAGGGCGGCCTGCGCATCTGCACGGCCCTGCGCTCCTACTGGATCGCGCGCGGACGCGTCGCCGAGTGGTCGCGGTGGACCGACCGGTTCCTCGCCCGCAGCCGCGGCCTGCCCGCGATCGTCCTCGGCCCTGCGCTCGCGGGCCGCGCGCAGCTCGCGCTCAGCGCCCGCGACTTCCCGCGCGCCGCCGGGTTCGCCGAACGGGCCCTCGACCCGTGCCGCCGCGCCGGGGACGGGTTCATGGCCGCCGCGTCCCTGATCACCATCGCCGAGGCGCACATCCGCGCGGGCCGCTACACCGAGGCCGCCGACCGGCTGGACGAGACGGACGCGCTCACCGACGCCCCCGGCCAGGAATGGAACCGCGGCTACGCGCTGATCACGCGCGGTTACATGCTCGCCCGACGCGGGCGCGCGCGCGAGGCCGCCCAGGCATACGAGGCGGGCCTCGCCGTGATGCGCGACATAGGGCAACTGTGGGGCGCCGCGCACGCGCTCATCGGCCTCGGCCGTATCGCCGAGCTGCGCGGGGACGCCGCCTGCGCGCGCGCCCGCTTCACCGAGGCGCTTCCGCCCCTGGTCGAGATCGAGGCGCGTCCCGAACTCGCGCGCGCGCTCGCCGGGCTCGGACGCGTCGCGCTCGCCGCCGGGGACCTGCCCATTGCGCGGCGATCCCTGGCGCGCGCGCTTCGGCTGAGCCGTGCGTCCGGCGTCCGTCCGGAGATCGCACGCGGACTGGAAGCGTTCGCGCAACTCCTCGCGCGCGAAGGCGACGGGCGCGGGGCCGTGCTCCTCGCGGGCGCGGCCGACGGGCTGCGCGAAGCGGCGGCGCGCCGCCACACCCCGCATCCGGACGGCCCGGCCTACACGTCCGGCGCGTCCGTCACCCGCACGCCCGGACACGGCGCCCGCGTCGAAGCCGTGCTGGAGCCCGTCCGCCGGGTCGTGGGAGACCCCGTCGTCGCGCAGTGGTTTGGCGAAGGCCGCTCCCTCGCCCCGGACGAGGCCATCGCGCTGGCCCTCGGCACCGACGACACCGAAGCCGATCCCTCCGCCGCACCACCCACGGACGGCGCGAGCGGCCCGGCCTCGACCGCCGCGTCCGGCACGGCGGACGGCGCGCCGTCCGGCACGTCGCCGAGCACGCCGACCAGCACGCCGAGGAGCACGTCGCCGAGCACGCCGACCAGCCCGCCGCCGAGCACGCCGCCGAGCACGCTCACCGCGCGCGAGCGGGAGATCGCGCAGCTGATCGCGCGCGGCCTCAGCAACAAGGGCATCGCGGGCGAACTCGTGATCAGCCCGGCGACGGCCGCGCGGCACGTCGCCAACATCCTCACCAAGCTCGGCTTCAACTCCCGCGCCCAGATCGCCGTCTGGGCCGTCGACCACCACCTCGCCGACCAGCCGCAGCTCCGCTGAGTTACATACGTACGTGCACAATCGTGCGCATGTGCCGCCGGGCGCGCCGCACGTAGCGTCGGACGCATGATCTGCATGCGAGTGGACGCGGCCTCCGGACATCCGGCGGTGACGGTGTCCCGCGCGGTGTTCGGCATGACACCCGACGAAGAGCGGGCGGCCGTGGCCCGCACCGGCGACCGGCCGGCCGTCGTGGACGCCATGGGCGACCGGGCGATGAGCCACGCCGAGCTCGCCGCCGCCGTCGGCTCGCTCGCCTCCGGGCTCGTCCGGGAGGGCGTCGGGCCCGGCACCGTCGTGGCGCTGCACCTGCCCGACAGCCCCGAGTTCGTCGTCGCGCTGCACGCCGTCACCGCCGCGGGCGCGACGCCGATGCCGGTGCGGCCGACCGTCCCCGCCGCCGAGCTCGCCGTGCTGCTCGCCGCCGCGGACGCCGACGTCCTCGTCACCTGGCCGGTGCTGTTCGACGTCGCGAAGGCCGCGATCCGGACACGGCCCGTCCGGCGGCTGTTCACCTTCGGTGACGAGCCCGGCGCGGAGTCCCTCACCTCCCTGCACACCGGCGACCCCGCGCCGGACGTCCCGGTCGACCCGGCCCGCGACGCGGCCCTGGTCGCCTGCACGCGCGGCGACGGCGCGTCCGCCCGCGCCGTCCGGCTCACCCACGCCGAGGTCGTCGCCGGACTCACCCGCGTCGCCGACGCGGGGCTGGTCGGGCCGTCCGACACGGTGCTGTCCGCGCTGCCGCTCGCCGACCCGATCGCGCTGAACGGCCTGCTCAACCCCGCCCTCCGGCTCGGCGCGACGATCGTCACCCTCGCCGGCGCGGGCCGCCACGAACTGCTCCGCGCCGTCCAGGACCACCGCGTCACCGTCCTGCTCGCGCCGCCGCGGCTGGTCGAGGTGCTCGCCTACGACCGGTCCGTCCCCCGCTACGACCTGCGCTCCCTGCGCGCCGTGGTCAGCACGGGCGGACCCCTGTCCGCCGAGGCCGCGCGCGCCTGCGCCAACCGGCTCGGCTGCCCCGTCCGGCAGGCGTACGGGATCGCCGAGGCCGCCGGGATCACCCACCTCAACCCGCGCGGGGTCGAGGAGGGCACGCTCGACTCGGTCGGCCGCGGCCTGCTCGGCGTCGCCTGGCGGGTCCTCGACCCGGCCACCGGCGCCGACCAGCCCGCCTACCAGCCGGGCGAGCTGTGCCTGCGGCTGCCGATGACCTCGGCCGCCGCCGTCCCGGTCCGCTGGCTCACCACCGGCGACCAGGCGTTCGCCGACGAGCACGGCCGCGTCTACATCCTCGGCCGCCTCGGCGCCGGACGGCCCGAGCCGCCCGCCGAACCCGACGCCGTCCTCGCCGCCCACCCCGCCGTCGCCGACGCGGTCATCGTGCCCGTCCCCGACCTGGAGGTCGGGCTCGCGCCGCACGCGTTCGTCGTCGCGACGCGCCCGGTCGCCCGGGACGAGCTGCTCGCCTACGTCAACGGCCACGTGCCGTCCTACCGGAGGGTCGTCGCGGTGCACGTCGTCGACATGATCCCGCGGTCCCCGGCCGGCCGGGTGCGCCGCCGGGCGCTGCTGCAGCGCGCGGGGCTGTCCTGATGACCTACATACCCACCTACACAGTTCTGCGGATGTGGCCGCCCGGCCCCGCTCCGTACGTTCACCCCATGCCTGAGGGAGAAGCGGGGCCGGGAACGGTGGCCGAGCCCACCGTGACCCGGGCCGTGCTCGCCTCCGCCCGCGAGCACGCGGCCCGGTTCGGCGGGCGCGCCGCGCTGGTCGACCCGGACCGGCGGATCGGGTTCGGCGCCTTCGCGGCGCTCGTCCCCGCCGCCGCGGCCGGACTCCACCGGCACGGCGTGCGGCCCGGCGACGTCGCCGCCGTCCAGGTCGCGGGCGTCGGCGAGCTCGCCCTCGCCGTCCACGCGCTGTGCGCGGCGGGCGCGGTGCCCGCACCGCTCCCGCTGGACGCGACGGTCGGGGAGCTGGCCCGCATGATGACCGAGTGCGGGGCCCGGTTCCTGGTGACCGGCGGCGAGGTCGCGGGGGCGGCCCTCGCCGCCACCGAACGCTCCTACGTCCGGCAGGCGTTCGCCTTCGGGGAGTACCCGGGCGCGACGTCCTTCGCCCGCCTCGTCGGGGCGGGCGCCGCAGGGGGCACGGCCTCCGGGTGGGGGGAGCAGGCGGCCGGATGGGGAGAGACGGCCGCCACCCGGGGGGAGACGGGCGGCGGGTCGGGCAGAGAGGGGGCCGGCGTGGGGAGCGCCGGACCGTCCGACCCGCCGCCGGAAGCCCCGCGCGACCCGGCCCTGCGGCTGTTCGAGCCGCCCGTCGACCTCACCCACGCCGACCGCTTCACCGCGCTGCACCGGCTCGCCGCCGTCACCGGCGTCCACTCCGGCGACGTGCTGGTCTGCGGCGTCCGCGACTGCCGGCCGGACGTCCTCATCGGCCTGTCCGACCTGTGCCTGGCGCACGGCGCGACCCTCGTCGGCGTCCCCGAACCCGAGGTCGCCCCGCTGCTGCACGCCGTCGGCGCGCACCGCGCCACCGCCGCCGTCGTCACCCCGGAGAAGCTCCGCTCCCTCACCTTCGACCACACCCCGGTCCCGGTCCCGGACGTCCGCCTCCTGGTGACCGGCGACGTCGACCCGGACGTGGCGCGCGCCTGCCGCCACCGGCACGGCTGGAGCCCGGTCTCCCTGACCTGACCCCGGCCCCGCGGACCAACCCTCCGGCGTCCGCGCGGCGATTCCGCCCCGCCGCCGGACCCACGGGGACGGCCCCGGCCGAACGGGGACCACCGACCAAACGGGCGCCCGGTGGTCCCCGTCCGCCCGGGGCCGTCTTCGTTGATTTTGTATTCCGGCTCCGCCGGGCTCGCCTGGCGGCTCGCCCGCCGGCCCGGCCTACCTGCGAACGCGGCATCGCTTCGCGATCAAGCGCCCGAGCGCTCGCCTCCGGCGTCGCGCCCGGCCCCTTGGTCACGCGTTCGCGCGCCTCTTGAGGCTTCCGTGGGGTGCACGCTCTCGCCTTCGGCGTCGCGTCCGGGCTGTTGGTCACGCGTTCGTGCGCCTCTTGAGGCTTCCGTGGGGTGCACGCTCTCGCCTTCGGCGTCGCGTCCGGGCTGTTGGTCACGCGTTCGCGCGCCTCTTGAGCTTTTCGTGGGGTGCACGCCTCCGCCTCCGCGCGTTCTTTCCGCCCGGGCGCGGGGCTCGCCTTCGGCGTCGCGCGTTTGGCAGGCGTGCCCGGGCTCGCGCGCTCCGCTTGGCCTGCGCGCGGGCGCGCTACCAAGGGCGTGGAGATGATGCCGGAGGCGAGTCTCCACGCCCTTGATCGCGAAGCGATGTCGCGCTCGCCCGAGTCGCCGGGCCGCGTCTGAGCCGCTGGGCGAGGGCGCGGAGCCGGAGGCTCAATGGGGACGCGGGATGGCCTTGTGTTCCAGGTAGGCGGTGAGGCCTTCGGGGCCCAGTTCTCGGCCCAGGCCGGAGTCCTTGTAGCCGCCGAAGGGGGTGTTGGGGTCCAGGACGTAGAGGTTGACGCCGCAGGAGCCGGTGCGGATGCGGCGGGCCACCTCGACGCCGTGGGGGACGTCGGAGGTCCAGACGGAGCCGCCGAGGCCGTAGTCGCTGTCGTTGGCGATGCGGACGGCGTCGTCCTCGTCCTCGTAGGGGATGAGGACGAGGACGGGGCCGAAGATCTCCTCGCGGGCGATGCGCATGTCGTTGGCGACGTCGGCGAAGACGGTGGGGGCGACGTACCAGCCGCGGTCGTGCGGGCGGTTCAGGCCGCCGGCGATGATCTTGGCGCCCTCGTCCTGGCCGATACGGATGTAGTTCTCCACGCGTTCCTGCTGGCGGCGGGCGACGAGGGGGCCGATCTCGGTGCCGTAGTCGGCGGGGTCGCCGACGGCGAGGGCGGAGACCATGGCGCCGAGGGCGCCCGCGACCTCGTCGTAGCGGCTGCGGGGGGCGAGAATGCGGGTCTGGGCCGCGCAGGCCTCGCCGTTGTTCATCAGGGACGCCATCTTGAAGCCCTCGATGGTCGTGGCGAGGTCGGCGTCCTCCAGGATGATCGCGGCGGACTTGCCGCCGAGTTCGAGGGTCGCGGGGCGCAGGAGGCGGCCGCAGGTCTCGCCGATGCTGCGGCCGGCGGCGGTCGAGCCGGTGAAGGCGACCTTGTCGACGCCGGGGTGGGCGACGAGGTAGGCGCCGACCTCGCGTCCGGCGGGGACGAAGTTGAGCACGCCGTCCGGGACGCCGGCCTCCTTGGCCCACTCGGCGAGCAGGTAGGCGTCGAGCGGGGCCTCCGGGGACGGCTTGGCCACGACGGTGCAGCCCGCGACCAGGGCCGGGGCGAGCTTCAGCATGAGGGTGAACTGCGGGACGTTCCAGGGGTAGATCGCGGCGACGACGCCGACCGGCTCGCGGGTGACGGTGACCGGGCCGAGCATGCCGGGACGCTCGTCCTCCCAGGCGAAGTCCTCGGCGAGGTCCACGTAGTACTGGAGCACCATCTGGGGGAGCGCGGCCTGGCCGAAGATCGAGAACAGGATCGGCGAGCCCATCTCCTCGGTGACGAGGTCGGCCATCTGCTGCTGGCGCTCGGCGTAGATCGCCGAGAGGCGGCCGAGGACCTCGGCGCGCTCGGCGGGCGCCATGCGGGGCCAGGGGCCGTGGTCGAAGGCGCGCCGGGCGGCCTGGACGGCGCGGTCCATGTCGGCCTCGGTGCCGTCCGGGACGCGGCCGACGACCTCCTCGGTGTGCGGGGAGATGACGTCGATGGTGCCGGTGCCCGCGGGGGCCGTCCACTCGCCGCCGATGAACAGCCGATCGTGTTCGCGCATGCCGTCTCCCGGTCTTGACCGAATGCTTGCTTGGGAGACAGCATCGCACGACGCCCCGGGGCGTCCGCAAGGGGGAATGAGACTCCCGTCTCAGGGGCGGCCGAGCAGGTGCGCGTTCGGGTGGCGGGCCCGGTCCGCGAGCGCGGGCAGCTCGACGACCTCGACGCCGTGCGCGCGCAGGTACTCGTCGCCGGTGCCCTCGACGAACAGCGACGGCTCGCGCCAGGCGAACACCACGCGCCGGATCCCGGCCGCGACGATCAGCTCGGCGCACGGCCTCGGCCGCGACTTGCGCGCGCCGCACGGTTCGAGCGAGCTGTAGACGGTCGCGCCCGGCGGGACGTCCCCGAGCTTGGCGAGCGCCGCCTCCTCCGCGTGGTCGGACGGGTCGGACTCGCGCGAGAAGCCGCGCGCCAGCTCCGTCCCGTCCGGGCCGACGACCACCGCGCCGACCGAGAACGCGGTCTCCGACGGCGGGCAGAGCGCGGCGAGGTCGCACGCCAGCGCCAGCCACTCCGCGTCAGCCACGGTTCTCCCCGACCAGGTAGCGCAGCAGGACGAGGTTGCCGATGCGGGTGATGTCCTCCAGCCGCATCGGACGCTGCGGCGACTGCGGGAAGACGCCCGAGCCGGCGAAGCGCGGCGCGGCCGGGTCGCCGAGCAGGAACGGCGCGACGACGAGCTGGATCTCGTCCACCAGGCCCTGCGTGAGGAACGCGGTGTGGATCGCGCCGCCGCCCTCGACGATGAGCCGCCGCACCCCGCGCCGCGCGAGGTCGGCGAGCATCGCGGGGAAGTGGACGGGGTCGCCCGCGTCCATCACCTCGGCGCGGTCGCCGAGCCGCGCGGCGAGCGCCTCGGCGTTCCCGGACGAGGCGTACACCAGCTTCGGCGACTCGCCGGTGGTGAAGAACCGGGCGTCGGGGTCGAGGTCGCCGCTGCCGGTGACGGTCACCTTCACCAGGTCGGGCGGCAGCCCTTGACGGACCCGCCGCTCCCGCCGCGACTCGCCCTTGACCAGCAGTTTCGGGTCGTCCGCGCGGACGGTTCCGGCCCCGACCAGGATCGCGTCGCAGGTGGCGCGGACGGCGTCCACGCGGTCGAAGTCCGCCGGGGTGGACAGGCGCAGCCGCTCGGGGCTCGCGTCGTCGATGTAGCCGTCGATCGACATGGCGCAGCTCAGCAGCACGTAGGGGCGATCGCTCACCGCGCCACTCTAGGGGACCCGGCGGCACGCCGCGCTGCGTGCGCGCGTTGTCGCCGAGCGTCGCACCGGACGGTGAATCGCGGACGGGGCGGCGTTTCTGGGCCTGTTGTGTCGGAGGGGACGCCTAGGGTGTGGACCGCGATGCGAATCCTTCACACCTCCGACTGGCATCTCGGCAGATCGTTCCACCGCGAGGACCTGCTGTCCGCGCAGGCCGCGTACGTCGACCACCTGGTCGAGACCGTGCGCGCCGAGCGGGTCGGCTGCGTGCTGGTGTCCGGCGACGTCTACGACCGCGCGCTCCCCGGCGTGGACGCGGTGAAGCTCGCCAACGAGGCCCTCGAACGGCTCGCCGAGCGCACCCGCGTGGTGCTCATCGCGGGCAACCACGACTCGGCGCGCCGCCTCGGCTTCGGCTCCGGGCTGATGGACGCGGCGGGCGTGCACCTGCGCACCGACCCCGCGCGCGTGGGCGAGCCCGTCATGGTGGAGGACGTCGCCGTCTACGGCATCCCGTACCTGGAGCCCGAGCTCGTCCGGCCGCAGTGGGACCTGCCCGAACGCGGCCACTCCGCCGCGCTCGGCGAGGCGATGCGGCGCGTCCGGGACGACCTGGCGACGCGTCCGGGCGGCACGCGCTCGGTCGTCCTCGCGCACGCGTTCGTCACCGGCGGCGAGCCGAGCGACAGCGAACGCGACATCTCGGTCGGCGGCGCGGCGAACGTCCCCGCGTCGGTGTTCGACGGCGTCGACTACGCCGCGCTCGGCCACCTGCACGGACGCCAGCGCATCACCGATCGCGTCCGGTACTCGGGGTCGCCGCTCGCCTACTCGTTCTCCGAGGAGCACCACCTCAAGGGCTCCTGGCTCATCGACCTCGCCGCGGACGGCACGCTCGCCGCGGAGTTCGTGGAGGCCCCGGTCCCGCGCCGGCTCGCGCGCCTGCGCGGACGGCTGGACGACCTGCTCGAATCGCCGCGCTACGACGACTTCACCGGGCACTGGCTCCAGTTCACCATCACCGACCCGAACCGTCCGACCGCCGCGATGGAGCGGCTCCGCCGCCGCTTCCCGCACACGCTCGCGCTGAACTTCGAGCCCGACGCGTCCGGCGGGGACCGGGAGACCCGCACCTTCGCCGAGCGCGTGCACGAGCGCTCGCATCTGGACATCGCCGCCGACTTCGTCACCGAGGTCACCGGCACGCCCGCGTCCGAGGCCGAGAGCGACCTGCTGCACGAGGCGTTCGAGGCGTTCCGCCGCAAGGAGGCGCTGCGGTAATGCGACTGCACCGGCTCGTCGTCACCGCGTTCGGCCCGTTCAGCGACCGGCAGGAGATCGACTTCGCCGCGCTCGCCGACGCGGGCCTGTTCCTCATCCAGGGGCAGACCGGCGCGGGCAAGACCAGCGTGCTCGACGCGGTCTGCTTCGCGCTCTACGGGCAGGTTCCGGGCGTCCGGAACAGCGCTCGCGGGCTGCGCAGCGACCACGCGGCGCCCGACCTCGCGCCGAGCGTCCAGATGGAGACGACGATCCGGGGCCGCCGCCTGCGCGTCACGCGGTCGCCGGAGTGGTACCGGCCGAAGAAGCGCGGCGAGGGGCTGACCAAGGAGAACGCCAAGGTCGTCCTGGAGGAGTTCGAGCACGGCGAGTGGGTCGCGCTGTCCACCCGCGTGGGCGAGGCCGACGACGTGATCGGCGGGCTGCTCGGCATGACCGCCGCGCAGTTCTGCCAGGTCGCGATGCTGCCGCAGGGCGCGTTCGCCGGGTTCCTGCGCGCGGACGCCAAGGGCCGCCGCGAGCTGCTGGAACGCCTCTTCTCCGCCGAGATCTTCACCGCCGTCGAGACCTGGCTGGCCGACCGCCGCCGCGACACCGGGCGCGAGGCCGACGCCCTGCGCGCCACCGCGGCGTCCATCGCGTCCCGCATCGCCGAGGCCGCCGGCGAGCCGAGCCCGCACGAGTCGATCACCCCCGTCCCCGCCCCGCGCTCCGGTGACCAGGGCCGCGCGGCCTCGCGGGCCGAGGCGGAGTTCACGGCTCAGGAGACGTTGGAGACGGTCGAGGCGCTGCCCGCGTGGGCGCGCGCGCTCGCCGTCGAGCACGCCGACCTGCTGGCCGTCCAGCAGGGCCTTCTGGCGGACGCGTCGGACACCGCGACGGCCTCCCGCCGAGCCCTCGAAGAGGCCCGCGACCTGGCCGAACGCCAGACCCGGCACGCCGAGGCGCTGCGCCGCCGCGACGTGCTGGCCGAGCGGGCCGAGGAGCGCGCCCGGTACGCCGCGCGGCTGGACGCCGCGGCCCGCGCGGACCGGGTCGTCCGGCTCGTCCGGGAGGCCGGCGCGCGGGAGCGGCAGGCCGAGCGGGCCCGCGAGCACGCCGCGTCGGTCCGGTCGCGGGTCGGCGGGCTCGTCCCGCCGGACGCCGCCGAGGACGTCCTCGCCAAGGCCGAGCGCGACCGCCGGGACGAGATCGCCGCGCTCGACGGCCGCCGCGCCGTCGCGAACCGGCTGCGCGAGATCGCGAGCGACCGCGCCGGGCTCGCCGAGTCGCGGTCCCGCCTCGAAGCCGAGGCGAAGCGGCTGGCCGCCGTCCTCGCCGAGCTGCCCGGACGCCTCGACCGGCACCGCGCGGCCGTGGAGCGCGCCCGGCTCGCCGCCGCCGAGGTCGCGGGCGTCCGCGCCACCGCCGACGAGCTGGAGCGCAGGCTGGCCGCCGCGGAGCGCCGCGACCACCTCGCCGTGCTGATCGAGCAGGCCGACGACGCGCACCGCGCCGCCGTGGACGCCGCCCAGGACGCCCGCGACCGCCACCAGGACCTCCAGCAGGCGCGGCTGTCCGGGATGGCCGCCGTCCTCGCCGCCGACCTGGAGGACGGCGCGCCCTGCCGGGTCTGCGGCTCGACCGAGCATCCCGCGCCCGCCACGTCCGGAACCGAGATCCCGGACGAGGACGCCGTGGAGCGCGCCCGCGAGGCGTTCGAGGCCGCCCAGCAGCGCCGCGAGCGGGCCGCGCGGCAGGCCGACGCCCTGCGCGGCGAGCGCGACGCCAAGCTGGAGATCGCGGGCGAGGAGCCCGCCGCCGACATCGCCGCCGAGCGGGACGCGGCGCGCGCCCGCCTCGCCGAGCTGTCCGAGGTCGCCGCCGGCGCCGACCGCCTGGACGCCGACCTGCGCCGGATCGAGGCCGAGGGCGAGCAGCAGCGCGCCCGGAACGAGCAGGTCGCCGCCGCGCTCCAGGCCGCGTCCGCGCGCGACGGGGCCCTCGCCGACGAGCACGCCCGGCACACCGCCGACCTCGCCGCCGCCTGCGGCGACGACCCGTCCCTGGAGGCGCGCGTCGACCGGCTCGACCGGGAGGCGTCCGCGCTGGCCGCCGCCGTCGAGGCGCTCCGCGCGGCCGACCACGCCGCCCGCGAGCTGGCCGCCGCGCGCGAGGCCGCGGCGAACGCCGCCGCCGAGGAGGGCTTCACCTCCCCGGAGGCCGCGTCCGCCGCCTACCTCGACGACGAGGACCAGGCTCCGCTGCGCGAGCGGATCCGCTGGTTCGAGGCCGCCGAGGCCGTCGTCCGCGACGCCCTCGCCGACCGGGCGCTGACCGACGCCGCGTCCCGGCCCGCGCCCGATCTCGCGGCGCTCGCCGAGGCCGTCGATCGCGCCGAGGCCGAACGCACCGCCGCCGCGTCGGCGGTGTCCCGGTCCGGGCAGCGGCTGGCGCGCGTCACCGCGCTCGGCGGCGAGCTCGCGGCGGCCGTCGCGGCCTGGCGCCCGGCCGCCGAGGCGCACGCGGTCGCCGAGCGGCTGGCGGGCCTGACCTCGGGCAAGTCGCCCGCGAACCGGCACGCGATGTCGCTGTCGGCGTACGTGCTCGCGGCCCGCCTCGAACGCGTCGTCGCGGCCGCGAACGAGCGGCTCGGCCGGATGTCGGGCGGCCGGTACGTGCTGCGGCACACCGTCGACAAGGCGGCGGGCGACCGGAGCAAGAGCGGCGGCGGGCTCGGCCTGCGCGTCGTGGACGCCTGGACGGGCAGCGACCGCGACCCGGCCACGCTGTCGGGCGGCGAGTCGTTCATCACGTCCCTGTCGCTCGCGCTCGGCCTCGCCGACGTCGTGACCGCCGAGGCGGGCGGCACCGAGGTGAACACCCTGTTCGTGGACGAGGGGTTCGGCACCCTCGACGACGAGACGCTGGACGAGGTGATGGCCGTCCTCGACGCGCTGCGCGACGGCGGCCGGGCGGTCGGCGTGGTCAGCCACGTCGCCGAGCTCCGCACGCGCATCCCGGCCCAGCTCCGCGTCGCCAAGAACCGCACGGGCTCCACCGTCCGCGTGACGGTCTGACCTGCCCGGCCATTCAGGCGATCTCCGAAGAAAAGGCGATAAGGGCACGGGCCGATCGGCGTTTCAGGGGAAACGCCGATCGGCCCGTGCCCTCAACTGGTTTATCGAGGGGGAGAGACGGTCCTGTCAGGGGACTCTGTCAGGGGACTCTGTCAGTGGTCTCCGTCGGTGGTCGCGTCGCCGGCTACCAGCGGTACCAGCGGCTCCGGCCGCCGCCCGCGCCTTCCGCCGAGCGCAGGACGAAGCCGAGGATCCAGATGACCAGGACGACCAGGGCGATCCACCACAGGATGTGCACGGCGAACCCCAGTCCGCCCAGCAGCAGCGCCAGCAGGAGGATGGCGATGATGAGCGCCACAGTGGCTCACTTCCTTTTCCTGTTGATTTTCGTGTGACGCCCCCCTTCTTACCCTCGGTCCGAGAATCATGCGTGTTGTCCGCCATAGGTAAATGGGGAGTAGATCATCATCTCGCGGGGCACCGCGCGTGTCGGGAGAGGGTTCGGGGGAAGGGGCACCAGATGCTCCATGTGCTGCGTGACTATGCCTTCGTCGGGGACGGTGAGCGGGGCGCGCTGGTAGGTCCGCATGGCGATTTCGCCTGGATGTGCTTTCCGTCGTGGGAGTCCGAGCCGGTCTTCTCGGGCCTGCTGGGAGGGACGGGCACGTACGTGGTGTGCCCGGTCGCGGAGCGCAGGGTGTGGGGCGGCTACTACGAGGAGCACGGGCTGGTCTGGCGCAGCCGCTGGGTCGTCCCGGACGGTCTGGTCGAGTGCCACGAGGCGCTGGCCCGTCCGGCGGACCGGGAGCGGGCCGTCGTGCTGCGGCGGCTCCGCGGTGTGAAGGGACCGGTCCGCATCCGCGTGCGCTTCGGGATCGGCGACGATCGCGAGCTGCGCCGGGAGGGCGGCGCGTGGCTCGGCAAGGCGGACGGGGTGCACTTCCGCTGGACGGGCGTCCCGGAGAACGCCACCGGCTGGCCGCTCGCCTTCGAGCTGGAGCTGGCGGAGGGCGAGACGCGCGACCTGGTCTTGGAGCTTTCGACGCGTCCGATCGAGGGACGCCCCGAGGAGCCCGACCGGCTGTGGCGGCGGACGCGGGACGACTGGCAGGCGCGGATCCCCGACTGCTCGGACACGCTCGCGCCCAGGGACGCGCGCCTGGCCTACGCCGTCCTGACCGGCCTGACCTCGTCGCAGGGCGGGATGGCCGCCGCCGCGACGACGTCGCTGCCGGAGCACCTGGCCGGGACGCGGAACTACGACTACCGGTACGCGTGGATCCGGGACCAGTGCCTGGCGGGCCACGCCGTGGCCACGCACGGCGGGCGCCTCGACCTGCTCGACGCCGCGACCGGCTTCGTCGCGGACCGGCTGCTGGAGGACGGCGCGCGGCTGAAGCCCGCCTACACGGTGGCGGGCGGCCCGATCCCGAAGGAGCGGGAGGCGGGCCTGCCGGGCTATCCGGGCTCGCGCGCGGTCTTCGGCAACCGGGTCACCCAGCAGTTCCAGCTCGACGCGTTCGGCGAGGCGCTGCTCCTGTTCTCGGCGGCGGCCCGGCACGACCACGTCGACGCCCGGATCGCGGACGCCGCGGCCCGGGCCGTCCGGGCGATCGGCGAGCGCTGGCACGAGGACGACTACGGCATCTGGGAGACCGAGCTCCGCCAGTGGACGCACTCCCGCCTGGTGTGCGTGGCGGGCCTGCGCAGGGCCGCCGCGCTGCTCGCGACCGACCGGGAGCGGGCGGACTGGGAGGATCTCGCCGACCACATCCAGGCCGAGACGGCGAAGGCCGCGCTGGACGCCGAGGGCTACTGGCGGCGGGCGCCCGACGACGAGCGCGTGGACGCGG
The DNA here is from genome assembly GCF_042652125.1 of Actinomadura gamaensis. Taxonomy (NCBI): domain Bacteria; kingdom Bacillati; phylum Actinomycetota; class Actinomycetes; order Streptosporangiales; family Thermomonosporaceae; genus Actinomadura; species Actinomadura gamaensis. The sequence continues at coordinate 43,032 of NZ_JBHSIT010000010.1, read as the reverse complement.
CCCTGCTGCTGCCGGCCCTGCGCGGTGCCTACCCGGTGGACGCCGAGCACGCCACCGCCACCTACGAGAAGATCCGGCAGGACCTGGAGCAGGAGGGGTTCGTCTACCGGTACCGGCTCGGCGACCGGCCGCTGGGCGAGGAGGAGGGCGCGTTCACCCTCTGCGGCTTCCTGCTGTCGCTGGCCGATCTCCAGCAGAACGAGCGGGAGCGGGCGCTCGGACGGTTCGAGCGGGCCCGCTCGGCCTGCGGGACGACGGGCCTGTTCGCCGAGGAGTACGACGTGCACCAGCGGCAGGTCCGGGGGAACCTGCCGCAGGCGTTCGTCCACGGCCTGTTCCTGGAGACGGCGGCCCGCCTCGCCGCGCAGTGATCATCTATCCGGTGGTCAGGTGACGCGGAACCGCTCCGCGTCCGATCGGCGGAAGGTGAGCCCGAGGCCCGGCGCGTCGTCGCGGGGGCGGATGGCTCCGCCCTTCGGGTCGAGGGCGCCGTCGAAGAGCAGCGACTCGATCCGGACGTGGTCGTGGAACCACTCGATGTGCCGGGCGTTCGGGATCGCGGCCATCACGGCGGCGTGCAGGTGCGGGGCGCAGTGGCCGGACAGGTCGCGGTTGAAGGCGCGGGCGAGCCCGGCGATCCGCAGGAACTCGGTGAAGCCGCCGCAGCGGGTGACGTCGGCCTGCGGGCAGTCGACCGCGTGCATGAGCTCCGGGTAGGACGGCAGGTCGTAGCCGTACTCGCCGGCGGCGACCTCGCACTCCACGGCGTCGCGGACGGCGCGGAGCCCGGCCGGGTCGTCGGAGGAGACGGGCTCCTCGAACCAGCGGAGCCCGACGTGCTCGGCGGCGTGCGCGACCTGGACGGCCTGCTTGACCGTGTAGGCGCCGTTGGCGTCGGCGTACAGCTCGGCGTCCGGGCCGACGGCGAGCCGGGCGAGCCGGAGCCGGGCGAGGTCGCGGTCCTCGCGGCGGCCCCACGCCTCGCCGATCTTGATCTTGACGCGCGGGATGCCGAGCCCGGCCGTCCAGTGTTCGAGCTGCTCGCGGGTCTGCCGGTCGTCGTAGGTGGTGAAGCCGCCGGACCCGTACACCGGCACCTCGGCGCGGACGGCGCCGAACAGCCGGTGCAGCGGCAGGCCGAGGACGCGGGCCTTGAGGTCCCACAGCGCGCAGTCCACGGCGGAGATCGCCATGGCGCAGGCGCCGGGCCGTCCGGCGTTGCGGACGGCCCGGCACATGCGTTCGTGCGCGCCCGGGACGTCGTGGACGCCCACATCTGCGACGGCGGGCGCGAGCAGGTCGGCGACGAGCGCGGTGATCGACGCGGGCCCGTAGGTCCAGCCGAGGCCGTGGCCGCCCTCGCCGCGCGCCTCGACGAGGACCATCGTCGTGGACGTCCACGCCATCGTGCCGTCCGCCTCCGGCAGGTCGGTCGGGATGGTGTAGGCGGACGCGGTGATCTCGGTCATGCCCGACGCTCCGCTCCGCTCCGTCGCTGCCCGTCCTTCGCCCGCTGCTCGTCCTTCGACCGATCCGCGTCCTTCGCCCGCTCGCCGCCCTCGGAGTCCTCGTCGCCCTCCGGGAGGAGGTCGGCCAGGATCTCGGCGAGGTGCTTCGGCCGCGCGTCGGTGCCCGCCTCGATCTGCGTCCGGCAGGAGAACCCGTCGGCGAGGATCGCGGTCGAGTCGTCGGCGTCCCGGACGGCGGGCCAGACCCCCTGCTCGGCGATCGTGACGGACACCTCGTGGTGGCCGCTCTCGAAGCCGAAGTTCCCGGCGAGGCCGCAGCAGCCGGCGTCGAGCACCTCGACGTCCACCCCGGCGCGGCGCAGCACGCGGGCGTCGGCGTCGAAGCCCATGATGGCGTGCTGGTGGCAGTGCGGCTGGGCGAGCGCGCGGACCGGGTCGCGGTCGAGCCCGGCGACCAGCCCGTGGGACGCGCCGGGCGACGGCCCGCCGAGCGTCGCCTGCTCCTCGTCCAGGACCTCGGCGAGGGTGCGCGCCGTCTCGCGCAGCAGCGGGACGAGCGGGTCGTCGGGGAGCAGTTCGGGCGCGTCGGCGCGCAGCACGGCGGTGCAGCTCGGCTCCAGCCCGATGACCGGCACGCCCGCGCGCAGCGCCGGTTCGAGCATCTCGGCCGTGCGGCGCAGCCGCTTCTTCGCCTGGTCGAGCTGGCCGGTCGAGATCCAGGTCAGACCGCAGCAGACGGGCCTCGGGGGCACGACGACCCGGTGCCCGGCCGCCTCCAGGACCCGGACGGCCGCCTGCGCGATGTGCGGATGGAAGTTGTTCGTGAAGGTGTCGGGGAACAGGACCACCGGAGTGCCGGCCGTGCGGCGAGGGCGCCGCCGGAACCAGTCGGTGAACCGTTCGGACGCGAAGCGCGGTAGCTGACGCTCCTGGTCGATGCCACCGACGCGCTTGACGACCCGGTTGAGGCCGGGGAGGTTCAGCGCGGTGTTGGCGAGGCGCGGCGCGACCGCGGCGGCCCGCGCCCAGACCGGCAGCCAGCCCATCGAGTAGTGGGACATCGGCCGCTTGCGCCCGGCGTAGTGGTGGGAGAGGAACTCGGCCTTGTAGGTGGCCATGTCCACGTTGACCGGGCACTCGCTCCGGCAGCCCTTGCAGGCGAGGCAGAGGTCGAGGGCGTCCTTCACCTCCTCCGAGCGCCAGCCGTCGTCGATCACGTCGCCGCGCATCATCTCGTCCAGCAGCCGGGCCCGGCCGCGGGTGGAGTGCTCCTCCTCGCGGGTGGCGCGGTAGCTGGGGCACATCACGCCACCGGACGACGACCGGCACTTGCCGATGCCCACGCAGCGCGCGGCGGCGTGGGAGAAGTGGCCGCCGTCCTCGGGATAGGAGAAGTGCGTGGACGGCTCGGGCGGGTGGTAGCTGTGCAGGTCGAGGTACTCGTTGATGGGGAGCGGGTCGACGACGCGGCCGGGGTTCATCCGCTCGTCCGGGTCGAAGATCCGCTTCGTCCGGCGGAACAGCCGGACCACGTCGTCCCCGAACATGATCGGCAGCAGCTCGCCGCGCGACTGGCCGTCGCCGTGCTCGCCCGACAGCGACCCGCCGTAGTCCGACACCAGCTCGGCGGCGCGGATGGCGAACTGGCGGTAGCGGCGGACGCCCTCGTCGTCGGAGAGGTCGAACGGGATGCGGGTGTGCACGCAGCCCTGCCCGAAATGCCCGTAGAGGGTGACCGGGCGGTAGTCGTACTCGCGGATGAGCGACCGGAAGTCGCGCAGGTAGGAGCCGAGCCGGTCGGGCGGGACGGCCGCGTCCTCCCAGCCCTCGTGGGTGTCGCGGTGGTGCGGCGGGTAGGCGGTCGCGCCGAGACCGGCCTCGCGGACCTTCCAGAGCCGCTCCTCTTCCTCCGGGTCGTGGACGAACGCGCAGCGCGGCGGCGGGGACGCATCCCGCGTTCCCTCGATCAGCGCCCGCGCCTTGTCGTCGGCCTCGGCGCGGGTGTCGCCGCCGAAGCGGACCATGAGCCAGCCGGAGCCCTCCGGCATCTCCTCCAGGACCGTCCCACTCGCCAGGTGCGACATGCGGGCGAGGTCGAGGAGGTAGTCGTCCATGCCCTCCAGGGCGAGCGGACGGTACGCGGCGATCTCCGGGACCGCGTCGCCCGCCGACTCGATGTCGTCGTAGCCGAGCACGACCAGCGACTGGTGGTCCGGGACGGGCACCAGCGAGATCTCCGCGTGCAGCACCGTCACCAGCGTCGACTCCGAGCCGACGAGCGCGCGGCCCACGTGGAAGCCGTTCTCGGGCAGGAGCTGGTCCAGGCTGTAGCCGGACACGCGGCGCGGGATGTCGGGGTAGCGGGTGCGGATCAGCGCCATGTTCTGGTCGCGGAGGGCGCGCAGGTCGCGGTAGATCTCCGCGCGCCGGCCGCCCTCGGCGACGATCCGCTCGTACTCCGCGTCGGAGGTCTCGCCGACCCACATCCGCAGGCCGTCGTAGGTGAGCACCTCCAGCCGGACGACCGAATCGGTCATCTTCCCGTAGGCCTGCGCGGACGCCCCGCACGAGTCGTTGCCGATCATCCCGCCGATCGTGCAGGTGTCGTGCGTGGAGGGCTTCGGGCCGACCATCAGGCGGTGCTCGGAGAGCTGGGAGTTCAGGTCGTCCAGGCAGATGCCGGGCTCCACGACGGCCGTCCGGGCGTCCGGGTCGACCGACAGCAGCCGGTTGCAGTACTTCGACCAGTCGATGACCACGGCCTCGTTGCAGCACTGCCCGGCCAGGCTCGTGCCGCCGCCGCGCGACAGCACCGGCACCCGGTACCGGTGGCACACCGCGACCGCGGCGGCCGCGGCGTCCACCGAGTGCGGGACGACCACCCCCACGGGCGGCCGCCGGTAGTTCGACGAGTCGTGGGCGTAGGCCGCGCGGGACCCCGCGTCGAACCGCACCTCGCCGTCCACCTCGGCCTTCAGCGCGTCCTGCAGTGTCATGCGGCCTTCCCCGGCCTGAACCGTGCTGAGTGCCATGGAACCTGCGGTACCCGACTGGCAGGTTTCAAGCACGAGCCGGGGGAACCGCTCGGGGAAGGAACCGAGAAGGGAGCCGCCATGTCCGCGAAAGTCGCCGACTACGTGCTGCAACGCCTGCGCGAGTGGGACGTGCAGCAGATTTTCGGATATCCGGGGGACGGCATCAACGGGCTCGTCGCCGCTCTCGGTCGCGCTGGCAACAAACCCCGGTTCGTCCAGAGCAGGCACGAGGAGATGTCGGCTTTCGAGGCGGTCGGGTACGCGAAGTTCAGCGGCCGTCCGGGCGTGTGCATGGCGACCAGCGGACCGGGCGCGATCCACCTGCTGAACGGCCTCTACGACGCGAAGCTGGACCACGTCCCGGTCGTGGCGATCGTCGGGCAGACCGCCCGAAGCGCGATGGGCGGCGACTACCAGCAGGAGGTCGACCTCCAGGCGCTGTACAAGGACGTCGCGTCGTACGTGCAGACCGCGTCCGTGCCGTCCCAGTTCCCGAACCTGATCGACCGGGCGATCCGGATCGCGATCGCCGAGCGCACCCCGACCGCGGTGATCATCCCGTCGGACCTCCAGGAGGAGGAGTACGCGCCGCCCGAGCACGCGTTCAAGCAGGTGCCGTCGTCCGCGCCCGGTTTCACCCGGCCGCTGACCCGCGCCCCGGACGAGGCCGTGGAGCGGGCCGCCGACGTGCTGAACTCCGGGTCGAAGCTGGCGATCCTGGTCGGCCAGGGCGCGCGCGACGCCGCCGAGGAGGTGCTGGAGGTCGCCGACCTGACCGGCGCCGGGATCGCCAAGGCGCTGCTCGGCAAGGACGTCCTGCCGGACGACCTGCCGTACGTGACCGGCTCGATCGGCCTGCTCGGCACCCGGCCGTCCTACGAGCTGATGCGCGACTGCGACACGCTGCTGATCGTCGGGTCCAACTTCCCGTACTCGCAGTTCATGCCGGAGTTCGGCGACGCCCGCGCCGTCCAGATCGACGTGGACGGCCGGATGATCGGCATGCGCTACCCGACCGAGGTGAACCTCGTCGGCGACGCCGCGCAGACGCTCCGCGCGCTCATCCCCAAGCTGCGGCGCAAGGAGGACCGGTCCTGGCGGGAGACCGTCGAGGGGCACGTGTCGCGCTGGTGGGAGACCGTGGAGCGGCAGGCGCACGTCGCCGCCGACCCGATCAACCCGATGCTGATCGCGTGGGAGCTGTCCTCGCGGCTGCCCGCCGACGCGATCGTCACCGCCGACTCCGGCTCGGCCGCGAACTGGTACGCCCGCGACCTGAGGTTCAAGCGCGGGATGCGCGGTTCGCTGTCGGGGACCCTCGCCACGATGGGCGCGGGCGTCCCGTACGCGATCGGCGCGAAGTTCGCCCATCCGGACCGTCCGGCGATCGCGCTCGTCGGCGACGGCGCCATGCAGATGAACGGCCTCGCCGAGCTGATCACGATGCGCCGCTACCACGAGCTGTGGAGCGACCCTCGGCTCGTCATCGCCGTCCTGCACAACAACGACCTGAACCAGGTCACCTGGGAGCTGCGCGCGATGGGCGGCTCGCCGAAGTTCGAGGAGTCCCAGGTGCTGCCCGAGGTCTCCTACGCCGCGTTCGCCCGCTCCATCGGCCTGGACGGCATCAACGTCGACAAGCCCGAGGACCTCGGCCCCGCCTGGGACCGCGCCCTCGCCGCCGACCGTCCGGTGGTGCTGGACGTCCGGTGCGACCCCGACATCCCGCCGATCCCGCCGCACGCGGACTTCGACCAGCTCAAGGACGCCGCCGAGGCGATCATGAAGGGCGACCCGGACTCGTTCGGCGTCGTGAAGAAGGGCCTGCGCACCAAGGCCCAGGAGCTGTTCGGCCGGTCGGACGACAAGTGAGGCGACCATGGCCGCGCAGCAGGGGCGGATGCAGCCGGGGAGATCGCGGCGGGGGCCGATCCGGTGGCCGGACAGCCCGCGGGAGCTGCTCGCGCGGGTGGCCGGTCCAGCGGCCTGGACGTTCCTCGCGTGGATCCTGCTGACCTGGAAGTTCACCGCCGAGCAGCTGCTGGTCGGGGTCGCGGTCGCGGTGGCGGCCGGGCTGCTGCTCGCGCCGCTCGGCCGGGCGGGCGGACCGTGGGAGCTGCTGCGGCCGGGCCGCCCGCGCGCCGCCGCCGAGCTGCTCGGCCACACCGCGTGGTGGATCGTGGTCGCCAACGTGCGGCTCGCGCGCCGGATCTGGGCGCCGTCCCGGCCGCTGCGCAGCGGCATGGTCGTGGTGCCGACGCGGGAGCGGACCGACGCGGGGCTGACCGCGGTCGCGCTCGTCACGTCCGTGATCGTGGACAACCAGCTCGTCGATCTGGACGCCCGGCGCGGGCTGCTCCAGTACCACGCCGTCGCCGTCCCGGACCGGCCCGAGACGATCAACGAGCGCGTCGAGCGCATCCTGGAACGGACGCACCGCGAGCCGGGGCAGGAAGGCGAGGCCGGATCGTGAGCAGCCTCTACCTGGTGGTCGCGCTGGCCGAGATGGCCATCGCGGCGCTGCTGACCGTCCGGCTCGGGCTCGGGCCGACGACGTCCGACCGGATCGTGGCGCTCAACGCCCTCACCACGCAGGCGATGCTCGCGCTGCTGTTCTTCGCCGCCTACGCCGACCGCACCAGCTACCTGGACGCCGCGCTGTGGCCCGCGTCCTTCGACTACCTCGGGACGATCGTGTGGGCCCGCTACCTGGAACGGGGGCTGCTGTGAGGGAGGCCCTGTTCGCCGTGGCGGCCGTGGTCGGCCTCGGGTTCTCGCTGTCGGGGGCGGTCGGGATCCTGCGGATGCCGGACGTGTACACGCGCATCCAGTGCTCGTCCAAGACGGTCACGATGGGCGTCCTGCCCGCGCTGCTCGCGCTGCTGATCGCGGAGGGGCCGTTCAGCCTCTACGGCGGCCGCGCGCTGATCGTCGCCGTCCTGCTGGCGGTGCTGAACCCGGCCGCCGCGCACGCCCTCGCCCGCGCCGCCTACCGCACCGGCGTGCCGATGTGGCGCGGCGCCGTCCGGGACGAGTCGCTCGAAGGCCGCGAGGACCGGGCCGGGAACGGCGGTCCGGACGGACGGAGGGGGTGAGCGGCGCGTGTTCTGGGCGATCGACTACCTCGTGCTGGCGCTGGTCCTCGCCGGCGGGGTGCTGACCGTCCGGATCCGGTCCCTCAACGGCGCGGTGATGGCGCTGTCGTCGGTCGGCGTGCTGCTCGGCCTGCTGTTCATCGTGCTGGGCGCGCCCGACGTCGCGCACGCCCAGCTCGTCGTCGGCGCGATCGCGCTGCCCGTGCTCTACCTGATCGCCATCGGCAAGACCCGCACGGACGTCCCCGAGGACGACCCGTCGGGCGCGGGGACCGACCGGACCGAGGAGGCCGCACGATGCACCGACGACCGTTCGCCGGAGCCTTCCTGACCGGCGGGTTCGCGGCGCTGCTCGCGGCGGGGTTCCTCGCCGCCCCGCGCGAGCACGCGCCGCTGCCGGCCATGGCCCGGCACGCCCTGGACGTCTCGCTGCCGGAGTGGAAGCTGACCGAGCCGGTCAACGAGATCGTCTACGGGACGCGCGGCTTCGACACCTTCGGCGAGACGTTCCTGCTGCTCTCGGCGGTGATCAGCGTGATCGTCCTGACCCGTCCGCGCGAGTCGCGGGTGGAGGCCATGGGCGAGGAGACCGCCGGCCGCCGCGAGCAGGCCGAGGACGACCCGGACCGGGCCCCGGACGCGCGCGAGCGCGCCGCCCGCCGCGCCGAGCGCGCCGAGCAGGACGCCCGGACCCCGATGACCGTGGTCGTCCGCAACGCGGTGCGCGTGGTCGGGCCCGTCCTGTTCGCGGCCGGGTGCTACCTGGTCGCGTGGGGCTACGCGCCGGGCGGCGGGTTCCCCGCCGGCGCCGTCGTCGCCGGAGTGATCCTCATGATCTACGCCGCGTACGGCCGCCGGATGTTCGGCACCGCGCGGCTGGAGGCGGCCGAGCTGGCCGGGGCGCTCGCCATCGTCCTGATCGCCGTGCTCGGGCTGGTGGTCAAGGGCGCCGTCGGGGCCGACTGGGTGCCGCACGCGGCGGCGCAGACGCCCGCTTCGGGAGGGATCGTCCAGCCGTTCTCGGTCGCCGAGTTCGCCGAGGTCGGCACCGGGATCCTGCTGGCGGTGCACGCGCTGCTCGGGGCCCGGCACGACTGGTCCCCGGATCAGGAGGAGCTGTCATGATCGTGGTGAACTACCTGGCCGCGGCCGCGCTGTTCTGCCTGGGCCTGCACACCGTGCTGACCCGCCGGAACATCGTCCGGATGGTGATGGGCCTGTCCCTGATGGAGTCGTCCACCTACCTGCTGATGATCTCGCTCGCCTACCGGGCCGGGTCCACCGCGCCGGTGCTGGCCGACCCGCCGCACGGACGGAAACCCGGGCAGCTCGCGCACGGGAACGTCGCCGACCCGGTGCTCCAGAACTTCTGCCTGACCGCCATCGTCATCGGCGTCGCGGTGACCGCGGTGTTCCTGTCGGTCGTCGTCCGCGTCGCCCAGCACTACCGGACCCTCGACGCCGACCGCGTCCGGGCGATGCGCGGATGAGCGCGCCGAGCTCCGGCCTCGCTCCGGCGAAGGGCGGCGGATGAGCACGGGCGCGCTGCTGCCGGTCACGGTCGTCCTGCCGCTGGCCGCCGCCGCGCTCGCGCCGCTGCTGGCCCGCCTGGACCGGCGGCTGCCGCTGTTCACCGGCCTCGCCGCGCTGGCGGGCGCGGCCGCGATCCTGCTGCGCGCGCTGCCGGACGTCCTGTCCGGGCGCCTCATCGAGCACCGCCTCGGTGGGCAGGCCCGGGTCATCGCGATCGTCTTCACCGCCGACCCGCTCGGCACCCTGTTCGCCCTGGTCACCGCGCTCGTCGGCGCGCTGCTGCTGATGTACACGCTGTCCGAGCTCGGCGGCCTCGGCGACCGCGAGCTCGGCGGGTACGCCGCGCTGTGCCTGCTGCTGCTCGCCGCGCTGATCGGGACGGCGCTCACCGCCGACCTGTTCAACCTGTTCGTCTGGTTCGAGGTCGCGGCCCTGTCCTCCTACGGGCTGACCGGCTTCTTCCTGGAGCGGCCGATCGCGCTGGAGGCCGCGTTCAAGATCCTCGTGCTGACCACGGTCGCGAGCTTCGGCGTGTTCGTCGGGACCGGCCTGCTCTACGCCCGGCACGGCGCGCTGAACCTCGGCCTCCTGCACGACTCGCTCGGCGGCGCGACCGGCGTCGCCGACCTGGTCGCGCTGGCCCTGCTCATCGGCGGGTACGCGACCAAGGCGGGCCTGGTGCCCTTCCACACCTGGCTGCCGGACGCGCACACCGCCGCGCCCGGCCCGGTCTCGGCGCTGTTCTCCGGGCTGATGGTGAACCTCGGGATCGTCGTGCTGGCGCGGCTCGCCTACCAGGTGTTCGCGCCGTCGCACGTGCCGATCATGGGGCTGCTGATGGTCCTCGGGCTGCTGTCGGCGCTGGCCGGGGCCGTCCTCGCGCTCGGCCAGGACGACCTGAAGCGGCTGCTCGCCTACGACACGGTCTCGCAGATGGGCGTGATCACCGTCGGGCTCGCCACCGGCACGGCGTCCGGGGCCGCCGGGGGCGTGTACCACCTGCTCAACCACGCGCTGTTCAAGTCGCTGCTGTTCCTGTGCGCCGGCGCGATCGTGCACCGGACGGGCCTGACGAACCTGTCCGAGATGGGCGGCCTCGCCCGGCGCATGCCCGTGGTCGCGATCGCGTTCCTCGTCGGCGTCGCGTCCATCGCGGGCGTGCCGCCGCTGAACGGCTACGCCTCGCTGGCGCTCATCCACCACGGCCTGGAGACGACGCACCAGACCGGCCCGGCCGTCCTGCTCGCGCTCGCGCAGGTCGTCACGGTCGCCGCGCTCGCCCGCGCCGCCTGGCTCGCCTTCTTCGCGCGCAAGGAGCCGACGGACGCCGACGAGCGCCCGCGGCCCGGGATGGTCGTGAGCTTCCTCGCACTCGCGGCCTGCTGCCTCGCCCTCGGCGTCCTGTCGCAGCCGATCGTCGAGCACGCCATGAGACCGGCTGCGGGAGCCCTCGTTCGCGGAGATCTTTACGCCGCCGCGGCGGGCGGCCGGGTCGCGCCGATCCCCGCGCCGCCCGTCCGCCTGGAGTACCTCGCGTCGTCGTCGCTGCTGGTCACCGTGGGCTGCCTGGTCGCCGGGCTCGTGCTCGCCAGGCTCAGCGGGCGCGTGGTTTCCGCCCCGCCGTGGCGCCGGCTCGCGGCCCTGCACAACGGTTCGGTGAACGACTACGCCGCGCTCGCGGCGGCCGGGACGCTCGCCGTCGCGCTCGTCGTCCTCACGTGATCGGCCGTCCGGCGATTCGCTTTTCAGCCGCCGCACAGTGGGAAGGGGGCGAGTATGACGCGTTTCGGTTACTTTCTGTCATCAGAGGAGCATCCGCCGAACGCCCTGGTCGAGCAGGCGACGCTGGCCGAACGGGCCGGGTTCGAGTGCCTGTGGATCTCCGACCACTACCACCCGTGGATGAACGTCCAGGGGGAGAGCGGCTTCGTCTGGGCCGTCATCGGCGCGGTCGCGCAGTCCTGCGGCCTGCCGATCACGACCGCGGTCACCTGCCCGACCGTCCGGATCCATCCGGCGATCCTCGCGCAGGCCGCCGCCACGGCCCAGATCCTCACCGGCGGACGGTTCCGGTTCGGCGTCGGCACCGGCGAGGCACTGAACGAGCACGTCCTCGGCGACCGCTGGCCGTCCGCGGACGAGCGGCTGGAGATGCTCGAAGAGGCCGTCGAGGTGATCCGTGACCTGTTCACCGGACGGATGGTCTCCCGGCGCGGGAAGCACTACACGGTCGACACCGCCCGGCTCTACTCGCTTCCCGACACGCCGCCGCCCATCTACGTCTCCGGGTTCGGCCCGAAGGCCATCGACCTGGCCGCCCGGATCGGCGACGGGTTCATGTCGATCCAGCCGAACGAGGAGCACGTCAAGCGGTTCCGCGACGGCGGCGGGGCGGGGAAGCCGACCCAGGCGGGCCTGAAGGTGTGCTGGGGCCCGGACGAGAAGGCCGCCAAGGAGCTGCTCGCCCGCAAGTGGGGCAACGAGGGCCTGCCCGGGCAGGCGGCGCAGCTGCTGCCGCTGCCCGCGCACTTCGAGGAGCTGGCGCAGCTCATCGGCCCGGACGACATGCCGTACCCGTGCGGGCCCGACCCGGACGTCCACGTCCAGGCGATCAAGCAGTACGTGGACGCCGGATACGACGAGATCCACGTCGCCCAGGTGGGGCCCGACCAGAAGGGCTTCTTCGACTTCTACGAGCGCGAGGTGCTGCCTCGCCTCCGCGACCTCTGACACCCGGACACCGAGATGAGAACCACCCGCATCCGAACCACCGGCATCCGAACCACCGACGTCCGGACCCCGTGACGTCCCGATCCGCGAGAGGAGCTTGGCATGCCGAAGGCATGGGGTAGCAAGCGCGAACGGCAGTACGAACACATCAAGGATTCCGAGAAGGACCGCGGCGCCTCCACCGGCCGGGCCAAGGAGATCGCGGCGCGGACGGTGAACAAGGAGCGCGCGCGGCACGGAGAATCGGAGACCGCGAGCAAGTCCTCGACCCAGGACATGTCGTCCGGACGGCGCGGCGGGCTCCGCTCCGGCACGTCGCGGACGAAGGGCAGGACGAAGGATCAGCTGTACCACGAGGCGAAGCGCCGGAACATCAAGGGCCGCTCGTCGATGACGAAGGCGGAACTGCAAAAGGCGCTCAGCGGACGGTAGCGGCGAGCGACACCACCTGTTCGGAACGGCCGGACGTGCACGGAGCGCGTCCGGCCGTTTCCGTTCGCGTCACTTTCCGGACGCCCGGAATGCCCTCTTGAACACAATTATCCGGGTCCCGAAGTTTAGCTTGACCTGACCGGGTACAGCGGCATCACCACCGAAGAAATGTGAACACCGCTGAAACGTCAGAGAGGGTGCTGAGAAATGCCTTCGGCTTCCGGTAAGGACACGGCCTCGCGGGCCGGCGCGTCCGGCAAGGGGACGTCCGCCGCGAAGGGGGCCTCGTCCGCGGCGAAGAAGCGCACCTCCGCCGCGAGGACGGCGAAGGGCGACGCCGGCGACAAGGTGTCCGCGTCGACCGGGCGGGCCGCCGCGTCCGCCGGTGACGCCAAGGACACCGCGACCGCCGGCAAGGTCAAGGATCTGAAGAACGCGAAGGACGCCAAGGGCGTGCGCGGCGCCGGGAAGGCCGCGGGCGCGGTCAAGGACGGCGCGGCGTCGGCCGCCGGGACCGCCGTCGGCTCCGCCCGCCGCACCACCGAGACCGTCGGACGCGGCGTCCAGGAGGGCGTCGGCGCGGCGGCGCACCGTCTCACCATGGTCCCCGCGCTGGTCGCCCGGCTCGCCGCGCTGCCGAACGTGCGGCGCGCGCTGGGCGCGGCCGGCGCGGTGACCGCGGGCGCGGCGACCGTCGCCGTGGCCCGCAAGAAGACGCGCAAGCGCTCGCGTCGCGGCTGGCGTCGCTGACGCGCCCCCGGCGCCGGAACCGGCCGGAACCGGCGTCCTGTTTAGCCCGAACAGTGCGGGTATGGCCCCGGTGACGCATCCCGGGACCCCGCCCGGACCCCCCGGACGTCCGGAACCCCGGACCTCCGGACCCCCGGACCCCCAAGGAGTTGATGAGATGACTGGGCCGATCGCCCAGCAGACCTCGGGCACCAACTACGTGCAGGGCGGCGGCGGAGGCGGCCGCGGTGGCGGCCTCGCCGACGTGGTGGACCTGATCCTGGAGAAGGGTCTGGTCATCGACCTGTACGCCCGCGTCGCGCTGGTCGGCATCGAGATCCTCACCGTGGACGTGCGGATCGTCGTCGCCAGCGTCGACACGTACCTGCGGTTCGCGAAGGCCGTGAACCGCCTCGACCTCGCGCACGACGGCACCGCCCAGGGCCTGCCGCAGTTCGTCGGCGGCATGCAGGAGTCGGGTGCCAAGCAGAAGACCAAGGGAGCGCTGAGCGGCGCGCAGGAGCGCCTCAAGGAGACCTTCGGCGGCGGGGACGGCGACGACGACGAGTCCGAGTCGAAGTCCAAGCAGCCCGCCCGCCGCCGCTCGGCCAAGAAGGACGAGGAGGACGATCAGTGACCGCCCCCCAGGCCGAGCAGCAGACCGCTCCGCAGTACGTCTACGGGGTGACCCGCGCGGACGCGCGGCTGCCGGAGGACCTCACCGGTCTGGACGACAAGCCCGTCCGCTTCGTCCCGCAGGACGACGTCGCCGCGCTCATCAGCGACCTGCCGCAGGGCCGGGCGCTCGGCGCGCGCGCCGACCTCATGGCCCACCAGAACGTGCTCCAGGCCCTCGTGGACGCGGGCACCGCGATCCTGCCGTTCCGGTTCGGCGCGGCGATGGCCGACGCGGACGCCGTCCGCGCCGAGCTGCTCGCGAAGAACGCCGAACGGCTCAACTCGGTCCTCGACACGATCGACGGCCGCATCGCGGTCCGCGTCAAGGGCACCTACGTGGAGGACACCGTCCTGCACGAGGTCCTCACCCAGGACCCGCAGATCGCCGAGCTCGCCGCCCGGCTGCGCGAGGTCCCCGAGGACGCCGAGGACGCCGTCTACTACGACCGGGTGCGGCTCGGCGAGCTGATCGTCGGGGCCCTGCGGGAACGCCGCGTGGACGACGCCGACCGGCTGATGTCCGCGCTCGCGCCGCTCGCCGAGGCCGTCGCCGCGCACGACCCGGTCCGGGACGAGGACGTCGTGGACGCCTCGTTCCTGGTCTCCGCGGACGAGCGCGACCGCTTCGAGAAGGCGGTCGAGGGCCTCACCGGAGAGCACGGCGAGCGCATCCGCATCCGGCTCATCGGGCCGCTGCCGCCCTACGACTTCGTCCCGGAGGGCTGATGGGCCTGTTCACCGGGCTGGTCACCCTGCCGCTCGCGCCCGTCCGCGGGGTGGTGTGGCTGGCCGAGGTCCTGCAGGAGCAGGCCGAGGCGCAGCTGTACGACCCGGGCCGGATCGCGGCCGAGATGCAGGAGATCGCCGACGCCGTCGCGGCGGGCGAGATGAGCGAGGAGGAGGCCGCCGAGGCCGAGGAGGAGCTCGTCGCCCGCCTGCACGGGCCGCCGCGATGACCACCCGCAAGCCCGCCGTCCGCGCGCCCGTGTCCCGCCGGTCCGCGGGCCGCGGGCGCGCGAGGGGGCGGACCGGCGCGGCACCGGCGCGGGGGCGCGGTACGGCGTCGGGCGGAAGCAACGTCACCGAAAGCGCGCGGAGGGCCGCCATGACATCCGCCAAGGAGGCCGCCAGGGAGGCGGTCGAGCAGGTCGCCGGGCTGACCGGCCGTGATCCCGAGGGCGTCGTCGGCATCGAGCGGACCGACGACGGCTGGGCCATCACGGTCGAGGTCGTGGAGACCCACCGCATTCCCGACTCCGCCGACATCCTCGCCTGCTACCGCGTCGAGCTGACCGCCGACGGGGACCTGGCGGGCTACCACCGCATCCAGCGCTACGCGCGCGGCCACGTGGACGGACGCCACCGCACCTGACCGGCGCGGGGGCGGCCGGCCGGGCCGCCGCCAACGGAGGGAACCGACTTGACCGACATGTCCTGGACCGGCGGACGGTCATCGGCACGCACCGTGTCGCCCGACCGGCAGAGCGCCAACCTCGCCGACATCCTCGAACGCGTCCTGGACAAGGGCATCGTCATCGTCGGCGACATCCGGGTGAACCTGCTCGACATCGAACTGCTCACCATCAAGCTGCGGCTGCTGGTCGCCTCCGTCGACCGCGCCAAGGAGATGGGCATCGACTGGTGGGAGCACGACCCGTCGCTGTCCTCGCGCGCGCGGGCCGTCCCGGACGAGCCGGAGCCCCGGTCCGTCGGCGGCTCCACGTCCGGCAGGGACGAGCTGGAGGCGGAGAACCGCCGCCTCCGCGAGCGGCTCGCCGCCCTCGAAGCCGCACAGGACGACGCCCTGGCGGCCTCGCGGGAGGACGCGCGGGAGGACGCGCGGGAGGACGCGCGGGGCGACGCGCGGAAGGACGCAGAAGGGGACGCGCGGGAGGGCGTCCGCGAGAACGCGCGGGAGGAGACGTCATGAGCGACACCGGGATCTACCTCTACGGGGTGGCGCGCGGCCTGGCCCCGGCCGCGCTGGAGGACGTCACCGGGGTCGGCGGCGCGCCCGTCCGGACGGTCGTCCACCCGGACACGCCCCTCGCCGCGCTGGTCAGCACCGTCCCGCTCGACGACTTCGGCGAGGCCGCCCTGCGCGAGAACCTCGAAGACCTCGCCTGGCTGGAGGGCACCGCGCGCGCCCACCACCAGGTCGTCGCGCACGCCGCGCGCCAGGCGCCGACCGCGCCCGTGCGGATCGCGACGCTGTACCGCGACGACGAGCGCGTCCGGGACGTCCTCGCCCGCGACCACGAACGGCTCACCGAGCTGCTCGACCGCGTCACCGGACGCACCGAGTGGGGCGTGAAGGCGTACGCCGAGCCCGAACCCGTCCGGCAGGACGAGCCCGAGCCCGCCGCCCCCGAAAGCGGCGGCACCGGCACCGCCTACCTGCGGCGGCGCCAGGCCCAGCGGCGCACCCGGCAGGCCTCGCAGGACCGCCTCGCCGAGCAGGCCCGCGCCATCCACGCCGAGCTCGCCGACCACGCCGTCGCGACCCGGCAGCACGCCGCCCAGGACCCGCGCCTGTCCGGACGCGCCGAGACCCTGATCCTCAACATGGCCTACCTCGTCGACGACGAGCAGACCGAGGGCTTCCACGAGGTCGCCAGGGCCATCGACGAGCGGCTGCCCGGCGTGACGATCGAGGTCACCGGCCCGTGGCCGCCCTACTCGTTCATCGACACCGCCGAGACCACGCCGACACCCGCGCCCGAGACCGAGTCCGCGACCGCGCCCGAGTCCGCGACCGCGACCGCGACCGAGGGGACCCGCCGTTGACCGCCGTCCTGGACACCGGCGACCCGGCCGTCCCGGCCGAGCGCCTGGCCCTGGTCGACCTGCTGGACCGGCTCCTCGCCGGGGGCGTCGTCCTCACCGGCGACCTGGTCATCTCGATCGCCGGGGTGGACCTCGTCCGGGTCGACCTGCGGGCCGTGATCACGACCGTCCGCGACCAGCTCGCCGTCACCGAGGAGGCCCCCGTCCGAGAAGAGTCGACGAGGGGGGAGGCCCCGTGACCGCCGAGGCGGCCCGCGTCTACTCGCCCGCCGCGCACCGCACCGCGCGGCGCCTGGAGACCGACCCGGAGAACGTCGAACGCGACCTGGTCAAGCTCGTGCTGACCCTGGTCGAGCTGATCCGCCAGCTCATGGAGCGCCAGGCGCTGCGCCGCGTGGACGACGGCAGCCTGACCGACGAGGAGGTCGAGCGCCTGGGCCTGGCGCTGATGAACCTGGAGCGCGCCATGGCCCACCTGCGCGACCACTTCGGCCTGGCCCCCGAGGACCTCAACCTGGACCTCGGCCCGCTGGGCCCGCTCCTGCCCGAGCCCTGATCCCGCGCCGGCCGCGGCCGAACCCGCCGGCCCGCGGTCGAACCCGCCGGCCGCGGCCGGAGATCCGCCGGTCAGTGGACGACGTCGAAGACGTTCTTCTGCAGGCCGTTGGAGTACGCCTCGTGCTCGACGAGCCGGAGGTGCTGGGTGTCCTTGTCGGTGTCGCTGAACAGGCGCTTGCCCGCGCCCAGCAGCAGCGGGAACACCAGCAGGTGGTAGCGGTCGATCAGGCCCGCGTCGGACAGGTCCCGGTTCAGCCGGGCGCTGCCGTGCACGATGATCGGCCCGCCCTCGGTCTTCTTCAGCTCGGCGACCTCGTCCAGGGAGCGCAGGATCGTCGTCTCGCCCCAGTCGTCGACCAGGTCGTCGTCGGTGAGGGTGGTGGACACGACGTACTTCGGCAGCGTCCGGTACCGGGCGAACTCCGCCATGCCCGGCCAGACCTTGCTGAACGCCTCGTAGCTGACGCGGCCCAGCAGCATCGCGCCCGCCTCCTCCTGCTCCCGGCCCTTGATCTCGAAGGCCTCCGGGACGAAGTCGACGCCCTTGAACGTCCAGCCGGAGTTGCGGTAGCCGTCCTCGCCGCCGGGGGAGTCGACGACGCCGTCGAGCGAGACGAACGCGGTGCTGATCAGGGTACGCATGCCGGACCTCCGGGATCCTCGTGGATGGTTCGCGCGCCGGTGCGACCGCTCGTCCACTCCGGCTGCGCCCGACCCTAGAACGAGGGACCGACAGAGTCACGAGCGGATACACTGGGTCAACGATTCGCCACTGAAGGTGAGCAGCGGCCCGGGTCGGGCCCGTCCGGAGGAGCCGAACATGCGCCGAACCCTCACCCGCCCGACCGTGGCCGGGGCGCTCGCCGCCGCCGCGCTGGCCCTGGCCGCGTCCCCGGCCGCCGCCGCCCCGGCGAGCGTCACCGGCCGCCAGTGCGTGGACGGAGGCGGCGTCATCTACGGCGACGACCCGTTCCCGCCCGCCTGGTGCTCGGGCGGGATCTACAACGGCCAGCAGATCTCCGACGCCCGCTAGCCCCTCTCCGACGCGCACCGGCCCCGCCGCCGTCGGGACGCGGCGAAGCCGCGGAAGACGGCGGCGCGGCCGTAGCGGACGGCGGCGGGGCCACGGCGGACGCGGCGGGGGCGTGGCGGACGCGGCGCGACCGCCGGAGGCGGTTACAGGTAGAGGCCGGTGCCGTGCTCGGGGCGCTCGCTGGCGATGGCGTGCAGGTCGCGCTCGCGCATGACGAGGTAGTCCTCGCCCTGGATCTCGACGACGAACTGGTCCTCGGGATGGAACAGGACGCGGTCGCCGACCTTCACGGTGCGGACGTGGTGGCCGACGCCGCGGACCTCACCCCAGTGCAGCCGGTTCGACTGCTCCACCGTGGCGGGAATGACGATGCCGCCGGTGCTGCGGCGCTCGCCGCTCTCCTTCTCGACCCGGATCATGACGCGGTCGTGAAGCATCTGGACTTCGAATTTGGCCTGCTCGGACACCCTCGGAAGATACCAGCCCGCTCACAGGTCGAACGCCGCCGCGTAGCGGACCGTCCCGGACGGGAGGCGGTCCGTGGGGTTCAGTGACAGGGCCATCAGGGCCTCGTCCGGAACGTCGAAACTCGTCCGGATCCCGTGCCGCGCGGCCGTCGTGAAGCCGAACCGCGGGTAGTAGTCCGGGTGCCCGAGCACGACGACGTAGCGTTCGCCCTGCTCGGCGGCGTGCTGGAGCGCCGCGCGGACGGCCGCCGAGCCGGCGCCCGTCCGCTGGTGCTCGGGCCGCACGGAGCACGGCGCCAGCGCGAGCGCCGGGCTGTCGCCGATGTGGCAGCGGGTCAGCAGCGCGTGCCCGACGACCTCGCCGTCCGGGGTGGTCGTGACGACCGAGAGGCCGTCGATCCACGCCTCGTCCCGGCGGAGCGCGTCGACGAGATCGGCCTCGGCGGCCGTCTCGAAGGCCGCCCGCACGACCGCGCGGACGGCGGGGACGTCGGCCTCCGTCTCGGGCCGCGTGATCCAGGTTCCAGAAGTGCTCAAGGCCGATCCGTCCCGTCCTGTGCGATGTGAGCCGTCGCGCGTGGGGCAGCGGCCGTGTGGGTGTGGCGGGTCAGCGCCTTCGGCGGCGGGCGCGGGAGCGGGAGCGGCAGGCGGCGAGCAGTTCCGCCGCCTGGAGCGCGGCCTCCGCCTGCGGGCCGAGCGTGTGCGTCGCGACCTGGTGGACGTACTCCGCCTGCGCCTCCGCCTCGGCGACCTGACCGAGGTTCAGCAGGATCCAACCTATGAGCTGGCGGGTGTCGAGCGTGTCTTCGTGCTGTTCACCGAGTGTCGCCGCGCGCGCCTGGAGGAGCGGCTGCGCGACCGCCATCGCCTCCTGGTCGCGGTCGAGCATGTGCAGCGTCCAGGCGAGCGTGCTGCGGCTCTCCAGGGTCGCCCCGTCCTGCGTGCCGAGCGCCTGCTCGCGGTCGGCGAGGACGCCCGCCGCGATCGGGAGCGCGTCGGCGTGCCGTCCGAGCATGAACAGCGACGTCGCGACGAGGTGCCAGCTCGCGAGCGTTCCCGGGTCGTGCCGGCCGAGGATCCGCGTCCGCGCCTGGGCCACCGCCGTCAGGACGGGCAGCGCCTCCGCCTCCCGGTCGAGCTCGTACAGGACGTTCCCGAGCAGGTGCCGCGCGTCCAGCGCCGCCGGATGCTCGGCGCCCAGGATCCGCTCGCGCTCGCGCACGATGTGGTCGGCCAGTGCCAGTGCCAGCTCGGGCCGCCGCTGCTCCAGATGCTCGGCCGCCACCCGGAACTCCTGCGCCAGCGGCACGCCGGACGGCGCGGACGGGACCGGCGCCGCCGGGGCGTCGGACCCGAGCAGCGCTTCGAGGCGGCGCGTGACGGTGTCCGCGTCCGCCGGACGGTCCGCGGGATCCTTCGCGAGCAGCTCCAGCACCAGCGCGTCCACCTCCGCCGGCACCTGCGGGTTCACCGCGCGCGGCCCGGTCGGCGCGACGCTGAGATGCGCGTTGATCAGCGCCGGGATGCCCTTGTCGGTCGCGAACGGCGGCCGTCCGCACAGCATCTGGTGGAGCAGGCAGCCGAGCGCGTACAGGTCGGTGCGGCCGTCGATCTCGCCCGTGGAGATCTGCTCGGGGGCCATGAACACCGGCGACCCGACCACGGCGCTGCCGGTCAGGCCGGTCGCCGACTGCATGAACCGCGCGATCCCGAAGTCGCAGATCTTCACCCAGCCGGCCGAGGTGACGAAGAGGTTGGCGGGCTTGACGTCCCGGTGCACGATGCCGCGCGCGTGCGCCGCCGCGAGCGCGCCGCAGATCTGCACCGCGTGCCCGAGCGCCCGGTCCAGCGGGAGCCCGGCGGGGTGCCGGGCGAGCAGGCGCGCCATGTCCTCGCCGTCCAGCAGCTCCATGACCAGGTAGAGCAGCCCGTCGTCGGCGTCGATGTCGTGCACGACCGTGATGCCCGGATGCTGGAGCACCGCCGCGAGCTGCGCCTCCCGCCGGAACCGCGCCACCACGTCCGGCCCGGCCTCGGTCGCCGCGGGCAGCACCTTCACCGCGACCGGACGGTCCAGGCGCCGGTCGGACGCCCGCCACACCTCGCCCATGCCGCCGCGCCCGATCCGCTCCTCCAGCCGGTAGCGTCCACCCAGCTCGCGCCCCGCGTACACCGGCACCCCTCCCCACGTCCGACGGGAGTGATTGTGCCGTGAACGGCGCGCCGGGGCGGCACGGGCCTCGGGTCTTCCCCCGG
Source organism: Actinomadura gamaensis (assembly GCF_042652125.1). NCBI lineage: Bacteria > Bacillati > Actinomycetota > Actinomycetes > Streptosporangiales > Thermomonosporaceae > Actinomadura > Actinomadura gamaensis. Next base: position 22,230 of record NZ_JBHSIT010000010.1, on the reverse strand, counting down.
ACGGTCTCGGGGGAAGCCCTCACTGCGCCGCGGCGTCCGCCTCCCTAGCGTCGAGAGGCATGAAGTTCCCCCCTTTCATGAGGTTCCCCTCTTTCATGAGGTTCCCCTCTTTCGTCACCTGTGGACTGGCCGCCCTCGCCGTCCTCGCGCCCCTCCCGGCGCGTGCCGCCCCCGCCGGCGGATGCGCGACCGACCACGCGGCGGTCCGGAAGGCGCTGGATGTGCTCACTTCGTCCGGGGAGACGCCCGGCGTGACCGTTCGCGTGGACGATCCGCGCTGCGGTGCGTGGTCCGCCGCGTCCGGACGGGCCGACCTGCGCACCGGACGGCCCATGGCGACCGGCGAGCGCGCCCGCATCGGCAGCATCACCAAGTCGTTCACCGCGACCGTCGTCCTCCAGCTCGCCGCCGAGCACCGCCTGTCGCTGGACGACACCGTCGACCATTGGCTGCCCGGCGTGGTCCGGACACCGCGCTACGACGGGCGCCGCATCACGATCCGCGCGCTGCTCCGGCACACCAGCGGACTGCCCGACCACACCGACGCCATCCCCGACGACGGGTCGGCCCGGTGGCGGCACTACGAGCCCGCCGAACTGGTCGCGATGGCCCTGAAGATGGACCCGCCGGACCGGCCGTGGCACTACTCGTCCACCAACTACGTCCTCGCCGGGATGATCGTCCGGAAGGTGACCGGCCGGAGCGTCGAGGCGGAGAGCACCCGGCGGATCCTGCGTCCGCTCGGGATGCGCGACACCTACTGGCCGGGCGACGAGACGTCCATCCGCGGCCCCCACCCGCGCGGCTACGTGCACCGCGACGGCCGCTGGACCGACTACACCGACCAGGACGCCAGCTACGGCGGCGTCGCGGGCGCGCTGATCTCCACGACCCGGGACGTGAACCGCTTCTACGGCGCGCTGCTCGGCGGACGCCTGCTGCCGCCGCGCCTGCTCGCCGAGATGCGCGCGACCGTGCCCGCCGACCCCGAACGCATCTGGCCCGGCGCGCGCTACGGCCTCGGCCTCATCCAGACGCCGCTGCGGTGCGGCGGCACCTGGACGGGCCACGCGGGCGGCACCCCCGGCTTCGCCGCCGTCGGCGCGGTCGGCCCCGGCGGGCGCGCCGCGGCCGTCTCCCTCAACGCCGACCCCGACACCCTCCAGGCCCAGGACCACATGCTCGACGTCGTGCAGGCCGCCCTGTGCGAACACCGCTGACAAGGAGAACCGACTTGCGCATCCTCATGGCCCTCGGGCTGTCCGTGGCCGCGCTCGCCCCGGCCGTCCCCGCCGCGGCGGCGGCCCCCTCGGACCCGCTCGCGCGCTTCCACCACCAGAAGCTCCACTGGGACGTCTGCCACATGAAGGAGCTGGACGACGCGGGCGCGCAGTGCGCCGACGTGACCGTCCCGCTCGACTACGCGCGCCCGGACGGGAAGACGATCACCGTCGCGATCTCCCGCCTCAGGGCGACGGGCAAGCGCCTCGGCACCATGGTCATCAACGGCGGCGGCCCCGGCCCGGCGATCGACATGCCGCCCTACATCCGCGCGATCACCCCGAAGGCCGGCCCGCGCTTCGACCTCGTCGGCATGGACCCGCGCGGCCTCGGCCGCAGCACGCCGGTCGACTGCGGCTGGCCCAGCGGCACGTGGATCCGCTCGGCCGGCGGCGACCGGCGGGGGTTCGACGCGTCGGTGTCCTTCGCCCGCACCCTCGCCGAACGCTGCCTCGCCAAGTACGGCTCGTACCTGCCGTACATCTCGACCCGCAACATCGCCCGCGACATGGACGTCGTCCGCGCGGCCCTCGGCGAGCGGAAGATCTCCTACAACGGCGCGTCCTACGGCACCTACCTGGGCGCTGTCTACGCCGCGCTGTTCCCCGGACGGCTCGACCGGGCCGTCCTGGACAGCAACGTCGACCCGGACCGCTGGTCCCCGCGCCTGATCCACGGCGCCGAGGAGGCCAACGAGCGGGCCCTCGCCCACTGGGCCGACTGGGCGGCCCGCCGCGACGGCACCTACCACCTGGGCCGCACCCGCGCGGCGGTGCTCGCGACCGTCCACCGGATCATCGCCCGCGCCGGCCGCGCGCCGCTCCCGGTCGGCCCCTACGAGGTGGACGACTCGACCGTCCCGACCGTCCTGTTCAACCTCCTCTCGGACGACCGCGACCGGCCCCGCGCCGACCTCGCGACCACCGTCGCCGCCCTGGACCGCGCCGCGCACGGCGCCCACGTCCCCGCGACCGGCGTCCTCGGCGAGGCCCTGGAGTTCCTCCTCACCGGCAAGGAGTCGGTCTACGGCAGCGGCCAGGCCGCGATCATCTGCGGCGACGCGTCCGCGCCCCGGAACCCGGAGACGTACTGGCGCGACGTCCAGAAGGAACGCCGCGTCCACCCGACCTTCGGCGCCATCGGCGCGAACATCGGCCCCTGCGCGTTCTGGCCGTCCCCCCGCGAACCCCGCACCAAGGTGAACCTGACCCTCCCGAGCCTCCTGATCGGCGCGACCGGCGACCCCCGTACCGTCTACGCGGGCAGCCTGGCCCTGCACCGCGACCTGAAGGGCTCCCGCCTGGTCACCCTGAAGGGCGCCGACGTCCACGCCCCCTACCAGGCCGCCTACGGCAACGCCTGCCTGACCGCCAAGGTCGACGACTACCTACTCACCGCCCGCCTCCCCGCCACCGACACCACCTGCACCTGACCCCGCGGACGGGCGGTCGCCGCCCCGGACCGAGGTGAGCATGATCACCACGGCTCCGGCGGCGCCGACCGCCCACCCGAGCCCGAACAGCACGCCGAGCCCGCTCCCCGCCCCGGCCGCCATCACCAGCCCGCCGAGCCCGACCACGACGCACGCGGCACGCGAGATCCCGCCGCGCTTCCACGCGTCCCCCCAGAACCCGCCGGCCTTCCGCCCGCGCCAGAAGATCAGCACGAGCTGCGCGACCATGCCGAGCGCGACCAGTCCGGAGAACGGCTCGAAGCGCGGATGCAGCGGCGGTATCGAGAAGTGCGGTGGCCGCCGCACGAGCTGGACGATCGCCTTCACGACGATCAGCGGCCCGAGGACCGCGAAGACCGTCCCCACGATGCGGGCCGTGCGCTGCGTCCGCTCTTCCGGTTCCGGCGGGACGAACCGCCACGGCGGAACCCGCTTCAGCCACGCGCCGCTCTCCCGCGACTCCCGCACGAACCGGTCCCGGAACCCCCGGAAGTTCGTCGCGACCAGAATCCCCAACGTCGCGGCGAAAACCCCTGCCACCAGCAGAAATAACCCAGACCCCGCGTCCTGCTGAGTCCCGTCCGCCAGCACCGCCATGTCCGCCACCCCAAAAGAGCGCCGATGTGAGGAGAAGATCGTAAATCCGCCCTCCGTCCGCCCCTAACCTGCCCCGGTGGATAGGACGAGAAGAGCAGTCGGCGCCATCACAGGCTCAGCATTCGGCGATGCACTAGGCGCCCCTTACGAGTTCGGGCCGCCGGGGGCGTTCTCGCGGCGCTTCCCCAGCGGCCCGGGTGAGCTGCGCAGCGGCGGCGGCTGGGACGCCGGGGAGGCGACGGACGACACCCAGATGGCCGTCCTGGTCGCCGAGTCGCTCCTGGAACGCGGCGGCCTCGACCTGCCCGACATGTTCGCCCGCTTCCGGCGCTGGGCCGAGGCCGACCCCAAGGACATCGGGTTGCAGACCGAGGCCGTCCTGACCAGCGGCCACGAGTGGGATCTCGCTGCGGCGCTGCACTTCCAGACGAATATGTACGCGGCCGGGAACGGTGGTTTGATGCGCGCGGCGCCGTCGGCGGTCTACTTCGCGGCGCGGGGGCGCGAGGCGACGATGGACGCCGGCCGTCGCATCACCGCGTTGACGCATGGGGACGGCGCGGCCTGGGAGGGGACGGCGATCCTGCACGAGCTGATCCGCGTCGCGCTCGAGGGGCACGACCCGCTGGACGCCCTTCCCGCCACGCTTACGCAGGTCGGGGAGCGGCATCGGGAGAGGTATGCGCGGGTGCTCGATCCGGCGTGGCATCCGGACGAGGCGACCGAGACCAATGGCGCGGTGTGGGCGTGCCTGGGATCGGCGGTCTGGGCCGTCCGGAACGCGTCGGGGCTGACCGGGGCGTTGCGGGCGGCGATCGATCTGGGCGGGGACACCGACACGGTCGCGGCGGTCGCTGGAGGGCTCGCGGGAGCGGTCTTCGGGCTCGACGACGTGCCCGATTCGTGGCGTGAGGCGTTGCATGTGCCGCTACCGGGTTTCGGACGGGTGCTGAGGTTCGAGGAGATGTGCGAGATGGCCGAGGCATTGGTGCGGGCGGGCGGATAAGGCCGGTCTGTTCGGGTAAGGCCGGTCTGTTCGGGCGTATCGGGTGGGGCGTGAGCGCTGAAGGCGATCGGCGAGGTGGACGACGTCGAGGGCGTGTCCTGCTACGACGAGTCGGTCGCTCCCGTCGCCGCGCACGTGGTGCGCCGGCTCGGCGGGGGAGGACGGGGAGGGCGGGCCGCTGGAGGTGGCCCGGCGCGGACCCGGACCGCGCGGATCGCGCGGATCGCGCGGACCGGCATGACCGTCCTCGATCCGCCCCGGCTGCTGACGCGGCCCGTGCTCGTCCTCGCGGCCGGGGTGGCCGTCAACCGGATGGGATCGTTCGTCCAGGTCCTCCTGGTCGTCTTCCTCACCTCGGCTGGCCACCCGGCGGGCCGCGCCGGGCTCGCGCTGACCGCGTACGGCGCCGGGGCCGTGGCCGGGTGCTGCTCGGGCGGCGCGGCGACCGACCGGTTCCGCCCGCGGCCCGCGATCATCGGGTGGGCCTGTACGGGACGCTCGTCGCGGTGAACGGCCTGATCGTGATCGCCGCCGAGATCCCGGTCACCCGGTTCGTCCAGCACTGGCCGCGCCGGGCCGCGATCCCGGCGGCCATCGCGCTCATCGCGGCCGGGATCGCCGGGTTCGGGCTGCCCGGCACCGGCGCGCTCGCCACGGCCACCTGTGTCTGGACGGCCGGGGAGATGATCGCCGCGCCTTCCGTGGCCGCGTATCCCACCCTCGTTTCCGGGGAGGAGGACCGCGGGCGGTACGGGGCGGTGGCGTCCGGCGCGCAGGGCCTCGGCTATGCGGTCGGCCCGGCGCTCGGCATCGCGGTCTGGACGTGGGACGCCGGATCCTCCTGGTTCGGGTGCCTGAGCCTCGGCACGGCCGCGGCCGTCCTGGCGCGGTGGGGTGTTCGGCGGAAGCGGGTTTCCGCACCGCCACGGGGCGGCGCTGCTTGACCACGGAAGGGGAGCGCTGGAGCATGGGACCGGCGCGGGGCCGCGTCAGGGCCGGGGCGGTTCGTGTCCGTCCTCCGGAAGAACGGATTCGGAGACAGTGCTGGGTGAGCGAGCGGCCCGCCTTCGAGCACTGGTCGCCGAGCGCGCGACGATCCTTGGCGTGCCGGTCTCGGTGGCGGTGGTGTGCGAGACGTGTTCGATGACCGTCGGCGTGGACGGCACGCAGGTGTCGCTCTGGGACGAGGACGGCCGTAGCACGCCGCTCTGCTCGGTGGGCCCCCTCAGCGACCGGCTGGAGGAGCTGCGGTTCACCACCGGGGAGGGACCGGCGGTCGAGACGCTGCGCACCGGCGGCCCGGTCCTGGTGGCCGACCTCGCCGAGGAGCGGCACGCCGCCCGCTGGCCGGTGTTCGTCCCCGCCGCGCTGCAGCTCGGCGCGCGCGCCGTGTTCAGCCTGCCGCTCCAGGTGGGCGCGGCGCGGGTGGGCGTCCTGGAACTGACCCGGCACCGTCCGGGACCGCTGGAACGCGAGGCGCTCGCCGACGCCCTGTCGTTCGCCAGCCTCGTGCTGCGGATGCTGCTGGACGGCCAGGCGGGACTCGACCCGGACGGCGGCACGGCCGACGACCTGTTCTCGCCGCGGCGGGCCGAGGTGCACCAGGCGACCGGCATGGTCGCGGTGCACCTCAACGTGGACGTGACCGAGGCCCTGGCCAGGATGCGCGGCTACGCCTTCGCGCACGACGAGCCGCTCAGCCGGGTGGCGGCCCGCATCATCTCCGGCGACCTACGTCTTGAAACCGATGACAAGGGCAAGGGACCACATGACGCCTGAATCCGAACGGGACCCGGACGCGAGACCCGTGGGTCCCGTGCAGGGGAAGGGGGAGAGAGCGATGAGCCGGGAGGAGCTGCTGGCCCAGACCTTCGTCGAGCTCGCCGACACGCTGACCGCCGACTTCGACGTCATCGCGTTCCTCGACAACCTGGCCCGGCGCGTCGTCGAGCTGCTGGACGTGTCCGCCGTGGGCCTGATGCTGACCGACCACGAGGGCCGGCTGCACGTGACGGCGGCGTCCGACGAGCACGCCCGCCTGGTCGACCTGTTCCAGCTGCAGAACGAGGAGGGCCCGTGCCTGGACTCGTTCCGCACCGGACGGGCCGTCATCTCGCTGAACCTGGAAGCCGACCTCGACCGGTGGCCGCGCGCGGGACGGGCGGCGGTGGACAACGGCTTCCACGCCGTCGCGGCCCTGCCGCTGCGCCTCCGTGACCAGGTCATCGGCGCGATGAACCTGCTCAGCGCCGCGACCGGACGCCCCGACGCGCGCGAGATCGCCATCGGCCAGGCCTTCGCGGACGTCGCGACCATCGGCATCCTGCACCAGCGCGCGCTCCAGGAGCAGCACCTGCTCGCCGAGCAGCTCCAGACCGCCCTGAACAGCCGCATCATCATCGAGCAGGCCAAGGGCGTGCTCGCGGCCCTCCGGGGAGTGGACATGGAGGAGGCGTTCGCGCTGCTGCGCGAGCGCGCCCGCAGCGGCAACCGCCGCCTCGCGGACGTCGCCGCCGCCGTCGTCCGCGCCGCCCCCGACGTCGCCGACCTGCTGGCACCCGAGCAGGAGACCCGCTAGCGGCGGTCCCGAAGGCGGGAGACCCACTAACGGCGATCCGGAAAGCGGGGCACCCGCTAGCGGCGGTCCTGAACGCGAGAGGCCGACTAGAGGCGGTCCTGAAGGCGGGAGATCCGCGGCGGCGGTCCCGAGACCGGGGCACCCGCCGGTGCCGGCGCTGATGCCGTAGCGGCGACCCGCCGGCGGCCGTCCGATAGCGGGAGACCCAATAGGGCCCAATCGGCCGTCCGCACCCTTGGCGGCCGAGCCGCGCGGGCATAGGCTCCGAATGCCGGTCGGCATTTTCTCGCTCCCGACCGGGAGAGGCGGAGTCCCCGCCGCTGCCCAGGACCCCGGCAGCCCTACCAGTTCGGAGAGCCGTTGGTCCCTTGGGTATGCGGCGTTCGCTCCTGATGCCCACCCGGGTACGGCACCACGCGCGCGCCGACCGTCCGGACTTCCGAGATGTCGCGGCCCCACGGGCCGTGGCCGGGGTCGCCGCAGGGTGCCCCCTCCCCAACATGGACTGCCGGCCCCAACCCGCCCCGGGGACGGCAGCCACCCTGCGGCGCCCCACCCGGCGCGCCCCCGACCGCCGCCCCTCCGCCCGCAACAGCCGCCGGACCGCCCGCCACACGAAACCGAACCGCCGCCCGGGCGAGACACCGCATCGTGCGCCCGCGGCGCGACGCCGGACCGTGCGCCCGCGGCGCGACATCGGACCGTGAGCCAGCGACGCAACATCGGACCGTGCGCCCGCGGCGCGACACTGAACCGTGGGCCTGCGACGCGAGACCGGACCGTGGGCCTGCGGCGTGACGCCGGACCGTGCGTTTGCGGCGTGAAACGCGACACGTGAGCCGTCCGCCTGCGGTGTGACGCCTTAGTCGTGGGCCTGCGCCGCCCGTTCGGGCGTGACAGCTGAGCCGTGCGCTGGGGTTGGCTCAGCTTTGCGGGCGGCCGGCGGGCGTCCGGATCGCGTGGACGGAGCGGGGAGCGGCGTGGTCGACGGGCCCGTCGTACCGGGACGCGGTGCGGGCCGTGGCCTCGGCCGGGGTGAGGAACGGCCCCACGTGCGTGACGAGCAGGCGCCGGACGTTCGCGGCCCGCGCGGTGTCGCCCGCGTCCTCCGGAGTGCAGTGGACGCGCTCGTCCGCCGGTAGCGGCTCGGCGCTGTCGGCCTCGCAGACCAGCAGGTCCGAGCCGTCCGCCAGCTCGGTGAGCGCGGCGCAGGGACCGGTGTCGCCGGAGTAGGCGAGCGCGCCGCCCGCGGCCTCGGCGCGCAGCGCGAAGGCCGGGAGGCCGTGCGCCACCTCGCGGCTGGTCAGGGTGAGGCCGCCGACGCGGACGCTGTGCCCGTCGTGCAGTTCCTCGACCGCGAAGGCCGACTCGACGGGGCTGCGGCGGGCCGAGTTGGTGAGGAAGTGCGCCAGCCGGTCGGCGGTCCCGGGCGGCCCGAACAGTGGGATCGGCGCGCTCAGCCGGACGTCGGCGTAGAGCGCGCCGTAGTACGCCGTCAGGAGGTCGGCCGTGTGGTCGGCGTGCAGGTGCGAGATCCAGATCGCGTCCAGGCCGTCCAACTGGACGTGCCGGCGGAGTTCGGCGAGCGTGCCGGTGCCGGCGTCCACCCACACCCGGGTGTCCCCGGCCGTCAGCAGATAGCCGGAACAGGGGTTTTCGGGCTCCGGATACGGCGTCGCGGAGCCGAGGACGGTGAGAGTGAGCGCGTCGCCGGTCATCCGCGCAGGGTAGCCGGAAAAATCTCGGCGGGTGGTGTCCGTTTCCGCGCTCCCCGTCCGTGGACAGGGCGTGCGGTGGACGGCGCGCCGCACGATCACGCTTCGGACGACATGAGGGGAACACCACGATGAAGTACATGATGCTGATCTACGCGGGCTCGGTCGGCGCGGACGGCGTGCCCGAGGACGTCTCCGGCGAGGGACCGGGCTTCGAGGAGTGGCGGCGCTACGACCGGCAGGTCCGGGACGCGGGGATCCTCGTCGCCGGGGAGTCGCTGGCCGACCTGGTCACCGCCACGACCGTCCGGGTGGACGGCGCGGGCGAGCGGACCGTCACCGACGGGCCGTTCGCCGAGTCCCGCGAGGTGCTGGGCGGTTTCTACGTGATCGACGTCCCGGACCTGGACGCCGCGCTCGACTGGGCGGCCCGCTGCCCCGGCGCGCGCGGTGACGGCGCGGTCGTCGTGCGCCCGGTCGCCGATTTCGGGAGCTGACCCATGCCCATCGGCCCCCCTCACGACGACAGGACCGAAAACGGCGGCGCGGCAACCGGCTCCGGCGCCGACTCCGGAACCAGAGCGGGCGCCAGCGCCGGAACCGGTGCTGGAACCGGTGCGGAGATCGGCTCGGACGAGGTCCGGATCGAGGACGTGTTCCGGGAGGAGCACGGGCGGCTGCTCGCCGCGCTCGCCCGCCGCTTCGGCGATCTCGACCTGGCCGAGGAGGCCGCCGCCGACGCGCTGGAGGCGGCCGTCGCCCGCTGGCCGGTGGACGGCGTCCCGCCGAATCCCGGCGGCTGGCTGATGACGACGGCGCGGCGGCGGGCGGTGGACCGGTTGCGCCGCGACCGGGCGCTCGCCGTCCGGCTGGCGATCCTCCGGGTCGAGGCGGACCGCGCCGAACCGCCGCCCGATCCGTCCGAGGCGGCGGACGCGGCGGACGCGGCGGGCGGCGAGGCCGGTCTCCCGGACGAGCGCCTGCTGCTGTTCTTCACCTGCGCGCACCCCGCCCTCTCCGCCGCGGACCGCGTGGCGCTCACGCTGCGGTTCCTCGGCGGCCTCAGCACCCCCGAGGTGGCGCGCGCGTTCCTGGTCCCGGTCGAGACGATGGCGAAGCGGCTCACCCGGGCCAAGCGGAAGATCGTCCAGGCGCGCATCCCGTTCCGCGTCCCCGGCGCGGACGAGCTGCCCGAGCGGCTGCCCGCCGTCCTCCAGGCCGTCTACTCGATCTTCACCGAGGGCTACGCGGCCAGCTCGGGCCCGCGGTTGCAGCGGACCGACCTGGCCGAGGAGGCGATCCGCCTGGGCCGCATCCTGCACCACCTCCTGCCCACGTCCCCGAGACCGACCCCGACCCCGACTCCGACCCCGAGCGCCACCTCGGCCCCGGCCTCCGCCCCGACCACCACCACGAACGGACACGCGAACGGAAAGGAGGAACGGGAGACGGCCGGGCTGCTCGCGCTGATGCTGCTCGTGCACGCCCGCCGCGCGACCCGCCTCGGCCCGGACGGCGGCCTCGCCCTGCTGGACGACCAGGACCGCGCCCGCTGGGACCGCGACATGATCGAGGAGGGCCGGGCCCTGACCGTGACGGCCCTCACCGGCGGTCCGCCCGGCCCGTACGGGGTGCAGGCGGCCATCGCGGCCCTGCACGCCGAGGCCCCGGACGTGGCGGGCACCGACTGGCCGCAGATCGTCGCGCTGTACGACGTGCTGCTCGCGCTCGCGCCGTCCCCGGTCGTGGCGCTGAACCGGGCCGTCGCGGTCGCGATGCGGGACGGTCCGGAAGCCGGGCTCGTCCTGCTCGACGACCTCCGGGACGAGCCGGGCCTCCGCGCGTACCACCCCTACCTGGTGGCGCGGGCCGACCTGCTGGAGCGGACCGGCCGCCTGCCCGAGGCCGGGGCCGCCTACCGCGCCGCGCTGGAACTGGCCGGAACCGAGCCCGAGCGGGTCCGGCTGCGCCGCCGCGTCGCCGGGATCGAGGCCCGTCTTAACGAATCATGAGAAAACACGGAGTCCGGAACGCCGGATACGGTCGCCCGCGTTGTTGTTCAAGGTTGAACTGCCAGCGAGGAGCGAAGGATGCGCCGTATCACCCGGCACTGGAAGAAATGGCTGGTCGCAGCGGTCGCCGCCGCCGTCGTCCTGGCCGTGGGCGGCCCGTACGTCTACATCAACCTGATCGAGGACGAGCCGCCGTCCGCGCTCTCCCTGGACGAGCAGACCCGCGAGACGGGCACGGCGGCCGGCGTCGCCGACCTGAACGGCACGTGGAAGGTCGCGGCGGGCTCGCAGGCCGGCTACCGGGTGGGCGAGAACCTCTTCGGCCAGCGCACCACGGCCGTCGGACGCACCCGGAAGGTCACCGGGGAGGCCGTGATCAGCGGCACGAGGGTGACGGCCGGGACGTGGACGGTGGACCTCGCGTCCGTCGCCAGCGACCAGAGCCGCCGCGACGAGCGCTTCCGCGGCGACATCATGAACACGGCGCAGTATCCGGACGCGACGTTCAAGCTGACCGCCCCGATCGACCTCGGGACGGCGCCCCCGGCGGTCGGGGCGAAGATCACCGCCAGGGCGACCGGGAACCTGACCGTCCACGGTACGACCCGCGGCGTCACGTTCGACGTCGCGGCGCAGCGCACGGCGGCCGGCTTCCAGGTGACCGGTCAGATCCCGGTCACGTTCTCCGACTTCGGCGTGACCGCGCCGAACTTCGGCGCCATCCAGGTGGACAAGAACGGCCAGGTCGAGTTCCTGCTCACCTTCGCCAAACCCTGAGCCCCCGCAAGCCGAGCCACTGAAATCCAGCCATTGAAGTGGGGTCCCTGAAACCGGGCCCATGAAGGCCGGGCTCCTTAGGCCGAATCGCCGAATCGCCGAATCGCTGAAACCGGGCCCTCCGAAGCACGTCGCCTCGGAGGGCCCGGCAAGGACAGCCGCTGAGCGGCCTCGGTGAGGTTCTCGACTCCGGGTCGCTTAGCGGGCGTCGATCCAGATGGGGTTGGTCAGCGCGGCCATCGGGCCGGGCGTCCCGTCGGCGGCGGCCGCGTGCCGGACCTCCGCGCGGACGTACGTCGCGTACGACGGCGTGGTCTGCCACTCGAACGCGCCCTTGCCGGAGTCGGGCAGGGCGGCGGTGAACAGCGGCCCCTGGTCGGTCAGGAACCGGACGGTGCACCCGGAGCCGACCCCGGACACCTCCAGCCGCGCGGTCACCGGCCGGTCCCGGCGTGCCGCGAGCCGCTCGCCGATGCCCGCCCTGCGTCCGTCGCCGGAGACCGCGAAGTCCAGCTCGACCTTGGACGACTCGGCGATCCAGCTCCGTCCGGCGCGCAGCCCGGCGAGGATCGCGGGCCGGGACAGGTCGTCGGCGAGGACGACCGTCTGCGGCAGCCCGACGACCTGCGGCTCGCGGTGCGCGTCGCTGTTGCCCATCGCGGGCAGCCAGCGTCCGCGCCCGCGCGCGGCGGCGACGAGCTGGTTGTCCCAGTCGCCGATCGACATCTCGTCGTCGGGGGAGTAGGTCGAGTTCCACACCTCCATGGCGTCCGCCTGGTCGTAGCCGTACTTCCAGAACGAGCCGATGGACGTGCCGTGCGGGTGGGCCGGGACGACGATCCCGCCCGCCTGCCGGATCCGGTGCGCGAACCGCTCCCACTCGCCGTCCCGCGCGCGGTAGCGCCAGTCGATGAACGTGCCCGGCTCGACGCCGATCGCGAGGACGTGCCCGTTGCGGGTGGTGACCTCCTCGCCGGGCAGGATCAGCAGGTCGTCGCCCCACAGCCCGGCCCACGCGCCGTGCGCGGACGAGGTGTTGTGCTCGGTCGTGGTGATGAAGTCCAGCCCCGCGGCGCGCGCGGCGGCGGCGACCTCGGCCGGGGTCCGCTTGCCGTCCGAGTGGACGGTGTGCAGGTGGCAGTCGCCGCGGTACCAGGCGCGACCGCGTCCCTTGGCCCGCGCCGCCGGGTACGCCGGACGCGGCGTCGAGCCCGCCTTGCCGTACCGCAGGGTGATCGTCACGCTGTAGTCCAGGCCCTGCGGCGCGACCGTGTACGGGCCGAGGACGATGTGCCACGTCCCGGCGTTGACCGGTCCCGCGAGGTAGCCGGGCGTCGCCTGCTCGGCGCTGATCGCGAACTCGGTGCGCGCGCCGCCGGACCAGCCGCGGAAGCCGCCTCCGCCGAGCTGCGTCCCGCGCTCGTCGAAGATCCCGATGTCGCACGCGTTGCCCTGCGTCCCGGACGGCACGGACGGCCGGTCGTAGGTGTAGGAGACCGCGATCTCCCGCACGCCGCGCGGCACCTTGACCGGCAGGTACACGTAGTCGGCCGCGCCGGTCGGCAGGTGGCCGCTGACCGTCCTGGTCACCTCGCCACCGCCGCCGGGGGACGTCCCGGGCGGCGTGTCCGCGTGCGCGAACGTGACGGGGTCGAGCGTGAGCACCCCCGCTCCCGCGATCACCGAGAGCCTGAGAACGTCGCGCCGTCGCATGCGTGCCTCCAACCGGATCGGGAACCGCCGGTCAGCGTCGTCCTCCCTGGTTACGGGCGCGCGACACGTTCGCGATCACCCGATGGCGACGAGGCGAAGCCGTCCCGGCCGGGCGGGTCAGAACACCGTGGCGAGGCAGCAGCGCACGAAGTCGCGGACGACCGGGTCGCCGTCCCGGTGCGGCGGCCACGCGACGCCGACCCGGCTGGGGGAGACGCCGGTGAGCTTCCGGTACGCGATCCCCGGACGCGCGTAGAAGCGGGACGCGGACTCCGGCGCGAGCGCGATCCCGTAGCCGTTCGCGATCGCGTTCTGCCACTCTTCGGGCTGCGCGGTGACCGCGCCGATGCGGGGCGCCCGGCCGTCGCGCTCGCCGGTGGCGAGCCAGTAGTCGCGCCACTCGCCGGTCTCCGGGGGAGCGGCGACGAACGGCTCGTCCCACAGCTCCTCGAACGCGATCACGTCCCGCGCCGCGAGCGGATGCGTGGCCGCGAGCGCGACGCAGCGCGGTTCGGCGAACAGCTCGCGGACGCACCAGGCGTCCGCGCCGGGGAACGGCAGGCGGACGAGCGCGGCGTCCACCTCACCGGACGCCAGGCCCGCGCTCGGGTCGCTCCAGGGAGCCTGGAAGGTGTCGACGCGCCAGCCGGGCCGCCGCCCGGCGAACTCCGCGACGATCCGCTGCGTGGCCTCGTTCGCGCCGCTCGCCACGAACCCCACGCGCAGCACCCGGCCGGACCGCCGCGCCTCGGCCCTGGTCTCGCGCATCACCCGGTCCCAGGCGGCGAGCAGCGCGGGGACGCGGTCGGCGAGCGCCCGTCCCGCCCCGGTGAGCGCCATCCCCGAGTGCGACCGGACGAACAGCGGCACGCCGAGGACGTCCTCCAGCCGCCTCATCCGCTTGGTCAGCGCGGGCTGCGACACCCGCGTCAGCTCGGCGGCGGCCGTCAGGTTGCCCTCCTCGGCGACCGCGGCGAACTGCCGGAGCAACCGCGAGTCGAAGTCCATTCCTCCAGGTTATGGACGCGGGCATTGGACGATCCGGCGGCCCCCGGAGAACGCTGGTGCCCGGTTCGCCGTCCGGCTCAGGGAGGGAAGACATGTTCGCCGGCTATGTCGCCGTGACCGTCGTCGCGATCGCGGCCAACCTCGCGGTCGCCGCCGCCGACTTCGCGCGGGCGGGGTTCGTCCTGGCCAACGCCGCCGAGGTGCGGATGCCGCCGCGCCTGCTGCCGGTCGTGGCCGTCCTCAAGGCCGCCAGTGCCGTGGGGCTGCTGATCGGTCTGCTGGGCGCGCGGTGGCCGGGCGGGGGACTCGGCGAGCTCGGGCGGGAGGCACGATGGCTCGGCGTCGCCGCGGCACTCGGGCTCACGCTGTTCTTCGCCTGCGCGCTCGGCGCGCACGTCCGCGCCCGCGTGTTCCACAACATCGCCTTCCCCGGCGCGTACTTCGGTGTGGCGGTCGCCGCGCTGGTCCTGGGCGCCGCCCAACTCTGAAGGGCCTGCGTCCCGCGTTACCGGCCGGTAGGGGGTTCGCTGCTGGCCGATGCCCGCAGGTCCAGGCTGGCGGGGATGGCGCGGAAGGCGTCGTGGAGGCGCTGGACGAGCAGGTCGCGACCCCCGCGGGCGTCGTCGCGGACCCAGTCGCGGGCGGCGACGCTCCAGGCCGTGGTGGTGAGCTCGGCGAGGACCTGGAGGCGCAGGTCGCCGTCGTCGAGGCCGAGCTCGCCGGCCAGGCAGGCGACGACCTGGCGTTCGACGCCGGTGCGGTGGTGGTCCACGTAGGCCAGCAGGGCCGGTGTGGCGAGGATCAGCTTGCGGGTGGCCACGTAGCGGCGGTCCCAGTCGGGGTCCAGGGCCACCGCGGCGTCGGTGAGGGCGTCGCGGAGCCCGTCGAGGACCACGCCGTCCGGGCGGCGCTCTTCGAGGGTGGCGGTGTAGGCCGTCCACACCTCGGCCTCGGCTTCGACGGCGACGGCCTCCTTGGCGGGGAAGGCGCGGAAGAAGGTGCTCTTGGACACCTCCGCCTCCTCGACCAGCCGTTCCAGCGTCGTCGCCTCGAAGCCGTGGGCGGTGAACAGGCGCAGCGCGGTCTCGGCCAGGGTGCGGCGCGTGCGCAGCCGCTTGCGCTCGCGCAGCGGCAGGGCGCGTTCGTCGGCCGCCGCGGCCGAGCCGCCGTGGGCGGGAGCCTCCCGGGTGTTCGCCATGGACGGATCGTAGCCCAAAACGAGTCCGAGCACCTAAAGGGAACGAGTCTCGTCCGGTACTTGTCTTCAAACGAGACTGAGTGCCATGATTTGGGTCGTCGGCAGGACGCCGCACCCCCCGATCCGCAAGGAGCCGTCCCATGTCCTCCACCGCGTCCCTGAACCCCAAGATCGTCGGCCAGGCCGAGAACGCGCACGAGGCCGTCCTGGCCCGGGCTCTGGCCACGACCGGCGTCACCAAGCAGCAGTGGATCGCGCTCACGCTGGCCGCCACCGCCGGGGAGCCGCAGGGCGCCGGCACGCTGGCCGGACGCCTCGCCGGCGCCCTGCGCAGCGCCGACCCCGCGGTCGTGCCCCGGATCCTGGACGACCTGGTCACCGCCGGGATGCTGGCCGCCGATCACTCCGTCACCCCGGCCGGGCAGGAGCTGTTCGCCCGGGTCCGGGCCGAGACCGGGCAGGTCATCGCCCGCGCCTACGCCGACATCCCCGCCGACGACCTGCGGACGGCCGCCCGCGTCCTCCAACTGGTCACGGACCGCCTCGACCGGGATGCCGCCCGCGCCGGGGCCTGACCCCGCTCCGCCGATCTCCCCCTACCACCGGACACAAGGACCGATCATGGGCGGCCCGGCACCCCGGACGCGTCCGCGGTGTGGCCTTCGTCGAGACGATCGCCAAGGCGATCACCGCCTGGGCGGCTCGCCACCGCCTTCGACGGCCGGTCCAAGCCCGGCGGAGCCGGCAGGGATGGCGTGGGCGGCGGGGGTGGCGGTGAAGTGCAGCGTCAGGTCCTCGGGCTCGCTCGCGGACGCGGCGTCGCGCGGGACGGACGTCGAGATCTCGTAGACGACCTCGTGGTCGTCGCCGTCGCCCCGGCCGGTCCAGCGGCCGAACGGGCGGTCGCGGCGGGCCAGGTCGAGCAGCGATCCGCTGAAGACGGGGAACGGCATCAGGTCGCCCGCCTGCTCGAACACCCCGACGTGGACGGTCCTGGAGGCGGGCGCCGGGTCCGCGCACTCGACGCGCAGGGCGACCACGGCGTCCCGGTCGTCCCGGTAGCGGACGACCACGGTGTCCATCCGGTGCTCGCCGGGCGCGAGCGCGTCCAAGTGGAGGCTCGTGGCGGCCTCCGCGTCGCCGGTCAGCGACAGCACCGGGACGGACGTGGACTGGACGGTCATGAGGCGGCTCCTCCGGCACTCTCTCTTTAGTCTTGCTAACAAAAACGAGAGGCCGGATATTCCGCGCGCTACCGGCTCCGGAGGGCCTCCCAGGCGCTCCCGATCACCTCGGCCAGGCTGGAACGCTCCGGCTCCCAGCCCAGGTCACGGCGTATCGCGGCGGCGTCGCACAGCAGCAGCGGAGGTTCCGGCGACGGCGGCCGGTGAACGACCGGGACGTCCCGTCCGGTGACCTGCTCGACAGCGCTGATCACCTCCGCGACCGACGCGCCCACGCCCGATCCCACGTTGTAGGTGCGGTGCGTCCCCGGCGTCCCGGCGGACAGGGCCAGCTCGTACGCGCGCGCGAGGTCGTCCACGTGCAGGTACTCCCGGACGGCCGCACCGTCGCCGTTCACTTCCAGATGCGGCGCCTGCCCCGCGGCCACGGCAAGCGCGCGCGGGATCAACCGTGTCGGGTCGGGGTCGCCGCGTCCGTCCACCGAACCGGACACGTTGAACGTCCGCAGAACCACCGCGCCGATGCGTCCGGTAGCCGCCTGGTACCGGACGACCTCCTCGGCCGCCAGTTTGGACGTCCCGTAAGGACTGGACGGCGCGGGCGGCTGCGATTCGGGAATCGGCTGCTTCTCGGGCGTCCCGTAGACGGCCGCCGTCGAGCCGAACACGACCGTAGGCGAACCCGTCAGCGCGTCCAGCAGATGTACCGTGCCCTGCACGTTCGCCGTGAAGAACCGCAGCGGCTCGGTGAACGACTCGCGCACGCGCGTGAGCGCGGCCAGATGACACACCGCGTCGTACGTCTCGTCCAGGACGAGCGGCGCGAGCAGATCCCCGACTACCGGACGCACGCCCGGTGGCAGCGTCCTGTCGGGCGCGCGCACGAGCCCGTCCACCTCGTGACCGGCCGCGACCAGCCGCCGCCCAACCGCGTACCCGACGTAACCCGCCGCCCCCGTGACCAGCACCCGCATTCGCCCAGCATGACGGCCGAACCGGCACCCGGCAACGCCACCCGGACCCGGCGTGTCCCCCGGCCTTCCCAGCGGCCTCCTCGGCGGTCTCCCCGGCGGCCTGTCCGGCGCGGCGGGTCGCGCAGGCGGGAATCAGACGCGGGCGTAGACGCCCGGATAGCCGGGACGCGCGCACCCGTACGCCCACGAGGTCAGCGCGACGATGCGACCGTTCACCAGAAGCGGCCCGCCGCTGTCGAACTGGCACGTGTCGGCCTTGGGCGAGCCCGCGCACAGCATGTCGGACGCGTCGTAAGACGCGCCGTACGCCGCCGCGCACGCCGCGTCCCCACGCAACGGCACCGTCGCCGCGTGCAGGCGCGTGTTGAACCAGTCCGTTTCCGACGTGGTGCCCCAGCCGACGACTTCCCCCTCGCGCGCGTCACCCGGACGTCCCGTCGCGACGGTCGGCCGGTTCACGCCCCGCTTCAGCGTCAGGACGGCGAGGTCGTGATGCTCGACGTCCTCGGTCTTGAACTTCGTCTCGTGGTAGCGCGGATCGACCCACACGCTCTTCACGTCGACCGTCTCACCGCCCTTGTCGCGCAGGTCGCTCCGTCCGAACGTGACCTTCAGGACGCCGGGGAGGCCCCTCACGGCCGAGACGCAGTGCGCGGCGGTCAGCATCTTGTCGGGCGCCGTAAGCGCGGCGCCGCAGAACTGCCCGGCGGGACGGACGAAGAAGAACGGCGAGCCGACGGCCCCCAGCCACGGGTACCGCTCGGCGGGCACCGCGCGCCCGTGCACGACCGCCGAGGCGGACGCGGCGGGCAGGAGAGCGGAGGCGGACGCGGCGGCAGCGGCGATGAGAGCGGCACGGCGCCAGAGGGAAGGGAGTGCCATGGAGTGAATGTAGGCAATCACTGGAGTTGGCGCACGGCCCGGCGACCGTCCGGACGGCCGCCGGAGTCCCGCCGCTCGTGCCGCGGGAAGTTCAGCAGCGCCGCCAGCCCGAGCACGAAACCGGTCGTGCGCAGCGCGAACGGCCCGGGATCGGACGGCCAGCCCTCGTGGAAGAGCACCGTGCTCGCCAGCACCAGGTAGCTGCGGCCGATGACGGTCAGCACGGTCGCGATGATCGCCAGCCGGCAGCGTTGCAGCGCCACCTGCAACTGCCCGAGCGCCAGCGCCGCGAGCCCGAGCGTCAGGTACGGGTACGGCGAGTTCAGGACGGCGGCGACGTCGTGCCCCGAGGCGTCGAAGACCAGCGCCATGCCCCGGATGCCCGCCTCGGCGAGCCCCGCGCACGCGCCCGCGCCGATCCCGTACGCGACGCCGGCCAGCCGCCGCGCGTGCCGTCCGCCCGAGCGCCGGTCCCCGACCAGCCAGACCAGCCCGGCGACCACGACCGCCGGGAGCGTCACCGCGAGCATCGGCCACGGGTCCGCCAGGGTGTGCCGCCAGCCCCGGTCGGCCGTCGCCGCCGATCCCTCCCCGGCGGACAGCCCGACCAGCACCGTCGCGACGACGAACAGCGCCACGCTCGTCCACTCGCGGGGGCTCATCCGCTCGCCGAGTACCCACACCGCGTAGATCACCAGCAGCACGAGGCTGACCGCGAACACCGGCTGGACGACCGCGAGCGGCAGCGCCTCGAACGCCACCACCTCGCCCGCCAGCCCGGCGAACAGCAGCAGCCCGCCGCCGAACCACACCGGGTCGGTCAGCATCGTCCAGGCGACGTGGAACGGACGGCTGCCCCGCAGGGGCGGCATCCGCCCGGCTGCCGTCCGGAACACGACGAAAGCGACGTAATACGTGCTCGTCGCGAGCAGGGCGAGGGCTGCGTAGCCGAGATCGTGGCCCATCGAGGGGACCTTTCGGGGCAGGACTGCGGGGAGTTTTGGGGAGACACCATTCCGTGTCACCCGGTTCCGTGACAATCCCCTCACGCGAATTCCGGCGACGGATGCGTCATCCACCGCCGCGTCTCGCGCGTCCTACCCCTTCACCCCTGAGCGTCCGACGTCTTCAGCCCGCCCGCCGCCGCGCGCCGAGCCCGGCGCTTCGGATTTCCGAGGGTCAGTCCCACTTGCGGCCGGAGCGCGAGAACCGTCCGACGAGCGACGGCGGGATCACCCGGCTCAGCCCCACGATCGCCTTGTACTGGACGCCCGGGACGCTCACCTCGACCCCGCGCCGCAGGTCGCGCAGGCCCTCGTCCACGACCCGGTCCTGCTCCAGCCACATGAAGCCGGGGATGCCCGAGACGTCCATCCCGGCGCGCTCGTGGAACTCGGTGTGCACGAACCCCGGGCACAGCGCCATGACCCGCACCCGCTCCGCGCCCGGCCGGCCCGCGATCTCCGCCGCCGCCCCCTGCGAGAACGACACGACCCACGCCTTGGACGCGCCGTAGGTGCCGCGCGTCGCGAACGCCGCGACCGACGCCACGTTGACCACCCCGCCGCGCCCGCGCTCCAGCATGGACGGCAGCGCCGCGTACGTCAGCCGCAGCACCGCCTCGCAGTGCACCTTCAGCATCTTCAGCTCGTCGGCCACCGGCGCGTCGAGGAACGCGCCCCGGTTGCCGAACCCGGCGTTGTTGACCAGCAGGTCCACGCCTTGACGCAGCCGCTCCTCGGCCTTGCCGATCCCCTCGTCGGTGGCGAGGTCGGCGGGCAGCGTCCCGGCGTGGACGCCGTACCTGTCGCGCAGTTCGCCCGCGTACGCGTCGAGCCGCCCGGCGTCCCGCGCGAGCAGCACCAGGTCGAATCCGTCGGAGGCCAGGCGGCGGGCGAACGCGGCGCCCAGACCCGCGGTGGCACCAGTGATCAGAGCAGTCGGCATGACGTCGAGCCTAGGCGGTCGGGTATCCCGCGTCCCGTCACGCGGCCGCGGTGTTGCGCCCCCTCAAGAAATCGCGGGGATCGGGACGGCGCGTCGCCCGGCGATACGCGAAAGTGAAGCCCGGCCAGTTGTTGACGATCCGTCCGTCTTCCGTCATGTACCAGCTCTGGCAGCCGCTGTTCCAGACGGTCGCGCGCAGCAGCTCCTGCATGCGGGCGTCGAACGCGTCCTGGACGTCCGGACGCACCTCGATCCAGTCGAGCCCCGCGCGCCGCATCGCCGCGACGCACCCCACCACGTACCGGAACTGCGACTCCAGCATGTAGATGATCGAGTTGTGCCCGAGGTTGGTGTACGGCCCGTAGAGCAGGAACAGGTTCGGGAAGCCGCTGACGGTGATGCCCAGATGCGCCGAGGGGCCGCCGTCGCGCCACACCTTGTCGAGCTCGCGGCCGTCCCGCCCGACGATCCGCATGGGCGCGAGGAACTCGGTGGACGCGAAGCCCGTCGCGTACACGATGGCGTCGAGCTCGCGCTCCGTCCCGTCCGCCGTGACCACACCGGACGCCGTGACGCGCTCGATCGGCTCCGTCACCAGCTCGACGTGCTCCTCGCCGAACGCGGGGTAGTAGTCGTCGGACAGCAGGATCCGCTTGCACCCCATCGGGTAGTCCGGACGCAGCCGTTCCACCAGTTCCGCGTCCGCGACCTGCTCTTCCAGCCGCTTCCGGAACCGCCACGCCATCGCGCCCATCAGCTTCGGATACTTCACGAAGCCGAGCGCCCGCGACTCGTACTGCGCGTAGATCCGCGCCCGGCTCGCGGCGTACACGCCCGGCACCGTCCGCAGCAGCGCCCTCTCCCACGCCCGGTACGGACGGTCCGGCTTGGGGATCACGTACGGCGCCGACCGCTGGAACACGTGCAACCGCGCCGCCGTCCTCGCCAGCTCCGGGACGATCTGGATCGCGCTCGCCCCCGTCCCGATCACCGCGACGCGTTTCCCGGCCAGGTCGGCGCCGTGCTCCCAGCGCGACGAGTGGAACGCCGTGCCCTGGAACCCGTCCCGTCCCTCGATCTCCGGCAAAACGGGCCGGTTCAGCTGCCCGCACGCCGAGACCAGCACGCGCGCGGCGATCTCCCCCTTGGACGTGCCGACCCGCCACAGGCTCTCGGCCTCGTCCCACTCCGCGCCCGTCACCTCGGTGCCGAACCGGATGCGGGGGAGCACCTCGTACTTGCGCGCGCAGTGCCACAGGTAGTCGAGGATCTCCTCCTGCGGCGGGAACCTGCGGCTCCAGTCCGTCTTCCGCTCGAACGAGAACGAGTAGAGATGGGACGGCACGTCGCAGGCCGCGCCCGGATAGGTGTTGTCGCGCCACGTCCCGCCGAGCCCGCCGGCCTTCTCCAGCACCACCAGGTCGCGGACCCCGGCCCGAAGCAGCCGGATCGCCATCCCGATCCCGCCGAACCCGCTGCCAATGATCACCACGTCGTGCGGAGCGCTCATGCCGCCACCCGAATCTCGTTCAGTCCGGTCGTCCTCGAGCGTAGTGAGCAACCGGGACGCTGACCAGGCGCCCGGACCCGCCACGCGGCGGCGGCGCCGAGTTGCGGGCACCGCTCCCGTCGGGTAACGTTCTTCCTCGCGCCTGGAGGGATGCGGGACGCCGCCATGAGCGGTGGACGGCCCGGTGTGCGCCACCATCAACGATCTTGCGGATTCGGTTCCGTCGTGTTCGCGTGTCCTGATGGCATCGGAAAGGGTCCGATTTTGTGAATCGGATCGGATCTGGTGAAATAGAAGGGCCGCAGGGAACGGCCGCGAAAGCGGACGGGAACTGCGGAATCGGAATCGGCCGGAAATTGACAAGCCGGGCGGGACTGATAAAGTAAGCGAGTCGC
>NZ_JBHSIT010000009.1:0-460737 GCF_042652125.1 Actinomadura gamaensis | reverse complement strand
CGCGGCGCCCGCCGGGGCGGCCCGCGCCCCCGCGGGCCGCGCACGCCACCGCCCCGGCACCGCCGCCGCTGCCGCCCGAGTTCGAGTCACCCGGGGAGAACCCGTGACCACACCCCAAGCATCCGTACCGGGAGCGGCGGCCCTGCGCCAGACCGGACGGCTGTTCGCCCTGGCGGGCACCGTGCTCGCCATGACCTTCCGGAGACCGTTCCAGATCCGGGAGCTCATCCAGCAGTTCTGGTTCATCGCGTCGGTCGCGATCCTGCCGACGATGCTCGTCTCCATCCCGTTCGGCGCGGTCATCTCGCTCCAGGTCGGGTCGCTCGCCAAGCAGCTCGGCGCCCAGTCGCTCACCGGCGGCGCGTCGGTGCTCGCGGTCGTCCAGCAGGCCAGCCCGCTGATCGTGGCGCTGCTGATCTCCGGCGCGGCCGGCTCGGCGATCTGCGCCGACCTCGGCTCCCGGACGATCCGCGAGGAGATGGACGCCATGGAGGTCATGGGCGTCTCGCCCATCCAGCGCCTGGTCGTCCCGCGCGTCCTCGCCTGCACGGCCGTCGCCGTCCTGCTGAACGGCCTGGTCTCGGTGGTCGGCGTCGCGGGCGGCTACTTCTTCAACGTCGAGCTCCAGGACGGCACGCCCGGCGCGTACCTGGCGAGCTTCTCGGCCCTGGCCCAGCTTCCCGACCTGTACGTGAGCGAGCTGAAGGCGCTGATCTTCGGCTTCATCGCCGGGGTCGTGGCGTCCTACCGGGGCCTGAACCCGCGCCCGGGGCCGAAGGGGGTGGGGGACGCGGTGAACCAGTCGGTGGTCGTCACGTTCCTCCTGCTGTTCTTCGTGAACCTCGTGATGACGGCGCTGTACCTCGAGATCGTCCCGCCGAAGGGGGCCTGATGGCGAGCGTCCGTACCATCCGGCCGCACACCTGGCTGGACCAGCCGGGCGACCAGCTCGGCTTCTACATCCGCGCCCTGCTGTGGACGCCGCGCGCGCTCCGCCGCTACCCGAAGGAGATCGTCCGCCTGCTGGGCGAGGTCGCTTTCGGCTCGGGCGCGCTCGCGGTCATCGGCGGCACGGTCGGCGTCATGCTCGGCATGACGGTCTTCACGGGCGTCGTCGTCGGCCTGGAGGGCTACGCCGCCCTGGACCAGATCGGTTCAGCCGCGTTCACCGGCTTCGTCTCCGCCTACTTCAACACCCGCGAGATCGCGCCGCTGGTCTCGGGTCTAGCCCTCTCAGCCACGGTGGGCGCGGGCTTCACCGCCCAGCTCGGCGCGATGCGCATCAACGAGGAGATCGACGCCCTCGAAGGCATGGGCATCACGAGCCTCCCGTACCTGGTGACGTCCCGGATCGTCGCCGGGACGGTCGCGATCATCCCGCTGTACGGCATCGGCCTGCTGAGTTCGTACCTCGCGTCGCGCGAGGTCACCGTCCTCATCAACGGCCAGTCGACCGGCACCTACGACCACTACTTCAACCTGTTCCTAGCGCCGGAAGACGTGGTCCTGTCGTTCGTCAAGGTGCTGATCTTCAGCGTCATGGTGATCCTGGCGCACTGCTACTACGGCTACCGCGCCGTCGGCGGCCCCGCCGGAGTGGGTGTCGCGGTCGGACGCGCCGTCCGGACCGCGATCGTGCTGATCAGCGTGACCGACTTCTTCGTCAGCCTCGCCATCTGGGGCGCGACGACGACCGTGAAGGTGACGGGGTAGCGATGGCGCGTTCGACGACCCTTCAGACGCTGGAGAAGCGCGTCCTCGGCATCGCGTTCCTGCTGGTGCCCGCGCTGCTGATCTGGCTGTCCATCGCGATCTACGACAAGAGGTTCACCAAGGTCACGATGGTGACCCTGCACACCTCCACCGCCGGGCACGAGATGCACGAGCAGGCGGACGTCAAGGTCCGCGGCGTCGTGGTCGGAGAGGTCCGCACGATCCGCTCGGACGGCGACGGCGCGGTGCTGAAGCTCGCCCTCGACCCGGACAAGGCGAAGTTCGTCCCGAGCGACGTCCAGGCGCAGCTCCTCCCGACGACGGTGTTCGGCGCCCGGTACGTCGCGCTCGTCCCGCCGCAGGGTTCGACCGCCTCGCCCGTCCACGACGGCAGCGAGATCAACGAGGACCACAGCAAGAACGCCGTCGAGCTGTCGCAGGTCCTCAACAACACGATGGCGCTGCTGAACACGCTCCAGCCCGCGAAGCTGTCGGCGACGCTGAACGCGATGTCGACCGCCCTCGAAGGACGCGGCGACCAGCTCGGCCGCAACTTCGTCCAGCTCGACTCCTACCTCAAGAAGCTCAACCCGGACGTCCCCGCGCTCAGCGAGAACTTCCGGCAGCTCGCCACGTTCTCCCAGAACTGGGCGGACGCGTCGCCCGACCTGCTCAACGCGCTCACCGACTTCGCCAGCACCAGCCGGACGATCGTCGACCAGCGGCAGAACCTGTCGGAGCTGTTCGACACCACCGGGCAGGCGGCCGACGACCTGGCGGACTTCTTCCGCCGCAACGGCGGCAACATGATCGCCCTCTCCACCGAGAGCCGCGGCAGCCTCGACCTGCTCCGCCGCTACGCGCCCGCCGCGCCCTGCACCTTCCGCGCCCTCGCCGACTTCATCCCGCAGATGGACCGGGTCATGGGCAAGGGCACCGGCAAGCACGGCGTCCACGCCCTCGTCGTGTCGGTGCAGAACAAGGGCCGGTACGTGCCCGGCAAGGACGCCGTCCACTACGGCCCCGGCGGCGGGCCGCGCTGCTACAGCGCCCCCTACTACCCCGGCGGCGGCAAGTCCCCGAAGGCCGTGCGGGTCGGCGCGCCCACCGCGGGCGCGGTCCCCGGCTCCGGACTCGGCCCCGCCAACTCGGCCTCGGAGAACGACCTGGTGAACGAGTTCGTCGCGCCGTCCATGGACGAGGTGCCCGACCGGCTTCCCGACTGGTCGTCGGTCCTGGTCGGACCCATCTACCGCGGGACGGAGGTGACGGTGAAGTGAAGCTCACCGGCCAGGGCCTCAAGGGCCTCGGCGTCCCGCTGATCTCCTCGATCATCTTCATCGCGGTCACGGTCGCCTCGACCGCGCTGCTCGCGGCCAGCATCACCGACACCACGTCCGGCGACCGGGTGTCCTACTACGCCAAGTTCAACGACGTCGCGGGCCTGCACCCGGGCCACGGCGTGCGGATCGCGGGCGTCCGGGTCGGCCAGGTCCAGAAGATCAGCGTCACCGACCACCGGCTCGCGCTCGTGAAGTTCTCGGTGGACCGGAACCGGCGCCTGCCGTCCGGGGTCACCGCGTCCGTGAAGTACCTGAACCTGGTCGGCGGACGCTACATCGCCCTCGACCAGGGCGCGGGCGCGCCCGGCCAGTACCTGCCGCGCGGCGGCGTGATCCCGGTCGACCGCACCACCGGCCCGCTGAACCTGACGCAGCTCTTCCAGGGCTTCCAACCGCTGATGCAGGCGCTGTCGCCGGGTGATGTGAACAAGCTGTCGGAGTCGATCGTCCAGGTGCTCCAGGGCGAGGGCGGGACGGTCACGAGCCTGCTCCGCACGGTCGGGCAGCTCACCAACACGCTCGCCGACCGCGACCAGGTCATCGGCGACGTCATCCACAACCTCACCACGGTCGTGGAGACCGTCAACAACCGCGACAAGCAGCTCGTCAGCCTCGTCACGACCCTCCGCGAGTTCACCTCCGGCCTCGCCGCCGACCGCAAGGCCATCGGCGAATCGCTCGAAGGCATCAGCGACCTCGCCGACGCGACGTCCGGGTTCCTGGCCGACGGCCGCGAGCCGCTGCGCGACGGCATCGTCCAGCTCGACCGGCTCGCCACCAACCTGAACCGCGACCAGCCGCTCGTGGAGAACTTCCTGCGGCGCTTCCCGGAGAAGGCCGACACCATCGGGCGGCTCGGCTCCTACGGCTCGTGGATGAACTTCTACCAGTGCGAGGTCCAGTTGATCGGCGTCCACTATGCCGGTTCCGACATCGACCACCGCCCGCCGCCCACCGGTGTCCCGCTGAAGGACGCGAGGTGCCGCGGATGAGGCTGTTCCCGCACGTCAAGCCGCTCCGCGAGCGCAATCCCGTCCCGATCGCGGTCATCGGACTCGTCCTGATCCTGGTCGCGGGCGTGCTCGCCTACCGCGTGGACGACCTCCCGGTCGTCGGCGGCGGCACGACCTACAAGGCGTACTTCTCCGAGGCCGCCGGCCTCAAGGACGGCCAGGAGGTCCGCGTCGCCGGCGTCAAGGTCGGCAAGGTCACCGGCGTCTCGCTCGCCGGGAACAAGGTGAAGGTCACCTTCCGGGTCAAGCACACCTGGGTCGGCGACGCCAGCACCGCCACGATCATGATCAAGACGCTGCTCGGCTCGAAGTACCTCGCGCTCGACCCGCTCGGCGGACGCACCCAGAACCCCCGCGATCCGATCCCGCTGAGCCGGACGGTCTCGCCCTACGACGTGACGACCGCGTTCGAGGACCTCGGCCGCACCTTCCAGCAGGTCGACACCACCAAGCTCGCCCAGAGCCTCACCACGATCTCCCAGACGTTCGAGAACACGCCGTCCGAGGTCCGCTCCGCCCTCACCGGCCTGTCCGCGCTGTCGAAGACGATCGCGAGCCGGGACGCCGACCTGGCCCGGCTGCTCGCCGGGACCAAGCAGCTCTCCGGCACCCTCGCCGCGCAGAACGCCCAGTTCGAGACCCTCTTCAAGGACGGCAACCTGCTGCTCGCCGAGCTCCGCAACCGGCGCGAGGCGATCCACCGCCTGCTGACCGGCACCGAGGCCCTCGCGGACGCGCTGATCAAGCTCGTCGAGCGGCTGCGCGGCCCGATCACCCCGATGCTGCGCCACCTGGACCAGGTCACCGACATGCTGCAACGCAACCAGTCCAACCTCGACCGGGCCATCCGCGTCGCGGCCCCCTACACCCGCATGGTCGTCAACGCCACCGGCAACGGCCGCTGGATCGACGGCTACCTCTGCGGGACCGTCCCCAAGGAGTACCTGGTCAACGGCCGCTGGCAGCCCCCGGCGGTCGGCTGCGAGCCCCCGCACCTGACGGGAGGCCGCTGATGAGCGCACTCCGGGACCACCGGATCCGCGTCATGGAGATCATCGTCGCGGTGTTCGTCCTGCTGATCGCGGTGGCGCTGTACGTGGTGCTGGGCGGCAAGCCGACGCGCGTCCTGCACGCCGACTTCGCGACGGCGATCGGCGTCTACCCGGGTTCCGACGTCCGGGTGCTGGGCGTGAAGGTCGGCAGCATCCAGTCGGTCAAGCCGCACGGCACGCAGGTCGCGGTGACGATGCGCGTGAACAAGGACGTTCCCGTTCCCTCGGACGCGCGGGCCATCGTCATCGCCCCGAACCTGGTGTCGGACCGGTACGTCCAGCTCGCCCCGGCCTACAGCGGCGGGCCGCGGATGACCGACAACTCGACCATCGACGTCAGCCGGACGGCCACGCCTCTGGAGCTGGACGCGCTGTACGACAGCATCCGGCGGTTCAGCACCGACCTCGGGCCCAACGGGGTGAACGCGCGCGGCGCGCTGTCGTCGGTCATCCACACGGGCGCGGCGAACCTCGACGGCAACGGGCGGATGTTCAACACGACCATCGCCAACCTCGGGCAGCTCTCGCAGACGCTGAACCACTCGTCCGGCGACCTGTACGCGACGATCAGCAACCTCAACCGCTTCACGGCGATGCTGCGGGGCAACGACTCGCAGATCCGGCTGGCGGAGCAGCAGTTGGCCGATGTGAGCGGGTTCCTGGCGGACGACCGCCAGGACCTGGCCGATGCGCTGCGCGGGCTGGCTCAGGCGTTGGCCGAGGTCAAGGGCTTCATCACCGACAACCGGGACGCCCTGAAGAAGAACGTGGACAAGCTCGCCGACATCACGCAGGTGCTCGTCGACCAGCGCGCCTCCTTGGCCGAGGTCCTGGACAACGCGCCGGTGCTGACGCAGAACGCGCTGAACGCCTACGACCCGGACACCCGGACGCTGATGTCCCGCGGCAACCTGCTGGAGATCACCAAGGCGTTCGGCAACCTCTCGCAGAAGGGACTGGACGGAACCGGCGCCGACACGCGTCCGGTGTGCGCGGCGGCGTCCGCCCAGACGCCCGCGCTGAAACTCCAGTGCAGCCGGCTCCAGACGAACGGCCTCACGGCCGTCGCGCCGTCCGGGTCGGGCAACGTCCCCGCGCTGCCGTTCCCGCCCGCCGGTCAGGTCTACGCAGGGGGAGGTCGGTGATGCGACGTTTCCGTCTCGCCGGTGTGTGTGCGGCGGCGGCGTCCGCCGTGCTGGCGGCCGGGTGCTCGCAGGTCTCTGTGGAGCAACTCCCGCTGCCGGGCGGCGCCTCGCTGGGGTCGCACCCGTACACGGTGCACGTCCAGTTGCAGAACGCGCTGAACCTCGTGCCGCAGGCCGCGGTTCGCGTGAACGACGTCCCGGTGGGGCGGGTCAAGAAGATCTCGCTGCCGGAGAACGCCTGGTACGCGGACGCGACCGTCCTCATCAACGGGGACGTGAAGCTGCCCGCGAACGCCACGGCGAACCTGGAGCAGTCCAGCTTGCTGGGGGAGAAGTACATCAAGATCGCGGCTCCCGCGACTGATGCTTCTCCTGCGCGGCTTGTGAACGGGGCGACGATCCCGCTTTCGCGGACGACCCGTAACGCTGACACCGAGGAAGTCTTCGGCGCGCTGTCGATGCTGCTGTCCGGAGGTGGGCTGCCGCAGATCCGGACGATCACGCGGGAGCTCAACCGGACGCTGAACGGGCGCGAACCGCAGGTCCGTTCGTCGCTTGAGCAGCTCAACAAGCTCACCTCGACCCTGAACACGAACCGCCAGTCGATCGTGGACGCGCTGGACGGCCTGAACCGGCTGTCCTCGACCGTCGCCGCTCGTCGCGGCCAGGTGGACACGGTGCTGACCGACCTGTCGCCCGGGTTGAAGGTGCTCTCGGACCAGCGCGGGCAGCTCGTCCAGATGCTCCAGAAGCTGGACGACCTTTCGAAGGTCGCGACCGGCGTGCTGAACAAGAGCCGCGACAACACGGTGGCGGATCTCAACTCGCTGGACGTGGTGCTGCGGAAGCTGTCCGACTCGGGCCGCGACCTGCCGAAGTCGCTCCAGATCCTCTTCACGTACCCGTTCACGGACGAGGCGATGAAGGCCGTGAAGGGCGACTACCTCAACGGCTACCTGACCGTCATCGCGGCGCCGGGCAACGACTGCGTCATCCCGCCCGTCCAGGAGACGGACCAGAAGAAGAACGCGCCGAGGCTCCGCGCGCTGGCCCAGAACAGTCCGCCCGCCGGCCCGCTGCCGACTCCGTGCCCGGCGAACGCCTCGTCGCCGTCACCGTCGCCGTCTCCGACCACCTCGCCCACGACCGCTCCACAGCAGCAGGTGGGCCCGACCACTCCGGCCGGCGGAAGCGGCGGTTCCGGTGGTGGGACGGATCCGAACCGTCCGGCGCTGCCGCTGCCGACTCTGGGAGGCAACTGACATGCTGACCGTCGGCGCTCGCCTGAAAGCCATCGTCTTCACCCTGCTCGCGCTGTTCGTGATCTCGTACATCGCGCTCACGTACGCGGACCTGGGGAAGTACGTCGGGCTGCGCGGCTACTACGTCGTCAAGATGGACATGGGCACCACCGGCGGCCTCTTCAAGGGGTCGGCCGTCTCCTACCGGGGGATCTCGGTCGGGAAGGTCGGCGACCTGAAGCTCACGCCGGACGGCGTGATGGCCGAGCTGCACATCGACGACAGCGCCCCGAACATCCCGCGCGACCTCAAGGCCATCGTGGCGAACCGGTCGGCCGTGGGTGAGCAGTACGTCGAGCTGGAGCCGGAGCGGGACGGCGGGCCGTACCTCGCGCAGGGCGCGGTGATCCCGCGCAGCGCGACGGCGACGCCCGTTCCGGTCGCGGAGACGCTGAAGAGCATGAACGACCTGACCGGGTCGCTGCCGCTCAACGATCTGAGGGTCGTGGTGGACGAGCTGGGCCAGGCGTTCGCCGGCCAGGGCCCGCACCTCCAGAAGCTGCTCGACACCAGCGGCGAGTTCGTCGCCGCCTCGGACGCCGCGTTCCCGCAGACGGACTCGCTGATCAAGAACGGCAACGTCGTCCTGAAGACGCAGAACGACGAGGCCCAGGCGTTCAAGGACTTCGCTTCGAGTTCGCACCTGCTCGCGCAGCAGCTCCGCGCGTCGGATGTGGACCTACGGACGATCTTCGTCAAGGGCCCGCCCGCGATGCGCGAGACGTCCCGCCTGCTCAAGGAGCTCCAGCCCGGTCTGCCGATCCTGCTGGCGAACCTCCTCACGACGTCGCGCCTGACCGATGCGCGCCTGCCCGGCCTGGAGACGACACTCGCGAACCTGCCGAAGGTCTCGGCGATCGGGCCGTCCATCGTCCAGGACGGCAAGCTTCGCCTCGGCCTCATCAACACGTTCTTCAACCCGCAGCCGTGTACGCGCGGCTACGGCGGTACGCAGTACCGGAACGGAACGACCGACCTCAAGCCGGTCAAGTTCAACGGCAACGCGCAGTGCTCCGAGCCCGCCGGGAGCGGGATCAACGTCCGCGGCGCCCAGAACGCGCCGCACTATGGCGTGCCGCCTGCGGCCATCCCCGGCGTGGACAGCGCCAACCTGACGGCGGCGCAGCCGTTCTTCTCCTCCGTGGGGCTTCCGGCTCTCGGCCGCGAGAGCGGAACGTCCCTTCAGGAGCTGCTGGGGATCGGCCGATGACCCGGATCGTCGGGCTGGTCCTGGTCGCCGCCTCCCTCGCGTTCCTCGGGTTCGCGGGGTGGCGGTGGGCCGGGACGGTCTGGAACGAGGACCGGACGTACGCCGCGCAGCGGGACGACATGAGGGACACGGCCGTCCGGGACATGGTGATGCTGAACAGCGTCGACCCGTCCCGGGCGCAGCTCGACATGGAGCACTGGCTCGACATCTCGACCGGGACGCTCCGAGAGGCGCTGCAACGCGACCTGCCCGCCGCGCAGGCGCGGTTCGCGAAGCAGCAGGTGCCGACTCGCGGTGAGGTGACCGCGGCCGCGGTCACCTCGTTCGACAAGAACGCGGGGAAGGCGACGGTGCTCGCGTCCGTCCGGGTGTTCCTTGGCGCGGACTCGGACGGCGCGCCGTCGTCTGAACAGCGGAAGCGGTTCGAGGTCGGCATGAAGCGGATCTCGGACGGCCTGTGGAAGGTCGAGTCCCTGACCCCGGTCTCCCCGGGAGGGCACCTGTGAGCGTCGAAGTCGAGATCAGGGCGCGGCCCAAGAAGAAGCGCGCGCCGGACAAGCGGTCCCGGGCCTTCCTGAAGCGCTGGTGGCCGTATCTGGTTGCGGTGATCGTCGCCGCGGGAGCGTTCGCGCTCAACACCTGGGCGTCCGACAGGGCGTCGGGCGGCCCGGCCGCCAACCGTGTCCTGCTGGACAAGGCCGCGACGTCGGACGCGCTCTCACACGTCACCCAGGCGGTGGAGCGCGTCTTCACGTACTCGTACACGGACCCGGATTCGACGTCCCGAGCGGCGTCCGCTCTGCTCACCGGCAAGGCGGCGTCCCAGTACCAGTCCCTCTTCGGCCAGGTGCGCCAGGAGGCTCCGCGCCAGCAACTGGCGCTCACCACCAAGGTCTCTCGCGCCGGGGTCGTTCGCCTCGACCGCGATGGGACGGCTGTGGTCGTGGTGTTCCTCGATCAGCAGTCGACGCGCGCAGGGAAGCCCACGGGCGCTCCCGTCGCCGCGCAACTCGTCGTCACGGCTCACCGGTCCGGTGGGACGTGGCGCATCACTGAACTGCGGGCCGCCTGAAGGAAGGGGTGGAATTCAGGTGGACACCAAGGAAGACGTCGAGGAAGAGACGACGCCACAGGCCGAGGAGGAAGCGAAGCCGAAGTCCAAGGTGAGGACGAGGGACGTGACCAAGCGTCCCTCCCCGAAGCCAGAGGACGAGGCGGAGGCCGAACAGGAGTCGGAGGAAGCCGAGGAGCCCGAAGCCAAGGCGGAGGATGAAGAAACTCCGTCCGAGGAGCCGAAGGCGAAGCGGAGCTGGCATCGCGATCCGCTGATCCTCGTGGCTCTGGCGGTCACTGCGGCCTCGGCTGTGGCGGCGGCCTGGTTCGGCTGGAGCTACCACTCGGCGTCCGGCGACAAGAGCATCAGCCAGGCACATCTACGCGATCAGGTCCTGCGGACGGCCGAGCAAGAGGTGGTCAACCTCAACACGCTCGACTACAGCCGCATCGACCAGGGGCTGTCGCTCTGGCAGGACTCGACGACCGCGGAGCTGTACGACCAGATCGTGCAGGGGCGCCAGCAGCTCGCCACGTCCGTCACGAAGGCGAAGACCGTCTCCACGGCCAAGATCCTCGAATCGGGGATCACCGAGCTCGACTCCGACGCCGGCAAGGCGGGCGTCATGGTGGCGGTCCGGGTAACCGTCGCCACGCCCGACGGGAAATCGTCGGCGAGTATTCGCCGCCTCTCCGGTCAGCTCACGAGAACGTCCGCAGGGTGGAAACTGTCCGCACTCGGTCAGGCCCCCACGTCGTCTGGTAACTGATGAAGAAAAAGAACAGAATTCCCGGCACGACCCGTACGCGAATAGTCACGCTTCTGGGAATCCTCACGGTGGGTTTCGGGACGACTGCGGTGTGGGCGGAGAACAAGGCGGACGCGCTGACGGGCAACGCGGCGGCGCGGAACGGCGCACTCACTGACAACGCTCGTACGAGCGAAGTGAAGGGCGAGGTGACCACGGCGTTGAACACGGTGTTCTCGTACAACTACGCGGACACGGCCAAGACCGAGCAGGCCGCCAAGAAGCTGCTCACGGGGGACGCGGTGCGCCAGTACGACAGCATGTTCGCGACCGTGCGCCAGCAGGCCCCCCAGCAGAAGCAGATCCTCACCACGACGGTCACAGACACGGCGGTCAAGTCCCTGACCAGCGACAAGGCGCGCCTGCTGATCTTCGCCGACCAGCGCAACACCCGCACCGACAAGAACCAGACGAGCTACTCCGCGGCCGTGTTCGCCGTGACGGCGACCCGGGCGGACGGGATCTGGAAGATCAGCACCATCGACACCTTCGGCCCCTGACGTCACACGGATCATCACCCGGTGACAAAACCGCGAGATCGAAAACTAAGTCCAAGGGAATTTCGCGTACAACGGCCGTTTGTCACTTCGTGATAAGCCGAAAAAGTTCCAAATCACCTATTGAATTCCCGGTGAGCCGCACTTATGGTCTGAGCAGGCAGACGGACGGGACAGGGAGGTCCCGCCGCCTGGCGGAGGAGAAGGGATTCGCCTCCGCAGGTCAGGTCCCGTCCATTCTCGGCTCGCAGAGGAGATGCCCATAAGAACGAGCGGTCAGTGTCCCTACGAGAACTCACACCACCCCACTGAAGGGAACAAAGACTGACATGCGCAAGCTCACTCGCAACAGCATGATTGCCGGCGCGGCCGCCGTGGCCGCCCTCGGCCTCACCGCCATTCCGGCCTCCGCCGCCACCTGGACGGTGACCGGCGGCACCTCCATCACCGGCACCAACTCGACCACCCTCGTCGCCAAGGACGTCACCACCGGCGCGGCGATCAGCTGCACCAAGTCCTCGGCGAGCGGCACCGCCAAGAACGGCACGGGCCTGTCGGGCACCGGCATCGCGAGCCTCACGGCCGTGAGCTTCTCCAGCCCGGCCAACCCCGGCGGCTGGTGCTCCGGCCCCGCGGGCATCACGGTCCAGGTCACCCCGGGCACCCTGCCCTGGTCGTTCAACGCCGTGACCCCGACCTCCACCGGTGCGACCGGCACGCTCACCGGCGTGACCGCGACCATCGTGGGCAGCGACGGCTGCCACGCCTCGGTGACCGGGCCCGGCGGCGGCACGGGCACCATCAACGGTTCCTACAACAACAGCGGCTCGCTCTCCGTCAGCGGCGGCAACCTGACCGTCAAGACGGTCGACGCCAACTGCGACCCGACGCTGATCAACCCGGGCGACTCGATCGCCCTCCAGGGCTCCTACACGATCAGCCCGGTGCTGCACATCACCTCCCCCTGACGGCCTGACCGGCGACAAGGGTGAGCCCAGGGCCGCTCGCAGCTCGTGCTGCGGGCGGCCCGCCCGACTCACCGGACCCGCGGAAGGCCCCCGGTGACGGCGCCGCGGACCAGAAGCCGGCTGACGAGTCGGCGAGGTCGGACCGCAGCGGCCTCCAGAACCCGAACAAGAGGATTCCTATGCGCTCAAACCCCCGCACGCTGGCCCGCAACGCCGCGGTCACCACGGTGATCGTTTCGGCCGGCGTGCTCGGAGTCGGGGGTGAGGCGTCCGCCGACATGGGAGCGCGGGTCACGTACCTGTGCTCGACTCCGGACGCCACGTACAAGGTCGTCGCGGGGTTCTCGGCCACGATGCCGACCGTGGCGAAAGCCGGCCAGGCGGTGCGCCTGGGCGACGTCAGCGTGACGCTCGAGGTTCCGGGGACGTTGCGCGCCGCGCTGACCCGAAGCCCGGGCTCCCGGGCCGACGATCCCCTTTCCGGCGGGACGACCGGGGCCGTGAGGTTCGCTACGACGATGTCGGAGCACGGGCAGACCGTCGACGCGGCCTGGCCGACCTTTTCCCTGGCTTCGAGCGGGGCGGCGGCCGGAGGAGGGCGACCCGTCGTGCTGCGGGGCTCGGCTGCTGTTCCGGGGCTGGTCACCGATGGTGCGGGAACGGTCGTCTGGAAGGCCGATTCGATGTACCTCAAGCTGGCCGCGGGAAATGCGGCGAGCGGCCCGGCGCCGTTGACATGTACCGCGACCTCGGGGACGACGCTCGGGCAGATCCGGGTGGGCGTGGGCGCGCCCGCATCGCGGTCACCTCGGTCCTCCCGGCCGCCGACGAGCCCGGACTCCTCGACCGCTCGTGCCGCCGGCACCGGCTGCTCGGAAGAGCCGGTCGGGGACATCAACCGCGATCCCCGGCTCGCTCCCCCCTCCACGCCGGACGGGATCAACCTGACGCCCCTCAGAGTGCTTCGCCCGGGCACACCCGAGTGTGCCAAGGCGTCGGGCTTCGGAACTCTGGGAAAGCTCGGTGCGGCCATACCCGTCGGGGCGCAGGCCCGCCTGCGCTTGAACGTGGGCGCGCAGATCGACCTTCAGAACAATTTCCGCAGGTCGTACACCTACGGGCACACCGATCCCTCGCCGGCGACGGGCACGGCTCTCGGATTCGGTTTCATGCCGACCAGGGCGACGGTCCTGACCAGCCAGGTCGCGCCCCCTGGCGGAACCTCTGATGTCGCGAACATCTACTCGGACTTCCCGAAGGACGAGAGCCTTCCCTCGCCCTGGGACACCTGGGGTTACATCCGGTCCTTCGTTCAGCTCAAGGTCAGCGGTATCGCCGTGAACGGTGTCGACGTCAACGTCGGCGACCGCTGCCAGACCGATCCGCTGCCCCTGGACCTGAAGAACAATTTCGGAAACGACCAGGTCGGCAGGTCCAGCCTGCAATTCGGCGGTACGTACACCGGAAAGATCAATATTCCCGGTTTCCGTGGATGCGGCGCGGGGGAGGACCTGACTCCCATCATCGACGCCACGAGTTCGGGCCCGGACAACTCCCTGCGACTGGAGTCCTCGGTCTGGTGCAATCCGCTTCCGGGGGAGGTGCACTCGTGTGTCGACGAGGGAGAACGGGAGCCCAGGACCTTCACGGTGAATCCGGGCGGCTCGGTGGTCGCGACCATGAAGCCGTTCGTCATGGCGGGCGACCTGAACAACCCGGACACGGGCAAGATCCAATGCGAGTCCGCGAGCTGGAAGATCAGCTTCAAGCGCGGGCACTACCTTTCCATGTACCGGATCGCGAGCATCACGGGCGCGCGTTTCAACAAGTGCGTCCGTTACCCGGACAACGTCCCCACCACGCTCAAGGCCAGTGCCCTGCCGTGGAGCATGGACGCCCCGGCGGACAATTCAACTCCGGACGTGTACCTGATGAGACTGGCGGGCGTGTACCTCACCGCATCCGGTACCGACGGCTGCCGGCTCTACTTCAACAAGACGGGATTCGACGGCTCGGACATGCCGGGAATCCTGAGTGACTACGCGCTGGACGCCAAGCACGACACTCTCACCACGGACCTCACGTCGGCCCTGACGGTCAGTACCAAGAGCCAATGTGACAGCTCGAACAGCGATTACAGTGCCGGCGCGGCCTGGCGCCTCGCCGGAACGTTCTCGTACAAGCCACACCAGCGCATTACCACGCCCTGATCACGCGATCGGCGCGAGGAGACGGCTCCCTATCGGCTCCGGCCCCGGCGTGGGGTCGGTAGAGGTGAAAGGAACGGCTGTGAAGAAAGAATCGTTCGTTCAGCGGAGAAGGCGGCTCGCGGCGGGGGCGGCCGCGTTCGCGGCCACCGCCGGATTGATGTCGGGGACGGCTGCTCATGCGGACGATCCGATTCCGACGTTCGACTTCGCGGATTGTCCGGCGTTGCCGGCGCCGTACACGGCGCAGGGGTCGATCTGTATGGAGGCGATCGTCACCAGCGGGACGTTCCAGCTGGGCAAGTTCAACCAGACGATCACTTCGCCGATCAAGATGACGTTCGCGAGTGCGTTGAACCCCGACACGCAGACCTACACGCCGATCTTCGGGAAGATGCAGGCGGACAAGATGCTGGTCCAGCCGGGCATCTTCGGCGACCCGATCGTGACGGCGGTCTACGCCAAGCCGGAGTACGCGGGCGTGTTCGACCAGCCGACCGGCCCCGACTTCCACATCACCCTCGGGCTGCGGGTTCGTCTGACGAACCCGTTCCTGGGCGGCACGTGCCTGATCGGTGACACCGGCAACGCGATCAAGCTGAACCTGACCACGGGCACCACGGCGCCGCCCGCCGGGACCGCCCCGATCACGGGCAAGGCCGCGACGATCGTCCAGCGCACGCCGTTCGTGATCCGGCAGGCCACCCACGTGGACAACACCTTCAGCGTCCCGGGGGCCAAGGGCTGCGCGCTCGGCCTGGGCCTGGTGAACGCGGTCGTCAACGCCCAGGCGGGCATCCCGTCCGCCGCCGGCAAGAACCAGATGATCTTCAACGAGTACATCGGGCAGAAGGCGTACACCGCCCTGCCGTAGTGCCCGCCAGACCCGGGCCGTGCCCCGCGCGACCACCACCCCAGCGCCGGGCACGGCCCGTCCCAGCGCTCCCGTGCCAGGGAGCGGAGAACCAGTGATTCAGCTGATCAGTCATCCGGGGACACGGCTGCATCACCTGCGAGCAGTTCATGTGAGAGCCGCCGAGTGATGCGCACGTCGTGATGAGTGGAGGACATCGGGGGCTGTTTCTCTATCGGCTCCAGCCCCGATCGGTGGGGCTGGCAAGGACGAAAGGAATGGCCATGAGGAAGTTCACGTTCGCCGGAACGGGCAAGCGCCGTCTGGCGGCGGGAGCCGCCGCGTTCGCGGCCACCGCCGGGCTCATGTCGGGGACGGCTGCTCATGCGGACGATCCGATTCCGACGTTCGACTTCGCGGATTGTCCGGCGTTGCCGGCGCCGTACACGGCGCAGGGGTCGATCTGTATGGAGGCGATCGTCACCAGCGGGACGTTCCAGCTGGGCAAGTTCAACCAGACGATCACTTCGCCGATCAAGATGACGTTCGCGAGTGCGTTGAACCCCGACACGCAGACCTACACGCCGATCTTCGGGAAGATGCAGGCGGACAAGATGCTGGTCCAGCCGGGCATCTTCGGCGACCCGATCGTCAGCGCGGTCTACGCCAAGCCGGAGTACGCGGGCGTCTTCGACCAGCCCACCGGCCCCGACTTCCACATCACCCTGGGAATGCGGGTCCGCCTGACCAACCCCTTCCTCGGAGGCACCTGCCTGATCGGCGACACCGGCAACCCGATCACGCTGCACCTGACCACCGGGACCACGACCCCGCCCGCCGGCACGGCCCCCATCACCGGCTCGCCCGCCACGATCGTCCAGCGCACCCCGTTCGTCATCCGCAAGGCCACCCACGTCGACAACACGTTCGCCGTGCCCGGCGCCAACGGATGCGCCCTGGACTTCGGTCTGGTCAACACGATCGTCAACGCCCAGGCGGGCATCCCCTCCGCCGCCGGCAAGAACCAGATGATCTTCAACGAGTACATCGGGCAGAAGGCGTACACCGCCCTGCCCTAGGCACCGACGCCCTAGGCACCGACGAACAAGGACGCGTGCCCGACGAGCCGACCTCCCTCGCGTCGGGCACGCTCGTCCCGCCGCCTGCCCCGCGTAAGGAGAACGATGAGTTCGAGGAAGTCAGTGCGCCGAGCGCTCCTCGCCGCCGCGACGGCCGTCGCTTCGCTGGGGCTGGCGGCCGCACCGGCCGAAGCGCGTCAGACCACGCCGACGGATCAGGTACCCGCCTTCGACTACGCCGGCTGCCCGCCCCTTCCGTCCGAAGCCGAACCGTTCGGCTCCTTCTGCTTTGAGGAGGTCGCCACCGGCGGGAGCGTGACGATCGGAAACGTCACGCACACGATCACGGCGGACGAGCCGTTGAAGGTGGACTTCGGTTCGTTCTCTTCCGAGAGCTATCCGAATGGGTTCGAGAACGTCTTCGGAGGCTTGCGGGCGGACAGGTTCGAGATCGGCCGGCGGAACGGCCAGCCGGTCTATGCACAGCCTGTGTACACGGGTCCGTTCGCCACCGAGAACGCCCAGATCACCCTGGGCTTCAAGATCAGATTCACGGGTGGCGGCCTCGGCGACACCTGCACGGTCGGTTCGGACGCCGACCCGATCGTCACTCACCTGATCACCGGGACGACGGCGCCGCCACCGCCCTACCAGCCGATCACGGGAACGCCGTGGCAGCTCGTGCCCACGGCACGAGGCGTCCACCTGGGCACTCTCGTGGACAACACGTTCGCCGTTCCGGCGGCGACCGGTTGCGCGGGTGACGGCAACACGTACCTGAACACTCTCGGCGGCCTACCGGCGCCGGCGGGAGCGAGCGCGATCAGGCTGAACGTCTACGTCGGCCACCGTTCGTACACGCAGCCTGCATGATCCGTGCGGTAACCCCTCGGGTTCTCTGAGGGGTTACCGCCGTTTTCACGCGTCCCTGTGACGAGAAGAGTCCCACCTCCCACCGATGCCTACTACGAGGCCTTCCCGATGCAGTTGAGCAGATCCAGCACCGCGACCCTGGCAGGACTGACCGCCGCGTTCTCGATGGCCGCCCTCGCCGCCGGCACGAGTCCCGCGCTCGCGGACGTCGGAGCGCAACTGTCTTTCCTGTGCACGGGAAAGGCGGGCACCTGGCCCGTGAAGGCCGAAGTCGACGGAGCGGTGAGCACGCCTGGACGCGGAACGAGGGCGATCGCTTTCGGAGAGATGAAAGTCAGCGTCAAGGCGTCCGCTGAGGATCTGAACGCGATGCGTGGAGGCGACCTTGGAAAGAGCGGCACCGAAACCCCGAACACGCCGACGTCCGGAGCCGTCCGGTTGCTCGTGAGCGCGGAGGCGGACGGCGCCTCCGTCGATGCCCAATGGCCGACCTTCGCGCTGACCGGAACCGGATCCACGCTCACCGGCACGGGGGCCGTCCCGGCCCTGGCCGGGGGAGCCGGACGGATCACTCTCCGGGCCACCGGCCTGATCCTGGTCATCGACAAGGAGGCGACGGGGAGTCGGTCGTCCGTCTCCTGCGTGCCCACCGACAAGCGTCCGCTCGCGACCATCGACCTTCCCAGCGGGACGCGTGCCCCCAGCACGACGCCGAGCATGCCAGGAGGTCAGAGACCTGGAACCGGCGCGGAGGAGGCCGGCAGCACGCCTGAATGCAAGGAGATTCCGGCGCCCGGTGTCGACCCGCGGTACGGCTTCAACAGCTATCCGGCTCTCGACCGGGTCTTCAAGGAACCGGGGAGGCCTCCAGGGGTCTTCACGGTTACCGACGCGCCGCGCAGCCTCGCCTACTGCGTCCGAGCCGCAGGTTTCAGCAATATCCGGAAGCTGGGCGGCGCCGCCCCCGTAGCGGCGCTCACGCTCCTGCGCCGCGCCGTCAAGGGCGGCGTCCTGAGTGGTGAGGATGGCAGCTTCCAGAACTATCGGGAGCAATGGGGGTATGTTCTCAACGAGACGATGCCGTCGCGCTCGTCTCAGCTCAGCCTCGGATTCATGCCGACCACCTCCGTAACCGACATGGAGCAGGTGGCGCCGGCCGGCAAAGATGCCGCCGGAAAGCCGTATCCGGTCACCGGGAACCTCAGGACGAATCTCGCGCCCAATCCCGGTCTCAAAGGGCTCACTGATGACGGTACTTACGTCCGCGCACTCATCGGAATCCGAGTTCATGACGTAGCGGTCAACGGCGTGCCCCTCTCGGTCGGACAGGGGTGCCGGACGAAGCCGACTCTGCTCGACGCCTATTCATTCACTGGAAACGACAGGACCGGACGAACGCCCATCCAAACGGGTTCGACTTTTACTGGACATGTGAACATCCCGGCGTTCTCCGGTTGTGGGACGTCCGAAGATCTCAGCCCCCTCCTGACGGCAAGCGTTTCCGGGCCGGGCAACTACGTGCAGTTCGAGTCCGGCCCCTGGTGCAGGGTCCTCGACGATCCGAGCGTCTGCGGCTCCACGACCGAGCCGAGCACCGTCACCGTGAGGCCGGGCGGGCACACCACGATCGCCGCGGGTGCCATAACCTTCATGGACGACTCCGGTGGCAACGGAATCACCTGCGATGCCATGAGGGTTCGCATGACGCTGCGCGCCGGCGCCTGGCAGCAAAGGTTCTTGCTCGGCAAATCCGGAGTCGTCGACTACAAGGGTTGCAGACTCAGTGTCGGCGACACCGTTGTTCCGGTTCATCTGACGAACTCCGGGACGGTCGTCCTGAATGCCACGACCGCGAATCCCGACGGCACGGTGGGAATGACCATCGGAGGTCTCGCGCCGATCATGTCCACAAAGATCGGCGGTCAACCGTGCACGATCCAGATCGTGACGGGCGACGACTTGGCTTTTACGCTGCCGGGAAGCTATGACAACAAGACGCACTCGCTTACTCCGGTGGGTCCGATTCCCGAAACCTTCGGCAGCAAGACGGCTTGCGAAGCAGCGCCAACGATGTCACCGGGCGCTAATGTCACGGCAACTGTCCCCGCGCTGACCTTCACACCGCCCCAACAGATCACCATCCCCTGAAAACCGAACGCCAGTCCGTGATGGGGATGGTGGGCCACAGGTGGGTGCCCCGCTTCTGCGCTGTTTCGTGCTGGGGGCGCCCACCTGGTCGCTGGGTGGTCAGCAGTGCTTGTCCAAGCCCAGGCCGGAGAAGTCGGGGCCGTTGACGCGGAACTTGTGGCTGCCCTTCTTGTGGGCCTTCACGGGGACGCAGCCGATGCGCTCGATCTTGTTGCGGTGCTGGGCCAGGCCGACGAGGCCCTTGGACGTCCTGCAGTGGTTGTTGAAGTACACCGTCACCGTGACGATGCCGCGTGCGTAGGAGTAGCTGAAGGACTTGCCGGAGCCGTCCTTGCAGGGGAAGCTGCCGCGGACGGTCTGGGCGTGGACCGTCCCGGCCTGCGCGGGCAGGGCGAGGCCGCCGAGGGCGAGGGAGCCGGCGGAGGCCAGAACGGCGGCCTTGGTGTGGAGCTTCACGTGATCCTCCTGGTCGTGACCAGATCTCTGGGGGATGGGACCGCGGACGCGAAGTCGTGCCTTGAGGGATCTTCGAATCCGGGGGACACGGCTGGAGATCATTCCATGGCCGGGAGGCGCTGTCCCGCCTTCGCGGTGGCGTCGGGGTCGGCGGCGGTCAGGGCGTCCAGGAGCGCTTCGACGGACGAGGCGCTGATGAGGATCGCTCCGGCGGCTCGCCAGATGCCTCGGTCGTCCACGAAGACGTCCCAGTGCGGGTAGAGGTCGCGTAGGACGGCCGTTAGAAGCTTGCGAGCGCTCATGCGCGCGCGTGTAGGAGCGCCCATACGACTTTGCCCCCGCCTGGCAGACGGGCGTATCCCCATAGCGGAACCATCAGGTCCACTAGGGCGAGGCCACGTCCCGTTAGGCCGTCGAGAGTGAGGGGCTTCGGAACGGGGAGTTCGGCGCTTGCGTCCAGTACCTCTATGACGGGACCCGCGTCCGTATGGAAGACCCGTGTGGTGATGGGGTCGCCTTCGGCCGAGCCGTGGCGATGGGCGTTCGTGGCGAGTTCGGTGACGACCGTTCGAGCGACGTAGACGAGGTCGTCATCGAACGCGCCGTCGTTGAACCAGTCGGCCACGAAGTCGCGTGCGGCCTTGATGGATTCGGGCTCCGACTTGACCTCCAGCTCGGCCACGCCGGTCGGCGGCGGCGTCGGCCGGAGTTCGGATCTTGTGATCATCACGTGCGCCTCGAAAGTGGGTCCCGGAGTTTTCGCGTTCAGTCACCATCCAGCCACTCTCCGGCGTACGTTGAGCCGAGAGCTGGGGAGCAGTCGCGAGTCACTAGCAACGGCTGACGGGTGGTGCCGGGCCGGATCGGGGTTCTCATGCCGGCGAAGAAGAGCGACCCGCACCTGCGCACGTTCGGTGCGAAGATCAAGCGGTTCCGCGAGGAAGCCGGGCTCAGCCAGTCCGACCTGGCCAAGCTCGTGAACGTCACGCGCAGCTACATCGCGCTCATCGAGATCGGCCGCACGCGCTGCCGGAAGGACTTCTCCGAGCGGCTCGGGGCGGCCCTCAACCGGAGCCAGGACGTCGCCGAGGCCTGGGACGACCTCGTCCGCAGCGCCAAGTACCCCCAGTACTACGTCGACTTCGCCACCAAGGAATCAACGGCCACCATGCTCCGCACGTACTCCTCGGACATCGTGGATGGCCTGCTCCAGGTCGAGTCGTATGCGCGCTGCATCCTCGCCAGTGAGGAAGACCTGATGAACCGCATGAAGCTTCAGGAGATTCTGCGGCGCGATCCCGCGCCGATGGCCTGCTTCCTCATGGACGAGTCCGTGCTGCACCGGCAGGTCGGTTCGCCCGAAATCATGAACGAGCAGCTCAGGCACCTGTTGGAGGTTTCGTCCTGGGAGAAGGTCTATCTTCAGGTCGTTCCCCTCATTTACTATCGCGGTGTCAAAGGGTCGTTCGTCATTGCTACACAGGACGACCGAGATGAGGCCGCATACGCGTCGTCGTCGTTCGGAGGTGAGACCTCTGAGGAGGCTGGACACTTGGCACGTGTCAACGAGATGTTCACTTTGCTCCAGGCCCAGGCGAAAAACGTGGCGGACACGCGGAACTACATCAGAAACGTACTTGAGGAGAAATGGACGTGACGACCCTTCAGTGGCGCAAGTCTTCTCGCAGTCACGATGACGGTGATCACTGTGTGGAGCTTGCGGATGCTTCCACAGGTGTGGCAATTCGAGACAGCAAGAACCCCGATGGCGGCCATGTTACGGTTGAGCGCGCTGCCTTCTGTGTGGTTCTGGAACAGATCAAGTCTCTGAAGCGGCAATAGTTCAGGGGCTTACTTGGTGACAGACATGACTGAAACCAGATGG
This sequence comes from Actinomadura gamaensis, assembly GCF_042652125.1. Taxonomy (NCBI): domain Bacteria; kingdom Bacillati; phylum Actinomycetota; class Actinomycetes; order Streptosporangiales; family Thermomonosporaceae; genus Actinomadura; species Actinomadura gamaensis. The sequence goes on along the minus strand of NZ_JBHSIT010000009.1, from coordinate 439,132 downwards.
CGGAAGGCGTCCCGCAGCAGCGACAAAGGAGACGACTGTGTCGAGCTTCGCGGGTTGCTCGACGGTGTCGTTGTCCGAGACAGCAAGCGGCCAGAGGCTGGTCATCTGCTGCTGTCGCGTGACGCGTTCCGTGTGGCTGTGACTCGGATCCGAGGTGACTAGTACCGCCCGGGTGCCAGCGTGCTGATGAGGCATGGAAGTGCGGAGACCGCCTCGTTCGAGGCGGTCTCCGTTGCGTTGGGCCGGGCGACGGGGCCGCGGCGGGTTGAGTCACGCGACTCGTTCTCCGGACGCTTCTCTCTCCATGATCGGGGACGGGCCGCGCACGGCCCCTGAGATCACGTGTCCGAGAGGAATACGCCTCCATCGCCGTCGTCCCCCAGAGGCCCCCACCTGCCGCAACGTCACCCCGTGGCCCCCTCCGCCCTCGACCGCCGCGCGACTCGCCCGCAGCCATCGTCAACACCTCGGCTGCTCAGGCCACGCCCCTGAAGGACTGGTGCCGGTAGCGGCTGCCTGGCCGAGCGGCTGTCGCCGAGATTCCTCGGTGAGATCATCAAGCGCGTGACCGAGACTTGGACGATCGAGGGTGACACGGCCGTGGTGGTCTCCGCTGACGAGGCGCTGGAGACTCTTCGGGAAAGGATCGGCAGCGGGCGGCTGGAGACGTGGCTGATCGGCTCAACGGGACGGTCCATGGCGGTGGTGACCAACACCGAACGTGCGCTGGTGATGCTCTGCGAGGGAGACGGCGACCCCGGCGAGCGCGCTGTGGATCCGGGAGCTCCGGGGACGAGTAAGGGATTCGTCCTGTCCAATGGGCAGGTTGACGAGTACCTCAACGAGTACACGGTGCCGATCGACCAGGCGTTCAGAATCGTGGCGCACATCATCCGCACCGGCTCCTGGCCACCGGATGTGCACTGGGTGGCCGACCGCTGAGAGGGCGAGCGGCAACGCGGCGTTCGCGTCGATCGCGACGCCGCGTCCGGACAGATGTTCGTCAAGGCCGCCCGTCCCGAAGGGACCAGCCTGTCCGGACGCGGTGACGATGAAGGTCGAACGTCGTTGGGCCGCCTTCGCCGACGATGTATCAAGCCTCGCCGGGGACGCGCTGCTCCACACTGACCTGAACCCGACGCCGACCCCGCCGCCATCACTCTGCACGCGACGCTTTCGGCCGAACGCTGGCGAAGGCACGCTCTCGCTCGGCGCGCGTCCGGGACGCCCAAGTACGTGGCCATCTCCCAGCGCTGGGCCGAGCACCGTCGTCGGGCGTGGCCTCGCGGATGACGGCGGTTGTCCGCCGTCCACCTGGGGACGACGGGGTCAGCGGGGGTCTTCGGGCCAGGCGGCGCAGGTGGTGACCTTGAAGCCCCGGGCGGGGAACACGGCGTCCATGAAGAAGTCGTGGATCGCCTGGTCGCCGTCGCCGCAACCGTCGCGCAGCACCTCGACGTGATAGCCGCGGTCGGCCGCGTCGTAGCAGGTCGCGGCCACCATCGCGCTCGTTGCGACACCTGCGACAACCACGGTGTCAACGCCGCGTGCCCGCAGTACGAGATCGAGGTCCGTGCCGGCGAACGCGCTGGCGCGGCGCTTCATCACGACGACGTCCTCGTCCGCCACCGGAAGGTCGATCTCGGTCCCGGACGACCCTTCATGGAAAGCGTCCCCGGCCTCGAAGAACGACCGGAACAGCTCGTTGTCCGGCGGCAGGTCGGCCCCGTTCGGACGGAACCCGAAATGCACGAACACGACCAGCGCACCGCCCGCACGGGCGCGCGGCAGCAACTCGGTGAGCGGAGGCACGACGGCCTTGGCGAACGGGTAGCTGCCCGTGATGCCCTGCTGGACGTCCCCGATGATGAGCGCGGTGGTCACAACTCTCTCCTGTCACCCCATAAGGACGGTGCCCCGCGCGTAGCGGAACACCGATTCACACAGGGCTAACGCGCCGGACCTGCCTATGACTCCGGGTCGGCCCGCCGGAGGATGCAGAACTCGTTGCCCGCCGGGTCCGCGAGGACGCTCCACGGCACGTCCCCCTGGCCGAGACCAACCGGGTACGCGCGCCCGATGTTGACACGAGATCACCTCCTCCCTAGTCTCTTCTTCAACGAAGAGAAATCTTCACCGAAGAAACTTCGTCTACGAAGTCACCATGGGAGGATTCCGCCATGAGCGCCACCACCACCGGCACCGAGCAGGTCACCGACGCCACCGGTGCCCCCGCGGCCCGCAAGCGGCCGCGGGCACGCCGGATCAAGCAGATCCTCGGCGTGGGAACCCTGACGCTCGGGCTGGCCGCCGGAGGCGCCTACCTGTGGCTCGACAGCACCTCGGACGTGCACAACACCGGAAACCCCGACTGCGCCTCCGTCACCCCGACCGGCGCCCCCACCGCCGAGGCCCACCAGCAGGTCTGCGCGTCGCTGCGCGCGATGACCGACGCCTGGGGACGCGGCGACGCCGACGCCTACGGCAAGGCGTTCACCCGGGACGCCACCTACACCACCTACGTAGGCAGCCACTACCAGGGCCGTCGCGACATCACCGAAGGCCACCGCGCCCTGTTCGGCGGCTTCCTCAAAGGCACCAAGCTGACCGACTCCTACCTCGGCATCCGCTTCTACGGCCCCACCGTCGCGATCGTCACCACCCGCGGCGACACCTACGAGGGCAAGCCCAAGAAGCCCGGTGAGCTGTCCAAGACCCAGACCTACACGCTGATCCGCGAGGACGACGGGCAGTGGCGCATCGCGGCCTTCCACAACACCAAGCGGCAGCGGGTCATGGAGCGCATCTCGTTCCTGTTCGCCCCCGACACCAGGCCCGCCGCCGAGAAGTGACCGCCCGCGCCACCAGCCGGGCCACCACGATTCAGAAGGCCACGGCGCCGCCTTGGCGTCGAGTCGGTCAACGGTCCTCCCGCCCAGGTTGGTCGCCAATGGTGAGCAGGCCGGGACGCCGCTCAACGAGCCGCACGAAGAGAGCGCGGAATTCCGCCTCGCTGTCGATCTCCCCGCCACTCTCCAGGCCATAGCGGACGCTGTGGTCAGGGTTCATGCTGTCGTCGATGGCCGCGTCGAGGTCGGGTCCGATGCCGAGCTCTGCTTCGCCGTGGCGGTAGCGGAAGTACCAGATGCGGCCGTCGCGGAGTTCTCCCTCGTACTGGGCGGGGAAGGCATTGCACGTCTTCCGGTAGGTGGCGACTAGAGCGGTGAAGCGATCGGTCACGGAAACTCCTACGCCTCGAACCTGACCGGTTGGAGGTCGGTGATGTCCGGCGCCTCGCTGTCGAGGCCCCCACCGCCCGCGTCCGTCCAGAACCCTCCAAGCTCCGCGTCGTCCCCGGCGTTGAAGTTCACCTGGACAAGCCGCAGTGCCATACACCTGATCGTAGGCGGGCCATCGATGGCCGGATGTGGCCACCGATGGCCTTCCATATCCCACCCTCCCCGACAAAGCCCCCCGAGTTCCTTGACCATTCGTTGGCCACTGTCAGTGACGTTCGATAGCGTCCCGTGACATGCCCGGACGACGATGCGACGGCACCCCCTCGGCCGTTGTGCTGCCTAGATGAAGCGGAGTGGTGCGGTGTTCAACGAACGAACCGTCTACGTCCTGGAACACCTTGCTCACGGAGATTTCGTGGAGAGCGTGCGTGAGGAGGGCGAGGCCGAGGGGGACGCCCGAGGCAGGCTGCTTGGATTCACCAGGGCTCTGTTCCTGATCCTGGAGGCGCGCGGATTGACCGCCAACAGCGAGGTCCGCGCGGCGGTGGCGAACTGTGACGACTGGCACCAGATGTATCACTGGTACATGGCAGCGGTCACGGCCGAGCGTGCCGAGGACATCCTCAGATGAACGACGACCCGTGGATGAAGGGCCTCGAACTCGACTTCGAGGAAGGCAGCGCTTTCTACGAGGCGTTGAAGGCGGACGGCGCGGCCGTCGCCGAAGCGAAGGGCTACGGATCGGCGCTGGCGCTTGCGGTGCTCTGGGTCCTTCAAACCCGGGGTCTCAAAGCCTCAGGACTGATCTATGAGATCCTCTTCGGCTGCCCGGAGCCGAAGCGCATCGAACGGTGGCTGGTGAACGCGCTCACCGTCGAGCGCGCCGAGGATCTGTTCGCCTGAACCGGGTGCGGGCGGCACGTGCCCGCTGGGCCGTCCGCCACAGATCAGAGCTCGTGGTCTTCGGCCAGGGTGTTCCAGTCCAGGTCGGCTACTGCGGCCGTGACGAAGTCGGCTACCGGGGTGGTCAGGTCGTCCTGGAACCAGACGACCTCCAGCCACGAGCGGTGCAGCACCTTGTCCAGGTTCTCGTCGATGCGTTCGGACGTGAACGAGCCGCGGCAGTGGACGGCGGGCAGCTCCTCGACCGGGCCGAACGGCAGGCGGCGGTCCGAGCCGTGGACAGGGCGGCGGCGCGGCGGGTCGATCAGGTGCACGGGGGACGTCTGGTACGGCGACTCTCGGCGCTTCGCCAGGCCTGCGAGCAGCCGGTCGTTGAGGCGCGCGTTGGGATAGCCCTCCAGCAGGCCGCCGTAGGTCGTGGAGATCTTCAGGTCGGTCAGGGTGATCAGGCGTCCCGAGTTGAGGGTGATCGACGCGAGGGGCATGGCGGGATTGTCGCAGGAGTTGATCAGCCCCGAAGGTCTGGCGGAAGATCGCGCTTAGGCGAGCTGAGGAGGACGCGTGGACGCCACGGACGTGCGGGACGAGCTGGAGCGGGTGCTGGGCGAGCTGTCCGAGGAGGAGTCCACGCCCGAGCCGGATCTCCAGTCGCACCTGCGGCGGATGAACCTGCATCTGCGGGCCGCGTGGCTTCACATCGCGGACGGACGGTACGACGACGCCCTCCAGGCCGCCGAGGCCGGGGACCGGGCGCGGAGCGCGGCGATGGCGGCGTCCGGCGGGCCGGGTTACGGCGGGGCCGTTTCGTGGCAGGCGTGCGAGGTCGAGGCCGTCGCCTGGCTGGCCCGGGGCAAGTGGAAGAAGGCACAGAAGGCGGCGCAACGGGCGCTCAGCGACTTCGACGAGCAGGTCGACAACTACCGGCTGCTGGAGCTGGCGCTTCAGGCCCAGGGCAAGCTGCCCGCCGACCGCATCTGGAAGGAATCGGACGACCCGGCCCGCGACCTGGCCGAGTTCGACGCCCGCCGCTACGCGCTGCAGAAGCTCAGCCCCGCGTCCTGAGCGGTTATCGTCCGAAGCATGATCACGGGGGAGCTGGCCGAGAACGTCGTCGAAGTCTGGGGCGCGGACGGGAAGCGGTGGCTCAGGGAGCTTCCGCGCATTCTGGAGGCCGTCGCGCGCGACTGGGAACTCGCAGTGGACGAGCCGTACGAGCTCTCCTACCACTACGTCACCCGCGTGACCTGCGCGGACGGCACGCCCGGCGTGCTCAAGCTCGGCCTACCCCACGCAGAGTCGATCACCAACGAGCTGCCCGCTCTAAAGGCGTTCGACGGGCGCGGCGCCGTCCGCGTGCTGCGCGCGGACCTCGCCCGCGGCGCGATCCTGCTTGAACGTGCCACGCCCGGGACGCGCCTTCGCGAGCTGGTCCCCGACCGCGACGCCGAGGCGACGTCGGCGCTCGTCTCGGTGATGAAGCGCCTGCACGTGCCGCCGCCCGACGACTGCCCCCTCCCGGATGCGATTACTCAAGTCAAGGCGTTCGACGACTACGCGTCCAGGCTCGGGGACAGCGGACCGATCCCGCTCGATTTCGTCGTTCGCGCGGGCGGCCTCATGCGCGAGCTGTGCGCGTCCGCGCCCGAACGGGTCGTCCTGCACGGCGACCTGCACCATGACAACGTCCTGCGCGCGACGCGCGAACCCTGGCTCGCCATCGATCCGCACGGGCTGGTCGGCGACCCCGGTTACGACGCGTCCACCCTGCTCTACGACCCCGAACCGGACGACCGGGACGAGGCGCTCACCGCCCTCGTCCCGGCCCGCGTCGAGCAGCTCGCGGACGAACTCGCCATGCCCCTCGACCGCGTGATCGCCTGGGGCTTCGTCAAAGCCGTCATGTCGGACGTCTGGACCGCCGAAGACTGGAATCCCGGCGACACCTGGTCCCCTCTGAGCCGCGCCTACGACGTCGCCCGCCTCCTACACCCCCGCCTCTCCTGACGCCGTTTCCGCCAGCCCCGAAGGAGCGTCCGGGAGGATTTCGGCGTTGCAGAAGTCGGTGAGGCTCGCCACGGCCTCCTCGGTGTCGTCGCCGTGGACGGCCAGGTAGACGGACGAGCCCAGAGCCTCGTGCTGGACGACGTGCAGCGCCGTGCGGTCTTCGCGGCCGGTGTAGATGTCCTCGTGCCACGCCGGGTCGTTCAGGTCGTGGAGGACCGCGAAGCCCCAGTCGTGGTCCATCGTCCAGGGGATGATCTTGTCGGGGTGGTCCAGCGGGGTCTTCAGCCAGGTCACCGGCCTTGGGACGGCGCGGCCCGGGACGCCGGGGCGGACTGTCACCCAGCGCTGCTCGCCGCTCACGGGGCCGGCCGGGCGCAGCGCCTCTTCCAGAGGCCGTTCCGACTCGTCCTCGTGCATGACGACCGGCGGGTGGGCGAGTTCGGCGGCTACCTGCCCGGCGTAGTCGGCGAAGTGGCGGACTTCGTCGTCGTCGTGGTCGAGGGCGCGTTGCAGCAGGTCGAGCGTCTCGTCGTCGGGACGCGCGCCGCCCGTCGCCATGAGCAGGGCGACGAGGGCCTGCGGGGACTCGGTGAAGGCGTCCGCGAGCTGGGCGCGGAGCATCTGCTCACTCCACGCCGGCATCGTCTCGCCGATCGTGGAGCGGATCGTGATCGCGCGCTCGGCGGAGTCGGCGCGGACGAACAGGGCCTTCACCCCCACCTCGTCGCACAGGACCTCCATGAGGAGGTTGTCGCCGGCCTTCCAGACCTCGGCGAGCGTCTCGCCGCCGAAGCCGCCCGTGCCGAAGTACTCGAAGGTCAGGGACGTCGCGTCGGCGATCGCGGCGAGGAGCGCGTCGTCCACGCCGGCTTCGAGCTTGACGACGAGAGCGCACCAGTACCGGCCGCCGTCCACGGTGTGAAGCATCGTTTCGTCCAATTATCGGGGAGCTTGGAAGGGCGACACAGTAGCGGTGCGTAGCGCTTCGTGAAGGAAGAACGGCAGAAACGTCAGGGTGACTTGACGTCAAGGTGGCCTGACGTCCATGCTCGGTGGCATGGGAACTGTGGACGAGCTCGAACGGCAGTACACGTTGCTCGCGGCGGTCAGGCGGTTCGACGAGCTGCGCACGCGCGAGGCCGTCGCGGACGGCGGCCTCGGCAGGAGCGAGGCCCTGGAGCTGCTCGCGCTCGGCGAGGTCATCGCCCGCAAGGCGGGATACGGGCGGCAGCTCACCGTCCGGACGGCCCGGCGGGCGGGCGCGTCCTGGTCCCAGATCGGCGGCGCGCTCGGGACGACCAAGCAGGCCGCCTGGGAGGCGCACCAGCGCTGGATCGACGACCAGGCCAAACGCCCCGAACCCGGCCACATGGGCTGGGACGACGACGAACTCGCCGCCGCCCGAGCCCTGGCGGGCGACGCGTAACCCTTACGCGTCGCGTCGCCCTACGCGTCGCGTCGCCCTACGCGTCGCGCGGGCCTACGCGTCGCGCGGGCCTACGCGTCGCGGAGGCGGAACAGGGTTGCGCCGAGCAGCAGGCACGCGGCGGCGTAGAGGGCCAGGACGCCGAGGCCGTGCCAGGGGGAGAGCGGCAGCGCCGAAAGGTTCTTCGTCACCTGGACGGACAGGCCCGCCTTCATCGGCGCGTACTTCTCCAGCCGCCGCTTCCAGGTGTCGGACGACACCAGCCGCGTCAGGATCGGCACCGCGTAGAGGACGCTCAGCACGGTGATGATCGCGACGCCCGAATCGCGCAGCGCCGTCGCCAGCCCGAGGCTCAGCAGTGCGACGAGCATCAGGTAGAGGACGGTCCCGGCGGCGGCGCGCAACGTCGCGCCGTCCGTGAGGGACAGCGGCATGGCGAGGCGTCCGGCGAAGAGCGAGGCGACCGTTCCGAGCGTCCCGACCACGGCCGCGAAACCGGTCACGACCAGCGACTTCGCGGCGAACACGCGGAGGCGGCGCGGCATCACGGTCAGCGTCGGGACGATCGTCCGCGTCCCGTATTCGGCCCCGATCGCCAGGCAGGCGAGGACGACCATGGTCGCCTGCCCGTACTGGACGCCGCCGAGCGCCGATTTCGGCCCGTCCTGCGGGCCGTCCTCGGGGCGGAAGCTCGCCGTGACGAGCGCGCCGACCAGCACGGTCAGCGCGCACGTCGCGAGCAGCAGCCACACGGTGCTCGGTAGCGTGCGGAGCTTCGTCCACTCCGCGTGCAACTCGCGTCTCACGCGTCCCTCCTGAGCAGCGCGCGACGGTCCCTCACGCGTCTTCCGAGCAATGCGCGACTGCCCCTCACGCGTCTTTCGAGCAGCGCGCGACGGTCCCTCACGCGGCTCCCGAGCAATGCGCGACGGCCCCTCACGCGTCCCTCCGGCGCAGCAGCCACCAGGCGAGGAGCAGCGCGACCGCGACGTACAGGCACGGGACGGCCAACCCGACCCACGGCGAGAGCGGGTAGCAGCCCTCGTCCGGAAGGCACGGTTCCGGGGTGAACGAGTAGTGCGGCGCGCTCTGCTGGACGGCGAAGCCAGCGGCGGGCGTGACGCTCAGCAGGAGGCGGGCCGCGCCGAGCGGCAGCGCGGGCGCAAGGATCTGCGGGATCAGGACGACGACCAGGACGAGCGCGATCGCCGCCGCGCTGTGCCGGAAGATCGCGCCGCACGCGAGCGCGAGGACGGTGACCAGCGCGACCAGCAGAGCCGAGCCGACGATCGCCCGGAGCGCCGCCGGATCGGTGACGCTCCACGTCGGGAAGCCCGGCGGCTTGAACCCGGACGAGCGGATCCGCGACTGCGCCAGCGGGAAGCCGATGAGCAGCGCGACCAACGACAGCAGGAACACCGTCGCGCCGAGCACGACCGACTTCGCCGCGAGCATCCCGCCGCGTCGCGGCGCGGCCGTGAACGTCGTCCGGACGAGCCCGTGCCGGAACTCGGACGTCATGTACAGCGCGCCCACGGCGACCGTCACCAGCAGCCCGACCAGCACGCCTTGCAGCGCGCGCTGCACCAGGTCGGTGCCGCGCGGCAGCGGGCCGATCTCGCCCGAGCCGGTCACGGTGATCGTGCCGTTCGCGACGGACGACCCGTCCTTCACGGTGGACGGCGGCGCTTCACCAGGCGGCCCGGTCCGGGCGGCTCCGATCGCCGAACCCGTCCAGGTCCCGGAGTTCGCGCCTTGACCAGGGCGCGCGCTCGGGTTCGCGGGCGCGACGGTCACGTTGTCGAAGACGCCGACCGCGTGCGCGGGCACGTCGCTGATGCTCGTCGATCCGAACTGCCGCTGCATCTCGGTGTGCATCGGGGACGTGGCGAAGACGCCGACCTGCGCGGTCTCCGGGATGCCGCGCGGCTGCACGCTGCCGGCCTTCTTCCAGTTCGTCCCGTCGTCGGAGAGGTAGGCGGTGAACCGCGAGCCGGACCGGGTCAGCCGCAGCCACGACGCCGACCGCAATCCCTTGTCGTGGAAGAAGTCGTGCTGCAACCGGACGCCGTGCCCGGCCGTCGCGACCAGCGCGACATAGGACGCGCCGGGCTTCGTGCTCGCCTTCACCATGATCCCGGCCTTGCCCCACGGCTCCGACGCGCCGCCCGGACGCGGGTCCTCGACGCGGCTGGTCAGCGACGCCACGTGCGCCGTGAGCGTCCCGTCGCCCCGCATCTCCTGATGGACGAACTGGAAGGCGTCGCGGACGCCCCTCCCGTCAGGCCCCGTCGGCGGCAGGTCGTCCTTGCCGCCGATGTGGCTCACCTGCGCGCCGGACGCGCCGAGCAGCGACACCACCACGGTCACGACCGCCGCCGCGAGCAGCGTCAGCGTCCAGCGGCGGACGGTCCGCAGCTTCGTCCATTCGGCCCTGACCTGCCGGAACACCACGGCGCTCATGCCCGGCCCCCCGCCTGCGTCCGATTTCCCGACCTGGGCTGCGCGTGGTACTCGGTCGCGTCGCGGGTCAGCTCCATGTACGCCTCCTCCAGCGTCGCGCGGTGCGCGGTGACCTCGGCGAACGGGACGCGCGACGCGTTGAGCGCCGCGACCGTCGTCTCGGCGTCCAGGCCGCTGACCGTGAGGGCGTCCGTGCCGACCGACGCGACCGTGCCGCCCGCGCGGCTGAGGACGGCCATCGCCTCGGCGGGCGCGCTCGTGCGCAGGGCGACGCGTCCGCCGGACGCCGCCGCCAGCAGCTCCGGGACGCTCGCGTCCGCGATGATCCGGCCCCGGCCGATCACGACGAGCCGGTCCGCGGTGCCCTCCAGCTCGCCCATCAGGTGGCTCGACACGAGCACCGCGCGGCCCTCGGCGGCGAGCGAGCGCAGCAGGCCGCGGATCCAGACGATGCCCTCCGGGTCGAGGCCGTTGACCGGCTCGTCCAGCATCAGGACGCGCGGGTCGCCGAGCAGCGCCGCCGCGATGCCGAGGCGCTGGCGCATGCCGAGCGAGTACCCGCCGACGCGCCGCCGCGCGGCGCTCTCGGACAGTCCGACCTGCGACAACACCTCGTTCAGGCGGCGTTTGGGGAGCCCGGCGGAGTGCGCGATCCAGCGCAGGTGGTCGCGTCCGCGCCGTCCGGGGTGGACGGCCGACGCGTCCAGCATCGCGCCGACCGCGCGCAGCGGATCGCGGAGCGTCCGGTACGGGCGGCCCCCGACGAGCGCCCGGCCGCCGTCCGCCGCGTCCAGGCCGAGGATCACCCGCATCGTCGTGGACTTGCCCGCGCCGTTCGGCCCGACGAACCCGGTGACCATGCCGGGCCGCACCGTGAACGACACGCCGTCCAGCGCGCTGACCTGCCCGTACCGTTTGGACAGGCCGTCGACTTCTATTTCCATGCCGAGGACGCTAGGGCGGCGGCCCGCCGCGGCGCGTCCCTCACGTGAGCGGTCTTCGGCCTCCCCGACGCGAGCCCCGCGTCCCCCACGCGAGGGATGTGATCACGGGTCCCTCGTGCGAGCGATGGCGGGATGTCCGAAAGCTCGGGAAGATGGCCGACGTGCGGGAACGTGTCGGGATAGGGGTGGCGCTGGCGGTATGCGCCGTCGCCGAGCAGTCCGTCCGGGACGCGGGCGCGCTGCTGCCCTACGGGCTGCTGCTCTGCCTGTTCACGACGCTGCCGCTGCTCGTGCCGCACGTCGGGCTCGCGGCAGTGGCCGTCGCCGCCGCGTGCCTGACCTCTCTCGCGGCGATCGGCGGATTCACGGCGGCGGCCTGCGCGGCCCTGCTCGTCGCGCTCTACCTGGTCGGACGCGACGGAGCGTACGCACTCGCGGGCGTCCTCATCACGCCGTTCGCCGTCGTCGCCCTGCTCCCGAACCCCGGTGTCATCGCGCGGGTCGCGGCGGTTCTCGCGCCCGTCGCCGCCGGGACGGGGATCGTCCGGTGGGCGCGGACGCAGGCCGAACGCCAGAGCGCCGCCGAGCAGGCCGCCGGCGCGACGCTGCTGGAGAACACCGCCAAGAGCGAGCGCGCCCGCATCGCGCGCGAGCTGCACGACGTCGTCGCGCACCACATCTCGATGATCGCCGTCCAGGCCGAGACCGCGCGGCTCGCGACCCCCGGCATGCCCGCCGACGGCGCGAAGCGCCTGCTCGGCATCGGTGACACCGCGCGGACCGCGCTCACCGAGATGCGCCGCCTGCTCGGCGTCCTGCGCGAGGACGCGGGGGAGACGCGGCAGGCCCGCAAGCCGCAGCCCGGCCTCGCCCAGCTCGTCGATCTCGTGGCCGAGACGCGCGAGACGACCGGCTCGACCGTCCGGCTCATCGTCAGCGGACCGGTCGCCGAGCTGGATCCCGGCGTCGAACTCACCGCGTACCGGATCGTCCAGGAGGCGCTCACGAACGCCCGCCGCCACGCCCCCGGCACCGCCGTGGACGTCGAACTCCACTACACGGCGGACGGCCTGAGCCTGCGCGTCCGCGATCTCGGCCCCGGCCCGCGCGACGACGTCCGTCCCGACGCGCACGGCCTGCTCGGCATGCGCGAACGCGCCGCGACCGTCGGCGGCGAGCTCCGCACCGGCCCGGCTCCCGGCGGCGGATTCCTCATCGAGGCCACCCTCCCCGGACGGCCCGCATGAGCGTCACGATCGTCGTCGCCGACGACCACGAGATCGTCCGGTCCGGGTACGCCGCGCTCCTCGGGACGCAGCCCGACTTCACCGTCGTCGGCACCGCCGCGGACGGCGCGGAGGCCGTCCGGCTCTGCGCGGAGCTGGTTCCGGACGTCGTCCTGATGGACGTCCGCATGCCCGGAACGGACGGCATCGAGGCGACCGAGCGACTCCGCGCCGCCGAGCACACCCCGCGCGTCCTCATCCTCACCACCTTCGAGCTGGACGAGTACGTCTACGACGCGCTCGCCGCCGGAGCCAGCGGCTTCCTGCTCAAGGACGTCACGGCCGAACGGCTCTTCGAGGCCGTCCGCATCGTCGCCGCCGGGGACGCGCTGCTCGCGCCCGGCGTCACGCGCCGCCTGATCGAGGAGTTCGCGCGCAGCCGCCGCCGTCCGCGGACGACGCCGTCCGCGCTCGCCGCGCTCACGCCCCGCGAGACCGAGGTGCTGCGCGCGATGGCCGAGGGCCTGTCGAACCCCGAGATCGCCGCGCTCCTCGTGGTCAGCGAGGAGACGGTGAAGACGCACGTCAGCCGCGTCCTCGGCAAGCTCGGCCTGCGCGACCGGACGCAGGCGGTGATCGCCGCCTACGAGTCGGGCCTCGTCGTGCCGGGTGGCGGAGCGTGACACATGACCCCGCGCTTCGGCGAACCCCGCGCTGGCCCGCTCGGCGTCGCCGGTGACGCGGGCGGTGGTGTAGCGGGCACCACCATGGATCTGGGTGGTGGCTCGGTCGTGCCGGAGAACGCCGGAACCTAGCGTCGAGAGTGCTGATCACCGCCACTCTCACCTGGGAGTTTTCCATGCGCTTGACCGCAGTCGCCGCACTCACCGCCGCCGCGTCCACCATGGTGGCGACCGCCGTCCCGGCCTCGGCCGCGTCCGTGACCGGTTCGCGTCCCACCTCCACCTTGCAGCGCGACGCGGACGCCATCCGCGACCTCGGCGTCACCGGCGTCCAGGCCCGCGTCACCGGTCCGGACGGCCGCAGCACGGTCGTCACCAGCGGCGTCGCCGACGTCCGGACGAAGCGGCCCGTGCCGCGGGACGGACGGTTCCGGATCGCGAGCGTCACCAAGACGTTCACCGCGACCGCCGTCCTCCAGCTCGTCGGCGAAGGACGCCTCTCGCTGGACGACACCGTCGAGCACGTCCTGCCCGGCGTCGTGAAGGGCAACGGCAACGACGGCCGGAAGATCACCATCCGGCACCTGCTCCAGCACCAGAGCGGGCTGCACGACGACCTCCCCGGCTTCACCTCGCCCGCGGACTACTACCGGAAGCGCTTCGAGCGGCACACGCCCGAGGATCTGGTCGCCCGCGCGATGAAGCACAGGCCGGACTTCGCGCCCGGCACGAAGTGGGCCTACTGCAACACCGGATACCTGCTGCTCGGCATGGTCGTCCAGAAGATCACCGGGAACCCGTGGCACGTGCAGGTGCGCGACCGCATCCTGCGCCCGCTCGGCATGAAGGACACCTACTACCCCGGCGAGGCGACCGGCATCCGCGGCCCGCACGCCAAGGGCTACCACCTGTTCCAGACCGGCGGGCTCATCGACGCCACCGAGAACCGCGACGGCTCGTGGGCCGGGCCCGCGGGCGGCCTGATCAGCACCACCGCCGACCTGAGCCGCTTCTTCCGCGCCCTCGACTCGGGACGGATCCTGCGCCCCGCGCAGCTCAAGGAGATGCGGAACGGCATCCCGGTGCAGGGCGAGCTCGCCGACATCTGGCCCGGCGCGAAGGACGGCCTCGGCCTGTTCTCCCGCCCGCTCTCCTGCGGCGGACGGTACTACTTCCACGGCGGCGACATCCTCGGCTACAAGACCCGCAACGGCGTGACCGCGGACGGACGCCGCAGCGTCGTCGTCTCCATGTCCACGATGCTGGAGGACACCGACAAGCACGCCATCCAGCAGGAGAACGCGGCGGCGAACCTCGTCGACCACGCCCTCTGCGCCAAGCGCTAGCCGGCGCCGCGCGGCACTAGAGCCGGACGTCGAGGAACTTCAGGAACGCGGCGGCGGGCGGGCTGGGGCGGTGCCGGGACCAGATCAGGCGCTCGACCCGGCCCGGCGCGTCCCGGACGCACAGCGCCCGCACCCCGGCGAGGCGGTGCGCGTACGAGGCGGGGAGCATCCCGACCGCGAGGCCCTGCCGGATGATCTCGGCGATGAACTCCGACGAGGTGACCTCGAACGCGACGTCCCGCTGGACGTCGGCCGCCGCGAACGCCTGGTCGGACTGGGACCGGCCGATCGTCCCCGCCGCGAAGTCGACGAACGTCTCGTTCGCCAGGGACGCGAGGTCGGTCTCCGTCTCGTCCGCGAGCCGGTGGTCGGGCGGGACGACCGCGACGAGGTTGCCGCGCAGCAGCTCGCGGTCGCTGACGCCCTTCGGGACCGTGCCGGGCAGCAGCCCGAGGAAGCCGATGTCGAGCGAGCCGTCCCGCACCTGCTCGATCAGCTCCTCGCTGATGCCCGCCCGCAGCGTGATCCTGACCTGCGGATACCGTTCCCGGTACCGCTTCAGGACGGACGGCAGGTCCACGGCCGTCACGGTCGTGATCGCGCCGATCGCGAGCCGTCCCCGGATCTCCCCGGACGCCGCCGCGACCTCGGCGCGGGCCCGCTCCGCCGCGTCCAGGGCCTGCCGCGCCGCGGGCAGGAACGCCTCCCCAGCGGGCGTCAGCCGCACGCGGCGGCTCGTCCGCTCGAACAGCCGCGCGCCGAGCTCCCGCTCCAACCGTGCGACCTGGTGCGACAGCGCCGACTGGACGACCCGGCAGCGCTGCGCCGCCCGCGTGAAGCCGCCCTCCTCGGCGACCGCGACGACGTAGCGCATCTGCTGCAGATCCATCGGATCAATCTACAAGCGCGATGGATCGGATGAAAAGAATGCGTTGGACTCATCAATGGGTGACGGCGCATCCTGGGCGGCATGGCGATCATGACTCAGCGGCCCGGCCAGGCGGCGGCGCGGGAGGGCACCGGACTCCGGCGCGGCCTCCTCCCGCTGATGGCGGTCGCGACCGGACTGTCCGTCGCGTCCAACTACCTCCCGCAACCCCTGCTCCACCTCATCGGCGGCTCCCTCGGCCTCGGCACCGGCATGGCCGGGCTGATCGTCACCGCCGCGCAGGTCGGCTACGGCGTCGGCCTGTTCCTGCTCGTCCCACTCGGCGACCTGCTCGAACGCCGCCGGCTCGCCGTCTCCCTCTACCTGCTCACCGCCGCGTTCCTGCTCATCTCCGCGGTCGCCCCGAACGGCGCGGTGCTCCTCCTCGGGACGGCCCTGACCGCGCTGACCTCGGTCGCCGCCCAGGTCGTCGTGCCGTTCGCCGCGTCCCTCGCCGCCCCCGCCGAGCGCGGACGCGTCGTCGGCACCGTCATGATGGGGCTGCTCCTCGGCGTCCTGCTCGCCCGCACCGTCTCCGGCGCGCTCGCCGAACTCGGCGGCTGGCGGACGGTCTACTGGGTGCAGGCCGCGCTCATGCTGCTCATGGCCGTCCTGCTTCGCCGCGCCCTGCCGGTCCTGCACACCCCGGCCGGCATGCGCTACCCGAAGCTGCTCGGCTCGATCGCGACGCTCATCCGCGAGGAACCCGTCCTCCGCTGGCGGATGGCCGTCGGCGCACTGTCCTTCGCCGCCTTCTCCGCCCTCTGGACGTCCCTGACCTTCCTGCTCTCCGGCGGCCCCTACCACTGGAGCGAAGGCGCGATCGGCCTGATGGGCCTGTTCGGCGCGGCCGGATCCGTCGTCGCCAACATCGCCGGACGCCTAGCCGACCGGGGCCGCGTCCACCACGTCACCGGCGTCGCGACCGTCCTGTACCTGGCGTCCTGGCTGCCACTAGCGCTCGGCGGCCACTCCCTGGCCTGGCTGATCGCTGGCATCGTCCTCCTGGACCTCGCCCAGCAGGCCATCCTGATCAGCAACCAGCACGTCGTCTACGCGCTCCAGCCCGAAGCCCGCAACCGCATCAACTCCGCCTTCATGACCGGCAACTTCGTCGGCGGCGCACTTGGCTCCGCCCTCGCCGCCATAGCCTGGACCCACGGCGGCTGGCCGTCCGTAGCCCTCCTAGGCGCCACCCTCTCAGCAGCCATGCTCATCACCTGGACCCTAGAACGCCTCACCACCCGGTGACCCCGGCCGCCCTCTAGCGCTCCGGTCGGGTGGAGCTCAGGCGCCGGTTCCTTCGATGCCGTTGAGGCTGTGGCCGCTGCCCTGGATGCCGTCGGGGGTGGGTGGGGTGAGGGGGATGGTGTGGGGGGCGGTGGGGGAGGGGGCCGCGTTGGCGGCGGGGGCGGCTATGAGGGTGGCGAGGACCAGGGGGGTCGCCACGGCCAGGGCGGCTGCGGCCCGCTTCGCTTTCATGCGTCGTCCTCCTTGGGACGGGGTGATCGGACGAAGCCGTCACACCGTTCGCCGCGACGGCTCCACATGACCAGGAAAGCCGATTGGCGGCGGGCGCGCCATCCCCTGCGCGGCGGGCGTTCGGGAGTGAAGTCGAAGCGGGTCGACCTTGTGAGGAGCGCGGTCAGGACGGGGACAGGGCGCGCAGCGGGCCGTCGAGTTCGCTGCGGTAGAAGTCCATGAAGCCTTCGATGTCCGGGCCCCAGTTCTGCAGGACGAGGTGGTCGGTGCCCGCGTCCGCGTAGGTCTGCGCGTTGGACAGGATGCCCGACGCGTCGGGGCCGGTCGGCATGGACTGGCGGATGTCGTCCTCGGTGACCGTCTGCGAGGCGGCGTCGAAGCTCGGCGGGTTGGGCAGTTCGGCCATGACCGGCCAGCCGCCGGTGGACCAGCGGGCCAGCTTGTGGGCGGCCTTGACGGCGGTCTGCTCGTCGGTGGCCCAGGACAGCGGCATCTCCGCGTAGTGCGGGCCGTCGCCGCCGTGCTTGCGGTACGCCTCGTCCAGGGACGGGTCGGGCTCGGTGGCGAACATGCCGTCGCCGTGCTCGGCGGCCAGCCGCGCGGCGCGCGGTCCGCCCGCCGCGACCGCGACCAGCGGCGGACGTTCGGGCAGGTCCCAGACGCGGGCCGCGTCGAGCTGGAAGTGCTTGCCCTGGTAGGACTGGTAGCCGCCCTTCCACAGCAGCCGCATGATCTCCAGCGCCTCGCGGAGCATGTCGTGCCGGACGACGACCGACTCGGCGAAACCGAGGCCGACGACGTGCTCGTTCAACCGCTCACCCGCGCCGACGCCGAGGGTGAACCGGCCGTCCGACATGACCGCCAGGGTCGCGGCGGCCTGGGCGATGATCGCGGGGTGGTAGCGGACGGTGGGACACGTGACGCCGGTGGCCAGTTCGAGCGTGGTGGTCCGGGCCGCGATCGCGCCCAGCACCGGCCACGCGAACGGCGAGTGGCCCTGCTCCTCGACCCACGGGTGGTAGTGGTCGCTGATCTCGACGAAGTCGAACCCGGCCTGCTCGGCCCGCTCGGCCTGCGCCACCAGTTCCTTCGGGCCGAACGCCTCGGCCGCGAGCTTGTAACCAATCTTCATATGGGGCCGCCTACCCGACCCCCGCCGGGCCATACACGCCGTTGTCATAGTTTGACCGACGAAGAGCGCGGGCTAGGCGGGGGCGAACATGGGGCGGATGCCGGCGACGATCTGGCGGATCATCGGGCGCTGCTCGGCGGGGGACCGGCCGCGCAGGTCGAGGACGGGGTCGATGCCGTCGTAGTACGGGGAGAGCGCGAGGAACGGCAGCGTCATCAGCAGGAAGGTGGCGAGGACGTCGAGGTCGGCGTCCGGGCGGATGTCGCCGCGCTCCTTCCACAGCCGCAGCACCGGGTGGATGACCTGGAGGTAGTGCTGGTTCGCGGTCTCGCGGATCACCGACCGGACGCCGTTGTCGAGCTCGAAGTTCGTCGCCGCCGTGACGCCGCGCTCCAGCGGGTGGTCGGCGTAGTACTCCGTCCACTCGCACAGGACGTCGAAGAGCCAGCCGTCGAAGGGCTGGTCGAAGTCGAGCCGGGCGATGCGGCGCTCCATCTCCTCGCGGACGCGCCGGGACGTCTCGTCGCACACGAACGCGAAGAACTCCAGCTTGTCGCGGAAGTACTGGAACAGCGAGCCTTTCGCGATGCCCGCCTCGCGCGCGATCGTGTTGAGGCTGCCGGTCGAGTAGCCGTGCTCGCCGAACTCGCGCATCGCCGCCTCCAGCACGCGTTCGCGCTTGGCGACGTTCAGGCGGAACCACGTGGAAGTCGGCATCGGCCGTCGGCTCTCCGAATGATCACTGGGGGTGTCAGATCACGGTGACGCGACGGTCAGCGTAACCGGCCCGACACGTCCGCGACACCCGATCGCCGATCTTCCCCGGGCCGGGTGCGGGGGCTCAGCCCGCCAGCCGGATCAGGATGCGCAGCACCTCCTCGATGATCTCCGACGCGTCGGACGCCGAGTCCGCCAGCGCGATCTCGCGGCCCGCCTCGCCGATCACCGTCGTCAGCACCATGCTCAGCACGGACGTCGCGCGGTCGCCGCCGTCGCGGCGGCGCAGCAGCAGGCGCGTGTTGCGCTCGATCCAGCGCTGCGCGCGTCCGCGCCGCATCAGCGAGAACCCGGACGGGCCCTCACCGGCGTGGAAGAGCCGGGCCGCCTCCCGCCGCTCCCAGCACGTCTCCAGGTACGCGCGCGCACCCGCGACGAACTGCGCGATCGGGTCCTCCTCGCCGGACGAGCGCGCGGCGGAGACGGCCTCGGCGGCGCGGGCCTCCTGCTCGCCGGTCAGCTCCTCCCACAGCGCCAGGTACAGCCCGGCCTTGCCGCCGTAGTGGTGGTACAGGCTGCCGACGCTGATGCCGGAGCGCTCCACGATCTCGGCGATGCCCGCGTCCGCGTAGCCGCGGTCGGCGAACACCGCCTGCGCGGCGTCCAGAAGCGCGCGCCGGGTGGCGTCCGCGCGCGCCCACTGCCGGGACGCCGAGGCCCCACCGTTCTGCATCGTCCGAGTTTCTCAGTACCAGTGGTGCGCGGACCACCACGACCAGGCCCCGCAGGGGTCGTGATACCGGGCCTTGATGTAGGCGAGACCCCAGGCGATCTGCGTGGGCGAGCTCGTCTTCCAGTCGGGACCGGCGTCGGCGAGCTTGTCCGGGGGCAGCGCCTGCGGGATGCCGTACGCGCCGCTGGACGGGTTGGTCGCGTGCTCGTCCCAGCTCGACTCGTGCTCCCACAGGGTTTCGAGCGAGTCCCAGCAGCCGCCCCAGCCCTTCAGCGCGTTCATCCGCTTGCCCCACGCCTTGTTCTGGGCCGCGCTCGGGTTCGACTTGGCGAGCCGCTCGCGCTCCTGCTGCAACTTCAGCTGCGCGCGCGCCTTGGCGTCCCGCTTCGCCTTCTCCTTCAGCAGGCGGAGCTGGCGCTGCTGCTCCTCGTAGGCGTTCTTCTTCGCCTGCGCGATGACCCCGGCCGCGACCGGGTCCATGCTGGACGAGGAGAGCCGCGCGAGCATGTCGTTCGTGGAGAACGCGCCGCCGTCGGCGGCCTTCGGCGGCTCGCCCGGCCCCATCCATTCGGGGATGACGAACACCATCGCGACGAGGATCGCCGCGATGCCCACCACCGTGATGGTGACGTTGTGGGTGAGGAACCGCCAGACTCTGCGGACCTTGCCGGGCGGACGTTCCCAGGGGTTGTCCTCCAGCGTCTCCGGCAGCTCCGCATACTCCGGCGAATGGCCCTCGGCGCGTCCCCGCGCGCGCTGGGAGACGCGTCCGGACGAGCGACGCCCCCCGCGCCGCGGGGGACGTGACGGGGACGACGGGGGTCTCGTTCGGGTCCGTGCCATGCCCAATACCTTGCCTCAAGGTCGGAGCGGGTCGTCCGTCAATCCCCTGGTACGACACTCAGTGTTGGTGCGTTCACGCGAAGGGATCTAGGAAAGCGGGCGCCGGCACCCGCTCCGGCGGAAGGTTCAGAAGTCCAGGTCGCCCGCCGCGAGGCGCGCGGGCTGGAGCGACTCGAACAGCGGACGGTACAGCGCGGCGAGTTCGCCGAGCGGGCCGTCCGGCGACTCCAGCGCCAGGTTCACGCGCCCGGCGAGGTCGCGTCCGGCCCGGGTGATGAGGACGAGCGTGGCGCGCCGGTCCCGCGGATGCGGGGACCGGGAGACCAGGCCGTCCGCCTCGAGCTGGTCGACGGTCAGCTTCACCGACGTCGGGTGCAGCATGAGGATCCGGCCGAGGGTGCTGAGGCGCGCCCGTCCGCCGGACGACAGCGCCAGCGTGGTCAGCAGGAAGAAGCCCGTGCGGCTCAGCCCGCACCGCTCCAGCTCGCCGTCCAGCGCCTTCTTGATCAGCTGGTAGAGGCGGCCGACCGAGCAGATGGCCATGAACGGCCAGGGCTGACCGGGGAGTCCCTGGCCGTCCCAGCGGTCGTGGATTCCGGTCACGAGCGGGTCGGCCGGCTGACCGGCGGAGCCGTCGAGATCTGGGTGCACCCGCAGATCCTAACCGCGGACAAACCCGGATGTAAGTACTCGCTTCTTAGACCTTCTTCTAATAGAGTGCTCCAGATCACAGGCGGTGCCGGTGTGTGCGTGTGATGCTGCTGCCACCTGTGAGGACGACCGGACCACCGAGAACGACCGCGACACCGAGTAAGACCGCGACACCGAGTACGACCGCGACACCGAGTACGACCGGAACACGCCTGTGCTCCATCGGATGGGCGCCGACATCCGAACACCCCAGGAGGCACGAATGCTCCGCCGCCCCGAACCCCCGGGGGCGAGATGGCCCTGAGCCTCACCGCCGTGCCGGACCTCGCCCGCCGCCGCGCCTCCCGCGCGCTCGACGAGACCGGCCTGCTGTGCGTCACGTTCCTCGAAGGCCTCCGCCGCACCTGGGACGTGCGGCAGTGGTGGGGCGAGTTCATCGAGCAGTGCTGGTTCCTCGCCCGCGTCACCTCCGTCCCCGTCATGCTCATCGCCATCCCGCTCGGCGCGACGATCTCGCTCCAGGTCGGGGACATCGCCCGCCAGCTCGGCGCGGCGTCCGCGACCGGGGCGCTGCTGATCGCCGCGATGGTCCAGCAGGTCGCGCCGCTCGCCGCGGCGCTGCTGGTCTCCGGCGTCGGCGGCTCCGCCATCACCTCCGACATGGGCGCGCGCAACATCCGCGACGAGCTCGCGGCCATGGAGGTCATGGGCATCAACCCGATCCACCGCCTGGTCACCCCCCGGCTGTGGGCCGCCAGCACGGTCTCCCTCCTGCTCGCCTCGGTGGTGATCCTCGCCGGGACGCTGGGCGGCTACTACTTCAACGTCATCCAGCAGGGCGTCAGCCCCGGCGCCTTCTTCGACGGCGCGACGACGCTGCTCCAGTTCCCGGACCTGTTGATCACTCTGTTCAAGGCGTGGGTGTTCGGTTTCATCGCCGCCGCGGTCGCCTGCTACATGGGCATGAACTGCGACTACGGGCCGGTCGGCGTCGGCCGGGCGGTGAACCGGGCGGTGGTGGTCACCTCGATCGTGGTGTTCGCCTCCAACTACGTCCTGACCACGATCTACCAGGTCCTCTTCCCCCCGAGGTTCTGAATGGTCGCCATCTCCCCGGTCCGGCGGATCGGCCGCGCGGTGCGCGGCCGGACGGCGGGCATGGCCGCCTCGTTCAACCTGCCGATCTTCCTCGGCCGGGTGCTGTACGGGCTGCTGTTCGACATCGTCCTGCGGCGCAAGTACGGCCGGACGCTGGCCAAGCAGGTCAGCGACATCACGGTCGGCGTCGGCGCGCTGGTGATCGGCGGCGGCATGATCTTCGTGATCGCCACCATGTCGCTGGCCACCGGCGCGATCGTCGGCCAGCAGGGCTATCCCGGCCTGGAACGCATCGGCGCCGAGGCGTTCACCGGCCTGGTCGCCTCCTACTCCAACGTCCGCGAGGTCACCCCGATCATCGCGGGGGTCGCGCTCGTCGCGCAGGTCGGGACGAGCTTCACCGCCGAGATCGGCGCGATGCGGATCTCCGAGGAGATCGACGCGCTGGAGGTCATGGGCATCAACTCGCTGGTCTACCTCGTGTGCACGCGCGTCGCGGCCGGCGTCATCGCCCTCGTCCCGCTCTACCTGGTGTCGCTGTTCATGGCGTTCTGGGCGACGCGGTTCATCTCGGTGTCGGTGTACGGCCTGTCGCCCGGCATCTACGACTACTACTTCCACCTGTACCTGCCGCCGATCGACGTGCTGTACAGCGTGATCAAGGTGGCGATCTTCGCGTTCATCGTGATGTTCGTCCACTGCTACCGCGGCTACTACGCGGCCGGCGGACCGGTGGGCGTGGGCGTCGCGGCGGGCCGCGCGATCCGGGAGTCGACGATCCTGATGATCCTGATGAACCTCGTGCTCAGCTACATCTTCTGGGGCCACGGCGGCACGGTGAGGCTGACCGGATGAGCGAGGAGACCCTCTCCGGCCGGACCCGGACGCTGTTCGGCGTCGCGGGGGCCGGCGCGCTCGCCGCCGCGGTCGCCGCGCTCGTGCTGGGCGCGACGCCGTCCAATGGCGGCTCGACCTACTACACCGCGGAGTTCCACCGCGCGGGCCAGGGCCTCGACCCGGGCAAGTCGGACGTGAAGATCCGCGGGATCACGGTCGGGACCGTCCAGAAGGTGAAGCTCGGCAAGGACGGGCGGGTGACCGTCCGGGTGCGCGTCGACAAGGGCGTGAAGCTCGCGCAGACGACGACGGCGCGGATCGAGCCGGTGTCGGTGTTCGGGCCGAAGGACCTCATCCTGGACCTCGGCGCGAAGGAGACCACCGGCCCGTACCTGAAGAACAACAGCGACCTCGGCGAGGGCAAGGACCCGGTCGAGCTGTCGGAGACGGCGTGGCCGACCTACAACCTCACCAAGGCCATCAACCCCGACGAGCTGGCCACGATCCTGCACACCTTCTCCGCCGGGCTGGACGGCCAGGGCCCGGCGCTGCGCCGCGCGCTGTCCAACGGCGCGAAGGTCATCGACGCGACCCACCAGGACCAGGCGCAGCTCGAGAGCATCATGGACAACGTCGCCGGGCTCGCCCCCACGCTCGCCTCGCGCGGCGGGACGGTGAACCAGATCGTCGGCGACGTGAACCGGATCTCCCCGGTCATCTACGACAAGCCCGACAAGATTGACCAGATCCTCGACGGCGCGAGCAGGCTCACCGACCGCGTCGGGAACTCGCTGCGCGACCACGGCGGCAACATCGGCAACTTCGTGGACGGCGCGGGCGACGCCGCCCGCGTCGTGCACGGGCAGCAGCGGAACCTCCCCGTCCTGCTGGACGACCTGAACGGCTTCTTCACCCTGCTGGTGAAGGTCATCAAGGTGCCCGGCCCGCACGGGACGATGATCGCCAACGTGGTCGGGCCGCTGCCGCTCGACCTGTGCAAGCTGTTCGTGGACGTCTGCCCGTCCCCGCCGAAGACCACGATGTTCGACCAGAAGGCCAACGTGAACCAGCCGAACGACGGGCTCGAGCGGGTGATGCGACAGTGAGTCCTCGGCAGAGCCCCCGCCGCAAGGCCGCCCGCGGCCCCGACTACGTGACCACCGCGAAGTTCCTGGCGTTCGTCGTGGTGACCGGGCTGCTGACCTTCTTCATCGGGCAGCAGATCCTCGGCACCAGCTTCAACGACCGCTACAAGCTGACCGCGCAGTTCGACGACGTCACCGGCCTGCTCACCGGCGACCAGGTGAAGATCGCGGGCACGCCGGTCGGCCAGGTCAGGAGCATCAGGGTCGTGCAGGGCCGGGCCGTGGTGGGGATGGCGGTCGACAAGGACGTCAGGCTCCCCGACGACTCGACCGCCGCGATCCGCTGGCGCAACGTCCTCGGCCAGCGGGTGGTGTACCTGGAGCCGGGGCAGAGCCGCACGATGCTGCGCGGCGGCGCGCGCGTCCCGCACACCCGCTCGGTGGTGGACCTCGGCGAGATCGTCAACGCGCTCCAGCCGCTCACCAACAACCTCGACCCGAACCAGCTGAACCGGATCCTGTTCGCGCTGTCGCAGGCCCTCGACGGCAACGAGACCGCGATCAACACGATGATCACCAACCTGGACGGCCTGCTGCGGACGTTCGGCACGCGCAAGCAGACCATCCAGCAGATGATCAAGGACTACTCGGCCGTCACCGACGCGGTGGCCGTCCGGGACCGGCAGATCGCGACGAGCGTGGACAACCTGCGCGACCTCGCCAAGGTCTTCGCCGACAACAAGCAGGTGCTCGACAACGCGGTCGTCCAGGTGTCCGGGGTGACCACCAACCTCAACGCGGTGCTCGGCGGCAACGACGCGCAACTCGCGCGGATCATCGACAACCTCGGCAAGTTCAGCGACACGTTCCGGATCAACGTCGACAACCTGGAGAAGATGGTCCGGAACCTGCCGATCCCGCTGCGGCAGCTGTTCGCCTCCACCAACGGCGGCCACTTCCTCCGCACGAACGTCATGTGCCTGAACCTCGTCGAGGGGCCGTGCCCGTTCCCGATGCGGCTGCCGAACGAACCGGGCAACACCGGGCCGTCCCAGCAGGACCTCGCCAAGCTCAAGTCGATCCTCAACGGGGGGCGGTGACCGATGCCGCTGTTCCCCTCGCTGCGCGATGTCAACCAGAAGCTCGTCGCCGTCGGCACGCTCGCCGTGATCGGCGCGGGCTGCGTGTTCGCGTTCGCGGTCGGCCAGCTCCACCTGTTCGACCAGGGCTACACGATGAGCGGCGTGTTCTCCGACACCGCCGGGATCAAGAAGGGGCAGGACGTCCGGGTCGCGGGCGTCAAGGCCGGGCGCGTCACCGGCGTCCGGCCGAACTTCCACAACGGGACCGTCGTCATCACCTGGCACGTCAACAAGGGGATCGACCTCGGACCGGACACCCGCGCCGCGATCGAGACGACGACCCTGCTCGGCGGCCGGTACCTGCGCCTCAGCGGCCCGGTCGCGCACCCCTACCTGGCGAGCCTGCCGGAGTCGCGGCGGCGCATCCCGCTGGAACGCACCCAGGTGCCCTTCACCGTCCCGGACGCCCTGCAGGGCGCGCAGAACATCATCGGCAAGCTCGACCAGAAGTCCATCGACAAGCTCCTGGTCGAGATGTCGAAGATCCACTCGCCGAACGCGGCGAAGCTGAACGAGATGCTGCGCAACGTCCAGTCGCTCTCCCGGGCGCTGAACGACTCCTATCCCGAGGTCGAGAAGCTGATCGAGGGCTCCAAGACGATCACCGCGACGCTCGCCGCGAAGGAGGGGCAGCTCAAGGAGATCATCGACAACAGCCGGATCCTGCTGCGCGTCCTCGTCGAGCGCCGCGACCAGCTCGCCTCGACGATCGGGCAGGGCAGCCGGACCGTCCGGACGCTGTCGAACACGATCTCCCGCAACCAGCGGCAGCTCGACACGCTGCTGGACAACCTGCACCTGCTGACGACCCGGCTCGCGCCGAACATGGACGTCCTGAACACCGACTTCTCGCTGCTCGGGCCGACCTTCGCGGGCGTCGCGAACGTGCAGGGCAACGGCAAGTGGATCGAGGGCGTGCTGACCGGTCTCGGCCCGCTCCAGCCGGACGGCCCGATCTCCACCAGGATCACACCGCCCGGCGGCGGGACCGCCGACCGCACCGGCGCGCAGGGGGGCAACTGATGACCCGCGGCAGGCGCGCACTGATCGGGCTCACGGTGACGCTCGTGGCCGTCCTCGGCGGCTGCTCGCTGTCCCCGACCGGGGGCGGTGGAAACCGCGAGATGACCGTCTACCTGCCGAAGGCCCGCTCGTTCTACAAGCAGTCCAAGGTCAAGGTCATGGGCGCGGACGTCGGGTCGGTCGACTCGGTCGAGTCCGAGGGGGACCGCATCAGGGTCCGCTTCCACATCGCCCGGGACGTCCCGCTGCCGCAGGGCGTGCAGGCGTCGATCGTCCCGCTGAACCTGGTCGGGGAGCGCAACCTCGTGCTGCACCCCGCGTGGAAGCCGGGCGAGCCGAAGGAGACCTCCGACGTCATCCCGATCGAGCGGACGAGCGTCCCGGTCGAGGTGGACGACGCGCTGAACTCCTTCACCAACCTCGCCAAGGCGCTGGACCCGACCAAGGTGCAGCCCGCGCTCGACCAGGCCGCGAACTCCTTCAACGGCAACGGCAGGACGTTCAACGCGACGCTGGAGGAGAGCGCCCGGCTCGTCCAGAACGTCGCCGGGCAGGACAAGAACCTCATCGCCGTCGCGACCAACCTGCACCGGCTCGCCGGGGTCGTGCGGGGCCGCGAGCAGGTGCTCGGCGAGATGATCCAGGACTTCAGCACCGCCAGCCGCGTCCTCGCCGGGGAGCGCGGCGAGATCCAGGACCTCGTGGACGGCCTGGTCGAGCTGTCGCGCAACGGCAAGAGGCTGCTGGACAAGTACCAGGGGCAGCTGCCGTCCGACCTGGCCGTCCTCACCCGCGTCGCGCTGATCCTCAAGGGCAACGCGGCCCGGCTCGCGCAGCTCGTCAAGGCGCTGCCCGCGCTGAGTGGCGCGCTCATCAACGGCTACAACCCGAAGAACAAGTCGCTGCAGATCCGGGTGGCGACCGACGCGTTCCTGCGGACCTGGCTGAAGTCCATCCTCCGGGACGACAACGTCGGCTGCCCGCTGCCGAAACCGAACTCGAACTGCCCGTGGCCGGGCTCGGGCGACATCACCGGAGGCCACTGATGCGCGGACGGTCGACGGCGGCGCTGCTGCTGGCCCTGACGCTGGCGCTGACCGGCTGCTCCTTCCAGACGTTCGGCGCGCCCAAGGGCAAGGTGCACCTGGTCGCGGTGTTCGACGACGCGCAGGGCCTGGTCGCCGGGCACAGCGTGCAGATGTCGGACGTGAAGATCGGCACGGTGCTGTCGGTCAAGCGCGACGGCTACAAGGCCAAGGTCACCATGGCCATCCTCGACAAGTACCACCTGCCGCAGGGCACCCGCGCCGAGATCAAGGTGACCTCGCTGCTCGGCGAGAACTACGTGGACATGATCCTGCCGCCCGGCGGCAGCATGGACCACGGCCCGTACCTCGCCAACGGCGCGCGCATCGAGGACGCGACCGTCCAGCCCGCGTTCGAGCAGGTCGTCGGGCAGACCGGCCCGCTGCTGAAGTCGCTGGCGGGCAACGACGTCGCGACGATCGTCAACGCGGGCGCGCAGGCGCTGGACGGCCAGGGCCACAAGCTCAACAAGACCGTCCGGCAGACGTCCGACCTGGTGAAGCTGTTCGCCGACCAGCGCGAGGAGCTCGGCGAGTCGATCGACGAGTTCGCCCGCCTCGGCCGCTCGCTCGCCAACGGCAAGGACGAGCTGAGCCGGGCGCCCGGCGAGATCGCGAAGACGACCGACCTGCTCAACGAGGACAAGGACAAGATCCTCAAGACGATCGACCGGCTGACCTACGCCGCCGCCGAGCTCAACGACAAGGTCCTCGCGGGCCGCGTGGCGACCTTCCGGCGCCTGCTGAACGACGTCGACCCGATCATCGCCGAGCTCGGCAACGACCGGACGCGGCTCACGAACCTGGTCGACGGGCTGGTCGCCTTCGAGCAGAAACTGCCTCTGGCCAGCTACGACGGCGCGCTGATGATGTATCCGGTGCTCCGCCTCGTCTGGCCGGACGGCACGCCCGTCATCCCCGGTCTGGGCGGCTCCGGGTCCGGCTCCGGCTCAGGCGGCGGGACGGGCGGGAAGAAGGGCTCGAAGGCCACCGACGCCCTGCCGCCCAAGGTCCGCGACGCCTTCCCCAACCTCGACTCCCTCCTGGAGCGGCCGCGATGAACAGGCGAATCGCGATCAACCTCGGGGTGTTCGCCGGCCTCGCGGTGGTCATGACGGTCTGGGCGTTCACCAACGTCGTCCGGTTCGACGCGATCGAGCGGCCGTACCACCTGACCGTCGAGTTCGAGTCGTCGCCCGGCCTGCACCCGAACTTCGAGGTGGACTACCTCGGCGTCCGGGTCGGGCACATCCAGCAGGTGAAGCTCGCGAAGGACCGGGTCGTGGTGCGGCTCGGCATCGACCGCGGGGTGAAGATCCCGCAGGGCTCGACGGCGGCGGCGGCGCGCAAGTCGGCGGTCGGCGAGCCGGTGGTCGAGCTGACGCCCGCGCCGGGCGGTGGGCACGCGCCGCCGATGCGTCCGGGCACGGTGATCCCGAAGGAGAAGACCAGCGTCCCGCCCAAGTACGGGGACCTGTTCGCCGCCGTGCTGAGCACGCTCAAGGCGATCAAGCCCGCGGACGCGAAGATCATCACGCACGAGCTGGCGGCGGGCTGGTCCGGACGGCAGGACTCGCTGCGCCAGATCATCCAGGGCGGCGACCAGCTCACCACGACGTTCGCGCAGAACACCGAGCTGCTCGACGGCCTCGTCAAGGACCTGAGCCGCATCTCGACCGTGCTCAACCAGAACCGGAGCGCGCTCGGCGAGGGCGTCGACAACCTCGCGACGCTGACCGGCGCGCTCAGCCAGATGCGCGGCCAGCTCGCCGAGCTGCGCGACCGCGGGCCGGGACTGCTCACCTCGTTCAACACGCTGCTCGACAAGAGCGGCGACGACTTCGACTGCATGGTGGACAACCTCGGGACGCTGCACCTCAAGCAGTACGACCCGGCGATCCTCACGCACCTGGGGCAGGTCTTCGCGAAGGCGCCCGCCCTGCGGAACGTGCTGAACGGCGTCATCGGCCAGAACCAGGGCCAGACGGTGCTGAACGTGGCGTTCATGTTCACGCTCAAGACGCAGGCCGCGCTGGAGTACAAGTACCCGCTGCCGCAGCCGAAGGTGACGACGCCGCCGACCTGCCCGGGCGGACGGGTGCCGGGAGCCGTCCCGCAGAAGCCCTACAAGGGCAAGAGCACCGGGGACACGATCCCGACGCACGATCCGGCGCTGGACAAGCCGTCCAATATCAACGCGAGGAATGCCGCCGGGAACAGTGGCGACTCTTCATCCGGGCCGCCCGCTTGGCTAGTGTACGTCCCCCCGGTAGTCGCCCTGATGGTACTGATCAGGGTGATGATGGGCTCGGTGCCCGTGATGTCCCGCCTGTCCCGCCTGCCCCGGCCGCGCCGCCGCCGCAGGGAGTGAGAGTCATAGCCCCCGCGAGGAGTGCCCGAAGTGACTGCGAAGACCACCAGGAACGCCGGCAAGGACGAGGCCGCGGAGGAGGCGGCCGAGTCCGGATCCGCGGAGGTGGCCGCCGAGGAGCAGCCGGAGGAGACCGCCGAGCGCGCGGCCCCGAAGGCTCCGGCGAAGCGCAAGCGCCGCGTCCGCGTCATCGAGGTCATCGAGGACGACGACGACCTCGACGACGTCCTGGAGGCCCTCGAAGCGGAAGAGGCCGAGGAAGCGGAACCCGCCCCGAAGCCGGCCGCGAAGAAGCCCGCACCCGCCGCGAAGAAGGCCGCGCCAGCCGCGAAGACGGCCGCACCCGCTGCGAAGAAGGCCAAGCCGACCATCGTCGAGGACGAGGCCGAGGCGGAAGACGAGGCCGAAGAGGACGGTGCTCCCGAGAAGGCGGAGACCAGGCGGGCGTCCGGGGACGGCGGCGGGGCGGTGAACCTCGACTCGCGCTCCGGCCCCGGCGGGTTCTCGATGAGCCGCAACGCCGCGATCGCGACCGTGGTGGTCGTCGCGCTGCTGGCGTCCCTCGGCATCTGGCAGTGGACGTCCGCCTCGAAGCTCTCGGGCAAGGAGCACGACCGGGACGCGGTGGAGAAGGTCGCCACCGCGTACGGGGACGCGGTGTTCAACTACAACGCGTCCAACTACCAGCAGCAGATGAACAAGGTCCAGGGGATGCTCGCGGGCGACCTGCTGGAGCTGTACAAGCGCTGCACTGTGCCGAACCTGGGCGACAACTTCAAGACCAACCCGGGGCTGTCGCTGAAGTCGCAGACGAGCAAGGTGTTCGTCGGCGACGTGGACGGGAAGTTCGCGACCGCGACGATCGCGACCGACATCACCGTGCAGAGCAGCCAGGGCTCGACCGCCGCGCCCGCGAGCCTGATCCGGCTGTCGCTGGCGAAGAGCGGCGGCTCGTGGAAGGTGACGCAGCAGTTCCCGTCCGGGGTGAGCCAGCAGAGCACCGACTGCTCCGGCTCCAGCTCGATCCCGGTCAGCCCGAACGGCCAGAACGGCCAGAACGGTCAGACCGGCAACGGGGGCAAGCCGTCCGGCACGCCCTCGGCGAAGCCGAGCAACTGACCGGGACCGGCGGACGCGGGCCCGGCGCGCACCGGGCCCGCACTCGTCACGGCTTGACGACGACGGGCTTGTCGCAGGCCGTCCGGCTCGGGTAGCAGGACGAGCTGACCCCGCTCAGGTCGAAGCTGAACAGTTCGACGAGCGCGACGTTCGGCGAGGTCACCTTCACGGTGATGGACCGCTTGGTGGTCGAGTTGCAGGAGATGTTCCGGACGGTCTGCTCCGGCGACGAGCCGCCGACGACGTAGGCGAACACGTGGCAGCCGTCCCCGGCCACCTCCGTGGACGCGAACACCGCGCGGTCGGCGTACCAGGTGACGGTGCCCTTCACCGACGACGTGCCGTACGGGACGCTGAAACTGCTGACCTTGGCGGCGGCCGAGGCCGGCGAGGCGGAGAGCCCGACCGACGCGGCGGCGGCCAGGGCGAGGACGGCGGGCTTACCCCAGGCGCGCATGGTGCTCCCGGACTGGTTGGCGGACTACGGGGAGCACGAGCCTAGGGAGCCCCGAGCGGGCCGATCAAGACGTCCGTCCAAAACCTGTGCGAATCGGACAGGTGGCGGCGAGGCCACCTGTCCGATCGCGCGCGTTCGGTCAGAGGTAGCGGGCGGCGGCCTTCTCGGCCGGGGCGTCCGCGCCGGTGACGCCGTTCGGGCCCTTCGGGACGCCGTCGTCGATGCCCTCGGGGCAGTTGATCGTGACGCGGTGCATCTTGCGCCGCTGGGTGTAGTCGGCGACCGCGTAGTGCTGGGTGGGCCGGTTGTCCCAGAACGCGAGCGTGCCGACCCGCCACTTCAGCCGGACCTGGAACTGCGGGTCCCGGACGGCGTCGAACAGCAGCGGCAGCAGCGCCTCGTTCTCCCGCCGGGACAGCCCGATCAGGCGGGTCACCGACGACCGGTTGACGTACAGGGCCTTGCGCCCGGTCTCCGGGTGGACGCGCACGACCGGGTGGACGACCGGCGGGTTCTTCTCCTGCATGGCGCGCAGGTCCATGCGGTGGCCCTTGTCGATGGCCTTGGTGACCGACATCGTGAGGTCGTGCTCGGCGTACAGGTCGTCGCACAGGCGCTGAAGCCACGGCGCGAGCGAGTCGTAGGCCATGTACATGTTCGCCCACAGGGTGTCCCCGCCGACCTCGGGCAGGATCACCGCGCGCAGCAGCGACCCCATCGGCGGGGTCTTCATGAACGTGTTGTCGCTGTGCCAGGAGTCGCCGCCCTCGCCCTTGGGGTCGGTCTGGTCCAGCACGTGGACGGCGCTGCCCGAGGTGTCCATGGGCGGGAGGTTCGCGGTGCCGAACTGCTTGGCGAACGCGACGTGCTCGTCGTCGGTGATGTGCTGCTCGCGGAAGAACAGCACCATGTGCTTGAGCAGGCCGTCCCGCAGGGTCTGGACCTGCTCGGGGTCCAGGGGCTTTCCGATGTCGACGCCGGTCACCTCGGCGCCGATGTTCGCGGTCACGGGCTGGAACTCGATCATGTCCTGGTGCCTCCATCGGGGGTGGGGACGGCGGCCGGTGTGGCGGCGGCGCGCGTGCCAAGCAATCGCTAGGTTGACTCTAACCGATGGAGGCGGACACCTGTCCAGGGGGAAGCGGGCGCGTCGGCGCGAGGAACGATCCCGCGTCAGCGCGAGAAGTGCTCCGCGTCGGCGTGGGGAGTGCTCCACGTCAGCGCGAGTAGTGCTCCACGACGAGCTGCTCGTCGCAAACGATCGGGATCTCGCGGCGCTCGGGGAGGCGGGACAGCCGCGCCGTCAGCGCGTCGGTCAGGACCTCCAGGTAGGGCGGGACGTTCTCGGCGTGCGCGCCCGCCGCCGCGACCTGGAACGGCTCCATCGAGCGGCTGCGCTCGGCGATCTGGATCACGTCGCCGGGACGCACCCGGAACGACGGCCGGTCCACCCGGCGGCCGTTCACCAGCACGTGCCGGTGCACGACGAACTGCCGGGCCTGGTAGATCGTCCGGGCGAAGCCGGCGCGCAGGACCAGCGCGTCCAGCCGGCGCTCCAGGTCGACGATCAGGGCCTCGCCGGTCTTGGCGTCCTTGACCCTGGCCGCCTTGGCGAAGGCGTTGCGGAGCTGGGTCTCGCGGATGTTGTACTGCGCGCGCAGCCGCTGCTTCTCGCGCAGCCGGACCTTGTAGTCGGACTCGTTCTTGCGCGACCGTCCGTGCTCACCGGGCGGGTACGGGCGCGCCTCGAAGTACTTCACGGCCTTCGGCGTGAGCGGCAGGCCGAGGGCGCGGGACAGACGGACCTTCGGCCCGGTGTTGTTCACGGATTGACCTCCTGACGTGCGGCGTGCTTACTTAGGTAAGCCTAACCTACATAGTCAAGGAGGCTGGGATGCACGAGCCGAGCACCGGCGCCCCGTACGACGGCCCGACGCATGACGCCGCCCGGCGCGACGGGGCCGCGCACGACGGCCGGCCGCGTGCCGCCGCGCAGCGCGACCGGGCGGCGCGCGACGACCTGGCGTGGGGCGGCGGGCCGGAGGCCGCCGAACGGGCCCGGACGGCGGCCTACGGCATCGCGGGCGGAGTGCTGGTCGCCCCGGGCGTCCCGTACGACCCCGTGCCCGCGCACACCACCCACGAGGACGGCGCCCCGCTCCTGCTCATGCCCCGGCAGTCCCCGGTCGTGGTGGCCCTCGCGGGCGTCCCCGACCTGCCCGCGACGCTCCGGATCAGCGACGTCGCGCCCGTCCCGTTCCCCGACCGGGTGCGCGGACGCGCCTGGCTGCACGGCTGGGTGTCGGAACTGCCGTCCGACCGGCGGCGCGACGCGGCCGACCGCCTCGCCCGCCTGCACCCCCGTCCCGAACTGCTCGACCTCGCCGCCGAGGACGGCCCGGCCGCCGGCGCCTGGACGATCCTGACCATGGACCTCGCCGAGATCGAGATCTCCGACTCCTGGGGCACCGCCGACCTCGAACCCGAGGAGTACCGGGACGCCCGGCCCGACCCGTTCGTCGCGGTCGAGCCGTCCATGCTGGGCCACCTGGACGGCGCGCACCGCGCCGAGCTGGCCCGGCTCGTCCCCGGCGCGGGGCCCGGGGAGGTCCGTCCGCTGGCGCTGGACCGGCACGGCCTGTGGCTGCGCACCCCGGACGGCGACCTCCGCGTCGGCTTCGGCGCTCCGGTCAGGGATGTCCACGGTCTGCGCTGCGCGTACCGGCGGCTGTTCGCGGCGGCGGCGTCCGGACGCGTCAGGGGCGCGTGACCACCTACGTGCCGTCGCCGCGGCATCGGTACGTAGTGGTGCCGCGCAGGGATACGTGTCCGATGACCGTGGAATCCCGGATGTA
This sequence comes from Actinomadura gamaensis, assembly GCF_042652125.1. Taxonomy (NCBI): domain Bacteria; kingdom Bacillati; phylum Actinomycetota; class Actinomycetes; order Streptosporangiales; family Thermomonosporaceae; genus Actinomadura; species Actinomadura gamaensis. Next base: position 405,340 of record NZ_JBHSIT010000009.1, on the reverse strand, counting down.
GGTATGACCCGGGACGCGCGATAGTTCTTTCACCGGCCGAGAGCGCCCCGCCCAACCGGGCGGAACAGGCCCCGGTCGCCGGAGCTCCTTCGCGGGGTGGGAGTTCCGGCGGGCGGACCCTCTCCTCCTCCCCGGACGGGCGGGCGCTCCGGCCGGCCGTACGACGGGCGATCCCGACCGGACGTGCGGCCGCCGACGAGTGGGGTTCGGCGGTCGCATCCCGGCGGGGTTGCCGCCGCACCGGGAACGGGGGTTCCGGTGCGGCGAAATCGGGACGAACCGATCGGGGGTTCGGGGCGTCCCACCTACTGACGCGCCGCTTCGGGGGAGGCGGGGCGTCGGGCGGAGAGAGCGCGCCGGTCGGGGGCCGGGGCGTTCGCGGGGGAGGCGTCCCGGTGGGGACCGGGACGCCCCGCACGCCTCGTGCCGGTCGGGGGACCGGCACGGACGGGGGAGCCGAGCTCCGGATCGGGGGATCCGGAACCGGCGCGGGAACGGACGCACCCGGCCGGGGGACCGGGTGCGCCGACCCGCGGTCGAGCGCCGCACCGGACCTCCGGAGCGGCGCGTCTTCACGTCCGCGCGCCGAGAGGTGCGCGGGTCGCTCGCGCGCTGAGAGGTGCGCGGGTCGCTCGCGTGCCGGTCCGGTGCGGGGGTTCGAGGCTGCGTGCCGGGGCCGGGGGGCTCCGGGGCGCGGGGCACTCGGGTGCGGTGCGGCGGGCGTTGCGTCCGGCGGGTCGCGGCCGGGTGCCGCACGGGGGGCGCGGCGAAGGGTGGGGAGTCCCGGAGCCGCGCGGCGGCGGTCCTACGGTGCGGCCCCACGTTCCGAGGGCGGTCCTGCCGAAGCCTTCTGCCGGGAGGCGGGCCGGCGAGCCGCCGCGAGGCGGCCCGGCGAGGGCCCCTTCCCGAGGGACGTCCCTGTCGGGGCGTCCCCGGTCCGGTTCCCCCGCCGGGTCGTCAGAGGTAGAAGCCGGTCGCGGTGCCGGGGGCATCCGGGCCGTCGGCGGGGCGCGGCTCTCCCTTGCGGAGAGCCGCCAGCTCCGCCAGCGTCGCCCCGTCCGGGCCGACCGCCGCGCGCGCCGCGTCGTCGGCGTCGTCGCCGAGCCAGGCGAGCGCCTCCGCGCGGCCGAGCCGTCCGACCTCGATCTGCGCCAGGCAGCGCCCCGGCCGGACGACCGCCGGGTGCAGCCGCGCCAGGTCCTCGTTGGTGGTGATCGCGACCAGCACGTCCCGGCCCTGGCCGAGCATCCCGTCGGTGAGGTTCAGCAGCCGGGACAGGCCCTGCCCGGCCGACTGCTTGGCCTCGCCGCGGATCAGCTCGTCGCAGTCCTCCAGGATGAGCAGCCGCCAGTCGCGCTCCTCGTCGTCCTCCTCGCCCATCGTCGCCTGGATCAGGTAGCTCGGCGAGCCGAACAGCGCCTCGGGGTCGAGGACGCAGTCCGACCGGCACCACTGCTTCCACGCGCGGGCCAGCGCCCGCAGCGCGGTCGTCTTGCCGGTGCCCGGCGGACCGTGCAGCAGCAGGATCCGGCCGTCCACCTCGCCCGGCGTGAGGGCCATCACCCGGTCGAGCGCGGTCGCCACGCCCTCGCTGTAGTTGCGCCGGACCTCCGACCACGGGTCGGCGGTGATCGACCGCTCGGTGCGCTGCGGCCCGTGCCGGCCGTGGTGCCAGAACCCCATCTCGACGTGCGTCTCCACCGGCTTCGGCGGCTCGGTCGCGTCCTTGACGGTCTCGTCCAGGACGGTCCCGGCGAGCTCCTCGCTCACCGCCGACACCGCGACGTACGCGGTGCCGTGCGACCACCGGTTCACCAGCAGCGTCCAGCCGTCGCCCTCGGCGAGGACGGACTTCTTGTCCTTCTCGTTCGCCACCCGCAGCAGCCGCGCGCCCGCCGGCAGCAGCGGCGCGTCCTTGCGGACGTCGTCCAGCCGCGTCGACCGCGACCACGGCTGCTCCCCGGACGCGAACGGACGCAGGGACAGCACGTCCATCACGTCGGCGGGCGAGTTGCTGTCGCTCAGGTTGAGCACCACGGGCAGCGTGAGGTCGTCACCGGAGGCCGTGGCGACCTCCGGGGCCTCGACCAGATGCAGGAACTCCCCGCCTCCCTCTCGTGACGCCGTCATGTCTTCGATGATCGGTAGCGGAGGCCGTCCACGTCCAGCGAATTACTTCCCTTCCGCCGTGTCATCGGAGGGCTTCACCGACTCGGTGGCCTCGGTGGTCCCGGCAGTGGCGGCGTTCCGCGACGCGGCGGGGGTCTCGGACGCGGCGGGGGGCTCGGACGCGGCGGGGGTCTCGGACGCGGCGGCAGCGGCGGCGGCGCGGGCCTCGCGGCGGGCGCGGCGCTCCTCGGCCTCCTTGGCGTCCAGGGCCTCGGCCTCCTCGGGCGTCGGCGCGGAGCCGCCGAGGTAGGCGGGCTGCCACCAGGACTCGCCCTTGGCCGGGATGTCGGGGTACTCGCGCTGCGCCTTCTCCAGCAGCTCGGACATGCGGGCGCGCAGGTCCTTGGTGACCTGGTCGTAGTCGTCGCCGCGCTTGGGGTACATCGGCTCGCCGATGAGGACGGTGACCGGGATGTTGCGCTGGAACAGCCGCCGCTTGCGGCCCTTGGTCCACATCCGCTGCGGGCCCCAGATCGCGATCGGGATCAGCGGCACCTTGCCGGCGACGGCCATCCGCACCGCGCCGCTCTTGATGTCCTTGACGGTGAACGAGCGGCTGATGGTCGCCTCGGCGAACACGCCGACGATCTCGCCGCTCTTGAGCGCGGTGAGCGCGGCCTTGAAGGACGCGGCGCCCGCCTCCCGGTCGACGGGGATGTGGTGCATGCCGCGCATGAGCGGCCCGGCGATCCGGTTCTCGAAAATCTCGCTTTTCGCCATGAACCGGGCGAGTCGCCCGGCCGGGTGGACCGCGAGACCCGCGAAGATGAAGTCGAGGTAGCTGATGTGGTTGCTGACCAGAACCGCGCCCCCGGTGGGCGGGATGTGCTCGGTCCCCTCAAGACGGATCTTCAGGTTCAGCGCTCTGAACAGGCCGAGCGCCGTCTTGATCACCGGCGGGTACACGTATTCCGACATGCTTGCAACCTACCTGCGCGGACCAAGATCAGCGACCGGCCTGCCGGATGGATCGCGCGGGAGGGGCCGACTCTGAGAAGCTGTCCGGGACAGCGACGGGCTCCGGTGAAGGGAGGTTGCGGAATGGAACCAGAGGCGAGTGGCGGCGGACGGCAGCGCGGTGGACGGCCGGTGGACGGGCGTCAGGACGGCGGACGTCAGAGCGGCGGACCTCAGAGCGGTGGACGCCGGGACGGCGCGCGCCAGGACGGCGGACTGCCGGCGGGCGGACGGCAGAGTGGCGGATCGCTGGACGCGGCGTCCGACGTGCACGCCCTGATCCGCGACCTGCTTCCGGTGCTCGCGCCCAGCGCCTGGCTGGACGCCGCGACCTCCGAGATGGTCCTGCCGATCGGGCACTCGCAGGCGCGCGCCTCGACCGCGACCGTCCTGGAGCGCTGCGCCGACCAGCCCCGCACCCGCTGGCCCCGGCTGGTGGACGAGTGGGTCCGCGAGGTCGGCGACCGCGCCTTCCGCGCCGTCGGCGAGATGGAGCTGTTCGGCGACGTCCGGGAGCGGCTGCGGCTGCGGATCGTCCCGAAGCTCGCGCCGCGCGACCGCGAGGGGCTCGTCGTCGTCCCGGCGGGCGACCACTTCGACGCCGTCGTCGTGATCGACCACCCGCGCTACGGCGGGCCGCTGACCCGCGACCGGGCCGGGCTGCTCGGCCTGCGCCGCCTCGGCTACGTGATGACGAACACCCACGACCGGGAGCTGGCCGACGTGGAGGTCCGCGACCAGCCGCTGCTGCCGGGCCGCGACGTCCGCGTCATCACCAAGCCCGGCAGCCCGTACGTCTCGGCGCTGCTGTCCGAGGTGCACCAGTTCCTGCCGTCCCCGAACGAGCACGGCGCGCTGGTCGGCGCGCCGAGCCACAGCACGCTGCTCCTCTACCCGATCGCCGACCGCGCGGTCGAGGAGGTCATCCCCGTCTTCGCGGACGTCGTCGCCGAGATGCACGCGAACGCCGACGACCCCTGCGCGCCCGGCGTCTACTGGTCGCACGGCGAACGCCGCCTGACGCCCGTCATGCACGCGCCCGGCGGCCCGGTCAACGCCGAGTTCGGCGATCTGCTGAGCCGCCTCCCGGAGGAGTGAGGGACGGAGCCCTCGCCCACCGTGGGTGACTGAAGTGTCACCCGAACGGGTAGGAGGTGACCGCGGGTCTCCGAGGGCTCCGAGGCTTCAGGGTCTCCGAAGGCTTCAGGGTCTCCGAGGGCTTCAGGGTCTCTGAGGCCTTCAGAGGCGTGGTCGCGCTACGGAAGCTTCCAGTCGACGGGGGAGGCGCCCTGCTCGGCGAGGAGCTGGTTGGCGCGGCTGAACGGCCGGGAGCCGAAGAACCCGCGGTCGGCGGACATGGGGGACGGGTGCGCCGACTCGATGCAGGGCACGCCGCCCAGCAGCGGACGCAGGTTGCGCGCGTCCCGCCCCCAGAGGATGGCGACCAGCGGCCGGCCGCGGGCGGCGAGCGCGCGGATGGCCTGCTCGGTCACCTCCTCCCAGCCCTTGCCGCGGTGCGAGGCGGGCTTGCCCGGCATCACGGTGAGGGCCCGGTTGAGGAGGAGGACGCCCTGGTGCGTCCAGGGCGTGAGGTCGCCGGTGGACGGGGGCGGCAGCCCGAGGTCGTTGCCGAGCTCGCGGTAGATGTTGACGAGCGAGCCGGGCAGCGGCCGGACGTCCGGGGCGACCGAGAAGGACAGGCCGACCGGGTGCCCCGGCGTGGGGTACGGGTCCTGCCCGACGATCAGCACCCGCACCTCGGCGAAGGGCTGCTGGAAGGCGCGCAGGATGTGGTTCCCGGCGGGCAGGTAGCGGCGGCCCGCCGCGACCTCGGCGCGCAGGAACTCGCCCATGGCGGCGATGCGGGGGGCGACGGGTGCGAGGGCCTCGGCCCAGCCCGCCTCGACGATCTCCGCGAGTGGTCGTGCGGTCATGGCGCCCCAGCCTAGCGAGTGGGGAAAAGTGACCACATGCGGACGACAGAAATCGGTAACTTTCCAACGGTCCATCGGGAGCCGCCCAAGTGAAATGGGGGAAACGTCCCGTTAAGTCGGTGTTACTTATTGACCACCCGCATTGACCTACCGTGCCGTACCGCATAACTCCTTGAGACAGGGCATCCGCCGACGGGCGGCCCGAACCACCTCAGCCGGGCCCGGCGCACGATCCAGCGAACGCACGATCCAGCGACGAGAGCGGGACACCACTCAGATGACTCAGCTGACCACCCTGGACGCCACCTTCCTCCACGCCGAGAGCGGCAGCACGCAAGCGCACATCGCGGGACTGGGCATCCTCGACCCGAGCGGCCTGCCGGGTGGCCGGCTCACGGTGGCGGCGGTCGCGGAACTCATCCGCGAGCGCGCGCACCTGGCCGCCAGGCCGCTGCGGCAGCGGCTGGTCGAGGTCCCCTTCGGTCTCGACCGCCCCTACTGGGAGGACGACCCGGACTTCGACCCGGTGCGGCACGTCTCGGAGGTGACGCTGCCCGCCCCCGGCACCGACGAGCAGCTCGCCGAGGCCGTCGCCGCGCTGCACGAGCGTCCGCTCGACCGGTCCCGCCCGCTCTGGGAGATCGCGGTCGTCCACGGGCTGTCGGGCGGCCGGGCGGCGGTGTACGTCAAGGCGCACCACGCCGCGATCGACGGCGTGATGGCCGCCGAGACGCTCGCCGCCCTGCTGGACCTGTCGCCCGAGCCGCGCGAGCTGCCCGCCGACGACGCCGCGCCGCTGCGCGCCCCGAACCCCCTCTCCCGGCTCGGCACCGGGCTGCTGAAGACCGCGCTGCACCCGTTCCGCGCCGCGCTGTCGGTCGCCCGCACCGCCCCCTACCTGGACGAGGTGCCGGGCCTGGCCGCGCTGCCGGGCGTCGCGCGCGTCACGCACGCCGTCCAGGGCGCGCTCGGCCGCGAGGAGGTGCCCGAGGCGCCGCGCGTCAGCGCGCCGCCGACCCCGTTCAACGGCCCGGTCGGTCCGCACCGCGCGGTCGCGTTCGGCGACCTTCCGCTCGACGAGATCAAGAAGATCCGGACCGCGCTCGGCGGCAGCGTCAACGACGTGGTGATGGCGGTGTGCGCGTCCGCGCTGCGGACCTGGCTCGACAAGCGCGGCGCGCTCCCGGACGGCCCGCTCGTCGCCGGCGTCCCGGTCTCGCTGCGCCGCGGCGACGCGGCCGACGAGGCCGGGGACGCCGGGAACCACGTGTCGCTCATGTCCGCGCCGCTCGCGGTGCACGTCGCGGACCCGGCCGACCGGTACGCGGCCGTCCGGGAGGACATGGAGCGCGCGAAGCGCAGGTTCGTCGGATCGTCCGGCGTGTGGGTGCGGGAGCTCAGTGGGGTGGTGCCCGCCCCGCTCGCCGGACCCGTCGCCCGCCTCGCCCTGAGCGTGCTGCCGGGGCTGCCGGTCCGGCCGATGAACCTGATCGTGTCGAACGTCCCGGGCCCGCAGTTCCCGCTGTACCTGTGCGGGACGCGCGTGCTCGCCTACTACCCGCTCTCGGTGGTGACCGGCGTCAGCGGCGGCCTCAACATCACGGTGTTCTCCTACGACGGCACCGTCCACGTGGGGCTGGTGTCGTGCCGCGACCTCGTCCCGAACCCCGGCGAGCTGATCGACCACCTCGACGACGCGATGGCCGAGCTCCGGTCCCTCTCCGAGGCGTAGTCCCGCCTCGCGGGGCGCGTTCAGCGCGTCCGGACGCCGAGCACCCGCCGGTGCCGCCACGCCAGTTCCAGGGCGGCGGCACCGGCGGGCTGCATCGGCTCGGGCACGGACCCGTCGAACTCCGCGATCCGGACGCGTCCCTCCGCGTTCTCCCGGACGAGCCGCTCCCCGAACAGCTCGTCGAACGCCTCGTCCTCGAAGACGACGGCGGTCAGCAGGTCGACGGCGAGCGTCAGCGGATCGACGCCGAGACCGAGGAAGTGCGCGCGCAGGGCGCCGTCGCGGAGCGCGGCGGTCATCCGCCGGTGGAACGGCCACGCCTCCTGGTCGAACCCGTCGCCGTACTCCTCCGGCGCGCCGAGCAGCTCCTCGGAGTACTCGCGGACCATCGTGAACCACGGGTCCAGCTCGACGCCCCGCCCCGTCAGCGGCTGGAACACGCCGACCGGCATCACCTGGTGCAGCCCGCCCGCGTGCGCGACCTTCGCCGGATCGCGCCAGTGCAGGACGTACCGTCCGGACGCCGTGACGGTCAGCGTCGTGATCGCGACGAGCGCCGGACGCCGCGTCAGATCGGTCGGGTCGCCGACCAGCGACCGCACCGGCAGGCCGGGGACGGCGGCGGCCAGCTCGTGCGCGACGGCCTCACCCACGTTCACCCCGTCGAAGTACCGGGCGGGCCCGAAGGTCAGGGACGGGCCGTCCACGGCGAGCAGCCGGTAGGACGGCCGGTCCTCGAAGACGCGCGGGCGCGCGAGGGCGGCCATGGCGTCGGCGTAGTCGGCGAAGCCCTCCGGCAGGCCCTCGGTGGGGGCGCTGACGGCCGGACGTTCCGGCGCGGCCTCCCAGCGCATCCGGACGTCCGAAAGCGGTAGCGGCGTGTCCGGAATCCAGCCGGTGCGCGCCATCAACGTCGTGTCCGCGACGCGCGGCACGTCCGGATACAGCGCCGAGGCCGCCAGCCCGAAGCCGTGGCGATCGTCGTTCAGCCGGTTCCGCGTCCGCTCCCACATCCCGCCCACGGTAGGCCCACGGCGGTATCAGGACGCGGTGTGGGTCAGCCTCACCAGGACGCTGCCGGAGTTGTCGACCAGGCAGTGGTCCTGGTCGTGGATGCGGAGCTGGAGCTCCCCGGAGTCCGGCGCGGTGAAGGAGTCCCGCGACCCGACCACGAACCAGCTCCCGCCGCCCACCCGGCCCAGCAGCACGCCGTAGGGCAGGCTCTTGGAGAACTTGCAGCCCTGGTAGATGCGCGCGTCGGTCGCCGAGTCGTAGCCCTCCGGGCCGACCTTCGGGAAGTAGCGGTAGTCCACGGTCCAGCCGCCGCCCGCGAAGCCGACGCCGATGCGCTCGCCCGACGACACGTTCAGGCCGGTGCTCTGCCAGCCGCTGGTGGCGTCCACGCGGATCGAGACGGTCTCGGTCCGGTGCGTCGGCGACGGGCTGGCGTTCGCGCTCGGGCCGGACGGGGGCGGGCTGGACGACGGGCTCGCCGCGTCCGGGGTGTCGGACGTCGAGGGCTCCGGCGAGGGCGGCGTGGACGACGGCGGCGCGCTGCTCGGCGCGGACGCCGGCGGCACGGTGATCGTGCTGGTCAGCGCCGCGCGCGGCTGCGCGTCGGCGGTGTGGTGGGAGCCGAAGGGATGCGTGAACAGCACCGCCGCGACCGTCCCCGCGACCACGGCGGCGGCGGTCGCGATCACCGGCGCGAGGACGGCCGCCCGGCGCCGCCGCGGCGGTTCGGAACCGCTCTCCAGCAGCCGCGCGGCCTCCTCGGCGCTCGGCCGCCGCGACGGGTCCCGGTGCAGCATCGCCCGGACGACCTCGCCGACCGGACCCGTCCCCGACGGCAGTTCCGGCTGCCCGGAAGTGATCGCGTGCAGCGTCGCCGGAAGGTCGCCGCGCCGGAACGGGGACCTGCCCGCCAGCAGCGCGCCCAGCGTCGCGCCGAGCGCCCACACGTCCGACGCCGGGCCCGCGCCGTCGCCGGTCAGCCGCTCCGGGGCCATGTACTCCGGCGACCCGACGAGCTGGCCCGACCGGGTCAGCGGCTCGTCCCCGCTGATCACCGCGATGCCGAAGTCGGTCAGGACCGCGCGCCCGTCCCCGCGCAGCAGCACGTTGGCGGGCTTGACGTCGCGGTGCAGCACCCCCGACGCGTGGACGGCGGCGAGCGCGTGCGCGAGCTGCGCGCCGAGCGCCGCCACTCCGTCCGGCGGCATCGGGCCGCGCGTCTCCAGCACGCTCGCCAGCGACGGCGCGCGCACCAGCTCCATCACGATCCACAGCTGGCCGTGGTCGTCCACCACGTCGTGCACCCGGACCACGCCGGGATGGTCGATCCGCGCGACCGCGCGGGCCTCCCGGACGCAGCGCTCCCGGCGCAGCCGCAGCTCCTCCTCGGCCGCGGCGCCGCGCCCGCCCTCACCGCCCGCGAACGCGGTCAGCTCCTTGACCGCCACCTCCCGGTGCAGGACGGCGTCGTCGGCCCGCCAGACCGTGCCCATGCCGCCGCTGCCGATCCGTTCGCGCAGGTGGTAGCGCCCCGCGACCGTCCGGCCCGCCCCGATGTGCTCCAACGCCCCGCTCCTCCGCCCGGCAGCCCGTGCGCCGAATATCGAACGAGACGCGCGGCCCGTCAACCGTTTTCGGATCACGGGCGGGAGGAGATCAGGTGAGGTTGGCCCGGAGGGCGCCGAGGGCGGCGTCGTCCAGGCCGAGACCGTCCCGCAGGAAGCCGTCGAACGAGCCGAACAGGGCGTCCGCCTCGTCGAAGGCGGCCTCCAGGTAGGCGGGCCGCTGCTCCAGCAGCGGACGCAGCAGCTCGGGCTCGCGCATCTGGCCGAGCTCCGCCATCGCCGAGAGGATCTTGTCGTTGGCGTTCCGCAGGTAGTGGTTGGAGCGCAGGTAGTCGGCCATGATCGTGGCACGGTCCACACCGACCGCGGCCAGCAGCACCGCCGCCAGCCAGCCGGTGCGGTCCTTGCCCGCCGTGCAGTGGAACACCAGCGGCACCGCGCCGGCGTCCGCGACCAGCCGGACGGCCTGCGCGAACCGGCCGCGCTCGGTCTCGTCCCGGACGAACGTCCGGTTGATGTCGATCATGAGGCCCTCGAGCCGGCCGTCCCCGAACGCCGCGCGCTGCCGCTCGGCGTCCCCGCTGCCGATCACCTCGTAGAACACGCCGAGGTTGCCGCCGCCGACCGGCAGGTGGACGGTCCGCACGCCGTCCGGCAGCCGGTCCCGGCCGTTGGTCTCCACCTCGGTCGGGGTCCGGAAGTCGATCGACGTCCGGACCCCGAACTCCGCCAGCCGCCGCACGTCGGCGTCGCTCAGCCGGTTCAGCGCGTCCGCGCGCAGCACCCGTCCGCGCGCCGTCGTCCCGCCCCCGGGCAGCGGATGGCCGCCCAGGTCGCGCACGTTGTCGGCGCCGTCGAACGGGAGGTGGCCATGGGAGTCCTCGTGCAGCATGCCCCCATGGTCCCGGATGTCCGGCGAACCGGACGAACCGGGGTCAGACGGACCGCAGCTCCAGCGTGCAGCACTTCGGACCGCCGCCCGCCTTGCGCAGCTCCGTCAGGTCCACCGGGACGGGGTTGAAGCCCCGCGCCGCCAGCGCCTCGGCCAGCCCGGTCGCCTCCGCGTTGAGCACCACGTTCCGGCCGTCGCTCACCGCGTTCAGGCCGAGCACCGCAGCGTCCGCCTCCGAGGCGATCAGCGCGTCCGGGAACAGCCGCTCCAGCACCGCGCGGCTGCCCGGCGAGAACGCCCCGGGGTAGTACGCGACGTTGTTGCCGTCCAGGGGGAACAGGGCGGTGTCCAGGTGGTAGAACCGCGGGTCCACCAGGCGCAGCGTCACCACCGGACGGCCCAGGAACTCCTGCGCCTCCTGGTGCGCGGCGACGTCCGTCCGGAACCCCGTCCCGGCCAGGATCAGGCCGTCCAGCGTGAGGAAGTCGCCCTCGCCCTCGTTGGTGTGCTCCGGCTCCCGCACATCGAACCCGCCCGCGCGCAGCCACTCGCCGTACGCCGGCCCCTCGGCGGCCCGCTCGGGGAAGGTGAACCGCGCCCCGTAGGCCCTTCCGCCCACCACGAGCGCGCCGTTGGCCGCGAACACCATGTCCGGCAGCCCCGGCAGCGGGTCGATGAGGCTGACCTCGTGCCCCAGCGCCACGTACGCCTCCCGCAGCGCCTCCCACTGCGCCACGGCCTTCTCCGCGCTCGCACCCGCCGCCGGGTCCATCCACGGGTTGATCGCATAGGTGACCGCGAAGTGCTCCGGACGGCACATCAGGTAGTGCCGCCGGAGCGCCGTCCGCTCCGGGGTCACCGGTGCAACGGACGGCTGGGTCGGCTCCATCGCCGGGGTGACGGTCATGACACGCGCTCCTGCTCAGTCCACGGGCCATCAGGTGATCGAAAGCCTAGAAACGCGCACCCCCGCAACCCAAGCCCCCGAGATTGCGCTGACCAGGAGTTTCATTGCGTCTAAGCCGCTGAAAGCGGTGATTCGTTGCGCCCGGCGCTCCGGGCGCAAAGCGCCCTTCGCGCCGGGCGTGGGGACGCGCTGCGGGTGGGGTGAGTGCGCTTGCGGGGTGTGGTGCTTTCGCGCGGGTGGGTGGGCCGCCCAATTAGGGCCCGGCGCTGCGGGCGTAGAGCGCCCTCCGTGTCGGGGGGCGGGGCGCTACGCGGAGCGGGTTTTCCTGCGGGGGCTGGTGCGCTCGGGATGGTGGGGCCGAAAAGGGGGGTGGAACGCACGCGGCCGTCCTCGCCGGGGCGGGGACGGCCGGTGTGAGCGCCGTGGCCGGGGCTGGTCGCTAGAGGTTGATCATGTGGCCGGCGAGGCCGTGGACGGCCTCCTTGACGGCCTCGCCCAGGGTCGGGTGGGCGTGGATGTTGCGGGCCACCTCGTGGACGGTGAGGTCCCACTGCTGGGCCAGGGTCAGCTCGGGCAGCAGCTCGGTGACCTCGGGGCCGATGAGGTGGCCGCCGAGGAGCTCGCCGTACTTGGCGTCCGAGACGAGCTTGACGAAGCCGTCGCCCTCGCCCATGCCGAGCGCCTTGCCGTTGGCGCTGTAGGGGAACTTGGCGACCTTGACGTCGTAGCCGAGGTCGCGGGCCTGCTGCTCGGTGTAGCCGAAGGAGGCGACCTGCGGCTGGCAGTAGGTGGCGCGCGGGACCATGGCGAAGTCGATCTCCATGGTCTCGGCGTCGGCGATGGTCTCGGCGGCGACGATGCCCATGGCCTCGGCGGCGTGCGCGAGCATCAGCTTGGCGGTGACGTCGCCGATCGCGAAGATGTGCGGGACGGACGTGCGGCCGCGGCCGTCCACGTCGATCGCGCCGCGGTCGGTGAGCTTGACGCCGGTCTTGTCCAGGCCGTAGCCCTCGACGTTCGGGGCGAAGCCGATGGCCTGCAGGACCTTGTCGGCCTCCAGGGTCTGCTGGGCGCCGTCCTTGCCGGTGACGGTGACCTTGACCTTGTCCCCCGAGTCGTCGATCGAGTCGACGCGGGTGGAGGTGAGGACCTGGATGCCGAGCTTGCGGTAGCGCTTGGCGAGCTCCTTGGAGACGTCGGCGTCCTCGTTCGGGACCATCCGGTCGAGGAACTCGACGATCGTGACCTTGACGCCGTAGTTGTGCAGCACGTAACCGAACTCGACGCCGATCGCGCCCGCGCCCGCGATGACGATGCTCTCGGGCAGCTCGGAGGAGAGGATCTGCTCCTCGTAGGTCACCACGCGCTCGGACAGGCTGGTGCCCGGCAGCAGGCGGGTCTTCGCGCCCGTCGCGATGATGCAGTGGTCGAAGCTGACCGTCTCGGACGAACCGTCCTTCTTCGTCACCTGGAGGGTGTTGGGGTCGGTGAAGGTGCCCCGGCCCTCGTAAGTGGTGATCTTGTTCTTCTTCATCAGGAACTGGACGCCCTTGACGAGCTTCTCCGAGACCTGACGGCTGCGCTGGTAGGCCACCCCGTAGTCGAACGACACCGGGCCCTCGGCCTTGATCCCGTACTTCTCCTGCTCGGTGGTGAAGATGTGGGCCAGCTCGGCGTTGCGCAGCAGCGCCTTGGACGGGATGCAGCCGATGTTGAGGCAGACACCGCCCCAGAACCGCTCCTCGATGATGCCCGTCTTCAGTCCGAGCTGGGCCGCGCGGATCGCGGCCACATAACCACCCGGGCCCGAGCCCAGGACCACGACGTCAAAGTGTTCGCTCATTCCTCCGACGATATTGCGAGGGAAGCACTGCTCGCATCTTCCGGGGCCCCGCCGGAGAGGCGTTCGTCACACTGTGTCAGGGTCGGCCATGATTTCGGGACGGTAACGTTCAATAGATGCCCGTCCCCGGCTTCCCCACGGAGGAGTAGTCCAGTTGCGGATCCCCAAGCCTGTCAACGCGGCCCTCGACTGGGCGGAGCAGCACTTCGGCGCGCTCGCGGCGGTGGTCGCGCTGGTGGTGGCCGCCGGGGCGGCGCTGGCGCTGCCGCGGTCGGTGGGGCTGCCCGTGGCGGGCCTGGTCCTGGGGCTGGCGCTGGGCGGGTTCGCCGTGTTCGTGCGCATGTCGAGGCGGCTCGCCCGCGCGCGCAAGGAGAACGACGACCTGCTGCGGGAGAACGGTGCGCTGCGTCACCGCAACACGATCCTGTCCAGCGGGGTGATCACCCGCGAGGCGCAGGCGACCCAGGCGCTGCTCATGATCCCGGACGAGGACGAGGTCCTCGCCGTCGATCACGACCCGCAGCGGACGGACAAGCTCCCCGAACTTCCTGACGATCTGTAAGCCCGCCGCGATCTCGCCGCCGCCCCCGCCGTCCCGATGGCCGCCGGGGGCGGTTTCCGTCCTGCGACCGAAAACCGGTTCCCGGACGACCGCCGCCTGACCAAGACGGAGTCACTCCGAAGCCGTCCCTTGTGTGACGGAAGGTGAGGGAACACTTCCGTTGTGTCATGGAGATTACGCTGGGTAATGTCACTGTTGCACGCGGTCCAACGACCCGCAAATCTTCGGTCAAGTCGGACCGCGCGCGACCGCGCCATACGGCAGCCGAAGAGGAACCGGAACGGTGGTGTCCAGCGTGACCGAACAGCAGACCGACCAACAGCAGCGGAGTCTGGGTACGGCGGCGGCGCGCAACCTCGCGACGACGACCAAGTCCGTCCCCCAGATGCAGGGGATCTCGACGCGCTGGCTGCTCAAGCTGCTGCCGTGGGTGCAGTGCGCGGGCGGCGCGTACCGGGTCAACCGCCGGCTCGCCTACACCGTCGGGGACGGCCGGATCGAGTTCGTGCAGACCGGCGCGGACGTCCGGGTCATCCCGCTGGAGCTGGGCGAGCTGCCGGTGCTGCGCGGCTACGAGGACGAGGACGTCCTCGGCGAGCTCGCGACCCGGTTCGAGCAGCGCGAGTTCGAGCCCGGGGACGTCGTGGTCACCGAGGGCCGGCCCGCCGACTCGGTCGTGCTGGTCGTGCACGGCAAGCTCGCGCGGATCGGCCGCGGCGAGTACGGCGGCGAGGCGGTCCTCGGCGTCCTCGCCGACGGCGACTTCTTCGGGGGTGACGCCCTGCACGGCGAGCCGCACGACTGGGAGCACACCGTCCGGGCCGTGACGCCGGTGACCGTCCTCACCCTGGACGCGGCGCGCTTCCGCGAGCTGCTCGACCGCTCGGACGGCCTGCGCGCGCACGTCGAGGCGTTCCGCGACCGTCCGGCGAAGGCGGCCAGCGCGGACGGCGAGGCCGAGATCGCGCTCGCCGCCGGGCACGAGGGCGAGGTCGCGCTGCCCGGCACGTTCGTGGACTACGAGCCCGCGCCGCGCGAGTACGAGCTGAGCGTCGCGCAGACCGTCCTGCGCGTGCACACCCGCGTCGCCGACCTGTACAGCCAGCCGATGGACCAGGTCGAGCAGCAGTTGCGGCTGACGGTCGAGGCGCTGCGCGAGCGGCAGGAGCACGAGCTGGTCAACAACCGCGAGTTCGGGCTGCTCGCCAACGCCGACCTGCGCCAGCGCGTGCACACCCGGTCCGGCCCGCCCACCCCGGACGACATGGACGAGCTGCTCACCCTGGTGTGGAAGGAGCCCGCGTTCTTCCTGGCGCACCCGCGCGCGATCGCCGCGTTCGGCCGCGAGTGCAGCAGCCGGGGCGTCTACCCCGAGCCGGTCGAGGTGCAGGGCCACCACATCCCCGCCTGGCGCGGCGTGCCGATCTTCCCGTGCAACAAGATCCCGGTCAGTAGGACCAGGACGAGCTCGATCATGCTGATGCGGACCGGCGAGGCCGCGCAGGGCGTGGTCGGCCTGCACCGCACCGGCCTCCAGGACGAGGTCCAGCCCGGCCTGTCGGTCCGGTTCATGAACATCGACGAGCGGGCGATCATGTCCTACCTCGTCTCGGCCTACTACTCCGCCGCCGTGCTGGTGCCGGACGCGCTCGCCGTGCTGGAGAGCGTGGAGATCGGGGTGGCGCAGTGACGACGCCCGGCGCCGCAGAGCACCAGCTGAGCCTGTCGACCAGGGCCGCGCGGAACCTGGCGACGACCACCAAGTCCGCGCCGATGATGCAGGGCATCACGCCGCGGTACCTGCTGCGGCTGCTGCCCTGGGTGGAGGTCCCCGGCGGGTCGTACCGGGTGAACCGCCGCCTCGCGCACACCGTCGGCGACGGCGTCGTGGAGTTCGTCAACACCGGCGCGGACATCGGCGTGATCCCGGCCGAGCTCGGCGAGCTGCCGCAGCTCGCGGGCGTTTCCGACGAGGCGCTGCTCGCGGACGCCGCCGGACGGTTCGTCCAGCGGGAGTACGAGCCCGGCGACGTGATCGTCTCGCCCGGCGGCCCGGTCGACCGGGTGATCCTGCTCGCGCACGGCAAGGTCGAGAAGGTCGGCCGGGGCGAGTACGGCGCGGAGGTCGTCCTCGACCTGCTGGCCGACGGCCGCTACTTCGGCGACACGGCGCTGCTGCCCGCGCCGGGCGAGTGGGAGCACGCCTACCGCGCGGTGACCCCGACGACCGTCCTGGAGCTGCCGAACGAGCGGATCGGCGAGCTGCTGGGCCGGTACCCGGAGCTGCGCGACCACCTCGTGGCGGTCGCGGGCGCGCGGGCGCCGGTGACCAACGCCAAGGGCGAGGCCGAGATCGCGCTCGCGTCCGGGCACGAGGGCGAGGTCCCGCTGCCCGGCACGTTCGCCGACTACGACCCGGCCCCGCGCGAGTACGAGCTGAGCGTCGCGCAGACGCTGCTGCGCGTGCACACCCGCGTCGCCGACCTCTACAGCCACCCGATGGACCAGGTGGAGCAGCAGCTCCGGCTGACCGTCGAGGCGCTGCGCGAGAAGGAGGAGGACGAGCTGATCAACAACCGCGACTTCGGGCTGCTGAACAACGCGGACCTGAAGCAGCGGATCCAGACGCGGTCCGGGCCGCCGACCCCCGAGGCCATGGACGACCTGCTCAGCCGCCGCCGCGGCACGAAGTTCTACCTGGCGCACCCGCGCACGATCGCCGCGTTCGGCCGCGAGTGCACCCGGCAGGGCGTCTACCCCGGCACCGTCGAGCGGTTCGGCCGCCGGACGCTCGCCTGGCGCGGCGTGCCGATCTTCCCCTGCGACAAGATCCGGATCAGCGACCGCGGCACCAGCGCCGTGCTCGCGATGCGCGTCGGCGAGGACGACCAGGGCGTGATCGGCCTGCACCGCACCGGGCTCCCGGACGAGCTCCAGCCCGGCCTGTCGGCGCGGTTCACCGGGATCGACGAGCGCGCCGTCATGTCCTACCTCGTGTCCGCCTACTTCTCCGCCGCCGTCCTGGTCCCGGACGCGCTCGGTGTTCTGGAGAACGTCGAAGTCAGCCGATGACCCCCGTCCCCCGCATCCACACCAGGGAGGCCGTAGTGCCCCGCCGACGTCCCGCGCCGACCCGTGCCGCAGCGAACGCGCCCGCGCCCGCTGCCGCGGCCGCGCACCAGAGTCCCGCCAAGCCGCCCGGCGCCCGGCGCGCGCCCGGCCCGGCGCGGCGCGCGGACGCGGCGTCCTCGGCGGCGCAGACCCTCACCTGGGCGCGGGAGCTGATCGAGCCCGGCCTGCGGGACGCCGTCGAGGCCATGCCGGGCTCGATGGCCCGCATCGCGGCCTACCACTTCGGATGGGAGGACGCGCGGGGACGTCCGGCGCGCGCGGACGGCGGCAAGGTGCTGCGGCCCGCGCTCACGCTGCTGTGCGCGGAGGCGGTGGGCGGCACGGCGCGGGCCGCGCTGCCCGCCGCCGTCGCGGTCGAGCTGGTGCACAACTTCTCGCTGCTACACGACGACGTGATGGACGGCGATCTCACCCGGCGGCACCGTCCGACCGCGTGGAACGTCTTCGGGGCGGGCGCGGCGATCCTCGCCGGGGACGCGCTGCTCGCCCGCGCGACCGAGCTGCTCGCCGGTCCGGGCGACGGCGTCCGGGTGCTGTCGCGGGCGGTGCTGGAGCTGTGCGAGGGCCAGTCCAGCGACATGGCGTTCGAGCGCCGCACGGATGTGGACCTGCCCGAATGCGTCACGATGGCCGACCGGAAGACGGGCGCGCTGATCGGGGCGTCCTGCGGGCTCGGCGCGTCCTACGGCGGCGGCACGGCCGAGCAGGCGGCCCGGCTGACCGCCTTCGGGCACCGGCTCGGGCTGGCCTTCCAGCTCGTGGACGACCTGCTCGGCATCTGGGGCGACCCGGCCGCCACCGGCAAGGCCGCCCACTCCGACCTGCGCAGCCGCAAGAAGTCGCTGCCGGTGGTCGCGGCGCTCACGTCCGGGACGGCGGCGGCACGGGAGCTCGCCGCCCTGTACTACCAGGACCGTCCGCTCGGGGACGCCGAACGCGCCCGCGCCGCCGAGCTCATCGAGGCCGCCGGGGGCCGCGAGTGGGCCCGCCGCCGCGCCGGGGAACTGCTGGCCGAGGCGCTCGCCGAGCTCGACGCCGCCGCGCCCTCGGGCACGGCCGCGGACCGGCTCCGGGCGCTGGCCGTGCTCGTCACGACCCGGGACCACTGACCCGCTCCCAGGGCCCGGCACGCCGTCGGGGGTGTGCCGGGCCTTCCCCCCGCCCGCCGTTGGGGGTTACCCGCGTCCGCCGTCGGGGGTTACCCGCGTCCGCCGTCGGGGGTTACCCCCGCCCGCCGCTGGGCCTTACCCTCACCTGCCGTCGGGGCTGCCGGCCGGCGTTTCGCGCGGCCAGGCCAGCAGTAGCTGGTGCAGGGCCTCCAGCGCCTTCTCCCAGGACTTCTGGACGTCGCGGGGATGCCCGAACGCGCCGCTCGCCTCCAGGGAGATGAACCCGTGGAAGGTGCTGCGCAGCAACCGGACGGCGTCGGTGAGGTCCGGATCGGGCAGGTCGTAGGCGCGCATCATCGCCACCGTGACCTCGACGCCGCGCGACCCCTCCGCCGCGTCCCGCTCGACGGGGATCTGCATCGCGGCGTAGCGGCCGGGATGCTCGCGGGCGTAGTCGCGGAAGGCGTTGGCGAAGGCGACCAGGGCGTCGCGTCCGGCGCGTCCGGCGACGGCCTCGGCGATGCGCTCGGCCTGCTCGTCGCCCGCCCGCAGCGCGACGCGCCGCCGCAGGTCCGCGAGGTTGCGGATGTGCGAGTACAGGCTCGCGTCCCGCACGCCGAAGCGCCGCGCGAGCGCCGACACCGAGACGTTCTCGATGCCGCCCTCGTCGGCCAGCTCCGCCGCCGCCTGGACGATCTTGTCCACCGTCAGTCCCGCCCGCGCCATGCCTCTCCCTCGTCCGGTCGCCGCGCCCCACGGCGTCCCACCGCGCTCCGCGGCGCTTCTCCGCGCCCCACAGCGCCACAGCGTCCCACGGACGGCCCGGTCAGGACCGCGCGTAGCGCGCCGGCGGGACGCCGACGGTGGCGGTGAAGTCGCGGACGAGGTGGGCCTGGTCGAAGTAGCCGAGGTCGCGGGCCAGGGCGGCCCAGTCCACCGGGTCGCCCGCGTCCGCGCGGGTCGCGGCCTCCTGGAGGCGGGCGCGGCGCATCACCCACTTGGGGCTCGCGCCGACGTACTCGGCGAACAGCCGCTGGAGCGTTCGGGTGGACACGTGCAGCGCCTCGGCGGCCTCGTCGACGCGGAACAGGTCCGGACGCGCGGTGATCCGCTCGACCATGCCCGCGACGTCCTCGGCTACGGGATCGGGCTCCGGCAGCCGCGACAGGACGAACTCCTCGGCGAGCTTCGCCAGGTCGGCGGTGTCCTGCTTGGCGAGGACGGCGCGTCCGACCGCCGCGACTTCGGGCCCGAACAGCTCGGCGGCCGGGACGACGCGGTCGGTGTAGGCGCTCACCGGGCCGTCCGCGAACGGCCGGAAGCAGCCCGGACGGAACTTCACGCCGAGCACCTGGCCCTCGCCTTCGAGCCGCCGGACGAACAGGTCCCGCACGACCCCGTAGATCCTCGGCTCGGGCTCCTCGAACACCAGGTGCACGCTCGGATACGACAGCACCTTGCTGTCGTGCGGCTCGTCCACCCGCCACCGCACGTGCCAGTACAGCTCGACGAACCGGGCCGCCTCGGGGGACGGGTCCCGCCGCCGGGTCTCGACCACCTCCGCGTGCCGTCCCGGGTACAGGACGCCGCGCGCCACGCTCTCCACGGCCACCAGCGTATCTGGCGCGAATCTCCAAGAACCGGGAGGTCGCGGGCCCCTAGTGTGGACGGTATGAGGGACCTGCACAGCCACATGAAGGAATGCGCCGCCGAGGCCGCGCGCGTCGCCCGCAACGTCCCGGCGGACCGCTGGGACGCCTCGACGACCTGCGCCGACTTCGACCTGCGGACGCTGGTGAACCACTGGGTCCTGTACACCTCGCACGGCCTGGAGCACCGCGCGCGCCGCGAGCCCCTGCCGGACGAGCTCGTCAACCGCGACTTCACCGCCGAGCCCGGCTGGGCCGAGGCGTACGCCGCCCAGCTCGACCGGGCCGTCGCGGCCTGGGCCGACCCGGCGGTCTGGGAGGGCGACATCGACCTGGGCGAGATGTCCATGCCGGCGGTGGCCATCGCCGGCATGGTGATCAAGGAGATGGCCGTGCACGGCTGGGACGTCGCGGCGTCCACCGGGCAGCGGTTCGAGATCTCGCCGGAGGCGGCCGGGTACGTGCTGTCGGTGGTCGAGGAGAACGCCGAGATCTACCGGCAGTACCAGGGGTTCGCCGAGCCGGTCGAGGTCGACGCGTCCGCGCCGGTCTTCGACCGCGCGCTCGCGCTGTCCGGCCGCGACCCGGACTGGAAGCGCTGACGCGCCCCGCGCCGTGACGGGCGGCGGGCCCGGTCCGTTCAGGGTCGGGCCCGCCGCTTGTTTCGATCGTATGTTCGACTAGAGTGTCGGATGTGACGTCCGAGCACGTGCCGTTCCTGTGCCCGCGCGGGCACCGCCTGGGGCCCGGCCGCGTGATCGTCGGCTGGTCCCCGTGCGGCTGCCCGCCGTGCCTGGAGCGCGGGCGGGGCCTGCGCGGCCACCGCACCTACCTCTGCCTGACCTGCAAGGACGAGCACGTGACCACCATGTGCTACCTGCCCCACCACATCCCGGACCCGGACACGCCCTACCGCTGGCCCTGATCCCCGCGCCGCTCGGTCGGGACGGGATTCACTCGGTGCGCAGGGCCGTCGAGGTGCGGGTGCGGGCGGCCCAGCCGGCGGGCAGCAGCGCGCCCGCGATGGCGATCAGCACGCCGCCGAGCAGCAGCAGCGCCAGCAGCGGCACGTGGTAGACGGCCAGGTCGGCGTGCGGGATGCCGGTCCCGGCCGCCCGTCCCATCAGCGGCAGGACGGCCGCGTGCAGCGCCATGCCGATCGGGATCCCGGCCGCCGCGAAGCACACCCCGACCAGCCCGACCGTCGTGATGATCATGGCGACGACCTGCCTCGGCGCCATCCCGAGCGCCTTCAGGACGCCCAGGTCGCGCACCCGCTCGCGGGTGTCCAGGACGACCGTGTTGAGCACGCCCAGCCCGGCCACCGCGACGAGCAGCGCGGTCAGCATCCCGGCGAGCGCGTCCATGGCGACGACCGTGGCGCTCAGTTCGGCGCCGTTCCGCTCGGCGGACGCCCCGATCGCCTGCAGGTCGCGGTTCAGCGCGGTTCTGTAGGCGCGCGCGTCGGTGCCGGGCTTCAGGTCGATCTGGAACTCGGTCGCTCCGGGGTCGAAGCGCAGGCCGAGCGGGGCGGCCGAGGCCGTGCCGGTCAACACGACCAGGCCGTCCTGCCGCAGCATCAGCGCCTCGCCGACGATCCGGACCGGGGCCGTCCGGCCGGCGCTGGTCATCGTGATCGTGTCGCCGAGGCGCGTCCCGGTCGCCTTCAGCATCCCGGACGGCACGACCGCCTCGCCCGCGCCGTGGAACCAGCGTCCGGAGACGAGCTGGAAGGCGCCCCACGACGCGTCCCCGTCGTAGGCGATCAGGGAGACGGCGCTGGTCAGCCCGGCGACCCCGATCTGCGCCTGGGACGTCGAGAAGTAGCGGCGCGTGCCGGGCTGGGCCTGGATCGTCCGGGCGATGGCGGCCGGGGAGGCGGGCTTCGGCCGGCGCGGCGGCCCGCTGTCCGCGCCCGGCTTCCCGTTCGGCGGTCCTCCGTTGGGTGACCCCTCCCTCGGGGGTGCGCCGTTCTGCCGGAGCGGTGCGAACGTGTGGGCGATGACGGCACCGGGCTCGTCCCGGTTGAGACCGTTCTCGATGCCGTTCAGCGACAGCGCGAGGCCGGTTCCGAACGCGACGGCCGCCGTGCCGAGCATGAGCGCCAGGCCCATCGCGACCGACCGCGCCGGACGGGCGAACGGCGCGGCCAGCCCGAGGCTCAGCGGACGCGCCAGCGGCAGCCGTCCCAGCACGCGGCGCACCGCGCGCCCCCGGCCCGGACGCGGCGCGCGCCCGAGCGCGATCGCCTCGGCCGCCCGGAGCCGTCCGGCGCGGAGCGCGGGGACCAGCGCGGTGAGCGCCACGGCCGCGAGCGCGGCGGCGGGGACGGCGACGTCGATCCAGGGCGCGACCGTCCTGGCGCCGGTCTGGTACGCGCTGCCCTCCTGCCGCATCGCCGGTATCGCGAGCAGGTTGCCGAGGACCACGCCCAGACCCGTCCCGATCGCCGCCGGGATCAGCGCCTTGCCGACGTACGCGGTCACCACCTGGGACGGCGTGAAACCGAGCGACTTCAGCACGCCGATCCGGTGCGTCGCGGCGGCGACGGCCGCGTTGACCACGACGCCGATCGTCAGCACGGAGATCGCGAGCGCGAGCACCCCGAACGCCACGATGAACGGCACGAACGTCGCGGTCGCGCGCTGCGCCGCGTGCCGGATCCGCAGGTAGGAGCCCGCGCCGGTGAGCGAGCCGCGCGGCGCGGCGGCGGCGACCGCGGCGCGGCCCGCCGACACCTGCGCGTCGGTCGCGGCGTTCCGGAGGCGGTAGAGCATCTGGTACCCGGGCGCGTGCCGCCCGTTCAGCGCCGCGAGCTGGGCGGGGACGACCCACGCGTCGGCGCTGCGGCCGATCGAGCGGGCGTGCCCGACGACCGTCAGGGCCGGACGGCCCGGAAGCTCGGGAAAGGTGACCCGCCGGCCGAGCCGGACCGGTGGCCCGTCGGCGGCGAGCACGATCTCTCCTCGGGCGGCGGCCCAGCGGCCCTCGGTGAGGTCGAGGGCGTCCACCGCGCCGCCGGGTCCGGCCCGTCCGGCGACGGTCATCGGGGGAGCGGGCGGTTCGTCGCCGTCCAGCGCGAAGCTCGGCCGCAGCGTCACGACCGAGAACGGCCCGGCGGCGGCCGTCACCCCGGACGCGTGCGCCGTCGCGGCGAGCTGCTGCGGCGTCGCCCGGCCCCCGTCGAACTGCGCGGTCAGGTGCGCGCCGTGCTGCCGGGCGAAGGCGTGGTCGAACGGGGCCCGCGACGCCACGATCAGCCCCGCCGCCAGCACGGACGCCGTCACGGCCAGCATCGTCGTCAGCGCCAGCACGAGCGTCTGCACCCGCCGCCGCGCCACCCCGGACCGGACGATCCGCCCGAGCGCGCTCATCGCGTCACCATCCGGGTGACGCGCCCGTCGGCCAGCTCGATCGTCCGGGACGCGCACGCCTCGGCGAGCACCGTGTCGTGCGTGACCAGCAGCATCGTCTGGCCCTCGGCGTTCAGCTCGGCCAGCAGGTCCCGGACGCCGGCGGCGGACGCGCTGTCGAGCGCGCCGGTCGGCTCGTCGGCGAGCAGCAGCGGCGGCCGGTTCATCAGCGCGCGGGCGACCGCGACGCGCTGCCGCTCGCCGCCCGACAGCCGTCCGGGGAACGCCCGCGCGTGCCCGAGGACGCCGAGCTTGCCGAGCAGCTCCTCCGCGCGGTCGCGGGCCGCGCGGCGCGGCACGCGCGACAGCTGCGCGGGCAGCAGCACGTTGTCGAGCACGGTCAGGTCGTCCAGGAGGTTGAAGAACTGGAACACCATCCCGACGCGCTCCCGCCGGTACCGCGCGAGCGCCGTCTCGGACAGCTCGTCCACCCGGGTCCCGGCGACCGTGACCGTCCCCTCGGTCGGCCGGTCGAGCCCGGCGACCAGGTTGAGCAGCGTCGACTTCCCGCTGCCGGACGGCCCGAGCACCGCCAGCGCCTCGCCCTCCCGCACGTCCAGGGTCAGCCCGGCGAGGGCCGGGCCGCCGCCGTCATAGGTCTTCGTCACCGCGCGGATCTCGATCACGGCGTCTCCTCGTCGTCTGGGGTCGCCCCGACGCTAGGCAGCGCGCGGTGCCCGGCGCGTCGGCCGCGCTGATGGGGCGGGGTCGTCCGGGCGGGTGAATCCGGCGGCGGGTCATCCGCGCGATGTAGTCCGCGCGGCGGGGCCGGTTCGTCTCCGGGAGGATGTTCGGAGAAGTGGTGTTTTGTCAGGATGGCGGCGTGATGGGTTCCGCTCTCGGCGACCGCTGGAACGCCGTGCTGCGCGCGGCCGCCCTCCCGCCGCCCCGCCTGTCCCGCTGGGCCTTCGCGGCGGACGTGGCGCTGGCGCTGCTCCTCGCCGCGGGCACCGTGAACGGCACGCTGCACGTCTCGGACTCCACCGACCCTTCGCCGGTGAAGTTCCCGCGCACCGAACCGCCGGACCGCATCGACCCGCCCGATCCGCCGGACCCTCCGGAAGCGCCGCCGAGACCGCGTCCGCTACCGCCGGGCGTGACGCACGTCGCGCTCAGCCACCCGTCGCTCGTCCTGCACCTGCTGCTGGGCGTCCTGACGGCGCTCCCACTCGTCGCCCGCCGCCGCTACCCGCTCGCCGCCCTGTGGGCCGTGGCGGTCGCGACCCTCCTGTACCACTGGGGAACGCCGCTCGACCCGACGTTCACCTTCGCGTCCTGCGTCGTCGCGGCGTACAGCGCCGTCCTGTACAGCCGGTACCACTGGCCCGCCATCGCCAGCGCCGTGGCCGTCGCCGTGGTGACCGTGACGCTCCGGCACTCGCTGCTGCCGCAGCTGCGCCCCGGCTTCCTCGGCTTCCTCGCGCTGATCCCCATCGGGCTCGTCGCGAACGCCGTCCACACCTGGCAGCAGCGCGTCCGCGTCCTGGAGGACGAGCAGGAGGCGGCCACCCGCCGCGCCGTCGAACGCGAACGCGCGCGCATCGCGCAGGAACTCCACGACGTCGTGACCCACAATGTGAGCGTGATGGTGGTGCAGGCGGGCGCGGCCCGCATGGTCCTGCGGGACGAACCGGACCGGGCCGAGGCCGCGCTGCGCGCCGTCGAGTCCGGCGGGCGCACCGCGATGACCGAGCTCCGGCACGTGATGGACCTGCTCACCATGGACGGCGAGCCCGAGCAGGCCGACCTCGCGCCGCGGCCCGGCCTCGACCAGGTCCCGGCGCTCGCCGACCGGGTCCGGGCGACCGGCGTCCAGGTCGACCTCACCGTCGGCGGCGACCCGTCCGACCTGCCCGAGGGCATGGACCTGGCCGCCTACCGGGTCGTCCAGGAGTCGCTGACCAACACCGTCAAGCACGCCGCGGGCGCGCGCGTCAGCATCCTGGTCGAGCACGCCCCGGACGCCCTGACCGTCGAGGTCGTCGACACCGGCGGCGCGCCCACCTCCCACGCCGGCAACGGACGCGGCCTCATCGGCCTGCGCGAACGCGTCGCCGTCTACGGCGGCACCCTGGAGAACGGCCCGCTGCCGTCGGGCGGCTACCGCGTCCGCGCCGTCTTCCCGGCGGTCCGGTGACCGCGCCGCGGGTCGTGATCGCCGACGACCAGGCCCTCGTCCGCACCGGCTTCGGCATGATCCTCACCGCCGCCGGCATCGACGTGGTCGCCGAGGTCGAGGACGGCGCCCGCGCCGTCGAGGCCGTCCGCGCGCTGCGGCCCGACGTCGTCCTGATGGACATCCAGATGCCCGGCCTGGACGGCCTGACCGCCACCCGCCGCGTCCTGGCCGCCGACGACCCGCCGCGCGTGATCATGCTGACCACCTTCGACCTGGACCGCTACGTCTACGCCGCCCTCACCGCGGGCGCGAGCGGCTTCCTGCTGAAGGACGTCTCGCCCGAGCACCTCGCCGCCGCCGTCCGGCTGGTCGAGACCGGCGACGCGCTGCTCGCCCCGTCCATCACCCGCCGCCTCGTCGAGCGCTTCGCCACCCGTCCCGACGGCGCGACCCTGCACCGCGACCTCACCCCGCTCACCACCCGCGAGCTGGAGGTCCTGCGCCTGCTCGCCCGCGGCCGCACCAACGCCGAGCTGGCCGCCCACCTGCACCTCAGCGAGGCCACCGTGAAGACCCACGTGGCCCGCATCCTCTCCAAGCTCGACCTCCGCGACCGGGCCCAGGCCATCATCGTCGCCTACGAGACCGGCCTCATCACCCCCGGCAACCCCTGACGTCCGGGCTCGCCGCCGCGAGGACGGCGTCGATCGTGCGGCGGCACATGGCGGCGAACGGCGGATTGGTCTCGCGGTAGTACGGCAGGCCGAGCAGCGCCATGGAGAAGGCCCAGCCGCGTCCGCGCAGCCAGGTCGGCTCGTCCGGTTCGAGCGCTTCGCGGAAGTCGCGGCGCGCGGGCGCCGACAGGACCGTCCAGGCGGGCATCAGGTCGCAGGCGGGGTCGCCCACACCGACCGTGCCGAAGTCGAGCACGCCGCTGAGCCGGCCGCCGGCGACCAGGAGGTTGGCCGGGAGCAGGTCGGAATGCGTCCAGGTCGGCGGGCCGTCCCAGGCGGGGGCGTGGACGGACTCGTCCCACAGCGCGGTCGCGAGCGAGGTGTCGAGGTCGGCCTCGAGATCGGCGATGGCCGTGCGGACGGCGGCGTCCATCTCGCGCAGCGAACCGCCCCGGTAGGACGCCGGGCCCTCGCGAAAAGGGACCCGCCGGAACCCCAGGACCAGTTCGGCCAGATCCCGGCCCAGGTCGGCGTCGGGAGCGGGATGCGCGCCGTCCAGCCAGCGGTGCACCGACCACGGGCGGGGGAACGCGCTGCCGGGCACGCCGCGGCCGAGCAGGTCGGGGACGGGCACGGGCAGGCAGGGGGCCAGGCGCGGCAACCATTCCTGCTCCCTGAGCAGGCCCTTCGCACCGCTCGGACGGCGCGGAAGGCGAACGGACCTGGTGCCGCCCAGCCGGAAGATCGCGTTCACCGTCCCGGCCGACGACCTCACGGGCTCGATCGGCAGATCGGCCCACTCGGGGAACTGCTCGGCCAGCAGGCCGCGGACGAGGTCGGCGGTGATGGTCGCTTCGTCGGCGTGCATGCTCATCAGCCGCATTCCATCGCGGGAGGCCGAGGGCGGGCAACGGGATTACGATCGCCGGATGCGGATCGGGCTGGTGACGGTGGTGGTCGAGGAGTACGACCCGGCGATCGCGTTCTTCACGGGGGCGCTCGGCTTCGAGCTGGTGGAGGACGTGCCCGCGCGGACGAACGACGGGCGCGCGAAGCGCTGGGTCGTGGTGCGTCCGCCGGGGGCCGAGACGGGCGTGCTGCTCGCGCGGGCGGACGGGGAGCGGCAGGAGGCCGCGGTCGGGGAGCAGGTCGCCGGACGGGTCGGGTTCTTCCTGCACGTGGACGACTTCGACGCGGAGTACGAGCGGATGGTCGCGGCCGGGGTCCGGTTCGTCTCCGAGCCGCGGGACGAGCCGTACGGGCGCGTCGCGGTCTTCCTCGACGTCGCGGGGAACCGATGGGACCTGCTGGGGAAGCCGGGCGGGCGGTGAGGCCCGCCCGGCGGTGAGGCCCGCCCGGGGGCCGGTCAGGCGCAGCGGAGCAGGAGCTTGCCGACCGTGCCGCGTCCGGCGAGGTCGCGGTGGGCCCGGGCGGCGTCGTCCAGCGGGTACTCGGCGTGGACGCGGACGGACAGGCGGCCCTGGGACGCCCAGTCGAGCAGGTCGCGGTAGCGGGAGAGGAGTTCGGCCGGGTCGGCGACGAAGTGCTTGAGGGTCGGGCGGGTGAACTTGACCGAGCCCGCCGCGCTGAGGCGCATCGGGTCGACCGGCGGGACGGCGCCGGACGAGCCGCCGAACAGCACGAACGTGCCGCGCGGGCGGAGCGCGGCGAGGGAGCCGTCGAAGGTGCTCTTGCCGACGCCGTCGTACACGGCGTGCACGCCCCGTCCGCCGGTGAGGTCGCGGACGCGGCCGGTGAAGTCCTCGTAGCCGACCAGGACGTGGTCGGCCCCGGCGTCGCGGGAGATCTTCGCCTTCTCCTCCGACGACACCGTGGTGATGACGGTCGCGCCGAGGATCTTCGCGATCTGGGTCAGGACGAGGCCCGTGCCGCCCGCCCCCGCGTGGATCAGGACGGTCTCGCCCGGACGCAGCGGATGCGACTCGGTCGCGAGGTAGTGCGCCGTCAGGCCTTGCAGGGGGAGCGCGGCGGCCTGCGCGTCGCTGACGCCGTCCGCGACGGGGAGCAGGCGCGGGACCGGCGCGACGACGTGCCGGGCGTAGGAGCCGAGGATGCCCTCCCACGCCACGCGGTCACCGGGCTTGACGTCGGTGACGCCCTGGCCGACCGCGATGACGCGTCCGGCGCCCTCGCTGCCCGGGACGTACGGCAGGTCCATCTCGTAGCGGCCCTCGCGCTGGTAGATGTCGAGGAAGTTGACGCCCGCGTACGCGATCTCGACGAGCGCCTCGCCCGGTCCGACCTCCTGCGGCACGTCCACCTGCTCCGGTCGCAGCACCTCGGGGCCGCCCTGCTCGCGCACCACGATCGCCGTCGACTGCATGTGTCACTCCTCCGTTGTCGGTGCTCCTGCCATCCGGCAACCTCAGGGTCGCGCGCGTCATTCCACCGCGCGAGCCGGCGGCCGATGTTCACCGCCCGGAGGACGCCGTGCTCCGACCGTGGGCAGCGCCGGTGGCGGTCGGGATCGGTCGCGGGCGGGTATATGTGGACGTGTGGTGTGGCTGGGCGGGCTGAGTCCGCGGCGGCGCTGGTACGTCGGCGGGATGTCCGCGCTCGTCGCGATGGTGGTCCTTCTGGTCGCGGGGCGGTTCGCGCTGGCCCGCGCCGGGCGCGACGGCGGGCCCGCGGCCGACCAGGCCGCGCCGGGCGCGGTCGTGCTCGTGCCCGGCTACGGCGGTTCGACGGACGGGCTGGCCGTGCTCGCGATGCGGTTCGAGCGCGCCGGACGCCGGACCGCGATCGTCGTCCCGCCCGGCGACGGCACCGGTGACCTGCGCAAGCAGGCGAACGCGCTGGACCGGAAGGTCAACGAGCTGCTGCGCGGCGGGGCGCCGTCGGTGGACGTCGTCGGCTACTCGGCGGGCGGCGTCGTCGCGCGGTTGTGGGCGCGGCGGCATGACGGCGCGCACAAGGCGAGGCGCATCGTCACGCTCGGCTCGCCGCACCAGGGCGCGGACGTCTCGGCGGTCGGCGCGGCGCTGTCGCCCGGCGCGTGCCCGCTGGCGTGCCAGCAGCTCGTGCCCGGAAGCGCGCTGCTGCGCGGCCTCGGCGACCGCGTCGGCGACCGGCCGGAGTGGATGTCGATCTGGACGACCCGCGACCAGACCGTCACGCCGCCCGAGTCCGCCCGGCTGGACGGCGCGGTCAACGTCGTCCTCCAAGAGGTGTGCCCGGACGCGCGCACCGGCCATGGCGACCTGCCGTCCGACCCGCTCGTGGACGGCATCGTCCTGCGCGCGCTGGGCAGCGACCCGATGGCGCCGCCGAGCGAGTCCGACTGCGCGTCCCTCCGCCGCATCAGCTCGTAGTGCGGAGCCCGCGGCACTCAGCGGACGGGACGCCCAGGTCGGAGCGGCGGAAGGGCTTCAGCTCGTGACGTCGCGGGTGGCGAAGTTGGCCCAGGCGGCGGCGAGGAAGACCGCGACGTACACCGCCTGCAGGGCGAGCCCGCGCTCGATGTCGTGCCACAGCACCGGGGCGCGGAAGAAGTCGATCCACGCGAGCCAGTACCGCGTCGGCAGGTAGGGGTGGACGGCCGCCGCCGCGTCCAGCGAGACGAGGATCTGGCTGGTCACGAGCGCGGCGAGCGCGCCCAGGGCCGCGCCGAGCGCCGAGTCGGTCAGCGTGGACAGGAACAGCGCGATCGCGCCGACGCCCAGCATCGACACCCCGACGTAGAGCATCGCGCACGCCAGCCGCAGCAGCACCTGCGTGGTGGTGAGGCCCGTCCCGGACATCGACGTCACCAGGCTCGCGCCGGTCACCGCCGAGGCGGGCTTCGCGCCGAACACCGCGACCCCGATCGCGTACGAGCTGAGCGTCACCGCGACGACCGCGATCAGGACGAACGCGACCAGCGCGGCGAGCTTGGCGACCAGCAGCCGGGTCCGGCCGACCGGACGCAGCAGCAGGTAGCGCAGCATCCCCGAGTTCGCCTCGCCCGCGACCGCGTCGCCGCCGACGACCGCGACCGACACCGGCAGGAACAGCGGCAGGACCATCGCGAGGGCCGCCGCCGGGTAGAGCGTCCCGTTCGACAGCACCGCCGACAGGAACGCCGGGCCCTGCCCGGCCGGCGGCGCGACCTTCGTGACGCCGAGGAACGCCGCGACGATCCCCGGCAGCCCGCAGAGCAGCAGCAGCGACACCCAGGTCCGGGGCCGCCGCAGCATCTTCACCAGCTCGGTGCGGATCACGCGCCCTCCGCCGGCCGGTCGAAGCGGTCGGCGCTCGCGCCGGTCAGGGACAGGACGACCTCCTCCAGCGTGTGCCGCTGCGGCCGGATCTCGGTCACCCGCAGCCCGCCGGCGACGAGCCGCGCGTTCAGCTCGGCGGCGTCGGCGGCCCGCACCAGCAGCCGGTCGCCGTCGCGGTGCTCGACCCGGCCGTCCAGGAGCGCGACGACGCGCGCGGCGTCCGGGGTGCGGACCTCGACGCGTCCGGTCGGCGCGCGAACGTCGGCCATGTCCCGCTGCAGGACGAGCCGTCCGCGGTCCATCACGCCGACCCGCGTGCACAGCTCCTCGACCTCGCCGAGCAGGTGGCTGCACAGCAGGATCGTCGTGCCGTCCTCGTTCAGCGCGCGCAGCAGGTCGCGGACCTCGCGGATGCCGCGCGGGTCGAGGCCGTTGGTCGGCTCGTCCAGGATCAGCAGCCTCGGCGCGTGCAGCAGCGCGGCGGCGAGGCCGAGCCGCTGCCGCATGCCGAGCGAGTACGCCTTCACCGGACGGTCGTCCACGCCGCCGAGCCCGACGCGTTCGAGCGCCTCGTCCACCCTGCGGCGGCGCGTGCGCCGGGACCCGCGCCCCGGCCCGGACGCGTCGAGCAACGCCAGGTTCGCGCGCCCGGACAGGTGCCCGTACGCGCCCGGCCCCTCCACCATCGCCCCGACCAGCGGCAGCACCTCGCCGGTGCGGCGCGGGATCGGCCGTCCCATCACCTCGATCCGCCCGGACGTCGCGAACACCAGCCCGAGCAGCATCCGGACCAGCGTCGTCTTGCCCGACCCGTTCGGCCCGAGCAGCCCGTACCGGTCGCCCGCGCCGACGTCGAGGTCCACGTCCCGGACGGCCACGACCCGCCCGTACTGCTTGGTCAGCCCCCGCGTCACGACGATCGGCCCGCCCCCGCCGCCGCTCACGGCGTCAGCTCCGCGGCGGCGGCCTGCAGCACGTCCGGCCGGACGGCCCCGACCAGCAGGAACGTCGTGCCCGCGTCCGCGTGGAACAGCATGGCGTTGAGCAGCGGCGTGGTCAGCATCAGGTACTCGCCGCTGTGCGCGATCGCGGACCTCTCGCCCGCGTTCCGGTTCGCCGGCGCGGACGTCCGGAGCGGGGTGATCGCCGCGCCCGCGTCCTGCGCCGCGCCGACGAGCCGCTGCCCGTAGTGCGGCGGCAGCGGCGCGACCGCGAGCGACGCGAACCCGCCCTGGTAGCCGCGGATGCTCGCGACCGAGGCCGTGCCGGGCATCGCGGCGCGTCCGGCGAGCGTGTCGGGCAGCCGCAGGTTCGTGAAGGTGACCAGGCGGGACAGCAGGTCGGGGGCGTCCACCGTGCCGCGCATGAGGCCGCGCGCGGGACGCGGCGCGACCTCGGCCGCCGCCGGACGCCGCGCCGCGAACTCCAGGAACCGCGTGGACAGCGCGGGCCGCGTCGCGCCGCGCGCCAGCACGTGCACCTCCAGCGGGACGCCGCTGGACGGGTCCAGCCAGAGGTCCACCGCGCCGATGGTCGTCTCCTGGTCGCTGGTGGTGACGCGCACGCCGTCCGCCGGACGTCCGGCCACGCGACGCGCCTTCAGGGCGGTCACCTTGTCGTGCGCGCGCACGAGGCCGAGCAGGCGACGTCCCAGCGAAGGCGGCGTCAGGTCGGACGCGTTGGGCAACCGTACGGCGGGCCGTCCGACGATGCGGGTGAGCTGGTTCCGCTCGTAATCCCACACGTCGAGACTGTCTCCGTTGGTGAGATAGTCGCGCTCGCCGGTCGTGGAGAGTTCCGCGACCCGCCAGCGGCGCGCGCCGTCGTACCAGGTGCGCAGCCTGGACGTGCCGTGCAGCGGGCCGGTCGTCTCGTCCAGGCCGGGCAGGTCGGGCAACCCGAGCGAGCCGGACACCTCGATCAGGCCCTCGTGCGCGCGCCCGCCCGAGGCGAGCGCGCGCCGCAGCAGCTCCGCCGGAGCCCGGCCGGACGACGGCGCGGGAATGGCGGCGAGCGCGACCGGCGTGGCGCAGAGCGCGGCCACGAACGCCACCACCACCGCCCAGCGACGCCGGGCTTCGCGACGCACCACGCTCACGTCAGTGAGATTACGCGGCGCGTCCCGGTTTGCGTCAGATCGTCCGGCCCGAGTGATCACCGGACGCGGCGACGCGCCCGCCCGCCGACGCCATGCCGAGCCAGGTGTGCGGGTTGCCCTCCCAGCACCAGCCCAGCTTGGGCGCGTTCTGGCTGATCCAGACCGCCGGGACGCGCCGGTCCCCGCACCGGGAGCCGCCGAGCGAGAAGCACTTGTTCTTCGCCAGCAGGCCGGGGAACTGCGTGACGACCGCGAGCCCCTCCTCGATGGTCAGCAGCGTCCGCCCGCGTTCGGCGATCGTCGCCATCGCGTCGTTGGGAACGACGCCGCAGAACTCCTCGCCGCGCTCGACGTCGCGCAGCAGGTAGGCGCGCGCGTCGGGCAGCGCGACCTCCTTGGTGGCGACGAAGTCGACGGGCTCGCCCTCGCGGTAGTTGCGGTCGATGACGCCGGGCTTGGTCTTGTTCGCGAGGGTCGTCCGGGCGACCATCTCGCCGATCGGGGCCAGCTCGCGCGTCACCACCAGGACGAACGAGGCCCGTCCCTCCTCGGCGGTCGGCTCTGCGGCGTGCGCGCGGAGCGGGTCCAGCAGCGCGGCGTACTCGTCGCGGGACATCCCCGCCAGCTCGGCGTACCCCTTGTCGAGCAGGTTCGCGAGCTGGCGGTCGAACTCGTTGCGGCCGGTCTCGGGCATGCGGGTGGGATCCTCTCCGTCGCGGTTACTCTGTACAACGTACGGAGAAGAGGGATCATTCCCGCTGGGGGATCAGAAATTGAAGGTGGCGTCCCCGGAGATCTGCCCGACCTCGACGACCTTGTTCGCCACCCCGCTGAAGCTGTTGCCGTACTGCGGCGCCGCCTGCTCCCGCACAGCCTCCCGCAGATCCTCCAGCTCCCGCCGGTACTGCGCGTTCGCTTCCATCGCCTGCCTGACGAGCGCCTCCAGGGCCTCCGCCTGGCGCCTGATCTCCGGATCCTGCTCGGCGGCGCGGCGGATCACGCCCTCCAGGACGGCGGCCTTCTCCGGGCCGTCCGGCGTCCGCTCGATCTTCGCGAGCTCCTCGTCGTCGTCCTTGAAGCGTCCCCTGATCAGCGCGTACAGCTGCTTCGCTCCGTTCTTGACCGGATCGCCCGCCAGCTCGACGGCCTTGCCGGTCGCGGCGGTGACAACGGCGATCGTGATCGGATCCATCAGAAAACGCTCCCCTGGGGCCCTCGTCCAGTCGTCGCTTACAGTGCACCACGCCGTCCGCGAGCGCCACCAGAGTTCGCCCGAGAGGGCCGTGTTCACTGGCGGTTCAGCGCGCGGCTCACCCCGGCGATCGTCGTGGACGCCAGCGTCCAGCCGGACAGGATCAGGGCGTACGAGAGCCACTGGTAGCCGCCGTGCGGGGCGAACCGGTCCTCCTGGCCGAGGCTGATGATCGGCAGCAGCAGGTCCAGGGAGTAGGAGAACGCGTTGAACGGCGGATGCTCGTCGACCTTCAGCGGCGGCGGGTGGTGGATGGAGAACGCCGTCGCGCCGACCGCCCAGAGGGCGATGAGCCAGCCCGCCGCGCGCAGCGGACGGTAGCCGTAGCCGATCGTCCAGTCCTGGAGGTAACCCCACGCGCGGCCGTACCAGGGGAGCGTCCGGCGGTAGTGCCGCTGCTTCGCGATCAGGACGTTGCGGGACGCGTGCTCGTCCCCGATCCGCCGGTAGGACGCCGCGAGCTGCTCGTACGAGTGCGGCACGTAGCCGCCGGCGTCCCGCTGGAACACGTGGATCCGCGGACGCGCGGGCAGCCGCGGCGTCAGGGAGTCGTAACTCAGGCCGTCCAGGCTCACCACGTCCGGCCACACCTCGGGGACGATGTGCAGCAGCTTGAGCGTCGAGTGGCGCAGGTTCACCTCGCCGACGATCGGCTCGGCCTTCCGGAACCAGATCTCGCCGATCGTGCAGCCGCTCGCGCGCAGCGCGACACCGCCCGGGTTCGACAGCCGCGCGTACGCGAAATTGATCTGGCCGCCCACCTTCGCGCCGCGCAGGTTGAGCCGTCCGTCGGCGCGCAGCCCCTTGGCGCGGACGTCGTTGCCGACCGTCAGCATCTCGCCGTCCAGGACGGTGTGGCCGGGACGGACCAGCTCGGCGCCCTCCAGGTTCAGCGTCGCCGCGATCCGCGCGCCGACCAGCGTGACCAGGCCGTACGCGCGCAGGCCCGGCCCCCACACGTCGTCACCGAAGGACGAGTGGTTGAGGTGCAGGATCTCCTTCACGCCGGAACGCCCCGGTTCGCCGATGCGCAGCCGCTCCATGAACAGGACGCCGCTCAGCCGGGCGCCGCCGAGCTGGACCTGTCCCGGTATGACGCAGTCGGTGAGCCGCAGCACGCCGTCCACGCGGATCGTCGCCGCTTCGAGGCCCGGCAGGAACGACCTGCTGAGGTTGACCTGGCGGAACCGGCCGCCGTACAGGTTCGGGACCTGCTCGAAGTGGCAGCCCCAGAGCCGGATCGGGTGCTCGACGGTCGCGTAGCGCAGGTTCAGCGCGCCGACGACGCGCGCGCCGGACACGCGCAGCGCGGGGATCTCGCCGTCCTGCGCGGGGCCGTCCAGGAGCAGCGCGCGCAGCACCGAGGCGCGGACGGTCCGGTCCCGTCCCCAGGACGCGCCGTCCGACGCGTCCTCGTCGGGCGAGGCGCGGAAGTCGACCTCCTCGCCGCGCGCGAAGGCCCGCCAGACCCGCCGCTCCGCCCGCGACAGCTCGCTCCGCCGCACGCCGCCCCCTTCCGCGCGTGATCGTCCCGGTGACCGTGATCGTCCCAGTGACATGGACGGCATATCGGACGCCGCCGTTCCGCGCCACCGGCCTCAGGGAGGTTTGGCGCGCGAACGAGAAGAATCCCTGGCCGTCCGTGCGGACGGCAGGGATCCGAAGGAGAGCGGGTCGGCCGTGTACCCCGGGGCCGTCCGGCGGACGGCCCCGGGAGCCGCTTCAGGAAGCGGTCTTCTCCTCGTCCGACCTCGGCGTCGCGGAGCCCACGGGGGCTGCGGTCGGCTCGGGCTCGTGGTCCTGGCGGCCCTGGGACGGCCAGGTGTCGAGCCGGGTGCGGCGGGGATTGGCCAGAGCGGCGCTCATCGTTGTCGTCGTCCTCCCGTGATCCCGTCCGCTCGTCGGCGTGCCTCGCCGGCGGCGGGACGGAAGTGAGTGCAGTGCACACATTTTCGCGGATGACCCCGCCCGGACCGCAATTTGGTCTAGACCTGCGGCCCGCCGCCGGCCCGGACATTCTTGATCATTTGGGTATGGACCGGGAGGCGGTCACTCCCTAGGCTCGGGTTGCCGACGCACAGTGAAGACGCGAGCGAGGGAGAGAAATGACCACCGCCCCGGAGGTGCCGGACATCCTGTCGCCGGAGTTCGCGGCCGACCCCTACGCCGCCTACGCCGCCTACCGGCAGGACGCGCCGCTGCTGTGGCACGAGCCCACCCAGAGCTACATCGTCTCCCGCTACGAGGACGTCGCCCGCGTCTTCAAGGACCCGGTGTTCACCACGGCGAACTACGACTGGCAGCTCGAACCGGTGCACGGACGGACGATCCTCCAGCTCAGCGGGCGCGAGCACGCCGTCCGCCGCGCGCTGGTCGCGCCCGCGTTCCGCGGCAGCGAGCTGGAGAGCCGGTTCCTGCCGGTGATCGAGCGCAACTCCGCCGAGCTCATCGACGCCTTCCGCCGGGACGGACGCGTCGACCTGGTCTCGCAGTACTCCACGCACTTCCCGATCCGCGTGATCGTCGACATGCTCGGCCTGGACCGCGCCGACCACGCCCGCTTCCAGAAGTGGTACACCTCGATCATCGCGTTCCTCGGCAACCTCGGGCAGGACCCCGAGGTCGCCGCCGCGGGCGAGCGCACCCGCGTCGAGCTCGCCGAGTACATGATCCCGATCATCCGGGAGCGCCGCGCGAACCTCGGCGACGACCTGCTGTCCACGCTCTGCTCCGCCGAGATCGACGGCACCGCCATGAGCGACGAGGACATCAAGTCGTTCGTGTCGCTGCTGCTCGCCGCGGGCGGCGAGACGACCGACAAGGCGATCTCCGCCGTGTTCGCCAACCTGCTCACCCACCCCGAGCAGCTCGACGCCGTCCGCAAGGACCGCGACCTGATCCCGCGCGCCTTCGCCGAGACGCTCCGCTTCACCCCGCCCGTCCACATGATCATGCGGCAGCCCGCCGAGGACGTGGAGATCGCGGGCGGGACGATCGAGGCGGGCAGGACGGTGACGGCGCTCATCGGCGCGGCCAACCGCGACCCCGACCGCTACGCGCACCCCGACACCTTCGACGTCTTCCGCGACGACCTCACCGCCGCCAACGCCTTCTCGGCCGCCGCCGACCACCTGGCCTTCGCGCTCGGCCGCCACTTCTGCGTCGGTGCCCTGCTGGCCAAGACCGAGGTCGAGGTCGGCGTGAACCAGCTCCTGGACGCCATGCCCGACGTCCGGCTGGCCGAGGGGCACGTGCCGTCCGAGAAGGGGCTGTTCACCCGCGGCCCGGCCGAACTGCTGCTGGAGTTCACGCCGTCCGCCTGAAGCTCACGCCGTCCGCCTGACCGGAGAGGAGTGGGGGCCGCCCGGCGGCCCCCACCGGATGGTCAGCGCATGCCGATCGGCAGGTCGGCCGTGGGAGTGAACCTGACGGGAAGGGTGTAGAGGCCCCGCATCCAGACCGACGGACGCCACTGCAGCTCCT
The DNA here is from genome assembly GCF_042652125.1 of Actinomadura gamaensis. Classification (NCBI taxonomy): domain Bacteria; kingdom Bacillati; phylum Actinomycetota; class Actinomycetes; order Streptosporangiales; family Thermomonosporaceae; genus Actinomadura; species Actinomadura gamaensis. The sequence goes on along the minus strand of NZ_JBHSIT010000009.1, from coordinate 368,616 downwards.
CCGGGGCCACCGAGAGCTCCATGTCCGGCAGGCGGTCCAGGAGCACCTCGACGGCGGTCTTCGCGATCACCTCGGCCAGTTCCGGGGCCGGGAACGGGCAGCCGTGCTCGCCGTGGCCGAACGACATGTGCGCCCGGTTGGCGACCGGCCCGCCGAACTCGCGCGGCTTCACCTCCGGGTCGCGGTTCGCGGCGGCGAGGCCGAGCACGAGCAGGTCGCCGCGGCGGATGCGCTGGTCGCCGAGCTGGCAGTCGTGGACGGCCCAGCGTCCGATGAAGTTCTGGGTCGGCGTGTCCTCCCAGAGGACCTGGTTGAGGGCGTGCGAGGCGCTGCCCCGGCCGCCCTGCATGGTGTTGGAGAACTTGTCGTCCACCAGCATCAGGCGCAGCGCGTTGCCGATCCAGTTGCCGGTGGGCTGCTGCGCGGCGGCGAGGACGACGAGCAGGTCGATGACCACCTCGTCGTCGGTCAGCCGCGCCGGGTGGGCGAGCAGCCGGGACGGCACGTCCGAGCCGGGCTCGCGGTGCTTGTCGCCGACGAGCCGCACCATCCGCTCGTGGATGCGCTGGTGCGCCGCCACCGGGTCGGAGTCGACGTCGAGCGAGTCGGCGACGTCCTTCACCAGGATCGGGATGTCGGCCTCGGGCAGGCCGAACAGCCGCGCGACCACGTGCAGCGGGATCTGGTGCGAGTACTGCTCGATCAGGTCGGCGTGGCCGTGCCCGGCGAAGGTGTCGACGAGCCGGTCGGCGACCTGCCCGACGGTGATGCCGAGCTCGGTGCGGTCGAAGGCGTCCAGGGCGTCGCCGATCGCGCCCGCCCGGCGCTGGTGCTCGGCGCCCTCGGCGAACATGATCGACGGCGTCCAGCCCACGTAGGGCATCAGCGGCCAGTCGTCGGGGATCAGGTCCCAGGCGTTCCAGCGGCGGCAGTCGCGCGCGAACAGCTGCGGGTTCGCGGTGACGTGGTGCACCTCGCGGTAGCCGAGGACGAACCAGGCCGGGACGTCGCCGTCCAGCAGGACCGGCACGACCGGCCCGTACCGCTCGCGCAGCGACCGGTACAGCTCGGCCGGGTCGTCGGCGATCGTCGGGCCGTACAGCCGGAACGGCCGGGGATGCCCCGGATGCTCCGGCACGTCCCGCGGCGCGGCCCCGGCGGCCGAGCCGAACGCCGACGGGGGGACGGACTCGTGGAGGGGATCGGTCATCGCTCGTCCTCTCAGGCGGGACGCTCGTGCAGCGCGGTCAGGTAACGGACGAGCTCGATCAGCACGGTCTTGCTCGACTCGCGGAGCCGGGCGTCGCACTCCACCAGCGGGACGTGCGCGTCCAGGTCGAGCGCGGCGCGCACCTTCGGCAGCGACGGCCCGCGCTCGCCGAACCGGTTCACCGCCACCACGAACGGCATGCCGTGCTGCTCCAGCCGGTCGATGGCGTACCAGGACTCCTCGATGCGGCGGGTGTCCACCAGGACGACCGCGCCGAGGCTCCCGCCGAACAGCTGGTCCCACAGGAACCAGAACCGCTGCTGGCCGGGCGCGCCGAACAGGTACAGCACCTGCCGGTCGTTCAGGGTGATCCGGCCGAAGTCGAACGCGACGGTCGTCGTCGTCTTCTCCGGGACGGCGCCGGGCTCGTCGATGCCGACGCCCGCCCGGGTCATGACCTCCTCGGTCGACAGCGGGCGGATCTCGCTCACCGACCCGACCATGGTGGTCTTGCCGACGCCGAACCCGCCCACGATGACGATCTTCAGCCCGTCGGCGGCGGTGCCGCGCAGCGGCGTCACCGCCGGCGGGGGGTCAGAGATTCTGGAGTCCAACGAGCACCTGCTTCAGGGTTTCCAGGTCGGGGAGTTGCTCGGGTTCGGGGGCCGACACCGGGTGCCGGACGGAGATCCGGCCGTCCGCCAGCATGTCGCGCAGCAGGATCCGCACGACGCTCACCGGCAGCGCGAGGTGCGCCGACAGCTCCACGACCGCGACCGGGTTGTCGCGGCAGAGCCGCAGGATCCGCACCTGCTCCGACGACATGCCGGGCAGCGGGCCGATCTCGGCGACGACGAGGGCCACCAGGTCGAGGGACGCGTCGCGGCGGCCCCCGGTGATGGTGAAGTACCGGTCCGGGTCCTCCTGCTCGTGCCGCCGCGCGCTCATCGCCGCGCCGGATGCCGGGGCGGGGCGGTGAGGAACGAGCCCATCTGCTCGACGAGCTCGTTCATCGAGTGGCCGACGAGGCCGACGTCGGCGTCCTCGGTGGCGACGACGGCCAGGTGCGCGCCCTCCCCGGCCGGGACGATCAGCAGCAGTCCGCCGGCGAACTCCAGCATGGACTGGCCGACGCCGAGGCCGGTGCCGAACTCGGCGGACGCGCTCAGCGACAGGCTCTGCACGCCGGCCGCGACGGCGGACAGCTGGTCGGCCCGGTCCACGTCGAGGTCGCCGGTGTAGCAGATCTTCAGCCCGTCCTTGGACAGCACCAGCACGTGCCGCACGCCGGGGGTCCGGTCGCGCAGCCCGTCCAGCAGCCAGCTCAGGTCGCGTTCTTCGGGACTCATCGGGATCGCGGGGGGAACGCCACGGGACGTCCGCCCCTGCCTCCAATCTGTTGTGCTGGGCGGACCGGGGGCAGTCCGCCGTGCGGGCGCTGGGCTGCGGGGGCGGTCAGGACCGCTCCCCGTCCCGGTCCGGGGTCGCGCCGTCCGGCGGGGTGGCCGGCGCGCCGTTGCCGGACGCGGAGGGTGCCTCGGAACCGGCGGGCGGGCCGCCGCCGAGCTCGACGGTGACGGTCGTCTCCGGCGTGCCGGCGGTGGGCCCGGAGGTGGGTCCGGTGGTGGGCTCGGCGGTGGGCGTGCGGGTGCCGGCGGGGGCGGGGTCGCCGCCCGTGTCGCGGGTGACCGTCCGGGGGCCGCCGGTCGCCGACCGGAAGGCGGCGAACCGCGCGCCGGGTGCGGGGCGGTCCTCCTCCGTCCGGGCGGCCGGGACGGGAACCGGGTCCGGCGAGGCGGCGAGCGTCGCGCCGCGCCTGCGCTGCGGCAGCTCGAAGCCGTCGTCGTCCCCGTCCGTCCCGTCGTCGTTCCCGTCCGTTCCGGCGCCGTCCGCCCCGGCGCCGTCCGTTCGGTGCTCGCCCTGGTCGGGCGTGCCGAGGGTGAGTGCGGAGGCGTCGTCCGGGGCGGTGTCGCGCTCCACCGGGGTCGCCGGGGGAACGATCGCCGGGGGAAGGGGCGCGTCGTCCGTCCAGGACGAGCGTGCCGAGGATGAGGTCGCGGACGGAGCCGGCGCGGCGGGGGACGCGCCGTCGGGGCTCGCGTCGAACAGGAGCCGGCCGGGCGGCACCGCGGACGCGTCCGGCCCGGGCAGGCCGGTGCCCGCGAGCGGCGGCCGGGTCGAGCCGTCCCACGGCTCGCGCAGCTCGGGGGGCAGCAGGTCCTGGCGGGGCTGGGTGACGAGCTGGCGGGGGATCAGCACGATCGCGGCGGTGCCGCCGCGCGAGGACGGCCGGAAGCTGATCCGCAGCCCGTGCTTGGCGGCGAGGCGGCCGACGACGGCGAGGCCGAGCCGGGTGCCGGGCAGCGCGGTCAGGTCGGACGGCTCGTTCACCAGCCGCTCGGCGCGGGCGCGCTCGCGCTGCCGCATGCCGAGGCCGCTGTCCTCGATGGTGACGACGATCCCGGCGTCCTCCTCCTCGACGTACACGTGCACGTCGGTGTTGTGCGCGGAGAAGGACGCGGCGTTGTCCATCAGCTCGGCGAGGCAGTGCATGACGCCCTCGGCGGCGTACCCGGCGATCGCCGAGCCGGTGGTGAAGTGCAGCTTGACTCGGCGGTAGTCGTGGATGCGGCCCATCGCGCCGCGCAGGATCGACTCCATCACGATCGGCTTGGTCCAGCGGCGGCCGGATCGGCCGCCCGCGAGCAGCGCGATCGAGTCGGCGATGCGCCCGGCCTGGGACACCTCGTGGTCGATGTCGAGCAGGTCGTGGAAGACCGGGTCGTCGCCGTAGCGGTGCTCCAGGTCGCGCAGGTCGCCGAGCAGGCGGGTGCAGGCGGCCTGGATGCGCGCGGCGGCGTTCGCGCAGGACATCATCGCGGCCGCGCTGCCGCGCTCGCCGGTGGCGAGGTCGTCCACGACGCGGGCGAGCAGGCGGCGCAGCATCGGGGACTCCGGCTCGCCGACCTCCGGCAGGACGGTCTCGGGCCCGACGCGGTCGCGGCGGATGCGCGCCACGATCACCGGCATCGCCTCGTCGATGATCCGGTCGACCTCCGCCTCCAGGCCGTCCAGGACGGTCTGCGCGTTGGCGGCGTCGCGCCGCCGGGCCGCGGCGTCCAGCGCGGTGAGCTGCAGGACGCGGCGCAGCCCCGGATCCGGCGGCGGCAGGATCTCGCCGAGCGCCGCCTCGGGGGGCGCGCCCGCCGCGATCCGGTGCAGCAGGGCGGGCAGCGTGGAGTCGGCGACCTCGGTGATCTGCCGCTCCAGCGACGCCGCGCCGCCCGTCTCCGCCCGGACCGCCTCCTGCGCCCGGCGGGCGAGCGCGGCGTAGTAGGCGGCGACCGCGAGCGTCACGCAGAGTGCGAGGGCCGCGGCGCCGCCGCCCCACGCGACGACGGGACGCAGGTCGTGCCCGGCCCGGAACACGCCGTACAGCCAGGCCGCGCCGAGCACGACGACGGCGACGAGCCACACCGCGAGAGCACGTTCCAACGGGGCATGGTCACCCCTGCGGCCTGCGGGGACGGAAGCTGACATGGATCAGGTCCTCGGGGGGCGGGGTCAGGCGGACGGCGTGCGCGCGAACCTGCTCGTGGTGACGTGCCTGATGCCCGTCACGCGGCCGATGGGGCCGGCCGCCGCGACGGCGCGTCGAGCGTTCGGACACGTACCGTAGGATGCAGCACCCCGATCGTGCGACACCGGATATTCGCAGAAAAAACCGCGCGCGCCATGGATCAGGACGTTAGATGATCACGCTCCGCCATGCGAACCCGGCCCCCACTCTGCGCGTTCCCGCGCTCGCTCGCGGTCAACTCGCCCGGGCCCGTTCATCCGCCCGCCGGACCGTGTTCACCTGCGGGAAGCGGCGGGCGCCGCGCTCCGGGACGGGGGCTACAGTGTGCCCGTTCGTCCGCTCGTCGATGGAGTTCCCCCGATGCGTCCGTGGTTGCCGCTGGTAGCCGTCGCCGTCGTCGCGATCGCGGCGGCGGCCGTGGGCGGTGACGAGGTGTTCCCGGGTGGGCGTTCCGGGCCGTCCGCGACGGTCCTGGAGGCGGCCATCGGGCGCTGCGGGACGGGCTGGACCTCGGCGCACGCGGGGCCGCAGACGCTGCTCGTCCGCAACAGCGGCAACGCGATCGCCGAGGTGGCGCTCGTCGACCGGACGGGCGCGGTGCACGGCGAGATCGAGGGCCTCGGGCCGGGCGTGACGCGGCCGCTGCGGGTGACGCTCGGCGCGGGCGAGTACGCGCTGCGCTGCTCGGACGACGGCGCGAGCGACCCGCGCACCGGCCCGATGGTCCGCGTCCAGGGCGGCGGGGCGGGCGGCCCGGCCGTCCGCGCGGTGGACGAGAACGAGCTGGCGGGCGCGGTGACCACCTACTGGACGGAGGTGACCGCGGGCGTCGGACGGCTCGCCGGCCTCACCGGCGCGCTGCGCTCGGCGGTCGCGTCGGGCGACGTCGGCGCGGCGCGGCGCGCGTGGCTGCCCGCGCACCTGGCGTACGAGCGGCTCGGCGCGGCCTACGGCACGTTCGGCGACTTCGACGGCAAGATCAACGGCCGTCCGGACGGGCTGCCCGGCGGCGTCCGCGACCCGGACTGGACGGGCTTCCACCGGCTGGAGTACGGGCTGTGGCACGGCGAGGACGCGTCCTCGCTCGGACGCGTCGCCGACCGGCTCGACCAGGACGTCCGCGCTCTGCAAGCCGATCTGCCGCAGCAGCGCATCGACCCGCGCGACCTGCCCTTGCGCGCGCACGAGATCCTCGAAGGGACGCTCCAGTTCGAGCTGACCGGCGCGTCCGACGAGGGTTCCGGCACGTCGCTGCGGACGGCGGCGGCGAACGTCGAGGGGACGCGGCTCGTGCTCGACGCGCTGCGTCCCGTCCTGCGCCCGCGCTACCCGGCGCTGCCGCAGGTGGACGCCTGGCTCGACCGCCTCGACGCCGAGCTCAAGGGGCGCTCGTCGCCGTCGGAGCTGTCCGCGGCCGACCGCCGCCGACTGAACGGCGCGACCGGGCAGGCGCTCGAACTGCTCGCCCCGATCGCCGAGATCGCCGCCCCCCGCCGCACCTCATGAGCGACCTCGTGAACGGGCCTATGAACGACCTCGTGAACGACCTCGTGAACGGCCGGAACACGCACGGGATCGCGGCGTCCGGGGACGGCGTCCGCACGTCCGGGAGAGTCGTCCGTATGACCGGGAGGGTGAAGTGACCGATCGCCGGTCGTTCCTGCGAGGAGCGCTCGCCGCGGGTGTCGGCGGGGTCGCCGCGACGTCGGTGGCGGGCGCGGCGGCGTCGGAGCGGGGCGCGGCGGCGTCCGAGCCGGACGCGAAGCCGCTGCGCGGGTTCCACGGCGTGCACCAGGCGGGCATCGAGGAGTCGCCGCTTCCGCGCACGACCGTCGTCTCGTTCGACGTCATCGCCAAGGACCGCCGCGAGCTGACCGACCTGATGCGCGCGATCACCGACCGGGCGCGCGTGCTGACCGCCGGCGGCACGCCGGACGGCGCGGGCATCTCCGGACCGCCGACCGACTCCGGCGTGCTCGGCCCGGACGTCCCGGGCGGGAACCTGCTGGTCACCGTGGGGGTGGGCGCGTCCCTGTTCGACCGGCGCTACGGCCTGGCGGAGCGCCGTCCGGAGCGGTTCACCGCCATGCCGACCTTCCCGAACGACGCGCTCGACCCGGCGTGGTGCCACGGCGACCTCAGCCTCCAGCTCTCCGCGCGCGACGAGGACACCGTGCTGCACGCGCTGCGCGACATCGCCCGGCACACCCGCGGCGCGGCGCAGATCCGCTGGAAGATCGACGGGTTCGTCAGCCCGCCCCGGCCGAGCGGCACCCCGCGCAACCTGCTGGGCTTCCGGGACGGGATCTCCAACCCCGCGCCCGCCGACTTCGGCCGGCTGGTCTGGACGGGCGACGGCGGCAGCTTCCTGGTCGTCCGGCTGATCCGGATGCTGGTGGAGTTCTGGGACCGGATCGGCATCGCCGAGCAGGAGCAGCTCATCGGACGCGCGCGGGACACCGGCGCGCCGCTCGACGGCGAGCACGAGTCGGATCAGCCGAAGTTCGCCGCCGACCCGATCGGGAAGATCATCCCGCTGACCAGCCACATCCGGCTGGCGAACCCGCGCACCCCGCGGACCGACGGGAACCGCATCCTGCGCCGCGGCTTCAACTACGACCGGGGCGTGGACGCGGCGGGCGACCTCGACATGGGCCTGATCTTCACCTGTTACCAGCGCGACATCCCGTCCCAGTTCGAGGCCGTCCAGCACCGGCTCAAGGACGAGCCGCTCGTGGACTACATCCGCCCCTTCGGCGGCGGGTACTTCCTCGTCCTGCCGGGCGTCCGCGATGAAAGGGACTTCCTGGGCCGCGCGCTGCTGTCCTGAGCAGCGAACGGTTAAAGATCGCTTGGCTCATTAACCTTTCGCTAACCTTTCCGGTCGGATCATCTTCCGGATTTCGGCTGGTCACCTGCGTGTTACCCGAGGCCCTTGAGTTAGTCGCCGCGCGCTGGTGGGATACCGCCCGGAGATCGATCCGGAGATCGGCGCGACCGCGGGAACCGAGGTCGCAGGCCGTGAACCGTTCAGGAGGCAGAAAGATGACCCCCGGGAACTGGACCAGGCGGCGCCCCGTCCTGGTCGCCACGGCCGCGGCGGGCGTGCTCGCGCTCGCCACCGCCGCGGGCTGCGGCACGGCCACGGGCCGGGGCACGGCCCTGACCGCGGCCGAGACCTTCACCGACGCGTCCCACGCGCGCACGGCGACGCCGATCAAGCACGTGGTCGTGCTGTTCGACGAGAACAACTCGTTCGACCACTACTTCGGCACCTACCCGAAGGCGGCGAACACCGACGGCACGAAGTTCACGGCCGCGCGGAACACGCCGCGGGTGAACGGGCTGACCAAGAACCTGCTCACGCACAACCCGAACCAGTACAACCCCAAGCGGCTGTCGCCGAAGCAGGCGCTCACCTGCGACCAGGACCACAGCTACGGGCACGAGCAGAAGGCCGTCAACGCCGGGAAGATGGACAAGTTCGTCCAGTCGACCGAGCGCGACAAGTGCACCGGCCAGCCGGTCCTCTTCGGTGAGCCCGGCCTGGTCATGGACTACTACGACGGCAACACCACCACCGCGCTGTGGAACTACGCGCAGCACTACTCCATGAGCGACAACTCGTGGGACACGGTGTTCGGGCCGTCCTCGCCGGGCGCGATCAACCTCGTCTCGGGGCAGACGCACGGCATCTACGCCGTGGACAACAAGACCCACAAGAAGGTCACCGACCCGGCGGTCGTCCAGTCGCCGGACGGCCGCGGCGTCGGGACGATGATCAACGACCCGCAGCCCGCGTTCGACGACTGCTCGGCGAAGAACCACACCGCGACCAACAACCTGGGCGTGATGACCGGTCCGAACGTCGGCGACCTGCTGAACAAGCGGAAGGTCACCTGGGGCTGGTTCCAGGGCGGCTTCAAGCCGACCGGCAAGAACGGGTCCTACGCGGCCTGCGACGCGGCCCACCCGAACGTCGGCGGCATCTCGTCCACCGACTACATCCCGCACCACGAGCCGTTCCAGTACTACAAGTCGACGGCGAACGAGAAGCACCTGCCGCCGTCGTCGGTCGCCAAGATCGGCCACCAGGACCGGGCGAACCACCAGTACGACCTGACCGACTTCGACGCCGCGCTCAAGGCGGGCAACCTCCCGTCGGTCACCTTCCTCAAGGCCGGCGCCTACCAGGACGGCCACGCGGGCTACTCCGACCCGCTGGACGAGCAGCGCTTCCTGGTGAAGTACATCAACGCGATCCAGAAGTCGAAGTTCTGGAAGGACACCGCGATCGTCGTCGCCTACGACGACTCCGACGGCTGGTACGACCACCAGAAGCCGCCGATCCTCAACGGCTCCAAGGACGCGTCGGCGGACGACGCCAAGCTGTGCGGCAAGGCCCGCGTCGCGGGCGGCTACCAGGACCGCTGCGGCCCGTCCCAGCGCCTGCCGCTGCTGGTGATCTCGCCCTACAGCAAGGTCAACCACGTGGACCACTCCTACAGCGAGCAGACCTCGGTGCTGCGGTTCATCGAGGACAACTGGGGCCTCGGCCGCATCGGCGACCACTCGTTCGACACCCGCTCGAACGGCCTCGGCGGCATGTTCGACTTCCGCCACCCGCGGGCCGGGAAGCTGATCCTCGACCCGAAGACCGGCGCCCGCGCCTGACGCCCGCGCCTCGGCCCCGGAACGCCCGGGCCGCCTGATCGCCCGCCCTCGCCGTCCGCCTCCCCGGACGGCGGGGGCGGTCGCTCTTCCTGGTGTTTTTCCGACTTTCTCCCGGGTATCGCAGGCGCATGAGCCGCCAGCCGAACGTCTCCGGCCGCGCGGGCACCGACACCGTCCCCGCCGAGCCGCTGGACGACAACCTCGACCTCGCGCAGGCCGTCATGGAAGCGGCCCAGCGCGAGATGGCCCGGAAAGCCCGCCTCCGCCTCCCCGCCCTCCGCTTCGGCGCGGTCGCGAGCGTCCTCGGGGCGTGCGCCACCGCCGCGTCCTACCGGGCGAGCGTCCAACTCCTCGAACGCAAACTGCCACCCGAACTCGCCGCCCTCGTCGCCGCGGCCGCCTACGGGGGAGGCGCGACCGGCGCCGCCATCCTCGCCGCGAACCGCTGGCGGGGGCATCCGGTCCCGCTGCCGACCGAGACCGCCCGCCAGGTCGTCGAGGTCATCACCGACCAGTCGTCCGACTGACCGTTCGGCGACTGACCGTTCGGCGACTGACCGTCCGGCGACTGACCGTCCGGGCCGGCCGGGCAAGGGAGCCCGGTGGGGGCTGGGAACCGGCGCGAGAGTCTGGTAGGTCCAAGTGTCATGCGCTGGCTCCCCCTCTGCGCCGCGGTCGGCCTGGCCGTCCTCGCCGCGCCGACGCCCGCCGAGGCGGCGTCACCCGAACACGTCCGCACCTACGACGTCCGCCTCGACCTCGGCGCGGACGGCCTGCTCCGCGTGCACGAGGAGATCGCCTACGACTTCGGCGACGCGTCGGCGCGGCACGGCATCGAGCGGAAGATCCCCACCAACCGCATCGAGATCGACCACGTGCGCGCCACCAGCACGGACGCGCCCGCGGCCAGCCAGATCGCCCATCACGGCAACGAGCTGGACATCCGGATCGGCGACCCGACGAAGACGGTCACCGGGCAGCGGCACTACACGATCGACTACGACGTGCGGCACGCCGTCGCCTCGGACAAGCTGAACTGGAACGCCATCGGCGCCGAATGGACGGTGCCGATCGACGCCGCGACCGTCGAACTCAAGGGTCCCGGCGCGTTCAGGTCGCTGGAGTGCCTCGCGGGCCCGGCGCTCGGCATGAAGCCGTGCCGGAGCGCGCACGACGCCGGCGGCGGGAACGCCGTGTTCGGGCAGGGGCTCGGCGCGGGCGAGGGCATGATCGTCCGGGCGCGGTTCCCGGCCGGCGTGGTGCGGAACCAGCGTCCCGGGCCGTTCCCGGTGGACGTCGGCGCGCCGGGCGCGGCCGTGCTCGCGCTGGCGCTGCTGGCCGCGGTCTCCGGGTTCGGCCTGCGGCTTCTCGACCACCGCCGCCGGAACCGGCTGCCCGCGAAGATGCCGCGGAGCATCGCACCCCCGGCCGAGGTGGAGAGCCTGCCGAACGGCATCGTCCCGTGGGATCTGCTCGCGACCGTGGCCGTCGATCTCGCGATCCGCGGCCACGTGCGCATAGCCGACGACGGCGAGCACGTGACTCTGACCCGCACGGGCGACGCTCCCGACGAGCTCCTCGACTACGAGCGGGCCTTCCTGGACGAGTTCTTCGCCGACGCCGACGCCGACGCCGACGCCGACGGCGACGGCGCCGAGGCGGGGCCGTCCGCGCGGACACGGCTGAAGTCGGTGGAGCGGCGGATCCGCTCGGCGAGCCACGAGCGCGGACGCCAGTACGAGCGCCGGCGGACGACGCACATCGGCACCTGGCTGCTCGCGGCGTCGTGGACCGCCGGAATCATCGGTTTCATCCTCGTCCTCTGGAGCCTCCGGGCGAACGGCGGCTTCGACGACCGCTCCGCGCTCGGCACCTCCCTGCTCGTCCTCGCGGTGGCGGTCGCCTTCCTCCGGCCGCGGAACGGTCCCGTCACGCGGAAGGGGCAGGCGCTCAGCGTCCGCTACCAGCGCTACCTCAACGCGATGTGGGCCAACCGCAAGGAACCGCGCAGGGAGGCCGACCTTCCGTACGCCGTCGCCACGGACCAGCGTTCCTGGATGAGGACCTTCATCCAGGAACGCAGGGAAGCCGGTACTCCGCTGCCCTGGTACTCCTACACGGGCGAGGACGCCGAGGCCGAGGACCGGTTCGTGGCGCTCGTCCACATGTTCGTGGGCAGGCCGAACACCGAGCGCGAGCATCGGCGGGTCCGGCCCGTCCGGGCCGGGAAGAGCAGCAGGCGGGGCAGCCGTCCTTCGGTCGGAGGCCTGGGCGGCTACCGGGCCGGCGGTTACGACGGCGGCGGCTTCAGCGGAGGGCTGGGCGGCGGTGGCGGTCACGGCGGCGGCGGTGACGGCGGCGGAGGCGGCGGCTCCTGGTGAGCGGAGAACGGCGGCTCCTGGTGACGCAAGGTCGAGAACAGCGAACCGGCCCGTGGCAGGGGAGGCCACGGGCCGGTTCGGGGCCCACAGGGGAGGGGCCCGGAGGAGAGGCCGAGAAAACGCGTCAGCCGAGCTGGTTCGCGATGGCGTTGAGCCCGGCCTGCGCGATGGACTCGTCGATCGAGCCCTGCGGAGCGCCGCCCACGCCGATGCCCGCAATCGGCGCGCCGCCGGACGCGACCGGGACGCCGCCCGCCAGGAACAGCGTGTTCGGGATGTCCCGCACGGACGGGCCGGTGCCGCCCGCGTTCTGCGCCAGCTTGGACGTCGGCTGGCCCCACGCGACGGCCGTGTAGGCCTTGCGCTTGGCCGACTCGACGGTCTGCGGGCCGGCGCCGTCGCCCTTGACGACCAGCTTCAGGTCGCCGGACCGGTCCACGACCGCGATGGCGACGCGCTGGTTCTGCTTCGCGGCCTCCTTCTGCGCGGCCTGGACGGCCTTCATCGCCGCGTCGGCGGTCAGGACGCGCGTCTGCGTGACCGCGCCGGCGCTCTTCGCCGGGGCCGCCGGGGCGGCGGACGCGGTCGCCGCCGTCGTCGCGACCGCGCCGCCCACCAGCGCCACGCCCGCCGCCATGCCGACCAGAGTCTTGATGTTCTTCATGATGCTTTCGGTCCCTTCCGTCTGCGTTGTCTCCAAGCCTGGTCGCCGGGGATTCCCTTTCCATCGCAAGGACGGTGGGCACGGACATCAACCGAATGATGGATGCCTGATGCCCTGCCGGAAGCCACGCTCCGAGTACCGTCGGGAACGGGGAAGGAGGGCCCGGTGACCAGTGCCGATGCGGCGCGCGTGGCGCGGACGGCGGAGTCGCGCATCGACCTCGCCATGCACGTGGCGTTCTTCCTGCTGCTGGCCGCGTCCGCGTCCCGGTTCGCCGCCCGGCACGGGCTGGCGGAGAGCGCGTGGCCGAAGCTCGCGCTCTGCGGCGCGCTCGCCCTCCTCTACGTCGCGGGCACCGTCCTGTGGGACCGGCTCGGCCACCGGGGACTGCTCGCCTGGCTGGTCGTCGTCATGGTCGTGTGGCTTTCGCTGGTGCTGATCGCGCCGAGCTTCGCCTGGTGCGCGCCGCCGCTGTACTTCGCCGCGCTGCGGCTGCTCACCCGCCGCACGGCCGTCCTCGGCGCGGTCGTCGTCACGGCCGCGGTGGTGTTCGCGCAGCTCAGGCTGGCCGCGACCATCGACCTCAGCCTCGTCCTCGCGCCGGTCGCGGTGTCCGGCATGATCCTGGTGATCTTCCTGGAGTTCCACCGGATGGCGGACGCGCTCGCCGCGACCCAGCGGACGGCCGGGATCCTCGGCGAGCGCCAGCGCCTCTCCCGCGAGATCCACGACACCCTCGCGCAGGGCCTGACCAGCATGGGAATGCTCCTCCAGGCCGCCGACCGCGCGTTCGACACCGACCCCGGCGCGGCCCGCGAGCTGGTCCGGCGGGCGGCGGGCGAGGCGGCCGGGAACCTGGACGAGGCGCGCCGGTTCGTCCGCGCGCTCGCCCCGTCCGACCTCGCCGCCGGGTCCCTGCCGCACGCGCTCCGCTCGCTCGCCGACCGCGAGAACGCGCTGCTGCGCGTCGAGGGCGAGGAGTACCCGCTGCCGGCCGACGCGCAGGCCGCGCTGCACCGCGTCGCGCAGGCCGCGCTCGCCAACGCCCGCGAGCACGCCGCCGCCACCACGATCGTGATCACCCTGTCCTACCTGGACGGTGAGGTCGCGCTGGACGTCGCCGACGACGGCCGCGGCTTCGACCCGTCCGCGCCGCGCGCCGCCGCCCCCGACCGCGGCTACGGCCTGCCCGCCATGCGCGACCGCCTCGTCCCGCTCGGCGGCACCCTCGTCGTCGAGAGCGAACCCGGCGAGGGCACCGTCGTCGCCGCCCGCCTGCCCAGGAGCCACCCGTGACCGTGCCCGTCCGCGTGCTGATCGCCGACGACCACCCCGTCGTCCGCGCGGGCCTGCGCGCCCTGCTCGCCGGCGAGGACGCCATCGAGGTCGTCGGCGAGGCCGGGACGGGCGAGGAGGCCGTCCGGCAGGCGGGCCTGCTCGGCCCCGACCTCGTCCTGATGGACCTGCGCCTCGGCGAGGGCATCGACGGCGTCGAGGCCACCCGCCGCGTCCTCGCCCTCCCGGACCCGCCGCGCGTGCTCGTCCTCACCACCTACGACTCCGACGCCGACATCGCCCGAGCCCTCGACGTCGGCGCGTCCGGCTACCTGCTCAAGGCGGGCCCGCCGGAGGAGCTGTTCCAGGGCGTCCGCACCGCCGCCCGCGGCGAGACCGCCCTCTCCCCGGCCGTCGCGACCCGCCTGGTCAACCGCGTCCGCGACCCGGCCCCCGCCCTCAGCCCCCGCGAGATCGAGATCCTCGAACACCTCGCCCGGGGCATGTCCAACCGCCAGATCGCCCGCGCCCTGTTCATCAGCGAGGCCACGGTCAAGACCCACCTCGTCCACATCTTCGGCAAGCTCGGCGTCGACTCCCGCACCGCCGCCGTCCGAGCCGCCGCCGACCGCCGCCTCATCCGCCTCTCCGAGTGACTCCGCCGCGCGGGCGGAGAAGGGTGGTCCCGGCGCGGAGCTGGGAGGTTCCGCGCCGGGACCGTGGGGGGAGGGTCAGGAGCGGGCCGCCAGGGCCGGGATCAGGGTGGCGGCGTCGGGGGTGCCGAGGCCCGTGATCGGGTCCCACCCCTTGGTGGCGGGGTAGCCCGGGATGTTCGGGTAGTCCGGGTTGGAGTTGTTGCCCGTCGTCACGTCGTGGAAGTACGTGCCGTAGTCCGGGCCGTTCGCCAGGGCGTAGAGGGACTGGTTGATCTGGCCGAGGCCGTGGCCGGTGATCTGCGCGGCGATGGCGACCAGGCCCGCCCACTGCGGGGTGGACGAGGAGGTGCCGCCGACGACGTACCAGCCGGAGCTGCACGGGTCGCCGCTCGGGCACGTGATCCCGGTCGCGCCGGGGGCGGTGTCGCGGACGAGGACGCCGGTCCCCGAGCTGGCCTGGGACGCGATGTCCGGGACGCCGCGCATCGACCCGATCGGGGTGGATCCGGCCGGTAGCGCGTTCTGGTAGGCGGGCTTGGCGAAGACGTGGCTGAAGCCGCCGCCCGCGAACGTCCAGCCGACCTCGCGCTGTCCGGGGAACGTCGAGCACGAGGCCGGAGGGCTCGTGTTGTCGACGTGCGTGCCGGTCGCGCCGTCCAGGCACAGGTAGGTGCCGCCGATGCCGGTGACCAGCGGGTCGGACGCGGGCCAGCCGACGGACGCGTACGGGATGGCCGCCGGGTTCTTCACCGGCGTCTTGAAGCCGTTCTCGCTGCCGTCGTCACCGGAGCTGGCGAGGACGGTCACGCCCTTCGCCGCCGCCGACCTGAACGCGTGCCGGAGGTTCTCCAGCGCGGCGGTCGAGTGGAACGCCTCCTCGCCGGAGCCGAAGCTCTGCGAGATGACGTCGGCCATGCCGCCGTCCACGACCTGCTGCTCCAGGTCCATGAGCTGCGGGAAGCCCTGCGTGCCGAGGGTCTCGGCGGTCGGCGTGCTGACCAGGACGATGTTCGCGCCGGGCGCCATGGTGTGCGCCATGTCGAGGTCGAGCGCGACCTCCAGCGCCCACCCGTTGCTGTCCTCCTGGCCGGTGCCGTTGCTGCCGGACGGCGGCTCCTTGACCGGACGGTCCCCGAGTCGCAGCCGCGTGAAGGACGGCATCCCCGGCTTGCACGCGACGCCCGGCATTCCGCACATGAGCGGCAGGCCGAACTGCTGGCTGTAGACCTTCAGGTCATCCTCGGCCTGGTCGTAGCCGAACGAGTCGACGATCGCGATCGTGCGGCCGCGTCCGTCGAGGCCCTTGGCGTGGAGCGGGCCGACGTTGTAGGCGTTCTGGAGGGCCTGCGGGCCGAAGCAGCGGCGGCCGACGGACGCGCACTGCGCCTGCGTCGGGGGTGTCTCGGACGCGCCGAGGTAGGCGAAGTCGGTCGCGTGCGGGCGCGGCACGGGCAGCGCGTCGCCGTCGTGGGACGCCTGCGCCGCCGGGACGGCCGACAGCGCGGCCCCGGCGAGCGCGATCGCCGCGAGCCGGGCGGGGACGGTCCGGCGCCGCCCGATCGGGGCACGCCGGAACATCGGGGCGCGCCGGAACGCGGTGGTGGGCTGGGACAAGGGGGACTCCCGGCACGGTCGGGCCACCGCGCGGCGGTCGCCGCGCGGGCAGTGTCCCCGGGGCCGCTCCTGGCCCGCGCACCGCCCAGTGCGCGGGACCGCGTGCACCGCAGGAGCATTGAAGACGCTGATGATCGGTCGGTCAAGAGGGCGCGGCCCGTCCGGTTCCGGTCAGCCGTCCTTGCGCGACGGTGTGACCGGAATCGCGTGGTAGAAGAACGTTTGTGTTCGCTTGAGTGCCGCGAAGCGCCGCTCTTGTCACTCGATGTACTTGTTGTCCAATAGGCCCCGGGGCTAGCGTCCGGATGATCAGATCGCGGCCCACCCCCGGGAGCTGCCATGCGCCGCCGCAGGATGCTGTCCCTCGCCACCGCCTCCGTCCTCAGCGCCGCCGCGCTGGCCGTGCCGTCCGCCCCCGCGCGCGCGGACGCCGCGCCGCCCGGGCCGCCCGCCGTCCCGGACATCATGTCGATCCTGCCGGGATTCGACCCGCTCAAGCCGTCCGGCGACCCGGTCCGGCTCGTGGACGCGCAGCGCGACCTGCACGTCACCTACCAGTCGGGCGGGCAGACCAAGACGCTGAACGACTACCTCAGCTCGTCCGGCACGCAGGGCTTCCTGGTGCTGGACGGCGACAAGGTCGTGACCGAGTGGTACGCGCCCGGCTACAGCAAGGACAGCCGCTTCCAGTCCTGGTCGATGGCCAAGTCGTTCACCGGCGACGCGGTCGGCATCGCGCTCTCCGAGGGGAAGATCCACTCGCTGGACGACACCGTCGCCCGGTACATCCCCGAGCTGGTGAACGCCGACTACGGCAAGGTCACGCTCTACAACCTGCTGCGGATGTCGTCCGGAATCGACTGGAACGAGACCACCGACGACATCGCGATGCACCCCGCGTTCAGCCTCGGCCTCGCCACGCCCGTCCAGTGGGCGGCCGGACGGCACACCGGCTGGCCGCAGGGAAGCAAGTTCAACTACACGAGCCTGAACAGCGCCGTCCTCGCGCAGGTCGTCGCCAACGCCTACGGCATCCCGTTCTCCAAGTTCCTCCAGGACCGGATCTGGGAGCCGACCGGCATGGCCGACACCGACTACGTCGGCACCGACTCGCACGGGCACGCGCTCGGCTACTGCTGCATCTACTCCACCGACCGCGACTTCGCGCGCTTCGGCAAGATGATGCTGGACGGCGGCCGGGTCGCGGGCCGGACGGTCGTCCCGGCGTCCTGGGTGGACGCGGTGCACAAGCCGTCCGGGGTCAGCCCGTCCTACGGCCTGCACTGGTGGATCGACGGGAACGACGGCTACTACGCCAGCGGCCTCGGCGGCCAGCTCATCTACGTCGACCCCGTGCGCCACGTCGTGATCGTCCGCTCGACGCTGTTCTCGGTGAACGACGCCGACACCTTCCCCGCCCTCCACGCCGTCGCCAAGGCGGTAGCCGACCAGCGCGGCTGACCAGCGCGGCTGACCCGCGGGGCTGGCCCGCGGGGCTGGCCCAGGGCTGGCCTGCCCTGCTGGCCCGCGCGGCTGGCCTGCGCGGCCGACCTTCGCTCGGGCTGCTCAGTCGTGGCGGTGGTGGTGATGACGGGGGTCGATGGTGAAGATCCGGATCTCCCGGAGGCGCGGTGCCGGACCCTGCCGGCCCTCGCGCACCCACATGGTGTGGACGGTCTCGATCACCACGTGCCGCGCCGCGTAGAAGAGCAGCCCGGCGAGCGGGAGCTCGCCGAGCAGCGCGGTCGCGAGGCTCAGCGGGAAGTCGTGCGTCCCCCAGGACAGCATCATGTCGAACCAGGCGTCGCAGATCAGGAGGGTGCCGCAGACGATCTGCCCGAACACGACGACCTGCAGCCGCCGGTAGGCGGCGAGCGCCGTCCCGCCGATCGCCAGGGTCAGCGCGATGTCGAAGCCGATCCAGGCGATCCGCCACTGGCCGGCCTCGTAGTGCGCGGGGAGCGTGAAGGCGAGCAGCACCGTCCACGGGACGAGCCAGACGCAGCAGGCGGTGAGCACGGCGAGCGCGAACCGGCGGCGCAGCCGGACGCCGGGCAGCGCGAGCGGGTCGTCGTCGGCGAGCCGGATCAGCTCGCGGAGCAGTTCGGCGCGTTCGCCGGGGGAGAGGCGGCGCAGGTCGTCGAGGCTGGGCACCCGCACATGCTGCACCTTCCGCGGCAAGGGGGGAATCCCTACCGGTTGCTCAAGCGGGCAACTTTGGCGGCTCGTCACACCCGGCCGGGGGTCCGGCTGGCGACCAGTGACAGAAGTGATGAAAGGTCTTTTTCTGGTCTATTCGGGCCAGGTCTTCGCATGTGATCCTCCAGGGCGGCACGCCTTCCCCGCGCGCCGCCCTTGTCCCCCCGCTTCACGAGGAGAGCCCATGCGGCGACCCCCCATGCGGACCGCCATGGCCGGAATGATCCTGGCCGCGGCGTCCGTGCTCGGCACCCCGTTCGGTACGGCCTCGGCGAGCCCCGCGATCCCGGCAGCTCCCGCCGGCACGCACCACTCCTGCGCCACCGTCACCGCCGGCAGGGCGCACTGCCACGCGATCGTCCGCAACGACGTCGCGGTGGCCGACCGGACGCTCAAGGCCGCCGCCGCGGCCCCGAGCGGCCTGAGCCCCGCCAACCTGCAGAGCGCCTACAAGCTGCCGTCCTCGACGGCGGGCTCGGGCCAGACGGTCGCGATCGTCGACGCCTACGACGACCCGACCGCCGAGGCCGACCTGAACGTCTACCGCAAGCAGTACGGGCTGTCGGCCTGCACCACGGCCAACGGCTGCTTCAAGAAGGTGGACCAGAACGGCGGCACCAGCTACCCGTCCAAGGACGGCGGCTGGGCGCAGGAGATCTCCCTCGACCTCGACATGGTCTCCGCGGCCTGCCCGAACTGCAAGATCGTCCTGGTCGAGGCCAAGACGCCGTCGTTCGCCAACCTCGGTGCCGCCGAGAACACCGCCGCCAAGCTGGCGCACGTCGTGAGCAACAGCTACGGCGGCTCCGACGCGTCGGACTCCTCGTACGGCTCGTACTACAACCACCCGGGCGTCGCGATCACCGTCAGCTCCGGTGACAACGGCTACGGCGTCGAGTACCCGGCCTCGTCCCACTACGTGACGGCGGTCGGCGGCACCTCGCTCCGGTCGTCGAGCAACGCGCGCGGCTGGACCGAGAGCGCCTGGAGCGGCGCGGGCAGCGGCTGCTCGTCCTACAACACCGCGCTGTCCGGCCAGGCGAGCGCCGGCACCGGCTGCTCGCGGCGCGCCGTCGCCGACGTCTCCGCCGTCGCCGACCCGGCGACCGGCGTGGCCGTCTACGACAGCACCGCCTACCAGGGCCAGAGCGGCTGGATGGTCTTCGGCGGGACGAGCGCGTCGGCCCCGCTCATCGCGGCCGTCTACGCCCTCGCGGGCAACGCGTCCTCGGTGGACAACAACTACCCGTACAACCACAAGACGTCCCTGTTCGACGTCACCAGCGGCAGCAACGGCTCGTGCTCGCCGTCGCAGCTGTGCACCGCCCGCACCGGCTGGGACGGCCCCACCGGCCTCGGCACGCCGAACGGCACCGGCGCCTTCTGACCGGCTGAACGACTGACCGACCGGCTGACCGGCTGAACGACTGACCGACCGGCTGACCGGCTGACCGGCTGAACGACTGACCGATCGGCTGACCGGCTGAACGACTGACCGACCGGCTGAACGCCCGGGGCGGTCGGACCCCTACCCCGCAGGGTCCGACCGCCTCGCACGCGTCGCGTCCTAGCCGATCCGCTGGAGCGCCTTCTCCCGGTAGGCGGCCACGCGCGCGCCGGACTCGCGGCGCGCCATCCGCCGCAGGACGACCGGCGCGACCAGCGTCCCCACCGCCGCCCACGCGCCGAGCACCCCGAACGTCTCCAGATGACGCCAGGAGTGGTCGATCTCGACCGCGGACATGCCGTCCGGGAGCAGCGCCGAGCGCATCCCGAGGCCGAGCCAGTAGACGGGGAAGACCTGCGCGACGTCCTGGAGCCAGCCGGGCAGCGCGGTGATCGGGTAGAAGATCCCGGAGACCGAGATCACCGCCATCACCGGCAGCGTGATCAGCCCGGCCGCGCGCGGGCCGGCCACCAGCGCGCCGAGCGCCGCGCCGACCGACTGCGTCGCGACCAGCCCGAGCGGCAGCACCCACGCCAGCGTGAGCCAGGCCGCCGGGGAGCCGAGTCTCAGGCCGTCCACCAGGAACACACCCGGCACCAGCAGGATCGCCAGGTACGCCAGCACGCATCCGGACGTCATGAACAGCTTCCCGACGAAGTACGCGCGGACGCCGTGCGGCGTCGCGCGCGCCCGCAGCAGCGTGCCGTCCTCGCGCTCGACCGTGAGGTACTGGATCACCAGGACGGTCCCGAGCGCGACGAACATGCCGAGCACGCCCGGCAGGACCAGCGTCCCCAGCCTGACCCCGGTGTGCCGGAACTCCCGGTTCCGGTAGAAGGAGATCGCGACCAGCGTGAGGACGGGCCACAGCAGGTGGTTGACCAGCTCCGACCCGCCGAACGCCTGCCGCAGCTCGATCACCCCGCGCGCGAGCCCCGCCCTGAACGCTCTCATCGGACCGCCTCTTCCGCGCCGCGGACGAGCGACAGGTAGGTGTCCTCCAGCGAGGACGGCCGGACCGCCAGCGCCTCCACCGCGTCGCCGTGCTCCTCGAACAGTTCCCGGACGAACCGCGTCGAGTCCCGCGTCGTGCGGACGTGCCGCCGGCCGTCCAGCGTCCACCGCACCTCGTCCTCGCCCGCGATCCGCTCGGCGAGTTCGGCCGCCGTGCCGTCCGCGACGATCCGTCCGTCGTTCAGAATCACGATCCGGTCGGCCAGCTTCTCGGCCTCGGCCAGGTCGTGCGTGGTCAGCATGATCGTCGTGCCGTCCGCCCGGGACAGGCCGAGGACGAGGTCGTGGAACTCGCGCCGCGCCTCCGGATCGAACCCGGTCGTCGGCTCGTCCAGGAACAGCAGCTCGGGCCGTCCGACCATGCCGATCGCCACGTCCAGCCGCCGCCGCTGCCCGCCCGACAGCGTCCGCACCCGGTGGTCCGCCTGGTCGGCCAGCCCGACGGCCGCGACCAGCTCCGACGCGTCCCACGGCCGCGCGTAGTACGACCCGAGATGCGCCAGCAGCTCCCGGACGCGCCATCGCCCGTGGTCGCGCCACGACTGGAGGACGATCCCGATCCGAGCCCGCCACCCCTCGCCCGCGTGCGCCGGATCGACGCCGAGCACCTCGACGCGTCCGCCCGACCGCGTCCGGAACCCTTCGAGGATCTCGATCGTCGTCGTCTTCCCCGCGCCGTTCGGCCCGAGCAGCGCCAGCACCTCGCCCCGGCGCGCGCTGAAGCTCACCCCGCGCAGCACGTCGTGGTCGCCGTACCGCATCCGCAGGTCCTCGACCTCAAGGGCGACGCTCACAGCAACGCCCGCGTCCTGGCCTTCAGGCCCTCGACGTCCACGCCGGCGAGGTCGAGCGCGCGCGGGACGGTCCCGACCTTCAGCTCCAGAATCCCCAGCAGCAGGTGCGGCGCCCGCATGTCCCGCTTCCGGACGGTGCCCATCGCCTGCTCAAGGACGAACCTCCCCGACTCCCCGATATCGGACGGCTGCCGCCGCGCCGCACGCGGCCGAAGAACGTCCTCGTCGTCGATCGAGATCCCGGCCGTCCCGAGGCCGTGCTCGAACTCGCGCCGCAGAGCGTCCTGGACGCCCTGGTAATCCAGCCCCGCGGCCCCGAGCACCTCCGCCACGTCGCCGTCCGGCTCGGCCGCGAGCGCGAGCAGCACGTGCTCGGCCTCCATCGTCCGCGACCCGGCCCGCCGCGCCTCCTCCGCCGCCCGCACGAGCAGCGCGTCCACGTACACCCGGCCCATCACTTCCTCCTCCGCAGCCGGACCCCGGCGTCGATGAGCCGCTTCGCGTGCTTCTTGTGCACGGCCTGCCGCGTGACCCCGAGCGCCTGCGCGACGTCCGACCAGCTCCACCCGGCCCGCATGGCCCGCTCGACCGCCGCGTCCTCCAGCCGGTCCGCCAGCTTCCGCATCGCCACGACGGCCGCCAGATCGTCCCCCGGATCCCGCCCCGCCTCGTCCCCGCTCATATAAGCAACCTAGGTTGCTTAATCTCGCTTTGTCAACCGAGGTTGCTTAACGCGAAAGCCCTCCCCGGCGGGCTGCCGGGGAGGGCCTTCGGGAGTGGAACCGGGGTCAGCCGGCGGACATGCCGGCGTCGATGGCGATCGACTGGCCGGTGATGTGCTTCGACTCGTCGGAGCAGAGGAACGCGAAGGTCTCGGCGACGTCCTCCGGGTCCATCAGGACGCCGGACGGGTGCAGGGCGGCGGCCTCGGCCTCGGTGAACATGCCGCCCTCGATCGCGGCGTCCAGCAGGGCGGTGCGGACGACGCCCGGGCAGACCGCGTTGACGCGGATGTTCTGCCGGACGTACTCGATCGCGGCCGTGCGCGTCATCGCCACGACGCCGCCCTTGGTCGCCGAGTAGTCCGAGATGCCGAGCGGCAGGCCGACCAGGCCCGCGACGGACGCCATATTGGCGATCGTCCCGCCGCCCTGCGCGAGCATCTGCCGGATCTCGTACTTCATCGACAGCCAGACGCCCTTGAGGTTCACCGCGACGAGCTTGTCCCAGGCGTCCTCGGTGACCTCGTGCAGCGCCGAGCCCTGCTCCTCGACGCCCGCGTTGTTGACGGCCGCGTCCAGGCGCCCGTACGCGGCGACCGTCGCGGCCACGGCGGCCTCCACGTCCGCGCCCACGGTCACGTCGGCGCGGACGAACAGGGCCTCGCCGCCGTCCTTCTCGATCTGGGCCGCGGTCTCGCGCCCGCCCTCCTCGTTGACGTCGGCGATCGCGACGCGCGCGCCGTAACCGGCGAACACGCGCGCCGTCGCCGCGCCGATGCCCTGCGAGGCACCGGTGATGAGGACGGCCTTGCCGGCGAGCTTTCCGCTCACGCTTGTCTCCTTCTGTGCGGGGGTTGGGTTGCCAGCCTGTGCGGGGGCTGGGTTGTCAGCCGCGGACGGCGGTCGTACGGGCGAGGACGTGCTCGACCATCGCGATGAGCACCTGCTTGGCGGACTCGCGGCTGCGCACGTCGCACATGACCAGCGGGACGTCCTCGTCCAGGTCCAGCGCGATCCGGACGTCCGCCGGGTCCTTGCGCTCGGCGCCGTCGAAGCAGTTCACCGCCACCACGAACGGGGTGCCGCGGTCCTCGAAGTAGTCGACGGCGGCGAAGCAGTCGGCCAGCCGCCGGACGTCGGCGAGCACGACCGCGCCGACCGCGCCGAGGGCCAGCTCGTCCCACATGAACCAGAACCGCTGCTGGCCCGGCGTCCCGAACAGGTACAGCACCAGGCCGTCCCGCATGGTGATGCGGCCGAAGTCCATGGCCACGGTCGTGCTGGTCTTGCCCGCGACGCCGGTCGTGTCGTCCACGCCGACGCCGCGGTCGCTGAGCAGCTCCTCGGTGCGCAGCGGGCGGATCTCGCTGATCGCGCCCACCATCGTGGTCTTGCCGACGCCGAACCCGCCCGCGACGAGGATCTTCGCCGCGATCGGCTGGCTCCGGGAGACCGCGGGATCGTGGACGGCGGTGTCAGAGTGCGCGTAGTCCATGCAGCAGCTTCCTTAGTACGAGCTCGTCCGGGACGTCGCCGGTCGGGGTCGGCCGGAGGACCCTGAGCAGGTTCTCGTCGCGCAGGTCGTCCACCAGGACGCGCACCACGCCCACGGGCAGATCGATCTCCGACGACAGGTCGGCGAAGGTGATCGGCTGCGCGCAGACGGCCAGCACCCGGCGGTGCTCGGGATCGAGCCGGATCCGGCGCGGGGCGGGCAGGCCGGTCGCCTCCAGCAGGGAGATCAGGTCGAGGGTGTCGTCGCGCGGCCGGGTCCGGCCGCGCGTGACGGTGTAGGGCCGGAAGATCGGCCCCGCGTCCTCGTCGAGCCAGCGGTCATTGCTCACCCGTGCTCACCTCACGCCGAACCCCGACAGCCGGGGGAGGATCGGGGGCCGCTCGGCGAACCGCTCGGCGAGATCGGCCAGCGCGAACGCGACCGCGCCCGCGTCCGCCTCGGCCGGGCTCAGCGCCGCGAGGACGGCGTGCTCGCCGGCGGGCACCATGAACACCAGCATCGAGTCCAGCTCGATGACGCTCTGCATCACCTCGCCGCCGGAGAACCGGCGGCAAGCGCCGCGCGCGAGCCCCTGCACGCCCGCGACCAGCGCCGCCAGATGCTCGGCGTCCTCCCTGGGCAGCCCGGACGAGGCCGCCACGACCAGCCCGTCGCTGGACAGCAGCACCGCGCCGCCGCCGTCCGGCACCGCCCGCGCCACCAGGCCGTCCAGCGCCCGGCCCACCTGCTCGGCGCTCATCGCCGCTTCCGTCATCGCTCCCCCTCGTCGTCGTTCCACCGCACCGACCGCGGCGGCGCGGGCGCCTCGGCCCGCCCGCGCCGCCAGCCGCTCTGCATGGACGCCATCACCGACCGCGCGCGTTCGGGGGACCGTCCGGGCGTCCGCTGGGGCTCGTCGTCCGGCGGAGCGGCGGCGCCCCGCCGGGCCTCGCCGTCCCGTAGCTGCGGAGCCAGGTTCGCCCGCCGAACCCGCCTGGGCATCCCGGCATGCATCTCCGGCTCGCCTGCGTGCTGAGCGTGCGTTCCCCGCGTCGAGGGCTCGCCTTCGGAGTGAGCGCGCGCCCTCGGCATCTCCGGCTCGCCTTCGGGCCGGGCGTGAGTGCCGTGCGTCTCGGCCGCGCTCGCGGGCCGGGCATGCGAGCCCTGCGCGTCGGCCCCGCTTCCGGGGCGGGCGTGCGGGTCCTGGGCGTCGGGCTCGTTTGCGGGGCGGGCGTGGGCGCCGGTCCCCTGCTGCACCTCGGACCCGTCGCCCCAACCGCCGATCCCGCCCGTCCGGCCCCTGGACGAGCGAGACCGCTCCTCGTCCTCCCCGCGCGCTCCCGCCACCTCGGCGGGCATACGCGCATCCGCCCTGGCAGGCGTCCAGTGCGGGTCGGTTTCGGGCAACGCGCCGTGCGGCTGTGGGTCGGCTGCCGTCATACGCGGAACCGCCCCGGCAGATGCCTCGTGCGAGTTCGCGTCGACGGGCGTTCCGGGCGGAACGGGGGCCGACGCTCCGTGAAGGTCTCCGGCGGCGGACGGCATGTGCGCGTCCGTGCCGGCATACGTGTCGCGCGGGTGCGCTGCGGCAGCGACCAGGTGCGGCTCTGGATCAGCAGAGGGCTTGTGCGGCTCTGCGGCGGATGCGTCGGAGGTGGCGGTTTCGGACGAGGCGTCCGGGTGGTTGATCCGGTCGGCGGAGACGACGATCGAGTGCGGCAGCAGGACGATCGCCTTCAGACCACCGTACGAGTTCGGCTCCAGGACGACCCGGATGCCGTGCCGGTGCGCCAGCGTCCCGACGACCAGCAGGCCGAGCTGCTCGCCGCCGGACAGGTCGAACTCCGGTTCGCGGGCGAGCCGCTCGTTGAGGACGGCCAGCTTCTCCGGGCCGACGCCGAGGCCCCGGTCCTGGATCTCCACGACGAAGCCGCGTCCGACCAGGCCCGCGTCCACCTCGACCGGCGTGTTCGGCGGCGAGAACGTGACGGCGTTCTCGATCAGCTCGGCCAGCAGGTGGACGACGTCGGCGGCGGCCGCGCCGTCGATGCCCTCCTCGGCCGAGCTGACGACCTCGACCCGCGCGTAGTCCTCGATCTCGCCGATCGCGCCGCGCAGCGCGTCCAGGATGCTGACCGGACGCCGCCAGCCGCGCCCCGGCGTCGCGCCGGACAGGATGATCAGGCCTTCCGCGTGCCGCCGCATACGCGTGGTGAGGTGGTCGATCGCGAACAGGTCGGCGAGGTCGTCGGGGTCGGCGGCCTTGCGCTCCAGGGTGTCCAGCATGGACAGCTGGCGGTGCAGCAGCGACTGGTTGCGGCGGGCGAGGTTCTGGAACACGCTGCTGACCGCCTTGCGCAGGTCCGCCTGGCCGACGGCGGCCTCGATCGCGGTGCGCTGGACGGTCGAGAACGCGTCGGCGACGCTGCCGACCTCCGCCGACCGCCCGACCGCGAGCGGCGGGGCCTCGACGGCGACGTCCACCTCGTCACCGCGCTTCAGCCGGGTGACGACGTCCGGCAGCCGCTGGTCGGCGAGGTCGTGCGCCGCGCCCTGCAGGTCGCGCAGGTCGCGGACGATGCGGCGGCCGAACCGGAGCATCAGCAGGGCGGTCAGCAGCAGCGCGACCAGGCCGACGGCGCCGATGAGGGCGAGCCGCGTGAGCGTGTCGTCGGAGGTCCTCTTGGCGTCCCCGGCCAGCGTGACGCGGGACTTGCCGAGCGCGCCGTCCATCTGCTGGAGGTAGCCGCCGACCGCGGCCTGCCACGTGGTGGGGCTCAGCTTGAGCTTCGCCGCGGACGAGACGGCGAGGATCCGGTTCTCCACGGCCGTGAAGTTCTTGGCCTGCGCCGATCCGAGCGCCGCCTTGTAGGGCGCGCCGTTGGCCTCGTTGAACTCCGACAGGCTGGAGGTCTCCAGGTAGCGGCGCTCGAACACGAGCTGCGCGATCGCGGTCCGCTCGTCCGCGCTCATCCGGCCGCCGCTGACCAGGACGCCGCCGACCAGCGCGGCCTCGCGTCCGGCCAGCTCCATCGCGCGGGACATGCCGGTCAGGTGGTACGCCTGCTGGTACCCGTTCTCGGCCACCAGCAGGTAGATGAACCGGAAGTGCGAGTCGAGGATGTCGTTGTAGGCGTTGAACGCCGTCAGCTTGTCGAACGCGCCGGAGTCGACCTGGCCGCGGACCGTGTTGATCCGGTTGAGCTTGTCGATCAGGGTCGCGAGCCGCTCCTTCATCAGCGGCGTCAGCGTGTCCTGGAACGATCCGGACCGGGCGGCCCGGTTCATCTGGACGATCGTGCCGTCCATCCTCTGCCGGACGGCGTCCATGGCGGCGCGCGGCTGCCTGCGGCGGGACGCGATCCAGACCACCGACTCCTGGCGCTCCTGCGCCAGCGTGATCAGCATGGGCTGGACGGCGTTGCCGTAGATCTTGTTGGCGGTGTCGATGTGCCGCTGGTCGATGGCCTGCGACGCGACGCTCTGCGCGGCGAAGGCCCAGAGCACCACCAGGGAGACCAGCGGGATGACGAGCATGCTGTAGAGCGAGATTCGGATCGAGCGTCGACGAGAGCTCTTCACGGTGTCGTCTCTCAGGCGTCGGGGAGCAACGGGCGGGGACACAACGGGGAAGCGGGGACGGAAGGCGGGATCGGGAGGCGGGGAGCGGGGACGGGTGTCGGACGAAAACTCGGGACACCCTAGCCGTTGATTTGATCATTTGTCTGGTTTTGTGGATCTTGGCGCGACGGCGGTGCGATCATGTGACGACGTTCGGTGACGCCGACGCCGACGCCGGACCCCTGGATCCCGACGAGAGGAACTCCCGTGACGCCGCAGCGGGGCGAGACGACCGACCGGCTCGACTGGCTGATCGACGGCCTGGTCCGGCGGGTGCCGCAGGTCAGCCGGGCCGTCCTGCAGTCCGCGGACGGCATCCTGATGGGCGCCTCCTCCGGGCTGTCCCGCGAGGACGCCGACTACCTGTCCGCCCTGGCCGCCGGGCTGCAGAGCCTCGCCCAGGGAGCCCGCACCCATTTCGGCGCGTCCGACGTCCACCAGACGATCATCGAGATGCGCGACGCCTTCCTGTTCGTCACCGCCGCGGGCGAGGGCGCCTCCCTGACCGTCCTGAGCGACGCGGACGTGGACCCGTCCCAGATCAGCTTCGAGATGGCCGTCCTCGTCCGCCAGGTGGGCGAACACCTCTCGTCCCACCCCCGAATGGCCTGACCCGCCCCCCGACCGCCTGCGACTCGCCCGACGTGACTGCGGCTGAGGGACCGGGGGCGCGTCGGCGTCCTCACTTCTCGGCCGGAAATGACGAAACCGGGCATCCTGAACGAGAGGATGCCCGGCTCGATGGCGGGTGCGCCGTCAGGGACTTGAACCCCGAACCCGCGGATTAAGAGTCCGCTGCTCTGCCAATTGAGCTAACGGCGCGAGTCGCCCTCGCGAGGCGCGACCTCGCTGGCAACACCCCTAACTTTAGCAGCACCGAGCCCGTGCTCAGCACGCTGACCACCGGCGTCCCGGCCCGGAACCGGGACGCTCGGCCGCCCTGTGGCCACTACTGGCTGAAGACCACGTGGGAGCCGCTGACACGGAGCAGCACGCCGGAACTGGTCACGGTCAGGCTGTCGAAGCGCATGCCCAGGGGGAGGCCGCCGACCGGAACGGTGAAGTCGAGGTCGTTGCCCAGGTCGCTCAGGTCGAGGCCCTCCGCCGAGAGCGCCCTGACGTGGATGTTGTTGCCCTCCTTGGTGACCGACGCGATGGCGGTGGCGTCCACGCCGAACGCGCCGACCTTGGCCTTCACCTTGTCCGGGCCGTCCGCCTCCAGGCTCAGCTCGCTGCCCCCGGCCTTGGAGAGATCGCCGAACCCGACGAAGGCGTCGCCGGTGACATGGCCCAGCGTCCCGCTCTGGTAGTCGGAGTTGAGCTTCACGTCCGTGGCGCGCGCGTCCAGGCGGGTCACGTTCAGCGGCCCGGCCGGGATGTTCTTCGCCTTCAGCCGCACGTCGTCGAAGTGCCGGCTCGCGACCTGCGTCAGGAACGGGAAGCCCTCGATGGTCACGTCCGGCTTGGCCGGGAAGCCCTGCTTCTTGATCTCGCCGGCCATGGCGTCCTCGGTGATGAAGAGGGCCACCCGGTCGACGACGATCGCGAGGACCACCAGCACGACGAGCACGATCCCGAGGACGAGCGGCCAGCGCCGCCGCCGGCGCCGCCGGGGCAGCCGGTCCTCACGTGTCACCGCAGCGTCCACCGGCCCCACCACCCTGCACCGACATCCCCCGTGCGGCCGTCGATCGCGCGGGTATCCGCCGGGTCGGCATGGACTTCATGCAAAGCCGCCGGATCCGTCCTGTCAATGGCGGGTGCGACGTCTTACACTCCGGACATGACGGCGGGTCCCTCGGCCGGGTCCATGGCACCGCCGCTCCTGGTCGTCCGGACACGGGAGCGGGTACATCGGCTGCGTCCGGGCGGGACGTACCGGATCGGGCGCGACCCGGACTCCGAGATCGTCCTCGACGACGGCCGCGTCTCCTGGCGGCACGCCGCGCTCTGGTCGGGTCCGGACGGATGGGTCATCGAGGACGCGGGCAGCCGGAACGGAACCTTCCTCGACGGCCACCGCGTCCAGCGCCTCGTCATCGACGGCGAACACCTCTTCCGCCTGGGCCACCCCACCGACGGCGCACCCCTCGCCTGCTCCGCCGTCCGCCCCCCGGACCACCGCCCCGGCGTGGACCGCAACCCCAGCCAGATCATCAAACTCCCCACCCCCCGCCAGCCCGCCTCCTCCGCCGACTCCCGACAACCTCACCCCGCCCAAGGCTCCGCCGCCCCTTCCGGTTACGGCCCGCAATCCGGCCGTGCGCCAGCCGCCGGCTACGGACCGCCCTCCGCCCGTCCCTCGGAAGCAGGCCGCGGCCCGGCGCCCGGCTACGACCCCCACCGAACCCCCCAAACCGGGCGCGACCACGGGCCGCCCGACAACGACCAGGCACCTCCACGCCACCCAGGCGCCGCCGCCCCCTACCCTCCGGACGCCGGCCCGCAGGGCCCCGCCAGAAACTCCGCCCGCCCCGGAAGCGCCGACCAGCCCGGAGCCCCCGACCAGGCCGGAAACGCCGGACGAGCCCGCGACACTGACCGGCCGGCGAACGGAGGAGCCGACTGGGCGCCGGGCGCCGGACGGGCCGGAGACGCCGGCCGGCCAGGGAACGGAGGAGTTGACTGGGCGGCGGGAGCCGGACGGCCTGGGGACGCCGGCCGGCGCGGCGGCAGCGGCCGAGCCGAGGACGCCGGACGGGCCGGGGACGCCGGCCGGCGCGGCGGCAGCGGCCGAGCCGAGGGCGGCGGACGGCCGGGGAACGCAGAGTGGGCACCCGGTGCCGGCGCGGCTGGAGGCGTCGGCCGGGGCGCTGGTGGGAGACCGGCCGAAGGTGCGGGCCGGCCCGGTGATGCGGGCTGGTCAGCGAGCGCGGGCCCGGACGCGGCGGCCGGTCGGGCTGGTGCCGATCGGGCCAGGGACGGCGGACGGGCTGGGAACGCTGAGTGGGGGGCTGGCTCGGCTGGCGTTGCTGGCTGGGGGCGGGAACGAGGGGCCGGGCAGGAGGGCGGGTTCGGGCAGGTCGGGGTTGGTGCCGGACGGGGGCTGGACGCGTCGCCCGGCGCGGGTGCTGGGCGTGAGCAGCAGGCGGGGCGGGGCACCGGCTGGGTGCCGGGCCGTGGGACGGATCGGGGGACGGGACGGGGCGGCGGGTTCGGGCGTGGGCGCGGGAGTGAGCGCCCTGAGCAGGGCGTCGGGGAGGCGCTGCGGATCGGGCGGGCGCCTGACAACGACGTCGTCGTTCCCGACCTGGTCGTGTCGCGGTATCACGCCGAACTGCGGATGACGGGGCACGGGCGGGCCGAGATCGCGGACCTGGGGAGCCACAACGGGACGTACGTGAACGGGGTCCGGATCGAGCGGGCGGTGGTGACCGAGGAGGACCTCGTCGGGGTCGGGCACGCCACGTTCCGGCTGGTGGGCACCGAGCTGCGGGAGTACGTGGACACCGGGGACGTGTCCGTGCTCGTGCAGGACCTCACCGTCCGGACGCCCGAGGGCAAGGTGCTGCTGGACGGCGTCGGTTTCCCGATCCCGGAGCGGTCGCTGGTCGCGGTGATCGGGCCGTCCGGGGCGGGGAAGTCGACGCTGCTCGGCGCGGTGACCGGGACGCGGCCCGCGACGGAGGGGACCGTCCGCTACGACAGCCGCGACCTGTACTCCGACTACGACGAGCTGCGGCACCGCATCGGGCTCGTCCCGCAGGAGGACATCCTGCACACGCAGCTCGCGACGCGGCAGGCGCTGCTGTTCGCGGCCGAGCTGCGGTTCCCGGGGGACACCCGCAAGGACGAGCGGGAGCGGCGGGTGGACGAGGTGCTGGCCGAACTCGGCCTCACCCCGCACGCGCGGACCCGCATCGACAAGCTGTCGGGAGGCCAGCGCAAGCGGGTCTCGGTGGCGCTCGAACTGCTGACGAAGCCATCGCTCCTCTTCCTGGACGAGCCGACGTCGGGCCTCGACCCCGGCCTGGACAAGACGGTCATGGAACTGCTGAAGGACCTGGCGCACGACGGCCGGACGGTCATCGTGGTCACCCACAGCACCGAGAACCTCCGCGCGTGCGACAGGCTCCTGGTGCTCGTCCCCGGCGGGCGCATGGCCTACTACGGCCCGCCCGAGGAGGGCCTGGTGCACTTCGGCGCGAAGTCGTGGGCCGAGGTGTTCCAGGCGTTCGACCGCGAGCCCGACCGCGACTGGGCGGGCGAGTTCCGCACGTCGCCGCGTTGGTCCCGGTACGTGGGGTACGGCATGGGCGGTGCCGTCGGCCCCACCGACGCCAGGCCGCCCGCCCCGCCGCCGCCCCGGCAGAGCAAGCTCGCCCAGCTCTCCACGCTGTGCCGCCGCTACCTCGCGGTGATCACCTCCGATCGGTCCTATCTGGTACTGCTCGGCCTGATGCCGCTGATCATGGGCGGCCTGATCGCCGCGATCCCCGCCCCCAAGGGTCTGGTCGGACCGCCCGGAACCAACGCCGACGCCGCATCCAAGCTGATGGTGCTGATCTTCGCGTCCTGCTTCGTCGGCACCGGCAACGCGGTCCGCGAGCTGGTGAAGGAACGCACGATCTACCGCAGGGAACGCGCCGCCGGGCTGTCGGCGGGCGTCTATCTCACCTCCAAACTGCTGGTGCTCGGCCTGATCACGACCGTGCAGGCCGTGGTGCTCGTCGGCATCGGGCTGCTGGGGGTGAAGCTGCCCGCGTCCGGCACCTTCACCTCGCCGTTCCTGGAACTGGTCCTCGCGACCGGACTGCTCGGCCTGGTCTCGATGACCCTCGGCCTACTGGTCTCGGCGTCGGTGAACAGCTCCGAGAAGACCCTGCCGCTGCTGATCGTCCTGTCGATGGCCCAGCTCGTGCTGTGCGGCGCGCTGGTCCGCCTCGCGGGCAAACCCGGCCTGGAACAGATCGCCTGGCTGGCGCCGTCCCGCTGGGGCCTGGCCGCCACGGCCGCCACCGTGGACCTCGGCCACATCATCCCGTCGTCCCTGGAACCCGACCGCATCTGGCTCCCCGACCTGAACACCTGGTCCCTGGACATGGGCGTGCTCGCCGGGCTGGGCGTCGTCTTCACCGTGCTGGCCTGGTGGCAACTGGAACGCCTCCG
This sequence comes from Actinomadura gamaensis, assembly GCF_042652125.1. Lineage (NCBI taxonomy): Bacteria > Bacillati > Actinomycetota > Actinomycetes > Streptosporangiales > Thermomonosporaceae > Actinomadura > Actinomadura gamaensis. The sequence goes on along the minus strand of NZ_JBHSIT010000009.1, from coordinate 336,161 downwards.
CCCCAAGCGCCGCCGCGGCCGGCTCTGATCACCTCCCTTCCGTCGCTCTCCCGACCCGCACTCCGATCGTGGCACCCGCCGCCATCGAACGGAAACGGATCCATGATCTGTGGATAACTCTCCGGGAGAGCGCTTTCACCTGCGGAAGCGTGAAGGGACCTCGGGCCGGATCGAAATGTCGGTGCCGGATGCCAGGCTGTTCTCGTGAGCGCAGTGTTCGAATACTTCGCGGCAAACGACGACGCGACCGCCGCGGCCGCCCTGGAGCTCCCGTCGCTGGGCGCGCTCGGGACGCTGGAGGCCAAGGGGATCGAGCCCGCCGTCCAGTTGGGGACGCTGGAGGCGCTGCTGACCGGCCGCACCTACGACGAGGTCACCGAGGACGCCCGGCACGCCAAGCTCGTGGCCGCCACGCCCGAGTGCGAGGCGGTCGTCGTCACCCTCTCGGACGGCCTGACCAGGGCACTCGCCGCCGGAGAGCCCGAGGTGTTCGCCCGGGTCGCCGAGCAGTGGGCGCGGACGGACGAGTTCGACGGCGAAGCCGACACCGAAGGGCTCACCGTGCTCCTGGAGGACTTCTGCGCCCTCGCCCGCCAGGCGCTGCAATGCGGCCGCCGCCTCTACTGCCGCTGCGTCGTCTGACCCGTCCCCCCAAACCGTCGGCCCGAGCCGTCCGCGCCGAGCCGTCCGCGCTGAGCTGTCCGCGCCGAGCCGCCCGTCCACAGCCGTCCGCGTAAAACCCAGAGTTGTCCGCGCAGAAGGGAGCTGCATCTTTGGAGCGGCGTTGAGCTGCGCTGACGGCAGTCTTGGGCTGCTGCGGGAGCGGGCGCCGAGCCCGTGCTCCGGGAGCGGTTCCGTGCCCGGACGCTGGGTACGTTCCGGATCATGACGGAGAATGCCCAGGTCGGCCTAGGGGTGAACGGGCGGCCGTGCCGGATCGCCGTGGACACCCGCACGTCGCTGCTCGACCTGCTGCGCGAGCGGCTCGACGTGACCGGGCCGAAGAAGGGCTGCGACCACGGCCAGTGCGGTGCGTGCACCGTCCTGCTGGACGGGCGGCGGGTGAACTCGTGCCTGGTGCTCGCCGTCGCCGCGGACGGCGCCGAGGTCACCACGGTCGAGGGCCTGGCGGACGGCGGCGAGCCGGCCCCGATCCAGAGCGCCTTCGTCGAATGCGACGCCTTCCAGTGCGGCTACTGCACGCCCGGCCAGCTCTGTTCGGCGGTCGGGATGCTGGACGAGGTGAAGGCGGGCTGGCCGAGCGCGGTCACCGAGGACCTCGCCGGAGCGCCGGACCTGACCGACGAGGAGATCCGCGAGCGCATGAGCGGGAACCTGTGCCGTTGCGGTGCCTATCCGAACATCGTCGAGGCCGTGCGGAGGACCGCCGAGTGAAGCCCTTCTCGTACGCGCGAGCCGAGTCTCCGGACGCGGCCGTCGCCGAGCACACCGAAGGCTCCGCCTACCTCGGCGGCGGGACGAACCTGGTCGATCTCATGCGGCTCGGCGTCGCGCTGCCGAACCGGCTGGTCGACGTCACGCGCCTGCCCTGCGACCGCGTCGAGGACGACGGCGGCGGCGGCGGGCTGCTCATCGGCGCGGCCGTCCGGAACTCGGATCTCGCGGCGCATCCCGCCGTGCGGGAGAGGTTCCCGATGCTGGCGCGGGCGGTGCTGTCCGGGGCGTCGGGGCAGATCCGGAACATGGCGACGGTCGGCGGGAACCTGCTGCAGCAGACCCGCTGCTCGTACTTCCAGGACGTCACGCGCGCCTGCAACCGGCGCGAGCGCGGGGCGGGCTGCTCGGCGCGCGAGGGCGACCACCACAATCTCGCCATTTACGGCCACACGTCCGAGTGCATCGCGACGCATCCGTCCGACATGGCCGTGGCGCTGGCGGCGCTGGACGCGACCGTCCTGGTCCACGGACGCGGCGAGTTCTCCCTGGACGAGCTGTACGGGGACGATCCGGCCGAGAACTCGGCGCTCCGTCCGGGCGATCTCATCACGCACGTCCGCATCCCGCCGTCGCCTCGCATGACGGGCACCTATAAGAAGGTGCGCGAGCGCGCGTCGTTCGCCTTCGCGCTGGTCTCGATAGCCGCCGCGCTGGACGTCCGGAACGGCGTCGTCCAGGACAGCCGCATCGCGCTCGGCGGGGTCGCCGCGAAACCATGGCGCGCCCGGCGGGCGGAACGCGAACTGCAAGGCAAATCCGCCACCCGAAGCGATTTCGCCCGTGTCGCCGAGGCCGAACTGGAGGACGCCCAGCCGCTGCGCGACAACGGGTACAAGATCGCGCTGGTCCGGGGCCTGATCGTCCGCACGCTGGAGGAGCTGTCGTGAGCCGCATCGAGGGGCGGGACAAGGTCACCGGCGCGGCCCGCTACGCCTACGAGTTCCCCGTCGAGAACGTCGCGTACGCGTCCGCCGTGACCTCGACGATCGCGTGCGGCGAGATCGAGGCCGTGCACGCCGCCGAGGTGCTCGCCATGCCGGGCGTCCTGGGCGTACTGTCCTGCGAGAACGCGCCGCGCCTCACGCGGGACGACCAGGACGGCGAGCTCAACGTGTTCCAGAGCCGCCGGGTCTCCTACCGGGGACAGCTCGTCGCCGCGGTGATCGCGGAAACGTCCGAGACGGCCCGCGAGGCCGCCCGGGTGCTGCGCGTCGACTACCGCGACGAGCGCGCGCCGAGCCTCAGGCTGCGGAGCCCGGCCGAGACGCAGGACGAGGAGCCGCACGGCGACACGGTGGAGATGGGCGATCCGGACGCCGCGTTCGCGTCCGCCGCCGTCCAACTGGACGCGACTTACCGAACCCCACCGGAGCACAACAATCCGATGGAGCCGCACGCCACACTCGCCTGCTGGGACGGTGACAGAAAGCTCACCGTGTACGACTCCAACCAGGGGCCGTCCCGCGTCCAGTCCACGCTCGCGCGGCTCTTCGAACTGGACAAGAGCGACGTTCGCGTCATCGCACAGCATGTCGGCGGCGGTTTCGGCTCGAAGGGGACGCCGCGCCCCCACGTCGTCCTCGCCGCGATGGCCGCCCGCGCCGTCGGACGGCCCGTCCGGTTCGCGGTGACCCGCCAGCAGATGTTCGCGATCACCGGCTACCGGTCGCCGACGGCCCAGCGCGTCCGGCTCGGCGCGGACCGGAACGGACATCTCACCGTCCTCGTCCACGAGTCGAACGAGCAGACCTCGACCGTCCGCGACTTCGCCGAGGAGGCGATCAAGCCGTCCCGCGTGATGTACCGCGCCCCGAACCGCCGCCTCGCCGGACGCCTCGCGCGCCTCGACGTGCCCAGCACGTCCTGGATGCGCGCGCCCGGCGAGGCCTCGGGCATGTACGCGCTCGAATGCGCGATGGACGAGCTGGCGAGGACCCTCGACCTGGACCCGATCGAGCTCCGGATCCGCAACGAGCCGGAGAACGACCCCACCTCCGGCCACCCGTTCAGCTCGCGCAACCTCATCGGATGCCTGCGCGAGGGCGCGAGCCGCTTCGGATGGGGCAGCCCCACACCGTCCTATACCGGACTGGGTGTGGCCGCCTCGACGTATCCCGCCAACCGCGCGCCGAGCCAGGCCATGGCACGCCGCGACGGGAACGGCCACTACACCGTCCGCATCGCGGCCGTGGACATCGGCACGGGCGCCCGCACCGCCCTCACCCGGGTCGCCGCCGAAGCGCTCGGCGTCGAACCGTCCGCCGTCACGCTCGAACTCGGCGACAGTGCCTTCCCGAAGGCGCCCCTCGCCGGCGGCTCGACCGGAACCGCGAGCTGGGGAACCGCCGTCGTGCGCGCGTGCGAGAAGCTTCTGGCGGAACCCGACGCGCGTGAAGCCCTCGCCGACACGGCGGACGAGATCAAGAACGAGCCCGACTACTCCAGGCACGCGTTCGGCGCGCACTTCGCCGAAGTGACCGTCGACCCCGTCACCGGCGAGATCCGCGTCCCGCGCCTCCTCGGCGTCTACGCCGTGGGACGCGTCATCGACCCCGTCCTCGCCCGCTCGCAGTTCATCGGCGGCATGACGATGGGCCTCGGCATGGCGCTCACCGAACACACCGTCTTCGACCGCGACGGCGGCTTCGTCAACACCGACCTCGCCCAGTACCACGTCCCCGCCTGCGCGGACGTCCTGTCCATCGACGCGTTCTGGCTGGACGAGGACGACGCCGACCTCAACCCCATCGCCGCCAAGGGCATCGGCGAGATCGGCATCGTCGGCACGGCCGCCGCGATCGCCAACGCCGTCCACGACGCCACCGGCGTCCGCTTCCGCGACCTGCCGCTGACGCCGCAAACCGTCCTTCCGCGCCTGACCGGAACTCCCGCGAGCACCTGACCGCGAAGCGCCGTCACCGTCCCGGAAGGCCGCCCAGCGCTCCGTCCGCTCGCCGCTCCGTCCGCCCGGCGCCGCAACGACGGACGCCTTTGCGGCGGCCCGGCACGACGACGGCGAACGCCTTTGAACGGCGCACGGCACAGCGACGGCGGACGCGCCTTTGAACGGCGGCGCGGCACTGCGGCGCGGCACTGCGGCGGCGCGCGCCTTTGCGGCGGCCCGGCACCGCGGCGGCGGGCGCTTTCGCGGCGGCCCAGCACCGCGACGGTGGGCGCCGGGTCAAGGGGGGAGGACGGCCTCCACCGCTTCTTCGACGGTCGGCCAGACGCACATGTGCTGCGTCCAGGGACCGGCTCGAAGGACGCGGAGCAGGTCTTCCAGCTGGCAGCAGAACGCCAGCCGGCAGCCCACGGCGTCCGCGTGCCGGACGGCCTGGAGCAGCGAGCGCAGGCAGCCGGTGTCGCAGAACGCGACGCCGTCCAGGCTCACCACGAGCGGCAGATCGCTCTCGGTGAGCAGGCAGAACAGCTCGGCCTCCAGCGCGGGCATGCTGGCCGCGTCGAGGTCGCCGTACAGGGCGACGACGCGGTGGTCCGGGTTGCGGACCACGATCGCCTGGTAATCGTCCATCGGCTTGGCCCCTGTTCACCGCGACGGGCGGGCGGTCGCCTCCCGGCGAGGCGGGAGTGCCCTCCAGTGAACCAGGAACGGTCCCGCCGGTTCATGCGCTCGGCGAAGAAAAGCCGAATGCCCCGGGCGCGGCTGAGCGGCCCGGGGCATTCGTGGCGGGTGCGCCGTCAGGGACTTGAACCCCGAACCCGCGGATTAAGAGTCCGCTGCTCTGCCAATTGAGCTAACGGCGCGTTGTCGTTCCGGTCGGCTCCGTGGCCTCCCTGGCGACGAGAAAGAGAGTAGCAGGGCCCCGAGCCCTGCGCGAATCGGTTTATCCCGCCCCGCCGAGCGGGCCCGTCCGGGGGTCAGTCGCGGCCGGGGAGGGCGCTGACGAGGCCGCGCCAGAGGGCGATCGCGGTCGCGCGGGAGCTGACGCCGAGCTTGGCGTAGATGCGGTTCACGTGGTTCTTGACGGTCTTCTCGCTGAGGAAGAGCTGCCGCGCGATCTCGCCGTTGGACCGCCCGCTGGCGATCAGATCCATCACCTCGGACTCGCGGGCGGACAGGCCCATGCTGATCCGGCTCGCGTCCCGGACGCCGCGCAGCACGTCGCGGGCGGTGAACGCGCCCGGGACCAGGTGGCCGCAGGCCCCGCCGCGGACGGCCGAGTCGACCGCGCCCGAGTCGTCCGGCCCGGCGAGGACGAAGACGCGGGAGCCGCGGGCGAGTTCGGCGGTGCGCCCGGCGCGCGCGGCGGAGGCGTCCAGCAGGACGACGTCGGGACGCAGCCGCCCGGCCAGCTCGACCGCCGCGGCGGCCTCACCGGCCTCGGCGACCACGTTCAGCTCGTCGCTCGCCGACAGCAGGCGGGCGACGTCCGCGCGTGCGGACGCGTCACCGCCCACCACCAGTACGCGAAGGGGGGCCGTCTCGTCCACGCTCATCCCGTCTCCGGCTGTCGCGTTCACGGTGGGCAGGTCAGGAGCATAACCCGACGATCATTCAGATACCACGGGGTCGGCCGGAAGCCCGTCCGCGGTCCGCCCCCTCCGGCGGCCCGGGCGCGCTCCGATCGGCGGCGTTCCTCCTGATCAACGGACGCCTCGCGCCTTCCGTGCCCGGTTCGCCGGAGTCCGAACGCGTTCTCAACAACCTTCAACCGAACGCCGTCAGACCGCAGCTCTGCATCGTCCGATCGCCGTCAGACCCGCCGCTCCGCCGTCCGGTAGCTGACGGGCCCGCCGTTCTGCGCCGTCCGGTCGCCGTCAGACCCGCCGTTCTGCGCTGTGCGGTGGCCGGCGGGTTCGCCGATCGGCCGTCCTGCTTCACGGCTGAGCGCCGAGCCGGACGGGCAGCGAGGCCAACTGCCAGGTGCCGGGGACGCTGGTCCGGCTGAGCCGGTCCCGGGGGACGGCCAGGGACATTTCCGGGAAGCGCGCGAGCAGGGCGGTGAACGCGACCTCGGCCTCCTGGCGGGCGAGGGCCGCGCCCAGGCAGTAGTGCAGGCCGTGGCCGAAGCCCACGTGGGACTCGCGGCGGCCGTCCGGCTGGCGGGTGATGTCGAACCGGTGAGGGTCCTCGAACTGGCGCGGGTCGAAGTTGGCGGACACCAGGCTCGCCATCACCGGCGAGCCCTTCCGCAGGATCTTCCCGCCGATCTCGACGTCCTCGGTCGCGTAGCGGAACCGCGTGGCCTGCACCGGCCCGCACCACCGCATCAGCTCGTGAACGGCCCCCGCCATCCGCCCGGACGGGTCGGAGCGCAGCAGCGCCAGCTGGTCCGGATGGTCGAGCAGCGCCAGCACGCCGTTCCCGATCAGGTGCGCGGTCGTCTGGTGCCCGGCCAGGACGATCGCCAGCACCAGCGTGACCAGCTCGAACCCGCTGAGCACCGAGCCGTCCTCGTCGTGGACGCGGATCAGCGCCGTGATCAGGTCGTCGGCGGGCTCGACCCGGCGCCGCCCGATCAGGTCCTCGACGCAGTGGACGATGCCCGCGACGGCGGCGCCGATGCCGCCCGGGTCGTCCTGCCGCATCAGGGCCCGGCCCCACTCCCGCCACCGTCCGCGGTCGTCCGCCGGGATGCCGACCAGCTCGCAGATCACCGTGATCGGCAGCGGGTAGGCGAAGTCCTCCACGAGATCGACGACGCCGTCCCGGACGGGCAGCCGGTCGAGCAGCCCGGCGGTGATGTTCCGGACGCGCGGCTGGAGCTCCTGGACGCGCCGCGCCGTGAACGTCCGCGCGACGAGCCGGCGCAGCCGCAGATGATCGTCCCCGTCGGCGTCCAGGACGGTGCGCAGCAGGTAGGCCGCGTACTCGTCCTCGATCCCCATGCCGCGGAACGCCTCGGCCCGGACGTCCTCCAGCCCGAGCCCCGGCACGTTCGCCGGGCTGTTCACGAACCGCCGGTCGCCGAGCACCTTCCGGACGTCCTCGTACCGCGTGACGAGCCACAGCGGCGTCCCCGCGCTCCCGTACGTGACCTGCACCATCGGCGACAGCTCGCGCAGCCGGGAGAACCCCGCGAACGGGTCGCGCAGCAGGTCGGGGTCCAGCAGGTCCACGGTCACGGGCTCGGTCACGGGCTCGGTCAGGGGCTCGGTCAGGGGCTCGGTCACGGCGTCCTCTCCGGCGGGGTCCCGCGCCGACCGTCCCACGGCGCACGACGCTGGTGAAGTGCTCCGTCCATCTGTAACCGCCGGTCACCGCCGCCACGCCGGACGCCCTGGTGGCACTACCCGAGCCCACCGGACACTCCATCCTCCTGTAACGCCCCGGTGCAGCCAGGACCACCGCGAAGACGGAAACCAGCGACATGGGCTCGCCCCCGTGACCGCCGATCTAATCGTTCGCATGAGGAATTCGAGGACGAGAAGGCCGCTGGTGCTCACGGCGGCCGTCCTGGCCGCGTCCGTGGCGGTGAGCACCGCGACCGCATCCGCCGCGACGACGCGCCTGACCCCAACCCCGCCGCACGCGGACGCGACGCCCCCCGCGGACGCGAAGCCGCCTGGAAACGCCGAGCCGTCCGCGGACGCGACGCCGCCCGCGGGCACGAAGCCGCAGGTCAAGCTGCCGCCGCTCGACCCGGCGACGTTGCGCGCGGCGATCGCCGGCCTGCCCGACAGGACCGTCACCGGAGCGATGGTCGAGATCACCGGATCCGCCGGGCACTGGAGCGGGACGTCCGGCGTCGGGAACGTGAAGACCGGCGAGCCCGTCCCCGCGGACGGACGGTTCCGCGCCGGGAGCATCACGAAGGTCTTCACCGCCGCCGTCGTCCTCCAGCTCGTCGCCGAGCACCGGATCGACCTCGACGGGTCTGTCCAGCACTACCTGCCCGGCCTGCTGCCCGCCGGGTACCCGACGGTGACCGTCCGGCAGCTGCTCGACCACACCAGCGGCCTCCCGACCGGCGGCCACCTCGGCGACCCGCAGGGCGACCCGAACCAGTGGTTCGTGGACCACCGCTTCGACAGCTGGACGCCGCGGCAGATCGTCGCCGACGCCATGACCGCGCCCAGGGACTTCGCGCCCGGCACCAGCCAGCGCTACAACGGCCTCAACTACTACGTCGCCGGCCTCCTGATCGAGAAGGTGACCGGACGCACCTACGCGGACGAGGTCCGGGCCCGCGTCCTGCGCCCGCTGAACCTGCGCTCCACCTACGTCCTGGACCGCCGCGACCCGCGCCTCCCCGGCCCGCACGCGCACGGCTACGTCGCGGTGACCAGGGACGGGAAGACCGTCCTCGCCGACGTGTCGGAGCAGAGCCCCTACCCGTGGGCCGAGGGCGGGATGATCTCCAGCGACGCCGACCTGACCCGCTTCATCCGCGCGATCTTCCAGGGCCGGGTCGTCCCGCGCTCCGTCCTGGCCGCCATGTTCACCGTGCCGGACGTGAAGTACGCCGACGACAGCCACTGCAATCTCGGCCCCGACACCGGTCACGCCTGCTTCAGCGCGGGCCTGATGCGCTTCACCCTTCCGAACGGCGTGACGGCCTGGGGCAAGACCGGTTCGCGCCCCGGCTACACCAGCGGCGTGTTCGCCACCCGCGACCTCCGCCGCGTCGCCGTCTACAGCCTCAACCCCACCGGCAACAAGGACGGCTCGGAGTCCCCGTACGTCATGCGACTCGCCGCCGCCGCCTTCGACCCGGACCTCCTGCGCCCGTCCTCGTAACCCCGGCGCCCCGTGCCCCCGGCGCCCCTGTGCCCCTGGCGCGCTGACCCCGGCGCCGTGGCCTCCGACCTCCGGAAACGCGGAAGGGGCCGAATCCGGGATCGGATTCGGCCCCTTCCGGAGCTGGGGTGAGTGAGGGGACTTGAACCCCCGACATCTTGGACCACAACCAAGTGCTCTGCCAGCTGAGCTACACCCACCAGGGCCGGGGCTTGCCCCGGCGAGAATCAGTGTAGCGGTTCGAGGGGGGTGGTCGCGCACCCGGTTTTCCTCAGGACTGGGAGAGGATCTCGGCGGCCAGCGCGCGGGCGGTCTCGGAGTCGGGGCCGGGCTGCGGGACGAAGACGGCGGCGCGGTAGTAGCGCAGCTCGACGATCGACTCGGTGATGTCGGCCAGGGCGCGGTGGCCGCCCTTCTTCTCCGGGCTGGCGAAGTAGGCGCGCGGGTACCAGCGGCGGGACAGCTCCTTGATCGAGGAGACGTCGACCATGCGGTAGTGGAGGTGGCCGTCCAGGGCGGGCATGTCGCGGGCCAGGAAGGAGCGGTCGGTGGCGATCGAGTTGCCGCAGAGCGGCGCCTTCTTCGGCTCGCGGACGTGCCGCCGGACGTAGTCCAGGACGGTGTCCTCGGCCTCGGCGAGGGTGACGCCGCCGGGCAGGACGTCGAGCAGGCCCGAGGAGGTGTGCATGTCGTGCACGACCTTGCTCATCTGGGCGAGGGCCTCCTCCGGCGGCTTGATCACCACGTCGACGCCCTCGTCGAGGATGTTGAGCTCGCTGTCGGTGACCAGGGCGGCTATCTCGATCAGGGCGTCGTGCCGCAGATCGAGGCCGGTCATCTCACAGTCCACCCAAACGAGCCGCTCATTCATGGGTTCACCATACGACCCCCGGGCTCGCGGTGGGTCACCCGGATTGGAACGTGGCCAGGATGTGTCCCGGTACGGGGATGCCCGGCCGCAGCGCCGGATCGGGCACCGGAGCGCCGTACGACGTGCGGACCGGGACGACGCCCGCCCACACGTCGAGGGCGTAGTCCTCGGGCTCGTCCACGGGGTCGCCTTCGCGGACCTTCACCGACGCCTCGTCCAGGGGCAGGGCGAGGACGGCGGTCGAGGCGAGCTCCTTGCGGGACGGGGCGCGGGCGGCGTCCCACTGGCCGGGGGCGACGTTCTCCACGATCGCGCGCAGGGCGCGGAGCTTCTCGGCGTCGCCCGTGACGCGGCGCGGGATGCCGTAGACGACCGCGCTGCGGTAGTTGATCGAGTGGTGGTTGACCGAGCGGGCGAGGACCAGGCCGTCCACGTGGGTGACGGTCACGCAGATCTCGGCGGACGGGGCCGCCAGCAGGGACGACGCGCCGGTGGATCCGTGCAGGTAGAGAGTGTCGCCGTCGCGTCCGTAGGCGGTCGGGAGGACGCGCGGCGCGCCGTCGATCACGACGCCGAGGTGGCAGACGCAGGCCGCGTCCAGGACGGCGTGGAGGTCGGCGCGGTCCGTCCGCGCGCGGTCGCGCTTGCGGCCGATGCGCGTCCGCGCCGTGGCCGACAGCGGCGGCGCGGCCGGAGCCGGCGGTGACACGGCGGAGGACGCGGGCTCGGCTGGAGCCGGTGACGCGGCGGAGGACACCGACGTGGCCGGTGCCGGTGGCGCGGCGGAGGACGCCGGCGCGGCCGGTTCAGGGGGAGAAGGTGCAGGTGACGGCGGGGTCCCGGCGGAGGCCGGTGGGTTCGCGGTGCTCATGGAGCCTTACGCTAGGAGGCAAGTGGACTGGCGCAAAGAGCCACTTCGAGGGGATTCCGGGAGACCACTTTGGCGACGTTCGACCTGCCGCTGACCGTGGACCGCGCGCGGGACGAGCCGCTCGGCGCGCAGCTCGCGGCGCAGCTGCGATCGGCGCTGCGGGACGGGCGGCTCGTGGCGGGGGAGCGGCTGCCGTCCGGGCGGGCGCTGGCGGCGGCGCTCGGCGTCAGCCGGACGGTCGTCACCGAGGCGTACGAGCAGCTCTACGCGGAGGGCTGGCTGGAGGGACGGCACGGTTCCGGGACGTACGTGACCGAGATCGTCCCGGCGCCCCGTCCGGCCTGGAACGGCCCGGAGCCGCACGAGCCGGTCGCGCCCGAGGGCATGATCGACCTGCGGCCCGGCACCCCGTGGATCGGCGGCCTGGACGGCCCCGCCTGGCGGCGCGCGTGGCGGATGGCGGCGGCGGCCGTCCCGTCGGCGCGTCCCGACCCGCGCGGACGGCCCGCCCTGCGCGCGGTGCTGGCCGAGCACATGCGGCGCAGCCGGGGCGTGTCCTGCACGCCGGACGCCGTGGTCGTCACGCGGGGCGTCGGCAACGGGCTGGACGTGCTGGCCGCGACCGTCCTGCGGCCCGGCGACCGCGTCGGCGTCGAGGATCCGGGCTGGGGGCGCGCCCGGACCGTCCTCGAAGCGCGCGGCATCGTCCCGGTCCCGTGCCCGGTGGACGAGCACGGCCTCGTCGTGGACGCCCTGCCCGGCGACCTGCGCATGGTGTACACGACGCCGTCCCACCAGTACCCGCTGGGCGGCGTCCTGCCGGTGCCGCGGCGGCAGGCGCTGCTCGCATGGGCGCGGCGCACCGGCGCGCTGGTCGTGGAGGACGACTACGACGGCGAGTTCCGCTACGACGTCGCGCCGCTGCCCGCCCTGTTCGACCTGGATCCCGAGGTCGTCGTCCACCTCGGCACGACCGCCAAGATCCTCACCTCGGACGTCGGGGTGGGCTGGCTGGTCGCCCGTCCGGAGCTGGCGGCGGCCGTCGCGCGGCGCCGGATCGACCTCGCCGACCGGACGGCCGCCGTGTCCCAGGAGGCGGTGCGGCTGCTCCTGGAACGCGGCGACCTGGACCGGCACGTCCGGCGGATGCGCGCCGAATACGCCCGCCGCCGCGCCGTCGTCACCGCGGAGCTCGCCGGGCTCCCGCTGGTCGGGGACACCGCGGGGCTGCACCTGGTGGCGTCCCTGCCGCCGGGCCGGGCCGAGCGGGTCGCCGCCGCGGCGGAACCGCACGGCGTCCTCCTGGACACGGTGGAACGCCACCACGCCGGGCCGGTGCGCTTCTCCGGCCTGGTCATCGGCTACGGCGCGGTGTCCGGACGCGCCGAACTCCGCGCCGCCTGCGCCCTGGTCCGCCGCCTCATCGAAGCGACCGAAACTGCCGCGCTCGGGAGCGCGGTGGCTTGAGCCGGACGCTCGGGGGTCTAGCGGGCGGGGACGGGCTGGGGCGCGGCCGGGGCGGACGGTTTGCGTGACAGCAGCGGCTTGCGGCTGCCGTTGCCGAGCGCCGTCTCGTCCACCGGGGTCGGACGGGGGCGGGGGATCACGGCGGGCGGCGTGTCGGGCCCGGTCACGCGGCGGACGTCGATGCCGCCCGGGTCGGGCCGGCCGCCGCCGGGCACCTGCGAGGCGCCGAAGTGTCCGCCGCGCGCCCAGGCGCGTCTCTCGCGCCGCGCCTCGTAGGACTGCGGGGTCGGCAGCGGCGGCCCGGCGGGCCAGCGGCGCGCCACGCCCCAGGCGTCCAGCCAGCGCATGATCGGGTCCAGGCCGTTCAGCAGGGCGCCGGTGAACGGCTCGCGGGCCTGCCCGACGACCATGATCTGCGCGCAGATCCGGCCCTCGCGGCCGACGCCCGAGCCGTCCTCGGTGAGCGCGCGGGCGGCGCGGACGATCGGGATCTGCTGGACGATCTCGCCCGACACGGGGTTCCAGACCAGGTGCGCGGGGCGCGCCGCCTTGGCGAGGTCGGCGGCCACCGACCACGCCGAGACGGCGCACGGATCGGACTCGCTGGTCAGCCACACGGCCCGGGGCGCGCCGCCCCGGAGGGCGCCGCCGTCCTGTCGTGCGGGCAGCCGGACGGCTTCGGGCAGCCATGCGTCGGCCACGGTGGGTTCCCCCCCAATGGGGCGCGTGAGCTCACGGCCCCGTTCGGTCCGGTCCTTGCCTTCCGGCCCGGCCGGACGGGGCGATGCCCGTCCGACCGGCCCGCCCTGGGCCGGTTTGGATGATGTTTTCGGCATTCGCGCCTTGTGTCGCTGATGAGTACCCCTACCGGAGTCCGCTCGCACCTGCGAACGCGACTTTCCTGCGCTCACCCTGTCCCTAATTAGGGACGCCGATACCCCTTCGGAGGTGTACGCGCAGGTGAGGGGTTGGTGGGACGCCTGCGAAGCGTGTTGCTCCGTGTGGCCGGATCCGGCCGGAGGGTGACGGTCGCGCCCCGGACCTGCCCCGCCGCGGGGGTGGGCTTCCCATCGATAACCGAGCAGCGTTCTAATAGGACGTCATGACCGCAGACGCTGAACTCCCGGCCGGGGTCCCCGGCATCGACGTGCCCCGCCTGGCCGACTGGCTGGCCCGCGAGCTGCCCGGATCGGGGCGGATAGCCGGGATCGACCTGATCGCGGGCGGACGGTCCAACCTCACCTACGCGATCACCCTGACCGGCGGCGGCCGGGACCGGATCGTCCTGCGCCGCCCGCCGCTCGGGCACGTCCTGCCGACCGCGCACGACATGCGCCGCGAGTACCGGGTGCTGTCCGCGCTCGGCGCGCACGGCGCCGGCGTGCCCGTCCCGGCGGCGCTCGCGCTCTGCGAGGACGAGGACGTCACCGGCGCGCGGTTCTACCTGATGGACTTCGTCGCGGGACGCGTCCTGCGCACCGTCGAGGACGCCGCCGACCTCACCCCCGAGCAGGCGCGCGGCCTCAGCGAGGCGCTCGCCTCCGCGCTCGCCGCGATCCACACCGTGGACGTCGAGAAGGCGGGGCTCGCCGACTTCGGCCGCCCGTCCGGCTACATGGAACGGCAGCTGCGCCGCTGGGGCAAGCAGTGGGACGCGTCGCAGGACGCGATCCGCGCCACCGGGACGGTCCGCGACCTGCCCGAATACGACCGGCTCGTGGCGCGGCTCGCCGAGCGGCTGCCCGCCGACGCGCCCGCCCGGCTCGTCCACGGCGACTTCCGGCTCGACAACGCGCTCGCCCGGCTGGAGCCCGCGCCGGAGATCGCCGCCGTCGTGGACTGGGAGATGTCCACGCTCGGCGACCCGCTCTCCGACCTCGGCCTGACGCTGGTCTACTGGGCCCAGGCGTCCGACCCGGTGCAGCTCCCGGTCGGCGCGACGATCACCACCGCGCCCGGCTTCGCGTCCCGCCGGGAGTTCGCCGAGCGGTACGCCGCGCTCACCGGTTACGACCTGGCCGACCTCGACTACTACGTCGCGTTCGCGTGCTTCAAGCTCGCGGTCATCCTGGAGGGCATCCACGCCCGCTTCCTGCAGAAGGCCACGGTCGGCGACGGCTTCGACCAGATCGGCGCGGCCGTGCCGATGCTGCTCGACCGCGCCCACACCGTCCTGGACGCGCGTTCCCCCTGGTGAGCGGGGCGCGGGGTCAGCAGTAGGTGACCACGGCGGTGCCGGACGGCCAGAACGTCACCTGGCCGGTCCGGGACCCCCAGCACATGGACTCCCGCGAGACCTGGACCGTCGCGGACTGGCCCGCCGCCAGCGTCCCCGAACCGGACGCCGACAGGCCCCTGGACACCCCGGCGACGTGCCAGGACACCGTCCCGCCGCGCGCCGACACGGTGATCTGGCAACTGTCCCCGAGGCCGATCGCGCAGCCCGCGACCGCCAGCGTCCCCGGCCGCGGCGGCGCGGGCGGCGGCTTCTGGGTGTGCGAGGGCGGCGGGACCGGGTTCCGCGTCGGCGAGGTGGACGGCGAGGACGGCGTCGTCGGCGTCTCGGTCGGCGAGTGCGTCGGCGACGGCTTCCTCTTGGCGTGCAGCGTCGGCGAACCCGTGGGCGTCCCGGCGGCGGACGTGGTCGGCTCCACGACGCTGCCGGACGGCTTCGGCGACACCGGCTCGCCGCCCTTCGCGACGGGCCCGCTGCTCCCGCCCCCGCCGGCGAACGCCGCCGCCGCGACACCGATCATCGCGACCGCGACCACGCCTCCGGCCCCGGCGAGCACGGCCCGCTTGCGCCCGCGCGCGGCCCGCATCTCCCCGGCGACCCAGCGGTCCCCGTCCTCGGGGACGCGTCCGGACCGGGTCGGCTTCAGGTTCTCGCCGTCGTCGTCCCGCGAATGCCGTCCGCCGCCGCCCGAGGACCCGCGGCCCCGCCCTCCTCCGCCGCCGGGAGCGGAATGAGCGGCCGTCTCGTCCGTGCCGGGAACGACATCGAACGTGAGCGTCGTATCCGGCGCCGCCCCGGCTTCGGGCTGCCCGACCGGCACCGTCAGCCCGTCCGAACCGGGCTGTCCGCCGAGGTCAGAGGGCATGCCGAGGTCAGAGGGCATGCCGAGGTCAGGCTGTCCGTTGAAGCCGGGCTGCGTGCCCGAGCCCGGCGGCGCGGGCTGTGCGCTCAGATCGGGCTGTGCGCTCAGATCGGGCTGGGTCGCGAAGCCGGGCTGGGCGTTCGGAGTCGGCTGGCCGCCGAGGCCGGGGCGTGCTCCCGCCGCCGGCTGGGCGGCCGGGTCGGCGTTCCAGTTCTGCGTGCGGTTGGGTTCGTCCCCGGACGGATCGGCCGAGGCGTCCCACGCGGGGACGGCGGGCGCGGCGGCCTGGAGCGGCTCGTTGGCGCGTCCGCGCCGCCCGCGCTTCTGGCGCCGGGACGGCCGGTACGGCACGGGCCAGCCGTCCGCGTCGAGGGGCTCGATGAGCGCGGCGGCCGAGCGGCGCGCTTCGGCGCGGCCGGGCGAGGCGGCGGCGTTGAGGATGTCGAGGCGCAGGTCGGCGGGGATCGCGGCGACCGGCATGTAGCCGAGGACCTGGTCGGCCGGGCCGTCCGGCACCTCGTGCCGCGCGCAGATCCCGCAGGACGCGACGTGGTCGCTGAGCGCGCGGGCCTGCGGCGGCGCCGGCGGCCAGGTCTGCGGCAGCAGCGACTGGAGGTCGGGGCAGTCGCGGGCGTGGCGCCGCGCGACGAGGGCGGCGCGCAGGCCGCCGGCGAGTTCGGCGCGGGCCTCGTCGAGCGCGGCGTCCGCGTCGGCGGGCGACAGGCCGAAGACCTTGGCCAGGTCGAACGCCGTCAGCCCGTGCCGGACGGCCAGGTCGAGCAGTTCCCGCTGGCGGCCGTCCAGCGCGCCGAGCGCCGCGTGCGCCAGCTCGCGCCGTTCGAGCAGCCGTCCGCGCTCCTGCCGGGACATCTCGTCCGCGCCCGCCTCCGGGGCCTCCTGCCCGGTGCTGCGCGCGGGGTCCTCGCGGCGGCGCAGGCTCTCCTTGCGCGCGATCGCGTACAGCCAGCCGCGCAACCGCTCGGGCTGGCGCAGCGTGGTGACGTGCTCCCGCGCGGCGAACAGGCAGTTGCGCAGCGCGCCCGCCGCCTCGACGCGGTCGCGCAGGATGCCGTGGCAGTAGTCGAACAGCGACGGGGCGAAGGCGTCGTACACCTCGCTGAGCGCGATGACGTCGCCCGTGCGCAGCGCCTCCACGAGCCGGGGATCGTCGCTCGCACCGGGCACGGCCCGACCGGTCACGTGCTGCCTCCCGGGTTGGTTCGCGGTCACTTCCCGCACCGGCCCGACGTCGGACCGGCGTCCTTGGTTGACCGATCTTGCCATCGTCCGCCCGCCGATTGGCGCGGTGGCGGATTTCGGACGGCTCCGACCCGGGGTTCCGCGCGCCCGCGTCCCCGCTGACCATCGCGTTTACCCGACTGTGAGGAAAATCTCCTTTTCCTCAGAGGGCCTCGCCAACGGCGACGCAGCGTCGCTCGATACGTGCCGAGGGTGATCGAACGCCGTACTGCTCAGGGCCTGGCGGTCACTCAACGAGACCGGCGTTCACCTGGCCGCACGCCTAGCCGCACGTCCAGGTGACCGCGACGCTGCCGCCCGGGACGAACGTCACGGTCTGGTCGCTCGCCTCGGAGCAGGCGCCGAGCTTGATGGTCACCTGAGCGGTCTCACCGGAGTGCAGCGTGCCGCCGCCCACCGCGGTCAGCGGTGCTTGGGCGCTGACGCTCCAGGTCACCGTCCCGCCGACGGCGGCGACGACGACCGGGCAGGCGGGCTTGTCCGGCGAGAGGGTGCACATCCGCGGCGAGACGGCCAGCTGACCGGCCGGGGCGGTGTGCGTGGGCCCGGGCGGCGGCGCGGAGTGCGTCGAGGTCGGACGCGGTGAGTGACGGGCCGGGCCGGCGGAGTGCGGCGACGGCGAGAGGGACGACGTCGTCGGCGACGGGGACGCGCTCCGCGTCGGGGACAGGGTTTCGGACGGTCCGGATGACGCGGTCGGGGAGTCCGGCGACTCGGCGTCGCCGCTCCCGGACGGACGCGGCGTGCCGCTCGCGTTCGTGCTCGACGAGCCCGGCATCACGAAGAACGCGATGGTCACGATCAGGACGACCGCGGCCGCCGCCGCCACGGCGGGCCAGAAGCGCGGCGCGCGGCGGTCGTCATCGTCGTCCCCGTCGGCACGCTGACCGTCGAGCGGCAGCGGCCAGCCGTCCTCGTCGAACGGCTCGGCGCGGTGGGCCGCGGCGAGCAGCCGGTCGAAGCGGGCCGGGTCGGACGCGGCGTTCAGCACGGCCGGACGCAGGTCCGCCGGCATCAGCGCCACCGGGAGGACCTGGATCAGCCGCGCCGTCGAGACCGTCCGGCCGCGCCGCTCACGGCAGACCGGGCAGGTCTCGATGTGCCGGATCAGCCGCCGGACGGTCGCCGGGGGAAGCGGCGCCTCGTCGGTGACGTCCCCGGCGAGCGCCGCCAGCTCGGGGCAGTCGTCGCGTCCGGTGCGGGCGAGGACGGCGACCGACAGCGCGTCGTCCAGCCTGCGCCGCGTCTGCCGGGTCAGTTCGAGCGCGCGCGGTGCGGGCAGGTCGAGCACGGCCCCGATCTCGGCGGCGTCCAGGCCGTGCCGGAGCAGCAGGTCCAGCGCCTCGCGCTCGGGCCCGCGCAGGTCGCCGAGGGCGGCGTGCACGAGCCGCCGGGTGGCGAGGCGGCGGGCGCGCTCCGCCTCGTCCAGGAAGAGGTCCTCGACCTCGGGGGCCTCGTGCCGCTCGGCGGGCCGTTCCGGATCGCGCAGCCGCCGCAGGCACTCGTTCCGGACCAGCGCGTACAGCCAGGCGCGGAACCGGTCGGGTTCGGTGAGGCGTCCGGCGTGCGCGTAGGCGGCGAGCAGCGCCGCGTGCAGGGCGCGGGCGGCCTGGTCCTGGTCGCGCAGCAGGGCGTGGCAGTAGTCGAAGAGGCGCGCGGCGTACGCGTCCGCCAGCCGGGCGAGCGCGTCGGTGTCGGGCGGCGGCAGCGGCGCGGTCGCAACGCCGGGCGGTGGTGGCGCCGTCGCGAGGCCGGACGGCGGCAGCGGCGCGGTCGCGTCGCCGGACGGCGGGCCGGCCAGGACGTGCGCCCCGGATCTGGCGAGGGCGCGCGCCAGGCGTTCGTCGTCCAGGCGGTCGAGCGTGGGCCAACCGGACACGAGTTCCTCCCGCGGGCTGGGCACAGGGGATTCGGGGGAGCTCGCTCACGGCCTGCGCGGAACCGGTGCGGCGCGGTGCGGGACGCCGTCGGGGTCGCCGGATCGCTCGGCGGAGCGGTGATGACGGAGCTGACGCGGACGGGCGGAGGGCCGGACGGCCCCCGGGGAAGACCCGCCGGAGAAGTGTGTGGAGGCCCGACGGCCCCGCTCCCCGTCGGGCCTCCACACAGAAAGACGGCCGACCCCCGCGCCCGGTTGACACGGGTTGCCAGAGAAATTTCCGTGATTTCGGGCGGCTCGTGTTCGTGCTGGCCACCGCCCCGGCCGTCCCGCCGGAACGCCGGAATCCCCGTCCCCCACGCGCCTCCGCGGCCTCGGCCCGCCCGCGCCGACGGCCCGGACCGCCCGCCCCGCGGCCCCGTCCTGACTGCCTTCCGAAAAACCTTCTGACCAGCACGTCCCGCGTTCGACACGGCGCCACGGCCGCGCAAAGCGAGCGCCCCGGCCGCGAGAAGGCGGCCGGGGCGCACAGGACGGCGGCGGCAGGGACCGCCGCCCTACGGGACTACTGCTTGATGCGGCGCGACAGCATGGCCAGGAAGATCCGGCTGATCTCCTGCGGGGTCTTCGCGATCTCGACGTCGCCGTGGGTGAGGCGCGCGATCTGCTTCAGCTCGGCCGGGTTGGTGTCCGGGCCGAAGCCGATCATGTTGATCTGGATCGGCTTGTTCGGGTCCATCTCGGCCTTCAGCTTCGCGATCGTCTGCTGGAGCGACGGGCCGTTCTTGTCGTCGTTGGTGCCGTCGGTCAGCAGCAGGATCGACTGCCCGAACTCGGGCTTGTAGCTGCGCTTCATGTACTTGTAGGCCGCGAGGACGGTCCGGTAGATGCCGGTGTCGCCGTCCGGCTTCGGCTTCATCTGCTGGAGCTGCGAGAGGATCATCGTCCGCCGCGTGCTCGACCCGATCCGGTCGCCCAGCGGCCCGACCGGCACGGCCTCCTTGTACGGGACGCCGCCCTTGCCCATGTTCGTGGAGAACAGCCACACGCCGGTCTCGGTGTCGTTGGACATCATGCTGAGGCCGCCCTGCGCGACCTGCGCGATCGCCTGCATCCGGGAGGTGTTCGGCGCGACCGGCTGCGCCATCGAGCCCGACACGTCGATCAGCGTCAGCATGCGCAGGCCCAGCGACAGCTTCGACCACGCCTGCATGACCTCGCCGACCTCGGCGGCCTTCGGCGGCGGGAGCTGGCGCACCCGGCCCGCGTCGACGCCGAGCTTCGGCCCGAACGACGCGGGCGCCTTGCCGTCCGCCGACCGGAACCCGAGGTCGCGCACGTCCGACCGGGTGGCCTCGGTGTTCATCGCCTGCTCCAGCAGCCCGGCGGCCTTCTGCCGGTTCCCGTCGGAGGTGGTGACGGTGAACGGGTAGTCGAAGGTCAGCGTCCCCTCGGACGGGTACAGCGCGACGGCGGGCTCGGCCGGGTTGCTCCGGTTGTACTTCCAGAGCGCCTGCTCGGAGGAGAGCGCGACCGGCTGCCGCGCCCGCTGGCCCTTGTGGAACTGCTTGAACTGGTCCTGGACGGTCGGGACCGTGCTCTCCCGGACGGTCCGGACGATCCCGGTGAAGATCGAGTCCTTGTTGGGGTCGTTGTTCAGCAGCGTGTTGGTGACCATGAGCCCGGCCATGCCCGCCGCGTTCCGGGACGGGTCGGGCACCAGCAGCTTCACCGCGCCCGCCGGGATCATCTGGTTCTTGGTGACGCCGCCGCCCTGCGTGCCGCCCGCCGCCTTGAGCAGGTTGTCCCACGACGGCGTCGCGGTGATGCCCTGCCGGTGCAGCTGCGCGGCGAGCGAGCCGGGCAGCCCGACGACCAGCGGGCTGACCGCGACCGACGTCTTGCTCGGCGCGAGCGCCGCGCCGCCCTTGGGACCGCTGCGCACCAGCGACGTCCAGAGGGAGGAGTCGGGGATCCACACGTCCGGGCGCTGGTCGCCGCCCTGGTCCACGGCCGTCCCGGACAGGACGGTCGAGACCTCGTACGGCTGGCTCTTGGAGACGGTCGCCTTGACGCACTTGCCGCCGACCTTGTGCCGGGCGTCGTTGAAGCGTCCGGCGGCCTTGGTCACCGCGGGCTCGATGTCGGGCGCCGCCGCGACCTTCAGGTTGATCGCGTTGTCGCCCGAGCAGCCGCCGCCGCTCTCGGCGAACGCGTACACGCCGACGCCGAGCAGCAGCGCCAGGCCGATCGCGCCCGCCATCGGGCCGAGCAGCGAGGAGAGGCTGCGGCGGCGCTTGGAGCGTCCGTACTCGTAACCACCCGAGCCGTCCCCGGAGCCGTAACCACCGGAACCGCCGTTCCCGCCGTCGCCGGGGCCGCCCGGACCTCCGGCGCGTCCGCCGAAGAAGCCGGTCGGACGCTCGTCGGAGCCGCTGATCGAGTCGTAGCCGTCGCCGTAGCCGGAGTCGCCGTACCCGGACCGGAGGGGGCCTCGACGGGATGCGCCCTCGTCGCCGGGCGCCTGGCGTCCGAGCCCGTAGCCTCCGGCATCGGACGCGCCGGAGAACCCGCCCGCACTGCCCGCGCCGCTTGCAGCGCCACCGCTACCGCCGAACGTCTGCTGCGGCCCGGTCTGGCGGGGCGTGAACCACTCGGGCGCCTCCGAACTCCCGCCAGGCTCGGACGGGTAGCCGCCCTGGCCCGCGCCGTACTGCGCCGAGGGATAGCCGGTGGAACCCGGTGGCGCGGACGGCCCGAAGAGGTAACCGCCGGAGTCGCTCGACACCTGCCCCGGCTCCTCGGGCCCGTCCCCGCGCGGAGCGGCGCCGCCGCGCGGGTTGAACCAGTCGGAGGGCGCCTGGCCCTCGTCGCCGGCGCCGTGGGGCGGACGGGCGCCGTCGCCCGGCGTCCCGTCCGGGAAGTCGTTGCGATGACGTCCGTTCACGGCTGTCCTCGTTTCACCAGAAACCCGTCGATGTTTCCCGGCACTGTAGTAGTACGGCTCGGAGGTTACAAAGAACTCAAAAACGATGATGGCGCAGGTCATGAGCATATGTCCCGGTGATTCATGGCTTGGTGGGACCCCTTGGGCCCCGCCCCGGACGCCCGGACCGCCCGCGCGCCAGGGGCTCCGGAGGGCCGCCGGGACGGCGCGGCAACTCTGCTCCGAGCCCGTTCGTCCCACAGGATGGGGACCGGAACCACCTCACAGGACAGGGCTCTGCGGAGCCGTGCGACCGGGGGAGCGGGTGTGGGCGAGACCAGCGGCGACGAGGCGTCCGGCCGGGCCACGACGAACGGTGTGACCAGGGCGAACGAGGTGACCGGACGGAACGCGCCCGGACGGGCCTGGCGGAGCTGGATCGCCTGGGGCGGCGTCGCGGCCTGGGGCGCGTACGCGCTGATGCGCTGGACGGACGGCGACCGCGTTCCCGGCTTCGGGATCTTCGCCGCGCCCGTGCTGGCCGTGACGCCGTACGTCGCGGCGACCGCGCCGATCCCGGTCGTGGCGGCGCTCGTCCTCCGGCGACCGCGCGCGGCGATCGCCGCGGGCCTGGTCGCCGCCGGGCTGCTCGCGGCCGTCGTGCCGCGCGCGATCCCGAGCGGCGAACCCGCCGCGCACGGCCCTGAACTGCGCGTTCTCACCGCGAACCTGATGTTCGGCACGGGCAGCCCGGCACGGATCGTCGACCTCGTGAAGCGCACGGACGCCGACGTGCTCAGCCTCCAGGAGTTCCCGCCGGAGGCCGTCGCGAAGTACGAGAACGCCGGCCTGACCAGGCTCCTGCCGTACAAGGTGACCGACACGCGGTGGGGCGCGGCCGGATCCGGCCTTTACTCCAAGTACCCGCTGCGCGCCCTGCCGCCGCTGCCGAGGACGCAGATGGCGATGCCGTCCGCCGAGTTCACCCTGCCCGGCGGGCGCCGCGTCCAGATCACCGCGGTGCACCCCGTCCCGCCGATCAACGCCGAGTCGCTCGGCGACTGGAAGCGCGACCTGGGCGAACTGCCGTCCGGCGACAGCGCGACGACGGCGTCCCCGCGGAACGGCTCGGGCGAAGCGTCCGGGGTCGCGTCCGGCATCGTCGCGTCCGGCGACGGCGCGACCCGCGTCCTCGCGGGCGACTTCAACGCGACGCTCGACCACGCCACCCTGCGCCGCCTGATCGCACGCGGCTACGCCGACGCCGCCGACCGCGCCGGCGAGGGACTCGTCCCGACGTGGGGGCTCGGGCAGCCGCGTCCGCCGCTGACCATCGACCACGTGCTGCTCGACCGGCGCTGCGCCGTCCGCGCGGTGCGGATCTACGACCTGCCCGGCAGCGACCACCGCGCCCTGTTCGCCCGCCTGCAACTTCCCTGAACAGGCACAATGGGGGGATGGTCCACCAGGTTCCGGTCACCGACCCCGCCGATCCGCGCCTCTCCGACTACACCCGGCTGCGGGACGTGAACCTGCGCAAGAGCCTGGAGGCCGAGCACGGCCTGTTCATCGCCGAGGGCGAGAAGGTCATCCGCCGCGCGATCGGCACCGGGCATCCCGTCCGGTCCCTGCTGATGGCCCGCCGCTGGCTCGACCCGCTCGCCGACCTCCTGGACGGCGTCGACGCCCCCGTCTACGTCGCCGACGACGCCGTGGTCGAGGCCGTCGCCGGCTTCCCCGTCCACCGCGGCGCCCTCGCGTCGCTCCAGCGCCTCCCCCTGCCGCCGGTGAAGGACGTCATCGCGTCCGCCCGCCGCGTCCTGGTCCTCGAAGACCTCGTCGACCACGGCAACGTCGGCGCGATCTTCCGGTGCGCGGCGGCGCTCGGGGTGGACGCGGTCGTCCTCGCGCCGCGCTGCGCCGACCCGCTCTACCGCCGCTCGGTCAAGGTGTCGATGGGCGCGGTGTTCGCCGTCCCGTACGCGCGGATGGCGAACTGGCGGGACGACCTGGGCGTGCTGCGCGCCGCCGGGTTCGCGCTGTTCGCCCTCACGCCGGACGCGTCCGCCGTCCCGCTGGACGAGGCGGAGTTCGGCGACCGCGCGGCGCTCATGCTCGGCTCCGAAGGCGACGGCCTCTCGTCCCACTGGATGGACGAGGCCGACCGGCTCGTCCGCATCCCGATGAGCGACGACGCGCTGGCGAACGGCGTCGACTCACTCAACGTGGTCGCGGCGGCCGCGATCGCCTGCCACGACCTGGTCCGCTCGCGCTGACCCGCCGCCCCAAGGCACCCCTGCCAGGCGCGGCCCGCGCAGGTAAGGCGCGCTCAGACGCGGCCCGCCCAGGCGCGGCCCGCTCAGTTGCGGCGCGTGCAGGTGCGGCCCGCTCAGTTGCGGCGCGCGCAGGTGGGGTGGGCGCAGGTGCGGCGCGTGTAGGTGCGGCCCGCTCAGTTGCGGCGGGCGCAGGTGGGGCGGGCTCAGGCGCGGGGTGCGGTTACTTCTTGCTGTGGGCGCCGTTGCGGGGGCGGCGGTGGGCGCCCCTGGCGCGCTTCGAGGCGGCCGGCGCGGACGCGGCGACCGGGCGGCGGCCGAGGCGGAGCTGCGTCAGGAGCAGGGAGCAGGCGACGAGCAGGGCGGCCAGCCAGGCGATCTGCGTGCTGGCGACGCGCTGGAACGTCATCTCCTGCGCGACCGGGTGCTTGTTGGCGCGCAGCGTGCTCTGCGGGGTCGCGGACGGCGCGTCCGGAGAGGCGACCGACGGGCTCGGCGCGTTGCCGGTGATCGGAGGCAGCGCGACCTGCGGGTTCTTCGAGCTGTCGAACGAGCCGTTCGTGTTGGGCGGGGTGTAGTTGCCGCCGTTTCCGGACGCGCTGGTGTTGTTCCCGCCCGTTCCGCCGCCGCTGCCGCTTCCGGTCCCGGACCCGCCGCCGTTGGACGACCTGGTCGGGCTCGGGCTGGACGAGGTCGGCTTCGGCGTCGCGGGCGGCTCGGTCAGCTTGCCCGGGTCGGACGGCGACGGCTTGGTCGGCTTGGGGCTGGACGGCGACGGGCTCGGCTTCGGGTCGAACACGACCGTCGCCTTGCCCGGCCTAATCTCCTTGCCGTCCTTGACGAGCGAGACGTTCAGCGTGACGGCCGTCTTCTTCTTCACGTACGCCGGGGGAAGCGTGAAGCTCTGCACGGCGCTCGCGGAGTCCCCCGCCACGGCGTCCAGATCGCAGCCGTGCGTGGACGGGAGCGGGACGGCCCTGCCGCTGCACGAGATCGGCTCGAAGTCGACGTGCGCGGCGCCCGTGCTCAGCAGCACGCGGACGTCGGAGAAGTCCCCGCTGCTCCTCGTCACGGTGGCCGTGACGGTCGCGGACTCGCCCGCGTCCACCTCGTGCGGCGTGACGGACACCGCGAGGACGTACGAGGTGGGGGTCGCACTGGACGGCGAGCTGCTCGGAGTCCCGTCGGCGAACGCGGGGAGCGCCACCGCCGCACAGGCCCCGACGGCGATCACCGCCGCCGCTCCGAGACCCGTCAGAGCCGGTACGCCTGCCCGCCGGGAAGCCACGCCCGAGCCACCTCCGTCGCGTCGTCGTTGAACGCCCGAGCCCCGCTGTACCCCAGGACTCGTCTCCGAAATCATGCGAACACGGATCTACAGCCGAAATCAACCCCGTGTCCGATTCAGACGGGCATCCGGGACACTACCGTCAGATGAACTCCTCGTGCACGCCCTCGAGTTCCCCGCTCGGAGCCCACGCCTGCCACACGCCCTGATCGATCCGGTCGAGGCCGAGCGCCTCGGCGACCGGGGCCCGTCCGCCCGCGTACTCCACCCGCGTCCAGCCGTCGTGCTCCCCGACGATCACGAACGGCTCGCCGCGCCACCGGCACACCGTCCGGACGTACCGCAGCGACTCCAGCTCGAACGCCGGGACGATCCGCCGGTACCGGTCCGGGCGCAGCTCCTCGAACCCGTCGGTCGGCTGCGCGGTGTACAGCCGGATCTCGCCGTCCGCGCCCGGCACGGCCTCGAACTCGCGCCCGAGCCAGCGCGCCACGTACCCGTCCCGCCTCACCGCGCCGCCTCCGACCGCCGGGCCGGGGTCGCGCCCTCGGGACGCAGCCAGGCGAGCCGGTCCGGGTCGTACATCGCGACGAACGTCTCCGAGCCGTCCCGGCCGAGCGCGTACATCTCCGCGCCGTACGGCAGCCGGACGCTGTCCACCTTGTACTCCCGGATGGACCCGGCGCTGCCCGGCGCGAACCCCGTCCCCGCGAACGGCGGCCGCTCCAGGACCCACCCGGCCTCGCCCCAGGCGGCGACCTCCTCCTCGGTCCGCCCGCCGAACGGCACGCGGTACAGGTCCGGGCAGTAGGCGGGCCAGCGGATCACGTGCACGGTGTCGTCCGCCATCGAGAACGGCGAGTCCTCGTACAGCAGGCCGAGCGTCTCGTACAGCTGCCCGGGCGTCTGAAGCTCCGCGACGTCCGCCGTCGGGTGGACGAACCCGCCCACCCGGTCGTACCCCTGCTCCAGGTACCAGGCGACGTGCGCGTGCGGGACGACCTTCTGCATGATCGTCGGCTCGGATCCGGGATCGCCGTCGGGCAGCTCCTGCCGCTCGCTCGCGATCCCGAACGCCGTGACGCCGTCATACGCGCCCGTCTCCGCAGCCCCGCGCCCACCGTCGCCGACCCCGCCCGCGCCGTCTACCAACGCGCGCGCGTCGTCTCCGGACGCGCCGGGCCGGTACTCTCCGGACGCGCCGGGCCGGTACTCTCCGGGCGCGTTCGATCCGGCCCCATCGGGCGAAGCGGTCTCGAAGCCGCCGGGCGCGTAGTCCTCGACCAGGCCCTGACCTGGCGCAACGGCTTCGAAGTCGCCGGACGCGCCGGGCTGCGACCGGTCGGTCGCGCCCGTCCTCGGGCCTTCGGCCGCGTACTCGCCGGACCCGGCCGCACCGGACGCGCGCATCCCGCGTCCGCCGGTCTGATCAGCGGCGTCCTCGCCGAACCCCCTGGGCCCGTACCCTTCCGGCGCACCGCTCGCGGGCCGGCCGGACGCGCGTGCGCCGAACTCCTCGGCGGCGTCGGACGCCGCTCCGCCGGAACTGCTCAGGCCGGCGCCGTCCGCGTCGGCCTCGTATCCGGCAGCGGGACGCTCGGGCGCGGGCGTCCCGAACCCCTCGCTGTCGCCGGCGGCGACTCGTCCAGCTTCGGGCGTCCCGAGTTCATCGGCGGCGTTGCCGCCAGGCGCACCCGAGACGGGCACGTCTGGTGCGCCCGGCCCCGCGTGACCGGCGGCGTCCGCGCGGAACTCGGCAGGCGCGGTCCCGCCGGGGTTGCCCGGCGCGTTCGCAGGGTGCTCGCCGGAGGCGGCGGGCCGCGGGGTGCCGGGCTCGTCGAGGGTCTGTGCGTAGGCGGACGGGTCGGTGGCGTCCGGCGCGTGGGCGAAGGACTCCGGCGCGGACGGCGGGGCGTACGGATCCGGGTCCGGATCGGCGGCGGGCTGGACGAGCCCGACGCGGATCGCCCACTCGCTGAGCGCGCGCACCTGGTCGCCGCGCAGGGACGCGCCGATGCGGGTGCCGGGGTTCAGCAGCATGGCCCAGTCGTCCCGCGGCCACGCGGCGATCAGCTCGCGGAAGTCGGCGTACACGAACCGCGACTCCGGCAGCACCTCGCGCAGCCGGACGAGGGACGTGAACACCTGCACGGCGGACGAACCGCGCAGCGACGCCTCCCAGCGGAACTCCCGCTGCGTCGGCGTGACCTCCAGCGGCGCGTCCTGCGGGATCGGGACCAGCACGTTCGCCGCGAGCAGCACCCGCAGGAACGCGTCGGAGTCACCGCCCAGCGCCGCCTCGAACAGCTCCTGGTCGATCCGGTTGCCGGGCTCGAACTCGGGCTCCGGCTCCGGCTCGGCCGCCGGTTCCGGCCCCGGCTCGCCCTGGGTTCCGGACGCGTCCGGAACCGAAGCCTCCGCAACCGGGGTCCCGGGCGCGTCCGCAACCGGGGTGCCGGACGTGCCCGCAACCGGGGTCCCGGGCGCGTCCGCAACCGGGGTGCCGGACGTGCCCGCAACCGGGGTCCCGGGCGCGTCCGCAACCGGGGTGCCGGGCGCACCCGCAACCGGGGTCCCGGGCGCGTCCGCAACCGGGGTTCCGGATGCGCTCTGAACCTGGGGCTCGGGCGCCGGATCCTCCGCGAGCCGCTGCTCGGCGGGGCCGCTGAGCGCGCGGACCTGCTCGCCGGGGATCGCCGCGTCCACCGGCGTGCCGGGGTTGAGGACGAGCGTCCACTCGACGTCCGGCCACGCGGCGACGACCTCCAGGAACGTCGGCATCACGAACCGGGACGACCCGACCGCCTCGTTCATCCAGCGCAGCGACGTGAACAGCTGGATCGCGACGCGTCCGTGCACGCGCGTCGGACGCCACGGGAACTCGGGATCGTCCGGCGTGATGCCCCACGGCGTCTCGGGATCGGCGGGCACGAGCACCTGAGCGCCCAGCAGCACCTTGAAGAACGCGTCGGTGTCGCGCCGCAGCGCGGCGTCGAACAGCCGCTGCTCGACCTCGTTCTGCGCCTCGAACCCCTCCGACATGCGGCGCGCGGCGCGCTGGTCGGCCCAGGTCGCCAGGCCGGACAGCTGCTCGGCCAGGATCGTCCCGCCCGCCGGGGAGCCGGGGTTGACCGCGAGCGCGTTCGCGTGCTCCGGCCAGTACCGCAGCACCAGCGGGAACGGGACGCGGATCGACTCGGCGCCCGTCCCGGCGGCGCGGGCCGTCTCGGCGAGCCGCTCGGGCGAGGTGAACACCTGGACGAGCGTCGCGCCGTCCACCTCGCGCGTCTGCCACTGGAACCCCGCGCGGCCCGGACGCAGCGTGTAGTCGGCGTCCGGCCCGACGGGAAGCAGAACCTCGGCGTCCGCGAGCGTCTGTAGGAAGAGATCGTGGTCGTTGCCGGTCGCGGCGGCCAGCAGCGACCGCTCGACCTCGTTCGCGGGCTGGAACTCCGGACGCGGCTCCGGGCGCGGAAGCTCGCGGTGCTGCTCCTGCAGCTCCTCCCACGGCGCGTCCGGATCCGTGCGGGGCCTGACCACGGGGATCGGGTCCACCGACGTCGCGGCGGGCGACGCCTCCGCACCCTTCGGCTCCTCCGCCGGAACGGGCGCTTCGGGCACGGGCGGCATGTTCTCCACACCGGGCGGCAGCGGACGCTCGGTGTCGAACCCGGCGCCCGGCTCGTCCGCGAGCGTGGGCGGCGGCGCGTCCCCGGCGGGCATCGCCTGCGTGACCCGCGGGTCCTGCGCCGCGTCCTGCCCGGCATAGACCGAGAGGTCGGGAATCGTCGCGGTCGGATCGTCCGCACGCCCGAGGCTCTCCTCCGGGACGTCCGCCCCGGAACCCGCGTCCTCCGAAGCCCGCGCAGCGGCCTGCCCAGAAGCCGCATACTCCCTGGGCCCCGAAATCTCGCCAGGCTGGTTCGCCCCGCCGACCTCACCCGGGCTGGACGAAGCATCCCGCGAGGCATACTCGCCCGATCCGAGCGAACCTTCGCGCGTGGCGTACTCATCCCGCCCGAACGACGCATCCCGCGAAGGATGCTCGCCAGACCCGAACGAAGCACTACGCGCGTCGTGTCCACCCAAGCCGAGCGAAGCATCGCGCGCGGGAAGCTCGGCCGACCCACGCGACGCGTCCGGTGTGGGCGTGGCGTCGGGCGTGGGCTGTTGGCCCGCGGCGGCCAGAGTACCTCGCGTGAGGCCTTCGGCCGGGCCGCGCGACGCATCCTGCGTCAGCGACGCATCCTGCGTCAGCGACGCATCCTGCGTCAGCGACGCATCCTGCGTCAGCGAGGCGTCGCGCGTGGCGCGTTCGCCCGAACCGAGCGAGGAGTGCTCGCCGGACCCGAACGACGCGTCGCGCGGGGCGTACTCGTCGGGGGTAAGCGAGGGCTCGCGCGTGGGGTGTTCGCCTGGACTGAGTGATACGTCGGGCGCGGAGTGGTCGGTGGGGGCGGGCGGCATGTCCCGGGTGGGGTGCTCACCTGAGCCGAGCGGCGCCCCGGGGGTGGGGTGGCCGAGGGGGGCCGCTGGGGTGGCGGGGCTTCCCACGCCGGGTGAGGGCGTGCCTTCGCCAGGTGCGCCGGACGGGGGAGGGGTGCTCAGTTGGCCGGACGCGGCCACGTCGCCTGCGGTGTGCGGAGCGTCGGGCGCGGCCGGACGGCCTGAAGTGAACGGCTGAGCGGACGCGGCGGTCTCGCTCGGCGTCCCGAGTGGCTCGGCGGCGGGCGGTTGGCCCGGGGCCGGCGGGTAGGCCGAGCCGTGCGGCACGGCCGGAGGTAGGGAGCCCGCGTGAGCAGGGGCTTCCTGCGCCGGTGCGGCGGGAGGCGGCGGGGGCGCGTTGCCGGCGTCCTGCGGCGAAGTGCCTGGAGTGGCCTGCGGTGAAGTGCCAGGCGTGGCGTGCGGCGAAGTGCCTGGAGTGGGGTGCGGCGAAGTGCCCGGAGTGGCGTGCGGCGCGGGCGGGCCGGAGAAGGCGGACGGTGCCGGGTGGTGTCCGGCGAGCGGCGGGCGGGCGTCGCCCTGCGCGAGCTGCTGGACGAACCAGGCGGGCAGCCGGCCCTCGATCGGAAGCGCCACGTCCTGCACGGCGTGGGAAGGGACGTCCACCGCGAGCCACCAGCGGGCGTCGGGCCAGGACGCGGCGAGGTCGGTGAAGCGGACCCGCATGTAGTGCCGGTAGGACGGCCCGAGGCACGCGCGCATCGCGTCGGGCGAGGTGTAGACGAGCACGAAGGTGCGGTCGTCCTCGGCCTGGGTGGGCCACGTCGGCTGGCGTTCGTTCGCCAGCACGTCGTCGATCATGTCCGGTGGTACGGGGACGACGAGTTCGCTCTCCGCCAGCAGGCGGAAGTAGCCCTCCTGGTCCCCGCTCCGCACCGCGTCACCCAGTCGGCGCTCCAGCTCCGACGTGGGCCGCCAGGCGTCGGCCACGGTCGCCACCCCCTGTTTCATCCCGCCCAAGAACCTTCCCCCGCCCGACCCCGGCGCCGGGAGGCGGGCCCGTTGGGCACCTTACGGACCTGCTTACGCTACATGGGCGAACAGAGCCAAAGCGCCCACTCGACCGGTCCGTGGACGACCCTCCGATCAGTATGACTCGGGACGGTGACATTCCCGCGCCGTCCGCCGAAGGTCGCCGGGCCGGGGAAGAGGACCCTGGACTCGGAGAGCGACGGAGGTCTACCCGCGAGGCGCGCGAGCCAACCGCGCGCCCCCGAGAACGACCGGCACCTCCCCTTTCGCACCGAGTCCCGGAGCCCCCTTCGCCCGGGTACCGGTCGGCGAAGGGGTCAGCGTTCGCGGGCGAGGCGGGCCACGGCGTCGATGAGGCGGTCGATGTGGGCCTCGGTCGTGCCGACGCCGAAGCTGGCGCGGACGGCGGAGCTCTGGCCGTCCGAGCAGGTTCCGCCGGTGGCGTCGGACGCGCCGAGCAGGTGCCGGACGAACGGGTGGGCGCAGAACTTGCCGTCGCGGACGCCGATGCCGTACTGCCCGGAGAGGGCGAGCGCCAGGTCGCGCGCCTCCCAGCCGTCCACGACGAAGGAGACGATGCCGACGCGCGGGGAGCCGTCCTCCCAGAGCGTGAGTTCACGCACACCGGGGATGCGGGCGAGGCCGGAGCGCAGGCGGGCGAGCAGCCGCTCCTCGCGCTCGACGAGCGGGGTCCAGCCGGTCGCGGCGAGCGTCTCGCAGGCGGCGGCGAGCGCGATGACGCCGAGGACGTTCGGGGTGCCCGCCTCGTGCCGCGACTCGGGGTCGGCGTGCCAGAGGGCGCGGTTGCCGTGGTCCTCGACGGACGCGCTGGCCCCGCCGCCCTTGAGGTAGGGGTCGGCGGCGCGGAGCCAGTCGGACCGTCCGGCGAGGACGCCGGCGCCGAACGGCGCGTACAGCTTGTGCCCGGAGAAGGCGACGTAGTCGAGACCGAGCGCGGTCATGTCCAGCGGCCGGTGCGGGACGAGCTGGGCGGCGTCCACCGCGATCCGCGCGCCGTGCCGGTGGGCGACCGCGCTGAGCTCGGCCAGCGGCCACACCTCGCCGGTCACGTTGGACGCGGCGGTGACGACGAGCAGGCGCGGCCCGCCGGGGGCCTCGGCGAGCGCACGGTCAGCGGCGGCGACGGCCTCGGCGGGCGAGGACGGCGCGGGCAGCCGGACGGCCCGCCGCCACGGCAGCAGCGTCGCGTGGTGCTCGGTCTCGAACACCACGACCGTCGTCCCGGACGGGACGCAGTGCGCGAGCAGGTTCATCGCGTCGGTGGTGTTGCGGGTGAACACGACCGACGCGCGCCGCCACGCGCCGAGGAAGTCGCGGACGGTCTCCCGCGCCTTCTCGTACGCGGCGGTCGTGACCTGGGACGCGTAGCCCGCGCCCCGGTGCACGCTGCTGTAGTACGGCAGTGCCGAGGTGATCGCCTCCTGCACCGCCGACAGACACGGCGCGCTGGCGGCGTAGTCGAGGTTGGCGTAGGGGACGCGGCGTCCGTCCTCCAGCGGGACGGGCGCGTCCGCCCCGACGACGGCCGGCGCGGCGGAGACGGCGGCGGAGACGGCGGCGCCGGAGGGGGCGGCGGCGGTGGCGAGGGTGGTCGCGGACATACGAGTGCACTCCTTCGGGATCAGGGATCCCGAGGGCCGTGCCCTGGATCGACGGGATCCGCGCTTGCCGGGACGCGGATGGCGTCCGGCCTGGTCCTCACCCGGGGCACCCCATCGCGGACGAAGGGTTGCCGGCCAGCGAGCCGGGGCTTGACGCTGGCACTCATGACCTGATGCGAAAGTATAGGAAGGACGCTGGACGGATCAAGTCGGGAGAGGGAGCGGATGCGCTACGGGGTGAGCCGGACGCTGGCCGGGGGAGCGCTGGCGGCCGGTGCGGCGGCGCTGCTCGCCGCCTGCGGTGGGTCGGGGAACACGGCCGCGACGTGCGGCGACGCGAAGAGGGCGTACGAGCGGTACATCGGCGGCGTCCGCGCGGTCTCGGCCTCGGACGCGGCGCAGTGGCGGCGGCCGACCGAGGAGCTGGCCGCGAACCTGTCGGGGCTGGCGGACAAGGCGTCCGACGACGGGCTGAAGAAGGCGCTCAAGGATCAGGCGGACAGGCTGCGCGCCGCCGCCGGGACGGTCTCGACCGGCGACGTCTCGCAGCTCAACGCGACCCTCACCGCCGCGCCCGACGAGCTGGGCACGGCCTGCCGCTGAGCGGGAGCGCATCGCGCGACCGGCGGCGGCCGATGACAAAACGGGGTCCCGAGTGGTTCGGGACCCCGTTTCGCATCAGTCCGCAAAGGGTTACGGAGGTTCGGCGCGGATCAGTTGCCCTGGTCGCCGGTGCCGTCCCCGCCACCGCCGCCGCCTCCGCCGCCACCGCCGCCTCCCGGAATCGGGATGGTCGGCTTACCCGTCGGACGGTCGGTCGGACGGTGCGTCGGACGGTCCGTCGGCGGCGTGTGCGGGCTCGTCGGACGGCCCGGATGGGTCGGCTTGCCCGTCGGCGGACGCGTCGACGGGAGGCCGGTCGGGCGGTCGGTGCTCGGGCCCTGGTCGGAGCCGGTCTCGATGGACGGCGACTCGAACGACTTGGGCTCGTAGTTCTTGATGTTCACCGCCTCGGTCATGTAGCTCTTCCAGATCTGCGCCGGAAGCTGGCCGCCGTAGGACGCGTAGCCGGGGATGTCCAGCTGCTTGTTGTCGGAGCGGAACATCGCGACCGTCGTCTGGAGCTGCGGGATGAACCCGTTGAACCAGATCGCCGCGCCGCCGTTGGTGGTGCCGGTCTTGCCCGCGACGTCGCGGCCGTCGTCGAGCTGCGCGCCGGTGCCGGTGCCGCCCTGGACGACCTTCTGCATGGCGTAGGTGGCGTCCCGCGCGACCTGGTCGCTGAAGACGTTGTCGCCCTTCTCGGAGAACTCGTCGGACTTGCCCTTGTTGTCCTCGACCGAGCGGACCACGTACGGGGTGCGGTGCGTGCCGCCCGCCGCGAACGTCGAGTACACCCCGGCCATCTCGATCGGGTGCACCGAGATCGGGCCGAGCGGCAGCGACGGCGCGGTGTCGGCGCCGTTCGCGGTGAGCTGGCCCTTCGGGATGCCGAGCGCCTCGGCCATCTTCACGACCTTGTCGAGCCCGACCTGCTGGCCGAGGTTGACGTAGGCGGTGTTCACCGAGTGCTCGGTGGCGGTGACGAGGTTGATGTCGCCGAACTGCTCGTTGGAGTCGTTCTTCAGCGACGTCCCGGCGAAGGTCTGCGGGGACGAGCCGTCCACCGTGGTGTCGAGGCCGTAGCCCGCCTTGAGCGCGGCGGCCAGCACGATCGGCTTGAAGCCGGAGCCCGGCTGCGCCCAGTCGTACCAGACGCTCGACCCCATCTCGTCGAGGTAGTTGCGCCCGCCGTAGAACGCGAGGACCTGCCCGGTCTTCGGGTCGACCGACACCAGCGCCGTGCGGATCCTCCTGCTCATGCCGCTCGGGGTGTTGTCGGTGACCGCCTGCTTGGCGGCGTCCATCAGGTTCTTGTCGAACGTCGTGACGATCTTCAGGCCGTCCCGGTTGATCTCGTCCTCGGTGTAGCCGCGGCGCTCGATCAGCTCCTTGCGCGCGACGTTGATCATGTAGCCGTTCTGGCCGCGGTAGACGTTCTTCAGCTTCTGCTTGAGCGGCATCGGGAACTTCATCTGCGCCTGCTGCTCGGGCGTCACCGCGTGGTCGCGGACCATGTTCGCCACGACCGCCTGCCAGCGCTGCTGCGCGTAGGTCAGCGACGCCCCGGACGGGTCGCCGAACGGCGTCGGCTGCTGGATCGCCGCGGCCAGGTACGCGCCCTCGGACGGGGTGAGGTCCTTGACGTCCTTGTTGTAGTAGGCGTGCGCGGCGGCCTGGATGCCGTAGGCGTCGCGGCCGAAGTAGATCGTGTTGAGGTACTGCTCGAGGATCCAGTCCTTGGACTTCTCCCGGCCCACCTTCAGGGAGACCATGACCTCCTTGAGCTTGCGGGTGACCGAGCGCTCCTGGCCGATGCCGCCGTAGTAGTTGCGGACCATCTGCTGGGTGATCGTCGAGCCGCCCTGAAGCTGCTTGCCGGTCGCGGTGGACCACAGCGCGCGCCCGGTGCCGGTCACCGAGACGCCCGGGTCGCTGTAGAAGCTGCGGTTCTCGGCGGCGATCACCGCGTCCCGGACGCTCTTGGGCACCCGGCTGATCGGCACGGCCTCGCGGTTGGTGCCGGTCTTGGCGATCACGGTCTTGCCGTCGGCGTAGTAGTACGTCGGGCCCTGCGCGACGGCCGCCTGGGACGGCGAGGGGACCGGGGTGAACAGGTAGGCGACGGCGAACGCGGCGACGCCGAGGAAGAGCAGGCCGAGCAGGGTGAACAGCGCCCGCCGGGCGTACCGCACGCCGCGGCTGCGCCGCCGCTTCGGCCGCCGCGGCGGCCCTCCGGCGGCGCCCGGCGCCCGGCCGCGACCGCCCGCCGCGGTGCGGGCCGCCTCGGCGGCCTTGGCCCCGGCGGTCTGCGGGCTCTCGGCGATCCCGCCGAGCCTCGCGGCACCACCCGGCCGCCCGCCCGGGACGTCCTTGTTCGACCCGGTGGGCGAATCGCCGTTCCGGGACAGGTCCTTACTGCTCACTGGCCCCCCGTGATTTATTCGTTATCGACGATACCCGAGGGGTTCGGTGCGTCGGGCCGGTCATCACGCTCACATGGCCTCCCTTAGAAGGACGACTGGATCGGCCCGGAGGTTCGCGTGGCGCGGATCACAGAACGGTCCGGAAACGCGCGGCGGGACGGCCCGCATCGGGCCGTCCCGCCGTCGAAACCGTCGGGCGACGGATCAGGAGTCCGCCGGGCGACTCAGCGATCCGGCAAGTGACGGATCGGAAGCCGTCGGGCGATGGATCGTGGAGCCGTCGGGCGATGGATCGTGGAGCCGTCGGGTGACGGGTCAGGTCGTCTTGGCGGCTCCGAGGATGTCCACCACGAACACGACCGTGTCGGTGCCCTTGATCCCGGCCTGCGGGTTGCCCTGCTTCCCGTAGCCGTCGTTCGGCGGCAGGATCAGCATCACCCGGCTGCCGACCTTCAGCCCGCGCAGCCCCTTGAAGAAGCCGGGCATGGCGCCGGGCGGCGGGTCGGCGAGCGGGAACGCGGCGGGCGCGCCCTTCTCCCAGGACGAGTCGAACTGCTTGCCGGTGCCCCAGATGTCGCCGACGTAGTTCACCACGGCGGTGTCGTCCTTGGTGGTGGTCGGCCCGTTGCCCTGGATCAGGGTCTTGACCTGCATGGTCTTCGGCGGGTCCACCTTGGGGATGGTGACCTTGGGCGCCTTGCCCTTCTGCGGCTCGACGGTGGGCAGGTTCTTGTCGTCGAGCTTCTGCTCGGTGCCGGACGCCTCGGCGCCGGACGGCACGACCTTGAGGATGTCGGCGACGAACAGCACCGAGTCGCCCTCGCTCAGCCCGAACTGCTGCGCGGACTGCGGATCGAAGCTCTGGTCCGGCGGGATCTGGAGCACCACGCGGCTGCCCTCGGTCTTGCCGGTCAGGCCGTTCTTCAGGCCCTTGACCTGGAGCTTGTCGACCGGGAGCAGCTGCGGGCCCGGCTGCGGATTCAGCTCGGTCTTCTCCCGGGTGTCCAGCACCTTCTTGCTGGTCGAGCCCTTCTTCTCCTTGCCCTTCGGCGCCCACTCGTAGATCTCGTAGTGGAGCAGCGCCAGCGTGTTCGCGCCGATCTTGGCGCCGCTGCCGGTGATCGGCTCGGTCACCTTCAGGCCCTTGGGCGGCGTCACCGAGCCCGGGATCTTCACCTTCGGCGCGCTCCCGAACGCCCCGGTCACCTCGACCTTGGGCGCGGGCCGCGTCACGTACCAGGTGGTGCCCCCGGCGATCGCGAGCACCGCGACGACCGCCACCGCGATGGCGATGTTGCGCCGCTTCCTCGCCTGGGCGGCGGTCAGGCCCGAGGCCTTCGCGGACGTCCGGAGCGGCTGCCCGCCCGTCCGTCCGCCGCTGATGCCGTGCGGGGTGAACTCCGGGCTGCGGATGTTCTTGGCGTTCGGCAGCTTGGCCTTGACCGCCGGCTCACCCCGGGGCTTGTCGTCGTCGGACATGTTTCCTCACTCGCTCCGGGTTCGTCGACACCACTCCAAAGGTCAACCACCCTGCCAGGCCACGCCTAAGCTCGCCGTGAAGAACAGGGACGGAAATGACCAGGCCCGCAATCTACCGTCCCGAGCCGGAAGATGCCCGCCTCTGCCGGACAGTCCGGTCCCGGCCGTCGCGCGGGACCCCGCGCCGCCGGGGCCGAGCCGGAGCGGCCCGCCCGCGCCCAGGGACCCAAGTCCCGGCGGGACGCCCGCGTCGCACGGCCCTGAATCCAGGCGGGACGGCTGGGCCGCGGGCGGCCGAGCGCGCCGCCGTCCGGGGCCGTCCGGGGCCGTCCGGGGCCGTCCGGGGGCCATCCGGGGGCCGTCCGGGGTCCGGAAGTGTGTCCGCGCAGGTGAGAAGTGCGGGGCGCGGGAAGCGGGGACCGGGACAGTACTCTGGCCGTACGGACGCTCAGAAAGAGCCCGCGAGGCCGACGTCCACGAGTGGGAGGGCCCGTTGCAGCCACTGCTCTTCGACAGCCGCGACCTCGGGCAGACCGAGGAATTCCTCAGCCAGGCGTACGCCAAGATGAGCATCGGCGGGGACGTGTCGCGGCCGCACACGCAGATCGCCCGGCGGACGCTCGGATCGATCAGCGTCGACCAGCTGAACCTGAACTACGGCATGAGCTACGACGTCGATCCGCTCGGCAAGGTGTGCCTGTGCACCGTGCAGACGGGGTCCATCGTCAACCAGGTCGCGGGTGACGAGGAGGAGGTCTTCGGTCCGGGCGACGTCGTCCTGTTCGCTCCTCCGGACCGTCCGTACAAGGGTGAGATCCGCCGCTCGCGCTACGACATCATCATGTTCGATCCGGACCTGCTCCAGCAGGTGGCCGGCACCGAACCCGGACACAAGCCCGAAACGGTGCGGCTGCTGGGGGCGCGGCCCATCTCGGACGCCGCCGGACGCCATCTCGAACGCACCATCGCCTACCTGCGCGACGACGTCCTGGGGAATCCGGTCATGGCCGCGGACCCGCTGGTGGCGTCGTCGAGCGGGCAACTGCTGGCCGCCGCCGTCCTCGCGGCCCTGCCGAGCAACGTCCGCGCCGCCCCGGACGCGGCCGACCGCCGCGACGCCCATCCGCAGACGCTGCGCCGCGCGATCGCCTACATCGAGGACAACGCGGACGCCCCGATCACGATCGCCGACATCGCCGCCGCCGCGCGGGTGAGCGTCCGCGCCGTGCAGCACGCCTTCCGCCGCCACCTGGACATCACGCCGCTGGGCTACCTGAACCAGGTCCGCCTGGCCGGGGCCCACACCGCGCTGCGCGAGGCCGAGTCCGGCGGGACGACGGTGACCGCCGTCGCCGCCAGCTGGGGTTTCTTCCATCCCGGACGGTTCGCGCGCGACTACCGGGCCGCCTACGGCCGTCCGCCGCAGGACACCCTGAAGGACCGGGTCACCTGACCCGGAACCCGAGCCCGCCGTCCGTCGCGAGCCCGTCGTCGGTGCCGAACCTGTCGTCGGTGCCGAACGCCTCGTCGGTCCCGAGCCCGTCGTCGGTGCCGAGCCCGCGGTCAGTCCGGAAGCCGGGGGCGGCCGTGCCGAATTCCGGAGGCTCCGACCGGAACTCGCGGGACTCCGTCCCGGCGCCCGAGACCTCCGTCCCGGCGCCCCTTCCGCTCCCCGCCTTCTCCGCTCCGCCGCCGTCCGCGCTCCTCGTCCCGGCGCGGGCGGACTTGCGGCCGTGGCCGGGAGTCGAGAGGTCGATCTCGTCGACGGGGTGGGCGGCGCGCTCGCGCAGCCATTCGGCGTAGCGCCGGGCGGCCTCGGCCGACGGCAGGTCGAGGACGGCCGCGACCGTCTCGTCCGTCATGCCCTCCTGCGCGACGACCCGCATCACCCTCCAGGCGAGGCGGTCGAGGTCCAGGAGCGCCGACTGGACGAGCAGCAGCGCGGCGGCGAGG
Organism: Actinomadura gamaensis; assembly: GCF_042652125.1. Classification (NCBI taxonomy): domain Bacteria; kingdom Bacillati; phylum Actinomycetota; class Actinomycetes; order Streptosporangiales; family Thermomonosporaceae; genus Actinomadura; species Actinomadura gamaensis. Next base: position 297,513 of record NZ_JBHSIT010000009.1, on the reverse strand, counting down.
TCCGGCCCCTCGGCCACCCCCGCCTCCGCCGCCGCGATCACCTTCTCGACCGCGTCGGTGTCGGCGAGCGGACGCCGGTAGGTCTCCCACATGAACCGGTCCACCCCTTCGGCGAACCGCGCCGCCGTGTGCACCCGGCTCGCCCGCACCGCGTCCACGGGCGGGGCCGGCGGCCGGACACCGTCCGGACCCGATGCCATCAAACGCTCCTGCCAAGAACCATGTATCGACCATGGCCCGCAGCCGCCGCCTCCCTCAACACCCACAGCGAACGTCGCCCGGCGCTTCCAGCCAGATAACGAAGGTCCTTCCGGCGAGCCCGTCCGGGGGCGGGCGCGGCCCGGAGCCGAGCGGTGTCCTGAATCGGCAAGCGGGACGTCCCGCATAGGCAAGACCGGAAGCCCGATCCGGGGGTTCACTTCGGAAAACACGTGAGAGGAGCGGCGCACATGCCCGAGGACGCGACCACCGAGTTCTGGAAGAACCTCCGGCCGATCGAGAACTCCCTGAAGCCCGACGCGCTTCCCGAGGTGTACATCCCCCAGATCGCCACCGACGACGACCGGTACTACGTGCCGTTCAGCGAGACGGTCGGCTCCCGGCCGCTGTGGATCAACATCAAGGACAACACCTGGTGCGACGTCCTGCGGTCCGAGCAGGCCGGGCTGGTCAACCGGCACTACCACCCGCACGAGGTCTTCGCCTACACGATCTCCGGCAAGTGGGGCTACCTGGAGCGTCCGTGGACGGCCACGGCGGGCGACTTCGTGTACGAGTCGCCGGGGGAGGGCCACACCCTGGTCGCCTACGACAGCGGCGAGCCGATGAAGACCATGTTCATCGTCAAGGGCCCGCTCATCTGGCTCGACGAGGACGGCGAGCCCGAGGGCTACTTCGACGTCCACGACTACCTGGCGCTGTGCCGCGAGCACTACGCCAAGGTCGGCCTCGGCGCCGACCTGGTGGACTCCCTGCTGCGCTGACGCCCCCGGCGCGCGCCGCGTGTGATCGGGCTCACTCGGGCGGGCTATCCTGCGGCGGAAGCCCCCGTCGAGGAGGAGAGCGGATGCGTCCCGCCGCCCCGAGCCCCGGCGCCCCCGCACCGGTCTCGCGTCCCGCCGCACCGGTCTCGCGTCCCGCCGCGCTGGTCTCCCGCGCCACCACCGAGCGGATCGATCCCGCGGACCGGATCGCCTACTGGGAGGACTACAACCGCCGCGCCCTGGTCGGCCTCGCCTGCACCTCCTACTCCGAGGACGGCCTGCTCGCCCGCCAGGCCAACTACCGCCTCGGCGCGGTGCGGCTGGCCGACATCAGCGGCAACGCCCACACCATCGAGCGCGACCCGGAGATCACCCGCTCCACCCCGAAGGAGTCGGTCTTCGCGTCCCTGCTGCTGAAGGGCGAGGCGGTCTTCCTGCACGAGCACGGCTGCCTGGCCGCGACCGCGGGCGACCTCGTCCTCTACGACACCCGGCGGCCGTACCTGTTCGGCTTCTCGTCCTCGATGCGGCAGCTCCTCCTGGACATCCCGAGCGATCTGTTCGAGCGCGCCTGCCTGCCCGGCGGCGTCCCGGCGCCGATGCTCTTCGGCCGCGCCACCGCCCGCGAAGGCGCCCTCGTCGCCGCGCTCCACCGCGCGCTCATGCCAGGTGAGGACGCCCCGGTCCTGGACCTGCTGCGCCTGCTGACGACCGCCCGCGCTGGCGACCGGGCCGCCCCGCCCGCCTACCGGACGCAGCTGATCCTCGCCGAGGACCACATCGAACGCCACCTGCACGACCCGTCCCTGAGCCCGGCCCGCGTGGCCGAGGCCCTGGGCGTCTCGGTCCGCCACCTGGGCCGGATCTTCGCCTCGGCCGGGATGACCCCGGCCCGCCACATCCTCGACCGCCGCCTCCGCCACGCGCGCGCCGACCTGCCGTCCACCGACCTGACCATCGCGGACGTGGCCCACCGCTGGGGTTTCGCGAGCCAGTCGCACTTCGCCCGCCTCTTCCGCGCCCGCTACGACCAGACGCCGACCGAAGCGCGCCGGGCCGCCCTGCGAAACCCCTGATCAGCCGTCCGCGCGGGTGGCGGCGGGGCCTCGCGCGCCCGCCAGGACGAGGTCGAACAGCCGTCCGAGCTGGACGCGTCCGCCCGCGATCCCGGTCGCCATGACGACGCCGACGATGGCCGTCACCAGGTCCTCGGCCCGCAGGTCGGCGCGGAGCGTGCCGTCCGCCGCGCCCGCGTCCAGCAGGCGGCGCAGCGCCCCGGCGAGCCGCTCGCGCGACTTCTCCGCCGTGACCACGCCGGTGTCGATCAGCGCCCGGAGCGCATCGCCCATCTCCTGCTTGGCCTCCACGTAGTCGGCGAAGCAGTCCATCCAGCCGCGCAGCGCCAGGTCGGGAGGCGTCCGCTCCAGCAGGACGTCCACGCTCGCGCACAGCTGCTCCACCTCCTCGCGGTAGAGCGCCTCGACGAGCGCCTCGCGGCTGGGGAAGTGCCGGTACAGCGTCCCGATCCCGACGCCCGCCTCCCGCGCGACCTGGTCGAGCGTGACGGGCCGGCCGGACTCCTGCCCGGCGGCGAAGACGGCGCGCGCCGCAGCGAGCAGCCGCTCGCGATTGCGCCGGGCATCAGCCCGCGGACGGCGCCCGTCACCCTGCGAGCGCTGGGCATCGACTCGCGAGCGCTGGGCGTCGTCCTGCGGGCGCTCAGCGGAAGTTTCCTCGGCCATTATCCGGAGGGTCCTCCGTTTCTGCTAGCGTGCGTAGTGAAGCGGAGGTTCCTCCGCTTCGCCGTTCCACTATGCCAGGACGGGAGTCCTCCATGACGTCCACCAGCACCCCCGGCACCGTTCCCTTCGCCGGACGCGACGTCGCCCGGGTCGGCTACGGCGCGATGCAGCTCACCCACGGCGGCCACGTCGCCCGCGAAGACGCCGTGAACGTGCTGAGGCTCGCCGCGGACGCCGGCGCGAACCACATCGACACCGCCTACTTCTACGGAGAAGGTGCCTGCAACGCGCTCATCCGGGAGGCGCTCGCGCCCTATCCCGACGAGCTGGTCATCGCGACGAAGGTGGGCGCCGACAACACGTCCGACGGCGGGCTGACCCCCGCCCAGCGCCCCGAGGAGCTGCGACGGCAGGTCGAGGCGAACCTCGCCTCGCTCGGCGTCGACCGCCTGGACGTCGTCTACCTGCGCCGGCTCGACTTCGAGCCCGGCATCATCGCGACCGGCGAGCAGAAGGTCGATCTCGACGACCAGCTCGCCGAACTCGCCGCGCTGCGCGCGGCGGGCAAGATCCGCGCGATCGCGCTCAGCAACGTCGACGCCGGCCGGCTCCGGCGGGCGGCGCCGGTCGGCGTCGAGGCCGTCCAGAACGCCTACAACCTGCTGGACCGCGCGACCGAGCCGGTGCTGGACGCCTGCCGCGAGCACGGCGTCGCGTGGGTCCCGTACATCCCGCTCGGCTCGGCGTTCCCCGGCTACCGTAAGGTCACCGAGGACGGCACCGTCCGCGCCGTCGCCCGCGACCTCGGCGCGACCGCCTCGCAGGTCGGGCTCGCCTGGCTCCTGGCGCACTACGAGCGGACCCTGCTGATCCCCGGCACCGCGAACCCCGCGCACCTCGCGGAGAACATGGCCGCCGCCGGCGTCCGGCTCGACCCGGAGACGACGGCGCGCCTGGCGGCCCTCGCGCCCCCGACCGCCCCGTCCGAGGGCTGAGGCGGTCCTTGTCCCCCGTGAGAGCTACAAGCGAATGTCCTCCGCGCGGGGAAGATCGCGGAGCGTCGGCTCCCTAGCGTTTCTCCCGGTCGCGGCGATCCCGCCGCGCGCTCCCCAGAGAAATGCGCAAGGAGTCGTCGTGCGCTTGTTGAAGCAGCTCCTGCCCGTCATGCTGGTCTCGCTCGTCGGCGGTCAGGCCGTCGCGGCGGTCGGGGACAACGCCGCCCTCCGGCTGATCATCGGTATCGTGACCGCCGTGCTCGCGGTGTTCGTCTACGCCTGGACGGTGCGGTGGTCCGAGCGCCGGGCGCCGGCCGAGATCGCCGCCCGCGGCGCCGCCCCCCAGCTCGCCCTCGGACTGGTGATCGGCGTCGCATGGTTCGGCGCCGTCATCGGCAACCTCGCCTTCCTCGGCGACTACCGGATCGACGGCTTCGGGACGGTGGCGAGCCCGATCGGACTGGTCGGCTTCATGGCCGCCGCCTCCCTCACCGAGGAGCTGTTGTTCCGCGGCATCCTGTTCCGGATCACCGAGGAGCGCTTCGGCACCTGGACGGCGCTCGTCCTGAGCAGCGCCGTGTTCGGCCTGTTCCACCTGGCCAACCCGGACGCCACCGTCTGGGGCGCCGTCGCCATCGCGCTCTCGGCGGGCGCGACGCTCGCCGCCGCCTACACCGCCACCCGCAACCTCTGGGTCCCGATCGGCCTGCACTTCGGCTGGAACTACGCCGAGGCCGGGATCTTCGGCAGCGAGGTGTCCGGCAACGGCAAGAACGAGGGCCTCCTGCACGGCGTGACGTCCGGCCCGGACGTGCTCACCGGCGGCCGGTTCGGCCCGGAGGCGAGCCCGTACACGATCGTCTTCGGCGTCCTGCTGACGATCGCGTTCCTGTGGCTGGCCCGCCGGCGCGGCAACCTGGTCCCCCGGCGGCGGAGCGTCCCCGCCGCGGCCCCCGGCCTCGCCCGGTGACCGCCCTGCGGCAGGTCCCGGCGCTGTGGCGGCGCTGGGACGTGACGGTCCGGGACCTTCCGCTCGCGCTGCTGCTCGTCGTGACGACCTTCCTGCCCGCGTTCCGCGGCCACGAGACGCAGGTCGGCGAGCTTCCGGCCCGCCCGTTCGACGCCCTGGCGATCGCGGCCCTGGCCCTCCTGTGCGTCCCGCTCGCCGGACGCCGCCGATGGCCGGCCGCGACCCTCGCCCTCGTCACGCTCGGCTTCCTGGTCGCGGAACTCCGCGGCTACCACATGGTCGCCGGGACCGCGCTGCCCATCGCCCTCCTCAGCGCGGGCGCCCACCTGGAGCACCACCGGCGCACCGCGATGATCGTCCTGTCCGCCGGATACGTCCTGCTGGCGGTCGCGCTCGACCGTCTCGGCGGCGCCGAGCGGCTGGACGGATACGTCACCTTCTACCTGTCGCTGGTCGCCATCTGGGGCATCGGGTCCTGGCTCCGCTCCACCCGCGCCGCCGACGCCGAGCGCGCCCTCCGCCTCGCCGAGGCCACCCGCCTCGCCGAACGCGGCCGCATCGCCCGCGAACTCCACGACGTCGTCACCCACCACGTGACGGCCATGGTCGTCCAGGCGGAGGCGGCCCGGTACCTGACCGCCGCGCCCGACCGCCTGGACGAGACCCTGAGCACCGTCAGCGACACCGGCCGCCGCGCCATCGCCGACCTGCGGCACCTCCTGGACCTGCTCAACCCCGACCACGTCACGCCCCCGTCCGCAAGCGACCTCCGCGCGCTCGTGGAACAGACCCGCCAGGCCGGGCAGCCGGTCGAGTTCACCGAGGAGGGCGCGCCGTCCGAATCCGCCGGAAGCGCCGAGCTCGTGGCCTACCGGGTCGTCCAGGAAGCGCTGACCAACGCCCTCAAGTACGCTCACGGCAACCGAACGGTCACCCGCGTGCGCTACGGCGAGAAGGAGATCACCGTGGAGGTCGGCACCGAGGGCCCCGAGCGCCGCGCGGCGTCCCCCGGCGGCGGCGGACGCGGCCTCGCCGGCCTCCGCGCCCGCGTCCACGCCCTGGGCGGCGAGTTCACCGCGACCCCCCGGCCGGACGGCGGCTTCGTCGTCCGCGCCCGCATCCCCGCCGGGGGCCCCGCGTGATCTCCGTCCTGGTCTGCGACGACCAGGCGCTGATCCGCACCGGCTTCGCGACCATCATCGACGCCCAGCCCGACCTGCAGGTCGTGGGCGAATGCGGCGACGGCCGCGCCGCCGTCGACATGGCCCGCCGCCTGAACCCCGACATCGTCGTCATGGACGTCCGCATGCCGGTCCTGGACGGCATCGAAGCCACCCGCCTCCTCGCCGGCGCCGGCGTCGCCGACCCGGTCAAGGTGCTCGTAGTCACCACGTTCAACCTCGACAAATACGTCTACGAAGCCCTGCGCGCCGGAGCGAGCGGCTTCCTTCTGAAGGACGCCCCGCCCCAGCAGCTCCTGCAAGGCATCCGCACCGTGGCCAGCGGCGCCGCCCTCCTGGCCCCCGAAGTGACCCGCCAGCTGGTGGGCCGCTACGCCGCCCGAATCCGCCCCGCCGCACCTGCCACCGAAACCCCGCTGACGCCGCGCGAACTGGAGGTCCTCCGCCTCATAGCCGAGGGCCTCTCCAACAGCGAGATAGCCGCCGAACTCGTCCTCAGCCCGGAGACCGTGAAAACCTACGTCTCCCGAATCCTGACGAAACTGGACCTCCGAGACCGAGTCCAAGCCGTCGTCTACGCCTACCGCCACGGCCTAGCCCCCTCCTGACCCACCCCCCCGCGCAACCGCGGGCCCGTGCCTGCGACCACTCGGCCAGCGAAGATCCGCCGCCGGGTCGCGCGAGCCGTCGAGCCATCGATCTGCCGGGACCGCGCCGACCGGTTGTGGCCTTCCGGACGCATCATCCCGGCGACCACCGGGCCGGCAGACAACACTGGCCGTTCAGGACGGACGACCGCACGACGAAAGGTCGCGATGGGCTCGCACAACCGCCGCAGGGCGCTCGTGGCCGCGGGGACGGTCGCCATGGCCGCGCTGATCAACGTCGCGACCGGCATGCTCACCCAGAAATGGACGCTCGCATGGATCGCGTTCGTCGTGGCCATCGTCGTGCCCGCCGCGGTGATGCAGGCGTGGCTGGTCGTCGCCGATCACCGCGGCGCTGACGAGACGCCGTCCCAGATCGTCGAAGATGCGAGCGTCGGCCAATCGATGCGTCAGGAGATGGCGGACGCGGGAACCCAGAAAGCGACCGACGTGCGAGTGGACGGGGACCTGTCGCAGATCCAGCAGACCCGGCGACGCCGCTTTCGCTGACCGAAGAGACGGCATGACGAACGTGGATCCCGGTGACGGCGATGCGGGCGAGCAACAGGCTCACCGGTCGCAGCAAAGCATCTCCCGAAGCCGGGTGGGAGGCAATGTCTTCCAGCTGAGCGGGAACTTCATCCTGCTCAAAGCCTCCGGCTTCTGGCGGATCGCGGTCATCGTCGTAGTGGGCGTAGTACTCGCATTTCTTTCCGCGCGGAGCCTGATCCAAGGCCCCGGCGACAAAGGAACGAAATCGACGGCCGCCCGCCGTGCCCCTGTCGTCGCGGCGCCTCCCGCCCCGGTCAGCCCGCTGATCAGAGCAGTCGTGGACACCGACCCCCTGGACTTGCAATCAGAGGAACTCCGGGAGCTGTACGCCGAGAAGCAGGATTGGCTGATCCCCGCTCCCCGCGTTGTCCAGGGGGTCCCGACACCCGATGGCGAACGCGTCGGTGAGGGCTTCTACAAGTTCGTCAAGGGCTACAACGCCGTGGCCGTGAACCGCCTCTTCTTCAGCGTCACCGTCCAGAACCTCACCGGTGGCGCGGCCTTCCTGCGCACGATACGAGTCACCGATCTGCGGTGCGGCCCCGCCCTCAAGGGAACTCACGTGCTGAGCGGCGGCGGAGCCGGTCCCCTCGCACCGAGGGTCCTCCTGATAAACCTCGACTCCCCGGCTCCCGACCCCCTGTCCTTCACGCACGTCCCGGAAGAATGGCTCAGCAAGGACGGCGAATCGTCGATCAACACCGCGTCGGCCCAACCCTTCGGCTTCACCCTCTCCCGCGGCGAAACCGCGGCCTTCGACGTCGCCGTCCTCTCCTACAAGCACCGGAACTGCCGATTCCGCCTGAAGATCACCGCGACCCTGAACGGGCAGAACCAGGACCTCACCATCGATGACGACCACACCCCCTTGGCCGTGGCCGGCATCCCCACCCCGGACTTCTGGGAGTACGTCCCCAGCAACGAATCGAACATCGCCTGGCAACGCGCCCCCGGCGCCGACTCAGTACCCACCGACACCACCCGCACCGCTACGCAACCCCTTACCCAAACGACTCCCTAATCCCCATCGCGCCATCGATGATCGTCGCCGTCCGACGGACTGAGCGGTGCTGAAAGCCGACCGCCGGGGGCGCGGTCCCCACGCGCCGTGCGGGCCTTCACGAGCGCGGCGTGATGCCGGCTGTTCTCCGCTAGCTCCCGAGGTGGGGCGCGAACCATTCATGACCGACCTTGCGAGCTGGGCCTCGCCTGAGGCCGCACCCCATCGAGGAGTGGGCCTGAGTCTCGAACCGAGCGGGACCTTGAAGGCGGAACACCGAAGGCTTCCGGAGAACGCATGTACTGCAACGGCACTGGTCAGCGAGGGGCGTCGGTCCGAGGCCGGCTACGACGTGCGGGCTCCGCAGTTGGCGATCACCAGTTCGCCCAGCAGCCGCGGGGCTTCTTCGGCAGAATGTCAGAGGTGGTAAGGAGACTGTGAAGTAGCGACGTACCTAGTGAGCGTGCCATCGGAACGGACCCTCGAAAGGTAGTGAAATGAAGGCTGAAGAGACGACTCTTCGGAAGCTGATCGGCGGCGAGCAGCAGCTTGTCGTCCCGCTCTACCAGCGCACTTATTCGTGGGGGTACCATCAGCTCGACACGCTCTGGGCGGACATCGTCAACCAAGCGAGTGCACTGGCGAATGGACGCGGCAGGTCGCACTTCCTCGGCTCGACGGTGCTCGCGCCCGGCCCCGAGCTGAGTCCGTCGCTCTCCCAGTGGGTCGTAGTGGACGGGCAGCAGCGCCTCACCACCCTGATGATCGCCCTGTGCGCGGTCCGTGATCACCTCGCGCCCGAAGACCCCAAGCACATCGAACGTATCAATGAACTTCATCTGATCAACAAATTCAAGACCGGAACCATGCGGTACCGCCTGCTGCCCACCCAGGTTGACCGCAAAGCGTTGATCGCATGCATTGAGGGAGACGTCGATGGCCGGACTGGCGCAATCGGGGATTCCTATCGATTCTTCCGCGCCCGGTTGGCTGATATCGACGGTGCGACGAATCTTCAGGACATCGGACGGATCGAAGATGTCATCCTCGATCGTCTGGCGCTCGTTCAGATCGTGGTCGAAAAAGGAGACAACGCTTTTCGTATCTTCGAGTCGCTTAACAACACGGGGTTGCCGCTCAGCCCCGTAGACCTCATCCGTAACTACGTCTTCATGTGCCTTCCGACTCGTGGAGAATACGTCTACCAGAAGTATTGGTACCCCTTTCAGGAACGTCTCCGCAAGGAACACGGTACCAAGGCTCTCGAGACACTGATGTACCAGCTGCTGGTTCTCAATCAGGGTGAGGAGGCGACCTACACGGACACTTACCTCGGGCATCAAGAACTCCTTCGTGAAGCTGCCGGCGATGAAAATAAGGTCGAAGAGTACGTCGCCGAATTGGCGTATCGTGCTCGGCACCTGGAACTCATCCTCAACCCTGACAAAGAAGAATGCCCATCAATCAGGAAACGCCTGCACTTCCTTAATGAGTGGCGTGCGACGACGGCCTACCCTACGATAATGCGTCTGCTGGAGTTGCGAGAGGGCGGTGTTTCGAATGAGGAGGTGGCACTGGCGCTGTCCTTCGTCGAAAGCTTCCTCGTTCGGCGCATGATTGCAGGTGTTACCACCAAGAACCTCAACCGAATCTTTCAGCGTCTCACCGGTCGATTGTCTGAAGACTCGGTGGCAGAGACCGTCCAGGCCGAGCTTTCTCCCGAACGCCTGTACTGGGCCACAGATGAAGAGTTCCGCGACGCAATCCGCACCAATTCCTTTTACTGGCGCGGACAGGCCGGTCAGCGCAAGCTGGTGTTGCGCCGGTTGGCTGAGACCTTCCACGACGGCGAGCCGGTCGATCTCACCTCGAAAAAGATCACTATCGAACATGTCCTACCGCAGCATCTTACCGACGCCTGGCGCGCGGAACTGAGGGCCGACGGCGAGGAACCCGCGAGGATCCACCGCGAGCTCGTCCACACACTCGGGAACCTCACGCTCACCGCATATAATTCTGAACTCGGTGATATGCCCTATCCTGACAAGCGGGAGCGACTCGGCCAAACTGGAATCGCCATGACACATGCGATCGTCCAACAGCCGCGATGGGGACGAAAGGAGATTCTTGCCCGGGCCGATGACCTGGCCGACCGGGCTATCGGAATATGGCCGGGGCCGAACGAAGAGGTTCGCGGAACCGCTCCTCGGCGCGACTGGACCTTGCTGCATGACGCGATGGCTGCGCTGCCGTTCGGGACATGGACGACATATATAGAGCTTGCCCAGGTTGCGGGTTCCGCCCCTATGCCAGTCGCGGTGCACATATCCTCGACGCCTCTACCTAACGCTCACCGCGTGCTCACAGCTGACGGAGTGGCACCGCAGGAGATTCGCGGCTTGGGCGACACCGACCCTCGCAGTCCGCGCGAGGTCCTAGCCGAAGAGGGCGTTGACTTCGACGAACACGGTCACGCCGACCTCAATAAGCGCATCACTGCCGTGGAACTCGCAGAGCTGCTCAACCTTCCGGACGTGGCCGATCTCTCCTCATCGGAGATCTCTGATGTCGATCCTGCTGGCCTGACGGAACACCAACTCCGTTTCTACCGGCAGCTCGCAGAACGCGGCGGCCCGGACATCGCAAGTGCTGTCTCAAAAGTGATCGACTGGTGGGCGAAGTCATCCGATACTTTCTGGTACGGCACATCTGCAACGGGTCGCTGCACGCCGTACATCGTGCGTGGCGGTGTCGACTACTGGATGCTGAACATCTATCCAGAGACCATGGAAATTCCTTTCAAGTCGCTTAAGCTGCGTCCTCCGTTCGACGACCCGGAGATGCGTGACGAGTTGCGTCGGCGTCTCAACGATGCACCCGGAATCGAGATTCCCGAATCGAAGATCGACCTACTGCCGAACTTTCCGAGCTCTCTTCTTGTAGATGACTCGGCGCTCGACGTGTTGATCGGCACTCTCGACTGGTTCGTGAGCCAAGTGGAAAAGCGTGAAACGGCATGACCGACGCCAAACGTCAATAGAGTGCGTTCGGACATGCACGTAACGCATGGCCATCTTGCGGGTCGTTCGTTATTAGGAGCCCACCATCAACCTGTCCGAACACCGGGCTGTTCGCGGCATCCTGAACGGTCTCGCGCGGTGCCTCGAAACCTTCCCACTAACGCTGCCCGTTTCACTCCCGTAACGTGGTGGGTGCGTGTAAGCGCTGCGCCTCTGAGGCGGAATGCAGTCGGCTGTCGGAGGAGCCTCGGTGGCGGATCAGACAGCTCCCTGCCGGACTGCCTCGACGTCCGCCAGGAGGCCCTCGATCATGGCCTTGAAGAACTCCGCGAAATCCGTGAAGCGCTCGACCACCTCGTGATGCAGCCACAGCACTTGGCCCGGATTCTGGGACGACTCGCGCAGCAGGCAGAAGAGCGTCGCGCTGTGGTCACCGGCTCCGATGGGAATCAATTCCCGCACCTCGACGCCGGCCTCATCGAGGACATTGCCGGACTCGTATTCGCCGACGAGGCGCCGAGCGTGCTCGAAAAAGCCCTCTGCGTGGGCGAGTTCGCGGAGACCGAACAGGTCGGCATCCCAGTAGAACTTTTCCCAGCCGTTCGCATGTGTGAGGAAGTTCCGGTATTCGGAGGGAAGTGACTCCCGGAGGCGGCGTTCGAAGGCCTCGATGTCGGCGACTTCAGCATGCTCGCTGGGCAGCGTGTAATCGTCGTAGTACTCCGGGTCCACGTCGACCATGGCATTTTTCGCTTGGATCATCTGTCCCAGCAGGACCGGCCAGTCAGTCATCATGTTCTTGTCCAAGACTTCGGAATCCGAATCGAATACTGTGATTCATAGCCTTCCGGTGAGAGCTGCCTGGGCGGCGTCGGCGGTCGGCTAACTAGTGCTCCATCCGCTCCGCATGAAGCACGTCAGGGGGCGTGCCGGTTGCCACGAGCACGGGGGCATCAGCGAGGGGTCGCACCATACGTGCCGGGCGGGCTGTCACGGGGGCGGGCGCGCGTCACAGCGGGGCGCGGTGGCGGGTGTTCTATGGCCGCGCTGGTGTTTGTGCAGGTCAGGACGGGCGCGCCCAGAGGGATTCGAACCCCCGACCGGCAGATTAGAAGTCGTCGCCACCCGTTCCACCCGTGCCGTCGGGGTGTCGGAACGTGCCGTCGCGTCCGGGCTCGCCCGTTTCGCGCACCGCCCGATGCCGCCCCCTGCCGTGGGCTACCACGACCACCGAGCGACCACGGAGCGACCATTGGGGCCGTCCGGGACCGTCGTCCGCCCTGCATGGGGGCGCGTGTCGGTGGGGGGCTTGCGCCCCCAGCACATGGCTCCCATTGGGCGCGATCGGTGAGCCCTATCGGATTGCTGTGGACGCGTAGCGCTACCGCCCCGGTCCCTTCGAGGCTGCCTCGAAGGGACCGACCTCTTGAGGGGACATGCCGCTGTCCGGTTCGAGTTGCATAAGGGGCACGCGTCAGATGGGAGGCACGGTCTACAGGGATGTAACCGGGACGCCACCAAGTGCTTCGAAGTAGATCACACTGTCGTACGTACCTGGACTGGTTCATCTATGGAACCGGTGACCTGGAGGTACGCATCCGCACTCGCAGCGACCTCCAAGGCCGAGGCTCTCATCCAGCGCTCCTACGAGAGTCCTACGAGATGAGCTGATCGCCGCGGTCGGTCGGCGGCAGTGCTGTGATCTTGAGTATGGGAAACCCCTAGAAAGGGTCAGGAGGTTCGGTTATTCTGCAATGTTCTGTGCGGATCTGGACGGCGTGAGGGAACATGACTGAACCCTTTGATGAGCTGGCGCGGCGATCGCGGAACTTCGGGTTCTTGCTGCAGCATGAGCCGCTGCTCGTGGTGGACGGTGCTGCCAGCGAGTCCTACGTCTACAGCGATCCTGACGCGGCCATGGCCAAGGCCCGCCGGTTCACCGAGACCATGGTGAAGCTGCTGGTCGCGCTCACCCAGACCCCGGTGCGCGGGAGGACCCATAGCGATCGGATCAACGCTTTGGCCCGGGCTGGGGTATTGGTTCCCAAGGTCCGGCAGGCGTTCGACGATGTCCGCGTTTCCGGCAATCGAGCCGTTCACACGCACTGGGGCGACGTCCGCGCCGCGCTGACGTGCGTCCGGACCTGCTTCGAACTCGGCGTCTGGTTCCATCTGGCGGTCGGTGGGAAGGACGCTCCGCAAGGGTTCGTACCGCCGCCCGATCCCAATACCCTGCCGCCGACTGATGCAGGTGAGAAGGCCGAACTGGCCGAGCTGCGTCGGGAGCTGGAGAGCTACCGCGAGCGCTTGGCCGCGGTGAAGGTGCACAGGGACGGACAGCTTTCCAAGCTGGAGTCCGAGAGCAGGGCGCGCCGCCAAGCCGAGGAAGAACTGGCTCGGGTGCTGGCCGACCGCGAGGAACTGCATTCCCTGGTGGAGGCAACGCAGCAGCAGCTCGCTGCGGTCGAAGCGCGGTTCGCGGAGCAAATGGCCAAGGCGCCGAAGGTACGCGCCGACCAGCGCGACGCCTTCATTGCTCGGGCCCAGCAGGCCAGCGGTGAACCGCTGACCGAGGCGGAGGTCCGCCAGCGGGTGGACGCGATGCTGCGCTTGGCCGGCTGGGACGTTCAGGACGCAGACAGGGCCAATCTCTTCGCCAAGCGGGGTGTAGCCGTACGCGAGGTGCCAACCGCTAAGGGCGTAGCCGACTACCTGCTGTGGGTCGATCAGAAGCTCGTCGGAGTGATCGAAGCAAAGCGCGAGGGCACGATCCTGACGCCGGTCGAAGCCCAGTCCGCTCGATACGCAGACACTCTGACCGCCTCCCAGCAGTTCGCGGCCTGGCGCATGCCACTGCCGTTCCGCTACGAGACCACGGCCGTCGAAACTCACTTCACCAACACACTCGATCCGTCCCCCCGTGCCCGCCGGGTGTTCTCCTTCCACCAGCCGGAAACCCTGGCCCGCTGGATGCGTGAGGCCGACGACGAGTCCATAGCGCCGACGCTGCGGGCACGGCTTCAAAGGTTGCCTGAACTGGATACCGGCGGGCTGCGAGCTGCTCAGGTGCGCGCGATTGCCGGGCTGGAGCAATCGCTTGCTCGCGATGAGCCGCGTGCTCTGATCCAGATGGCCACCGGGGCGGGCAAGACCTTTACGGCGGTCACCCAGACCTATCGGCTGCTGACGTACGCCAAGGCGCGACGTGTGCTGTTCCTCGTCGACCGCAACAACCTGGGGAAGCAGGCATACACCGAGTTCGACAACTTCGTCACCCCTGACGACGGCCGCAAGTTCACCGAGCTGTACAACGTGGAGCGGCTCGGCGGCGCGGCTATGAAGGACTCGACCAAGGTCGTGATCTCCACCGTGCAGCGGTTGTACGCCCGGCTGCGCGGCGAGCCCGTAGACCCGGACGTCGAAGACGAGGCATACGACTCCTACGACGTGGACGGCGTGGTGGAGGTCGACTACAACGCCGAGCTGCCCCCGGAAAGCTTCGACCTGATCATCGTGGATGAGTGTCACCGCTCAATCTATGGCGTGTGGCGGCAGGTGCTGGAGTACTTCGATGCCTACCTGGTGGGCTTGACCGCCACCCCGGTCAAGCAGACGTTCGGCTTTTTCGGCCAGAACCTGGTCAGCGAATACACCTACCGCGAGTCGGTGGCCGACAAGGTCAACGTCGACTTCGACGTCTACCGGATCCGCACCGAACAAGCTGAGCAGGGCGCGACCATCGACCGGGGCATCGTGGTCCCCATCATGAGCCGCCCCACCCGCCGCAAGAGGTACGAGGAGCTGGAGGACGACCTCGTCTGGACCGGCGGACAACTCGGTCGCAAGGTCATCAGTACCGGGCAGCTTCGGCTGGTCCTGGAGACCTTCCGAGACCGCCTGTTCACCGAGATCTTCCCAGGCCGTACCTACGTGCCCAAGACGCTGATCTTCGCCGTGGACGACAACCACGCCGAAGAGATCGTGCAGATGGCCCGCACGGTGTTCGGCAAGGGCAACGACTTCTGCAAGAAGATCACTTACAAGGCCACCGACACCGACGCGCTGATTGCGGAGTTCCGCAACTCGCCAGACCTGCGGATCGCGGTTACGGTCAACATGATCGCCACGGGCACCGACATTCGCCCCCTGGAGTGTGTGTTCTTCCTCAACGAGGTCAAGAGCTGGGCGCTCTTCGAGCAGATGAAGGGCCGTGGCGCTCGCACCGTCGACCCTGCGGAGCTCAAGCGTGTCACCCCGGACACCGAGGAGAAGAGCCGGTTCGTCATCGTCGACGCGGTCGGCGTCACCGACTCCCCTCGCGTGGACGCGACTCCGCTGGTCCAGCACAGCGAGAAGCAGATCAGCCTGGACAAGCTGCTCAAGAAGGTCGGCAACCTGACCATCAGCCCCGACGAGGCATCCACCCTGGCCGGGCGACTCGCCCGCCTCAACAACCAGATCACCCCAGACGAGCGCAACGAACTGGAGGAACTGGCCGGCCGTCCCCTTCACGAAGTGATCTCCTCCGTGGCCAGTTGCGCCGATCCCGATGCGCTGCAGAACGCGCACGACACCGGAGGCAAGGCCGCCGTTCACGCCCTGGTCGTCCAGGCCGTCCGACCGCTGGCCGAGAACGCCGAGCTGCGCCGGCGCCTGCTGGAGATCCGCCGCGCCCACGATGTCTACTGGGACGAGGTCAACCGTGACACCCTCCTCGAAGCCGCCGCCCAGGACCCCAAGCTGCGCGCCCAGGAGGTCGTCACCTCCTGGCGCGCTTACCTGGAGGAACACCGCGACGAGATCACCGCCATCGAAGCTGCCTACCGCAGCGGCCAGCCGGGGCGCGCCGCCTACGCCAAGCTCAAGGAGCTGGCTGCCCGCATTGCCCGGCCCCCGCACGAGTGGACTCCCGAAGATCTGTGGAACGCCTACGAGCGCCTCGACCTCGCTGCAGACAAGCCGGGCACCAGGCACGGCCCGATTGACCTCATTGGGCTGATTCGCTACGAGCTCGGTCTCGACGCTGAACCCAAACCGCACCGTAGTGTCGTAGAGGAGCGGTACGCTGCCTGGCTTGTGAAGCAACAGCAGGCCGGAGCCGAGTTCACTGCCGACCAGCAGTGGTGGCTGGACCGCATCCGTGACGTGGTCATCACCCACGCTGGCATCGACCACACCGAGCTCGACAAGTCCCCCTTCACCGACCGCGGCGGCATCGACGGCTTCCTGCACACCTTCGGCGACACCCAGGCCGAAGCAATCCTTACCGACCTGAACCGGAACCTCACCGCATGACCGATCTTCCGAGCGGCTGGGTGGAGACAACCCTGGGAGATATCGCTGAGACCTCCCTGGGGAAGATGCTCGACCGGGGTAAAGGCAACGGAGGGCAGGTCGTTCCCTACCTGCGGAACGTGAATGTACAGTGGGGGCGCATCGATCTCGATGATGTCCGGACCATGGAGATTCCTGGGGATGAGCTGGCCTTCTTCCGGCTGGAGCCGGGTGACCTTTTGGTATGCGAGGGAGGCGAGGTAGGCCGCTGTGCAATCTGGCCGGGGACCGGCGAATATATGGCTTACCAGAAGGCGCTCCACCGAATTCGGCCGCATGCTGGCGTTGAAGCTAAGTACCTTTGTTATCTGCTGGAATATATGAGCATTTCTAAGATGTTCGCCCCATACACTACGGGGAGTACCATCAAGCATCTTCCTCAGCAGCAACTTCGTCGACTGCCCATAAAGCTACCTCCAACTGCTGAGCAACGCCGCATCGTCGCCGTCCTCGAAGACCATCTTTCGCGTCTTGCCGCGTCCACCGTGACTATTCGTGAATCTATGAAGCGGGCGAAAAATCTGAAGCTTCGGCTCCTGGACGACTACGTGACGGACATAGAAAAGAAGTGGAAGCGAGTCGCTCTGGGGCATGTTGCTGAAGTTCAAAGCGGCATTCAGAAACAGCCGAGGCGTCGGCCGGTCGATAACTCGTACCCCTTCTTGCGGGTAGCTAACGTATATCGGGGTGAACTCGATCTTTCCGACGTGCATCAGGTGGAGCTTTTTGAGGGTGAGATAGACCGATACCGGCTGCGAGCAGGAGATCTTCTGGTCGTCGAAGGGAACGGGAGTCCGACGCAGATTGGTCGTGCTGCTATATGGCGAGATGATATACCGAACTGCGTTCATCAGAATCATCTAATTCGCGTCCGGCCTGGCTTGGAGCTTGATCCAAGTTATCTGGAATTTGTATGGAATACTCCGAAAACGGCACGTGAGGTTCGTTCGGTTGCTAGTTCGACCAGTGGGCTTTTCACTCTTAGTGCAGCAAAGGTGAAGTCGATTAGCATTCCTGTGCCGCCAAGGTCGGTGCAAGAACTGCTCGTGGCCGAAGTGCAGCGCTGGTGGGCATGTCTAGACGATGCTGAACGGTCGCTTGAAGGTGGATACAGGAAGGCCGGTTCGCTGCGGCGGTCGCTGTTGGCAGAAGCTTTTGCTGGGCGATTGGTCGGCCAGAATCCGTCGGATGAACCTGCCTCGATCCTGCTGGATCGAATTCGGTCGGAGTGGGCGACGCAGCGGCCTATCCGGCGAGCGCGGCGAGGTAAGGACGGGAAGACACCTCAGAAAGAGACGTTGGTGTGAGTACTCCGGAGACACGGCGGCTGGTCGCAAAGCTGTGGAACTACTGCGATGTTCTGCGGGACGACGGGGTTTCCACGATTGACTATGTCGAGCAGCTCACGTTTCTGCTGTTCCTGAAGATGGGGCATGAGCGTGCCAATCGCGGAAAGTTCTCTGATCATGCCCTCAAGTCAGTAGGAGATGCTTGGCAGTCACTGCTGGATGCCGAGGGTAAAGAGCTGGAACAGACCTATAACGATGTCCTATGGGAGTTTGGGCGGCGCAAGGACACGCTCGGGGTTATCTTCCGCAAGGCACAGAACAGGATTCAAGACCCGGCGAAGCTTAAGAAGCTGATTATTGACCTGATCGACAAGGAGAAGTGGTCCAGTCAGGGCGTCGATGTGAAGGGCGACGCCTACGAGGAGCTGCTAGCCAAGGGGGCCGAGGACATCAAGTCCGGGGCCGGGCAGTACTTCACCCCTCGTGAACTGATCTCCGTCATGGTGGACTGCATCCAGCCTGGCCCGGACGACGTCATCTGCGACCCGGCCTGCGGTACCGGCGGCTTCTTGCTGGCAGCGCACGACTATATCCAGCGTCACTACGGCGAAAGATTGACGCCTGAGCAGCGCGACAGGCTCGCCGGGGAAGGCATCCGTGGCGTCGAGCTGGTAGACGGCACGGCCCGACTGGCGGCAATGAATATGCTGCTTCACGGAATCGGCAAACCTACTGGTCGCTCGCTGATCGAAGTTAAAGACGCGCTGGCCGAGCCGTCCCATATCTATCCCAGCGTGGTCTTGGCCAACCCGCCTTTCGGGCGAAAGTCCTCCATCACCATCGTTGGTGAGGACGGGCGGGTCGGCCGGGAGGACATCGAATACAGCCGGCAGGACTTCTGGGTCACCACCAAGAACAAGCAGCTGAACTTCGTCCAACACATCGCCTCTATGCTCGGCATTCCCGGGCGCGCGGCCGTAGTCCTGCCTGACAACGTGCTGTTCGAAGGCGGGGCCGGAGAGACGATCCGGCGACGGCTGCTCAAGCAGTTCGACGTGCACACTCTGCTGCGGCTGCCGACCGGCATCTTCTATGCAGGCGGCGTTAAGGCCAACGTGCTGTTCTTCGACAAGAAGCCTGCCCGACCTGATGTCCCCTGGACGTCCAAGCTGTGGGTGTACGACTTCCGTACCGGTCAACACTTCACCCTCAAGCAGAATCGTCTTACCCGACAGCACTTGGACGACTTCGTTAGGTGCTACCGGCCCGGTGAGCCCCGCGAGAACCGTATCGAGAGCGAGCGGTTCAAAGCGTTCACCTATGACGAGCTGGTTGCGCGCGACAAGGTCAACCTCGACATCACGTGGCTGAAGGATCCGAGCCTGGAGGATGCCGACAGCCTGCTGTCGCCAGAGGTCATCGCCCGCGAGATCGTAGAGGACCTCACGGCCGCGCTTGCCGAGTTCAGCGGCATCGCGGAAGCTCTCGAACAGGCCAGGGAGGAGGCATCTTCCTCCAAGTGATCTACGCCGCCGAGCCTTGATCGGCTAAAGGTTGCGCCTGATCTGCTCAGACAGAGCGCGATCAGTGAGATCCGGGCCGCCCACCCCTAGGCGTGCATGTACCAGCGGTCATTCGTGCTGTTGAGCAGCGAGTTCATGCGGCGGCGCAGCTCTTGGCGTGAGAAGGGGTCGCCTGAGGCGTTGCGGATACCACTGGCGGTCGGCGGCGCCGGCGCGGGCCGAGCGGCAGCGCCGAGACCAGGCCCTGGCGGCCGAAATCCGGGCCATCCACGCCGAGCACGACGGCACCTACGGCTCGCCGCGGGTCACCGTCGAGCTGCGGGACCGCGGCCAGGCCGTGAACCGCAAGCGGGTCGAGCGTGTGATGCGCACGTTCGGCATCGTGGGCGTCCACCTGCGCCGCAAGGTTCGCACCACGGTGCCCGAGCCGTCCGGCCACAAGATCCCGGACCTGCTGCGGCGGGACTTCACCGGCACCGAGCCGAACCAGCGGTACGTGGGCGACATCACCTATCTGCCGGTCGCCGACGGCACGCACCTGTACATGGCGACGGTGATCGATCTGTGCTCGCGGAAGCTGGCGGGCTGGTCGATCGCCGATCACATGCGCACCGAGCTGGTGGCCGACGCGCTGCGGGCCGCCGCCGGTGACCGCGGCGGGCTGGACGGGGTGATCTTCCACGCCGACCACGGGGCCCAGTACACCTCCAGACAGTTCGCGGCGCTCTGCGCCGAACTCGGTGTCGTCCAGTCCATGGGCACGGTCGGGTCCAGCGCCGACAACGCGGCGGCCGAAAGCTTCAACGCGACGCTGAAGCGGGAGACGCTCCAAGGCCGCACGAGCTGGCCGACCGCCCGCCACGCCCGCCACGCCCGCCGCGAGGTGTTCCGCTGGGCCAGCCGCTACAACACCCGACGCCGCCACTCCAGCCTCGGGCAACGCAGCCCACAGGCCTACGAAGCGGCCGTTCACACAACATCAACTACGCTGGCACCAGCCGTATAAGCCGTGTCCAGTCCTCGGGTGGAAGCCCCGCGCAGAGGAAGGGACACCGGTTCATGGGAAACGGCATCGTCGAGGACAACAAGATGGCCAGGTGGCTGGCCCGGTTGGTCGAAGCCCGGCAGACGCGTCCGGCCCCGGCCCGGGCCCCGGCCTCGGTCGTGAAGGCGACCGACTCGCCGGCCCGCCCGAGGAGCGCGGGCGCCTGACCTCCGCGGCGGTCCGTCGTCCCCGGTAGATTCATTGAGGCTTCGGCTGATTCCAATGACGCCCGAAGGCGCGCTGCGGTTGACTCGACAGAAGCGGGAAAAGTGTGATTCGCGCCTCGTCAATCGCCCTTGATCAAGTCTCGAGTAATAGTTAAGTTAACGAGGCGCTTACCTCGCTTAGGTGACGCGAAACAAGCAATGTCCCAACTCCCTCGAAAGGAACTTGCTTGATCCGCAATTCAATTCCCCCCGCTCGTCGATATCAAGCGGTACTGGCTACCCTCGTCATGCTGCTATCAAGCTTGACGATGCTGACTATCGCCCAAAAGCCTGCGCATGCTGCCCCGGGCGAGGAGAGTCAGTTCTTCCCGCTACAGCCGACGCCGCTTGTCGACACGAGGTCTGGCACGGGTGTCGGCGCGGCCGGCAAAGTTCCCGCACATGGCTCGGTGACCTTCCAAGTTGCAGGTAAGGCAGGTGTCCCAAGTAGTGGGGCTTCAGCGGTAGCTCTGAAGATCGAAGCGGTTAGTCCGACACAGTTCGGGTGGTTTACGCTCTATCCCTCCGATTCGCCGACCGTTAACTCGACTGTGACTTTCTCCGCCGGAGAGAATACGGCGGGATCTGACTTCACCCGGCTCACTGGCACAGGAAAAGTCACGGTTACCAACAACAGTGAGGGAGACGTCCATATACTGGTGGACGTCCGCGGTTATTTCCTAGAAGCAGATGCAGTGCAAGGAGGAAACAAGTTCTATCCTGTTCCATCTGCACTTCTATACGATAGCCGCCCTAATCACGGCAGTGAATTGCCGAAGACGCCTCTGCCTATCAACGGAACCGTAACTGTCGACGTTGCGGGTAAGGCCGGAGTTCCTGCGACTGGTTCAAATGCAGTGGCGATCAACCTGGTTGCAACGAACCACAAGGGACAAGGGTGGCTATCGATCTACCCTTCAGGGGCTCCAGATCCGGGTGTCTCGACAGTTGCTTTCACGCCTAACGACGTGAGTAACAGCAACTTCGACGTTATCAGGCTTACGTCAACGGGCAAGCTCACCATCGCGAATCATGGGGCCAGCGCCGTTGATATTTCTCTGAGTATTCGTGGCTACTTCCAGTCGTCTGCGAATGTTGGAGGAGCGCTCTATAAGCCTGTAGCAGCCAAGACGATCTTCCAGACCTTGGACGGGACTGGAGTTCTTGACGAATCCACGAGCCCCGTTGGTCCGGGTAAGACAGTCGTCTTTGATGCTGCGCAGGCGGCCGGTGTGCCATATGAACGAGTCCAAGCTGCAGCTTTTAACATTAATGCTAGACGGCCGACCGCTGACGGATGGCTGTCCGTTTACTCGGGTGACGCCACCGATCCGCAGATCTCCTCCGTGAGCTACGGTGCGGGCGGCGACACCACCAACGGGTTCGATATCATCCGACCAGATAGTGATGGCCTGATCAGCATCACCAACCATGGTACTGCGGACGTTCACGTTCAAATCTCGATCCGTGGCTACTATTTGACGCCGTCGAATCCAAGTATTCGTCTTGAAACTCCAAAGGTCGATCCTGGAGGCGAGACAAATATTATAGCCAACGACGTCCCTTCCACTACAACCTCCCTTGAGATTACGTCGGACGCGTTCCAGGGCGGAAAAATATCTCTGCAGCGCAACGCATCCGGCGACCTCGAAGGCAAGGCCACGGTCCTACAGGGCAAACTGCCGGGTCTCTACAAGGTCACCGCTGTCCTTGGTGCCTCGAGCATCACAACGGATCTGGAAGTTTCCAGTCCCGGAAAGCTGGACGAGGACAACGGACATTTTGTCGTGTCCGCGAGCTCCGCATCCGGTGGAGGTTCCCTTGTCGGTCGCACCTTCGATCACTTGCGTTCCGGGTCCGATAGGCCGGATCGTAAGGTTCTCGGTTTCGGGTGGGCCCTCGATTCACTTGGCGGGGTAACTAGCCTGCAACTCGATGACTCCAGTGCGGCCAGCTACCTCGACGAGCTCGACCTCAGCGATTCCTCAACCACTCGCTATGCGCGTCAGACGGATGGAACATTCAAGGCTGACGATGGTGCTCTGATCACTCCGCAGGGTGCCAGCGGGTACCTGGAGGATCAGGGCCAGGGAGTGTCGTACCACTGGGCCAAGGTCGCTGGCAAATGGCTAGTCACGGTGGCCACAACGCCTAATGGCATCACGAGGATCGATCACGACTCTCAGGGGCGAATTGCAAGAATTTCCAGTCCTATGGATGGAGCTCCGGCCGGTGTCGATTGCTCTGTGGATAATTCACAAAGCTGCGCAACGGACACCATGCAATACTCAACAGCCACCACGGCAACCGCAACTTCATTTGGTGACTATGCTGGGCAGCTTCAGAAGATCTCGGCGAACCCGGGCGGCGGGGCAAGTAGCTTCGATCTGGAATCATACGCTTATGACACATCTGGTCGCCTCCGAGAGGCTAACAGTTTCGCGTCAGGAAATCCTGAGGTGCACAACGAGCAATACGAGTATGGATCCAATAATGCACTCGTGAAGATCGGCTCCTCGGAGAGAGGAAAGTGGACCTTCACCTACGATGCGTCGAGCAAGCTGGCGAGTCAGACCAGAAATGCCGACGATATCGTCGGCGAAGGGAAATGCCAGTATGCCTCTCAGTACATGTGGGGTCGAGACTATTGCTGGGCTCGAAACAGCTTTGTGTACTACGAGAACAGGTGGCGACACGTAAGCTGGTACCACACCCCGAAGGGGTGGCCAGTTGTAGGAATCGTCTACGATGGATGCACGGGAGTGCCGGATAAGCCAGAGGGGTATGACTTCCGAACGTCTTGCTATATGCATGACTATGGCAGGGCGCTAACCCATCGCACGAATGGCTATCTTCTTGGCAAGAAGAGTGCGGTGGACTCCGTGTTCTTCCACACCATGTACGATCACGTGTGCTCGGCTCACAGTTCGCGCTGTCACCGATATGCGCGAATGTACTACTGGGGCGTGAAAAATCTCGGCTAATTGGAGCTAATGTAGCCAGGCTGGGTTCGGTGGTCAGTGGTTCTGCTGGCCACCGAATCTGCGCGTTATTTCATCGATGGCGCAATGGAGCGTAGAGTTGACGGTGGGGAAGAAATGAATCAGCGAAGGTCGCGTATCGCGCTCGCGGTGAGCCTGTCCTATCTCGCGATCGTATTGATGGTCGCTGGGGCAGTCGGATATTCGGTGACGCATTACGACGCATCGATGGCTGGAATTTGGCTGCTTCTTGTAACTATGCCGCTCTCGATCATCGTCGCCTCAACTCCCATCCCGCACGGTGCTCCCGTGTTCTTTTCATTGCTTTTCACGGGTGTCCTACAGGCGTTCATTATTTGGATTATACTCAGGGGGAGGAAGGGGAGTGAGGGGCCTTGATCGGAAGTTGATCTCCTTTCTCGGCAAATCTATCCCTATCCTTCTGGAGTGGTGAGGCTGGCGCGCCCAGGCTGAGTCAGGCTGAGTCAGGCTGAGCAGCGGTGAATACGCTCGGCACTCGCACGACCCCACTCCCGGTGATGGGGGTCCATTCATGCGCGTACCGCCGCCGTCCTGTGCATCGCCGCCCCTTGCCGCTCGCTGCGGCAGCGGCGAGCGGCAAGCGGCAGCGGGCCATGTGGCGATGGGCGCTGCACCAACCGGACGTCGTTCGGCTCCAGGCGCTCCTGGCCCTGGACGAGGACCCCGACTTCGCGATGTTCCCCGCCATCGAGCACACCCGCGCCGCACTCGACCGGGACAGGCGGACCGGAGCGCTCCCCCCCTGACTCCGACGGCGAGGTCATGCACGCGCTCACCGCCGCGACCTACCTGGGCAACGGCATCTTCCGCGAGGCGATGGCCCGGGACCTGGGCATCACTCCCGGCGACCTCGACACCCGCGCCGCCGCGGTCTTCGAGCACATGTTCAGCGGCCTGGAACGGGCGAACCGACCCCGGTGATGCCCGTCCGGTGATGCCCCGGGCCGGCGCCGGTCAGGATTTCGACGCGGTGAGCGGATGACCGCCGAAGAGCTGGGTGGCCGCGTAGATCGGCTCGAACACGTGACCGGAGTAGATGGTGCCGCCGTAGATGCCCCCGGCGGTGATGGTTCCGTCGACGTTCTGCTTGTAGACCGGTGCACCCGAGTCACCCGAATCGCCGGTGTATCCGGTTGGGCTCTCGAAGGTGACGGCGCAGCTGCTCTTGCCCGTGCCGATGGCGTGGGTAGTCGGTGGGACCGACCGTGGTGATCTTTCCGCAGACGACTCCCCCGAGCGAGACGGTCTTGGGGTTGGAGGAGTACCTGGCCCGGTTTCGATGACCTGTTGTCTCGCGGGCGCAGCGTCGCGCGGTCCGTGACTACGTGGCCGCGCTGCTGCTGCCCCGCGACCGCAACAAGACGCTGACCTGTCTGGTGGGGCCGAGCCGACCCGCCAAGCCCAGCATCGGGAAGTGCAGCGGTTGCAGTGGTTCTTGTCGCAGTCGCCGTGGGAGCACGAGCCGATCACCGACCGGCGGATCGCGTTGTTGACCGAGCACCCGGCGACCGCCCCGCACGGCGGCGGGGCACTGCTGTTGGATGATTCGGGTGACCGCAAGGCCGGGCACGCGACCGCGTTCACCTCCCGCCAGTACATCGGCTCCCGCGCGACCGTGACCGGCGGGATCGTGGCGGTCAACACCGCCTGGGCCGACCAGTGGTTCCACTATCGGCTGCACACCGAGCCGTACCGGCCCGCCCCCACCCTGACCGGCAGCCGAACCGATCCGGGCCTTCGCACCAAGGGCCAGTTGGCCGCCGCCCTGGCCGAGCGGGCCCGGCAGGCGGGCATACCGATCCGGGCGCTGGTGGCCGACTGCTGGACCACCTCCGCTCGCGCGGAGAGAACCCGTAGCGGAGCAGGCAGGTCGAGCAGTACCGCGGACCACCTCCGCTCGCGCGGAGAGAACCGCGTGCAGGAGGCCCAGAGAGACATCTCACGCGGACCACCTCCGCTCGCGCGGAGAGAACGGCCCCCTGGGCATCCGCCCCCGCAAGGACGCCGGACCACCTCCGCTCGAGCGGAGGTGCTCCGCGCCGTCCCGGAGGCGTACATGGTCCGCCAGTGTTCTCTCCGCGAGCGGAGGTGCTCCGATCAACGGCAAGGAGCGGCCTCGGCGCGGTCAACTGTTCAGCAGCGTCCCCGGTCCTCGGCCTCCGGGCACCATGGCGATCGGCCAGGCTTTCGCCGACACTGCCACCATCGGCTTGATCCACCAACGCGCCCTGGCCCGCCAAGAAGTCATCACCGAACAACTCCAGGCCGCCCTCAACAGCCTTCATCGCCCCACGGCAGCACGCCCGCAGCACCGACCGTCTTCTCACCGTCGTGGCCGCAAACGTCGTCCACGGCACCAAGGATATTTCCATGCCCTCCACCGACCCGACACCCACATCCTGAACGTAAGCAAAGGCGAAGAGAATGGGCGGGGACAGCCAGATCAGCCTCACCGCCGCCATAGGCCGATTCCCACCGGCCCCGAACGCCGTGGCCGCATCGGGCGTCCCTGACGGCGCGACGGGCGTTCGGGCGTCGACCCGGCATCTGGAACCGGTCCGGCCGTCGCGCAATGGCCACACGGCCGAATCAACGGCCCACGGGGCTGACATGCGTAGTGGGCCTGACGTGGGGTGGCGCGGGGATCGCGGATCGTCGGGGCGATCACGGAGCGACCACGGAGCAGACACGGCGGCAAATCGACATGAAACGGGCGGCGTTGCGCCTGAGGTAAGTCCAGACTTTCGCAGGTCAGGATGGCGCGCCCAGAGGGATTCGAACCCCCGACCGGCAGATTAGAAGTCTGCTGCTCTATCCGGCTGAGCTATGGGCGCTGGTGAAAGAGGAGTCTAGAGCGAGGTGGGGGGTGTTCGCACGGGTGGGCCAGGCGGGATGGTCACCTTGGGGGGTTCTGGGCGGGGGTGGCGTGGGGACGTGCGAACAGGTCATATCGTTCTGGCGTGGTGCTGGAGATCGAGGTGCCGCTGGCGGGTGGGGACGTCACCGAGGGTGTGGTGCGCGTCGGGGACACCGTGCGGCGGGTCATGGGGGCGCACAGCCCGGCGGTGCACGGGTTGCTGCGGTATCTGGAGGCGGTCGGGTTCGACGGGGCGCCGCGGATGCTCGGGGTGGACGAGCGCGGGCGCGAGATCCTCAGCTGGGTGGACGGGGAGTGCCCGCGGCGGCCGCTGGCGGCGTGGGCGGTGAGCGATGAGGCGCTCGAAGGGGTCGCGAAGTTGCTGCGGCGGTACCACGAGGCCGTCCTTGGGTATGGGACGCGTCCGGACGACCCGTGGGACACGGCCGCGTCGAACCTGGACGGGCCGGCCGAGCTGATCGGGCACTGCGACGTGACGCCGGAGAACGTGGTCTTCCGGGACGGCGTGCCGGTGGGGTTGATCGATTTCGATCTCGCGCGGCCGACGACGCGGATGTACGACGTGGTGACGGCGCTGCGGCACTGGGCTCCGATCGCCGATCCGGCGGATCGGGACGTGCTGCTCCACGGGGTGGACGCGGGGCGGCGGATGCGGTTGTTCGCCGACGCGTACGGGCTTTCGGCGGACGAGCGGCGGGAGTTGCTGCCGGCGGCGCGGGTGCGGTTCGAGCGGTCGTACCGGGCGATGAGGACGCGGGCCGAGGGCGGGGGCGCTTGGGCTCGGCTGTGGCGCGGGGGTGTCGGGCCGCGGATCCGGCGGGCTCAGGACTGGCTGGAAGTGCATTGGGACGAGCTCGATGCGCATCTCGTCTAGGGCTGCGGGGCTGCTCGCCGGGGTGGCGCTCGATGTTCTGCTGGGCGATCCCAGGCGGGGGCATCCGGTCGCGGCGTTCGGTAGGGCGGCGGGTCGGGTGGAGAAGGTTCTGTACGGCGACTCTCGGGTGCGGGGGGCGGTTTATACGGGCGTCCTGGTGGGCGGGGTGCTCGTTGGGGGAGTGGCCGTCGAGCGGGGCGTCCGGGGGCGGCCTCTCGTGCGCGCGGGGGTGACGGCGCTGGCGACGTGGGCCGTCCTGGGCGGGACGTCTCTCGGACGCGAGGGACGCGTCATGAGCGGTTTCCTTGAGGACGGCGATCTCGCGGCGGCGCGGGGACGGCTCGGTCATCTGTGCGCGCGCGATCCGGCCGGGCTCGGGGCGGACGAGTTGGCGCGCGCGACCGTCGAGTCCGTTGCGGAGAACACGTCCGATGCCTCGATCGCGCCGCTGGTGTGGGGGGCCGTCGCGGGAGTGCCGGGGCTGCTGGCGTACCGGGCCGTCAACACGCTCGACGCGATGGTCGGATACCGGAATGCTCGGTACGAGCGTTTTGGGTGGGCTTCGGCGCGGCTGGACGACGTCGCGAACTGGGTTCCGGCTCGGCTGACCGGGATCGTCGCGGTGGCTTGCGCACCGCGCGGACGGCGGTCCGAGGCGTGGCGGATCTTGCGTCGGGACGGCGCGTCCCACCCGAGTCCCAACGCCGGACGCTGCGAGGCCGCGTTCGCGGGTGCGCTCGGAGTGCGGCTCGGCGGGGCCAACGCGTACGGCGGGCAGGTGGAGAAGCGGCCCGAGCTGGGCGACGGACGGGCGCCGGAGGTCGCCGACATCCGGCGCGCGGTGCGGTTGTCGAGGCGGGTGACCGTGGTGTCGGCGCTGCTCTGCGCGGTCGTCGCGGGCACGGCACGGGAGAGGCGGGCGTGGTGAGCGGGGCGTTGCTGGTCGCGGGGACGACGTCGGACGCGGGCAAGAGCGTCCTGACGGCGGGGCTGTGCCGGTGGCTGGCGCGGCGCGGGGTGCGGGTCGCGCCGTTCAAGGCGCAGAACATGTCGCTGAACTCGATGGTCACGGCGGACGGCGCGGAGATCGGGCGGGCGCAGTACACGCAGGCGGTCGCGGCGGGGGTCGAGGCGTCCGCGCTGATGAACCCGGTGCTGCTGAAGCCGGGCAGCGACCGGCGGAGCCAGATCGTGCTGCTCGGGCGTCCGGTCGCCGAGGTGGACGCGATGGAGTACGGCGCGCACAAGGACCGGCTGCGCGAGGTCGTCCTCGACAGCCTGGCGGAGCTGCGGGCGGCCCACGACGTGGTGATCTGCGAGGGCGCGGGCAGCCCGACGGAGATCAACCTGCGGCGCGGCGACCTGGCGAACATGGGGCTCGCGCGCGCGGCGGACCTGCCGGTGATCGTGGTCGGGGACATCGACCGGGGCGGCGTCTTCGCGTCGCTGTTCGGCACGCTGGCGCTGCTGGAACCCGCCGACCAGGCGCTGGTCGCCGGATTCGTGATCAACAAGTTCCGGGGCGCGGCGGAGCTGCTCGCGCCCGGGCTCGTCCAGCTGGAGGGGCTGACGGGGCGTCCGACGCTCGGCGTGCTGCCGTGGCGGCCGGGCCTGAACCTGGACGCCGAGGACTCGCTCGCCCTGGACGGTCCCCGCGTGCAGGCCGCGCCGCCGGTCGGGCGGGAGACGCTGCGCGTGGCGGTCGTCCGGCTGCCGCGCATCTCGAACTTCACGGACGTGGACGCCCTGGCCTGCGAGCCGGGCGTGGTCGTCCGGTATGCGACGACGCCCGGCGAGCTGGCGGACGCCGACCTGGTGATCCTGCCCGGTTCGCGGGCCACGGTCGCCGACCTGGCGTGGCTGCGCGAGACCGGGCTCGCGGACGCCGTCGCGGCGCGCGCGCACGACGGCAGGCCGGTACTGGGCATCTGCGGCGGACACCAGATGCTCGCGCGCACGATCGAGGACGAGTACGAGTCCGGCGCGGGCGAGGTCGAGGGGCTCGGGCTGCTGCCGACGCGGGTCCGTTTCGGGCCTGACAAGACGCTCGGACGGCCGTCCGGTATGGCTTACGGACATCCCGTTTCGGCCTACGAGATCCACCACGGGATCGTCGAGCCGGACGGCGGCGAACCCTTCCTCGACGGCTGCCGCGTCGGCGCCACCTACGGGACGACCTGGCACGGCGCGATGGAGAACGACGGCTTCAGGCGGGCGTTCCTCGCGGACGTCGCCGGACGGGCCGGCCGCGCCTTCACGCCCGCGCCCGACGTCTCCTTCGCCGCGCTCCGCGAGACCGCCCTCGACGTCGTCGCCGACCTGGTGGAAGAGCACCTGGACACGACCGCGATCCTGGCCCTGCTGGAACACGGCGCGCCGTCCGGCCTCCCGATCGTCCCGCCCGCCGGCCCCCCGCCCCATCCCTCCGCCACCCCGTCCGTTGCCTCGCCCGCTGCGCCGTCGGTCGCGCCGTTGGCCACCCCGTCCGCCGCGTCGTCTGTCGCCCCGCCCGCCGCGCTGTCCGTCGCCCCGCCCGCTGCGCCCTCGGCCGCGCCGTCGGCCACCCCGTCTGTCGCGCCGTCCGTCGGCCCGTCTGTCGTGTCGGACGGGCCGTCCGGCGACGCGTCCGGCGGGTCGGGGGAGCGGCCGGCCGGCGGGCCGCCCTCGGCGGCGGGGGCGGAGTAAGGTGATCGACTTACGTACCTCGCCAACCACGCCGTGCAAGGAGGTTCGCCGGTGACCGAGCCGCGGAGCAGACTCGTCGTGCCGCTCATGAGGGCGAAGGTCCCCTGCGACGTGCAGCTGGAGTTCCCGCTGCCGCCGGGCGAGGAGCCGATCCGCGAGCCGTTCGCGGCGGACCTCTACGTCACCTACGCGCTGGAGCTCCCCGCCGAACCCGGCACGGTGACGCTGCCGGGCGCGGGCGCGGGCCGCCGCTACGAGCACGTGGCGCGGCGGCACTGCGCCGAGCTCGGCCTCGACCCGCGCGACCTGGCCCGGCAGGCGTCGATCAACCTGCGCGACCTGCGGCCCGAGCTGGGCCTGAGCTGGTATCCGGACGCCCGCGCGGTGACCGTGACGCTCGGCTCGGCCGAGGCGAAGGACCCGTCCGGACGCGGCGGCCTGGAGGCCAGCCTGCTGCTCGACGAGGGCTTCTGCGACAAGCTCGCCCAGGACGTGGACGGCGACCTGGTCGTGGCCGCGCCCGCGCGGGACGTGTTCGTGGCGTCCGGCACCGGGCATCCGGACGGGCTGGCGAAGCTGCGCTGGGCCGTCGCGCAGGTGTGGGCGGCCGAGCGCGCCGCCGAGGCGGAAGTGCCCGCGAGCTGGGACGTCCCGGCGGGCTGCCTGCTCACCCGCGACCTGCTCGTCCGCCGTCCCACCGGCTGGGAACCCCTCCCCGCCTGACCCGCCCCCCTCGCGCGGCCGGCGCTGCACCTCCTGCGCCGCCGACGCTCCGCGCCCTGCGCTGCACGGCCTGCACTGCACCTCCTGCGTCCGGCAGCGCTGCACATCCGGCGCTGCACATCCGGCGCTGCACATCCGGCGCTGTGCGGTCCTGCGCCTACGGCGCTGCACGGCCTGTGTGCGCGTCCTGCGCCGACGGCGCTGCGCGGCCTGGGCTGCGCGGCCTGCACTGCACGTCCGGCGCTGCGCTGCATGGGCTGCATGTCCGGCGTTGCGCGGCCTGCGCTGCATGGGCTGGGTGTTCTGCGCTCGGTGGGGCGGGCGCCGGGGAGGGCAGGGGGCCGTGACCTATGGGGTTTTCTTTGGTGACCGAAATCCGGCGGTAGGTGGGGACGGCGGTAGTCCGAAACCGGTGTGCGCAGGGACGGGGCAGGGGCCGAAAAGCGCGCCGGGGACGTCCGTCGGTGGACGTTCGGATTCGGGCCATTCCGGCCAAGGGCGGTCACGTCGCGACCTCCGTAGGTATGGCCTAATTGCCGCCGGAGCTAGACCGAAATACCATGAACTCGCCGTGTCGGTATGCCTACCCGGCGTAGCCTCCGCTTGTCGCCCCCAGGCGGAAGGAGCTCCCACATGGAAGGCAATCTGGCGTCCAACCTGGCGCGTCGCGCGGACACCTACGGGTGGCGCGACCGGCCGCTGTTCTACGCCGGTGACACGACTTTCAGCCACGGCGAGGTGCATGACGCGGCGGCCCGCGCGGCGGGGGTGCTGCACGCGGCCGGGATCCGGCGCGGCGACCGGGTGCTGCTCGCGCTGCCCGACTCCGTCCCGCTCGTCGCGGCCCTGTTCGGAACGCTCCGGCTCGGCGCGGTCGCGGTGCTGGCCGGGCCCGAGCAGGGCGAGCGGGAGCACGCGTACGTGGTGGCCGACGCCGCGCCGCAGGCCGTGGTCTGCGCGCCGGAGCTGGCCCACCGGTTCCCGTCCGCGCTGGTCCTGACCGGGGACGACCTGGCCGACGAGCCCGCGTCCGTGCCTGACCCGGTGGCCGTGGACGCCGCCGATCCGGCCTACGTCCAGTACACCTCCGGCACGACCGGAAAGCCCAAGGGCGCGGTGCACCGGCACACCGACGCCGAGGCGTACTTCATGGCGATGGGCGTCGGCGCGCTCGCGATGAGCCAGTCGGACGTGGTGTTCTCGCTGGCCAAGGCCTGCTACCCGTACGGGCTCGGCGCGACCGTGCTGTTCCCGATGTACTGCGGGGCGGCGTCGGTGCTGTGGGCCGCGCAGCCGAGCGTGGACGGCGCGGCCGAGCAGGCGCGGCGGCACCGTCCGACGCTGCTGTTCACCGTCCCGACCTGGTACGCGCGGCTGGTCGCGGCGCCGGAGCGGGAAGCCGGGGTGCGCCGCGCGTTCGGCTCGCTGCGCGCGGCCGCGTCGGCGGGGGAGCCGCTGCTGCCGTCCCTCGCCGACCGGATCGAGCAGGTGCTCGGCTGCCCGGTGCTGGACGGCCTGGGCAGCACCGAGGTCGGGCACACGTTCGTGTCGAACACGGTGACGCGGCGGCGGCGCGGCGCGCTCGGCGTGCCGCTCGACCCGTACGAGATCTCCGTCCGGAACGAGGCGGGGCACGGCCGGACGACCCGTCCCGGCGAGCCCGGCGTGCTGTACGTGCGCGGGCCGTCGGTGATGCTGGAGTACCTCGGCAAGCCCGAGCAGACGGCCGAGGTGCTGTCGCCGGACGGCTGGCTGCGCACGGGCGACCTGGTGCACGTGGACGACGAGGGGTTCGTCCACCATCACGGCCGCGTCCTCGACCAGGTGACGGTGTCGGGGCGGCGGGTGTCGCCGCTGGAGGTGGAGCGGATCCTCGGCCAGCATCCCGGCCTGGTCGAGCTGGCGGTGGTGCCGGACGACGTGGAGCCCGGCGTGCTGCACGCGTACGCGGTCGCGATCACCGGCGCGGACGAGACCGTCCTGCTCGCCGAGCTGATGGACCTCGCCCGGACGCGCCTTCCCGAGCACAAGGTGCCCGCGACGGTGAACTTCCTCACCGAGCTGCCCCGCACGTCCACCGGCAAGATCCGCCGCTCGGCCCTGCATCCCGGCTGAGCCGCGGCGGGGAGGCCGACCGGGTGAGCGGCCAGGGGCGCGGGTGGAGGACCGGGCGGAGCACCGGGGCGGAGGACGGGGCGGAGCACCAGGGTGGAGCACCGGAGCACCGGAGCACCGCGGCGGAGCACCGGGGCGGGTAAGCGGTCGCCGACTCGGCGTCCCGGCGGGCGGCTTGCTAGGGTCCTTGTTGCGAATAGGTTGCAACAAGGAGTCGTATGCGAAAGTCCGCGCTGTTCATCGGGGTGGCGACGGTCCTGGCGGTCGCCGGTTGCGGGGGCGCCAGCGGCGACGCCAAGGCCCGGTCCGGGGGAACGTTCACCTACGCGATCGGGGACGAGCCGGACACGCTCAACCCCGTCCTCCAGGACGAGCACATCGACCCCGTCACCGAGATGGTCTTCCGCGGCCTGACCCGGCACGACGCGGACAACAGGGTGGTGCCGGGGCTGGCCGCGTCCTGGCAGGTGGCGCCCGATCGCCGGGCCTACACCTTCAAGCTCCGCAGCGGCCTGACCTGGCAGGACGGCAAGCCGCTGACCTCGGCGGACGTGAAGTTCACCATCGAGGAGATGAAGAAGGCGGGCGCCGAGGTGCCGCTGTCGCGGAACTTCGCGTCCGTCACGTCCGTCGAGACGCCGGACGCGACGACCGCGACGCTGAAGCTCAGCCGCCCGTTCGCGCCGATGCTGGACGCGATGTCGGTCGGCCTGCTGCCTCAGCACGTCCTCCAGGGCAAGAAGCTCACCGACGCCGATTTCGGTCAGCGTCCCATCGGCGCCGGGCCGTACCGGCTGACGACGTACAAGCCCGGCCAGTACGCCGAGCTCGCGCCGTTCGAGGGCTACTACGAGGGCAAGCCGAAGCTGCCGAAGATCGTCATCAAGTACGTCCCGGACGACAGCGCGCGGCTCATCCAGCTGAAGACGGGCGAGGTGGACGCCGCGCACGTCCAGCCGCAGCAGGTGGCGCAGGTCGCGAAGATCAAGCGGGTCCGGACCGAGACCTACCCGACCGCCGACTACCGCGCGCTGATGCTGAACTTCCGCAAGCCCGTCTTCGCGGACAGGCGGCTGCGGCAGGCGATGAACTTCGCCGTGAACCGGGACGCGATCGTCGCCGGCGTCCTGAAGGGACAGGGCAGCCCCGCGACCGGACCGCTGGACGAGTCGCCCTACAGGACCGAACCCGCGCCGTTCTCCTACGACGTCGCCAGGTCGGACGCGCTGATGAGGTCCGCCGGATACGCGAAGAACGCGCAGGGCCTGTGGGCGAAGGACGGCAGGACCGTCCGGTTCGAGCTGAGCACGTTCGCCGAGGACTCCTCGCGCGTCGCGATCCTCAACGTGTCGGCGACCCAGCTCAGGCAGGCGGGCTTCGACGTCCGGCCGAACCCGCGCCCGCGCGACTGGGTGCGCAAGCACTGGGGCGACCTCGACGCGTTCGTCGTCGGCTGGGGCACCCCGTACGACCCCGACTCGTCGGTCTTCGGACCGCTCTCGTCGTCCGAGGTGCTCGCCAAGGGCGGCTCGAACTACGGCTCCTACAGCAACCCGGCGGTGGACAAGGCGCTCGCCGAAGGCCGCGACACCGACGATCCGGCCGTCCGGAAGCGGGCGTACGCCGACCTGCAGAAGGCGCTCGCCGAGGACCCGCCGTTCGTGTGGATCTCCTACCTCAAGACCGACAACGCCGTCCCGACGACGCTGAAGGGACCGCGGCAGCGCACGCTGGGCCACCACGGCTACGGCTTCTTCTGGAACGCCGAGAAGTGGTCCTGGGGTTGAAAAGAGATTTCGGGCTGATGCGCAGGTCGCGCCCGGGGCGGATCGTGCTGCGCAGGGCGGTGACGGCCGTCGCGGTCGTCGTCGCCCTGTCGGCGCTGTGCTTCGCGCTGCTGGACGCCGCGCCCGGCGACCCGGCGGCGGACGTCCTGGAGGCGCGGTCGGGCGGGCGTCCGCCGAGCGCCGCCGCCGTCGCCGACCTGCGCCGCTCGATGGGCCTGGACGACCCGCTGCCCGTCCGGTACGGACGCTGGGTCGCGGACGCGGCGCGCGGGGATTTCGGCACGTCCTACAAGACGGGCCGTCCGGTGTCGGAGGTGCTCGCGGACACCGCGCCGTGGACGCTGCTGCTGACCGGCGCCGCCGTCCTGATCAGCGTGCTCGGCGCGATCGCGGTCGGGCTCGCCGCCGCGCTCACCCGCCGTGCCTGGCTGCGCCGGTCCATCGAGACCGCGCTGTTCGTCATCGGCGGGATGCCCGGTTTCGTCGTCGCGCTGCTGCTGCTCTGGATCTTCTCGGCGTGGCTCGGCCTGCTGCCGTCCGGCGGGCTGTCCGAGCCCGGCCAGGGGGTCACGCCGGACGTGCTGCTGCCGCACCTCGTCCTGCCCGCGCTCGCCCTGGCGTTCGGACACCACTTCGGCGCGTACGCGCGGCTCGTCGAGACCGGCGTCGGACGCCTCCGCACCGCCCCGCACGTGGACAACGCGCGCTCGCGCGGCCTGCCCGGACGCGTCGTCGTCGCCCGGCACCTGCTGCGGCCGGGCCTCGTGCCGTTCGCGGCTCGGCTCGGCGTGGGCGTCGGCGGCCTGGTCGCGGGCGCCTACGCCACCGAGCTGATCTTCTCCTGGCCCGGCGTCGGGCGGCGGGCGATCCTCGCCGCGCAGGGCGGGGACTACCCCGTCCTCACCGCGATCGTGCTGGTCACCGGCGTGATCGTGGTCCTGGCCAACCTGCTCGGCGACCTCGCCGTCGGCTGGCTGGACCCCCGCGTCAACCTGGAGCGCGCCCATGCCCACTGACCCGCGCCCCGGCGGCACGTCCCGGCCCCAGGCGCAGCCCCATGTCCAGGCCGAGACCCAGGCGCAGGCGCAGGCCCAAGCCCAGGACCAGGACCAGGAACAGGGCCAGGCGCAGGTCCAGGCCCAAGACCAGACTCAGGGACAGTGGCAGGGCCAGGCACAGGTCCAGCGGCCTCCGGTGGGGGGACGGTCACGGCGCGCCGGGGTGCGCGGCGGGTTGCTGGCCTTCCGCGTCCCCGCCGGACGGCCCGGAGTGTGGGCGGCGGCGCTGCTGCTGGCGGCGATGGCGGTCGCGGCGATCGTCGCGCCGCTGCTGACCTCGCACGATCCGATCGCGACGGACACCGGCGCCACGGCGCTCCCGCCCGGTTCCCCCGGCCACCCGCTCGGCACGGACCTGCTCGGCCGCGACCTGTGGGCGCGGCTGCTCTACGGCGCCCGGACGTCCCTGCTCGCCGGGCTTCTCGCCGGAACCGTCACGGTCGCGGCCGGCGTGCTGCTCGGCGCGCTCGCCGCCGCCGGCCCGCGCCGGCTGTCCGGCCTGGTCGCGCGGGTCGCCGACGTCCTGCTCTCGGTGCCGATGCTGATCGTCGCGCTGGCGCTGTCGGCGCTGCTCGGACCGTCCCTCGGCACGGTCGTCGTCGCGATCGCGGTGACGAGCTGGATGCCCGTCGCGCTCACCGCCCGCGCCGAACTGATCAGCCAGCGCGAGCGGCTGTACGTCCGGTCCGCGTACGCGCTGGGCCTGTCGCGGACGCAGGTGCTGCGCCGCCACCTGCTGCCGGGGGCGCTGCCGCCGATCGTGTCGATCGCGGCGTTCGAGGTCGGGCACGCGATCCTGACCGAGTCGACGCTGAGCTTCCTCGGCCTCGGCGTCCCGCCGAACCGTCCGAGCTGGGGCAACCTGCTGACCGAGGCGCAGCAGCACCTGCTGACCGGCGAGTGGTACACCGTCGCGTTCCCGGCCGCCTGCGTCGTCGCGACGATCCTCGCGGTGAACGTGCTCGCGTCCGCGTTCACCCGCGGCGAGGGGAGCGCCTGGTGACCCTGTCGTTGCGCGCCCTGACTGTGGACGTCCCCGTGAACGGTCAACGCACCCGCCGCTCTCGTTTCGGACGGCGCGGAGAAGCCGTCCCCTCCCGGCGGGTCGTGGACGGCCTGGATCTGACGGTTCCGCGCGGGACGGTGGTCGCTCTGGCGGGACCGTCCGGGAGCGGGAAGTCGCTGACGGCGCGGTCGGTCGTCGGGCTGAACGGTGCGGGAGTGCGCGTCGGCGGCTCGGTTCTGCTCGGCGAGACCGACCTGCTGACGCTGTCCGAGCGCGAGATGCGGTCCGTCCGGGGCCGCCGCGTCGGGTACGCGTTCCAGGACGCCGTGGCCAGCCTGAACCCGACGATCACGATCGGCCGCCATCTCACCGAGACCCTGCGCGCGCACCGCGCGCCCGGCGACGGGCGGGACGCGCTGCGCCGCTGCGGCCTCGACCCGGACGCGGTGTGGGACGCGCGTCCCTTCGAGCTGTCCGGCGGGCAGGCGCAGCGCGCCGCGCTGGCGCTCGCGACCGTCCTCGGCCCGGATGTGCTGATCGCCGACGAGGTCACCACGGCGCTCGACCCCGTGACCCAGGCCGAGGTGCTGGACGCCGTCCGCGCCCAGGCCCGGGACGAGGACCGCGCCGTCCTGCTGATCACCCACGACCTCGCCGTGGCCGCCCGCTGGGCCGACGAGATCGCCGTCGTCCACGACGGGCGCCTGGTCGAACACGGCACACCGGCGACCGTCCTCACGGCCCCGAAGGACCCTTTCACCCGTGACCTGGTGAACGCCGCCCATCTGACCCGGCCCACGAGTGCCGGTCCCGCGAGTGCCGGTCCCGCGAGTGCCGGTCCCGCGAGTGCCGGGCCCGCGAGTGTCGCGCTCGGGAGTGCCGGGCCCGCGAGTGCCGCGCCTGGGAGTGCCGGGCCCGCGAGTGTCGCGCCCGCGCGGGGCGCGAACGTGGCGCTGTCCGTGCGCGGCCTGCGCCGCGTGCTGGGCGGGCATGGCCGCCGGACGACCGTCGCGCTCGACGGTGTGGACCTGGACGTCCGCGAAGGCGAGTCCATCGCGGTCGTCGGACGCAGCGGATCGGGCAAGTCGACGCTCGTCGGAGCGCTCGCCGCGCTCGACCGTCCACAAGGCGGCCGGGTGCTTGCGGACGGCCGAGACGTGTGGTCCCTCCCCGACCGCGACCGCCGCGCCCTGCGCCGCCGCACCGGCCTGGTCTTCCAGGACGCACTCGCCTCCTTCGACCCCCGGTACACCGTCGAGCAGCTCCTCTCCGAAGCCGCGGGCGCGGGCAGGCGGGAACGCGCGGACGTGGCGGCGTCGCTGGTGCGCGTCGGGCTCGACCCGGACGTGGCCGGGCGGCGTCCCGCGACGCTGTCGGGCGGGGAGCGGCAGCGCGTCGCGCTCGCGCGGGCGCTGGCGTCGCGACCTCGCGTCCTGCTCGCGGACGAGCCGACCACGGGCCTCGACGTGATCACTCAGGAGCGCGTGCTCGCGCTGCTCGACGGCCTGCGCCGGGACGAGGGCCTCGCGATCGTGTTCGTCACGCACGACCTGCGCGTCGCGCGCCGCATCGCCGACCGCGTCGTCGTCCTGTCCGAAGGCCGCATCGTGGACGACCTCCCCGCGACCGTCCTCGACACCGGCGCGGCACCGGAGACGGTCGCTCTCCTGACGTCCACCCCGCTCCTACACCAGCCCGCCAACGACTGACCCCGCCCACCGCGCCCGCCGCGCCCGCCGCGCCCGCCGCGCCGGGCGCTGCCGCGCTGCCGCGCTGCCGCGCTGCCGCGCTGCCGCGCTGCCGCGCTGCCGCGCTGCCGCGCTGCCGCGCTGCCGCGCGTGCCGGTCGCTGCCGCCCGCCGGGCGCTCCGGCGCTTCCGCGCTCCGCGCTCCGGCGCTTCCGCGCTCCGCGCTCCGGCGCTTCCGCGCTCCGCGCTCCGGCGCTTCCGCGCTCCGCGCTCCGGCGCTTGCGCGTGGCCGGGCGCTTCTGCGCGACCGCGCGGCGGGCGCTCTCTCGCGGCGGGCGCGGCGGGCGCTGGGGTGTGCCGCGCGCCGGGGCGGGGCGGGGCGGGGGTCAGACTTTGGCGCCGATTTGGGCGATGGCTTCCACGAGGGGCTTGAGTTCGGGGAGGCCGGACGCGTCGTCGAGGGCCGCGTCGAGGGCCGCGTTGTGGGTCGGGGTCGCGCGGTGCATGAGCGCGCGTCCCTCGTCGGTGGCCTGGGCGCAGATGCCGCGCCGGTCCTCGGGGGACAGGACGCGCTGGACCAGCCCGCGCTCCTCCAGGCGGGCGACCAGGCGGGTCGTGGCGCTCTGGCTGAGCACGAGGACGTCGGCGAGCTGCTGCATGCGGACGCTCGGCGAGTCCGGCTTGGACAGGTGGTGCAGGGCGCAGAACTCGTTCACGGCGAGGCCGTGCTCGCGCTGGAGGGCGCGCTCGATCTCGTCCTCGATGCGGGCGTGCAGCGCGGCCAGCGTCCGCCAGCCCCCGGCCCTCGCCTCGTCGTCGCGTGACATGGCTCACCCTTTCCGCGGTTGACCCGCGCTACTTGCATACGCATATAGTCGGCGTGTGCAAATAACCAGCGCGTGCAACTAATGCTTCCGCTTGTTACCCGCGTACGCCATCCATCCTAACCGGAAGGAACCCCATGCCTCTCGCCCTGCTGGCCCTGGCCATCAGCGCCTTCGGCATCGGCACCACCGAGTTCGCCCCCAACGGTCTGCTGCCGGACCTCGCCCGCGACTTCCACACCTCGATCCCCACGGCCGCCCTGCTGGTCTCCGGTTACGCGTTCGGCGTCGTCGTCGGCGCGCCGCTGCTCACCGCGCTCGGCGCGCGGCTCCCGCGCAAGGGGATGCTGCTCGTCCTGATGGGCCTGTTCATCGCCGGGAACCTGCTCTCCGCGCTCGCCCCGTCCTACGGCGTGCTGATGGTCGGACGGATCCTCGCCGCCTTCTCGCACGGCGCCTACTTCGGCGTCGGCGCGGTCGTCGCCGCCGACCTGGTCAAGCCGGAGAAGCGGGCCGGGGCGATCGCGCTCATGTTCAGCGGCCTCACCATCGCCAACGTGCTCGGCGTCCCGGCCGGGGCGTGGCTCGGCCAGCAGTTCGGCTGGCGCGTCACCTTCTGGGCGATCGCGGCGATCGGCGTGGTCGGCCTCGCCGGGGTCGCGGCGCTCGTCCCGAGGACGCCGCGCCCGGAGGCGGGACTGCGCCGCGAGCTGGCCGCCTTCCGCAACCCGCAGGTCTGGCTCGCGCTCGGCATGGCCGTGCTCGGCTGGGCGCCGGTGTTCACCGTCTACACCTACATCTCGTCCACCATGACGGACGTCGCCGGGTTCGGCGCGGGCGCGGTGCCGATCGTCATGATCCTGTTCGGGGTCGGCGTCTTCGCGGGCAACCTGGTGGGCGGACGGCTCGCCGACCGCGCCCTCGTCCCGGCCCTGTACGCGACGATCGGCGCGACCGCCGCGCTGACCTTCCTGTTCGTCCCCGCCGCGCACACGAAGGCGACGCTGATCATCGGGATCACGGTGCTCGGCGCGGCCGGGTTCTCCACCGTCGCGCCGCTCCAGCTCCGCGTGCTGGACGTCGCGAAGGACGCGCCGACGCTGGCGTCCGCCGCCAACATCGCCGCGTTCAACCTCGGCAACACGATCGGGCCGTTCCTCGCCGGCCTCACGATCGACGCCGGGTTCGGCTACACCTCGGCGAGCTGGGTCGGCGGGCTCCTCGGCGTCGGCGGCTTCGGGTTCGTCGTGGCGTCCGGCCTGCTGGAGCGCCGGACCCGGACGCGGGCCGGGACCCGGACTCCGGCGCCGGACACGGTGTCCGAGCCGGTCCCCGCCGAGGCGCCGCGGCACCAGCCGGCCTGATCGTCGAGCGGCCGGACGAAGGCGACGAAATCTGGAAAAGGCCAGGTCAATTCGTGGCACGGAAGCGGTCCGCGTCGGCCGGGGATCACCGGCGGCGGGGCCGCTCCCGTCAGGTTGGGAAGCGTGGTGACGAAGAAGGGGTTGGCCGCCGCCACGGCGGCGGTGCTGGTCAGCGGGCTCGGCTGGTGGTGGGCCGGATCGCTCGCGGGCCGCTCGTCCAGGCAGCTGGCGGCGGCCGGCCCCGACGCCCGGGACGAGGCGTCCGCGCTCTCCGGATCGCCCGGCGGCCGGGCGCGGCGGCTGCGTCCGGGGGAGCGGCCCCCGCAGTTCGTCGTGTTCTCCTGGGACGGCGCGGGCGAGGACGACAACCTGCTGTTCTCCCACTTCAGGCAGGTCGGCCGCGAGGTCGGGGCCACCCAGACGTTCTTCCTCACCGGCCTCTACCTGCTGCCGAGGTCGAAGGCGAGCCTCTACCGTCCACCGGGCCACCCGCGCGGCACGGCCGCGATCCCGTGGCTGAGCGACGAGAGCGTCCGGCGCACGCTGCGCCAGGTCCGCGCCGCCTACCAGGACGGCGACGAGATCGGCACGCACTTCAACGGGCACTTCTGCGGCCCCGGCGGGGGCGGTTCGTGGACGCCGGCGCAGTGGCGCTCGGAGATCGAGCAGGCGAAGTGGTTCGTGCAGAAATGGCAGACCACCACCGGCTGGACGGACGAGCCGCCGCTGCCGTTCGACTACGGCAAGGAGCTGGTCGGCGGCCGGACGCCGTGCCTGGAGGGTGGTTCCGCGATGCGGAGGGCCGCCCGGACCATGGGCTTCCGCTACGACTCCAGCGACACCGGCACGCAGGTCTGGCCGCACAAGGCCGACGGCATGTGGGAGCTGCCGCTCCAGGCCGTCCCGTTCCCCGGCCGGGGCTTCGAGGTCCTGTCGATGGACTACAACTTCCTCGCCAACCAGTCCCGCCGCGAGCAGGGTGACCCGGCGCTGCGCGCGCACTGGGGGCGGCAGGTCCGCGACGGCCTGCTGCGCGGGTTCGACCGCGCCTACAACGGCAACCGCGCCCCGTTCGTCATCGGGAACCACCTGGAGGAATGGAACGGCGGCGTCTACATGAGCGCCATCGAGGAGGTCATGCGGACGGTCTGCGGCCGGCCCGAGGTCCGCTGCGTGTCGTTCCGCGAGCTCGTGGACTGGCTGGACGCCCAGGACCCGGGCGTCCTCGCCCAGCTCCGCAGGCTCGACGTCGGCGAGCAGCCGTCCGGAGGCTGGCCCGGCGCGGGCAGCACCACGCTCGCCGGACCGACACCCTGACCACGTTCGCCCGCTGGGGTGCTGACCACGTTCGTCCACTGGGGCGCTGATCGCGTTCGCCCGCTGGGGCGCTGATCGCGTTCGCCCGCTGGGAGTCTCAGCGGGCGAAACATGGTGGCCAGGTGATTCGGGCGAGTCGTAACCTCCCGTCATGGTGTCACCCGAACGCTTGCTGGCCTTCTGCGCGATGGCCGCCGTCATCATCATCGTCCCCGGACCGTCCGTGCTGTTCGTCGTCGGGCGCGCGCTCGCCCACGGCCGCCGGACGGCCCTGACCAGCGTGCTCGGCAACGAGGCCGGCGCGCTGCTGCTCGCCGCCGCGGTCGCGCTCGGCGTCGGCTCGCTGGTCGCCGAGTCCGCGCTGCTGTTCACCGCGGTCAAGCTGGTCGGCGCGGCCTACCTCGTCTACCTGGGCGTCCAGGCGCTGCGGCACCGGCGGAAGCTGACCGAGGCGCTCGGCGAGGCGGACGCGTCCGGCGGCGGTCGCCGCGCCTTCTGGCAGGGCCTGCTCGTCGGCCTGACCAACCCGAAGACCAGCGTGTTCTTCGCCGCCGTCCTGCCCCAGTTCGTGGACCGGGACGCGGGGCGCATCCCGCTGCAGATGGCGCTGTTCGGCCTGGTCTTCTGCGTGATCGCGCTGTTCTTCGACGGCATGTGGGGCATGCTCGCCGCGTCCGCGCGGACGTGGTTCGCGCGGTCGCCGCGCCGCCTGGCGATGGTCGGCGGCACCGGCGGCCTGATGATGATCGGCCTCGGCGTCACCGTCGCCGCGACCGGCCGGAAGGACTGACGAAGGACCGGCGAAGGACCGACTCGAACAAATCCGGGCGGGATGTGCAGAACGTCCGGACGGCTCCGACTCATGGGTGAAGGCACCCGAGACGAGGAGCGCACGATGCGGAAGCTGACCTACTTCATCCACACCACCGCCGACGGCTTCGTCCAGGGCCCGGAGGGCGAGTTCGACTGGCCGGTCATGGGGCCGGAGCTGTCGGACTACTCCTTCGACCTGGACGAGCAGAACGACATCACCCTCTACGGCCGCGTGACGTGGGAGATGATGGCGTCCTTCTGGCCGGACGCCGAGAAGGACTCGGACCACCCGCACGTCCGGCGGTACGCGCCGGTCTGGCGCGCGGCCCGCAAGATGGTGATCTCGCGGACGGCCGAGCCGGGCGAGTGGGCCGAGAAGGTCGTCGGCGACGACCTGGAGGCGGAGATCCGCGAGCTGAAGGAGCAGCCCGGCAAGGGGCTGCTCCTGATGGGCGGCGCGCGGGCCGCGGCGTCGCTGGCCCGGCACGGCCTGCTCGACGAGGTGCGGGTCTGCGTCCATCCGGTCGTCCTCGGCGGGGGCACCTCGCTGTTCCCCGGCCTGGACGGGCGGCTGAACCTGCGCCTGATCGAGACCCGCACCTTCGACGAGGGCGTCGTCATGCACCGCTACGAGCTGATCCGCTGACGCCGCGCGTCCGCCGGCGCCTTCACCGGCGCCTCCTCAGCCGCCGCGGCCCGGGGCGCGGCAGCGGCCGGACGGCCGTCGCGCCGGACGAGCAGCAGCACGGCCGCCGCGGCCACCAGCGCCAGCGCGCCCGCCGTCGCGTACGCGGCGGACAGCCCGGCGGCGAACCCGGCCGCGTCGTGCGAGGCGGCCGGGTCGCCGTCCATCGCCGAGCGGAACACCGCGCCGAGCAGGGCGACGCCGAGCGCGTACCCGAGCTGCCGGAACGCCCCGACCGCGCCGGACGCCATCCCGCCCCGCTCGGCCGGCACGGCCGCGACCGCCGCCGCCGTCACGTTCGGCAGCGCCAGCCCGGCCCCGACCCCGGTCACGACCAGGCCCGGGACGAGCGCCGTCCATCCCGACCCGGCGTCCAGGACGGCCTGCGCGAAGCCGCCGAGGCCGATCAGCGCGAGGCCGCCGCCGACCGTCCAGCGCGGGGAGACGCCGTGCAGCAGCCGTCCGGCCAGCAGGGACGTCGCGAACGACACCGCGGGCAGCGGCAGGATCACCAGCCCCGCCTCCAGCGGGGACAGCCCGAGCACCGACCGCAGCCACAGCGACGTGTTGATCAGCGTCGCGAACGCCGCGCCGGACATCGCGAGCGAGCCGACCATCACGCCCACGAACCCCGGCCGCCGGAACAACGCCAGGTCGAGCGTCGGGTACGCGGCCCGCCGCTGGACGAGCACGAACCCCGCCGCCGCCGCGACCGCGACGCCGACCGACGCCCACAGCAGGCCGCCGCCGCGCGTCAGGCCGAAGGTGAGCGCGCCCGCCGCGACCGCGAAGAGCAGCACGCCCGGAACGTCCAGCCGGTGCGCGTCCGGGTTCCGCGACTCGCGCACCCTCCGCAGCGTCACCGCGATCGCGACCGCGCTGACCGGCAGGTTCACCAGGAAGATCCAGCGCCAGCCGAGGTGCTGGGTGAGCAGCCCGCCGAGGATCGGCCCGATACCGGACGCCGCGCCGCTCACCGCGCCCCACACGCCGAACGCCACGCTGCGGTCCCGCCCCTCGTAGGACGCGGCGATCAGCGCGACCGTCGTCGCGAACATCGCCGCCGCGCCCGCGCCCTGCACCGCCCGGGCCGCGATCAGCGTCCCCGCGTCCGGGCTCAGCCCGCACACCAGCGAGGACGCCGCGAACGTCAGCAGCCCGCCGACGTACAGCCGCCGCCGTCCGATCCGGTCGGCGAGCGTTCCCGCGCCCATCAGCAGCGCCGCGAGCGCGAGCGCGTAGACGTCCAT
The DNA here is from genome assembly GCF_042652125.1 of Actinomadura gamaensis. NCBI lineage: Bacteria > Bacillati > Actinomycetota > Actinomycetes > Streptosporangiales > Thermomonosporaceae > Actinomadura > Actinomadura gamaensis. The sequence goes on along the minus strand of NZ_JBHSIT010000009.1, from coordinate 252,937 downwards.
CACCCACTGCAGCGCGCCGAACGTCGTGTCGAGCCCGCGCGCCATGTCGGGCAGCGCCACCGTCACGATGTTCACGTCCACCAGCAGCATGAACGCGCCGAGGCACACCGCCGTCAGCGGTCCCCACCTGCGCATCTCCGTCTCCTTCCGAGTTGCCTGACTCCCGACGACTCTCGGCCGCCGTCTGCCGGAAAGCGACTCGGAAGCACGGAACTGGACGCCTTTCGACATTGCATAGGCTGTCCTGGTGGATATCGACGATCTCGACCGGCAGCTCATCCACGCGTTGCAGCTCGACGGCCGCGCGCCGTTCAGCCTGATCGCCGAGGTGCTCGGCGTCTCCGACCAGACCGTGGCGCGCCGCTACCGCCGCCTGCGCTCGGCCGACCTGCTCCGCGTCGTCGCCGTCCCGCCCGCCGGGTACCTCGCGCACGGCCGCTGGATGCTGCGGCTCCGCTGCGCGCCCGGCGCGGCCGACACCGTCGCCGCCGCGCTGGCGCGCCGTCCCGACACCGCCTGGGTCCTGACCGCGTCCGCCGGGACGGAGGTCCAGTGCATCACCCGCGCCCGCACGCCGGACGAGGCCGACCTGCAACTCCCCAGGTCAAGCCGCATTCTGGACGTGTCGGCCTACTCGGTGCTGCACGTCTTCTACGGCTCGCCCAGCCCCGTCCGCCGCCTGGACGCCCTGACCCCGGCGCAGGTCGCGCAGCTCCGCCCGGCCGTCGTGCCGCCCCTCGACCCCGCCGACATCCCGCAATGCGGCCCCGAGGACCGGCCGCTCCTGGACGTCCTCGCCCGCGACGGCCGGACCGGCGTCCCCGAGCTCGCCGCCGCGACCGGCTGGTCCGCCTCGACCGTCCGCCGCCGCGTGGACCACCTCCGGACGATCGGCGCGCTGCACTTCTACGCCGAGTTCGACCTGCGCCTGGCCGGCCTGGACCACGGCACGCGGCTGTGGCTGTCGGTCGCGCCGTCCGAGCTGGACGCCGCCGGACGCGCCCTCGCCGCCCACCCCGAGGTCGGCTTCGCCGCCGCCACCAGCGGGCCGGTGAACCTCGTCGCGAGCGTCCTGTGCCGGGACGCCCACGACGCCTACCGCTACCTCACCGACCGCGTCGCCGCCCTGCCCGGCGTCGCCCGCGTCGAGACGACCCCGGTCACCCGCTACCTCAAGCGCCTCGGCCGTCTCCTCCGCTGACGGTCACGACGATCTTGCCGATCTGCTCGTTGGACGCCATGTACCGGTGCGCCTCGACGATGTCCTCCAGGTCGAACGTCCGGTCGATCACCGGACGGAACGCCCCCGACCTCAGTCCCGAGTTCACGTACGCCACCGCCCGCCGCATCCGCTCGGGATCGCGGGACGTCTCGTGCATCGTGTACGTCCGCATGTTCAGCGCGGGCATGCCGAGCTCGAATCCCGGATACGGCGTCGGCAGCCCGCTGAGCATCCCGTATTCGAGCAGCATCCCGTCCGGCGCGACGACCTTGGCGAGGTCCAGGACGCCCGGCCCGGCCACCCCGTCGAACACGAACTGCGCGCCCCGGCCGTCCGTCAGCTCCCGGACCCGCTCGACCACGTCCTCGGTCTCCGTCACGACGACATGCTCGGCGCCCAGCTTGAGCAGCGCGTCCTTCTTGCCCTCGCCCCGCGTGAGCGCGATCGCCGTCGCCCCCGTCCGCTCGGCGACCTGGATCGCCGCGAGCCCGACGCTGCTGGACGCCGCGTTCAGCACGACCGTGTCCCCGGGCCGCATCCCGCCGACCTCGACGAGCGCGCCGTAAGCGGTCACGTAAGGCATCCACACCGCCGCGCCCGTGCGAGCGCTCACATACTCCGGCCGGCGCAGCACGGCGTGCGCGGGCACGATCGCCCGCTCCGCGTAGACCCCGTAGTCGTTCTGGGAGAACGCGGGCATCGTGCTCACCGCGTCCCCGAGGTCCAGCCCCTCGACGCCCTCGCCCACGGCCTCGACAACCCCGGCCGCCTCGTACCCGAGGCGCGCCGGGAACGCCTTCACCGGCTCGATGTAGACCCCGCTCCGGAACAGCGCCTCCGCCCGGTTCACCCCGATCGCGTCCACCCGGATCCGCACCTCGCCGGGCCCCGGCTCGCCGACCGGGACGTCCCGGACCCGCATCACCTCGGGTCCGCCGAGTTCGTCGAACAACACCGTCCTGGCCATCGCGACCACCCTTCCGTCCGCTGCGGATGATCACTCAACGCCGAAGTTCGACGAATGTCAAACTTCGATGCCTGTCGTACTATGACCCGCATGGACGACCGCACCCCGCCGCACCCCGACCTCCGCGACGTCAGGCTCCAGCAGATCCTGGAGGCGCTGGTCGACCCCGTCCGGCGCAGCATCGTCACCCGCCTCTGGGACGCCGAGACCGACGTCAAGTGCGGCGGCTTCGACCTCCCGGTCAGCAAGTCCACGGCCACGCACCACTTCAACGTCCTCCGCGAAGCCGGCCTGATCAGGCAGTACTACGTCGGCACGTCCCGCCTGAACACCCTCCGCCGGGACGAACTGGACGAGGCGTTCCCCGGCCTCATCCAGGCCATCGTCACCGCCGACCTGAAACCAGCCCCCGCCTGAGCACCTGGGTACCGCCACGTCCCGGCTTGAGTACTCCGACGGACGCCCTGCGGGCCAACCCCGCGCCAGCCTGAACCCATGACCGCCCCACCGCTCCCACCCGAGACCGCCCCACCGCTCCCGACTGAGCCCGCGCGACCGCTCCCGGCTGAGACCGCTCACCCGCCCCAGCCCGCCCCGACCAAGCAACCGCCCCACCTGCCCGCCCTCACACAACCGTTCGGCACTACCAAGACCGGCCAACTCCACCCGGCCACGGCCGGGCAGCCGCACGACCCGGCCTCAATTGCGGAAGCGCTCGACCCGGCATCGGCTGGGGAACCTTCTCGTCCTGCCGTGACCGCGCTTCGCGTGCTGCTGGGCTTCCAGGTCGCCTTCCTTGCGCTGCCGGGCGTGCTGCTGCTGATCTTCGGCTGCGTGCTGTCCCGGGCGTCCCTCGCTGACCCCGAAACGGTGGCGATCCTGAAGCTGCTCCTGGTCGCGGGCATCGTCCTGACCGTCCTAGCCCTCGTCGGGACGGCCCTGACCGTCACCCTCCCGCGCAGCCGTGACGCCCAGTACTTCGCGATCGTCTACGAGGTCGTCCTCGGCGTCGTCTGCGTCTATCCCGTCCTGTTGGCGTTCGTCATCCCCGTCCTGCACCTGTTCACCGTGACGCTGGCGCTGGCGATCACCATCGTGATCCTTCTCATCCGCCACGTCCGGACGAAGTAGGCTCGCCCGATGAGCTTCCCCGAGCCCTACCTCCCGGCCTAGCGCATGGCGACGTTCGTGCACCTGACACCCGCCGGAAACGTCCCCCGGATCCGCCGCTCGGGCATCCGCGCGGTGAGCCACGGACAGGACGGCGACCGCGGTGTCTACCTCTTTCCGGTGCTGCCGTCCCACACCCTGACGCACCAATGGCTGCGGGAGTTGGCCCGCTGGGGCGGCCAGGGCGGGCACGTCGCGGTCCACGTCCGGCTGGACGACGCGGAGCCGGTGCTCGTCGGCCATTACGGACGTCCGCAGGTCGAGGTCCCCGCGTCCGAAGCCGTCGCCCGCCGCCTGCGCGAACGCTTGCCCCATCCCCTGGACGGCCCCGGACCGTCCACCCGCGAACTCATGGCCCGCCTCGCCGCCGCCGGTGACCCGGGCGCCCCGTCCGCCCTGCGTGAGGTGCTGTACTGGCTGGGGAAACGCCGCAAGGGCCCACTGGGCGACCTGGCGCGCCTCGCCTCCCACCCCGACCCCGGCGTCCGCGAAGCCGTAGAAACCGTCCGCGACCAGACCAAGGAAAGAACCCGCCTCCCCTACCTCCCCCTCTGAACAGCCGGCCCCGACGAGCAGGTTCATATCGATGAGCGCCACCGGCATCTGGGTGATCGGTGCCATCCCGGACGAAGCGGCCCGACGTCTTGCGTCCCAAGCCGCCGACGCCACCGACGCTGAAACGGACGCGATCGAAGACCTGCAGGACGCCGCCGCCGACCTCATGGCCGACCAAGGCTCCCCGTTCGTCGCGGTCGCCCGCAAGGCCAACCCAGTGGAGGCCCTCTGCAACGCTCTGGGGACAGACGCAATGCGCGCCCTTCCAGGCGTGCGCGGCAATTTCATCCTGACCGCCGACGAGGTCGCGGCCGCTCTACCCGAAGTCGAAGCGGTCCTGGACGTCCCACCCACCCGTCGAGCCGAACTTCTGACCCGCATCACCACGTGGATGACCGAGACCGGCGACGACCCCGGCTTCGACGCCGCCGAGCTACTGGACGCCCCACTGCGCATCCTCCGGGAAGCGGCAAGCTCTTTCTCAGGCGCAGCCGCCTTCACCCGCTGGTACTGACCTGCACATGCACAATCGCTCAACAACTGACACGTTGCACTCTCAACGCAACGTTTCCAGGTTCGCGCAACATCTCAACGTCACAGCAACGACAGGCATCTTCAACGGGTCTTGCTCAGCGTCGCGCGGCGGGAGAGCCAGTCCTTCTGGTCGAGGGTCAAGACCGGCTCGCTCGGAGGCTTGGAACCTCGGATGGCCATCCGTGCCCTGGACAGGCGAGCCACTTCGACGCAGTTGACTTCTTCATCGCTGTAGGACGGCTTGCGCCAGTTGAGACCCTGGTCGTGCTCCACACCCGTCAACCCCCGTAGAAAGCGATGATCTTCGAGATCAGCGCGAGGAGCTTCGGCGGTTGCGGACGGCTCAGGACCGCCTGCCGTCCCATGCGGGTCGCGACGCGGTCTCGATCTCCAACGGAGGGATCCCGGACGCCGCCGTGACGGCACGCGCGTACTCGGGAACCTGCAACAACCCCAGGATGAAAGACATCTTCACGTTGGTGATACGGACGGCCTGGGCCTCGAACCCGATCAGCGCCTTGAGCGGTGTGGGGCAAATGCTGTCGCCGGGTTCCCACCAGCCGGGCATCTCCGCGTCCCGGGCGAAGGCGAGCAGCCGCTCGCGCTCACCGCCCACCACGCCGTAGGCGCCGAGGACGGCCGGCCGTAGGCGCCGAGGACGGCCGCCTCCAGCAGATCCTCGAAGCGCTGGTGGACCCGGTCCGCCGCAGCATCGTCAGCCGGCTCTGGGACGCCGCGACCGACATCCCCTGCGGCGGCTTCGACCTCCCGGTCAGCAAATCCACGGCCACGCACCACTTCAACGTCCTCCGCGAAGCGGGCCTGATCAGGCAGTACTACGTGGGCACCTCACGCCTGAACGCCCTCCGCAAAGAAGACCTGGAAGAGGCGTTCCCCGGCCTCCTGACCGCCATCGTCACCGCCGACCTCGAAACGGCCCCCGCCTGACCCCGGCGTCAGTGCAGCTGGTCGCGGCGGCGGGTCAGGTAGGCGGTTTCGGCGGTGTTGCCTGCCAGGGCGATGGCCTTGTCGTAGGCCGCGCGGGACTCCCGGCCGCGGCCCAGACGGCGGAGCAGGTCGGCGCGGGTGGCGTGGTAGGCGTGGTAGCCGTCCAGGCGGGGTTCCAGGCGGTCGACGGCCGCCAGGGCCACTTCCGGGCCGTCCAGTTCGGCCAGTGCGACGGCCCGGTTGAGGACGACGATCGGGGACGGGTCGAGGCGGACGAGCCGGTCGTACAGGGCGAGGATCTGCGACCAGTCGGTGTCGCGGACGTCGCGGGCGGAGGTGTGGACGGCGTTGATCGCGGCGAGGATCTGGTAGCGGCCCGGGGGCGTTCCGGCGGCGGCAGCGGCGAGGCGCTCGCGGACCAGCCGGTGCCCCTCGGCGATCAGCGCCGCGTCCCAGGATCCGCGGTCCTGCTCGGCCAGGGACACCAGTTCGCCGCCGGACGAGACCCGCGCGGTGCGCCGGGCCTCGGTGAGCAGCATCAGGGCCAGCAGCCCGGCCACCTCGCCGTCGTCCGGCAGCAGGACGCGGATCAGGCGGGTGAGCCGGATCGCCTCGGCCGTCAGGTCGAGGCGGACGGGGTCGGTGCCGGGGCCGGTCGCCAGGTAGCCCTCGTTGAACACCAGGTACAGGACGGCGAGCACGCCGCCGACGCGGGCCGGGAGGTCCCCGGCGGACGGCACCCGGTAGGGGATGCGGGCCGCCTTGATCTTGGCCTTCGCGCGGGTGATCCGCTGTTCCAGCGTCGTCTCGCGCACCAGGAAGGCGCGGGCGATCTCGGCGACGGTCAGCCCCCCGACCATGCGCAGCGTCAGCGCCACGCGGGCCTGCGGCGCCAGCGCCGGATGGCAGCAGGTGAAGATCAGCCGGAGCCGGTCGTCGTCGATCGCGCCGAGCGGCTCGGGCGCGCCGCGGTCGTACACCATCCGAGCCTCCCTGTGCTTGTCGTCGCGCTTGCTCTCGCGCCGGATCCGGTCGATGGCCTTGCGGTTGGCGGTGGTGGTCAGCCAGGCGCCGGGGTTGGGCGGGACGCCGTCCTCCGGCCACCTCTGGACGGCGGTCGCGAACGCCTCCGCGGCGGCCTCCTCGGCGAGGTCGAGGTCACCGAAACGCCTGGTCAGGGCGGCGACCACCCGGGCCCACTCCGCGCGGTGGGCCCGGGAGACCGCCTCGTCGGTCCCGCTCACAGGAACGGACGCACCTCGACCTTCCGGTTGCACCGTTTCGACCCCTCCGCGGCGAGTTCCAGCGCCACGTCGAGGTCGGGCGCCTCGATGATCCAGAAGCCCGCGAGGAACTCCTTGGACTCCACGAAGGGCCCGTCGGTGAACAGCGGCTCCTCGCCCCGGTTGTCGATCACGGTGGCCGTGTCCGGGACGGCGAGGCCGCCGGCGAACACCCAGTGCCCGTCCTTCTGGAGCCGGTCGTTGAACACGTCGATCGCGGCTTGCTCCTCAGGGACGGCGAGAACGTCGGGCCGGTCGTGGATCACGGAGAGCAGATACTGCATCGGCGATCATCTCCTGCGGTGTCGGGGGAAGCGCGGCCTCCATGATCGCGCTTCCCGCCCTCAGCGCCACCCCTCGCAGGCGGCCCTCACCCTTCCGACGAACACGACCGCCCCGTCCCGACACCCCGGCCGGAGAATTCCCGGGGGCAAGCGGAACGCCCGGCCTCGGCTAGGTGAGGTCGGGCGTTCCGGCCGGTCGAGCTTCCCCACTCGCCGACACAGGGAAGGTTACGCCTTGGCGGGGCCGGGGGCCACTGGAATCGCGGGGGTGAGGTCAACGTGGCGGTTCCGTAGACTGGCGCGGCGACGGCGGGCGAGGAATCCGGTGCGAGTCCGGAGCTGTCCCGCAACTGTCACCGGGGAGTCCCCCCTCACGCAAGGTCACGGCGGCGACGCTGGAAGGCCGGGGCGGGGGCGGTGATCCGGAAGCCAGGAGACTCCGCGCCGTCGCGGCCCTTCACCCGAGCCGGGGCGCGGACCCCGTTGGAGGCATCGCCGATGCGTGCTCTGTTGCTGTCCACCGCCGACACCGAACTGCTCGCCGCCCGCGCGGCGGACGCCGGGTGGGCGACCGCGAACCCCGCGCGGGTCGCCGTCGAGGAGCTGGCGTCGCTGACCGACGGCGTCGATGTCGTCGTGGTGCGGCTGCTGGGAGGGCGGAAGACCTGGGCGCCGGGCGTGGACGCCCTGGCCGCGAGCGGGTTGCCCGTCGTGTTCCTCGGCGGAGAGGCCGACCCGGACGCCGAGTTGATGGCCCTTTCCACGGTGCCGCCGGGAGTCGCCGCCGAGGCGCTCGCCTATCTGCGCGAGGGGGGCGTCGAGAACCTGCGGCAGCTCGCCTTCTTCCTGTCGGACACCGTGCTGCTGACGGGGGAAGGCTTCGACGCTCCCGTCGCCATGCCTTCCTTTGGCGTGCATGGTGAATACGCGCGGGTGGACGGGCGTCCCACGGTCGGTGTCGTTTTCTACCGGGCGCATGAGCTTTCGGGGAACACGGCATTCGTCGATGTTCTGTGCCGGCAGATCGAACGGGCCGGAGCGAATGCCCTGCCGGTCTTCTGCGGGTCGTTGCGAGGGGCCGATCCGGAGCTGATGGCATTGCTCGGGCAGTGCGATGCGGTCATCGCCACCGTGCTGGCGGCGGGCGGGGCCGTCGCGGCCGACGCCAGCGCGGGGGGTGACGAGGACTCGTGGGACGCGGGGGCTCTCGCCACGCTGGACGTGCCGGTCGTCCAGGGGCTCTGCCTCACGTCGTCGCGCCAGGCATGGGACGAGTCGGACGCCGCCCTCGTCCCGATGGACGCGGCCATGCAGGTCGCCATTCCCGAGTTCGACGGACGCATCATCTCCGTGCCGTTCTCGTTCAAGGAACTCGGCCCCGACGGGATTCCGGTGTACGCGGCCGATGAGGAACGGGCCGCGCGGGTCGCCGGGATCGCGGTTCGGCATGCGCGGCTCAAGCACATCCCGAATGGCGAGAAGCGGGTGGCGCTGGTTCTGTCGTCGTATCCGACCAAGCACGCTCGGGTCGGAAACGCAGTGGGGCTCGATACGCCCACGTCCGCCGTCCGGATGCTTCGGCAGATGGCCGAGGCCGGGTATTACCTGGGTGAGGACCATTCGCTTTGGAAGAACCCCGACACGGGCGATGACCTCATTCATTCGCTCATCGCCGCCGGTGGGCACGACGTCGAGTGGCTGACCGAAGAGCAGTTGGCGAAGGCTCCGGCGCGGGCGTCGCTGGCGTCCTACCGGACGTGGTTCGAGGCGCTGCCGGAGTCGCTGCGCGAGGGCGTCCGGCAGCACTGGGGCGAGCCGCCCGGCGAGCTGTACGTGGACGGCGACGACATCGTGCTCGCGTCGCTGCGGTTCGGGAACGTCGTGCTGATGATCCAGCCGCCGCGCGGGTTCGGCGAGAACCCGGTCGCGATCTACCACGATCCGGACCTGCCGCCCTCGCACCACTACCTGGCCGCGTACCGGTGGCTGGACCTGGAGTTCGGCGCGGACGCGGTCGTCCACCTGGGCAAGCACGGGACGCTGGAGTGGCTGCCGGGCAAGGGGCTCGGGCTGTCGGACGGCTGCGCCCCGGACGGCGTGCTCGGCGACCTGCCGCTCGTCTACCCGTTCATCGTGAACGACCCGGGCGAGGGCACGCAGGCGAAGCGGCGCGGGCACGCGACCGTCGTCGATCATCTCGTGCCGCCGATGGCGCGCGCCGACACCTACGGTGACCTGGCCAAACTCGAACAGCTACTGGACGAGTACGCCACCGTGAACGATCTGGACCCGGCGAAGCTCCCGGCCGTCCGGGCGCAGATATGGACGCTGATCCAGGCCGCGCAGCTCCACCACGACCTCCACCAGGAGGACATGCCGGACGCGGACGACTTCGACGACTTCGTCATGCACATCGACGGCTACCTGTGCGAGATCAAGGACGTCCAGATCCGGGACGGCCTGCACATCCTCGGGCAGGAGCCGCGGGACGAGGCGCGCGTCAACCTCGTCCTCGCCGTGCTGCGCGCCTCGCAGGTGTGGGGCGGCGTCGCCGGGGCGATGCCGGGCCTGCGGGCGGCGATCGCGGCGCGGCACGGGCTGGACGAGAAGGCGCTGCTCGCCGAGCCGGGCGCGGTCGTGAACGCGCTCGGCGGACGGACCGCGTCCGATGTGATCGACATCCTGGAGGAGACCGCGCGGCGGCTCGTCCAGGCGATGGAGGACGGCGGCTGGGACCCGGCGCGGGCCCGCGCGGTCGCCGCCGAGGTGCTGGACGGGGACGTGCCGGACGTCGTCCGCCTGCTGGAGTTCGCCGCGTCCGAGGTCGTCCCGCGGCTGGACGCCACGCGCGACGAGATCGGGGCCGTGCTGCACGCGCTCGACGGCGGCTACGTGCCCGCCGGGCCGTCCGGGTCGCCGACGCGGGGGCTGGTCAACGTGCTGCCGACCGGCCGGAACTTCTACTCGGTGGACCCGAAGGCCATCCCGTCCCGCAACTCGTGGGACGTCGGCGTCGCCCTCGCCGACTCGCTGGTCAAGCGTCACCTGGACGACACGGGAGAGTACCCGTCCAGCGTGGGCCTGACCGTGTGGGGCACGTCCGCGATGCGCACCCAGGGCGACGACATCGCCGAGGTGCTCGCGCTGATCGGGTGCCGTCCGGTCTGGGACGACGCGTCCCGGCGGGTGACCGGCTTCGAGATCGTCCCGCTGGAGGAGCTGGGCCGCCCGCGCATCGACGTGACGCTCCGCATCTCCGGCTTCTTCCGCGACGCGTTCCCGCACGTCATCGCGCTGATCGACGACGCGATCGGGGCGGTGGCCGCGCTGGACGAGCCGTCCGACCGCAACTTCCTGCGCCGCCACGCCGTCGAGGACCACGCGGAGCACGGCGACTGGCGGCGCGCGACGACCCGCATCTTCGGTTCCAAGCCCGGCGCGTACGGGGCGGGCCTGCTGCCGCTCATCGACGCCCGCAACTGGCGGGACGACGCCGACCTCGCCGAGGTCTACGCCGTCTGGGGCGGCTACGCCTACGGCCGGGGCCTGGACGGCCGCGAGGCGCGGACCGACATGGAGGCGACCTTCCGCCGCATCTCGGTCGCGGCGAAGAACCAGGACACCCGCGAGCACGACATCGTCGACTCCGACGACTACTTCCAGTACCACGGCGGGATGGTCGCGATGGTCCGGTCCCTGACCGGCCGGAACCCGGCCGCGTACGTCGGCGACTCGGCCCTGCCCGAGCAGGTCAGGACGCGGACGCTCGCCGAGGAGACGCACCGCGTCTTCCGGGCCCGCGTCGTCAACCCGCGCTGGATCGCCGCGATGCGCCGGCACGGCTACAAGGGCGCGTTCGAGCTCGCCGCCACCGTCGACTACCTGTTCGGCTACGACGCGACCGCCGGCGTCGTGGACGACTGGATGTACGAGACGCTCGCCAAGGAGTACGTCTTCGACCCGGAGAACCGGGCCTTCATGGAGAAGTCCAACCCGTGGGCGCTGCGCGGCGTCACCGAACGCCTCCTCGAAGCGGCCGACCGGAACCTCTGGGCCGAGCCCGACCCCGAGACCCTCGACCGGCTCCGCCAGACCTACCTCGACCTGGAAGGCGACCTGGAGGACGCCGAGTAGCGCGGTAGCCCGACTAACGCGGTCGCCCGAGTAGCGCGGTAGCCCGACTAACGCGGTCGCCCGAGTAACGCGGTCGCCCGAGTAACGCGGTCGCCCGGCGGACGCGGCCGGTCCCGGGGTCCGGGGCTTGAACCTGGACCCGGCCCGGCCGCGTCCACGCCCGGCTACTCCAGCTCCCGGACGCGCTTGATGATCGGCCCGAAGACCTCCATGTGCGGCCGCCGGATCGTGACGTAGGAGAACCCGTACCGTTCGCGGTTCTCCAGCAGTCGGCGCGCGATCTGCTCCTCCGTGCCGATGAGCATGAAGGGCGTGTCGAGCGCGTGCTCGGCGTCCTCGACGAGGAAGTGCGGTTCCCGCGCGGCGGCGATGCGTTCGGCGACCGCGCGGCGGTCGCCGGTCACCTCGACGTGCAGGACGAAACTGTTCACCTCGATCTCGTCGAAGCGCGAACCGGCCTCGGCGCGGAGGAATTCCACGCCTTTGTCCGCCTCTTCGGAGGTGATGAACCGGAGCGTTCCGGGTTCCTCTCCCGGCACCTGGAAACGGCCTCCGAAACTGGCGATGTCGGCGATCGCCGCGGCGATTCCCAGCGCCCTGCGGCTCGCGCCGCCGACCAGGAGCGGCGGCGGTTCCAGGCCGTGCTCCTCCGCGAGCAGACCCTTCATCTCCCCGACCGTCGCCGCGACGAGATCCATTCGCCGCTCGAACGGATGCCAGGGAATCCGGGCGGCGTCGTACTGGGCCTTGACGATGCCCGACCCGATCCCGAGCTCGAACCGGCCCTCGGTCAGCCGGACGAGCGTCGCGACCTCGCGCGCCAGGATCGAGGGGTTCCAGTAGCCGATGTTCAGCACGTGCGTGCCGACGTGGAGCCGCCGCGAGGCGAACGCGGTCGCCATGAGCACCGAGAACGGTGAGGAGCGGCCGGGTCCGAGATGGTCGACGGCGAGCGCCACGTCGAACCCGTAGGAGTCGGCGGTGGCGCAGATCCGGCCCAGTTCCGCCTGGTCGCCGGGACTGTCGATGGTGAATCCGAAACGGAATTTCCGCATTTCGGCTCTCTCCTGTAAGTGAGAGTGCGGGCGTGTTACCGGTATCCGTCTCCTTTCCGGTCGGGCGCCTCAATTCTCCATCGAGCCGGCGCCTTCGTCCGAAGGTAAACGGGCCAGTCGGGAACAGGGATGCGCTGACCGGAATTTATCTGCGAGACGTCCGGATTTCGCCGCTCCACTGCGGAGCGTCCGCGCGGCGGCACGCGCCGCTGGGCCGCTCGCGCCGCCACGCGCGTTGGGCCGTCCCGCGCGGCGGCTCCCGTCCGCGATCGCGGGTGTCCCGACCTGGAAGGGGGTTGCGGAGCGCCCGAATAATCCCTCTAGTCACGCTAAGGATCATTCCGGTACTGTTGCCCGACTTTTCGGAACGACCCCCCAAGGAAGACCCCTGTGAACCTCGACTTCAGTGCCGAGCCCACGTTCTCCTGGTACGTGGTGATGCTGGCCGTCAGCGGGATCGGCACGCTGCTCGCGACCGTGTTCGTCCGCGGCACGCGCCCCCGCGACCGCGTCCTCGGCGGCATCATCGCCCTGGCGATGGTCGGCTACGCCTTCTACCTGACCTTCATCTTCTCCGGCGGCACCTACCACATCTTCTTCTACGTGTTCATCCTCCCGATCCTGTTCATCGTCCAGGCGATGAAGGCGGCCGTCGCGGGCCGCAGGTCCGGGGGCTGATCCGGGCCGTCCGTCCGTCCGGTCCCGCCGATCCAGGTCGCGGGACCGGGTCAGCGGGACCGGGTCAGCGGCGGGGCGGCGACCGGCGGACGCGAGCCGAAGCGCCGGCGCAGCGGATAGATCGCGGCGACCACGGCGAGGCTGACCAGCGAGGCGATCAGCTGGGACCGCTGCTCGCGCATGAACGCCATCGACACGAGGACGGCGGCCAGCGCGAGGACGCACAGCCACGGCAGGTACGGGTACAGCCACATGCGGTAGGTCAGGCTGGACGGGTCGTCGCGTTCGAGCCGCCGCCGCAGGCGCAGCTCGGAGAGCAGGATGGCCAGGTAGACGAAGGCCAGGACGGTCCCGATCGAGTTCATCAGGAACTTGAAGACCTGGTCCGGCGAGACGTAGGAGGCGACGACCGCGCCCCACGCGGCGACCGTCCCGAGCAGGATCGCGCGGACCGGGACGCCCCGGGACGTCAGCTTCGTCAGCCCCGCCGGGGCGTCGCCGTCGCGGGTGAGGACGTAGAGCATCCGGGACGAGACGTAGATCGCCGAGTTCAGCACCGACAGCACGGCGGTGAGGATCACCGCCTGCATGACCGTCCCGGCGGCCGGCACGTCGAGCCGGTCCAGGGCGCTGACGAACGGGCTGGTCAGCACCTTCGCGTCGTTCCACGGCAGGATCGACACGACCAGGAAGATCGAGAACACGTAGAACAGCCCGACCCGCCACAGCACGTTCCCGGTCGCCCGCGCGACCGCGCGGCCCGGCTCCGCGGACTCGGCCGCGGCGATCGTCACGATCTCGGTGCCGCCGAACGCGAACATGACCGCGACGATCGCGGAGAACACCGAGGTCACACCGTTCGGCACCAGGCCGCCGTGCGCGGTGAGCGTGTGCAGGCCGCCGGGTGAGTCCGGCCACAGGCCCAGCACGTACAGGACGCCGAGGACGAGGAACACCGCGATCGCCGCGACCTTGATCGAGGCGAACCAGAACTCGAACTCGCCGAACGACCGCACCGAGACCAGGTTCACGCCGGTCATCAGGACCAGCAGCGCGGCGGCGAGCAGCCACTGCGGCAGGTCGATCCAGGACGCCAGGATCGCCGCGCCCGCGACCGCCTCCGCGCCGACCAGGATCACGTACAGGTACCAGTAGAGCCAGCCGATGGTGAAGCCCGCCCAGGGGCCGAGCGCCATCCGGGCGTACTCGGCGAGCGAACCCGCGACCGGCCGCGCCACCACCATCTCGCCGAGCGCCCGCAGGACGAACAGCACCAGCGCGCCGGCCGCCGCGTACGACAGGATCGCCGCCGGGCCGGCCGTCCTGATCACCGAGCCGCTGCCCACGAACAGGCCCGCGCCGACCGCGCCGCCGATGGCGAGCATGGTCATGTGCCTGCGGCGCAGCCCGGTGCGCAGCTCGGTCGGACGGTCTGGGCTCTTTTCGGACATGCTCGAACTGATCCTGTCGCACGGGTGAAAACGGGTTCCGATCACTCTAGGTCACATCGCGACGCGATGCGTTCCGGGGCGCCTCCGGCGCGTGCTCGCGCAGTTCAGCGGGCCGCGGTTCAGCGGGCGCGGGTCAGGGAGCGCGGGTCAGCGGGCGCGGGTCAGCGGGCGCGGGTCAGCGGGCGCGGTTCAGGGTGAAGCCGGTGAACCAGGCCTCGACGACGTCCTCCTTGCCCGGGAGGCTCTTCAGCGGATCGGCGATCAGACCGGTCCGGCCCCGGGTGAACGGATGGTCGTCGTCGTCCGCGTCGAGGGCGTAGTCGCCGTCCAGCCAGGCCCGGACGCTCGTCCGGTCGGAAGTGACCCGCACCTCGGCCTGGACGCGGACGTACTCGGACCTCGGCTCGTAGCTCCCCGCCGGAACCGTGTCGAGGACGCTCACGTTCCCGTCGGGCGTCTCCTTGACCAGCCGCGCCGAGCCGTCCGAGCGGAGCATGACGGCGTAGTGCCGGTCATCGTTGCCGAGGAGCAGCAGGCCGGCCTGCCAGAGGCCGCCGCCGGCCGCGCGGGCCAGCCGCACCCGCGCCCCGGCGACGAAGTGGGACGCCGCGGGCTCCTTCGGCGCCACGCAGTATCCCGGCCCGTCGTGATCACCCTGGATCTCGAAATGCTGGTTCGCGTAGGAGCCGCACTCGTCGGCGTCCCACCCGGACGTCCGGTCGGTGAGCGTCCCGTCCGGCACAAGCGCCGCGCCGAGCGCCGGGACCTTCGGATCGGACGCGGCGTCCAGCACCCGCCAGGCCACGACCCCGCCCAACAGCACCGCCGCCGCGGCCACCAGGCCCACGAGCCGCCCCACCGGCCGCTTAGTCCGCTCCTCCGCTCGCTTAGTCCGCCCGTCCGCCCGCGACTTCCGCTCGCCGGACGCCTCACCCTCGGACGAGACCAACACCCGCGTCCCCGCAGCAGCCGCCCCACCCCCCGAAGCCCCCGCGCTCCCCGCGCCTTCCGCGCTCCCGGCGCTCCCGGCGCTCCCGGCGCTCCCGGCGCTCCCGGCGCTCCCCGTGCTGCCCGCGCCCGCCGCGCTCCCCGTGCTGCCCGCGCCCGCCGCGCTCCCCGTGCTGCCCGCGCCCGCCGCGCTCCCCGTGCTCCCCGTGCTCCCCGGGCCCGCCGCGCTCCCCGCGCCCGCTGCGGTCGCCGTGCCCGCTGCGGTCGCCGTGCCTTCCGCGGCCTCCGCGCCCGCCGCGTCCGCCGCGGTCGCCGTGCCCTCCGCGTCCGCCGCGGTCGCCGTGCCCGCCGCGGCCTCCGTGCTCGCCGTGCTCGCCGCGGCCGCCGTGCCTTCGGGCGTGTTGTTGTGCGCGGGCGCCTCCGCCCGATTCGGGCTTTGCGCGGACGGGGCGGGCGCGGCTCCGGTGATCAGGTTGGCGAGGAGGGCGGGCACGGCGGGCCGGGCGGCCGGGTCCTTGGCGAGGGCGGCTTCGACCAGCGGACGCAGGGCCGGGTCGTCCAGGCCGTCCAGGACGGGGGGCTCGTGGGCGACGCGGTACAGGGTCTCGTGGACGTGCCGGCCCCCGAACGGCGGACGGCCCGTCGCGGCGAACGTGACGACGCAGCCCCAGGCGAAGACGTCGGCGGCCGGGGTGAGCGGCCCGTCGCGCATGAGCTCGGGCGCGATGTAGGCGGGCGTGCCGAGGAACTGGCCGGTGACGGTCGGGCCGTCCGCGGCCTCCAGAGCGCGCGCGATGCCGAAGTCGATCACGCGCGGGCCGGTGGGGGAGAGCAGCACGTTGGACGGCTTCAGATCCCGGTGGACGAGCCCGGCCGCGTGGATCGCGGAGAGCGCCGTGGCCACGCCGACCGCGAGCCCCTCCAGGTCGCCGCCGCGTAGCGGGCCGCCGTCCCGGACGGCCTCCGCCAGCGTCGGGCCGTCCACGAACTCGGTGACCACGTACATCGGGTCGCGCTCCAGCTCGGCGTCCAGCACCGGCGCGGTGCTGAACCGGCTGACCCGGCGGGCGGCGGTCACCTCGCGCCGGAACCGGGCCCGGAACGCCTCGTCCCCGGCGAGCTCGGGGTTGACGACCTTGACCGCGACGCGGCGCCCGGACGCGTCCTCGCCGAGCAGGACCGTGCCCATCCCGCCCTGCCCGAGCCGCCCGGTCAGCCGGTACGGGCCGAGCCGTTCGGGATCGCCGGGACGCAGGGGTGAGGGCATGGCCACGGACATTAGCGGATGGCGCCGGCACCGGTGATCGTCGGTCGTACGCTGGGCCCATGAACGCGACCGCAGACGTGCTGGGACCGGGTTACGAGGCGATCGAGCTGCCGCTCGGGGAGGACGCCGAAGGCGAGGTCGTCGCGACCCTCGTGCGAAGGCGCGGGGAGCGGCCGTCGCGGCGGGCCGTCCTCTACGTGCACGGGTTCGTGGACTACTTCTTCCAGCGCCACCTCGCCGACTTCTACGTGGCGCGCGGCTACGACTTCTACGCGCTCGACCTGCGCAAGTACGGGCGGTCGCTGCGTCCGCACCAGACGCCGAACTTCGTCCGCAGCCTCAGCGAGTACTTCCCGGAGATCGACGAGGCGGTCCGGATCGTCCGGGCGGAGGACGGCCACGACACGCTGCTGCTCAACGGGCACTCCACCGGCGGGCTGATCGCCGCGCTGTACGCCGACCGGGTGCGCGGGCGCGGCCTCGTGGACGGCCTGTTCCTGAACAGCCCGTGGTTCGACATCGCCGAGCCGTGGCCGCTGGCCAAGGCGGGCGCGGGCCTGGCGCGGATCCTCGGCGGGCGGTTCCCGACCGCGAAGCTCCCCGCCGGGGTGTCCGACCTGTATCCGCGCAGCCTGCACCGCGACCACGAGGGCGAGTGGGAGTTCGACCTGACCTGGAAGCCGCTGCTCGGCTTCCCGGTGCGGGCGGGCTGGCTGGACGCGATCCGGCGCGGCCAGCTCCGGCTGCACCGGGGGCTCGCGATCGACGCGCCGGTGCTGGTGATGGCGTCGGCGCGCAGCGTCCGGCCGAAGCGGAGCCACGTGATCGCCGACCTGACCGGCGCGGACGCCGTCCTCGACGTCGAGCACATGGCCCGCTACGCGCCGCGGCTCGGGCCGGTCGTCACGCTCGTCCGGATCGACGGCGGGCTGCACGACCTGGTGCTGTCGGCCGCGCCGGTCCGCGAGCGGGTGTTCGCCGAGCTGGACCGCTGGATGCGCGGCTACCTGCCCGCCGGAGTTGAGACCGGGGCCGAGGGAAGGGCCGAGGCCGAAGCCAAGGACGAGGCCGAGGGCAGGGACGGGGCCGAGGTCAGCCCTTGATCTCCGAGATGTCGAAGTCGTCGAAGTTGCCGAAGACCTTCACCGACTCGTTGCCGCCCGCCGACACCAGCACGCCGGCCGCGCCGTTCTCCAGCGGATGGTCGGCGTCGGTGGTGTCCACGGCCCGCGAGCCGTTCACCCAGAGCCGCAGCCGCACCTTCTTCCCCTTGTCCTGCTGCTCGCACGCGGCCTTGACCTGGTTCTTCCTCCCGGCCTTGTAGCCGGGCACCGAGCCGGTCGTGGCGAGCGCCTTGGTGCCGAGCTGCCCGCCGACCTTCCGGACGACCAGGCCCTTGCCGTCCTTGCGGAGCAGGAAGGCGTAGAAGGCGTCCTTGGCGTCGTCGCCGTCGTCGTGCAGGCGGCAGAACACCCCGGCGGACCCGTCGTCCGGGCCGCCGTCGAAGCTCAGCACCGTGCTGACCAGGGCGCGCTCGGGCATCTCGCCGTTCTTGGGCGCGGCGCGCCAGCGCAGGGTCGAGTTGTCCGTGCCGACCCAGTACAGGCCCTTGTCGTAGCCGTACCAGCCGCTGACGCTGTCCCAGCCCGACTTGTCGTTGGAGAAGTCGTCGCTGTACACGCTCGCGGTGTTGGACGGCGGACCGTCCGGGGAGAGCAGCGCCCAGGCCCCGAGCCCGACCGCCAGCAGGACGGCGACCGCCGCGGCGCCGATCACCAGCGGCTTGCGCGGCAGCGCGCCGCCGCCGCCACCGCGTCCGGACGCCGGCGACGACGGCGGCGGGGTCAGCGGGTCGCGGCGGGTCGGTGCGGGTCCGAGCAGCGCGGTCGGCGCGGGCTGCGCCACGGTCGGAGCCGGCTGCGCCACGGTCGGAGCGTGCTGCGCGACGGTCGGGGCCGTCTGCGCGTTCGGGGCCGGCTGCGCGGCCGGCTGCGGGGCCGACGGCGTGGTCGGCGGCGCGGTCGGCGGCGTCCAGGACGACTGGATGGTCTCGGCGATGCGGGCCGGGTCCGCCTGCGCGTGGCCGACCAGGCGGGACAGCAGCTCCTGCACGGACGGCCGGTTGCGCGGGTCCTTGTCGAGCGCGGCGGTGACGACGTCGCGGAGGTCGGGGTCCAGGCCGTCCAGCACCGGGGGCTCGTGCGCGACGCGGTAGAAGATCTCCGGGACGGTGCCGCCCGCGAACGGGGCGCTGCCCGTGCCGGCGTAGGCGACGACGCAGCCCCACGAGAACACGTCGGACGCGGGCGTGACGGGCTCGCCGCGCAGCAGCTCCGGCGGCAGGTAGTTGGGGGTGCCGACGAACTGGCCGGTGCGGGTCGGGCCGTCGGCGGCGTCCAGCGCCCGCGCGATGCCGAAGTCGATCACGCGCGGGCCGGTGCCGGACAGCAGCACGTTGGCGGGCTTGAGGTCGCGGTGCACGAGGCCCGCGCCGTGGACGGCGGCGAGCGCGGTGGCCACGCCGACCGCGAGCCCCTCCAGGTCCGAGCCGGGCAGCGGGCCGCGCTCGGCGACCGCGCGCTCCAGGCTCGGCCCCTCGATGTACTCGGTGACGACGTACAGCGGGTCGTGCTCCAGCTCGGCGTCCAGCACCGGCGCGGTGCAGAACCGGCGGACCTGCCGCGCCGCGGTCACCTCGCGCCGGAACCGGTCCCGGAACGGCGCCTCGCTGGCCAGCTCGCGGTTGATCACCTTGACCGCGACCCGGCGCCCGGACGCGTCCTCGCCGAGGAACACCGTGCCCATCCCGCCGCGCCCGAGGCGGCCGAGCAGCCGGTAGGGCCCGAGCCGGCGGGGGTCTTCCGGGCCGAGGGGCGGGACGTTCGCGGCAGCGTCGGTGGTCATCTCGATCCTGGGGTCGGGAGTGGCCTTGCGGAGAGGTTCGACGCATCGAAGGCGCCTGACCGTTCCGGTGTGATCCGTACCATTCGGTGTGATCTTCACCGGATGCCCCACCCTACCGAGGCGTCCCCCCGCCCTCCGCCGATTCGACCGCCCCGCCGTGCCCCGCTGCGCCGCCCCGCGCCGGGGTCAGATCCAGTCGCCCATGGTCTCGCCGGCCAGGGCGACGACGGCTTCGACGCGGGCGGCGATCTCGCGGGGGTCCCAGATGTCGGCGCGGGCGCAGCGCTCGAACGCGACGCGCGTCGCGCCGCTGTAGAAGGCGACCACGATCTCGGGACGCGGGTCGGTGCCGGGGTCGACGCCCTCCCGGTCGGCGATGATCTGCGCGAGCAGGCCCTCGGTGCGCTTGTAGCGGGCCATCTGCGCCGTGGTCAGCGCGGGTTCGGCCTCCAGGACGCGGCGGATGCGGCGGAAGCGCTCGGTGTCCTCGGGATCGCCCTCGGCGATGTCCTTCAGGACGGTCCGGAGCGCCTCGAACAGCGCGGTGAACGGCCGCTCGCCGGCCGGACGCGCCGCCAGCGCCGCCGCGAACCGCCGGTCGTGGTCGCCGAAGAAGCCGGTGACCACGTCCTCCTTGGTCGCGAAGTACCGGAAGAACGTCCGCTGCGACACGTGCACGGCCGCGACGATCTCGTCCACCGTCGTCGCGTCGTACCCCTGCGCGAGGAACAGTTCCAGCGCCGCGTCGATGAGCGCCGTGCGGGTCTGCCGCTTCTTGCGTTCCCGCAGCCCCCCGCCGGACCGCGCGTCCGCGGAGGACGGCTCGCCGGACGGCGCGTCGGACGGCGCGTCGTCGCGCGGCGCGCCGTCCGGGCGGTTCGGGGCGGCTTCCGGGGCGGGGGAGGGCATCGGGGCTCCTTGGCGGCGGGGACGGGGAGCACGGCCGGATGCTCCAGGAGCCGGTTTATCACGGCCGCCGCCGTCCCGTCCGTTTCGGCGCCGCGACCGGCCATCCGGCGGCGCCGTGCCCGGCCATCCGGGGTGCCGTGACCGGCCACCCGGCGGCGCCGTGACCGGCCATCCGGGGTGCCGTACCGGTCACCTGGTGGCGCCGCGCGGGCGATCCGTGATCCGGCGACGTAAGCATGGCGTTACCCTCCGTTCCGAGGCGGCCCGGCGTACCTAGGGAACCGAATGGGTAGACCCAGTCCACCGGATTCGGCTGCGGTGATCATTTGCCGCGGGCCATCCTGTGGACGGCAGTGATCCATCCAGATTGAGGCGGCTGATCGCGGTGTCTGTAGTCGGGGAGCGGGAAATCGCGGAGGTGCGCCGGCACCACCTGGCCGCCCTGGCCTACGAGGTGGAGGCGCGCGGCCTGCGCTGCCGCCTCGCCGGGCCGGACGAGACGGTCCTCGGCGTCGTCGGCCCCGTCACCCGCCGCCAGATCATGGTCGTCGCGACGCCGGTGGGGTCGGGCTGGTCCTACCTGTGGTCCGGCGGCGGCATGGCCGACGTGGCCCGCGTGTCCGGCGTGGCCGACCAGCTCGCCCGCCTGCTGACCTGACGGCCGCCCCGGACCCCCGCGGCCCCTGCCGTCAGCCGCGCCGTTCCGCCGCGCCGTTCCGCCGCGCCGTCCGCCCGTTGACCTGCGGCCGACGTGCGCCTTTCCGGGATTCGGGCCGGCCCCGCCTTGCTGGGCCGGTGGCTCTTCCCTAGACTCTTAACCGAACGTATGTTCGAGACAGAGGCCGCATGCCTTCCCCCGTGCGGTGAGCGTGAGGGGGAGGCGGATGACACGCGTGTTCGGCGATCCGGTCGAGGTCGAGGTGGTCGACGGGCGGCCGGCCGGATTCGCCTGGCGGGGGCGGCGGTACGCGGTGCGGCGGCTGCTGGAGCACTGGGTGACCACCCGCGACTGGTGGCGCGAGCGGGAGCCGGACGCCGAGGATCCGGGCGAGCGGGAGTACTGGCGGGTCGAGGCCGCGGCGGCCGGCGAGCCCGGAGTCTACGAGCTGCGGCACGACACGTCGACCGGCGGCTGGACGCTGTCGCGGCTGTGGGACTGACGGGCCGCCATGCACCTGCACGTCGCGTCCGCCTACTCGACGCGGTACGGCGCGGCCTCGCCGGAGGCGCTCGCCGACCGGGCCGCCGAGCTCGGCCTGCGCACCCTCGCCCTCACCGACCGGGACGGCCTGTACGGGGCCGTCCGGCACGTCCGGGCGTGCGAGAAGGCGGGCCTCGGGCCCGTCGTCGGCGCCGACCTCGCCCTCTCCGGCGGGCGGCGGCGCGTCGTGGTGCTGGCGAAGGGGAAGGCGGGCTGGGCCTCCCTGTGCCGCCTGGTCACGGCCGCGCACGCCGCGGGGAAGCGCGGTGAGCCGCGGATCGATCCCGGCCTGGTCGCCGAGCACGCCGCCGGGCTGGTCGTCCTGCTCGGTCCCGCCTCGGACGTCGGGGAGGCCGTCGCCGACCGCGACCGCGTCCGGGCGGCGGCGCTGCTCGACGCCTGGCGCGGCACCGGCGCCGAGATCGCGGTCGAGATCGTCAACCAGCACGGCCAGGGCGACGGACCGCGCGCCGCACGGATGCTGGCGCTCGCGCGGGAGGCGGGCGTCACGGCCGTCCTCGGGAACGGCGTCCGGTACCTGGAGGCCGCCGACCACCCGGTGGCGCAGGTGCTGGACGCGGCGCGCAAGCTCGTCCCGCTGCACCGCCGCCACCTGGACGACCGGACCGGCCACGCCTACCTGAAGTCGGCCGCGCAGATGCGCCGGACGGCCGCGCTCGCCTGCGGCCCGGACGAGGCGGACGCCCTGGTCAGGGCCACCGAGCGGCTGTCCGAGCGGTGCGTCCTCGACCCGGCGCGCGATCTCGGCATGGGCCGGGCGCACCTGCCCGACACCGGCCCCGAGCCGCACGGGCAGCTCCTCGCCCGCTGCCTGCGAGGCCTGCGCGGGCGCGATCTGGAGCACCGGAGCGAGTACGAGGCCCGCCTCGCGCACGAGCTGGAGATCATCGGACGCCGGGGGTTCGCGCCGTACTTCCTGACCGTCGCGGACGCCGCCGCGCTCATCCGCGGCCTCGGCATCCGGTGCGCGATCCGCGGCTCCGGCGCGGGCAGCCTGGTCACCTTCCTGCTCGGCATCGGCGACCTGGACCCGCTCCGGCACGACCTGGTGATGGAGCGGTTCCTCGCCGACAGCCGTCCCGGCCTGCCCGACATCGACCTGGACGTGGAGTCGGCGCGGCGGCCGGAGGCGTACGAGGCGCTGTTCCGCCGCTTCGGGACGGACGCGACCGCGTGCGTGTCGATGATGGAGACCTACCGGGCGCGCAGCGCGATCCGGGACGTGGGCGGCGCGATGGGCCTGCCGCCGCAGGAGGTCGACGCGATCGCGAAGGCGTTCCCGCACATCCGGGCGCGGCAGATCCGGGCGGCGCTGACCGACCTGCCGGAGCTGCGCCGGTCGAACCTGAACAACGCCCAGCTCAACGTGGTCTTCAGGATCGCCGAGCGGCTGGACGGCCTGCCCCGGCACATCGCCCTGCACCCGTGCGGAGTGATCCTCTCGAACCCGGCGCTGCGCGACCGGACGCCCGTGGAGCCGAGCGCCGCCGGGTTCCCGATGAGCCAGTTCGACAAGGTGGACGTCGAGGCGATGGGGCTGCTGAAGCTGGACGTCATCGGCGTCCGGATGCAGTCCACGCTCGCGCACGCGGTCGCCGAGATCGAGCGGACGACCGGCGAGCGCGTCGATCTGGAGGCCGTCCCGCGCGACGACGGGCCGACGTTCGAGATGATCCGCGGCGCGCGGACGCTCGGCTGCTTCCAGATCGAGTCGCCCGGCCAGCGCGAGCTGGTCGCCAAGCTGCTGCCGCGCACGCTCGCCGACCTGGTCGTGGACATCTCGCTGTTCCGGCCCGGCCCGGTCGGCTCGGACATGGTCAGCCCGTACCTGGACGCGCGGCACGGGCGGCGCGAGGCCGTCTACCCGCATCCCGACCTGGAGCCGGTGCTGCGCGAGAGCCGGGGCGTCGTCGTCTGGCACGAGCAGGTGCTCCGCGTCCTGGACGTCATGACCGGCTGCGGCCTCTCCGACGCCGAGGGGATGCGCCGCCGCATGTCCGACGACGAGGGGCTGCGAGCGGTCGGGACGTGGTTCCGGGAGCGGGCGTCCGCGCGCGGCTACGACGACGCCACCGTGGAGCGCGTGTGGCGGACGCTCGCCGCGTTCGGCGCGTTCGGGTTCTGCAAGGCGCACGCCGCCTCGTTCGCGCTGCCGACCTACCAGTCGGCCTGGCTGAAGCGGCACCACACGGCCGCGTTCTTCGCCGGGGTCCTCACCCACGATCCCGGCATGTACCCGAAGCGGGTCATCCTGGACGACGCGCGGCATTTCGGCGTCCCGATCCTGCCGCTGGACGTGAACCGCTCGGGGGCGCTCTGGCACGTCGAGGACGGCGGCATCCGGGTCGCGCTCACCGAGGTGCGCGGGATCAGCGAGGTCGAGGTCGCGCGGATCGCCGAGCGCCGCCCCTACGCCTCGCTCGGCGACTTCTGGCGGCGGGCGCACGTGTCCCGGCCGACCGTCGAGCGGCTCGTCCTGGCGGGCGGGTTCGACGCGCTGTACCGGGACACCCCGGTCGGGCGCCGCGACCTGCTCTGCCGCGTCGGCGCGCTCGACCGGGCGTCGCCCGTGCGGCCGTCCGCCGGGCTCGTCGCGGGGCAGATCCCGCTCGGCGACGACCTCGCGACGCCCGAGCCGGGGATGCTGGAGGACGTCCCGCTCGGCGAGCTGCCGCCGATGGCGCCGTCGGAGATCGTGGAGGCCGAGCTCGACATCCTCGGCATGGACGTCAGCCGGCACGTGATCAGCTTCTACGGGGAGCTGCTGCGCGCGCTCGGCGCGGTCCGGGCGCGCGATCTCCCCGACCGCGAGAAGGGCGAGGAGGTGCTGGTCGCGGGCGTGAAGGTGGCGACGCAGACCCCGGCCGTCCGGTCCGGGCAGCGGGTGATCTTCGCGACCCTGGACGACGCGACCGGCCCGGTGGACCTGACCTTCTTCGAGTCCGTCCAGGACCGCTGCGCCGCCACGCTGTTCGGGTCCTGGCTGCTGCTCGCGCGCGGGCGCGTCCACAAGCCGGGGTTCCGCGCGGCGTCCCTGACCGCCTCGGAATGCTGGGACCTCAACGTCCTGGACGAGGCGTGGCGCGAGGGCGGACTCCGGGCCGTCCGGCGGATCATGGCGGCGCCGGGGCCGTCCCGGAACCGTCCGATCGGCCGCCGCGTGACCTACGGCTCGGGGTTCGCGGCCAGCCCGTACGCCGACGTCGGGCACGCGGGCCCGGCGATCAGGCGCCCGCCGCCCGCCCGCCTCTGGCACGCCGGCCAGGGCAGCTCAGGCCCGACTGACCCCTGACCGCGGCGCTAGTCGGGACGGGCGATCTGGAGGCGGGTGACCTGGTAGACGACGGTCATCGCGAGGGTCGCGGCGATCGCCTGGAAGGCGGCCGCGGCGACGCCGATGTGGACGGTGAAGCGGGCGTCGGCGAGCGAGTCGGCCCCGCCGTGGGCGAACGAGCGGGAGAGCAGGAGGGCCAGCAGGACGCTCAGCCACCACGCGGCGATCAGCGTGCCGGCGATGTGCCGCTGCGACATCCGGTAGCGGCCGGTCGTCACCCACACGTCGTAGAGCAGGCGCGGCGGCACCCACAGGTTCGCGACCGGGACGAGCCAGCCGAGCACCACCCAGCCCTTGCGGTGCCGGTGCGGCCCGGGGGACTGCGTGTAGGCCCGCCACAGCCAGGAGACGAACATCACCCCGGTGACGGCGGCGAGCACCGCGCAGATGACGAACAGGTCGGCGAACGGGATCAGCGAGTGCCGGGTCGTGGCCGGGTCGTAGCCGTCCTGGGTCGCGTTCCGCAGCGGATGGGACATCCGGACCAGGCTGATCCCGGCGCCCAGCGCGAGGAACGCGTGGAAGCCCAGCAACATGAACACCGCGACCCCGACGGCGCGGAAGTCCCGGCGCCTGGCCCACGCTCCGCAGGCCGGACAGCGCGCGACGTCCGCCGGGACGATGTCGCCGCACAGCGCACACGGCATGGGGGACACCTCCGAGGACTTTGTAGTCCATTGCCTCGGATACTACGTACCTTTGACCCCTGCCGCGCCCCGCCGGCCCGGGAAGCGGTACGTCCGCGCCGGGACGATCAGAGGAGGGCGCGGGTGGCGGCGAAGGCCGCCGCCAGGGTCAGTGCCAGCCACAGCACGGCGCAGACCAGGCCGGACGGGCCGCCGCGGAAGAGCCGGTCGAGACGGCCGCCGGTCGCGGCGAGCAGCGTCCACCACTGGACGGACATGAACACCGTCGCGTACGCGGAGCCGAAACCGGCGAAGGCGAAGCCGAGCACCAGCGTCACGGGGGTGATCGCGTGCAGGAACGCGCCCGTGCCGGTCACGCCCGACCGGCGCAGCAGGCCCAGCACCACGCCCCAGCCGAGGGCCCCGGCGATCCACACGGCGAGCAGCGGCCAGGGCGCGCCACCGAACGTTCCGGCCGCCATCAGCCGCGCATCAGGCCGGACTCCCAGGCCCAGGCGGCGATCCCGGTGCGGTTGCGGGTGCCGAGCTTGCGCTGGACGCTGCCCAGGTGCGTCTTCACCGTGGACAGCGAGACGAACAGCTCCGCCGCGATCTCCTCGTTGGTGCGGCCCCGCGCGACCAGCCGGACCACGTCCAGCTCCCGGTCGGTGAGCGGCTCGGGCAACCGGGGCGGCTCCGGGGCGGGGGCCGACAGGTTCGCCAGCAGCCGGACGGTCACCGACGGCGACACCAGCGCCTCCCCGTTCGCCGCCGCCCGCACGGCCTCCACCAGCAGCGCCGGGCCGCTGTCCTTGAGCAGGAACCCGGCCGCGCCGCCGCGCAGCGCCCGGTACACGTACTCGTCCATGTCGAAGGTCGTGACGATCACGACGCGGAGCGGGTCGGCCACGTCCGGCCCGGCGAGCAGCCGGGTCGCCTCCAGGCCGTCCATGCGCGGCATCCGGATGTCGAACAGGCACACGTCCGGCCGCAGCCGCCGGGCCAGCTCCACGGCCGCCGCGCCGTCGGCGGCCTCGCCGACCACCGTCATGTCCGGCTGCGAGTCGATGATCATCCGGAAGCCGGTGCGGACCATCTCCTGGTCGTCGGCGATCAGTACACGGATCGTCACGAACGCGATTCTCTCAGCTCTCCGATACCGGGATCACCGCGACGACCTCCCACCCGCCCTCGGGGCGCGGCCCCGCGGTGAGCCGGCCGCCGATCGCGTCCACCCGCTCGGCCAGGCCCGCGAGCCCGAACCCGCCGGACGGCAGCCGCCGCCCCCGGCCCTGCCCGTCGTCCCGGACGGCCACCTCGACCGACCCGTCCCCGAGCCGCGCCACCGAGACCCGCACCACCGACGCGTCGGCGGCGTGCTTGCGCGCGTTCGTCAGCGCCTCCTGGACGACCCGGTGCACCGAGGTGACGACCTCCGGCGGCAGCTCGCCGAGGTCGTCGGCCAGCGCGAGCGCGGCGGGCGGGGTGTCGCCGAAGCCGTCCACCAGCTCGGCGACCTGCGCGAGGTCCCCGACCGGACGCGTCGCGCCGGGCTCCGGGCCGCGCCCGGGCTCCTGGGCGTCGCGGAGCAGGCCGACCATGCGGCGCATCGACGTCAGCGCCTCGGTGCCCGCCCTCTCGATCTGCCCGAACATCCGGTCGAGCTGCTCGGGCGACTGCGCCGCCGCCCCCGAGGACGCCGCGAACCGCGCCGCCTGCGCCTGGACGACGATCCCGGTCACGTGGTGGGCGACGAAGTCGTGCAGGTCGCGGGCCAGTTCGAGGCGCTCGTCCCGGCGCGCGTCCGACAGCGCGCGGCGGCGGCGCTCGTCCAGCGCCCGCAGGTACAGGCCCGCGCCGATCGCGATCGCGACCAGCACCGCCAGCGGCCCGGCCAGGAAGATCAGCATCGTCTCCGAGCCGCGCAGCGGGACGAGCACCACCGGGACGGCGGCCAGCGCGGTCAGCCAGGCCAGCCGCCGCTTCGGGGCCGTCCAGACCATCCGGGCGACCAGCACGAGCAGCCCGGTCACCTCGACCAGCGCCGCCTGGTCCCGGACGCCGACGTTCCCGATCGCCAGCGCCCACGTCAGCAGCAGCGAGGCCGCGGCGCTCGCCGCCGTCCACTGCGTGAGGCCGCGCCGGGCCAGGCAGGAGTAGGCGACGAGCGCGGCGACCACGATCGTCGCGAGATCGGCCGGGCTGCGCCGCGAGTACGCCGCGGCGAGGCAGATCAGCAGGTAGAGCGCCGCGCAGCCCCAGGCCAGCAGCCGGAACAGGCAGCCGCCCACCGACTGCACCCGCGCGAGGCCGTCCCTGGCGTCCGGCTCCCGGCCCGGCCCGCCGCCCGGCGGCTGAAGCCCGTTGCCCGGCGCACCCGGCGCGCCGCCAGGCGCTCCTGTCGCGCCGCCCGGCGCACCCGGCGCGCCGCCAGGCGCTCCCCATGCGCCCCCCGAAACGTTCATATCCCCCGAGGCTACGGCTTGGGGCTTACCCCGGTATCGACCATTCGGCCGATACCGGCGTTTCCGGGACCGAACCTGCGTCCGATGTGCCGGACCGGCGGGTTCGCCAAGCATGGAGGCATGAACTTCAACGGTCTCTACCTCGTGTACGTCCCCGTCGCCGTCGCGTTCGTCGCCTTCGTGATCTACGGCGGGCTGGTCATGCCGGCCAAGGAGATGCGCGACTCGCTCCGCCACGACCGCCCGCGCGGCCCGGACGCCGGCACCGGCGCCGGCCCGGACGCCGCCGCCGGCACCGGCGCCGACGCCGCCGCCGAGGTGATCGAGTTCCAGACCGCCCGCACCGACCGGAAGGCCGCCGCGTGAACACCCCCGCCTCTCCCGTCCTGAGCGGGACGGGTCTGGTCAAGACCTTCGGTCCGACCGTCGCGCTCGGCGGCGTGGACCTCGCGGTCGGCCGCGCCGAGGCCGTCGCGATCATGGGCCCGTCCGGGTCCGGCAAGTCCACCCTGCTGCACTGCCTCGCCGGGATCATGCGCCCGGACCGGGGCGAGGTGCGGCTGCTCGGCGACCGGATCGACGACCTCGGCGAGCGCCGCCGCAGCGCGCTGCGCCGGAGCCGGTTCGGGTTCGTGTTCCAGTTCGGGCAGCTGCTGCCCGAACTGCCCGCCGACGAGAACGTGGCGCTCCCGCTGATGCTCGGCGGGACCGCGCGCCGGGAGGCCGTCGCGGCGGCCCGCGCCTGGTTCGGGCCGCTCGGCCTCGCCGGGCTGGAGGGACGCCGCCCCGGCGAGCTGTCCGGCGGGCAGGCGCAGCGCGTCGCGATCGCGCGCGCCCTGGCGACGCGTCCGGCCGTGGTGTTCGCGGACGAGCCGACCGGCGCGCTCGACCAGACGACCGGCCACGACACGATGCGGCTGCTCGTCGAGGCGACCAGGCACAACGGGGCGTCGCTCGTCGTCGTCACGCACGACCCCGGCGTCGCGAACTGGTGCGACCGCACCGTCGAGGTCCGCGACGGCCGCCTGCTCACCCCGTTCCCCGGAGCCGCGTGATGCGCACGACGTTCGCCCTCTCCTGGCGGCTGCTGCGCGGCGGCGGACGCCGGGGACTGCTCGGCTCCCTGCTCACCCTCGCCGCCGTCGCCGTCTCGACCGGCCTGCTGCTGTTCGCGGTCGGCGCGAACCACGCGTTCGCCGCGCGGTCCGCCGCCGACGCCTGGCGGCACCCGGCGAAGGCGCACGGCGCCGCGACCGCGATCGAGGCGCTGAACACCGACTACGTGCGCGGACGCCAGATCACCGTGGTCGAGCTGTCCGCGCTCTCCGGGGACGCGCCCGTCCCGCCCGGCATGAGGAGCTTCCCGAAGCCCGGCGAGGTGTGGACGTCCCCGGCGCTGGCCTCGCTCATGCGGACGCTGCCCGCCGACCAGCTCGCCGGGCGCTTCCCCGCCCGCACGCCGGCCGGGACGCTCGGCCGCGCCGCCGTCGTCCACCCGGACGAGCTGGTCGCGGTCGTCGGGCGCGCCGCGTCCGACCCGGCGATGTCCGCGAGCCGCGCCGACACCGGCATCGCGGACGCCGTCGCCTCGCCGACCCGCATCGACCGCTACGCGACCGGTTCGCAGTCGGCCACCGCGTTCGTCTACCAGATGCTCGCCGCGATCGCCTCGGTGCTCATGGCCGTCCCGCTGCTGGTGTTCGGCGGGGCCGCCGCTCGGCTCACCGTCGCCCGCCGCGACCAGCGGCTCGCCGCGCTGCGGCTGGTCGGCGCGACGCCCGGCCAGGTCGTCGCGATCACCACCGCCGAGGCCGTGCTGACCGCCGCCGCCGGAGCCGTCCTCGGGACCGTCCTGTTCTTCGCCGCGCTGCCCGCCCTCACCCAGATCACCATCGCGGGCGGCACCTGGTACGCCTCCGACCTGTGGTCCGGGCCGTGGACGCTGCTCGTGCTGGCCGCCGTGCCCGTCCTGGTCGGGATCAGCGCCGTCGTCGGGCTGCGCCGCGTCGTGGTGAGCCCGCTCGGCGTCGCCCGCCGCGAGACGCCGCCCGCGCTGCGCGCCGTCCGGCCGCTGGTCTTCCTGGCCATCGTGATCGCGTTCGGCCTGCTGTCCGGGAGCCTGACGTCGCTCGGCCGGGCGGGCCTGGTCGTGCTGCTGGTCTTCCTCGCGCTGGCCTTCCTCGGCATCAACCTCGTCGGCCCGTGGATCGTCGCGCTCATCGGACGCGTCGCCGCCGGGACCGCGCGCGGCCCGGCCCGCCTCCTCGCCGGCCGCCGCCTGATGGACGACCCGCGCTCCGCGTGGCGCACCGTCGCGGGCGTCGCCCTCACCGGCTTCGTCGCGGGCTTCCTGGCGCTGCTGAACCCGTCGTCGGCCATGCTCCGGCACGGTGCGGCCGACCGCCTGGAGATCACCGTGCCCGTCGCGTCCGCCGAGACCGTCGCCGCTCAGGCCCGCGACCGCCTGCACGGCCTTCCCGCGAAGGTCGCCATCGCTCGCGAAAAACCGCTCTCCGGCGGTCCGGAGCCCGGGCGCAAGCGTGGGGAATCCGCGATCGTCCAGGCCACCGTGGACGGCGGGCAGCAGAACGTCGACCGCGCCCGGACGGCCCTCACCGGGCTCGTCCCCGGCCACAACGCCACCACCGACGCCGACTCCGACGTGGCGTCCGCGCACCTGCTGGCCGACCTGCGCACCGGCGCGCTGACCGTGCTCGCGGTCTCGTTCCTAATCGCGATCACCAGCGCGGGCATCACCGGCGCGTCCGCGGTGCTGGACCGCCGCCAGACCTACGCCATGCTCCGCCTGGCCGGGACGCCGCTGGACGTCCTCGACCGGGCCCGCCGCCTGGAGACCCTGATCCCGCTGCTGGTCATGGGCGGCGGCTCGCTGGCGACCGGCCTGTTCTTCGCGACGCCGTTCGCGATGGGCTTCGGCCTCTCCGGCGCGCTGACCCTCGCCGCGTTCCTGACCCTCGGCTTCGGCGGCGTCCTCGCCGCGAGCGCGCTGAGCCGGCCCCTGCTCCGCGCGGTCACCACGAACCCGGCACCCCGCCCCGATTAGGGGATGGACAGGAAGATGTCCGAGATAGGCGACATGTGAACCGGTGCGGGCGGCGCGGCGTCCTCCCCTGACACGCCCGCACCAAGGAAGTGGTTCATGCGCGCACGCCTCACCGGCGCCCTGCTCGCCGGCGTCCTCCTGACCAGCTGCACGGCGGACCCGGCGCCGAAGACCGCGATCGCGACGGTGTCGCCGTCCGCGTCTTCGCCGGACGCGAGTACGAGCCCGACCGGGACGGTCACGCCACCGACCTCGTCGCCGTCCACGCCCGTCCCGGCGAAGACGCCCGGCCACCCGCCGAAACCGAAGCCGCCCACGCCGCGTCCGCACCGGCCGAGCCCGAAGCCGAAGGCGCCGGACTACCCGTCCGGGGCGTCGGCGGTCTGCCGGGACGGGACGCTCTCCTACTCCCAGCACCGGCGCGGCACGTGCTCGCATCACGGGGGCGTCGCGCGCTGGCTCTGAGGCCCCTTTCTCGCCCTGCCGGACGCCGCCCGGAAATGTCGTAGGCGATCCGTAGAGTTCGGGCTGTGACGTGGGGGAACACCGCTGAACCGGACGGTTTCGCGGTGCGTACCCACGGGTGTTCGCAAGGCATGGGAAAGGGGTCGCTATGGACGTCGTCATGGGCTCCGCGAACGGGTCTTCTCAACACCTCTCCCGGGCCAGCCTGAACGGGCCCGCCGAGCGGACGATCGTGGAACCCTGGCTCAGCGAGCTGGCGCGGCTCCCGCTGAACACCTACGCGGACGAGGCGCCGGACGGCCAGGTCGTGACCCTGCGACGGCCCGTCCCGCCCCTCGGACGAAGCGGGAGCCTGGCCGTCGCCTGATCTCCGCGGTCAGAGTTCCGCCGAGTCGCCCGGCGCGAGCAGGGTGAGCCGGTCGGTGAGGCCCGCCTCGGCGAAGGCCTTGGTGAGCTCCTCGCCGCCTTCGGTGAAGTGGGCCCAGCTGTCGAAGTGCAGCGGGACGGCGTGCCGGGCGCCCAGCAGGCGGGTCGCCTCGGCCGCGCCCGCGCTGTCCAGGGTCAGCAGCGCGCCGTCGAACAGGGGCGTCCGGGCCGCGCCCGCGAACAGCACCGCGACGTCGATCACCGGGAAGCGGTCCCCGACCTCGCGGACGACGTCCAGCGACGCGTTGTCGCCGCTGACGTAGACCGTCGGCAGGTCCTCGCCGGTGAGCACGAAGCCCGCGACCTCGCCGGTGACGGGCTCCGCACCCTCGGGGCCGTGCAGGGCCGGCACGCGCGTCACCCGCAGCGTCCCGCCGCCCGGACGGGGGATGTCGTGGTGCTCCCAGAGCGGCACCGGCGTCGCGCCGATGCGCTCGGCCCCCGCGACGGTGGTCAGGACGAGCGGCACCCGCGCCAGGAAGGCGCGGCCCGACTCGTCCAGGTTGTCGGGGTGCTGGTCGTGCGAGAGCAGGACGGCGTCGATCGGCTCCACCTCGTCCGGGGCGAGCGCGGTCGGGGCGGTCTTGGTGAGCCTGCGGTCCCCGATCGGGTAGTCGCGGGGCTCGTCGAAGGCCGGGTCGGTGAGCAGCCGCAGGCCGCCGAGCTCGAGGATCGCGGTGGGGCCGCCAAGGGCCGTGATGGTGATCGTCATGCCCATGATCCTGGCGTTCCGGCAGGTCGGCCGGGGAGTGGCGAGAAAGCCACGGTGCGATAGATTCCAGCCATGCCAGATCCCCGGACGGTCGCGGTGCTGGTCTTCGACGGCGTGCCGATGTTCGAGACGAGCGTGCCCCTCAGCGTCTTCGGCGCCGACGCGCGCGGCGAGACGCCGTTCCGGGTGCGGGCGGTCGCGGCCGAGCCCGGCCCGCTGCGGATGTCGGCGGGGCTCGTCCTGCACGCGCCGCACGGGCTCGACGCGCTGGACGGCGCGGGGATCGTGGTCGTCCCGAGCTGGCGGATCGCCGGCGAGGACCCGCCGGAGGAGGCCCTCGCCGCGCTCCGCGCCGCGCACGCCGGCGGCGCGACCGTCGTCGGCCTGTGCCGGGGCGCGTTCGTCCTCGCCGCGGCCGGCCTCCTGGACGGACGGCGCGCCACCACGCACTGGCGGTTCGCGCCCGCGCTCGCCGAGCGCTACCCGGACGTCCGCGTCGATCCCGCCGTCCTGTTCGTGGACGAGGGCTCGATCGTCACCTCCGCGGGCACCGCCGCGGGGATCGACGCGTGCCTCCACCTCGTCCGGCGGGAGGCCGGGGCGCGGACGGCCGCGGCGATCGCGCGGCGGATGGTCGTCCCGCCGCAGCGGTCCGGCGGGCAGGCGCAGTACATCGAGCGGCCGTTCCCCGAGCCGGGGACGGACGACCCGCTCGCGCCCGTCCTGGAGCACGCCGTCCGCAACCTGCACGACCCCGCGCTGGACGTGGACGCCCTCGCCCGGCGCGCGCACATGAGCCGCCGCAGCTTCGACCGCCGCTTCCGCGAGGCCACGGGAACCTCGCCGTTGCAGTGGTTGCTCGCGCAGCGCGTCCTTCAGGCCCAGCGGCTCCTGGAGAGCAGCGACCTGCCGATCGACGCGATCGCCCGGCAGGTCGGCTTCACCAACGGCGTCGCGCTGCGCCCGCACTTCCGCCGCGTCGTCGGCGTCGCGCCCCAGCCGTACCGGGACACCTTCCAGACGACCGGCTGAGGCGGGTCAGGCGCGCTGGGCGCCGATGCTGGCCATGATCTCGGGCCACGTCTTGTGCATCTCGCGCTTCCAGTACGGCCAGCTGTGCGAGCCCGCGCCGTAGAAGTCGGTCGTGACGGGCACGCCGGACCTCTTCGCGGCGGCCACGAAGTCGCCGGTCGCGCGCAGCACCTGCGTCTCGCTGAGGTAGCCGATGTCCCAGGGGGCCTTGCCGGGCTTGTCGAGCGGGCCCTTGTTGCCGTTGCCGGCCGAGACGAACAGCCTCGTCCCGCGCAGCCGCTTGACCAGCGACGCCGGGTCGTGCGCGGCCCAGTTCGCGCGGGCCGTCCACGGGTCGCCCCAGATGTCCGTCGGGTTGGTGCCCGGACGCGTGTTGATGTACATGAGCAGCGCCGGGATGCCGGGCGACAGCATCGACAGCACGCCGCTGTAGGACGCCGCGTACCGGTACATCCCCGGATGCCGCGCCGCGTAGGTGACCGCGCCCTGCGCGCCGGACGAGATGCCGATGACGGCCCGCGACGAGCCCGCGTGCAGGTTCCGCTCGACGAGCTGCCGGACCTCGGCGGTGTGGAAGGTCTCCCAGCGCGGGCTCCCGCCGCGTCCGCCGTTGTACCAGTCGGTGTAGGAGCCGTTCGCGCCCTCGGGCATCACCACGATGACGCCCCACTGGCGCGAGACCTTGGCGATGTCGGTGCTGCGCGTCCAGGAGACGTAGGTGTCGTTGCCGCCGTGCAGGGCGTAGACCGTCGGGTAGGTCTGGGTGGACCTGGCCTTCCAGCCGCTCGGCACCAGCACCCGGACGGTCCGCGTCTGGCCCAGCGCGGGCGACTTGACGGACAGGTCGACCTGGTACTTGTTCGCCCACTTGGCGGCGGTGACGACCGCGCCGTCGTCGGCGGGCAGCCAGTTCTTCAGGCCGCCGTTGCCGCCGCCCGGCGGGATGGTCGGGACCGAGGTCGGCGTCGGCGCGCCCGTGCTCGTCGGCGCCGCGTTGGGCAGCTTGGACATCCGGCCCTGCGCCGGGGACGGCGCGCCGGGCGTCTGCTGCACCGGTCTCGGGTCGGACGCGGCGGCCTGCGCGCCCAGCGGCGCGGTGCCCGCGGCGGGCTGGGAGCCCCCGGAGCCGTCCCACGGGATCAGCACCAAGGCGGTCGGCACGGCCGCGACGACCGCCACCGCGCCCACGGCCAGTTTGCGTTCGGTCCTCTTGCGCACGTTCGCCCCTTCAGTCGCGAACGTCACGGTAGTAAAAGATCACCGCCTCCGACAGTTTCAGCAGCAAACGTTAAGAATCCGGGATCTCACATCCTGATACGCATTTCTCAAACTCTGAGAAGCGCGTCTAGGCTGCGGAGCACACCGCAGAACCCGGCCGACTCCGTGAGAGGTGACCCGGATGCCCGTTTACACGCATGGCCACCACCCGACCGTGCTCAGCTCGCACACCTGGCGCACGATCGACAACTCCGCCGCCTACCTGGCCGGACACCTCCGTCCGGGAAGCACGCTCCTGGACGTCGGCTGCGGCCCCGGCACGATCACCGCCGAGTTCGCCGAACGCCTCGCCCCCGGACGGGTCGTCGGCGTGGACGCCGCCGAGGGCGTGCTGGCCCGGGCCCGCGCGCACGCGGCCGAGCGTGACCTACGCAACATCGAGTTCGCGGTCGCGGACGTCCACGATCTGGGATTCCCGGACGACACGTTCGACGTCGTCCACGCCCACCAGGTGCTCCAGCACATCCCCGACCCGGTGCGCGCGCTGTCGGAGATGCGGCGGGTGTGCAAGCCGGGCGGGATCGTGGCGGCGCGCGAGGCCGACTTCGGCGGCTTCACCTGGTACCCGCAGCCGCCCGGCATGGACGAGTGGCTGCCCGTGTACTACCGGGTCGCGCGCGGCAACGGCGGCGAGCCCGAGGCCGGACGCCGCCTCGTCTCCTGGGCGCGCGAAGCCGGCTTCACCGACGTCACGTACACCTCGACCGTCTGGGCCTTCGCGACGCCGGAGGAGCGCGCCTGGTGGAGCGGGACGTGGGGCGGCCGGATGGTCCACTCGAACGTCGCCGACCAGGCCGTCGCGAAGGGCCACGCCACCCGCGACGACCTGGAGCGCATCCACCGGGGCTGGCAGGAGTGGGCCGCCGCCCCGGACGGCGTCTTCACCGCCCAGAACGGCGAGATCCTCTGCCGCGCCTGACCGCCGGGGCGACGACCCGTCCGGCGGCCGGGGAGACGATCCGTCCGGCGGCCGGGGAGACGGCCGTCTAGAAGGGGTCGGTCAGCTCGCCGAGCTTGTCGGTGAGCTGGAGGTTGTGCGAGTAGTCGACCGGGACGGTCACCACCGACACCCCGTCGTCGGCGAGCGCCTTGCGCAGCGTGGGCAGCAGGTCGTCCGCCGAGGTCACGCGGTAGCCGTGCGCGCCGAAGCTCTCGGCGTAGGCGACGAAGTCGGGGTTGCCGAACTTGATGTTCGAGCTGCGGCCCATCTCCAGGTCCATCTTCCACTCGATCAGCCCGTAGGCGTCGTCCTCCCAGATGAGGACGGTGATCGGGATGTTCTCGCGGACGGCCGTCTCCAGCTCCTGCGAGTTCATCAGGAACGCGCCGTCCCCGGTGGCGGCGAGCACCTTGCGTTCCGGGTGCGCGAGCTTCGCGGCGAGCGCGCCCGGAACCGAGAACCCCATGGACGACAGCCCGTTCGACACCAGCAGCGTGTTCGGCTCGTAGGTCGGGTAGAGCCGGGCCATCCACATCTTCACCGCGCCGGTGTCGGCGAGCACGATGTCCTCGCGTCCCATCGCCTCGCGGATGTCGGCGACGACCCGGCGCGGCGACAGCGGGAAGCCGTTCTCGCCGCGGCCCTCGGCCAGCTCGCCGCGCAGGAGCTCGCGGATGCGGCGGCCCGTGCCGTTGACGTCCCAGCGGCGGTGCACGGCGTCGCCGAGCGCGCGCAGCGAGCGCGAGATGTCGCCCTGGATGCCGACCTCGACCGGGTAGTGGTCGTCCACCTCGGCGGGCATCGCGTGGATGTGGATGATCTTCTTGTCGGCGTGCGGGTTGACCTTGACCGGGTCGAACTCCTGGAGCTCGTAGCCGACGGCGATGAGCACGTCCGCCTCGTCGAACCCGAAGTTCACGTAGTCGTGGCGCATGAACCCGACCGCGCCGAGCGCGTTGCGGTGGTCGTCGGGGAAGACGCCCTTGCCGTTGAACGTGGTTGCGACGGGAAGCCCCAGCTTCTCCGAGAAGTGCACGAGCGCCTCGCTCGCGTGCGCGCGCGTGGCGCCGTGCCCGGCGAGCACGATCGGCTGCCGTGCCATCGCCAGCACGTCGGCGGCGCGCGCGACCTGCGCGGCGGACGGCTCCTGCGGCTGGACGACGTTCACCGGCAGCGGCCCCAGGTCCGCCGAGACGGCCGCCGCCTCCACGTCCTCGGGGATCGCGAGGTACACCGCGCCCGGACGCTCGGTCTGCGCGGTCTTGAACGCCTTGCGCACCATCTCCGGCAGCGCCTCGGGCGTCGGCGCGAGCTCGGACCACTTGGTGATCGGCCGGAACAGCGACACCAGGTCGACGATCTGGTGCGACTCCTTGTAGATGCGGTCCAGCCCGACCTGCGCGGAGATCGCCACCACCGGGGTGGAGTTGGTCTGCGCGTCGGCGACGCCGAGCTGGAGGTTGATCGCGCCCGGACCGAGCGTCGCCGAGGCGACCCCGGCCCTGCCGGTCAGCCGGCCGTAGATCTCCGCCATGAACGCCGCGCCCTGCTCGTGGCGGACGAGGACGTAGCGGATGGACGAGTCGTCCAGGGCCTGGACGAAGTGGATGTTCTCCTCGCCCGGGATGCCGAAGACGTACTCGACGCCCTCGGCCTCCAGGGTGCGGACCAGCAGTTTCGCGGCGTCCGCCTGCGTGGACATGGTCCTGTCCTTCTTCCCTCGGTGAGGTCTCGGTGTTGGCTAGAGCATCCTTCACCCGGCGCGCATTTCCCGCTGTGGCCAACCTCACCCCCGGCCGTGCGCGGGACGTCTCAGCCGAGGCCCCGGAGGGCTCAGTCGAGGACCCGGGGGTCTCAGCCGAGGACGAGGTCGCGGACGGCGCGCAGCGTCGGCTCGTCCCGGACGCCCGCCAGCAGCAGCGTCGTGACCGGGCTGTCCCGCCACAGTCCGAGCCGCTCCTCGATCCGCCCGAGCGGGCCGAGCAGCGAGATCGAGTCGGCCAGCTCGTCCGGGACGGCCCGGACCGCCTCGTCGCGCCGTCCGGCGAGGAACAGCTCCTGCACGCGCGCGGCCTGCTCGGCGTAGCCGAGGCGGCCGATCAGGTCGAGGTGGAAGTTGCGGTCCTTCGCGCCCATCCCGCCGATGTAGAACGCGAGCGGGATCTTGGCGAACTCCAGCGCCGACGCGAGGTCGTCGGTGACGATCGTGGTGACGGTCGCGGCGATCTCGAAGCCGTCCGGACGGCCCGCCAGCGACGCCCCGAACAGCGCGTCGATCTGGGTCGGGTCCACGAACAGCGGCAGCCAGCCCTGCGCGACCTCGGCGGCGAGCGCGATGTTCTTCGGCCCCTCGGCGCCCAGGTACACCGGGATCTCCGGACGCGCCGGATGCACGATCGACTTCAGCGGCTTCCCGAGACCCGTCCCGCCCGGATAGGGGAGCGGGTAGTGCGGCCCGTCGTTCGTGACGGGCGCTTCGCGCCGCCACACCTGCCGCATGATGTCCAGGTATTCACGCGTGCGCGCGAGCGGCTTGGGGAACGGCACCCCGTACCAGCCCTCGACGACCTGCGGGCCGGACGCGCCGACGCCGAGGATCATCCGTCCGCCCGACAGCGCGTCCAGCGTGAGGGCGTGCATCGCGGTCGCGACGGGCGTGCGCGCGGAGAGCTGCGCGACGGCGGTGCCGAGCTTGATCCGGGACGTCCGGGCGGCGTACCAGGCGAGCGGGGTGAACGCGTCCGAGCCGTACGCCTCGGCGGTGAAGACGGCGTGGTACCCGAGCCGCTCGGCGGCCAGCACGGTCTCGGTCTGGTCGTCCGGGTCGCGCTGCCAGTAGCCGACGTTGATACCGAGCTTCAGGTCCGCGGTCACGGTGGCACCTTCCGTAGGGGGCACCGCGATATTAGAACACGTTCTAGTTTGCTCGGTAGGGCCGGCGGGCCGCGCGCGGTGCGGCCCCGCCGGGACGGGCTGCCGGGAATCCGGAAGCGATCGGGAAGCGATCGGGAACGGTCCGATCAGGTGGTTCAGGTGGTTCGGTGGTCCGGGTGGTTCAGGGGACGGGCTGTCAGCGGTCGTGCACGCGTTCCAGCATCGCGTGCCACTCACCGGACGCCAGTAGCAGCGCGGGGCCGTCCGGGTCCTTCGAGTCGCGCACCGCGCGGCGGGCGCCGGAGAGCGCGGCGACCTCGACGCACTGGTCGCCGCTGCCGCTGTGGGACGACTTCGTCCACAGCGCGGTGTCGAGTTCGCTCTGGATGTCCTGGGGGGCTGGGTTCACGTGGTGCTCCTTGCTGAGTCGGCGACGAGGCGCGCGGACTCCTCCGGAGGGAGGGCCGCCTCGGCGATCCGCTGGAAGCGTTCCCTGTGACTGGCTATTTCCGCGACGCTTTCGACGTAAACGTCGCCCATGGTGCCCTCCACGTAGGCGATATCGGGGTCGGCGGGGTCGGGGAACGAAAGGATCGTGAACCTGCCGTCCAGGCCCGCGTGCTCACGCACGGTGAACGGCAGGATCTGGACGATGATCCGGTCGCGCTCGGCGAGCTGCGCGAGATGGGCGAGCTGGTCGGCCAGCACCCGCGGCCCCCCGATCGGACGGCGCAGGACCGCCTCGTCCACCACCATGTGCACCATCGGCGCGTCGGACCGCTCCAGCAGCGCCTGCCGGGCCCGGCGGGCGTCGAGCCGCCGCTCCACGTCCTCGGGGTTGGGCAGCATCCGCCCCGCCGTGATGACGGCCCGCGCGTAGTCCTCGGTCTGGAGCAGGCCGTGCACGAGCTGCGGGTCCCACGACCGGATCAGCTCGGCCTCGTGCTCCATCGCGACGTAGCTGCCGGTGAACACGTCGGAGTAGGCCGTCCACCAGCCGCGCCGGGACGCCGCCGACGCCAGGTTGGACAGCGCGTCCCGCTCCGGGCTCGGCACCCCGTACAGGTCGAGGAACCGCTCGATGTCGTCGGTCTTCGGACGCGTCTGCGCGGTCTCCAGCCTCGACACCGTGGCGCGCGACATGCTCAGCTGGTCGGCGACCTCCTGGAGGGTGAGACCGCGCTTCTCGCGCAGGGTGCGCAGCTCGCGGGCCAGCCTGCGGGCGCGGACGGTGGGCCGGTAACTCATGGCAGGGGAGTCTCGCCCCTCGCACGCGCTCCCACAACGGAAATGACCAACCCGGTAGAGCAATCTGGCCAACGGAGTTGCGGTGGTGAGAATCTCACGCGATTCTGAGGATCGTGACCGCACGGTGTCGTTACGTGACCATCGACTGACCGCGAGGGCCGCGGCCGGTTCCACGCGCCCGCCGTGCCGCCGCCCCGGGAGGGAACCCCGTGACCACCTCTCCAGACCTCGGAGACGCCGTGGACGATACGTCCGCCACCTCCCACCGCCGCCTGGCCCTCGTGCCGCCGCCCGGCGGCGAGGGCGCGCGCCAGGGCCGGGTGTGGGCCCTGCCCGGCGGCCCGGCCTGCCCCGGGTACGCCAGGGCCGTCCTGCGCGACGCGCTCGCCGAACTCGGCGCCGACCGCACCCGCGTCTCCGAGGCGCAGCTGATGGTCAGCGAGCTGGCCACCAACGCCTTCCAGCACGCGGGCGAGCACGGCCCGCACGAGCTGTGGCTCTACCTCGCCGACCGGCCGGCCGACGGCGCCCCCGACCGGTCCGCCCGCGGCGCGACCGACTCTTCCGTCCGCGGCGCGACCGCCCCTCCCGCCCGCGGCGCGGCGGCCGATCCTTCCGTCCGCGGCGCGGCCGCCTCTTCCGTCCGCGGCGCGGCCGAGGGGGCCGCGTGCGTCACGGAGGCGCGCTGCGCCATCTTCGACCGGCTCCCGTGCGACCTGCCCGGTTACTCGTGGACGTCCGGCGACTGCGGCCGCGGGCTGTCGATCGTCCGGGAGCTGTCGGAGGGCCGCTGGGGCATGATCCGCACCACGTCCCGCCTCGGTCCGCCCTCGCAGGGCAAGGCGGTCTGGTTCGCCGTCCCGCTCTGAGCCGCCGCCCCGCACCCCGCCGCGCTTGGGCGTGTGCAGGGGATATGTCATCCTGTCTGGGCGACGGACGACGGAGGAACCCGGTGCGAATCCGGGGCTGTGCCCGCAACTGTGAACCAGGTCCCCTGGTGAGTCAGGAACTCCGGCCGTCGGCACCGACCGCCACCACGGGCGTGGACACCCGAGGGAAGGGACTTCGAGGCATGCCCTCACTGATGCGCCGATGACGCGCGGCTCCGCCGTCCGGTACCCGTTCTCCGCCGTCGTCGGAATGGACGACCTCAAGCTGGCCCTGCTGGTCAACGCCGTCTCGCCGGCCGTGGGCGGCGTGCTCGTCCGGGGCGAGAAGGGGACCGCGAAGTCCACGATCGTGCGGGCGCTCGCGGCCCTGCTGCCCCCGGTCGAGGTCGTGCCGGAATGCCGGTTCTCGTGTGACCCGAAAGACCCCGACCCCGGCTGCCCGGACGGCCCGCACACCGCCGCCGCGGGACGGGAGCGCGACGCGCGGCTCGTGGAGCTGCCGGTCGGCGCGTCCGAGGACCGGCTCACCGGGTCGCTCGACATCGAGCGGGCGCTGACCGAGGGCGTGAAGGCGTTCGAGCCCGGCCTGCTCGCCGCCGCGCACCGCGGGGTGCTCTACGTGGACGAGGTCAACCTCCTCCACGACCACCTGGTCGACCTGCTGCTGGACGCCGCCGCGATGGGCGAGTCGCACGTGGAGCGGGAGGGCGTGTCGGTGCGGCACGCGGCCCGGTTCCTGCTGGTCGGGACGATGAACCCGGAGGAGGGCGAGCTGCGCCCGCAGCTGCTCGACCGGTTCGGGCTGACCGTGGAGGTCGCCGCGACCCGGGACCCGGCCGAGCGCGCCGAGGTCGTCCGGCGGCGGCTGCGGTTCGAGGAGGACCCGGCCGGCTTCGCCGCCGCCTGGGTGGGCGCCGAGGCCGGCCTCGCCGCCCGGATCACCGCCGCCCGCGCGCGGCTGCCGGAGGTCGAGCTGACCGACGCCGCCCTGCGCCAGATCACCGCCGTGTGCGCCGCGTTCGAGGTGGACGGCCTGCGCGCCGACCTCGTCACCGCGCGGACCGCGATGGCCCTCGCGGCCTGGAACGGTCGAACGACCGTCACGTCCGACGACGTGCGGACGGCCGCCCGGCTCGCGCTGCCGCACCGCCGCCGCCGCGACCCGTTCGACGCTCCCGGCCTGGACGAGCAACGCCTCGACGACGTCCTCGACGAGCACGGCGACGACCCCGATCCCGAGCCCCCGGAGGGCGGTCCCGGCGGTGCGCCCGAACCCCCGGACGGCGGTTCCGGCCCGGACGGGTCCAGCGCGGACGGAGCGCCTGAGCCCGAGGCCGTCGACGCGCCGGCGTCCGGCGCGGACGGGACGTCCGGCGGGCCGGGAGAGCGGCAGCCGGTCGGTGGCGGCGAGCAGGAGGCCGCCCGCCCCGACGCGACGTACAGGCCGCGCCTGTTCACCGTGCCCGGCACCGGAACGGGCGCGCCCGGACGCCGGTCCAAGGCCCGCAGCCCGTTCGGACGCGTCGCGGGCGCACGCCCCGGCGCGCGCGGCGTCCACCTGACCGCGACGCTGCGCGCCGCCGCCCCGCACCAGAAGGCGCGCGGACGGTCCGGGCCCGGCCTCGTCGTCGCGCCCGAGGACCTCCGCGAGGCCGTCCGCGACGGCCGGGAGGGCAACCTCGTCCTGTTCGTCGTGGACGCGTCGGGCTCGATGGCCGCGCGGCAGCGGATGCGGGCGGTCAAGGGCGCGGTCCTCAGCCTGCTGCTGGACGCCTACCAGCGCCGCGACAAGGTCGGCCTGATCACCTTCCGGGGCGCGTCCGCCGAGCTGGCGCTGCCGCCGACGTCCTCGGTGGACGCGGGCGCGCGGCGGCTGGAGCGGCTCGCGACCGGCGGCCGCACGCCGCTCGCCGCCGGGCTGCTGCGCGCCGCCGAGGTGCTGCGCGTGGAGCGGCTGCGCGACCCGGCGCGGCGTCCGCTGCTGGTGGTCGTCACCGACGGCCGCGCGACGCACGGCGACGATCCGGCGCGGGCCTGCGCGCTGCTCGCCGGCGTCGCGTCCGTGGTCGTGGACTGCGAGTCCGGCCCGGTGCGGCTCGGCCTCGCCGGACGGCTCGGGGAGCGGCTGGGCGGCGAGGTCGTCCGGCTGGAGGAACTGGGGGCCGACTCCCTCGCCGGGGTCGTCCGCGACGTGAGGAAGGTGGCCTGACCATGCCGCAGGGCAAGCCCGAGTACGTCCCGGAGGACGGCCTGACCACCCGCGAGCGCCGCAACCGGCCGCTGCTGGTCGTGCACACCGGTCCCGGCAAGGGCAAGTCGACCGCCGCGTTCGGGCTCGCGCTGCGCGCCTGGAACCAGGGCTGGCCGATCGGGGTGTTCCAGTTCGTGAAGTCGGCGAAGTGGCGCATCGGCGAGGAGACCGCGCTGAAGGTGCTCGGCGAGAGCGGCCGGGGCGGGACGGTCACCTGGAACAAGATGGGCGAGGGCTGGTCGTGGATCCAGCGTCCCGGCACGGACGCCGACCACGCCGCCGACGCGCGCGAGGGCTGGGAGCAGATCAAGCGCGACCTGGCCGCCGAGACCTACCGGCTGTACGTGCTGGACGAGTTCACCTACCCGATGAAGTGGGGCTGGGTGGACGTGGACGACGTGCTCGCCGCGCTGAAGGACCGTCCCGGCAACCAGCACGTCGTGATCACCGGCCGGGACGCCGACCCGCGGCTGCTGGAGGCCGCCGACCTGGTCACCGAGATGACCAAGGTCAAGCATCCGATGGACCGGGGCCAGAAGGGCCAGAAGGGCATCGAGTGGTAGCGCTTCCCCGGCTGGTCGTCGCCGCGCCCGCCTCCGGGAGCGGCAAGACGACCGTCGCGACCGGGCTGATGGCGGCGCTGGCCGCGCGCGGCCTCGCCGTCTCGCCGCACAAGGTCGGCCCGGACTACATCGACCCCGGCTACCACGGCCTGGCGACCGGACGGCCGGGCCGCAACCTCGACCCGTGGCTGACCTCGGAGGCGCTGATCGCGCCGCTGCTCCTGCACGGCGCGCAGAGCGCTGGCAGCGCGCGCAGCGCTGGCAGTGCGGGCAGCGCTGGCAGCGCGGGGCGCGCGGCGGACATCGCCGTGGTCGAGGGCGTCATGGGGCTGTTCGACGGCGCGGCGAAGGCCGGGCCGGGCGGGTCGTCCGGCGGCGACTTCGCCTCGACCGCGCACGTCGCGACGCTGATCGACGCGCCCGTCGTGCTGGTCGTGGACGCGTCGGCGGCGAGCCGCTCGGTGGCCGCCGTCGTGCACGGGTTCCGGTCGTTCGGCGACGTCCGTTTCGGCGGGGTGATCCTGAACCGGGTCGGCTCGGAGGCGCACGCGGCGCTGTGCCGCGAGGCGATCGAGGAGACCGGCGTCTCGGTGCTCGGCGCGCTGCCCCGGACGGACGACATCGCCAAGCCGTCCCGGCACCTCGGGCTCGTCCCGGCGGCGGAACGGCACGCCGAGGCCGTCGAGACCGTCCGCCGCCTGGGCGACCTGGTCGCGCGCCACTGCGACCTCGACGCCCTCGTGGCCTTGGCCCGCACGGCTCCCGACCTGCACGTCGAGCCGTGGTCTCCGCCCTTCGACGCTCCCGCGCGCACGCGCGTGGCGGTGGCCGGGGGAGCGGCGTTCACGTTCGGTTACGCCGAGAAC
The DNA here is from genome assembly GCF_042652125.1 of Actinomadura gamaensis. Lineage (NCBI taxonomy): Bacteria > Bacillati > Actinomycetota > Actinomycetes > Streptosporangiales > Thermomonosporaceae > Actinomadura > Actinomadura gamaensis. The sequence continues at coordinate 208,372 of NZ_JBHSIT010000009.1, read as the reverse complement.
GAGGAGCTGCTCGCGGCGGCCGGGGCCGAGGTCGTCCGGTTCGATCCGCTTCGCGACGAGCGGCTTCCGGACGGCACGCGCGCCGTCGTGATCGGCGGCGGTTTCCCGGAGATGTACGCCGCCGACCTGTCGGCGAACGAGCCGCTGCGCAAGGAGATCGCCGCGTTCGGCGGTCCGGTGTACGCGGAGTGCGCCGGGCTGCTCTACCTCGTGGACGAGCTGGACGGCGAGCCGATGTGCGGCGTCCTGCGGGGCGTGCGGGCGACGATGACGCCGAAGCTGACGCTCGGATACCGGGCCGCCGTCGCGGTCTCCGATTCGGTCGTCGGGCGGGCGGGCGAGCGGTTCCACGGGCACGAGTTCCACCGCACGGCCACCGATCCCGCGCACGGCGCGGTGGCGGCGTGGCAGTGGAACACGGGCGGTCCGGCCGGATTCGTCCAGGATGGTTGCATTGCCTCCTACCTGCATCTTCACTGGGCAGGATCACCCGATTCCGCCCGCCGTCTCGTGGAGGCCGCGACCCGATGAACGAGAGCGTGTTCCGCCGTCCCGTCCGGCTGGCGGGCGAGCGGACGATCGTCCGGCAGCTCACCCTGGACGACGCGGCCGCGCTGGTCGCGATCGTCCGGGCCGAGCCGGAGATCCTGCCGAAGACCCTGCACGGCGTGGACGACGCCGAGGCGCTCGCGCACTGGCTGACCGTGGCGGTGCCGAACGGGCAGCGGTTCGGCGTGTCGGTGCACCTGGCGATCGCCGACCGCGAGACCGACACCCTGATCGGCTTCCTCGGCCTGTTCCGCGTGGACGCGGCGCACGACACCTGCGAGGTCGGGTACGCGCTGCGCCGGGCCGAGCGCGGGCGCGGGCACGCGACCGAGGCGCTGCGGCTGGCCTGCGACTGGGCGCTGCGCGACTGCGGCCTGCACCGGATCGAGCTGCGGACGCTGACCGACAACATCGCCTCGATGCGCGTCGCGGAGAAGGCCGGGTTCCGGCGCGAGGGCGTCCAGCGCGGCGCGAGCGAGCACCGGGACCTGGTCATGTTCTCGCGGCTCGCCACCGACGCCACCGGCGCGGACGCCACTGACGGGCCGGTGCGGCTCGTCGGGATCGGCGTCGGGCCGGGCGACCCCGAGCTGGTCACGGCCAAGGCCGTCCGGCTGCTCCAGGAGGCCGACGTCGTGCTCGTCCCGGTCATGGCGCCGGACGAGCCGGGCCGCGCCGAGTCGGTCGTCCGGGAGTACACGGCCAAGGCCGAACGCGTCGTGTTCGCGCTCAACGACCGCGGCGGCGTCACCGAGAAGCGCGCCGCCGCCTGGGACGGAGCCGCCGCGCGCGTGCTGGAGGCGTTCGAGCGCGGCGCGCGGACGGTCGTGTTCGCGACGATCGGCGACCCGAACGTGTACTCCACCTTCACCTACCTCGCGCAGAGCGTCCGCGCGGGACGTCCGGACGTGGCGGTCGAGACCGTCCCCGGCATCACCGCCATGCAGGACCTCGCCGCGCGCTCGGGAACGGTCCTCGCCGAGGGCGCCGAGTCGCTGGCGCTCGTCCCGCTGACCGCCGGGGCCGGGGGGTTCCGCGAGGCGCTCGCGACCTGCGACACGGTCGTGGCGTACAAGTTCGGCTCCGTGGCGCCCGAGGTCACGCAGGCGCTCAAGGACGCCGGACGGCTCGACGACGCCGTCTACGGGGCCAGGCTCGGCCTGCCCGGCGAGGACGTCGGGCCCGCGAGCGCGATCGACGGGCCCGTCCCGTACCTCTCCACCCTGATCGTTCCGGCTCGCCGGACCAGCCGAGGAGGCAAGCTGTGAGTGCCGGACGCGTGCTCTTCGTGGGGGCCGGGCCGGGCGCGGCCGACCTGCTGACCTTCCGCGCCGCGAAGGCCATCGCCGACGCGGACGTGGTGATCTGGGCCGCGTCGCTCGTCCACCCGGACGTCCTCGTGCACGCGCGCGAAGACGCCGAGATCGTGGACTCCGCGCAGTTGCCGATGGAAGGCGTCCTGCCGTACTACGAGCGGGCCGTCGCCGAGGGGCTGACGATCGCGCGCATCCATTCGGGCGATCCGGCGCTGTGGGGCGCGTTGCAGGAGCAGCTCGACCGGTGCGTCGAGATGGGCCTGGAGACCGAGGTCATACCGGGCGTGTCGAGCTTCAGCGCGGTCGCGGCGGCGGTCGGGCGCGAGCTGACGATCCCGGAGGTCGCGCAGTCGGTGATCCTCACCCGGCTCGGCGGCGGCAAGACGCCGATGCCGCCGGGCGAGGAGGTCCGCGAGTTCGCCCGGCACGGGACGACGATGGCGCTGTTCCTGTCGGCGGCGCGCTCCGGCCAGCTCCAGGACGAGCTGCTGGAGGGCGGCTACCCCGAGGACACGCCCTGCGTGGTCGCCTACCAGTGCAGCTGGCCGGACGAGCTGATCGTCCGGTGCGCGCTGGGCGAGCTGTCGGCGACCGTGAAGGCCCACAAGCTGTGGAAGCACACGCTCGTGCTGGTCGGCCCCGCGCTGGCGGCGGGCGGCACCCGCTCGCACCTCTACCACCCGGGCCACTTCCACGGTTTCCGGCGTGCCGAGCCCGCCGCGCGGCGTTCCCTCCGAGAGGCTCGTCGCTCGTCCTGACCGACGAGCGCCGACGAGCACCGACGAGCCTTTTGGGGACGACATGACCACGACCGATGACCGCGAACTGCGCGAGCGTGCCGTCTCGGCGATCGCCGAGCGGGGCGAGAGGACCCTCGTCCTCTGCACGGACGAGCGCGCCGAAGCCGGCGCGCGGAGGATGCTGCCGCGGCTCCCGGACGTCTGCTTCGTCGAGACCGGCGCCCACACCGACGCCGCCGTCGCCCGTGCCGTCGAGGACGCCCTTCCGCAGCTCGTCCTCGTCGGGACGGCCGACGCCCTGACCGGGCTGACCGGCGGGCCCGATCCGGAGAGCGTGCTGGAGCGGATCACTCGGGACATGAGCGGGGACGAGGCGCTGGCCGCCGAGGTCGCCGGCGCCCGTTCCGGACGGGAGGCGTCCGAGCTCTGGGACGCCGCCGGCGTGCTCGGCCCCTGCGGCCGCGAGCTCTGCCGGCACGTCGCGGACGGTCTGGAGCGCTTCGCCGCCGACCGGGCCGGGACGGCGACGAGCCCGATCGCGGCGCAGGTCGTCCTGGTCGACGCGACCGGCGAGAGGATGGTCGGCATGTACGGCCGGATGGCGAGATCCGGATGATCACCGTGATCGGCCTGGACGGCGAGCGCCCGGTCCCGTCCGGCCTGCTGGCCTCGGCGGCGCTGGTCGTCGGGGGAGCGCGGCACCTGGCGGCGGTGGCCGTCCCGCCGGGCACGCGGACGGTCGTCATGGGCAGCGTGCCCGCCGCCCTGGACGCCGTGGACGAGGCGTCCGGCGACGTCGTCGTGCTCGCCAGCGGCGATCCGGGGTTCTTCGGCATCGTGCGGGCGCTGCGCGAGCGCGGGCACAGGCCGCGCGTCCTGCCCGCCCTGTCGTCGGTCGCGCGCGCGTTCGCGCGGGCCGGGCTGCCCTGGGACGACGCGCTCGTGGTGTCCGCGCACGGCCGCGAGCTGCGGCGCGCGGTGAACGCGTGCCGCGCGCATCCGAAGGTCGCCGTCCTGACCGCGCCCGGTTCCGGGCCGGCCGAGCTGGCGCGCGAGCTGTTCCCGCAGACGCCGCGCACGTTCGTGGTGTGCGAGAACCTCGGGGAACCGGACGAGCGGGTCGTGCACGTGCGTCCGGCCGAGGCGTCCACGCGTCCGTGGCGGGATCCGAACGTCGTGCTCGTCCTCGACCCGCGCCGGGCGGTCGGCGCCAAGGGATGGCTCGCGGGCGGACGTCCCGGGCCGTCCGTCTGGGCGCTTCCGGAGGACGCCTTCGCCTACCGCGAGTCGCTCGTCACCAAAGCGGAGATCCGTGCGTTCGCCTTGGCGAAGCTCGGGCCGCGCATCGGCGACATGGTGTGGGACATCGGCGCGGGCAGCGGCTCGGTGGCGATCGAGTGCGCCCGCTTCGGCGCGGCCGTCGTCGCGGTCGAAAAGGACGAGGCGTCCTGCGAACGGATCCGTGCGAACGTGCGCGCGCACGAGGTGAAGGTCGCCGTCTCGCGCGGCACCGCCCCTGACGTCCTCGCTCATCTGCCCGACCCGGACGCGGTGTTCGTAGGCGGGGGCGGGCCGGACGTCGTGCGCGCATGCGCGGAACGAGCCCTGCGCTCGGTCGTCGTGACGCTCGCGGCGATCGAGCGGGTGCGGCCGTCCATGGACGCGCTGCGCGCCGAGGGGTTCACGGTCCAGGCCGTCCAGATCCAGGCGAACCGGCTGTCGCCGCTGCCCGGCGACGTGCACCGGCTCGCCGCGACGAACCCCGTCCACGTCGTGTGGGGCGACCGGAACCCCGCGACCTATCCCAAGCCCGAGCCGCCCGTCCGGCGGCCCGTCACCGAACTGCCCGGGAGTGTCCTGTGATCGGGGTCATCGCGGCCACCGCGAGCGGCCGGACCGCCGCCGCCACCCTCGCCGCCGCCTGGCCCGGCGAGGTCCGCGTCCTCGCGGACGAAAGGCCCGCCGACGCGCTGCGCGAGGCGTGGCGGACCTGCGACGCCGTCGTGTCGTTCCTGGCCGTCGGCGCGACCGTCCGCGTCCTCGCGCCGCTGCTCGGCCACAAGACCGGGGACCCGGCCGTCGTCTGCGTGGACGAGTCGATGAGCTTCGCCGTCGCCGTCCTCGGCGGCCACCACGGCGCGAACCTGCTGGCCAGAAGGCTGACCGGGGTCCTCGGCACGCAGCCGGTGATCACCACGGCGAGCGACGGCGCGAACGTCTCCGCGCTGGACTCCTACGGCCGCGACCTCGGCTTCACCGTCCACAACCCGGACCTGCTCGCGCACGTCGGCGCGGCCGTCCTGTCGGGCGAACCCGTCCTGCTGGACGGCGCGGACGGCTGGCCCCTCCCGCCGCTCCCGCCGAACGTCGCCCCCGACGCCGAGGACGCGACCACCGGCATCCTGATCACCGACAGGGCCGAGCTGTCCTGCATGTGCCACGACGGCTGGTTCGGCAACCGCCTGGTCTACCGGCCGCCGTCGCTGGTCGTCGGCGTCGGGTCGGCGCGCGGCGTCCCGGCCGCCGAGGTCGGCGAGCTGATCGACCGGACGCTCGCCGAGGCCGGTGTCGCGCCCGAGTCCGTCCGCTGCGTCGCGACGATCGACCTCAAGGCCGACGAGCAGGGCATCCTGGACGCCGCGGCCGAGCGCGGCTGGAACGTCGTCACCTACCCGGCCGGGACGCTGTCGGCGGTCGAGGTCCCGAACCCGTCGGAGGTCGTCGAGGCCGAGGTCGGCACGCCGTCCGTCGCCGAGGCGTCCGCGCTGCACGCCGCCCGGGAGTTCGGCCGCGCCGCCGAACTCGTCGCCCCGAAGCGGAAGTCCGCCAACGCCACCTGCGCCGTCGCCCGGCTCACCCCGCGCGGACGGCTCGCCGTCGTCGGCCTCGGACCCGGCGCCCGCGACCTGCTCACCCCGCGCGCCGAGGAGGCCCTGCGCCGCGCCTCGGTGATCGTCGGGCTCGACCAGTACGTCGACCAGGTGCGCGACCTGGTCCGTCCGGGAACGCGCGTCCTCGAAAGCGGGCTCGGCCAGGAGGAGGAGCGCGCCAGGACGGCCGTCGAGGAGGCCGCCCGGGGCCGCGCCGTCGCGCTGATCGGCTCCGGCGACGCGGGCGTCTACGCGATGGCGAGCCCCGCGCTGGAGTTCGCCGGCGCCGACATCGACGTGGACGGCGTCCCCGGCATCACCGCCGCCGTCGCCGCGTCCAACCTGCTCGGCGCGCCCCTCGGCCACGACCACGCCTACATCTCGCTCTCCGACCTGCACACGCCGTGGGAGGTCATCGAACGCCGCGTCCGGGCCGCCGCCGAGGGCGACTTCACGGTCTGCTTCTACAACCCGCGCTCGCGCGCCCGCGACTGGCAGCTCCCCGCCGCGCTCAAGATCCTCGCGGCGCACCGTCCGCCGGACACGCCGGTCGGCTTCGTCCGCAACGCCACCCGCCCCGACCAGAACGCGACCCTGACGACCCTCGCCGACGTCGATCCCGCCGACGTCGACATGTTCACCGTCGTCCTCGTCGGCTCCAGCCGCAGCCGCGCCGTCGCCGGGCGCTTCGTCACCCCGCGGGGATACCGGTGGGCCTGACCGCCCCGCCGAGCGTCCCCTTTGGCCGCCCCCAGCAAGGAGCCACCACCCAGATGACCGAACACCCCCTCCCCACCCACCCCGCCCCTGCGAACGGTCGTGGCGGGGCGGTGCCACGCGTGCGCAAGCCGCATCCGATCGAGGTCGAGTCCTACGAGATCCTGCGCTCGCGCGTGGACCTGACGCCCATGCCGCCGCTGTGGCGCGCGGTCACCGAGCGCGTCATCCACGCCAGCGCCGACCTGGAGTACGCGGTCGACCTGCTCACCCGCGAGGAGGACCTCGCCGCGGGCCTGGCCGCCCTGCGCGCGGGCGCGCCGATCGTCACCGACGTCGAGATGGTCGCCGCCGGGATCACCGCCCGCGACACCCTCTGCCAGATCGCCGACCCGGCCACCGGACGGATGGCCCGCGCCGCCGGGATCACCCGCTCGGCCGCCGCCGTCCGGCTCGCCTACGCCGAGGTCGGGCCCGGCGCGGTCTGGGTCGTCGGCTGCGCCCCCACCGCGCTCATCGAGATCATCGAGCGCGGCGTGCGGCCCGCCCTGGTCATCGGGCTCCCGGTCGGTTTCGTGGGCGCGACCGAGTCCAAGCGGGCGCTGCGCGACAGCGGACTGCCGCAGGTCAGCAACGTCTCGGAGAAGGGCGGCTCCGCCGTCGCGGCCGCCGCCTGCAACGCACTGCTCTACTACGAGGGGGACCCCCAGTGAACTCGCCGCTTCTGGTCGTCGGACACGGCACGCAGTCGGAGGCGGGCGTCGCCGACTTCGGCCGGTTCGTCGAACGGCTCGCCCGCCGCATGGACGGGACGCCGGTGACCGGAGGCTTCATCGAGCTGTCCCGCCCGCCGCTGACCGAGGCCGTCGCGGCGCTGTACGCGGACGGCCACCGCCACGTCGCCGCCGTCCCGCTCGTGCTGGTCGGCGCCGGCCACGGCAAGGGCGACATCCCGGGCGCGATGGCCCGCGAGATCGTCCGGCATCCGGGCCTCTCCTACGCCTATGGACGTCCGCTGGGCCCCCACCCCGCCCTCCTCGCCCTGCTGGAGGAACGCCTCGAAGCCGTCCTGCCGGACGACGGCGACCGCTCCGGTGGCGGGACGGCCGTTCTGCTGGTCGGACGCGGCTCCACCGATCCGGACGCCAACGCCGAGGTGCACAAGGTCGCGCGGCTGTTCTGGGAGGGACGGGGCGCGGGCGGCCCCTCGCAAGGGCACGGGCTGTCCGCCGTCGAACCGGCGTTCATCTCCCTCGCGCGCCCGAGCGTCCCGGAAGGGCTGGAAAGGCTGCGGCGCCTCGGCGCGGAGCGGATCGTCGTGCTGCCGTACTTCCTGTTCTCCGGCGTCCTGCCGGACCGGGTCGTCGCCGAGTCGCGCGAGTGGGCGGCGTCACACCCGGACCTGGACGTCCGCTACGCCGAGGTCATCGGCGACTGCGACGGCCTCGCCGACCTGGTCGTCGAGCGCTACGCGGAGGCGCTGCGCGGCGACATCCGGATGAACTGCGACACCTGCGTCTACCGGATCGCCATGCCCGGCTTCGAGGACAGGGTCGGCGCGCCGCAGACGCCGCACCACCACCCCGACGACCCGTCCGGCCACGGGCACGGCCACGGCCATCACCACGACCCCGAACACGGCCCTGAACAGGGACGCGGTCACGGGCACGGGCACCTTCACGCCCGCTGAGACGTTGGGGCACTAAGTGAACCTTGAGGCACTGACCGACGACGATGTCGATCTCTCCCACCACGGCGACGCCGAGGTGGGCGACGGGCTGCGCGATTTCGCGGTGAACGTCCGGGGCGCGACCCCGCCCGCCTGGCTGGCCGACCGCATCCGCGACTCGATCGCGCACCTCGCCGCCTACCCGGACCCGGCGCCCGCCCGGCGGGCCGTCGCCCGCCGGCACGGCCGCGCGCCGGACGAGGTCCTGCTCACCGCCGGGGCCGCCGAGGCGTTCGTGCTGCTCGCGCGCGTCCTCGAACCACGCCGGGCCGTGGTCGTCCACCCCCAGTTCACCGAGCCCGAGGCCGCGCTGCGCGCCGCCGGCCACCCGGTCGAGCGGGTCCTGCTCGGCAAGGACTTCGCCTTCGACCCCGCCGCGATCCCCGCCGACGCCGACCTCGTGGTGATCGGGAACCCGACCAACCCGACGTCGGTGCTGCACCCGGCCGCGGCGCTCGCCTCGCTGGCCCGCCCCGGCCGGACGGTCGTGATCGACGAGGCGTTCATGGACTGCGTCCCCGGCGAGCCCGAGAGCCTCGCCGGACGGCTCCCCACCGGGTTCGTCGTCGTCCGCAGCCTCACCAAGACCTGGGGCCTCGCCGGGCTCCGCGCGGGCTACCTCCTCACCGCCCCCGACCTGGTCACGCGGCTCGCCGAGGCGCAGCCGCTCTGGGCCGTCTCCACGCCCGCGCTCGTCGCGATCGAGGCGTGCAGCAGCCCCGAGGCGGTCGCCGAGGCCGGCGCCTGGGCCGTCGCCATGGGCGCCGAACGCGACCGCCTCGCCGCCGAACTCACCCGGCGCGGCCTGTACGTCGTGCCCGGCGCGAGCGCGTCGTTCCTGTGCCTGCGCGTCCCGGACGCCCTCGGCATCCGGGCCCTGCTGCGGCAGCGCGGCTTCGCCGTCCGGCGCGGCGACACCTTCCCCGGTCTCGGCTCCGACTGGCTCCGCATCGCCGTCCGCGACCGCGACGCCAACGACGAACTCCTGGAAGCCCTCGGTGACCTCGGCATCTGACGACCGCGCTCCGGCGTTCTCCGAGGCGGAGCGGGAGGCCGTGCGGCGGGTGATCGCCGAGCGGCGGGACATGCGCACCGGCTTCCTGCCCGACCCCGTGGACGACGCGCTGCTCACCCGAGTCCTGGACGCCGCGCATCGCGGGCCGTCCGTGGGCCTCACGCAGCCCTGGGACTTCCTGATCATCACGGACGCGGCGCGTCGCGAACGCGTCCGCGCGCTCGCCGAGCGGCAGCGGAAGGCCTACGCCGACTCGCTCGTCCGGCCCCGCGCGGCGCGGTTCGACGGCCTGAAGGTCGAGGCGATCCGCGAGGCGCCGGTCAACATCGTCGTGACGTGCGACCCGACGCGCGGCGGGCCGAACCCGCTCGGCCGCGGCACCCAGCCCGCGATGGCCCCCTACTCGGTCGCCTGCGCCGTGGAGAACCTGTGGCTGGCCGCCCGCGCCGAGGGCCTCGGCGTCGGCTGGGTCAGCTTCTTCGACGAGCGCGAACTGGCCGCCGAGCTGGGGCTTCCGCCGCACCTGGAGATCGTCGCGTACCTGTGCGCCGGGCACGTGCGCGCGTTCCCGCCCGCGCCGGAGCTGGCGCTGAGCGGCTGGGCCCGGCGGCGTCCGCTCGCCTGGGCCGTCCACCGGGAGGAGTACGGGCGGCGCGCGCTGCCCGGGGAGGACATCGTGGATCTGATCGCCCAGACCGTCGAGGCCGTCCGGCCGCTCGACGAGGCCGCCATGCGGGACGCCCGCGAACTGCAGAACCGGCTGACCAAGCCGCCCGGCTCCCTCGGCGTCCTGGAGGACGTCTCGGTGCGCCTCGCCGGGCTCGCCGGAGCCTGCCCGCCGCCGATGCCCGAACCGGCGGCCGTCGCGGTGTTCGCCGCCGACCACGGCGTCCACGCGCAGGGCGTCACGCCCTGGCCGCAGGAGGTGACGGCCCAGATGGTCGCCAACTTCCTCGCCGGCGGCGCGGTCGTCAACGCCTTCGCCGCCCAGGTCGGAGCCGAGGTCTCCGTCGTGGACATCGGCGTCGCCGCGCCGCTCGCGCCCGCGCCGGGACTGCTCCCGCGCAAGGTCGCGCCCGGCACCGCCGACATGACCGAGGGCCCCGCGATGACGCCCGGCCAGGCGCGGCAGGCGGTCGAGACGGGCATCGAGGTCGCCCGCGACCTGGTCGCGTCCGGCGCGCGCTGCCTGATCACCGGGGACATGGGGATCGCCAACACCACCGCGTCCGCCGCCCTGATCGCCGCCTTCACCGGCCTCCCGCCCGAGGACGTCACGGGCCGCGGCACCGGCATCGACGACGCCACCCACGCGCGCAAGGTCGAGGTCGTCCGCACGGCCCTCGGCCGCCACGACCTGCTCCCCGGTCCGGCGGCGACCGCCCCTGCCGACGGACGGGACCCGCTGGACGTCCTGGCGGCGGTCGGCGGGCTGGAGCACGCCGGGATCGCCGGGTTCATCCTCGGGGCCGCGGCGCTGCGAATCCCGGTCGTCCTGGACGGCGTGATCGCCGGGGCCGCCGCGCTCGCCGCCGCCGCGCTCTGCCCGGACGCCCTCGGCGCGTGCGTCGCCGGACACCGGTCCGCCGAGCCCGGCCACGGCGCGGCCGTCGCGCACCTCCGGCTCCGCCCGCTGGTCGACCTGGAGCTCCGGCTCGGCGAGGGCACCGGCGCGCTGCTGGCGCTGCCGCTGGTCCAGGGCGCGGCGCGGGTCCTGCACGAGGTGGCGACCTTCGACTCGGCCGGGGTCAGCGAGAAGGACGCGGGCGCGTAACACGATGATCACACTTTGAGTCACGCTCGGGTGTCGAGTGCCGGGGAGACCTCGGCACCGCGCCTCCGAGCCGAGTACCTTTGGTCCACAAAGACACGTGTCCGTCACCCGAGTCCGACTGAACGAGAGAGCTTCCGAGCGAGAGATGCCCGTGCCCCCGTACCTGCTTGGCCTGCGACTCGGCGGGCGACGCGTCCTCGTCGTCGGCGGCGGACGGGTCGCGCAGCGCCGCGTCCCCGCGCTGCTGGCCGCCGGAGCCGACGTGACGGTGATCGCGCCGTCGATCACCCCGGCCCTGGACGACCTGGTCGCGGACGGGCGGATCACCTGGCTCGCGCGGCCGTTCGAGACCGGCGACTGCGACGGGGTCTGGCTCGTCCAGGCGGTCACCGACGACGCCAAGGTCAACGCCGCCGTCGCCGCCGAGGCCGAGGCCCGCCGCGTCTGGTGCGTCCGCGCCGACGACGCCGACGCGTCCGCCGCCTGGACGCCCGCGTCCGGGCAGGTGGGGGAGACCACGGTCGGCGTCCTCGCCGGGGGCGACCCGCGCCGCGCCGCCGGCATCCGCGATGCTGTCCTGGACGGCCTCCGCGACGCGACCCTGGAGGCCCGGCACTCCCGCTCCAAGCCGGTCGGCGTCGCGCTCGTCGGCGGCGGCCCCGGCGACCCCGGCCTGATCACCGTGCGCGGACGGCAGCTGCTCGCCCAGGCCGACGTCGTGATCACCGACCGCCTCGCGCCCCGCGAGCTGCTGGACGAGCTGCCCGCCGACGTCGAGATCATCGACGCCGCCAAGATCCCCTACGGCCGCACCGTCACCCAGGACCGGATCAACGACCACATCGTCGAGCAGGTCGGCCTCGGCAAGTTCGTCGTCCGGCTCAAGGGCGGCGACCCGTTCGTCTTCGGGCGCGGCGGCGAAGAGGTGATCCACTGCGCGAAGCACGGCATCCCCGTGCTGGTCGTGCCGGGCATCACCAGCGCCGTCGCCGTCCCGTCCGCCGCGGGCATCCCGGTCACCCACCGCGGCGTCGCGCAGGAGTTCCACGTCGTCTCCGCGCACGTCGCGCCCGGCGACCCCGCGTCCACCGTCGACTGGGAGGCCCTCGGCCGCGCCCACGGCACCCTCGTCCTGCTCATGGCCGTGGAGCGGATGGCCGCCATCGCCGAGACCCTCATGCGCTATGGTCGTTCGTCCGACACGCCGGTCGCCGTGATCCAGGACGGCACCCTCCCCGGTCAGCGCAGGCTCATCGCCACGCTGGGCACGGTGACCGAGGAGATGGCGGCCACGGGTGTCCGGCCGCCGGCGATCGTGGTCGTGGGCGACGTCGTCAAGGTGGCACAGCAGGTCGAAGGCATCGACGCGGACTTGGGGCGGGATCCGTGAGACCCCCGGCAGAGCAGAGCGCGGCCCCCGACGAGGAGGCCCCCCGAGCGGGCGACCCGCCCGCCCGTCCGGACGCCCGCGAGGGCGCTCCGGCCCCTCGCCATGCCCGCCCCGCCGCCGAACCCGCCTCCGAAACCCCCGCCAGACCCCACACCCCGAAGCACGCCGCTCCCGCCACGCCCCTCCCGACGCCCGAGGACGACCCGTCCACCATGAGCGCCTCCGCAGACAGCGCCTCCCCCGCCGTCGTGCCGCCCCCCGCGTCCCCGAAGCCCCCCGAAGAGCAGGCGCCCCCCACACGTGCCGGGACCGCCCCGTCCGACAGTGACGCGGCGCCCTCCGTGGACGCTCCGCCGAGCGATGACGAGACGCCATCGGCATCGCCGCGTCCCGAGCAAGCGCGCACTGCGGAGCCCCTCGCGCGCGCCGAGGATTCCCCGTCCCGCAGCCACGTGACGCCGTCTGAGGACGCGTCGCCGCGCACTGACGAGACGCCATCGGCATCGCCGCGTCCCGAGCAAGCGCGCACTGCGGAGCCCTCTGCGCGCGCCGAGGCGAGCAAGGGCACTCCGGAGCAGGTCGGCGACGCGCCGGCGAGCGAGGGCGCGAAGCCGTCCGGACGTGCGGCCTCGGCGGACGTCGAGGAAGCCTTGGCGCGCGGCCAGGAAGCGCTTGCGCGCGCTGTGAGGGTGACCATGCGGGATGACTGGACGCCGCTGGAAAACCCGCGTTCACGCGCGCATGCCGAGGACGCTGAGGTGCGTGAGGAATCGACGCGGCGTGAGGTTGTTCCGGGCCGCGATGAGCAGGCTGAGAGCGTGAGCGAGGACGACGAGGCCCCGGGCGGCGACACGCCCGAGGCGCAAGCTGAGCAGGTAAAGCTTGGAAGCGTGCCCCAGCCCGCCGAGCAGGGACGACGCGACGACACCCAAGCGCCGAAGGACGAAACGCCCCCCAACGACGCCCCACGTCAAGCCGAGGACTCCGCCGCTGCCGAAGCTTCCAGCAGCGGCGCGCCCAAGCCCGAAAGCGCACCCCCCGGCGACGACGAGCGCCCCGCCGACGCCCCAGCCCCGGGCCCCAACGCGAACGCCCCCTCCAGCCCAAACGCGGACACGGAAGCAAGCGCGCCCCTCAGCACGGACGCGCCCTCCCCCGCGAACGCGGACGCAGGCCTCAACGCGGACGTTCCCTCCGCCGCGAACGCGGACGCAGGCCTCAACGCGGACGTTCCCTCCGCCGCGAACGCGGACGCAGGCCTCAACGCGGACGCGTCCTCCGCCGCGAACGCGGACGCGTCCTCCGCCGCGAACGCGGACGCGTCCTCCGCCGCGAACGCGGACGCAGGCCTTGGCGCAGACGCGTCCTCCGGCGCGGGCGCGGACGCAGCCCTCGGCGCGGATGCGTCCTCCGGCGCGAGCGCGGACGCAGCCCTCGGCGCGGATGCGTCCTCTGGCGCGGGCGCGGACGCGGGCCTCAACGCGGACGCGTCGTCCGGCGCGAAGCTTGGTGCTCATGCGGGCTCGGGTGCGGACGCCAGGCGGGGCGCGGGTTTCAGCCCTGACGCAGGCGCGGGCGCGGGCGTTGACGACGGCGAAGGTGTCGGCACCGGGGCGGGTCGGGATGAGGCGTTGGCCGGGGTCGGTGGCTGGACGGCCGGGGAGCGGCTGGTCGCGGCGGCGAAGGCCGCCGAGGCGGGGACGCTGCCGGGCGTCGGGACACGGCAGGGCGAGCTGACGCGGGCGCTGTCCGGGCTGCGGGACCAGCTCGGCGCGTTCGAGCTCGTGCTGGACGTCCCCGGCGTCGAGGAGGCGCGCGAGCAGCGGCTCGAACTGCGCAACCAGCTCGTCGACTACGCGCTGCCGCGCATCGAGGGCGCGGGCGCGCCGATGCTCGTGGTGCTCGGCGGGTCCACCGGGGCGGGGAAGTCCACGCTGGTGAACACGCTGGTCGGGAGCCGGGTCAGCGCGACCGGGGTGCTGCGTCCGACCACGTCCAGCCCGATCCTGGTGTGCCACCCCGACCACGCGGACTGGTTCCTGGAGGGCCCGCTGCTGCCGGGCATGGGACGGGTGAAGGGCCCCGCGCCGGACGCGATCGCGGGCGACCAGCTCGTCGTGATCACGAGCGAGGCGATACCGCCGGGCCTGGCGCTGCTGGACAGCCCCGACTTCGACTCGGTCTTCGAGGACCACTACGAGTTCGCGACCAAGCTGATGGCCGCGGCCGACGTGTGGCTGTGCGTGGTCACCGCGTCCCGGTACGCGGACGCGATGGTCTGGCAGATGCTCCAGCGCGCGCGGGAGAACGGCGCGACGATCGGGGTCGTCCTGTCCCGGGTGCCGGACGGCGCGGGCGGCGAGGTCGTCGAGCACTTCGGCGAGATGCTCGACGAGCACGGCGTCGGCGACGCGCGCCGGTTCACCGTCCCGGAGACGCGGGTCGAGGAGAGCCGCCTCCCGGAGGAGGCGGTCGAGGAGATCCGCGGCTACCTGACCGCGATCGCCGAGGACGCCGACCACCGGCGCGTGGTCATCGGCGACACGCTCGGCGGCGTCCTGGACAGCCTCCGCACGCGCGTCCCCGAGCTGGCCAAGCACGTGGAGGCGCAGGTCGAGGTGCGCGGCGAGCTCGCCGGGCTGGTCGAGTCCGCCTACGGGACGGCCCTCGCCGAGCTGGACGAGGCGACCCGGAACGGCTCGCTGCTGCGCGGCGAGGTCCTCGCCCGCTGGCAGGACTTCGCCGGGACGGGCGATCTGCTGCGTTCGCTCCGCACCCGCCGCAACAAGTTCGGCATCGGACGGCGTTCCTCGCGCCGGCACCGCAGCCCGGCCCGCGTCCGCGCGCTGAAGGGCGCGCTGCGCAGCGGGCTGGAGTCGCTGATCGTGGCGTCCGCCGAGCACGCCGCCGAGCAGGCCGTGACCGCCTGGCGGGAGCACCCGGCCGGGGCGCAGGTGCTGGCCGGGGCGCCGGTGCCGGGGCTCGGCGAGGTGTCGCCCGAGCTGTCCCGGCGGGTGTCGCGGGCGGTCAGCTCGTGGCAGGACCACGTGCAGGAACTCGTCCGCACCGAGGGCGTCACCAAGCGCTCGGTCGCCAAGCTCGTCTCGTTCGACACCGAGGCGCTGTCGCTGGTCCTGACGATCGGGCTGCTCGGTTACGGCACGTCCGACGTGAACGTCGAGGGCGGCACCAGCGCCGTCCCGCAGCGGCTGCTGAAGGCGCTGTTCGGGGCGGAGTCGCTGCGCGGCATGGGCGCCAAGGCGCGCGCCGACCTCCGCAGCCGGATCGCGATGCTCTTCGACGAGGAGGGCCTGCGGTTCGGGCAGGCGCTCGACGCCGCGGGCATCCCCGACGAGACCGTCCCCGTCCGGCTCTACCAGGCCGTCTACAACCTCGAGGTCGCCCGATGACCACCTCGGCCCCGCCGCCCGTCGCCGACGCGCCGCAGGACCCGGCCGCCGCCGCCCCGGGCCTGACCGCGCGGCTGGACGCGCTGGACCGGATCACCGCCGCCGGCTCCGGCCGTCTCGCGCCGTCCCTGCTGGACGACGCCGCCGTGCTGCTCGACCGCGCGGGCCAGCGGCTCCGGCTGTCGGGCGACCACACCGTGGTGACGCTCGCGGGCGGCACGGGCAGCGGCAAGTCCTCGCTGTTCAACGCCGTGTGCGGGCTGGAGTTGTCGCCGACGGGCATGCGCCGTCCGATGACGTCCCGCGCGCACGCGTGCGTCTGGGGGCTGGACGGCGCGGGCCCGCTGCTCGACTGGCTCGACGTCGACAAGCGGCACCGCTACGCGCGCGCGTCCGCGCTGGACCTCCAGCGCGCCGACGACTCGCTGCAGGGGCTCGTCCTCATCGACCTGCCCGACCACGACTCCGTCCAGGCGATGCACCGCGCCGAGGTCGACCGTTTCGTCTCGATCGCCGACCTGCTGATCTGGGTCGTCGATCCGCAGAAGTACGCCGACGCCGCGCTGCACCGCAACTACATCGTCCCGTTCGCCAAGCACGCGGGCGTGACGCTGATCGTCCTCAACCAGGTGGACCGGCTGGCCCCGGACGAGGTGGACGAGTGCGTCGCCGACCTGCGCCGCCTCCTCGAAGCCGAGGGCCTGGCGAAGCCGCGCATCGTCACGACGTCGGCGGTGTCGGAGGAGGGCGTGCGCGGCCTGCGCGAGGTCCTCGTGGACACGGTCGCCGCCCGGCACGCGCGCAGCGAGCGCCTCGCCGTGGACGTCACCGACATCGGCGAACGCTTCCTGCCCTACAAGGGCGAGGCCGAGCCGCCCACCGCCGTGGACGCCCCGCACAGGGACGAGCTCATGCGCGCGCTCACGGACGCGGCCGGTGCACCCGCCGTGGCCGAGGCCATGGAAAGCGCCTACGAGCTGCGCGCCGCCGACTTCATCAGCTGGCCGATCCTCTCCCTCGTGGCCCGCCTCCGCACCGACCCCCTGCGGCGGATGCGCCTGGGCGAACTGCGCGAGGAACTGCGCGGAGCCTTCACCGGCCCGACGGGCGCCCAGCAGGGCGAGGTCGACACCGCCCTGATGGACGTCACGGACGGCGTCATCACTGACCTCCCGGACGCCTGGGTCCGCTCCGTCCGCGCGGCCGCGCGCAAGCACGCCGCCGAACTACCGGAAGAGCTCGGCGAGGCCATGAAGGAGGCGCTACCGAGCTTCAACCAGGTGCCACGCTGGTGGTGGCTGGTGAAGACCTGGCAGTACTTCCTCGTCCTCGTGTCCCTCCTCGGCCTGGTCTGGATCGGCCTGCTCGTCGCCTACGGCGTCGCGGACGTGGCCGAGGCCCCCAGCGGCTGGGTGGGCGAGTCGGGCCTGATCCCGTACGTCGCCGTCCTGGTGGTGTGCACCCTCGGCATGGGCTGGCTGACGACCGCGACGTCCCGCAACCTGGTGGCCCTCTCGTCCGCCAAGCACGGCGAACGCATGGAACGCCACATGCGCGAACGCATCGTGGCCGTGGCCGAACAGAAGGTCCTGGAGCCCATCAACGAGGAACTGGCCCTCTACGCCGCCTTCCGCGACGACGTGGACCTGGTTCGGGGCGCCTGACCCCGCCAAGGCCCCGCCCGCCCTATCCCAAAGGTCACCCCGGCAAGCCGGCAAGCCTCTCAACCACGCTTCCGCAGCCCTCGCTACGTCGTGCTTGGCCATGCTGACCGAGCGATCTGCCTAGGCGCGCCTAAGCGCCCTCCGAAGTTATCCACAGTTCGGGGCGCGACTTTCCTTGGGCTGTCACCGTCCGCGATCGTGGTGTTCGGAAGCGTCACAGGGACGCTTCCGCACCGACATCACGGAGGATCTCGATGAACGAGGCACAGATCACCGTCATCGGCTGGGTGGCCGATACCCCGCAGTTCCTGATCACCGCGAACGGCACGCCGTACCTGTCGATGAAGCTGGCCTGCACGCCGCGCCGCTACGACCGGACGACCGGCCAGTGGGCGGACGTGGAGACCATGTTCCTCACCGTCAACTGCTGGCGGAACCTGGCCGAGAACGTCAACGCCTCGGAGTTCGCCCGCGGCCATCCCGTCCTCGTGACCGGACGTCTCCGCATCCGCCAGTACGAGCGGGACGGCCAGTGGCGCTACTGCGCCGAGATCGAGGCGACCACGCTCGGCCACGACCTGTCGCGCGGCACCGCCGACTTCCGCGCCGCGTCCCGCTCGGGCTCGCTCACCGAGTCCGAGCGCCGCGAGGCGCAGGAGCTCTCCGACCTCTTCGCCCTCACCGGCGACCAGACCACCGAGGAGGCCACCGAACCCGCCAAGGCAGCCTGACCCAACCAACAAAACCACTCTCCCTTGCAGGCCGGGCCGCCAAAAGGGGCGGCCCGGCCACCCCTCCACCCCACGTCCACCCCTTGCCCTGCGCCCCTGGCCCACTTCCCTGCCGCGCGTTGAGTCCGCGCTCGCGGTCCGGGCATTTGAGGCCGTGCGCTTGGGTCGCGCTCGCGCGGGCGTGCTTGCTTCCAGCGAGGCTGGGCCCGGCGCGCCAGCGCATGTGTCTCCCCGCGCCCGCGCTTCTGCCTGGCGGGCGTTTCGGGGAGAAGAGGGGTGGTGGAGGGTAAGGGAGTTGAGGCCCTTTCGTAGGGTGGTTGAAAGCGTACGCTCAGTGACTATGACTCACTCCTGGGTAGTTCTGGTGCTCTTCTCGGCCGCGCTCCTGGTGACCGTCGCCTTCGCCGTCCGGACGATCAAGACGGAGGTGGCGGGGCTCCGCGGGGAGTCGGCGGCGGCGCTGGCCGGCCTGCGCGGGGAGACCGCTGCGAGTGCCGAAGGTTTTCGGGCGGAGCTTCAGGCCGGTCTCGGTGGTCTCCGCGCGGAGTTGCACGCCACCTCGGACAGCCTCCGCCGCGAGCTGGAGACGGGTGGCGAGAGCTTCCGGCGCGAGACGATGGCGCACGTGGAGGCGCTGCGTGACCGACTCCAGTCGGGCACGGACGCTCTGCGCGAGCAGCTCCACGCGTCCGACCAGGCCGACCAGTACCAGCTCCGGAGCGTGCTGGAGCACCAGCGTGACCAGGTCACGGCCGCGACCGAGTCCTACCGCGAGCAGCTTCAGCTCACCACCGACTCCCTCCGCGGTCACGTCAACACCACCGTCGAGACCCTCCGCCGCGACCTCGACAACCACCTCGAAGCCATCAACACCCGCCTCGACAACCTGAGCACGCGCCTCAACCATCTTGAATCCCGACCCGCCGCGTCCGATCGCCCCCTGCCCTCCGTCCCTCGCCAGATGACCCCCGACGACCGGCCCACTCATTAACCGGCTCCCGCTGCCTGCTGATTGGCCGTATCTGCCTACCCTGACGTCCGCCTCGACTCGTCCGTCCATCACCAAGGGCGCAGCCGCTGGTCGTCGGTGGGGCGTGTGTCGGCCGCGCTGAGCCTGGTGGGTTCCCGGGCGAGAAGCGCGCTGGTGTGGGGGACGCCGGGTGCTCTCGCGCCGGGCGTCTTTCGGGAGTTTGTCGCTCAGGCGGACGTGCGCCCGTCGTGAGCTGGCTCGGGGGCGGGCGCTCGCGGGCCGCGGCCAAGGCGTTTGTGCTGGGGCAGAGGGCTTTGAGGTGTTTGGGCGCTTGCGGACGTTCTTTCTCTAGGGAGCTTCTGTGGGCGGTCGCGGACCTGGTGGGCGCGGACGGGGGTTTCGAGGCGGCGGTCTGAATTCGTGGATCGCAGGCGTGAACCGAGGCGGGGTGTCGGGGGTCATATGAAGCGAGAGCATTACAGCGCGCAGTCTCCGGGATGCGCTCCGCTTTCGGTGGGCCGTGCGTCCGAGGTCAGGCGCCGCTTGACGGGGGAGACCGGGTGAGGGTGCGGGGGCGGAAACGCGGGCGGCACGGGGTTTCGGTCGGGGCGAAGGGGGCGGGGCGGACGTGAATGTCGCCTCGAAGTGATGGACGCGTCGGACGTCGGGATCGTTTGGGAGGGGGAAGGAGTGGGAGACCCGTGGGCGGGGACGGCGGGCCGCGAAGGGCCGGGCTGTGGCGGGATCGGGCGATGGGGCGGGATGCGACGGCGGCGGGACGGCGGAGGCCCGGTGGGCGCGCGGTCGGCCGGAGTGGGCGGTCCGCCGGGGCGGAACGGCCCGTTCGGGGAAGGCGCGTCCACCGGGCCGGTCGGTATCGCAGAGGCCGGGACGCGGTCCGGGGTGGGAGCCGCCGCGGGGGCTGAAGCCGTCGCGGACGGCTCGGCCCGTTCCGGTGCGGGCCTCTGTCAGGATGCCCGCCCGCCGCGGACTTCTTCCGCGACGGAGGCACACTGTCGCAACGCGACCACAGTGCGCAGGGCCCAGAGTTCTAGACCCAGGAAACGCCGCGCATGGTGGATTCCCCCTCCGGATGTGCCGGGGACCGCGAACCCCGCGGCCCCTGCGGACGGCCACGGTGGCCGTCCACCTGTTGCTCTATCGAAGGTACCGGTTTCCGGCGCACTCCGCACACGTTGCAACTATCGTGTTACAGAACGTGATGCGTAGGGGGGAAGGATGACGGCAGTGCAGTCGTCCGCCGAGGATCGCGGCGGTGATCTGGCCCGAACGTCCCGGCGCCTGGGGGGATCCGGGCGGCCGTCCCTGCTGGCCGTCTACGTCCCGGCGGTGGTGCTGCTGCACCTGGCGCTGGCCGTCGGGGGCCTCTGGCGCACCCCGCCGCGACTTGAAGATCTACTGACATTTTCCGCCCTGTTGGCGTGTGGGGCGGTCTGCATCGAGGCGTCCCGCCGCCTGGGCATGCCCGCGGGCGTCGCGCGCGACCTGCTGTCGGCGTGGTGGCTCCCGGTGGCGCTCCTGCTCCCGCCGGTGTACGCGCTGCTCATCCCGATCCCGTTGCAGGTCCTGCTCCAGTTCCGCGTCCGGCGGACGCTGCTGTACCGGCGTGTCATGGTCACCTCGGCGCTGGGGCTCGCGGGGGCCTGCGCGAGCGTCGTCTTCCACTCCGTCGTGCCCGAACCGCTGGCGGACGGCCCGGGCTGGGTCGTCCAGGGCATCCCCGGCATTCCGGTCGCGGTCGCGTGCGCGGCGCTGTTCACCGTCCTCAACACGGGCATCGTCGCCGTCGCGGCGCACGCCGCCGCTCCCGAAGGGCGCTGGCGCGAGGTCCTGTGGAACCGCGAGAGCCTCATGCTGGACGTCGTGGAGCTGTGCGTCGGCGTCCTCGTCACGGTGACCAGCGCGCTCTCCCCGGCGCTGCTGCTGCTCGCGCTACCCCCCGTCGTCCTGCTGCAGCGCAGCCTGATGCACCAGCAGCTCCAGGCCGCCGCCCGGACGGACGCCAAGACCGGCCTGCTGAACGCCGCCGCCTGGCAGCGCGAGGCCGACACCGAGCTGTCCCGCGCCCAGCGCACCGACGAGGCGCTGGCCCTGCTGCTGATCGACATCGACTACTTCAAGAGGGTCAACGACACCCACGGCCACCTGATCGGCGACCAGGTCCTGGTCGGCGTCGCGACCACCCTGTGCGGCCAGCTGCGCGACTACGACGTCGTCGGACGCTTCGGCGGCGAGGAGTTCGTCGCCCTGCTGCCCGGCGCCGACACCGTCGAGGCCTGCCGCATCGCCGAGCGCCTGCGCGGCCGCGTCCGCCGCCTCACCGTCCCCGCCGAGCACGGCACCGTCACCGTGACGATCTCCGTCGGCGTGGCCCTCCTGAACACCCACGGCTCCGACCTGATCGAACTCCTGGCCGCCGCCGACCTGGCCCTCTACCGCGCCAAGGAATCCGGCCGCGACCGCGTCTGCCTCCCCGCCGTGGAAGCCCCCCGCACCCCCGAACCCTGACCCCGGTCCGTCCTCCCGCTCCGACGCCGCCCATCCGTTGCCCCGTCGCGCCGAGAGCGGCCGGTCGGCCGGATCGGGCTGCGGACGGCCGGCGGGGTCGGGAAGCGGGCGGCCGGCGGGGTCGGGAGGCGGGCGGCCGGCGGCACCGGGACAGCGGATGGGCGGTGGCGCCGGGAGCGGATGGGCGGCGGCGCCGGGAGAGTAGACGGGCGGCGGGGTCCGGAAAGGGTGCGACGAACGGTGCTCCGGACCCAATAGGCTTGAGGATTATGGCCGAGTACATCTACACGATGCAGCGTGTGCGCAAGGCACATGGCGACAAGGTCGTCCTGGACGACGTCACCTTGCACTTCCTGCCCGGCGCCAAGATCGGCGTGCTGGGACCGAACGGCACCGGCAAGTCCACGCTGCTGCGGATGATGGCCGGTCTGGAGCAGCCGTCCAACGGCGACGCCAAGCTCATGCCGGGGTACACGGTGGGCATCCTGCAGCAGGAGCCGCCGCTCAACGAGGAGAAGACCGTCCTCGGGAACGTGGAGGAGGGCGTCGCCGAGACCAAGGCGATGCTCGACCGGTTCAACGAGATCGCCGAGCAGATGGCGACGGACTACTCCGACGAGCTCATGACCGAGATGGGCAAGCTCCAGGAGAAGCTCGACCACAGCAACGCGTGGGACCTGGACTCCCAGCTCGAGCAGGCGATGGACGCGCTGCGCTGCCCGCCGCCGGACGCCGACGTGACCAAGCTCTCCGGTGGTGAGCGCCGCCGCGTGGCGCTGTGCAAGCTGCTGCTGCAGGCCCCCGACCTGCTGCTGCTGGACGAGCCGACCAACCACCTGGACGCCGAGTCCGTCCAGTGGCTGGAGCAGTTCCTCGCCAAGTACGAGGGCACCGTCCTGGCCGTCACCCACGACCGGTACTTCCTGGACAACGTCGCCACCTGGATCCTGGAGCTGGACCGCGGCCGCTGCCACCCCTACGAGGGCAACTACTCCACCTACCTGGAGAAGAAGGCCGAGCGGCTGAAGGTCGAGGGCAACAAGGACGCCAAGCGCAAGAAGCGCCTCCAGGACGAGCTGGAGTGGGTCCGGTCGAACCCGAAGGCCCGCCAGACCAAGTCGAAGGCCCGTCTGCAGCGGTACGAGGAGATGGCCGCCGAGGCCGCCAAGACCCGCAAGCTCGACTTCGAGGAGATCCAGATCCCGCCGGGCCCGCGCCTGGGCAACACGGTGATCGTCGCCGAGGACCTCACCAAGGGCTTCGGCGACCGGGTCCTGATGGACCACCTGTCGTTCAACCTGCCGCCGAACGGCATCGTCGGCGTCATCGGCCCGAACGGCGTCGGCAAGACCACCCTGTTCCGCATGATCGTCGGTGAGGAGCAGCCGGACACCGGCGCGCTGCGCGTCGGCGACACCGTGCAGATCTCGTACGTGGACCAGGGCCGCGGCGGCATCGACCCGGACAAGAACGTCTGGGAGGTCGTCTCGGACGGCCTGGACCACATCAAGGTCGGCCAGGTCGAGATGCCGTCCCGCGCCTACATCGCGGCGTTCGGCTTCAAGGGCCCGGACCAGCAGAAGCCCGCGGGCGTGCTGTCCGGCGGCGAGCGCAACCGGCTGAACCTGGCGATGACCCTCAAGCAGGGCGGCAACGTGCTGCTGCTGGACGAGCCGACCAACGACCTCGACACCGAGACCCTGTCGAGCCTGGAGAACGCGCTGCTGGACTTCCCCGGCTGCGCCGTGATCACCTCGCACGACCGGTGGTTCCTGGACCGGATCGCCACGCACATCCTCGCGTGGGAGGACGGTTCGAACTGGTTCTGGTTCGAGGGCAACTTCGCCGACTACGAGAAGAACAAGATCGAGCGCCTCGGCGCGGAGGCGGCCCGCCCGCACCGCGTCACGCACCGCCGCCTCACCCGCGACTGACCCGCCGGCCCGTCCGCGCGCCGCGTCCGATGCCGGACCGGCGCCGGGCGGACGACGTCGAGAAGCGCCGCACCGGTTCGACCGGGTGCGGCGCTTCCCTTTTCCCAAGTGACCACCCCGACGCGCCTCGCCGCGAGGGCTCCGTCCCGGAGGCGGACAAGGCCAGAGGCGAAATGTTGTGGGTCGGGTGAGGAACGGCGGGTGCGGTGGGGCGGGTAGCATCGGCGCTCGTGTCCACTTTCGACCCGGGTGAGGCTATGCAGAGCGGTGACGAGCGGCCGACGGCGGACTTCCGGCATGTCTACGAGTTCCACCTGAGGTTCGGCGACATCGACTCGCAGGGCCATGTGAACAACGTGAAGTTCCTCGGGTACCTGGAGGACGCCCGCCTGGAGATGTTCCACAGCGATCCCGTCCGGAAGGGCGAGGAACCCATCCGGGGGATGGTGGTCGCGCGGCACGAGATCGACTACGTGACGCCGCTGCTGCCGACCGTGGACCCGATCCGGGTGGAGACGTGGATCACGCAGGCGCGGGCCGCGTCGTTCACCCTGGCCTACGAGGTCCGGGACGACGAGAACGTGTACGCCCGCGCGACCTCCGTCCTCGTCGCGTTCGACGTGGAGAACAACCGGCTGCGCCGCTTCACCCCGTACGAGCGCGACTTCATCGCCCGCTACCGCGCCCCGGCCGAGTAGGGGATCGCCGCGGCCTGCGCGTCGAGGATCTCGGTGTAGGTCCGGACGAATAGGGCGGTGTCCTCGAACGGCAGGCCGTGGCCGCCGGGGACCTCGACCATGCGCGCGTGCGGGATCGCCTCCGCGAGGGCGCGCTGGTGGTGCGGCGGGACGATCCGGTCGTCCGCGCTGGAGATGATCACCGTCGGGGCGGTGATCCGGGGGAGCAGCGCGGTGATGTCCACGGTCCGGTCGGTCTCGATCTGGCGGAGGTAGCCGTCCGAGACGGCGCGGACGGCGTGCGTGAAGCCCTCGGTCGCCGCCGCGAAGTCGGCGTCGGAGCGGGCGCGGAGCGTGGCGTCGCCCATGGCGGTGCACTG
This sequence comes from Actinomadura gamaensis, assembly GCF_042652125.1. Lineage (NCBI taxonomy): Bacteria > Bacillati > Actinomycetota > Actinomycetes > Streptosporangiales > Thermomonosporaceae > Actinomadura > Actinomadura gamaensis. The sequence continues at coordinate 183,977 of NZ_JBHSIT010000009.1, read as the reverse complement.
GAGCAGGCGTGCCTGGAGTTCCGGGTCGAGGACGGTCAGCCGGGACCACAGGTCGAACTGGAACGCCATCCACGGGTCGGTCTTCGCCCACGCCGCGTGGGGGACGACCGAGAGCACCCGGTCGGGCGCGGACGCGGCGAGGGCGAGCGCGACGGTTCCGCCGAGGGAGTGGCCGGCGAGGTGGAAGCGGTCCAGCCCGGCGTGGTCGGCCGCCGCGAGCGCCTGGGCGACCAGGTCGTCCAGCAGGATCGGGCCGCCGGGGTCGCGGGTCGCGCCCGCGCCGGACAGGTCGGGCGCGACGATCGTGAAGCGGTCGGCGAGGGCGTCGATGAGCGGCCCCCAGTTGCCCGGGCCGTCCGCGCCGGTGCCGTGCACCAGGACGAGGCCGGGTCCGGTGCCGGTCACCAGGTAGTTGACGGTGCTGGTGCCGGAGCTGATCAGGACGTCGACAGCGGGCATGCGTTTCCTTCCAAGGGTCGAACAGCAGGAGCAGCGGGAACAGCAGAAGCAGCAGGAGCGGCGGGAGCGGCGGGAACGGCAGGAGCGGCGGGGGTGCGCAGGAGGCGGGCGACGATCAGCGCGCCGGCCAGCGAGAGCGCGGACAGCGCCCACGACACGTCGTGGAGCGCGCCCGCGTACGCGTGCGTCGCGGCGGCCTCGTAACCGCCCGGCACGGCGGACGGCGGGGTCATGTCGCCCTGGAGCAGCCGGGAGGTGGCCTCGGACGCGGTCCGGGAGCCGTAGCGTCCGGCCAGGCCGGCGCGGGTCAGCGTGCTGAGCAGCGCGCCGAGGACGGCGACCGCGACGACCTCGCCGGTGATCCGGGCGGTGTTGAACAGGCCCGCGGCCATCCCGGCGCGCTCGGGTTCGACGGACGAGATCGCCGCGCCGTCCATGATGGCCAGCGAGATCCCGAAACCGGACCCGACCAGCAGCAGGGGCGCGGCGAGCGAGCCCGCGCCCGCGCCGCCCGGGACGAGTGCCAGCAGCGCGGTCCCGGCCGCGACCAGCAGCAGCGTCGCGACGAGCAGGACGCGCTGCGACAGTCGCCGGGCGAGGACGGCAGTGAGCGGCGGCAGCAGCAGCGTCGGGCCGGTGAGCAGCATCAGCAGCAGGCCCGCCCGGCCCGCCGACGCGTGCAGCGTCGCCATGAAGTACGGCGGCAGGACGATCGTCAGCGCGACGAACCCGAACGCCAGCAGGAACGGCATCGCCGAGATCGCGACGAAGCGCGGGCGGGTCAGCAGGGCGAGGTCCACGAGCGGGGCGGGGTGCCGCCGCTCGACGATCGCGAACGCCGTGAGGAGCAGCGCGCACGCCGCGAACCCGCCGAGGACGGCCGGGTGCGTCCAGCCCAGCGTCGGGCCCTCGACCAGCGCGAACGTGAACGCGGACAGGCCGAGGGTGAAGGTCACGGCGCCCGCCCGGTCGAGGGGCGCGGCCTCGGGCGCGGCCAGGGATGCGGCTACGGGCGCGCGCGACTCGGCGAGCAGCGGGACGGCGAGCAGGCTCGGCAGCAGCGCGACGGCGGCGACGCCGAAGAACGCGCGCCAGCCGAGGCCGGTGACGAGCAGTCCCGCGACGACGGGGCCGAACGCCAGGCCGAGGCCGATGACGGTTCCGAACACGCCGAACGCGCGGGCGCGGGACGGGCCGTCCGGGAAGGCGGCGGCCAGCAGCGCGCTGCCGCCGGTGGTCGCGGCGGCGGCCCCGGCCCCCGCGAGCAGCCGGGCGGCGACGAGCATGCCGATGCCGGGCGCGACCGTCGCGACCAGCATGGACGCCGTGAAGAGCGCGAGCCCGGACGCGAACATCCGGCGGCGTCCGATCCGGTCGGCGAGCGAGCCGGTGCCCGCCATGAAGCTCGCGAAGGTCAGGAAGAACGCGTTCACCACCCACTGCGAGGCGGCGAGGCCCGCGTGCAGCGACCGTCCGACGTCGGCGGTGGCCTCGGCGGCGCCCGTGGCGGTGATCGGGATGAGCAGCAGCGCGCCGCACACCACCCCGAGCGTCAAGGCGCGGCCGTCACGGCGCCGGGGCCGGTGCCGGCGCCGTTGCCGGCGCGGGGGCCGGTCCGAACCGGGCATGGCGAATCCCTTCGAGGTCGACGAACCATAAGAACTCTGATGGATGCAAAGACTCTGATGCAAGCACGTACCTTGTCAAGCCGTCGAGTATTGGTAAGGTGAGGCGTTCGGGAGGGGGATCCGATGGCGGGCGAGGACCGGATCGAGCAGGCGACGGCCTGGCGGCCCGGCATGCTGATCAAGCGGGCCGAGCAGGCGCTCATCGCCGAGAAGAGCCGCGTGCTGCGGCCGTTCGGGCTGACCGTCCCGCAGTACGCCGCGATGTACGCGCTGTCGCTGGCCCCAGGCGTCTCCGGCGCGCGGCTGGCGCGCTACTGCGCGGTGACGCCGCAGAGCATGACGACGGTGCTGAAGACGCTGGAGGCGCGCGGGCTGATCGAGCGGCGCGCGTCCGAGGACCATGCCCAGGTGCTGGTCACCCGGCTCACGCCCGAGGGCCGGACCCTGCTGGACGAGGCGGACGCCGCCGCCGCGGCCGTCGAGCGCCGGCTCGTGGACGCCTTCGACGAGGGCGAGCTGGCGGCGCTGCGCGGCCTGCTCCAGCGCGCCGTGGACGTCCTCACCTAGGTTTTCCGAAGATTTCCGGAAACAGTGCTCCTGAGCTGGGGTAACGATCTCGGCTAGCGGGGATCAATGGGACAGCGTCCCGTCCCGAGCCCGCCCGCACCTCGCCCCGAGGTCCGGGCCGGCGTGTCCGCCCGAGGTCCCCTCATGTCCCCCTATGTCTTCGCCTGGATCCTGTGGATCCTGATGTTCTTCGCGATCGAGCTGCCCGCGGTGTTCAACCGGCAGCGCGGCGACACGCTCTCCGAGCTGGTCTGGAACGTGTTCGCCATCCGCGGCAAGCCGATCGGCTGGCAGCTGCGCCGCCTCGCCCTGCTCGTCGGCCTCGCCTGGCTGGTCACCCACCTGCTCAGCGGCGGCCTCGTCTGATCCGTCCCTTCGCCCGGTCTGCTGCGCGCCAAGGCGCGCTCCGGCGCGCTACCGGGAGATCGCCACATGGTCACGGGTGTGTAACAAGCGTCCCCCCGGTATGTTTTCGTCACACTTCTTCCCTCTACGGTCGCAACGCGAATTGTGGCGATCCCACGTGAAGGTGAGAAGATGCGGCGCGTTTCCCACGGGGCACTGTCCCTGCTGCTGGCGGGCGGCCTGACCGCCTCCGGAATCGGCATCGCCGGGGCGGCCCAGGCGGCCCCCGCGGCCGCCAAGGGCGACATCCTGGCCCGGCTCAAGGCCATCAAGGGCATGTCCGTCCAGGAGAAGCCGTCGACCCTGCCGGGCTACCGCTGGTTCTGGCTGACCTACAAGCAGCCGGTCGACCACCGCAACCCGCGCGGCAAGTGGTTCGAGCAGCGGATCATGCTGGAGCACCGGGACGCGAGCGCGCCGATGGTGGAGTACACCAGCGGCTACAACACGCCCGAGACGATGTTCCAGTCCGAGCCGACGGCGCTGCTGAACGCCAACCAGATCTCGGTCGAGTACCGGTACTTCACCCCGTCGCGTCCGCAGAACGCGAACTGGAAGTACGACAACATCTGGCAGGCCGCGACCGACGAGCACCGGATCGTCCAGGCGCTGAAGCCGATCTACGGCGCCAAGTGGATCAACACCGGCGCGTCCAAGGGCGGCATGACCGCGACCTACCACAAGCGGTTCTACCCGAACGACGTGGCGGGCTCAGTCGTGTACGTCGCGCCGAACGACTACGACAACAACCACGACAAGGCCTATGACCGGTTCTTCCAGACGGTCGGCACCGACCCCAAGTGCCGCGCGCACGTGAAGGACCTGGCTCGCGAGATCCTGAAGCGCCGCTCCGCCATGGAGACGCGGATGAAGGCGGACGCCAAGGCCAACAAGTGGACGTTCTCGATCCTGCGCACCGTGGACCGCGCCTTCGAGAACTCCGTCATGGACTTCGAGTGGGGCTTCTGGCAGTACCACCTGCAGTCCGAGTGCGCCTCGCTGCCCGCGACGAACGCCTCCGACGACGACATCTACAAGGTCTTCAACACCGTCTCGGACGTCTCGTCCTACAGCGACCAGAGCCTCCAGGCGTTCATCCCGTACTACTACCAGGCGGGCACGCAGCTCGGCTGGCCGTCGCCGAAGTTCCCGAACCTGCACGACCTGCTCCGCTACGAGAGCAGCTACGTGCCGCGGACGTACGTCCCGCGCGACATCCCGATGCGGTTCGACAACGGCAAGGCGATGCGCGACATCGACCGCTGGGTGCGCAGCAGCGCCAGCCACATGCTGTTCCTCTACGGCGCGAACGACCCGTGGGGCAGCAAGCCGTTCCGGCTCGGCAAGGGCAGCCGCGACTCGGCCGTCTACGTCGCGCCGGGCATGAACCACAGCGGCCGGCTCATCGCCAAGCTGCCGGACGCGCAGCGCGCCAAGGCCATCGCCGACCTCCAGCGCTGGGCGGGCGTCGCGCCCGCCATGAAGGCCACCTCCGTGGTTCCGACCCCGATGGGCGAGGACCCGACCCTGGCGCAGCGTCCCCCGCTGTAGCCGCCGAGCCGTGAGCCCCGCGCGGGCTCCGGTTCCCACCCCCGAGGCGTGGGACGCGGACCATCCCCCAGGTCCGCGTCCCACGCCTCGTCAGTTCCGGCCCCCTCCGCGGCGGCGGGATCAGGCGAGGATCCAGGCGGACGAGTCGCCGGGCAGCAGGTCGCCGTAGCGGACCGCGCTCGCGAGGACGACCTCGCCGGGCGGCAACCGGACCGGGCTGTCCGAGCAGTTCAGCACGCAGGTCAGCCGTCCGCGCCGGAACGCCACGGTCGCGTCGGACGGGTCGTCCGGCCACTCGATCCGCTCGGGCAGGCCGGGAAGCAGCTCGCGGCGCAGCGCCAGCGCCCTCCGGTAGAACGTCAGCATTGATCCCGGATCGCCGTCCTGTGCCTCGACGGTCAGCGACGCCCAGTCCGGCGGCATCGGCAGCCAGGGGCGGACGCCGTCCGGAGAGAACCCGTACGGTTCGGCCGTCCCGGACCAGGGGAGCGGCACGCGGCAGCCGTCCCGGCCGGGGCGCTTGCCCCCGGTGCGGCGCGAGATCGGATCCTGCCGCGCCTCGTCGGGCAGGTCCTCGACCTCCGGCAGGCCCAGCTCCTCGCCCTGGTAGAGGTAGGCGGAGCCGGGCAGCGCGAGCAGCATCAGCAGCGCGGCGCGGGCGCGGGCCGTCCCGATGCCCGGCACTCCGGCCGGACGCTCGTACCGGGTGACGTGCCGCGGCATGTCGTGGCTGGACAGCACCCACGTCGGCGCGGCTCCGGTCGGTTCGACCGCCGCGACCGCCGCGCGGATCACGTCCCGGAACGCCGTCGCCGACCAGGGCGCGAGCTGGAGGTCGAACTGGAACGCCTGGTGCAGCTCGTCCGGGCGCAGGAACCGGGCGAGCTCGTCGGGGCTGTCGGTCCAGACCTCGCCGATCGCCATCCGGTCGCCGTCGTAGGAGTCCAGGATGCGCCGCCAGTCCCGGTAGACACCGTGCACCTCGGGACGGCTGTAGATGCGGCCGCGCAGCGTGTCGCGGGCGTCCGCGCCGGCGTCGGCGAACGCGGCGTCCTTGAACAGCCCGGCCGCCACGTCGATCCGGAACCCGTCCACGCCCCGGTCGAGCCAGAACCGCAGGATCCGCTCGAACTCGCGGCGCACCTCGGGGGTGCGCCAGTTCAGGTCAGGCTGCTCGCGCGCGTACAGGTGCAGGTACCACTGGCCGTCCGGGAGCCGCTCCCAGGCCGGGCCCCCGAACATGGACGGCCAGTCGTTCGGCGGCCCCTCCATCCGGCCGTCCGGGCGGATCCGGCCGGGCCGGAACACGTACCGCTCGCGCGCCGGATCGCCGGGCTGCGCGGCGAGCGCCTCCCGGAACCACCGATGCCGGTCCGAGGTGTGGTTCGGCACGATGTCGATGATCAGCCGGAGGCCGTGCGCGTGCGCGTCGGCGACGAGGGCGTCGAAGTCGTCCAGCGTCCCGAACCGCGGGTCGACGCCGGTGTAGTCGGCCACGTCGTACCCGCCGTCGGCGAGCGGGGACGGGTAGAACGGCGTCAGCCACAGCGCGTCCACGCCGAGGTCGCGCAGGTAGGGGAGCCGCGACCGGACGCCCCGGAGGTCGCCCTCCCCGTCACCGTCGCCGTCGGCGAAGCTGCGGACGTAGACCTCGTACACGACGGCGTGGCGCCACCAGGGGGATCGCGTCATACCGACGATCTACCCGGAACGGAAAGAACCGTCACCCCGCGCGGGCGGTCACGAAGGCGCGTTCACCATGCTCTGCGCGGCCATCGTGAAGTAGTTCCAGAGCATCTGCTCCGCCTGCGGCGGCAGGCCGAACTCCGCGACCGTCTCGTCCAGCGCCTTGCGCATGTGCCGCAGCCAGGACTCCTTGGCCGCCTCGTCCACCACGAAAGGGGCGTGCCGCATGCGGAGGCGTGGATGGCCGCGCCGCTGGCTGTAGGTGTTCGGGCCGCCCCAGTACTGGATCAGGAACAGCCGCAGCCGCTCCTCGGCGGGGTCGAGGTCCTCCTCGGGATACATCGCGCGCAGCGCCGGGTCGTCCGCGACGCCCTGGTAGAAGCGGTGGACGAGCGAGCGGAACGTCTCCTCGCCCCCGACCGCCTCGTAGAAGGTCACCTGTTCGGGATCAGCCATAACGCCCCAAGCCTATGCGGTGGGAGGCCGCTCACGCTCTAGATCGTCGGGCTTGGGCCCATAGGCCGAGGCCGGGACGCGTCAACCGAGATCGGAGCGCGGCCGGCCGAGGCGAACGCGGGCGGCGTGCCGCCGGGACGCGGCCGCGGGCCGTCAGGAGGCGCTGGGGGTGGCGACCGAGACGCCCGCCTCGTCGAACGAGACCTTGACGCGCTCGCGCAGCTCGCGGGCGCACTCGCTCTGCTTGCCCGGCGCGGTCTTCAGCACCACGCGGATGACCAGCGCGTCCGCGGCGAGCGCCTGGACGCCCCAGACCGACGGGCGCTCCAGGATGAGGTCGCTCCACTTGGGGTCGTCGGCCATCGTGTCGGCCGTGGCCTGGAGGATCTCCTTGACCTTCTCGACGTCCTCCCCGATGTCGACGGGGATGTCGAGCACCGCGCGGCCCCAGTTCTGCGACTCGTTGCCGACCTTCTTGATCTCGCCGTTCGGGACGTACCAGACCACGCCGTTGACGTCGCGCATCCGGGTGACGCGCAGGGTGACCGCCTCGACCGTGCCCTTGGCGCTGCCGACGTCGATGACGTCGCCGACGCCGTACTGGTCCTCCAGCAGCATGAACATCCCGGCGAGGCAGTCCTTGACGACGTTCTGCGCGCCGAAGCCGACCGCGACGCCGATGACGCTGGCGCTGGCCACGATCGGCGTCAGGTTCAGCCCGAGGTAGCCGAGGATGCTGAACAGCGCCGTGCCCATGATCACCACGGACGCCACCGAACGCAGCACCGAGCCGAGCGTCTTGGCCCGCTGCGCGCGCCGCTGTGACAGCAGCGCCGGGCTGCCCTCGAAGATCGTCCGGCTGCGCTCGCGGACCTTCTCCGACATGGTCCCCTCGGCCATCCGGAGCGTGATCTTGGTGATCATCCGGTGCGCGACGTTCCGGATCACCAGCGCGATGACGAAGGTCACGACGATCGCGACGAGCTTGCCCGTCCAGTCGTCGAGGGCGTAGTTGTGGACGAACCGGGTCGCGTCCGGGCTGTGCGTGACGTTCCAGAACAGGCGGCAGGTCGTCGACGGCTCCTCGCCGGCCTTGCTGACGCAGTACTGCTCGGCCTTCCCGTCCATGTTCACCAGGGGCTCGCCGAGCACCCCGGCGGCATGGGCGACGGGCGCGCTGAACGCCGCGGTGCCGTACATGGGGCAGACCCTCCCCGACCGATGGTGGATGCCGCGCCACGTCGCCCGTGGACCTGCGGCGGTACGAGCCCGATCGTAGGGGACGGTGACGACGGGTTCGTACATCGCCGGACGGGTGGCGCGCACCGGACGGGAAGGGCCTGCTCCGGGGCCGCGGACCCGGATGAATCGGGCGTGGGAAGCGGGTCCGCGGCTGGTCGGAGAGGGCGGACGGAAGCGCTGGCCGGCCTGCTCGGAGGGAGCCGGGTCGCGCTGGAGGTGATGGGTCCCGCGGGGGCCGCGGCTGCCGCGCCGTTTCGGCCACGACCCCCGGGGACGCTTCCGGCCCCGTCAGGGGCGGCCCGAGGGCCTGCCCCCCGCTGTGGCCGGATCGCGGATCTCGAAGCCCTGCGCCTCGAGACCGCGCGTCTGTTGTCGGAGCGGTTGCAGGACGTGCGCCAGTTTGGACGCGGCCCCGCGTGGATCGCCGACCCTGTGCATGCGTTCCCCCCATGACCACCAGTAGTAGTAGTGGCCTCGCGTGTCCGGCGCCGGCGCGCAGGTCACGTCCTCGGCCAGGCTCGCCGCCTCCGGGTTGACCACCCGCAGGAACGCCGGGCCGGACCGGGTCCGGACCACCCGCGCGACCAGGCCGCGCGTGTCGAGTTCGTGCTCCAGCTCCTCCAGGTAGCCGACGCGTTCGTCGTGTGCCACCTGCGCACCCCCTCCGTCAACGTGCATTCCGAGGACTGCTCGTGCCGTTCCCGTGTGGCCGAATGGTCCCTCTCGCCGCGGGTGAAGATCTTCCTCCCGGCCGGGCCGGGCCCCCGCGGTGATCGAACTCAGCGCTTCCGATCCGTTACACGCGGCGAGAATCGCAATCCCCACGGTGCTCGGTCAAGGGGCCGCCTGTCTGGCGAAGTACGGGATTCCCCCATCTCAGGGGGAGGTTGACCGACCCTGGAGGAGGAATCTCTACCTGCGGGGGACAAGGCGCTCCCGCTGTGCCCGTCTTCCCGAAGAAACGCTTGGCCTGCCCCAGAGCGGGCGTTACGCTGCGTGCGCAAGAGATTATTTCTCGTATCACCCACCCCTTTGCGGGCGATGCGGGAAAAGCTCCGTCCGAAGAGGTTGACCTAGCTACCGGTCGCCGTGGCCCCGAGGTCAGGCCCTCCCTTCCGAGGACCTCCCCCCGGCCCAGCGGTGAGGAGGCCGGAACGATGTCAGACCCCCCGAAGAAGGAGACCGAGATCGCCCGCCGCATCAGGGCGCGCGGTCTCGCCAGGGGACGTGGCCCGGCGCAGATCGCGGTGGACATCCACGATCAGTGCGGGCCGCTGTTCGGCACCACGCCGATCAAGGCGCACCGCCTCGCCCACGGGGTCGCGCTGTCCGACATCGTCGCTCAGGTCCGGGCGCTCTTCGAGGTGGACGGCAAGCCCGAGCCCAAGCTCGGCGACACCCTGCTGTCGGCCTACGAGAGCGGCTACAAGCGCCCCGGGCCCGAGTACCTCCACTACCTCTGCGCCGTCTACCGGGTCGAACCCGACGATCTCGGGTACCGCAGTCCCTGCATCTGCGGGCGTGCCCACGCCGTCCGTCCCGCCGAGACGGGCGGCGGCCCGGTCCCCGCCGGCGTCCCGTCCCCGCGGGATGCCGGTCCCCGGCCGCCGGACGACACCGACGCCCTCATCGGGGCGGTCGTGGTCCCGGCGCCGGACGACCGGCACTGGGTCTCCGTAAGAAACCCCAGGGGTCCGGACCGCCGCGCTGACGGCCCCGCCTCGATCGATGTGGGAGAGGAGGACATCGTGCTTCGTAGGACTCTGCTGAGCCTGCTGGCGGGGTCGGGCGTCGTGACGCTCGACGGCCAGTTCCTGGGCGCTGTGGACAACCTTCGTCGCAAGATGGACGACACCCTGGTCAGCGCGACCGTGTCTCCGACCATGCTCGACCAGTGGGAGGAGACGACGCTCGGCTACGGCCAGCAGTACCAGGCCACCCCGTCGCTGCGCATGCTCTGCGACGTGCTGCTCGACTTCTCCGAGGTCCGGCGGATGGCCGACAAGCGGCAGCCCGTGGAGCTCCAGGAGCGGCTGCTGCGGATCGCCGCCCAGCTGTCCGGGCTGTCCGGGCTCATCATGATCAACCTGGGCGACCACCGGCTGGCGCGCTCGTTCTTCCGGACCGCGCGGACGGCCGCCGACGAGACCGGCGACCGCAAGCTGCGCGCCTGGGTGACCGTCCGCGAGGCGCTGGTCCCGATGTACTACGGCGACCCGCGCGAGGCGCTGCACCTGGCCCGCAAGGCCCAGGACCTCGCCGGCCGCGACCCGAGCGTGGCCGCCGCGATGGCGCCCGCGGTCGAGGCGCGCGCCCTCGGCCAGCTCGCCCTGCGCGGCCGCGGCGACGCCGCGCCCAGCGCCCGGCGCGCCCTGCTGCGCGGCCGGTCGGTGTTCGACCAGCTCAGCCGCGAGCACACCGGCGACCTCGTGTTCGGCTTCACCGAACGGCAGATGGCGTTCTACGAGGGCGACACCTACACCAACCTCGGCGACCACAAAACGGGGGAGGAATCACTGAGCAAGGCGCTCACGCTCTACGCGCCCACCGACCGGGTCGACCTGACCCTGGTCCGCCTCGACCGGGCGTCGTGCAAGCTGCACGCCGGCCACCCGGACGCCGCGCTCACCGCGGCGCAGGAGGCGATCCTCGACCTGCCGGCCGAGCACCGCTCCGACATCCTCGTCCACCGGGCGCGGCAGATCGGCGCGGCGGTCGGCGCGAAGCACCCGGGCATGCCCGCGCTGAGCGAGTTCTACGAGGCGCTGTCCGGCCCGCACGTGCAGAGCCCCACCGGGACGCCGCCCAAGCCCGCCGTCCCGCCCGCAGAGCAGGTCTGACGCGGCATGCCACAGCCAGAGGGCCAACTGCCCGGACCCCGGGCGGCACCGGCACGACCGCGCGCCTCCGACGACCCGGCCGACCCGGCCGGGGCCACATCCGCCCGGGCGCGGCCCGGGTCTCCACCGGCCGGACCGCGGTCCGGGGCCGGGCCGCGCCCGGCCACCGTGGCGGGACGGCGCCGTCCAGACCGCCCGGACCTCGTCCGGGTGCGGGCCGACCCGCCGTTGTGGGAGTACGGCGGGCTGCGCCTGCGCCGCTACGTCGGGTCCGACCACGCCGCCGTGCTCGCCCTGCACCGGCAGGGCCTCGCGCAGGTCGGGCTGCGGCCCGGCGACGGTGTCTACTACGACCACGACTTCTTCCGGATGGAGGAGATCTACCTCCGCGGCGACGGCGAGTTCCTCGTCGGCGAGCTGGACGGCCGGATCGTCGCGATGGGCGGACTCCGCCGCGCCGACCTGGTCCCCGGCGGCGTCGCCCGCGCGCAGGGCGGAGGAACGCCGGAGCCGCCCGCCCGCGAGCACGCGGTCGAGATGGTGCGCCTGCGGGTGCGGCCGGAGTTCCAGCGGCGCGGCTACGGGGAGGTCCTCGTCCGCGCCCTGGAGGACCGCGCCGCCGAGCTCGGCTACCGCGTCCTGCGGGCCGACACCACGGCCCGCCAGGGCCCCGCCCTCGCGCTCTACCGCAAGTTCGGCTGGCGCGAGACCCACCGCGAGGTCATCAACGGGATCATCAACATCTACCTGGAGAAACGCATCCACTGAGAGGCCCGCCGGGCACCTGTGAACCCCCGGGGCGTCGGCCACCAGCGGAGGCGCGGTCCGCCGGCAGCCGCCGTCCCGGGCCTTTCCCGTCCACCGGAGCTCAGTCCAGCACCCCCGCGATGAACTGCATCAGGGGATAGCGGCGGTGGTGGAGGACGGTGAGGCCGCGGGCGGTGAGGTCGTCCGGGAGGTCGTCGTCGAACATGGTGATGCCCGCGGCGCGGCCGAGGACGTCGCCGGTGAGGCGGGTGATCGGCAGCGGCGGACGGCGGGTGGTGAGGATGACCAGGCGGCCGCCGGGGCGGAGCACGCGGACCATGCCGTCCAGGGCCGCCCAGGGGTCGTCGAAGAGGTAGAGCGCGCCGAGGCAGCAGACCGCGTCGAAGACGCCGTCGCGGAAGGGCGGGGAGACGGCGTTGCCGCGCACGTAGGCGATGCCCTGGCTGTCGGCGGCGGCGCGGGCGAGCATGGCGGGGGCCGCGTCCAGACCGACGACCAGGCCGTTCTCGGCGACGCCGGACGCGAGGGCGCGGGTGGTGTTGCCCGGCCCGCAGGCCAGGTCGAGGACGGTCGCGGCGGGCTTGGCGATGTCGCCGGGCTGCCCGAGCCCGAGCCAGTCGCGGGCGAGGGCGTGCTCCTCGGCGGTGTCCGGGCCGGTCGGCCAGCCCTTGGACAGGTTGAACGCGACCGGCCGCCACACCCGTTCGTAGACCTGCGGCAGCAGCGTGGACTGCATGACCCGCTGGGCCAGCGTCGGCGCGGGTTCGGCGGCGAGCAGGTCCAGGTAGCCGTGCGGCGCGGCGGCCATGTCCGGCGGGTCGGCAAGCAGTCCGAGCACGCGGTCGAACAGGCCGGGATCCTGCGTCGTCGAAGAGCGCACGGCATTATTCGACCACGCGTCAATACCTGCTGTCCCCCTCGGATCCGGCGGTGTGATCCAACCCACCGCATGACCCAGTGCCAGGCGAGGTCGGCGCGCCCGCCACGGTTTTCGGGCCGAGGGGCGAGCCCTCGGCCCGAAAGCTCAGGTCAGAGCCAGACCCGTCTGGTGCGCGAGGAACGAGAGGGTGTCGGTCATCAGCGCGGTGGAGCGGGTGACGGACCGCGCGGCGTGGCCCACATCGGACTCGCGGCGCAGGAGGACGGGCCGGTCGGACGACGTCGCGTGCTGGAGCGCGGCGCACATCTTGCGGGCGTGCAGCGGGTCCACGCGGCTGTCACTGTCGAACACCGTGAACAGGACGGCCGGGTACTCGACGCCCTCGCGGACGTGGTGGTACGGCGAGTAGGCGAGCAGCCACTCCAGCTCGTCCGGCTTGCCGGCGGAGCCGAACTCGTCGTTCCAGATCTGGCCGATCCCGAACTTCTCGTAGCGGACCATGTCGAGCAGCGGCGCCGAGCAGACGACGGCGCGGTAGAGGTCGGGGCGCTGCGTCAGGGCGGCGCCGACCAGCAGGCCGCCGTTCGAGCCCCCGGAGATCGCGAGCTGGGACGGGGTGGTCAGGCCGTCCGCGATGAGGCGCTCGGCGGCGGCGTGGAAGTCGTCGAAGACGTTCTGCTTGCGGTCGCGCATCCCGGCGCGGTGCCAGTCCTCGCCCTCCTCGGACCCGCCGCGCAGGTTCGCGACCGCGTACACGCCGCCCGCCTCGACCCAGGCGAGGATGGACGCCGAGTAGGCCGGGGTGAGGGAGACGTTGAAACCGCCGTAGCCGTAGAGGACGGCGGGGCGCGGGCCGGCGGCGTCCGGGCGGGAGATCACCAGCATCCGGACGTCCGTGCCGTCCTTCGAGGCGTAGGTGACCTGCCGGGTCTCGATCTCGGGGACCTCGACGGTGCCGGGCGCGGACGCCCACACGTGCGTCTGGCCCGTCAGCGCGTTGTAGTGCAGCACCGACGAGGGCGTGACGTTGTCGGTGTAGCCGAACCACGCCTCGTGGCCGCCCTCGGGACGCTCGACGATGCCGCCGATCGAGCCGAGGCCGGGCAGCGGGACCTCGCCGACGCGCTCGCCGGTCTCCAGGTCGTGGACGGTGATCTCGCTGATCGCGTGCCGGGTCCAGCCCGCGAGCAGGACCGGCCGGTCCAGGTCGTCCAGGATCGCGAAGTCGGTGAGCACGGCCTCCGGGTCCTCGGGGACGAGGTCGCGCCAGTTCCCGTAGGACGGGTCGGACGGGTCGGTCACGCACACGCGCGAGCGCGGCGCGTCCCGGTCGGTGAACACGTAGGCGCGTCCGTCGCGTCCGACGTGCAGGGACGTCCCGGCGTCCACGCCCACCTGGACGGGCCGGAACTCCGGGCTCTCCAGCGGCCCGGCGGCCAGGTCGGCGATCCACAGGTCGTTGCGCGGCGCGGTCCCGGCGGACGCGGTGACCGTGAGCCAGCGGCCGTCGCGGCTGACGCCGACGCCGTAGTAGTTCGTCTTGTCGAGCCCGTCGCCGAACACGAGCACGTCGGTGTCCGGATCGGCGCCGACGCGGTGCAGGTAGACGCGCCGGTGGAACTGCTCCTCGCCGGACGGGACGTCACCGGGCGCGAGCCGCCGCACGTAGTAGTAGGCCTCCCCGCCGGGCAGCCACGCGACCACGGAGTTGCGGGTGCGGTCGATCGGACCCTCGACGCGCTCGCCGGACGCCACGTCCAGCACGTGCAGCAGGGACTCCTCGTCGCCGCCGTGCGAGACCTTGTACGCCAGCAGCCGCCCCTCCTTGTCCGGCTGCCAGCCGTCGAGCGTCGTCGTGCCGGACGGGTCGAGCGCGGTCGGGTCGACGAGCACCCGCTCCGAGCCGTCCGGGTCCACGGTGTACAGGACGGGGTGCTCCTGGTCGGCGGTGCGCCGGGTGAAGAACCGCCGGGCGCCGCGCCACACCGGGGAGCCGACGCTGCCCGCGCCGAGCAGCTCCCCGAGCCGCGCGCGCAGCCGGTCGCGTCCGGGCAGGCCGTCCACCACCTGGTGGAACAGGTCGTCCTGCGCCGAAAGCCACTTGGCGGTGTCGTCGGAGGCGGCGTCCTCCAGCCATCGGTACGGGTCGGGGACGCGGTGGCCGTGCAGGTCGTCGGCGACGTCCTGGCGTGGCGCGGAAGGGTACTGCGGTCGGCTCATGCGAGCACTGTATTCATCCGGACCGGAACCCGATCCCAAGATCATGGGGTGTCACAAGGTGTATACGCGCGGTGACATCGGTAGAACGTTTGGTGATCAGACAGTACTCCAGTCGGGGGTTGCACATGAAGAAGACCATCGCCGTACGCCGCACGGCCCTGGGCGGGACGGTGCTCGGCGCCTCGCTGCTGGCCGCCGCGCTCGCCGCGCAGGCCGCGCAGGCCGGCCAGGCCGCGCCCGCGCCGGCCGGGAAGGTCCAGTTCTCCTACTCCGCTCCGGAGATCGCCCATTCGGGCGACGCGGTGACCTGGAAGTGGACGATCCGCAACGTCGGCGGCGAGAGCGTGAACAACGTCGTCCTCACGCACCGGCTGACACCGCAGCTCAAGGTCGCCAAGGTCTCCTCGCAGTGCAAGTCGGACGACTCGGCGATCCGCTGCTCGTACGGCGAGCTCAAGGCCGGGGCGACGGCGAAGGGCGAGCTGACCGCCGCCGTCCCGTCCTCCACCAGCGGCAGCGTCCAGATCAACGGCCGGGTCACCTGGCAGCAGGCCGAGGCGCAGGCCCCGGCGGGCGGCGCTCCGGCGACCGGCCGCGACGCGGCCACCGCTCCGAACCCACCCGCCGCGCCGGAGGCGCCCGCCACCGCTCCGGAGCAACCCGCCGATCCGAACGCGCCCGCTTCACCCGCCGATCCGAACGCGCCCGCCGCCTCGCCGGAGGCTCCGGCCGCGCCCGCGGCGCCCGCGGCTCCGGCCGCGCCGAAGACTCCCGCATCGCCCGCCTCGCAGAAGGCCCCAGCAGCGCCGAAGGCTCCGGCCGCGCCCAAGGCTCAGGGCGCGCCGAAGGCCCAGGCCGCGCCCAAGGCTCAGGCTGCCCCGAAGGCTCAGGCCGCGCCCGCCGCGCCGAACGCGCCCGCGGCTCCGGCCGCGCCCGGCGCGCCCGCGGCGCCCGCCGCTCCGAAGAACTGATCGGACGGTGCCCGCGCTGGACGGATCGGACGAGCGACATCGGCCGTCCGATCCGTCCCGGGCCGGTCCGGCCGGTTCCGCCGGAGTCCCCGCGGCGGCGGGATTTTTTCGGCACGTTCACCGCCGGCGCCGTTCGAACCGCCGCGTTCATGGGGATTAAAGGGGGTAGCGGGCGGCCAGCTCAGGGGCCACACTGATTGCGGGCCGGCCGTCACGGTCGGCTTCCACCGCTCGCTCGTCCCCCGGGCCGGGCGGTGGCCGGCGGACTGGTAACGGACGGACCGGAAACGCCCCTGGGGAGGTCCTCATGGCGGGTGCACAGGTGCCGGAGACGATACTCGGGCCTCGGGTCGGGGCGCGCGCGAGTCGTGCGCCCGCCGAGGCGAAGAAACGAACGACCGATCCCACCGCGACGGCTGCGCTCGACCCGGCGGAGGCCGTCTGATGCGTCAGGTCCTGCTCCTCAACGCGACCTACGAACCCCTCACGACCCTTCCGCTCCGCCGCGCCGTCGTCCTCGTCCTCCGGGACAAGGCCGAGATCGTCCACCAGGACGTCTCCGGCGCCGTCCTCCACTCCGCCGCCATGACGGTGGAGATCCCGTCGGTGATCCGGCTGCGCCGGTACGTGCGCATCCCTTTCCGCACCCGCGTCCCGCTGACGCGCACGGCGCTCATGCGCCGCGACAACTTCCGCTGCGTCTACTGCGGCCGCCGCGCCGAGACCATCGACCACGTGCACCCGCGCAGCCGCGGCGGCAAGCACGTCTGGGAGAACTGCGTCGCCTCCTGCCGGACCTGCAACCACCGCAAGGCCGACCGGCTGCTGGAGGAACTCGGCTGGACGCTCCCGATCACGCCCGGCGTACCGCGCGGCGCGCACTGGCGGCTCATCGGCATCGTCCCGGACGGCGACCCGCAGTGGGCTCCCTACGTCACCGAACCGGCCGCCTGACCGGCGTGGCCGCCCGTCCCGCTCCGCCGGTCCCGTGCCGGGTCGCGTCCGCACGTATCCTGGTCGCGTGCCACGGTATGACTATCGCTGCCGCGCGTGCGGATCGACCTTCGAGGTCTCGCGCCCGATGATCCAGGCGTCCGACCCGGCCCCCTGCCCGGCGGGCCACGACGACACCGTCAAGCTGCTGTCCACCGTCGCCGTGACGGGGCAGGCGTCCGCGCCCGCCCCGCGCGCGAGCGGTGGCGGGGGCTGCTGCGGCGGGGGCTGCTGCTCCTGACCCGGACGGAACGGACCGGGCCCCGGACGAGTGTCCGGGGCCCTTCAGCCGTGCCGTCCCACCGGCATCGCTCCGGCGCCACTCGGTAGTGGCGCTCGGCGCCGTCACCCTGCGCCGTCACTCGGCGCCGTCACTCGGCGCCGTCACCCTGCGCCGTCACCCTGCGCCGTCACCCTGCGCCGTCACCCTGCGCCGTCACCCTGCGCCGTCACTCGGCGCTGTCGCGCTGCCTGCGCAGTTCGGCCGCGGTCTTGCTGATGTCGTAGTCCGCGTCCACGCCCTCGACGATGAACAGGTCGCTCGGGATGTGGTCGGCGCGCTTGGCGAGGATCTCCGCGTAGGCGTCCGACTCGTACCACCCGTAGGCGGCGGCCGCGTCCGGGAAGCCGACGATCACCAGGACGCCGGGGAACTCGCCCTCCTTGACGTCCGGGACGCCCCCGTGCACGAGGAACCGGCCGCCGAACGGGTCGAGGGTCTCCTGGATGCGCTCCAGGTACTCCAGGACGTCGTCGTGGAGGCGCGCCGGGGGGAACATGCGGGCGATGGCGTAGGCGGCGGGCATCTCGTGCTCCTCAGGATCCTCCGGACGCCCGTTGCGTCCGGTTGACGATCTTCAGTCTGGCCCGTGCCGGCCGGGGTGGGCGATGACCTCGGACGTAATGCCATCGCCTACCCCGGAGGGAAGCGGTTCAGCGCAGCCGGTAGGCCGAGGCGATCTCCTGCCGGACGGAGCCGCCGCCCGAGTCGCGGGCGGTCACGCGGAGCGAGAGCGATCCGCCCGCGCCCGGCTTCGGAAGCGGGGCGGAGAACCGTCCGCCGCCGAGCGCGCGCACGGCCGACGCGTGCCACGTCCTGCCGCCGTCCACGGACGTCTCGACCGTCATGCCCGTCACCGTGCCGCGCGCGGAGCCCGCGAGCCGCGCGACGGTGAACGTCGCGGGCGCGCCGGTCGGCTGGTTGCGCAGGTCGAGGCCCAGGTCGTAGTCGACCAGCAGCAGCGGCAGCCGTTCGGACGACGACCCCGACGGGACGCCCGACCGGAACGTCCAGGTCGTGGACGTCCGGGGTGAGATCGGCAGGACGGACGACGAGTCGGTGTCGTAGCGCAGCGTGAACGTCGCGGGCCGAGCCGGGACGGAGAAGTCGGCCGTCGCCGCCGAGGCCTGGCCGACGCGGCGCGTGCCCTCGCTGAGCGTCATGGTGTGCTTCAGCGCCGGGATCAGGTCGCAGTCGAAGCCGTCCGGCCGCACCTGGAGGTCCACCATCTGGACGTGCACGTTCCCGCTCGTCCGGACGGACGGCGTCGGCGTGCAGCCGCTCTCGGAGTGGCGCGTCGCCGAGTACGGGCCGGGACGGAACGGCTGGCGGCCCCACGACTCGGCGGTGCGGGCTCCGGGCTTCGGCTCGGAGAAGTCGCCCAGATCGCCCCACTGGCCGTCCGCGACGGCCTTCGGGAACGCCTCGTGCATCCAGAGGACGCCGGGGCCGGCGCTGACGTAGTCGGTGCGCGTCGTGCCGGACGGGACGTCCGATCCGGCCTGGAATCCGGCGAACAGCGGCGCGCCCGGAGCCAGGCCGTACCGGACGTCCGAAACCGGCTTCGAGGTGTCACCGTCCACGGCCGCGAAGCGCTGGTCGATGCGGGCCATCCTCGCGACCTCGGCGGGCGTGACGACGTGCGACGCGTCGGCGGGCACGCCGCCGGGACGGGGGTAGAACAGGTCGTACACCGTGCCCGGAGCGGTCAGCCGGAACCCGGTGGTCGTGGCGATGGACCCGGTCGTGACGCGGCCCGGCATCGGCTGGGCGAGCGCCTGCCCGGGCAGGGCGTCCGCGGTGTAGACGCCGTCCGCGATGATCCCCTGCCGGAACGACCGGACCACCGACAGCGACGACATCGCGGTCTTCGTCGCGGTGCCCTGGACGCTCGCGCCGAACGGCCGCGCCGCCGCGCCGTCCAGCGTGACGGTGAGGTCCCGGTCCA
Organism: Actinomadura gamaensis; assembly: GCF_042652125.1. NCBI lineage: Bacteria > Bacillati > Actinomycetota > Actinomycetes > Streptosporangiales > Thermomonosporaceae > Actinomadura > Actinomadura gamaensis. The sequence continues at coordinate 165,083 of NZ_JBHSIT010000009.1, read as the reverse complement.
CGGTGATCTCGGGCGTTCCGGTGAGGGCCATCCGCGTGGTGCGGTCCGACCGGAAGTCGTACAGGACGCCGACGACGCTGTACCGGCCGTCCGGCACGCGGACCTTGCCGCCACCGCCACCGCCACCGCCACCGCCACCGCCACCGCCACCGCCACCGCCGCCGCCGTCACCGCCGCCGTCGGCCGGGGCGTCCACGGCCTGCGCGAACAGCGCGACGTCGTCGAGGTTCACCACCGACGCCGACCCGCTGTACCCGTTCTCGGACGTACCGGGGATCGGCTTCCCGACCACGGTCACGGTATGGCTGGGCGGCTCGACGACGAACGTGACGGGCGTCCGCGCGGTGCGTCCGCCGGCCGAGGCGATCACCTCGGCCGTGTAGAGGCCCGGACGGGTCACGCGGACGGTCAGCTGCGCCGTCGCCGTCCCACCGGCCGGGACCGCGAGCCGCGTCGCCGACAGCTTCGCGGCCCCGGCGACCGGGTGGCCCGTCCGGTCGGTGACCTCGACGGACAGGTTCGCCGTCACCGCCGTGGACGGCGCGCTCCACGCCAGCTTCGTCCCCAATGCCGGATGCGCCGGGAACGACGACGTGCCCAGATGCGGGACGCCCTGGAGCGACAGCAGCGGCGCCGTCACGGCCGCGCCCGCGTCGAGGCGTCCGGCCCCGGCCTCGTAGGCGTCGCGGTCCTTCGCCGGAGCGGCCGACCCGACGAGAGCGGCCTTGAGCCGGTCCGGACCCCAGTCCGGGTGCCGCTGCGCGACCAGCGCCGCCGCGCCCGCGACGTGCGGGGTGGCCATGGACGTGCCGCTCGCGGCGGTGTACCGGGCCGAGATGATCCGGCCCATGGACGTCCCGGCGGCGCGGTCGGCGACGATGTCCACGCCCGGCGCGACGATCTCGGGCTTGGCGGCGGTCCGGCCGGGGCGCGGGCCCCGGCTGGAGAAGTCCGCGAGCCGGTCGGAGCCGTCCACCGCGCCCACGGTGAGCGCGGTGTCGGCCGATCCGGGCGTGTTGATCGCGCCGATCGCGCCGTCGTTGCCCGCCGCGACGACGAACAGCGTGCCGTGCCGCCGGGAGAGCCCGTCGAGGGCCTGCGACAGCGGGTCGGTCCCGTCGCTCGTGTCGCCGCCGAGGCTCATGTTCACGATCTTCGCGCGGGCGGCGGCCCACTCCATGCCCGCGATGATCTGCGACTCCGGCGCCCGCCCGTCGTCGTTCAGCACCTTGCCGACCAGCAGCCTCGCGTCCGGCGCGACGCCCTTGCGGGACCCGCCGGACGCGTTCCCGCCGCCCGCCACGATCGACGCGACGTGCGTGCCGTGCCCGAACCGGTCGACGGTGTCGGGCGATGTGGAGAAGTTCGCGCTTTCGGCGATCCGTCCCTTGAGGTCGGGATGCGTGGCGTCCACGCCGGTGTCCAGCACGGCGACCTTGACGCCGCGCCCCGTGGCACCCGCCTTCCACGCGGCGGGCGCCCCGACCTGCACCAGGTTCCGGTCCAGGCCCGGCGCCTTCGCCACCGGAACCGACGCCTTCGCCACCGGAACCGACGCCTTCGCCACCGGAACCGGCGCCGTCCGGGTCGTGGCCGTCGTTCGGATCGTTCGGTCGAGCCAGATGTGGGACGCGTCGCCGGGCGCGGCGGCGAGCGCGCTCCCGAGCCTCGCCGAACCTGACTTCGGCTGCCGGACGGCCACCGCGTCCAGGCTGGCGAGCCGCCGCCCTTGCGGCAGCGCCGCCGCCACCGCCCGGCCGGAACGCTGCACGATCAGCGGCAGGTCGCGGCTGCGCGCGTCGTCCAGGCCGTTCTGGATCAGCGTCGTGACGTCGAAGAGCGCCGGATCGACGACGCGTCCGCGCAGCCGCGCCACGTCGCCGGGCACCACGACCACGTGGCCGTCCGGGCGGACGGACGTGCTGAAGATCGCGTGGCGCCGGTCCGGACCCGGCCGCACGCCCACGCTCGGGACCGCGCCCTTCCGCGTCCGGACGGTCACCACGTCCCCCGTGAACAGGGTGACCCGCCATGACTTCCCGCTCGGCAGCGGCTGCCGTCCCGGCGCCGGAGCGGCCTGCGCGTCCGCGCCGCCGAGCGGCGCCAGCGCGGCGGCGAGGACGGCCGCGCCCGCGAGCGCCGCCACGCCTGATCTGATTCGTCGCAAGGAGAGTCCTTTCGTTCGGTCTCTCCTGTATTGACCCTTGGCCCCCGCGCCTTTCACGCCCCCCGTCCGCCCCCACGAGCGCACCGACGCGAGCGCATCCCAAAACGCGCAACGCCCGCCCGGCAAAAACCGGACGGGCATCGAACGCACACAGGTCGGCCCCCGCAGGAGCGCGCTTGGGCCAAGCGCCCCGCGAGGGCCGTCGCCTGCGAGGCCAAGCGGCCAGATCCGTGCCTGCACGCAGATCAGCGGCCCGGAAGGGCCGTGCCCGCGCGAAGGTCAGCGGCCTGGGAGGCCGTGCCTGCACGAAGGTCAGCGGCCCGGGAGGGCCGTGCCCGCGCGAAGGTCAGCGGCCCGGGAGGGCCGTGCCCGCGCGAAGGTCAGCGGGCGAGGAGGCTCACGTCGCGGGCGGCGCCGGTGGACGCGGACGTCGCCATCGCCGCGTACGCCTGGAGGGCGGCGCTGACCTTGCGGTCGCGGTCGCGCGGGCGGTAGCCGCCCAGCTCGGCCAGCAGCTCCTCGCGGCGCGCGGCCAGCTCCTCGTCGGGGACGTCGAGCCGGAGCACGCGGTTCGGGATGTCGATGACGATCCGGTCGCCGTCCCGGACGAGCGCGATCACGCCGCCGGCCGCCGCCTCCGGCGAGGCGTGCCCGATCGAGAGCCCGGACGTGCCGCCGGAGAACCGGCCGTCGGTGACCAGCGCGCACGCCTTGCCGAGGCCGCGGCCCTTGAGGAAGGACGTCGGGTAGAGCATCTCCTGCATGCCCGGCCCGCCGCGCGGCCCCTCGTAGCGGATGACGACCACGTCACCCTCCTTGACCCTGCCGCCGAGGATGCCCTCGACGGCCGCGTCCTGCGACTCGAAGACGACGGCGGGGCCGGTGAAGGTCCAGAGCTCCTCCTCCACGCCGGCGGTCTTGACGATCGCGCCGTCCTCGGCGATGTTGCCGCGCAGCACGGCGAGGCCGCCGTCGGTGGTGTAGGCGTGCTCGACGTCGCGGATGCAGCCGTTCACGCGGTCGAGGTCGAGCTCGTCCCACCGCGCGGACTGGCTGAACGCCGAGGTCGTGCGGACGCCGCCGGGCGCGGCGTGGAACATCTCGACCGCCTCGGGCAGCACGTCGGGGGAGCGGACGTCCCACTTGGCGAGGTGCTCGGTCAGCGAGGCGGAGTGGACGGAGGAGACCGTCCGGTGCAGCAGCCCGGCCCGGTCGAGCTCGCCGAGCAGCGCCGGGATGCCGCCCGCGCGGTGGCAGTCCTCGACGTGGTACTTGCCGGTCGCGGGCGCGAGCTTGCAGATGCACGGCACCCGGCGGGACAGCTCGTCGATCTCCTTGAGCCCGAAGTCCACGTGGCCCTCGACCGCGGCGGCGAGCAGGTGCAGGATCGTGTTCGTCGAGCCGCCCATGGCGATGTCGAGCACCATGGCGTTCTCGAACGCGTCCTTGGTGGCGATGTTCAGCGGCAGGACGGACGCGTCGTCCCCGTCGTAGTACCGCTTGGCGATCTCCACGACCGTGCGGCCCGCGTCCTCGTAGAGGCGGCGGCGCGCGGTGTGGGTGGCGAGGACGGTTCCGTTGCCGGGCAGCGCCAGCCCGATCGCCTCGGTGAGGCAGTTCATCGAGTTGGCGGTGAACATGCCCGAGCAGGACCCGCAGGTCGGGCAGGCGCTCTCCTCCATCTCGGCGAGGGTGGCGTCGCTGACCGACTCGTTCGCGGCGGCGATCATCGGGTCGATCAGGTCGAGCTTGTTGCCGCCGTGCACGCCTTGGACGGGCTTGCCCGCCTCCATCGGCCCGCCGGACACGAACACGGTCGGGATGTTCAGCCGCAGCGCGGCCAGCAGCATGCCCGGCGTGATCTTGTCGCAGTTGGAGACGCAGACCAGCGCGTCCGCGCGGTGCGCCTCGACCATGTACTCGACCGCGTCGGCGATCAGCTCGCGGGACGGCAGCGAGTACAGCATGCCGTCGTGGCCCATCGCGATGCCGTCGTCGACCGCGATCGTGTTGAACTCGCGCGGCACGCCGCCCGCCTCGCGGACCGCGCCCGCGACGACGTCGCCGACCTCGCGCAGGTGGACGTGGCCGGGGACGAACTGGGTGAAGCTGTTGGCCACCGCGACGATCGGCTTGCCGAAGTCCTCGCGCTGTACGCCGCTGGCCCGCATGAGGGCGCGCGCGCCCGCCATGTTCCTGCCGTGGGTGACCGTACGTGACCTGAGCGGTGGCATCGAGACCTCTTCCAACCGTGGACGAGCGTGGACGGCGAGCGGGGACCTCGTCCGCGGCGGGTGGGCGGGCGCGGGCCGGGCTCGGGCCGCAGCGGGGCGGGTCGCGCGGCGCTGCCGCCGGTCGGCGCGGGCCGTGTGCCCGATCCGTTCCGCTCCGCCGTGGCGGACGTCCCGGACGCCCAGCGCGCCGTCGGATGCCCGCCGCGAGGACGCCGGGCCGGGGAACGGGTCGGCCGGCCGGTGTCGTCCGATCGTACCAACGGCACGCCCATGCCCTGGAGCGCGCGTGTCCCGGTGCTCGCGCGGGCACTGGGAGCGCGCGTGTCCCGGCGCTCGCGCGGGCACCGGGAGCGGGCGTGCCGGCGGTCGGCGTGTGACGTGGAGCACGCGCGGGACCTGGCGCGTGCGGGCCCTGGGGAAGGGTGTGTCCCGAGCCCGGGGAGGGGGCTTCGAGGGACTTGCCGGTGGTAGGAGCTCTCGGGGCTGGTGGTAGAAGACTTCGGGGGACTCGTCGTCGAGCCTGGTGGGCGGCCCGGTCCGGCTGGACCGCCCGGGCGGTGCGTCGATCAGTCGGGGTACTTCGGCGGCAGCGACTCCTGCGCCGCCTGGAAGATGCGCTCCACGTCGGTGACGGTGAGCACGCGCGGCCTGCGGCGAAGGTAGCCCCGCGCCCGGTTCCCCGCGTACACGTCCACGTCGCGGACCCGCATGACCTTCCACGGGATGGACGGCCCGTAGATCGCCACCGAGCCCTGGACCGGCACCTCGAAGCCGACCTGCTCGCTGATGATCTTCCCGGCCAGGTCGGCCTCCCAGCGCGTCTCGTCCAGGCGGTCCTTCTTGTTGAAGGGGCCGTGGAAGAGCTTGCGGTGGGAGAGCGTGCGGACCGGGAGCCGCTTGTCCCACGCCTCGGAGTCGATCGCGTACACCCCGCTCGGGCCGATGACCAGGTGGTCGATCCGCCCGTCACTGACGCCTTCGTCGTCGCGGGGCACGGCCCGGGCGTGCAGCACCCGGTACCCGTTCTTCTCCAGGGACTTCAGTTGGCGCTCGGTCTTACGCTCGACCGCCGACGCCTTCTGCCACGCCTCCACGCTGGAGGCGGTGCGGGACCGGCGGACGAGGTCGCCCACCACGACGAGGACCGCCGCGGCCAGACCGAGCTTGACGTTGAGGACGACCGAGACCGCCACCAGCACCACCAGCGCGACCGCGCCGCGCTGGATCCACTGCCGGACGGCCGGGTCGCCGAGCCTGTCGCCCAGTCCTCGCGGACCGGGCGGCCGTTCGGCCGGGCCGTGACCGGCGGGCCTGTCGGCGACCGGTTCGCCCTCGGGCGGGCGCTGCTCCGCGGCCTGGTCGGGCTGGCCGCGGGCCTGCTGCGCGTTGCTCCGTTCCGTGATCGCCATAGATGACGCTCCGTGTTCCTTTCGCGCCGGAAGCATGATCCTCCGAGCGCAGAGTAATCAGTTCGCGGGGCCCGGACCAGTCATGCCGGGTTAATAGTTTTGTCGCTGTTTCCGGGGGGTTCGCCGAGTCGGCGAGCGGGTAGGGTCATTGTCCTCCCGGGCCTGCGGCTAGCGTTCGACTCTGTGACTCATACCCACGACCTCACGGCCGAACAGACCGCCGCCGCCGTCCGTTCGCGCGACCTCTCGCCCGTCGAGCTGACCCGCCACTACCTCGACCGCGCGGAGCGGTTGAACGACCGCGTCGGCGCCTACGTCACGCTCACCCCCGAACTGGCGCTGGAGCAGGCCCGCGCCGCGGAGAAGCTGGTGGCGGGCGCCGACGACCCCGCCGAACTGCCGCCGCTGCTCGGCGTCCCGATCCCGGTGAAGGACCTGAACATGGTGTCCGGGGTGCGGATGACGCTCGGCTCGGCCGCGCACGCCGACCTCACCGGGTTCGCCGACGACACGGTCGTGGTACGGCTGAGGGAAGCGGGGTCTGTCCATCTCGGCAAGACCAACACCCCGGAATTCGGCCTGCCCTGTTATACGGAAAACGACGTCGCGCCCCCGGCCCGGACGCCCTGGGACCTGAGCCGCTCGGCGGGCGGGTCGTCCGGCGGCGCGGCGGCGGCGGTCGCCTCCGGCCTCGCCCCGGCCGCGCAGGGCAGCGACGGCGGCGGCTCGATCCGCATCCCGGCCTCGGCGTGCGGGCTGTTCGGCATCAAGCCGACCCGCGGCCGGATCTCGCACGGGCCGGTCGTCCCCGACCTGTTCGGCCTGTCCACGAACGGGCCGATCACCCGGACCGTCCGGGACGCCGCGCTCCTGCTGGACGTCATGGCCGGCCCGCGTCCCGGCGACATGTTCCGCGCCCCCGGCGTCGAGGGCTCCTTCCTGTCGTACACCGAGCGTCCGCCGGGCCGTCTCCGCATCGCGCGCAGCATCGAGGCGGGCGTCCCGGGAGTGGAGATCCACCCGGACGTCCGGGCCGCCTACGACGCGGCGTCCGAGCTGCTGGAGGAGCTGGGCCACGAGGTCGTGGACGTCCCGCTGCTCTGGTCGGCCGATCTCGTCCCGCACTTCGAGACGCTCTGGGCCGCGATGGCCACCCTCACCCCCGTCGCGCCGGACCGCGAGGAGCTTCTCCAGCCCCTCACGCGCTGGCTCCGCGCCCGTGGCGAGGCCACGACCGCGCCGCAGCTGATGATGGCCCACGCGGCGCTCCAGGCCGCCATGCGGACCGTCCTGCCCGTCCTGGACGAGTACGACGCGATCCTCCACCCCACGCTCGCCCAGCCCCCGGCCCTCATCGGCCACTTCCACGGCCGGTCGCCCGAGGAGAACTTCGAGCGGCAGAAGCTCTTCACCCCCTTCACCTCCGTCTACAACGTCTCCGGCCAGCCCGCCGTCAACGTCCCCCTGCACTGGACGGACGAGGGCCTGCCCATCGGCGTCATGCTCGCCGGGCGCCCCGGCGGCGAGGGAACGCTGATCTCGCTCTCCGCCCAGCTCGAAGAGGCCCGCCCCTGGGCCGACCGCAAGCCCGGCATCTGGCACGCCTGACCGGTCCCGTCCGTCACCCCCGGCTTGGGTTCCGTTTGCGCGGGCATGGGGTGGGGGTGAAGGACCGGGATCTGGATCTGAGGGCTCTGGCCCGCGCGCACGGTGTCTCCACCGACTACATCGACTGGCGAGGACGTCCGGCGGTGGTGTCGCCGGAGACGCTGCGGGCCGTCCTCACCTCGCTGGGCGCGGACGTGTCCACGGCCGCGGCCGTCCGGGACGAGCTGGCCCGGAAGGCCGCGCCGCGGCGGGTCCCGCCGGTCGTGGTCACGCGGCCCGGGCAGCCCCTCGGCAAGGACGGGACGGTCGTGCTCGCGGACGGCCGCGTCCTCGACCTCCCGACCGGCGAGGAACTGCCGCTCGGCTGGCACGAGCTCTCCGTGGACGGCGCGGAGGCGGCCCTGCTCGTCGCGCCCGAGCGGCTCGGCACCGGGCCGCGCGCGTGGGGGCTGACGGCGCAGCTGTACTCCGTCCGGTCGCGGGCGTCCTGGGGGATGGGCGACCTGCGGGACCTCGCGGACCTCGCCGTGTGGGGCGCGGCGCGGGGAGCCGGGTTCGTCCTGGTCAACCCGATGCACGCGTCCGAGCCCGTCCCGCCGGTGGGGCCGTCGCCGTACTCGCCGATGAGCCGCCGCTTCGCGAGCCCCCTGTACCTGCGCGTCGAGGACGTCCCCGAGTACGCGATCCTCCCGCCGGACGACCGCGACCGTGTGGACCGCCTCAGCGCGCCCCTGCGCGCGCGCAACGAGACCCTCGACGTCATCGACCGCGACGCCGTCCACATCGCCAAGATCCAGGCCCTGGAGATCCTTCACCGCGCCTTTCGGGAGAACGCGGACAGCGCGCCGTACGAGGAGTTCCGGCGGCGGGAAGGCGCGCCCCTGACCGCGTTCGCCACGTGGTGCGCGCTCTGCGAGGAACAGGGCGCGGACTGGCGCGAATGGCCCGCTGACCTGCGCGACGCCGAAGGCACGGCCGTCGGGCGGGCCGCGCGACGCCTCGCCGGCCGGGTCGACTTCCACGCCTGGCTGCAATGGCAGCTCGACCGGCAGCTCGGCGCGGCGCAGACGGCCGCGCGCGGCGCCGGGATGCCGATCGGGATCGTCCACGACCTCGCGGTCGGCGTGCATCGGGCCAGCGCCGACGCGTGGATGTACCGGACGCTGTTCGCGCCCGGCATGAGCGTCGGCGCGCCCCCGGACGAGTTCAACCAGCTCGGCCAGGACTGGGGACAGCCGCCCTGGCATCCCGGACGCCTCGCCGAAGCCGCCTACCTGCCGTTCCGCGGCATGGTCTCGGCGGCGCTGCGGCACGGCGGCGGGCTGCGGCTCGACCACGCGATGCAGGTCTCGCGCCTCTGGTGGGTGCCGGACGGCGCGTCCCCGGCGGAGGGCGCGTACGTGTCGTCCGACCGGGACGCGATGCTGTCCGCGCTGACCTGGGAGGCGGCCCGCACCGGCGGCGTGATCGTCGGCGAGGACCTCGGCACGGTCGAACCCGGCCTCCGCGAGGACCTGGCCGCGCGCGGCGTCTACGGCACGTCCCTGCTCTGGTTCGAGCGCGACGGCGAGGGCCGTCCGAAACGTCCGGGGGAGTGGCGGGAGCTGTCCCTCGCCACGGTCGGGACGCACGACATGCCGCCGATCACGGGGATGCTGCACGGCGACCACCTCGCCCTGCGCGACCGCCTCGGCCTGCTCACCCGGCCGCTGGCGCAGGAGGCCGCCGAACACCGCCGCGACCTCGCCGAATGGCTCGGCCTGCTCGCCGCCGAAGGCCTGCTGGACACGCCCCCGGAGACCGTCCTCGCCGCGCTCGACGACGGCTCGACCGCGCACGACGCCGAGGTCGTCCACGCCCTGCACGCGTTCCTGCGCCGCACCCCGGCCCGCCTCGTCGGCATCGCGCTCACCGACGTCGTGGGGGAGCGCCGCACCCAGAACCAGCCCGGCACCACCGACGAGTACCCGAACTGGCGGGTCCCGCTGGCGGACGCGTCGGGCCGCCCCGTCCTCCTGGACGACCTCGGCCCGGCAAGCCCCTGACGGCCTGGTCGAGCGGACTCATCCAGCGCGGCTCAGTCGATCGCGGCTCAGTCCAGCGCGGCCCTGAGCCGCCGCGAGACCTCTTCGAGCAGGTCGTCCTTGACCAGCTCGGTCGAGGCGATCGCCGAGAAGAGCCCGGGCAGGCCCGGCAGCGGGTAGCCGTCACTGTCCTCGTCCTTCAGGGCCTTCTCACCGAGCGGCTGGTGCCGCAGCGACGCCCGCGCCCGAGCCCACGCCGTCTGGACCTCCTCCGGCGACGGCACCCCGAACCCGTGCCCGACCGGAGCCGCGTGCCGCAGCCGCACCAGGGCGCTGTCGGCGAAGTCGGCCGCGAGCCGGCAGCGCTCGGTCAGCGCCGCGCGGACGCCGTCGTCCAGCCGGGACATCACGCTGCACTGCGTCCGGCACCGCGCCGCGCAGTCGCCGAGCGCCCGCGCGACCTGGCTGTGCTGCCGGTCCAGGTAGGCGCGCCAGCCCGGCCCCGGCTCGTGCGCGACCCGCAGCGTCCGCTCGCACGCGGAACGTTCCGGCCGGGTGTGGTCGCAGGCCCGCGCCGCGCCCGGCTCCACCGGCACCCCGAACCGGCTGCCCGGCCCGGTCACCGACCGTCCGATCAGCGCCGGGTCGCCCGCGTGCCCGAGCACCGGCTCCCACGCCAGCATCGGCGCGTACTCGCTCGCGATGTGCACGGCCGCGACCAGCGGCGCCATCTCCCGCCGCCGCCACCGGATCTCGATGACCTCCAGCAGCAGCCGGTACGCCGGCCGCAGGCTCGCCAGGGCCCCGCGCGGACGCTCCTTCGCGGTCTGCGGCATCCGGCTCGCCCGCGCCCGGTCGAGCAGGTCCTTCGGGACCTCCCCCGCCTCCTCCGGCATCCCGAAGTCCTCGGCGTCCAGATCGAGCACCCGCTGCCCGAACGCGCACAGCGCCGCTACCGGTCCCCTCGGCGCCGTCGTCAGGGCCTCCAGGTCCCCGAACGCATACCGCTCCGCCAACACCCTGAGCACGTCCCGCGCGGTCTCCACCCCGTCACTCTGCCACGCCCCCGCCCCCACCACCGCGCCCCCCAAGGGGAAACCCCCGTGCCCCACACCCTGCGCTCCCTGCGGAGCGAGCCGGACCAGCGCGGCTTCGAGCCCGCCCCGCGGTGGACGGCGCCCGCACGACCTTGAACGGTCCCCTTCAAGTGGTGTGGCGTCGATGGAGCCTGACCACGTGCGGCATGTCGTCGGTGGCAAGGAGATCCGTGGCAATGAGAAAGGCCGCCCGGGGATGCCGGGCGGCCTTTCGGGTGGGTGGGTCAGGAGGCGGTGGCGTCCTTCGCTCGGGCCTTGAGAGCGCGGGTGATGCCGTCGCGGCCTTCGGAGAGGAGGCGGACGAGGGCGGACGGGGGGCGCTCCTCGGCGATGTACGCCTCGGTGCGGTCGACCGTGGACTGGTCGATCACGAGGAAGGGGTAGCCGACCTCGGCGAACGTCTGGGACGTGTCGCTCGACCACTCCTTCCAGACGCGGCCGACCTCGGCGAAGTACCTGTCCACGTACGGGACGAGCAGTTCGGTCTGGTCGGGGTCGACGAAGCCGCCGATGGTGGCGCGGAAGACGGCGTTCGGCAGGGTGCCGGAGACGATCTTCTCCCAGGCGGCGGCCTTGGCCTCGGCGGTCGGGATCGCGGCGGCGCCGGCGGCGGCGTGCCGCTCGCCCGCGGCGGTCGGGTCGCGCTTCAGCTCGGCGTCGAGCTCGGCCTGGCCGGCCTCGCCCTTGACGACCAGGCGGCGCAGCAGGGTCCAGCGCAGCTCGGTGTCGACGGTCAGGCCGTCCAGGGTCTCGGTGCCGTCCAGGAGGCCGCGCACGTAGGCGAGGTGCTCGGGCGAGGACGCGACCGCGGTGAACGCCTGGACGTAGGCGAGCTGGAAGTCCGAGCCGGGCGCGGCCTCGCGGGCGAGGTCGTACAGGGCGTCCGCCATCAGGCGCAGGCCCTCGGCGCGCCAGGCCGGGTCCGCGTACTGCTGGACGGCCGTCCGCGCCTGCCGCAGCAGGGTCTGGGTGACCATGATGTCGGTGACGCCGCGGATGCCGGACAGGACGAGCCGGACGTAGTCGCGGGTCGCCATCTCGGCGTCGCGGGTCATGTCCCACGCGGCCGACCAGCAGAGGGCGCGGGGCAGGCTGTCCCGGACGTCGCCGATGCCCTCGACGAGGGTCTTCAGCGAGTGGTCGTCGAGCCGGACCTTGGTGTAGGTCAGGTCGTCGTCGTTCACCAGGACCAGGTCGGGACGCTTGTCGCCGACGAGCTCGGGGACCTCGGTGCGCGCGCCGACGACGTCCAGCTCGACGCGGCGGCGGCGGACGATGCCGTCCGGCGTCCGGTCGTACAGGCCGATCGCGAGGCGGTGCGAGCGCAGCGTCGGGTACTCGGGCTTGGCCTCCTGCAGGACGGCGAAGGACGTGAAGTTACCGTCCTCGTCCACCTCGTAGGACGGGCGCATCGTGTTGACGCCCGCGGTCTCCAGCCACTCCTTCGACCAGGACGTCAGCTCGCGCCCGGACGTCTGCTCCAGCGCGCCGAGCAGGTCGGTCAGGACGGTGTTGCCCCACGCGTGCCGGTCGAAGTAGTGCCGGACGCCCTCCAGGAAGTTGTCCCGTCCGACGTAGGCGACGAGCTGCTTCAGGACGCTCGCGCCCTTCGCGTAGGTGATGCCGTCGAAGTTGACCTCCACGGCCCGGATGTCCGGGATGTCGGCCGAGATCGGGTGCGTGGACGGCAGCTGGTCCTGCCGGTACGCCCACGCCTTCTCCAGGTTCGCGAACGTCGTCCAGGCGCCCTTCCACTTGGTGGCCTCGGCCTGGCACAGCACGCTCATGAACGTCGCGAACGACTCGTTCAGCCACAGGTCGTCCCACCAGCGCATGGTGACCAGGTCGCCGAACCACATGTGCGCCATCTCGTGCAGGATCGTCTCGGCACGGCGCTCGTAGGCGGCGTCGGTGACCCGCGACCGGAAGACGTAGTCCTCCAGGAAGGTGACGCAGCCCGCGTTCTCCATCGCGCCCGCGTTGAACTCCGGCACGAACAGCTGGTCGTACTTGCCGAACGGGTACGGCCGGCCGAACACCTCCTCGAAGAAGGCGAAGCCCTGGCGCGTCACGTCCACGATCGCCTCGGCGTCGAGGTGCTCGCCGAGCGACGCGCGGCAGAACACGCCGAGCGGGATGACCGTGCCGTCCTTGCGCCGGTACTCGTCCCGGACGACGTGGTACGGCCCGGCGACGAGCGCGGTGATGTAGGTGGAGATCCGCGGCGTCTTCGGGAAGTGCCGCACCCGGCCCTCGACCCGGTCCGGGGCCTCGTTCGACACGACCTCCCAGTCCTCCGGGGCGATGATCGTGAACTCGTGCGCGGCCTTCAGGTCCGGCTGGTCGAAGCAGGTGAACATCCGGTGCGCGTCGGCCGTCTCGAACTGCGTGTACAGGTAGACGGACTGGTCGACCGGGTCGACGAAGCGGTGCAGGCCCTCGCCGGAACGGGAGTACGTCGCCTCCGCCACGACCTTCAGCTCGTTCTCGGCGGCGAGGTCCGGCAGCGGGATGCGGCCCTTCTCCGCGTCGTAGGACGCCGGGTCGAGCGCCCGGCCGTTCAGCGTCACCTCGTGCACGACCCCGCCGTGCAGGTCGACGAAGGTCGAGGCGCCGGGCTCGGCGCAGCCGAACCGGATCGCGGTGGTGGAGCCGAAGCGCTCGGCGCCGGTCGTCAGGTCGAGTTCCACCTCGTACGACTCGACGGTGAGCAGCCGCGCCCGTTCCCGCGCCTCGTCGCGCGTGAGGTTGCCTGCCACGTGTACTCCTTGGTCGTGAAAGAACCCTGTCGCTCCATGTCTACCAATGCCGGGGCCCTCGCGGCGTCGGCGGACCCGCCGCGCGGCGGACTGGTTCCGGACGCCCACGCGCCGCACCCCGTTCCCGCGGGCCGGCGGGAACGGTCCGAACGCGGTCGCCGCGCCGGGGAATGGGCGCGGACGGGGCGGGGTTGCCCGTTACGAATCACGACCTGGCCTGAGGAGGCTGACGATGTCCCAGCGCGTCGACTTCTGGTTCGACCCGCTCTGCCCGTGGGCGTGGATCACGTCCCGGTGGATCCACGAGGTGGCCGAGCACCGCGACCTCGACGTGCACTGGCATGTCATGAGCCTGTCGGTGCTGAACGAGGACAAGGACGTCCCGCAGAAGTACCGGGACATGATCGAGCGCGGCTGGGGCCCGGTGCGGATCGCCATCGCGGCCGAGCAGAAGTACGGCGCCGAGGCGCTCGGACGGCTCTACACCGAGCTCGGCACGCGGCGCCACAACGAGGGCCGCGAGTGGAGTCCGGAGCTGTTCCGCGAGGCGCTGACCGCCGCCGGACTCGACCCCGAGCTGGCGAAGGCCGCCGACGACGCCTCGCTCGACCCGGCCGTCCGCGCGTCCCACAAGGACGGCATCGACCGCGTCGGCCAGGAGGTCGGCACCCCGGTGATCGAGATCGAGGGGCACGCCTTCTTCGGCCCGGTCGTGACGCCGATCCCGCGCGGCGAGGAGGCCCTGAAGCTGTTCGACGGCGTCGTCGCGGTCGCGTCCGTGGACGGCTTCTACGAGCTCAAGCGCACCCGCACCCGCGACCCGATCTTCGACTGACGCGCGCCGTCCTCGACCGACGCGCCGTCTTCGAGCGACGGGCACCGTCTTCGAGCGGGGGCGCGCCGTCCTCGAGCGACGGGCACCGTCTTCAGCGGGGCGTGCCGTCCTCGACCGACGCGCTGCCTTGGGCCGACGCGCGCCATTCGCGCGTCGGCCCCGGGGCGTGGGGCCTGGTCAGGCGCTGGTTCGTGCGGGCTCTTCGGTTCCCTCGGCGAGCCCCGCGGACCAGCGCTCCTCCACCCGGCCGAGCTTCCAGTAGAGCAGCGCGCCCGCCCACAGGACGAGCAGCAGCCCGGTCACGACGAACCCGGCGACGTTGAGGTCCAGCTCGGCGATCCAGTCCCAGAAGCCGCCGGTCAGCCCGGCCCGGTCCTGGACGACCTGGAGCAGCTCGGTGCCGCCGATGACGAACGCGAACACGACCGACACGCCGGTCAGGGTGATGTTGTAGAAGACCTTGCGGACGGGGTTGGAGAACGCCCAACCGTAGGCGAAGTTCATGAACGTGCCGTCGATGGTGTCCCAGAGGGACATGCCCGCGGCGAAGATGATCGGCAGGCACATCGCCGCGTACCAGGGCAGGCCGGCGCCCGCCGCCGCGCTCCCGGCCAGGGCGAGCAGCGCGATCTCCGACGCGGTGTCGAAGCCGAGCCCGAACAGGAAGCCGAGCGGGTACATCTGCCACGGCTTGGTGATCAGCCTGGTGAACCGGCCGAGGACGCGGTTCATGAAGCCGCGGTTGTTGAGCTGCTCCTCCAGCGCGGCCTCGTCGTACTCTCCGGCCTTCATGCGCCGGAAGACCTTCACGATGCCGACGAGGATGACCAGGTTGATCGTCGCGATCGCGGCCAGGAAGGTGCCGGACACGGTCGGGCCGATCGTCCCGGTGATCTTGTGCAGGCCGGACTCGTCGTCGGAGATGCCGTTCGCGAGCGCCTTGACGCCGAAGGTCAGCAGCATGGAGGCCACGAAGACCACCGAGGAGTGCCCGAGCGAGAACCAGAAGCCGATCGACACCGGCCGCCTGCCCTCGTTCATCATCTTCCGGGTGGTGTTGTCGATGGCGGCGAGGTGGTCGGCGTCGAACGCGTGCCGCATGCCGAGCGTGTAGGCGGTCAGCCCGACGCCGATGCCGAACAGCTTGCCGTCTCCGAGCCGGTAGTGGCCCGGCAGGACGAGCAGGAGGAGGATTCCCCAGCCCACCACGTGCAGGGCGAGGATGAAGGCGGCCATTCCGCCGAGCCGTCCCCACTCGCCCGCGGCAAGTGAGCGCCGCACGCCGCCGCTCTCGCTCATCCGGCTCATCCGCTCAACCCTTTCTCGCGTCCACACCGCTACCACCAGACTCACGCACCTGCAAAGCATTTGCAAATACTGGAACGGCGTGACGTCCCTCCCTCTTCCGGCGCCGATTCCGGTCGTTCCGGACGGACGGGAACCGACCCGCGGGCCGCTCGGGGATTCTGCTTGCCTCCCGGTCGCCGCTCGGGAAGACTCGGCACTCCTGGAAGTGGCAACGGTTTTCATATCCGTTTCGGGGGCATACGTGAAGGTAGCGTTCGTCGGCAAGGGCGGCAGCGGCAAGACGACCCTGTCCTCCCTGTTCATCCGGCACCTCACCGCCAAGGGCCTGCCCGTGGTCGCGGTGGACGCCGACATCAACCAGCATCTCGGGGTGGCGCTCGGCCTGGACGAGGGCCGGGCCGCCAAGATCACGGCGATGGGCGACCGGCTCCCCGAGATCAAGACCTATCTGCGCGGCCGGAACTGGCGGATCTCCTCGCCGTCCGCCATGGTCAAGACCACGCCGCCGGGCTCCGGCTCGCGGCTGCTGCGGCTGCGCGGCGACGACCCGATCCACGCGCTCGGGCAGGACGTGGACGGCGCGACCCTGCTGGTCACCGGCCCGTTCAACGACGAGGACCTCGGCGTCGCCTGCTACCACTCCAAGACCGGCGCGGTCGAGCTCTACCTCAACCACCTGGTGGACGGGCCGGGCGAGTACGTCGTGGTGGACATGACCGCCGGGGCCGACACCTTCGCGTCCGGGCTGTTCACCCGCTTCGACCTGATGTTCCTGGTGGCCGAGCCGACCCGGAAGGGCGTCGGCGTCTACCGCCAGTACAAGGAGTACGCCGCCGACTACGACGTGGCCATCACCGTCATCGGCAACAAGATCCAGGGCGACGAGGACATCGCCTACCTGCGCGAGCACGTCGGGGACGACCTGCTCACCTGGGTCGGCCAGTCCGCCGCCGTCCGCGCCGTCGAGCAGGGCCGCCAGGGCGTCGCCCTGGAATCCGCCAACGAGGCCGCCCTCGACTGGATGCTCGCCGCCGTGGACGCCCGCCGCAAGGACTGGGCGAAGTACCAGCGCCAGGCCATCGACTTCCACCTCAAGAACGCCCGGAGCTGGGCGAACGCCGCGACCGGCGAGAACCTGGAGAAGCAGGTCGACGCGGACTTCCGCTTCCCCGCCTGAACGGGCCGCCGCGCGGGCCCGGAAACCGGTCCGAAAAGGCCTGCCGGGCCGGTGTGATCGCCGCTACAGTGCCGCGCATGACCGTCCGGCGGATGCTCGTCGTGGCGGTCGGCGCGCTGGTGCCGACCGTCCTTTATGTCCTGGTCGTGGCCAACCAGTGGGTCTATGACGGGATGGTGAAGGTCGACGTCGACCTCAGCCGCGGCCTCGGCCCGCTGCTGCGGATCTCCCAGGCCCCCGGCTGGCGCGTCACCGGCGCGGACGGCCGGATGAGCGGCCCCGCGGGCGACCTGATCTTCGCTCAGGACATCTCGACCTTCTTCTTCCTGCTGATCCTGACGGGCCTGGTCTTCGGCGGCGCCCGCGCCCTCTCCGCCGAGCGCGGCCTGTTCTCCGCGGTCGTCCTCGGCTGGTGGGCCACCTTCGTGGCCGCGGGCGTCACCGGCTTCCTGCGCGGCTTCCTCTACGCGGACGCGCTGCACTTCCCGAGCGGCGAATACAGCCTCAGCGTCTGGCAGACCGCGAGCACCGCCGCCCAGTTCGGCTTCTGGTTCGGCTGGCTGGGCGGCCTCGGCGCCATGGTCTCCCTCCTCATCCTCCGCGCCACCGGCAGCCGCCCCCCGCGGACCCAGCCGCCCGCCTCCCCCTACACCCACCCCGCTCCCGGCTACCCCGCCCCGGCCCTGCCCCCCACCGCGGCCCCGGCCCCAACCGCGGCCCCGCCCTCCACCGCGGCCCTGACCCCAGCCGCGGCCCCGGCCGCCACTCCCACCCCTCCGCCCGCCCAGTACGCCCAGCCCGGCTACCCGCAATGGGCCCCGAACGTCCCCCCGGCCACCCCGCCCCCGAACGCCGAAGCCTCGGCGCCGGATGCCGCCGCCCCAGCGTCGGACGAGGACGCATCGGCGACCGACGGCAGCGCGTCCGCGTCGGACGAGGACGCAGCCACCTCCGATCCGGACCAGGACGCCGCGTCACACACCGCCCAGGCTCCGGCGACCGTGATCGAGCAGACCCCGGCAACCGTGATCGAGCAGGCTTCGCCGACGCTGATAGAGGAGCGGCCGACAGCCTCCGAGGACGCCCCCGACAAGAACACCCAGGCCACGACCACCACGACCAGCACGACCACCACGACCACCAAGGCCGCCGAGGACGCGTCCGATGGGGGTGCCGCGCGGGCTTCCGGTGCGGGCGGCGGGGCCGTGCCTCCGCAGGTGGGGGCGGCGGAGCGGTCGGCTGACGAGCCGCTGCCTCCTCCGCTTTGAGCTGCCGCCGGCCGTGCCGCTTCATGCGCGAGGACGGCCCCGGCGGCGCCTCGTGGGGCCGCCCGTGCCCTGGTCATCGGAGACCTGCGAGAATCGGCGCATGCGCGTGTTTCTTGGTAGCGACCATGCCGGGTACGAACTGAAAGAGCACCTCGTCGCCTGGTTGAAGGACAATGGCCACGAGCCCGTCGACTGCGGCGCCTTCACCTATGACGCGGTGGACGACTACCCGCCGTTCGTGCTGCGTGCCGCCGAGCGGACGGTCGCCGACCCCGCGTCCCGGGGCATCGTGATCGGAGGCTCCGGCAACGGCGAGGCCATCGCCGCGAACAAGGTCGAGGGCGTCCGCGCGGCCCTGGTGTGGAGCGAGGACACCGCCCGCCTGGCCCGCGAGCACAACGACGCGAACGTCGTCAGCCTCGGGGCGCGCCAGTACTCCGTGGAGGAGGCGACCCGCTTCGTCGAGATCTTCCTCGGCACCGCGTACTCCGAAGAGGCCCGGCACACTCGCCGCATCCGCATGATCAGCGACTACGAGAGCACCTCCGAGCTGCCGTCCCTCCCGAACGAGTCCTGACGCCGGACGAAGATCACGAGCGTCCCTCCGACCGGAGGGACGCCCGCCCCCTGCGGACGGCTGAGTTCTCGCCCTGCGGCCTGGGGGCGCGCTCGCCCCTGCGGCCGGTCGATGTCTCGCCTTGCGGCCGGAGGGCGCAATTGCCCTGTAGCCGACCGAGATCTTGCGGCTCGGGCGCGCACTCGCTCTGCGGCTGGGCGGGATTCGTGGCTTGCGGGTGGGCGGGGTCAGGTCATGGGGCTCCTTCCGGTGGGGGCTGGTCGCCGGTCGAGGGGTCGTCGGTCAGGGGGTTCTGCGGGGCCGGACGGGGGCCTCGCTTGCCCAGGCGGCGGCGTTCGTTCTTGGCGGCCCGGGTGCGCCGGGGCGGGTCGGCGGGGACGGACGGCGTGGCGGCGGCGCCTTCGGGCGCCGGACGGGAGATGTCGCGGGCGCGCATGGCGGCGTCCACGGTGATGCGCATGCTCGGCTGGGTCATGCCGGGAGCTCCCTCGGTCGGGTCTCCGTCCATTGGACACCGTCCGGCGGGGGGTGCCGCAAGGGGCGCCCCCACCTGTGGATAACCCCGTCACCCGCGTGTCGCGGGCCGGTTGCGATCCGTGGTCGCGGGCGCGGATGTCCGGCCGCCGATCCGGATGCTCGGTACAGTGCCCAGGTCATGCTTCAACGTCTGGTGCACCTGCTGCCGCCGCGAGTCCGCGCGTTCCTGCGCCGGATTCCGGTGCTCGTGGCGCTGTACAGGTGGCTCCGGCGGGGAAAGCTCTCGCGGGATCGCTACATCTTCGCGGTCCTCGCGCTGCTGGCCGTCGTCCTCGGGCTCGGGGCGGTCGAGTCGCAGCGGTGGTCGCCGTCCGGGGCGCTGGTGCTGACGCTGCTCGGCGGCGGTCTGCTCCTGCGCGTGCGGACGCTGGCCGTCCTGCTCGGGGTCGTGGCCGTGATGGTCGCCTACGACGCGTGGCGGGCGCCGAGCAGCACCGGGCCCGGCATCGTCGCGACGCTCGCGGTCACGGGCGTCCTCGCGGTGACGCTGGCGCGGACGCGGCAGCAGCTCGGCGTCATGGGGCTGCGCGGCGACTCGATGCTCCTGGAGCTGCGCGACCGGCTGCGCAGCCAAGGGGAGATGCCCGCTCTGCCCGGCGGCTGGGACACGCAGGTCGTCATGCTCCAGGCGGGCGGGTCGTCCTTCGGCGGTGACTTCGTGGTGTCGGCGCTGCACGACGGCGTCCTCGAAGTCGCCCTGGTAGACGTGTCGGGCAAGGGCACGGACGCGGGCACCCGAGCGCTCATGCTCTCCGGCGCGTTCGGCGGACTGCTCGGGTCGGTGCCCACGGAGCGGTTCCTGCCGTCGTGCAACAGCTACCTCCACCGGCAGAAGTGGGACGAGGGGTTCGTCACCGCCGTCCATGTGGTGATCGAGCTGGAGACGGGGGAGTACACGGTCGAGTCGGCCGGGCATCCGCCGGTCGTGCAGTTCGACGCGGGCAGCGGGACGTGGCAGGTCAGCCCGGCGAAGGGCGTCGTCCTCGGGGTGATCCCCGACCTGGCGGCCACGCCCGAGCGCGGCCGGCTGCGTCCCGGCGACGCGCTGCTGCTCTACACCGACGGCCTGGTCGAATCGCCCGGAAGCGATCTGGACGCCGGTATCGACCGCCTGCTGGGCGAGGCGGAGCGGCTCGTCCCCAACGGGTTCCGCAAGGGCGCGCGCGAACTGGTCGAGCTGATGGCCGCCGAACGCGACGACGATTGCGCGCTCATCCTGATCTGGCGCACCTGACATGCGCACTTGACCACGCGCACTTGACCACGCGCCGTGAGCATGCGCACCTGAGCATGCGCACCTGACCGTCGCCTAGTGGCCGTGGTGTTTCTTGTGCTTCCGCTTGGGCTTGTGCTTCGGCTTCGGTTTCGGTTTGGGCTTCGGCTTGGCCGTGGGTGTGGAGGGCTTCGCGGACGGAGCCGAAGCCGGAGGCGGTGACGAGACGCTCGCCGCAGGGGACGTCGGTTTCGGCGGAGGCGCGGCATCGCTTTTGTCGTTGTCCGACAACCCGAGGACCAGGGCTCCGACGAGGACGGTCGCAGCCGCAGCGCCCACTCCCGCGAGGACGCGCGTCCGCATGTGCGAAGGCGCTTCTTCCTCGGGCACGGGCGTGAAGACCTGCGTGTGGGCGTTGTCCGGAATCGCGGTGAAGGCTTGGGTGTGTGCGGTCGGATCGTCTTCCTCGTGCGCGCGCGGGGGAGCGGCGAAGCCTTCAGCCTCGGTCGCGGTCTGCTCCACCAACGACATCAGCAGTTCGGACGCCGTGGGCCTGGCGCTCGGATCCGGTGCGAGCGCCGAGCGGACGGCGGACAGCAGTTGCGGAGGCAGACCCGCGAGATCGGGCTCGTCGCTGGCCGCCCGTAGGGCGATCTCCGGTGCCGGGCCGTCGCCGAAGGGGAGCCGTCCGGTGCCCGCGTACGCGACGAGGCATCCCCAGGAGAAGACGTCCGCGGCTGAGGAGACGGGGCCGCCCGCGATGACTTCCGGAGGCATCCAGCCCGGCGTCCCGAGGACGGTCCCGGACGTGCTGACCGAGCCCTGCGACCCCTGCGTGCGCGCGATGCCGAAGTCGATGACGCGGCATCCGGAGAGCGTGAGCATCACGTTCGCCGGTTTGAGGTCGCGGTGGACGAGCCCGGCGGCGTGGATCGCGGCGAGCGCCGTCGCGACGCCGACCGCGACGCCGTGCAGGTCGGCGGCGGGCAGCGGACCGCCGGACGCGATCCGCTGCTGGAGCGAGATCCCGGCGACGTACTCGCTGACGATGTACGGGCGCCCGGCCTCCTCGCCGTGCGCGAGGACGCGGGCCGTGCAGAACGAGGCGACGCGTCCGGCGAGCAGCGCCTCGTCCCGGAAGCGGCGCAGGAACCTCGGGTCGTCCGCCAGGTGCGGGTGGATGGTCTTGACCGCGACGCGCGCGCCGGTGTTCGGGTCCTGGCCGAGGTAGACGGTGCCCATGCCGCCCGCGCCGAGGCGGCCGAGCAGCGGGTAGGCGCCGACCGCGCGCGGGTCGGCCGGTTCGAGCGGCGTCACGCCCTCGGAGGCGTCCAGCGGCAGGTCGGGGACCAGGTCAGGGGTGGGGTCCGGCGCGTGCCGGGGCGCGGGGCCCGGGTCGTGCTCGGGGGTGGGGTCCGGTCTGTGCTCGTCCATGCCGTCCCCCGGCCTCCTTCGTCGCTCGCGGTCCGGCGCGCGCCGGACGTCCCGGCCCAACATGGTGCCCCATCCGCACGAAACCGCGAAACGTGATCGTCATCTGGATGTAGCAGCCAGTGCACGAAGATCGGGCACAGTGGGAACCAGTTCGGCGACCGTCCGCTCCGGCGGTACCTCCTCGGCGCGGTGCGGGCGGGCGGTCGGCGGCACCGAAGACGATGTCCGCGCGGACGGGACCCCAGGGGTGGGAGGCCCCGGCCGCGCGGACATCGACCCCGCCGATTCCCTATAAAACAAGTTGACTTTATGGGAAATCGGCGCCAGGATGGTGATCGCGAAGTCGGGGCTCTTCGAGGCCCTCCCCGCCGTTGGGGCGCTCTTCCGGCGGGGCGCACGGTGGTCGGGACGGTGACGGCACGGCCCGTCCCGACCACCGGCATCTCCCTCTCGCGCGTCTTTCCGCACGTCAACCGGCCAATGGCCGGGTCGGCGACGCCGGCGGCCACGTCCCGCACAAGATTTCTTAAGGCGATCATCCCGGTACGGCCAGCCCGCGCGCGGGGGGTGGCGTCCGGCCGCCGCAGGGCGCAGCGTGATCCTTTCGGGCGGTTGCAGACCGCGAGAGGCGGCGACGGGGAGGACGCGGGGAGATGCCGGGGCGCTGGCCACCGGGGAGCTGGTCACTGCGCACGCGGGTGACGGTCGCCGCGACGCTGGTGGTCGGCCTGCTCCTGGTCGCCGGGGCGGTCGGCTTCTACGCGACGCTGCGGCACGCGGTCTACGCCTCGCTGCACGCCCGGGGCGCGAAGGCCGTGAGCGCGCTCGCCGGGACCGTCCGCGCCTCCGATCCGCGCGGCCCCGGCGCGCTGCACCCGGGCGACACGGGCTTCCTGCTGCTCCAGGTCCTGGACGACCGGGGACGCGTCCGCGCGGCCAGCGACGAGATGGCCGGCCGTCCGCCGCTCGCCGACCTGCGTCCGGACGCCTCGCACCCCACCCGCGCCGGACGGACCACCCTCGCCCGCGAGGAGGTCTACGTCGTGGCCACCCGCGTCCGGACGCGGCACGGATGGCGGGTGCTCTACGCGGGCGCGCCGATGCCCGGCTTCTCCCGCTCGCGCTCGTACTTCACCGGACTCCTGGTGCTCGCCGTGCCGCTCGGGCTGCTCATGGCGGCCGTGTCGGTCTCGCTGGCCGTCCGGCGCGCGTTGCGGCCCGTCCGGAAGATGAGCGCCGAACTGGCCGAAGTGACCGGATCGGGTCCCGGCCGGATGCGGCGCGTCACCGTCCCGGTGACCCACGACGAGATCGCGCAGCTCGCGGCGTCCGTCAACGTGACGCTGCACCGGCTTGAGCAGACCGTCGTGCGGCAGCGCCAGTTCGTCGGGGACGTCTCGCACGAGCTCCGCAGCCCGCTCACCGGCCTGCGCGCGCAGCTCGAGGTCGCGCTGGAGCATCCCGAGGACGAGGACTGGCCCGCCGTCGCCCGCGCCGCCCTGAACGACGCCGACCGGCTCCAGCGCATCGTCACCGACCTGCTCCTGCTGGCCAAGCTGGACGCGGGCGTCCCGCTCGACCGCGAGCCGGTGGACCTCGGCGACCTCGCCCGCCAGGAGGGCGCGCGGCCCCGCCGCGTCCCGGTCGAGGTCACCGCCGAGGACGGCGTGGTCGTCCTCGGCGCGCGCGGCCCGCTGCTGCGCCTGATCACGAACCTGCTGGACAACGCCGCCCGGCACGCGCGCACGGGCGTGACCGTCACCGTCGCGTCCAGCGGGTCCGACGCCGTCCTCACCGTCGCGGACGACGGCGACGGCATCCCGCCCGCCGACCGCGACCGCGTCTTCCAGCGCTTCCAGCGCCTCGCCGAGGGGCGCAAGCGCGACAACGGCGGCTCGGGGCTCGGCCTGCCCATCTCCCGCGACATCGCGCACGCGCACGGCGGCACGCTGGTCATCGCCGACACCCGGACCGGCGCCCACCTCGTCCTCACCCTGCCGCGCGCCGGAGCCCCGTCCCCGCCCCCGCGGACCCCGCGACCGGCCCGCTGACCCCGCGCCGGACGGGGGCGGGAGGGGCACTAGCCTGCGGGTTATGAGCGCGCCGCTGGATCGTCCCGACGCCGCCGGGCTGCTGCGCCGGGTCCTTGATCCGGGCGGCTTCGAGTCCTGGGACGTCCCGCCCTCGTACGGGACGCTCAGCCCGTCGTATGCGGCCGACCTCGCGCGGGCGCGCGAGCGGAGCGGACGTGACGAGGCCGTCGTCACCGGATCCGGGCTCCTCCGCGGACGCCGCGTCGCCGTCGTCGTCTCCGAGTTCGCCTTCCTGGCCGGATCGATCGGCGTGGCGACCGCCGACCGGATCGTCTCGGCCGTCGAGCGCGCCACCGCCGAGGGGCTGCCGCTCCTGGCCGCGCCGGCGTCCGGCGGCACGCGGATGCAGGAGGGCACGATCGCGTTCGTCCAGATGGCGCGGATCACCGCCGCCGTCATGGCGCACCGCGCCGCGGGCCTGCCCTACCTCGTCTACCTGCGGCATCCCACGACCGGCGGGGTGCTGGCGTCGTGGGGCTCGCTGGGCCACCTCACCGCCGCCGAACCGGGAGCCCTGATCGGCTTCCTGGGGCCGCGCGTGTACGAGACGCTGTACGGCAAGCCGTTCCCGTCCGGCGTCCAGGTGGCCGAGAACCTCGCTGCGAAGGGGCTCCTGGACGCCGTCGTAGGCGTGGACGACCTCCCCGAAGTCGCCGCCCAAGCCCTCGACACCCTGTCCACCGCCCCCAAGCCCGCGCCCACCCCCGCGCAGCGGACGGTTCGTACCGAGATGCCCGTCCCGGCTGACGGCGAGGCCGACGAGGTGTCGGCTTGGGAGTCGGTCGAGCGGTCGCGGCGCCCGGATCGTCCCGGAATCCGCGAACTGCTGCGGTACGGGGCGTCCAGCGTGACGCCGCTGTCCGGGACGGGCGACGGCGACGCCGATCCGGGACTGCTCCTCGCGCTCGCGCGGTTCGGCTCGGCGTCCTGCGTCGTGATCGGCCAGGACCGGGCGGCGCAGCGCGTCGGACGGCCGCTCGGCCCCGCCGGGCTGCGCGTCGCCCGGCGCGGTATGCGGCTCGCCGCCGAGTTCGGCCTGCCGCTCCTGACCGTCGTGGACACGCCCGGCGCGGCGCTCTCGCCGGAGGCCGAGGAGCGCGGGCTGGCGGGCGAGATCGCGCGCTGCCTCGCCGACCTGATCACTCTCCGGACGGCCACACTCTGCTTTCTGCTGGGTGAGGGAAGTGGCGGCGCGGCGCTGGCCCTGCTGCCCGCCGACCGCGTCCTGGCCGCGCGGCACGCCTGGCTCGCGCCGCTGCCGCCGGAGGGCGCCTCCGGGATCGTCCACCGGACGCCCGACCGCGCGCCCGAACTCGCCGCCGCGCAGCGCGTCCGGGCGGCCGACCTGCGCGCGGACGGCATCGTGGACGCGATCGTCCCCGAACGGCCGGACGCCGCCGACGAGCCGGAGGCGTTCTGCGTGCGCGCCGCCCGCGTCCTGGCGCGCGAGCTTCCCGCGCTGCGCTCCGACCCGTCCGGTCGCAGCCGCCGCTACGCCCGGCGCGCGGGAAGTGGCCTGTAGGGGACGCATCGGGCCGTGCAGGCTGCCGTCCGGCGGCGCGGGGCTTACCGTGCTGAGCACCATGGGAAGGGCGGACGGCGTGCGGAACGAACCAGTGGCCGAGGGCCTCCCGGCGGGCGGCGGCCGGCGGCAGCGGGGGACCGGCATCCGCAAGGTGCCGCTCAGCCGGCCGGAGCGGCGGGCGGAGCTGTTCGACGCGGTGCTCGCACTGCTCTCCGAGGTCGGGTACGAGCGGCTGACCATGGACCTGGTGGCCAGGCGGGCGCGGGTCGGCAAGGCGAGCCTGTACCAGCGGTGGCCGTCCAAGGCGCACCTGGTGGTGGCGGCGATGGAGCGCTACCGCCCCGAGGTGCCGCGGCGGGACGCCGGATCCTTCGTCGAGGACATCCGGCAGCTCCTGACGGCCTACACCGCGAGCTGGTCCGTCCTCGACCGGGGCCTGCTCATCGCGCTGCTGGAGGGCAGCCGCCGGGACCCCGAGCTGGCCCGGCTCAGGCGGGAGCGGCTGGCCACGCCGGTGAAGGACTCGATCGAGGCGGCGCTCGACCGGGCCGTCCGCCGGGGCGAGATCCCGGACCGGGTGGACGCCGGACTCCTCGCGGATCTGCCGTTCGCGGTCATCTTCAGTCATGTCCTTGTAAGGGACGAAAACCCAGGCCCGGGGCTGGTGGACCGGTTTGTGGACGGCATCCTGGCCCCCCTCCTGGACGTCCCGAACTCGCGGGATCCTCGCACATAGAACGAAGCAGTTCTATTTTCGGAGGGCAGGCCGCCCCCGCCCGGCGGACCCGCCGAAGCCGTCCCGCCGGGGGAGAGCGGCGCACGGCGCGATCCACCGAGGAAGGGAACCTCTCCATGCGCGCTCCACTGCCCCCCGCCTCCGCCCAGCCCCCCGCCTCCGCCCAGCCCCCCGCCTCCGCCCAGCCTCCCGCCTCCGCCCAGCCTCCCGCCTCCGTCTCCACTTCAGCCGAAGCCTCCGCCCAGCCTTCCGCCTCCGCCGAACCGTCCGCCTCCGCCCGGTGCCCCGTCTCCGCGGCGGCTGCCGAAGCACCCGTCCTGCCGACCCGGCGCGACGACCCGCTCGACCCGCCGCCCGAGCTCGCCCGGATCCGCAGCGAGGCGCCGATCTCCCCGCTGTCCTTCCCGGACGGCGCGACCGGCTGGCTGCTCACCCGGCACGAGGACGTCCGCGCGATCCTCGCGGACGAGCGGTTCAGCGCCGACCGGGTGACCGCGTCGTCGCCGGTCCGCGGCCGTCCGCCGTTCAAGGAGGAGGACCGCCCGGGGATGCTCCTCACGATGGACCGGCCCGAGCACACGCGGCTGCGGCGCCTGCTCACGCCGTACTTCACGACCCGCCGCATGCAGGCGCTCGCGCCGCGCGTCGAGCGCATCGTCGCCGACCACCTCGACGCGCTGCGTGCCGCCGGGCCGCCCGCCGACCTCGTGCCGTCGTTCACGCTGCCGATCCCGTCGCTGGTGATCTGCGAGCTGCTCGGCGTGCCGTACGAGGACCGGGGCCGCTTCCACGCCTGGTCGGCCGCCGCGCTCAGCCTCACCACGACCGACGCGGAGGTGGACGCGGCGCGGCTGGCGCTGACCGGCTACATGCGCGAGCTGGTCGCCGCCAAGCGCCGCGAACCGGACGACGCGCTGCTCGGCACGCTGATCACCGCCGGCACCGACCTGACCGACGCCGAGCTCACCGGCATCGGCCGCCTGCTCCTGGTCGCCGGGCACGAGACGACCGCGAACATGCTGGCCCTCGGCACCGTCACCCTGCTCACCCGCCCCGACCAGCTCCGCGCGTTCCGCGGCTCGCCGGACGCCGCCGACCGCGCGGTCGAGGAGCTGCTCCGCTACCTGACGATCATCCAGTTCGGCACCACCCGCGTGGCCCGCGAGGACGTCGAGGTCCACGGGCGCCTCGTCCGCGCGGGGCAGACGCTCGTGCTGTCGCTGCCCGCCGCGAACCGCGACCCCGGCCACTTCGACCGTCCGGACGAGCTGGACGTCACGAGGCCGCCGTCCCAGCACGTGGCGTTCGGGCACGGCATCCACCAGTGCCTCGGGCAGCAGCTCGCCCGCGTCGAGATGAGGATCGCGCTGACCGCGCTGTTCGACGGGCTGCCGGGCCTGCGGCTGGCCGTCCCGGCGGACGAGCTGCGGATGCGGCACGACATGGCCATCTACGGCGTCCACGAGCTGCCCGTCCGCTGGGAGGTGTGACCGGGATGCGCGTCGTCGCCGACCGCGAGCGCTGCCTGGGCGCGGGGCAGTGCGTCCTGCACGCGCCGAAGGTGTTCGACCAGTCCGACGAGGACGGCACGGTCGTCCTCGCCACCGACACCCCGCCCGAGGACCAGTACGAGGCCGTCCGCCTGGCGGCCGACATGTGCCCGAACATGGTCCTCTCGATCGAGGAGGACGAGCCCGCCGCCGAAGACCGGTCCACCTGACCGCGGCGAAAGCAGCAGAAGGCCGCCGCGGCTCCAGCCACGGCGGCCTTCCGGCGTTCTCTAGCCGGCGGGCTCTATCGGTGGGCGAGGTCGGCCTCCGCCGGCGCCGGCAGCCCGTAGATCCCGGCGAGGATCTCGTACGAGCGCCGCCGGTCGGCGTGGTCGTGGACCATCGTCGTGACCATGACCTCGTCGGCGGACGTCTCCTTGACCAGCGCGTCCATCTTCTGCCGTACGGTCTCGGGCCCGCCGACGACCTGCGAGTCCTGGCGGGAGCGGATCACCTCGCGGTCCAGCGGCGTGTACGGGTAGGCCTCGGCCTCCTCCGGGGACGGCAGCGGCCCCGGACGGCCCTGGCGCAGCCGCAGGAACGACAGCGCCTGCGGGCGGGCGAGCCGCTCGGCCGTCGCGTCGTCCGCCGCCGCCGTGACCGACACCGCGATCATCGCGTAGGGCTCGGACAGGCCGTCCGCCGAAGGACGGAAGGCCTCCCGGTACAGGGCCAGCGCGGGCAGCGTGTTCTCGGCGCTGAAGTGGTGCGCGAACGCGAACGGGAGCCCCAGCATCCCGGCGAGCCGGGCGCTGTAGCCGCTGGATCCGAGCAGCCAGATCGGCGGCCGGTTGCCCGCCGCCGGGGTGACGGTCCCGCCGTCCTCGAAGTAGGCGCGCAGCTCGTGGACCTGCTCGGGGAAGTCGTCCGCCGAGAGCGGGCCGGGGGTGCGGCGCAGCGCCCGCGCGGTCGCCTGGTCGGTGCCGGGCGCGCGGCCGAGGCCGAGGTCGATCCGGCCTGGGAACAGGCCCTCCAGCGTGCCGAACTGCTCGGCCACGACCATCGGCGCGTGGTTGGGCAGCATGATCCCGCCGGAGCCGACCCGCAGCCGCGAGGTGGCCGCCGCGACCTGCCCGATCAGCACGGCCGTCGCCGAGGAGGCGATGCCCGGCATCCGGTGGTGCTCGGCGAGCCAGTAGCGGTGGTAGCCGAGGTCCTCGGTGTGCCGGGCGAGGTCGAGCGTGTTGCGGAGCGCCTGCGCGGACGTCGAGCCGGACGCGACGGGCGCGAGATCGAGCACGGAGAACGGGAGACTCATGCTCAGTGCCAACCCGCGCCCGTCCGCCCGTCTTCCCGGCCGGAAGAGCGTCGCTCCTCACATCACCCCGTCAGGGCCGCCGGGACGGCAGCGCGAGAGTGGCCACGAGCGTGATCGCGGCGAAGCCGACCAGCCACCAGAACGTGGAGCCGAACGCCTGCCCACCCGGATGCCCGGCCTCGCGTCGTTGCAAGATCACGAACAGCAGCGCGCTGCCGAACGAGCCGCCCATCTGCTGGAGGATGCGCAGGGCCGTCGAGGCGCGCGGGATGGCGTCGGGGGCGACGCTCCGCATCCCCGCCGTCAGGATCGTCACGAGGAGCCCGCCGATGCCCGCGCCGTACAGGACCTGCGCGAACCCGGTCGTGACCGCGCCCGTGTGGGTGTCCAGGCGGGTGAAGATTAGGGCCCCGGCTCCGGTCAGGACGGTCCCGGCGACGGCGAGCAGCCGGGCCGGGACGCGGTCGGCGAGCAGCCCGTTGACGGCCAGCGCGACGCCCATTCCGACCCCGAAGGGGATCATCATCAGGCCCGTGTGCAGGGCGTTCTCGCCGCGCGCCTGCTGGTAGTAGAGCGGCAGGAGGCCGAGCGCGCCGAACATCAGGGCGGTCGCGAGCAGGATTCCGGCGGCCGGTGCGGCGAAGCGGCGCGAGCGGAACAGCCGGGGATCGATGATCGGCTCGACGCCCGGCCGCAGCGCGTGCGCCACGAACGCCGCGAGCAGGACGATCCCGGCGGCCAGCGCGACGATCACGCGGGCGGAGCCGAACGACCCGAGCCGTCCGATCTCGGCGCATCCGTACACGAGGGCGGCCGAGGCCGCGGCGAGCAGGACGAGGCCGAGCACGTCCAGCGGCGCCCGTCCCGGACCCCGCCCGGATGGCCCCGTTCGCCCGGACGGCACGGCGCGCGGCGAGAGCACGAGCGCGGCGGCGCAGACCGGGACGTTCACGAAGAAGATCCATCGCCAGTTGAGGTCGCTGACGATCCAGCCGCCCAGCACCGGCCCGAGGACGGGCCCGAGCAGGGACGGCACGGCGATCGCGGCGGTCATCCTGCCGAGCCGCTCGGGCCCCGCCTCGCGCGCGGCGATCGCGTGGGCGAGCGGCAGGATCAGCCCGCCGCCGAGCCCCTGGACGACCCGGAACGCGATCAGCGACCAGATCGACCAGGCCGCCCCGCAGGCGACCGACCCGGCGAGGAACAGCGCCAGCGAGGTCATCCAGACCGCGCGGGCCCCGTACCGTTCCATGCCCCAGCCCGCGACCGGGATGACCACGGCCATCGCGAGCATGTAGCCGGTGGTGACCCACTGGACGGTGCTCAGCGTGGTGTCGAAGCGGCGCAGCAGCGTCTTGGTGGCGATGCCGGTCATCGTCATGTCGAGCTGCATCATCAGCGAGGCGAGCATGATGACGCCCGCGAGCCGCAGCAGCGCGGGGGAGAGCCGCCGCGCGTCGGGTGGCGGCGGGCTGAGCGTGGTCTCTGCCATGTCCTGTTCTCCAGTTCGGAGGGAGGCGCAGTAAATATTTACTGCGCAGCGGATACGGGACGGGCTGGGCAGGGGGTCTCAGGGAGAGCGATATGCGGGGCGGTCAGCGGTCGCGGGCGCCCATGCCGTACAGGAGCTGGTCGATCGCGAGTTCGCGCTGCGCGGCCCGGTCGGCGGGGATGCTGCCGGGGTTGAACTCGCCGAAGCGGTCGACGAACACGTTGGTGGAGATGACCGAGCCGATGACCGATCCGTAGACGACCTCGAACGGGACGTCCGGGGCGAAGATCCCGGAGTCCTGGCCGCGCTCGTAGAGCTTGCGCAGCTCGGCGGGCAGCTCGTCCGGGCCGGGCATGGTCGAGCGCCACTCCCCGGACAGCCACTCGTGCAGCATCACGGCGATCATCTGCGGGACAGTGTCCAGCGTGACGAACAGGCCGCGCAGCGCGTGCCGGACGCCGTCCACCGGTTCCCTCCCGGCGGCCTCGGCCAGCACGGGCCTCCAGAGCTCGCCGGTGCGGCGGCGCAGCTCCTGGACGGTCGCCCGGTAGAGGCCCTCCTTGCTGCCGAAGTGGTGGTAGATCATGCGCTCGTTCACTCCGGCGCGCCGGACGATCTCCTGGACGCGCGCGCCCTTGAAGCCGTGGCGGGCGAACTCCTCGGCGGCGGCGTCCAGCAGTGCGGTCCGGCTGTCGGTCATGAAGTAAATGTTTACTGCAATCCGCCCGCCGCGCAACCCCTGATGCCCGACAAGCCCCTGGATTCCGGATCGTTCGGGGCCGTACGATATGTCCATGCGCGCCTTGATCATCCAGCACGAGTCGTCCGCCCCCGTGGACGGGCTCCAGTCCGCCCTCGCCGCCCGCGGCTGGCAGTGCGAGGAGCACGTGGTCAAGGGCCCCGGGGCCGAGCTGCCCGCGCCCGGCGGCTACGACCTGGTGGCGCCGCTCGGCGCGGCCTGGTCCGCGCACGACGAGGAGACCGCGCCGGTGATCGCGCCCGAGCTGGCGCTGATCCGCGAGGCGCACGCGACCGGCGTCCCGGTGTTCGGGATCTGCTTCGGCGGCCAGCTCCTCGCCACCGCCCTCGGCGGACGGACCGAGCGCGCCGCCCGCGCCGAGTACGGGTTCGTCGAGGTCGAGACCGAGGACGCCGGGCTCGTCCCGTCCGGGCCGTGGTTCCAGTTCCACACCGACCGCTGGTCCGCGCCGCCCGGCGCCCGGACGGTCGCCTGGAACGACGCCGCGCCGCAGGCGTTCGTCGTCGGGCGCTCGCTGGGCGTCCAGTTCCACCCGGAGATCACCCCCGCCGTCCTGGAGCAGTGGCTGAACGGCGGCGGCACGCGCGCGCTGCTCGGCGCAGGGCTCGACCCGGACACGGTCCTCGGCGAGGTCCGTGCCCGGGCCGACGCGACGGCCGCCCTGATGGAGGGCCTGCTGGACGCCTTCCTGGCGAAGGTCGCGACCGCCTAGCGGGACGACCGGGACGCGACGTCGACCAGCTCGGTGAAGATCGCCTGCTGCACCGGATCGGTCCCGGCCGTGTCCTCGGGATGCCACTGGACGCCGAGGAACCAGCCCGTCCCGCCGTCGAGCTCGACGGCCTCGACCGTCCCGTCGTTCGCGTGCGCGACCGGCACCAGCCCGGCGCCGAGGGACTCGGCCGCCTGGTGGTGGTAGCAGGACGCCGTCACCTCCGCCTCGCCGGCGATCTTGGCGAGCAGCGTGCCGGGCGTGACCGCCACCGGGTGGACGACGTGCCGGTGGTCGGGCTCCATGTGCTGGCGGAGCGTCCCGCCGCGCACGGCGTTGACGACCTGGAGGCCGCGGCAGACCGCCAGCAGCGGGAGCCCGGCGGCGAGCGCGTGCCGGGCCACGGCGAGGTCGAAGGCGTCCTGCTCCTCGTCCACGTCGTACAGGGTCTCGTGCTCGTCGGCGACGCCGTAGTGCCTCGGGTGCAGGTCGCCGCCGCCGGGCAGCAGGACGCCGTCGCAGCGCGCCAGCCGGGACGCCACGTCCTCGGGCGCGGCCGGGTGCATCATGAACGGCTCGCCGCCGCCGCGCCACACGGCCTCGGCGAGCGCCCGCGCGGTGACCTCGGCCCGGTACCGCAGCGCGGACGCCGACTCGGAGAACCGGCACGGCAGCGCGATCAAAGGCCTCGGGGCGCGCGCGCTCACAGCTCGATCCAGGTGGTCTTGAGGTCGGTGTACTTGTCGAGCGCGTGCAGCGACTTGTCGCGTCCGTGCCCGGAGAGCTTCACGCCGCCGAACGGGACGCTGTAGTCGCCCTCCTCGTAGCAGTTGACCCAGACCGTCCCGGCGCGGAGGGCGCGCGAGATCCGGTGCGCCTTGGACAGGTCGGACGTCCAGACGGCGGCGGCGAGACCGTAGTCGGTGCCGTTGGCGAGCCGGACGGCCTCGTCCGCGTCCTCGAAGGTCAGCACCGACAGCACCGGCCCGAAGATCTCCTCGCGCGCGATCCGCATGGACGGCGTGACCCGGTCGAACACGGTCGGCTCGACGAAGTGGCCCGGACGGTCGAGGGCGGCGCCGCCCGCGAGCAGGCGGGCGCCGTCGGCGCGTCCGGCGTCCATGTACGACAGGACCCGTTCGCGGTGCCGGGACGACACGAGCGGCCCCATCTCGGTCGCCGGGTCGAGCGGGTCGCCGACGCGCAGCGCGCCCGCGCGCGCGACGATCCGCTCCACGACGCGGTCGGCGACGTCGCGGTGGACGAGCAGCCGGGACGGCGCGGTGCACATCTCCCCGGCGTTGAAGAAGATCCCCCAGGCGGCGGTGTCGGCGGCGGCGTCGAGGTCCGGGGCGTCCGGCAGGATGATGTTGGGGGACTTGCCGCCCAGCTCCAGCCAGACCCGCTTGAGGTTGGAGTCGGCCGCGTAGCGAAGGAAGTGCCGGCCGACCTCGGTGGACCCGGTGAACGCCAGGACGTCCACGCCGGGGTGCTCGCCGAGCGCGCGGCCGGTGACCTCGCCGGGGCCGTTGACGACGTTGAGGACGCCCGGCGGCAGGCCGGCCTCGTCGGCGAGCGCGGCGAGCCGCAGCGCCGACAGCGGCGACTCCTCGGCGGGCTTCAGCACGGCCGTGCAGCCCGCCGCGAGCGCGGGCGCGAGCTTCCAGGTGGCCATCGTGAGCGGGAAGTTCCACGGGACGACCGCCGCGACGACCCCGGCGGGCTCGCGCGTGACGAGGGCGAGCGAGCCGTCCGCCGTGCGCGGGGCCTCGTCCAGACCCTTGTCGGCGATCTCGGCGTACCAGCGCAGGCCGTTGATCGTCGCGCGCAGCTCGATGCCGTCCGCCTCGGCGACCGGCTTGCCCATCTCCAGCGCGATCAGCAGCGCCAGCTCGGCGCGGTCGCGCTCGACCAGGTCGGCCCAGCGCAGCAGCGCCGCCTTGCGCTCGGCGGGCTTCATCCGCGGCCAGGGTCCCTCGTCGAAGGCGCGGCGGGCGGCGGCGACGGCGAGGTCCACCTCGGCCTTCCCGGCGGACGGCACGCGGGCGATCACCGCGCCGTCCCGAGGGGAGACCACGTCGAGGGCGTCGCCGCCCTCCTCGCGCTCCCCTCCGCCGATGCGGTGCGCGGTCGCCGGGACGAGCCGGGCGGCCCGTTCGCGCCACTGCTCGTGGGACATCTCGGGCACGGTCCCTCCTCGGGTCGGAGAAGTCATTTGGTCCCGAATGTTAGAGCGGGGGGTTGACCTCCGTCACTCCCGTCCGGAAACTTATTTGGGACCAAACAACCTGGAGGTGCCGTGGCAACGATCGCGGGTGTCGCCGTCGACACCGGTCACTGGATCGGCGGTGAGCGGGTCCCGTCCGCCGCGACGTTCACCGACGTGTCGCCGATCGACGGCGCGCCGCTCGCCGAGATCGCCTCCGGCGGCGCGCGCGAGGCCGAGGCCGCCGTCGACGCGGCGTACAAGGCGTTCCCCGCCTGGGCGAGGACGTCCCGCGAGGAGCGCGCCCGGCTGCTGCACGCGATCGCCGACGGCGTGGAGAAGCGGATCGAGGAGCTCGCGCAGGTCGAGACGCACGACAACGGCGCGCTGATCCGGTCGCACCGGCGCGGGGTCATGCCGCGCGTCGCGCACAACTTCCGCTTCTTCGCCGACTGGCTGCTCAACCTCGGCCACGAGGACTTCGAGACCCGCGGCCACGCCAACCACGTCTCCTGGGACCCGGCGGGCGTCTGCGCGCTGATCACCCCCTGGAACGCGCCGCTGATGCTCGCCACCTGGAAGATCGCCCCCGCGCTCGCCGCCGGGAACACGGTCGTGCTGAAGCCCGCCGAGTGGACGCCGCTCACCGCGTCCCTGCTCGCCGACATCACCGCCGAGGCCGGGCTGCCGGACGGCGTGTTCAACGTCGTCCAGGGCTACGGCGCGGACGTCGGCGGCCCGCTGACCGCGCACCCCGACGTCCGGCGGATCAGCTTCACCGGCTCGGTCCCGACGGCCCGGACGATCGCCGCCGCGGCCGCCCCGAACCTGACGCCGCTCTCGCTGGAGCTCGGCGGCAAGTCCCCGCTGCTCGTCTTCGCCGACGCCGACCTCGACCTCGCCGTGGACCTCGCGGTCGAGCAGTACGACAACGCCGGGCAGGTCTGCCTCGCCGCGACGCGCCTGCTCGTCGAGTCGTCGGTCGCCGACGAGTTCACGGCCCGGTTCATCGCCAAGGCGTCCCGGCTCAAGCAGGGCGACCCGCGCGACGAGACGACCGACATCGGCCCGCAGATCCACCGCAAGCACTTCGAGCGCGTGGACGGCTTCGTCCAGCGGGCGAAGGCGGACGGCGCGACGGCGTTGATGGGCGGCGGTCCGAACGACGATTTGGGCGGCTTGTACTACCGTCCGACGCTGTTCGCGACGCCCGGTGAGGAGATCGTGCAGGAGGAGGTCTTCGGGCCCGTCCTCACGCTCCAGACCTTCGACACCGAGGAGCAGGCCGTCGCGATGGCCAACGAGACGCGGTTCGGCCTCGCCGCGACCGTCGCGACCGGCTCGTCCGAGCGCGCCGAGCGCGTCACGTCCGCCCTGGTCGCCGGGACGGTCTGGGTGAACTGCTTCTTCGTCCGCGACCTGCGCGCCCCGTTCGGCGGCTCGCGCCAGTCGGGCGTCGGGCGCGAGGGCGGCGACTGGTCCTTCGACTTCTACTGCGATCTGAAGAACACGGTGACGGCCCCATGGGAGAAGTAGTCGGCGCGGGACTGCTCGCGCACGTCCCCACCATCGTCCTGCCGGAGGTGACCCGCCGCGAGCTGAACGGCGGCGAGGACTCCACGCTCGTCGCCGGGCTCGAACGGCTCCGCGCGGACGTCTTCGAGCGCGACGACTACGACACCGTCGTCGTCCTCGACTCGCACTGGGCGACGACCGTCGAGTTCGTCGTCACCGCGCACGACCGCCGCGCCGGGCTGTACACGTCCGACGAGCTGCCGCGCGGCATGTGCCGGGTGCCCTACGACTTCCCGGGCGACCCGGAGCTCGCGCGCGCGATCGCCGCGCACGCCGAGGAGCAGGGCACCTGGATCACCCCGATCGACGACCCGTACCTGCCGATCCACTACGCCACGGTGAACCTGTGGACGTACCTGGGCGTGCGGGACTTCCCGTACCTGAACCGGCCGGGCAAGCGGTGGATCTCGATCGGCGTCTGCCAGACCGCCGACGTCGAGGACAACCTGCGCCTCGGCCGCGCCCTGGCCGCCGGGATCGCCGACACCGACCGGCGCGTGCTGCTCATCGCGTCCGGCGCGCTGTCGCACACGTTCTGGCCGCTGCGGCAGATCCGCGACCACGAGTCCGCCGACCCCGCGCACATCTTCACCGACGCGGCGCGGCGCGCGGACGAGGAGCTCATCGAGTGGTTCCGGAAGGGGGACCACGCCCGCGTCCTGGACCACATGCCGGAGTTCCTGAAGTTCAAGCCCGAGGCCCGGTTCGGGCACTACCTCATGATGATCGGCGCGCTCGGCGAGCGGGACTGCGCCGCTCCCGGACGCCTCTACAGCGAGTACGAGAACAGCGTCGGCACGGGCCAGGTGCACCTCTGGTTCGACCGCCCCGAGAACGGATGGACGTCCCGATGACCGTGGAGTACCGCCGCATCCTGCTGGACGGCGCGGTGACGCGCGTCGTGCGCGACGGCGAGGAGCTGGTGTCGGCCGACGGCCGCCGCGTCCCGGCCGCGGACGCCGTGCACCTGCCGCCGGTCGAGCCGTCCAAGATCATCGCGGTGCACCTGAACCACCGCAGCCGCGTCGAGGAGTTCCAGACCAAGCTGCCGCCCGCGCCGACCTACTTCCACAAGCCGACCTCGGCGCTGAACTCGCACGGCGGCGCGGTCGTCCGCCCCGAGGGCTGCAAGTACCTCAACTACGAGGGCGAGATCGCGATCGTCATCGGCCGCACCGCCCGCAACATCGCGCCGTCCGAGGCCGGCGACCACATCGCGGGCTACACCGTCGCCAACGACTACGGCCTGCACGACTTCCGCGACACCGACGCCGGCTCGATGCTGCGCGTCAAGGGCTCCGACACGCTCTGCCCGCTCGGCCCCGGCCTCGTCACCGGCTGGGACTTCCGCGGCAAGTACCTGCGGACCTACGTCAACGGCGAGATCGTCCAGGACGGCTCGACCGACGAGATGCAGTGGGACATGCACTACCTCGTCGCCGACATCGCCCGCACGATCACCCTCAACCCCGGCGACGTGCTGCTGTCCGGCACCCCGGCCAACTCGCGGCCGGTCTCGCCCGGCGACGTCGTCGAGGTCGAGGCCGAGGGCCTGGGCCGCCTCACCAACCACATCGTCACCGGGCCCGTGCCGATCCGGGACGACTGCGGAGCCCAGCCGACCGAGTCCGAAGAGGTCGTCTCCACGGCCTTCGGCGGCGACTGGGAGTTCCGCGGCGTCCGCGCGCCCCGCCGCTGAGCCCCTTCGTCCCCGTCCGAGAGGAAACACCACCCCCATGAAGATCATCGTGGACATGGACCGCTGCCAGGACCACGGCCAGTGCGTCTTCTCCGCCCCCGACGTGTTCCACCTGAACGACGAGGGCCACCTGGAGTACGACGCGACCCCGGACGACTCCCTCCGCGACGCCGTGGAAGAGGCCGCCGACGTGTGCCCGCTCCAGGCGATCACGCTCGAAGACTGACCGGACGGGACGGGCTGGAGGGATGAGCATGCGGCGGATCGTGGTGGTCGGCGCGTCCATGGGCGGGCTGCGCGCGGCCGAGCAGCTGCGCGCGGCCGGGTTCGCGGGCGAGCTGGTCGTGGTCGGGGACGAGCCGCACCGTCCCTACAACCGCCCGCCGCTGTCCAAGGAGGTGCTGGCGTCCGAGGTCACGCACGCGGCGGTCGCGTTCCGCATGCGCTCCTCGGTCGCGGACGTGGACTGGCGGCTCGGCATGCCGGTCGTGTCGTCCGACCTCGCGGCCCGCACGCTCACCCTCCTGGACGGGTCGTCCCTCGCCTACGACGGGCTGGTCGTGGCGACCGGCCTGCGCCCGCGCCGCCTCCCGCAGCCGGGCCTGGAGGACCGCCGCCACGTCGTCCGCACCCTGGACGACGCGACCCGGCTCCGCGCGTCCCTCGCGCCGGGCGTGCGCGTCGTGGTGATCGGCGCGGGCTTCGTCGGCTGCGAGGTCGCGGCGACCGCGCGCAGGCTCGGCGCGGAGGTGACCGTCGTCTGCGCCGCGCCCGAGCCGCTGATGAGCCCGCTCGGCCCCGACCTCGGCGCGGAGCTGCGCCGCCGCCACGAGGCCGAGGGCGTCCGGTTCCTGCTGGGCCGGACCGTGACCGCCTTCGCCGCGTCCACCCCGCCCGGACCGCACCGGGCCGCCGACGTCGTCCTCTCGGACGGCACGGCCGTCGCCGCGGACGTCATCATCGAGGCCGTGGGCTCCACGCCGTGCGTGTCGTGGCTGGACGGCAACGGGCTCGACCTCTCCGACGGCGTCCTCTGCGACGCGGAACTGCGCGTCGAGGGCCGTCCGGACGTCGTGGCGGTCGGCGACGTCGCGCGGTTCCCCAACCCGCGCTACGACGGCGTGTGCCGCCGCGTCGAGCACTGGTCGATCCCGACCGACACCGCCCGCAAGGCGGCCCGCACGCTCCTCGGCGTCGAGTCCCCGCCCTTCGCGCCGCTGCCGTCCTTCTGGAGCGACCAGTACGACCTGCGCATCCAGTCGTTCGGCGCGCCCGCGCTCGGCTGCGACGACATCCGCGTCCTCGAAGGCGACCTGACGTCCGAGTGCGCCGTCGGCTACCACCGCGACGGCGAGCTGGTCGGCGTCGTCCTCCTGGGCCTCGCCTCGGCGATCCCGCGCTACCGCAAGCTCCTCATGGACGCCTTCGCCGCCGCGGTCTGATCGTTTGACCGCTCCCTGGCACGGCTGAATCCCTGAGGCCGTCAGGACGTGCGGGCGATCACTTCGCGGCAGAAGGCGCCGACGCCGTCCGGGTCGTCGATGTACTGGGACGGCTTGATGCAGAACGTCGTGAAGCCCTGTTCCATCTGGCCGGGGATCGACTCCAGGGCGGGCGCGAGCGGGGCGCACGAGTCGTCGTCGGGGAAGTCGGCGCGGACGCCGCCGATCATTTCGAGCGGCTCGCGGCCCGCCGCATTCAAAGCGCTGGAGAGGCGTTCCGTCTCGTCCTCGGTAGGACGGCCCAACGGGTGGAAGCCGTGCCCGTACTTCACGAGCCGGTCCAGTAGGCGCGGATGGAGGTGCTGGCCGCCGAACCACAGGCGCGGGCCGTCCTCGCGGAAGGCGCGCGGCTCGAAGTACACCTCGTCGAACGCGAAGTGCTGTCCGCGGTGCGACACCGGGCCGCCGCGCCACAGCTTCGCCCAGATCTCCAGTTGCTCGTCCAGGATGGCTCCGCGGCGCTCGAACGGGACGCCGAGCGCCGCGTACTCGTCGCGGCTCCAGCTCACCGTGGGCTGGACGACCAGCCGTCCCTCCGAGAGCAGGTCGAGGGTCCCGATGTCGCGCGCGAGCGCGAGCGGATGCCGCAGCGGCGTGATGACGGCCGCCGCCGCTAGCCGGATCCGCGAGGTGACCGCGGCGATCGCGCTCAGCAGCGGCAGCGAACCCGGCCACGGCATGGAGGGATCCTGGTTGCCGGGGAGCGCGTAGTCGCGCGGATTGCCCATGACGCCGTTCGCGCACGCGTCCCGGCCGAGCACGACGTGCTCGCTGACCATGACGGCGTCGAACCCGGCGTCCTCGGCCTCGCGCGCCCACCGGACGAGGCGCGGGAGGTCACGCCCGCCGGTCAGCGTCCAGTTCTCGCTGAGCACCAGCACGAATCGGGGACCCATGGCGATGATCGTAAGGCGCCAAACCAAGGCTGCCCAGACCCTCGCGGGATCAGAGCCGGGGACGGCGCCCGGAGCGCCGCGGCGGCGGCGGGGAGTCGGCGCGCAGGGCCTTGCGGCGCGCGTCGCCGTCGGCCTCCAGGTGCTCGACGATGGCGCGGAGCGACTGGGCGAGCGTCTTGCTCTCGCCGGGGGAGAGCGGCTCGGCGACGAACGCCTCCTCGGCGTTGAACGCGGGGAACAGCTCGCACATCAGCTCCTCGCCCGCGGGCGTCAGGCGCAGCAGGACGAGCCGCCCGTCGGTGGCGTGCTGGCGGCGCTCCAGCAGGCCCCGGCCCTCCAGCGTGCGGACGACCCCGGTGAGCGTGCCCTTGGAGATGCCCGCCTCCTCGGCGACGTGGCGGGTCTCCATCTCCTCCCAGATCCACACCACCCACAGGACCACGAACGCGGTCCAGGTGAGGTCGGCCTGGCGCAGCACCGAGCCCTCCACGTGCTGCCGGATGGCGGTCGCGGCCCGGTAGATGTTGGAGACGGCCATCATCGCGTCGTGCCGGATGGGCACGTCGCCGAGCCGCCGCTGGATCGCCTGCTCGGTCTCGCCGAGGGTGTGGTGCCCGGTCACGCGCTCTCCATCCGTCTCGGGGGCCGTCCCGCCGCGGAACGCTCCGCCCGGGCCTCGTCAGAACCTACCCTTGTCGGCGCTCGTTTGAATCCGTACGATCGGGCGACCCGGATGTCGTGCGGGGCCGAACGACCCCCCGCGGCCCGCGAGAGCCGTGGGGGCGCCGGACCCGTCCCCGCCACGCCGGCCGCCCCGTGCCGCGCCCAGCCTGGAGCCGCTGATGGCGATCTCAGATGTCGAATCCCCCCTGTCCGCTCCCGCCGACCGCCCCGGACGCCGCATCGGCGTGCCCGGGATCGTGTTCTTCGTCGTCGCCGCGTCCGCGCCCCTGACCGTCGCGGCGGGCGGCATGCCCACCTCGTTCGCGGTGTCGCGGACGCTCGGCATCCCCGCGCTGTACGTGGTGCTGGGCGTCCTGCTCGTCGTGTTCACCGGCGGATACGCCGCGATGAGCCGCTCGATCGCGAACGCGGGCGCCTTCTACGCCTACGTCACCCACGGCCTCGGACGCGTCGCCGGGGTCGGCACCGCGTTCGTCGCGCTGCTGTCCTACAACACCATGCAGGTCGGCCTGTACGGGATCTTCGGCTTCACCACGGCCGACCTGCTGAAGGGCCGGCTCGGCTGGGACCTGCCCTGGTGGGCGGTCGCGCTCGCCGGGGTCGCGGTCGTCGCCGTCCTCGGGTTCCGGCGCGTGGACCTCAACGCGCGCGTCCTCGGCGTCCTGCTCGCCGTCGAGTTCCTGACCGTGCTCGTCTTCGACATCGCCCAGTTCGCGGACGCGCCGCACGGCGTGTCGGCGCAGCCGCTCGGCTGGGCCGCCGTCCGGACCGGCGCGACCGGCGCGGCCATGGTCGCCGCGATGGCGAGCTTCATGGGCTTCGAGGCCGCCGCGATCTACAGCGAGGAGTGCCGCGACCCGCGCCGGACGGTCGCCCGCGCGACCTACATCGCGGTGGGCGTCATCGCGCTGTTCTACGCGTTCACCGCGTGGGCGATCACGATCGGCGCCGGACCGCACCAGATCATCGAACGGTCCGGCCGGGAGGGGCCGGGCGTCATCTGGGGCCTCGCCACCGAGCACCTCGACAAGGCGTTCTCCGACACCGCGCAGTTGTTCCTGGTCACGAGCCTGTTCGCGGCGCTGCTGTCGTTCCACAACGCGGTCGCCCGCTACTTCTACTCGCTCGGACGGGACGGCGTGCTCCCCGCGCCGCTCGCACGGACGCACGCCAAGCACCGCTCGCCGCACGTGGGGTCGGCCACCCAGACCGTCCTCGCCGTCGCGGTGGTCGTGGTGTTCGCGGCGTCCGGCAAGGACCCGGTGCTGACCCTGTTCAACTGGTTCACCAACCTCGGCGCGCTCGGCGTGATGCTGCTGCTCGCGCTGACGTCGGCGGCCGTCGTCGCGTTCTTCCTGAAGGACGCCCGCGGCGAGAACGCGTGGAACCGGCTCGTCGCGCCGGTCCTCGCCGGGCTGGGCCTGGCCGCGCTGTTCGTCGTGTGCTTGCGGAACTTCGACGCGCTGCTCGGCGCGGACAAGAACTCGCCGCTGGTCTGGGTGCTGCCCGGCCTGATCTTCGTGTTCGCGCTGGCGGGCGTGGGGTTCGCGCTCGTCCTGCGGGCCCGGCGGCCGGAGGTCTACGAGCGCATCGGCCGCGGTTGACCCCGTGAACGTGCGAGCGGCGTGCCGGTGGGGTCCACCGGCACGCCGCTCACGGCGTTGATCAGGCGAGCCTGGTCAGGCGAGGCTGGTCAGGCGAGGCTGGTCAGGCGAGCTTGCGGCCGCCGTCCCAGACGACGCCGACCTGGCGGTAGTAGGCGCCGATGATCTCGTCCACGTGCAGCGAGGCGAGCTCCTCGGTCGGGGCCTCGAACAGCCGCAGCTCGGCGTCGCCGCGCCACGCCTGCCCGGCCTCGAAGCCGGACGCGCCGGACTCGACCAGCTCGTCCAGCGCGGGCGCGCCGCCGGTCTCGATGCTCGGCAGGTAGCGGTGGTGCGCCATCGGGTGCCCGTTGACGAAGCCGTTGGAGTCCGACGGCTCGCGCAGCGTCACGACGGCCTCCGCGAGGCGGCGGTCGGCGGCGGCGAGGGTCGCGCCGAACCGCCCGCCCGCCGCGATGCGCGGCGCGGCGGCCCCGAAGGGGTGCGGACGGGTCTGGTGGATCGAGCCGAGCTTCTTCGGGTAGCCCTGGTGCAGGCCGCGCGCGATGGCGAAGTCCTTGTCGACCCAGATGTAGACGCAGCGGGAGTACGTCCGGCCCTCGAAGGAGCAGCGGACGACCACGAAGCACTC
Source organism: Actinomadura gamaensis (assembly GCF_042652125.1). Classification (NCBI taxonomy): domain Bacteria; kingdom Bacillati; phylum Actinomycetota; class Actinomycetes; order Streptosporangiales; family Thermomonosporaceae; genus Actinomadura; species Actinomadura gamaensis. The sequence continues at coordinate 122,513 of NZ_JBHSIT010000009.1, read as the reverse complement.
CTTGTACTGCGCGCGCACCGGGTCGAGCAGCTCCTCGCCGGAGGCCGAGCACGACTGCCAGTCCGCCCAGATGATCGCGACCGCGCCCGGGTCCTCGTCCGCGGGGGACAGCGGGGCGGGCAGCAGCTCGGCCACGCGCGCCGGGTCCGTCCGGTACTCGACGGTGAGCAGGTCGCCGGAGTAGTGCCACGGCGGGCTCGGGATCAGCGACGCGCGACCCGTCGCGGTTCGGGGATGCAGGAAGCCTCGCACGGCCATGCCACTCCTTCGGGTCTTCGTTTGGGTCCGTACGATATCGCCGCCCCCGGGGCCTGGCCAGGGGGCGGCCGCGATTGTGTCCCGGCCAGGTCTTGTCAGCGCTTACTTCCGGCCATATGGTTTGGGCTCAAATGACCCCCCGTGAGGGAGTTCGACGGTGAACAACCCACTCGACGCGGCCCGTGCCAGGGACGCCGGAGGCCACGGCACCGACAGCGGCGGCGCGACCGTCGAGCAGGTCGTGGCCCGGCTCAGGGCGGACGGGATCGACGTGGTCCGCGTGGCCTACCCCGACCTCATCGGCACCGAGCGCGCCCGGGACGTGCTGGTCGAGCGGCTGCCCGCGGTGATGGAGCACGGCCTCGCGTTCTGCCGGGCGGTGTACCACACCACGCCGCAGGGCGACGTGGTGCCGGTGCCCGAGGGCCTCGGCGCGGGACTCCCGGACATCCGGGTCGTCCCCGACCTCGCGACGCTGAAGCCGATCCCCTGGGAGCCCGGCGTCGCGCACTGCCTCGGCGACGCCTACGAGCCGCACGGCACCGACCTGTGCCCCGAGGGCCCGCGCGAGGTGCTGCGCCGCGTCACCGCCGTCCTCGGCGAGACCGGCCTGACCGCCGTCGCCGGACCCGAGCTGGAGTACTTCCTCTGCGAGCCCGACCCGCAGAGCCCGACCGGATGGCGGCGCTACGGCGACGCGCCCGGCAACGTCTACGTCGCCGGACGCAAGGGCGACCCCGAAGGCCACCTGCTGTCCACGCTGCGCGGCCTGCGCGACTACGGCATCGGCGCGACCATGGGCAACCACGAGTTCTGCGGCGGCCAGTTCGAGATCAACCTCGACCACTCCGGCGCCCTGGACGCCGCCGACCGCGCCTTCCGCTTCAAGTCGGCCGTCAAGGAGATCGCCCGGCACGAGGGACGGCTCGCCACGTTCATGGCCAAGCCGTTCAACGACGAGGGCGGCTCCGGCTTCCACGTCCACCTGTCGCTGTGCGACGCCGGCGGCCGCAACGTCCTCGCCGGCGAGGACGGCGACGAGCACGGCCTCTCGGCGACCGCGCGGCACGCGATCGCGGGTGTCCTCGCGCACGCGCCCGCCCTCGCCGCGCTGTTCAACCCGACGATCAACTCCTACAAGCGGTTCGGCCCCGACACGCTCGCCCCCTGGCTGATCGACTGGGGCCTGGACAACCGCAGCGCGATGGTGCGGATCCCGCCCGAGCGCGGCGCGTCCACCCGCCTGGAGGTCCGGCTCGGCGACGCGACCGCCAACCCCTACCTCGGCATCGCGGGCCTGGTCGCCGCCGCGCACCTCGGCGTCCGCGACAAGCTCGACTGCCCCGAGCCGCTGGAGGGCTACGGCTACGACGCCGACCGCGCCCCCCTGCTGCCCGGCGACCTGCCCGCCGCGCTCGACGCGCTGGAGGCCGACGCCGACCTGACCGAAGTGCTCGGCGAGCCGTTCGTCCGGGCCTTCCTGACCTACAAGCGCGACGAGGTGGAGCGGTTCCAGCGGCACGTCACCGACTGGGAGTTCCGCGAGTACGCCTACCACCTCTGAGAAGGAGGACCCGCTTGAGCACCGCGACGTCCCTGGACCTCGCCGACCCGGACCTGTTCCTGGACGGCGCGACCCCCTACCGGATCTTCGCCGAGCTGCGCCGGACCGACCCCGTCCACTGGACGCCCGAGCACGACGGCGGCAGCGGCTTCTGGTCGCTGACCAAGCACGCCGACATCGTCTCGGTGGACCGCGACGCCGAGACGTTCACCTCCACCAGGTTCGTGAACCTGGAGGAGGTGGACGAGCGGCAGGCCGCCATCCGCCGCTCGCTGCTGGAGACCGACGGCCCGCGCCACCACGCGCTGCGCCGCATCCTCCAGCGCCAGTTCACCCCGCGCGCCGTCGCCGGGTACGAGACGTTCCTGCGCGGCCTCACCGCGCGGACCCTCGACCGCGCGCTCGCGAAGGGCACGTTCGACTTCGTCAAGGAGGTCGCCGCCGACTTCCCGATCAACGTGCTGGCCCGCATGATGGACGTCCCCGAGGACGACACCACCCGGCTGATCGACTGGGGCAACCGGATCATCGCCAACCAGGACCCCGAGTACGCCGACGTCGTCATCCACAGCGAGGAGTCGGAGAAGTACAAGGACCTGCCGTTCCGGTCGCCCGCCGCGCTGGAGGTGTTCGAGTACGGCCGCGAGCTGGCCCGGCAGCGGCGCGGCGGCGACGGCGAGGACCTGGTGTCCAAGCTGGTCAACGAGGTCCCGCTGGACGGCGAGCCGCTGTCGGCGCACGACTTCGACAACTACTTCCTGCTGCTGGTCGTCGCGGGCAACGAGACGACCCGGCACGCCATCACGCACACCATGCGCGCGCTGATCGAGCACCCCGAGCAGGCCGAGCGGCTCCGCGCCGACCTGTCGCTGATGCCGACCGCCGTCGAGGAGTTCCTGCGCTGGGCGTCCCCGGTGTACCACTTCCGCCGGACGGCCACCCGCGACGTCGAGCTGCGGGACCGGACGATCCGCGAGGGCGACAAGGTCGTGCTGTGGTTCGCGTCCGGCAACCGCGACGAGGACGTCTTCGAGAACCCCGACGTCTTCGACGTGACCCGCACGCCGAACGACCACGTCACGTTCGGGAAGGGCAGCCCGCACTTCTGCCTCGGCAACGCGCTCGCCCGCCTCGAACTGCGGGTCATGTTCGAGGAGCTGCTGCCGCGCCTCGCCGACGTCCGCCTCGCGGGGGACGTCCGGCGCGTCCGGTCGAACTTCGTGAACGGCATCAAGGAGATGCCGGTCACCGTCACCCTGGCCTGACCGGGGGCGCGAGAGGGCGGGGCCGCGCGTCGGCCCCGCCCTTCGGCTCGCGGTCCGCCCTCAGGCTCTCCGGGACGCGCGCCGGGCGGTGGCCACGGTGAGGATCGCGGCGCCCGAGATCAGCGCGGCGAACCACACCATCGACGTGGTGAGTCCGAGATGGCGCTGCGCGACGCTGAACGCGATCGACGGCAGTCCCATCCCGACGTAGCCGACCGCGAAGAACACCGCGAGCACGCCCGCCCGCGACTCCGGCTTCGCCGCCCCGGCGGCCTCGGCGATCGCCGCCTTGAACAGCAGCCCGGCCCCGGCCCCGGTCACCGCCGCCGCGACCAGGAACAGCGCCAGCGACGGGTGGTACACCGACAGGACGGTCAGCGCGAGCCCCGCCGGGAACAGCACGACCCCGACCGCCGACATCCGCGTCCCGGACCATCCGCCGACCGCGAGCTGCACGACCGCGCTCGCCGCGAACAGCGCGAAGCCCGGCAGCCCGGCCACGAACACCGACGACTCGCCGAGCGCGGTCTTCAGCATGCCCGCGCTCAGCGACGAGAAGAACCCCATCACGGCGAACGCGACCGCGCCCGTGCCCGCGGCCCCGGCGAACATCGCGCCCGCGCCCGGCCGCAGCCCGAACCGGCGCTCGGACGTCCCGCCCTCCACGGTCTCCGGCGCGTCCAGCAGCAGGACGACCGCGAGCGCCGCCATCACCACCGCGAACACCACGAACGTCGTGGCGAGCGGAGACGGCGCCCACTCCGCCAGCGCGCCCGCGGCCAGCGGCCCGAGCGCCAGCCCGCCCAGGTTCGCCGCCGCCGCGACCACCCCCGGCACCGCCGACGCCGGACGGTCCGGACGCGCCCGCCGGTACAGATCACCCAGGTAGGCCGTCGCGGTCGAGGCCATCAGGCCCGTCCCGACCCCGTTCAGCATCCGCGCGACGATGATCCCCGCCAGCCCGTGCCAGACCACGAACAGCACGGCGGAGGCCGCCGTGACCAGCAGCGCCGGGATGATCACGACCCGGCGGCCGTGCCGGTCGGACAGGTGCCCGAGCAGCAGGAACCCGGTCGCCGTCCCGACGACGATCGCCGCGAACGCGACCGTGACCATCGTCGGGCCGAACCGGTCCCGCGCCGCGAACAGGGGCCAGAGCGGAGTCGGCGCGGTCCCGAACGCCATGACGACCGAGAAGGCCGCCGCCGCGACCCAGAACGCGCGCACGTGCGCGGCGCCTCCCACCTCCTCGCGAGAGGGCTTCCGGACCAGCGAAACGACAGGCATCCGAGCTCCAATCCAACGACGGCGTTCTCCAGACAACCAAGACACTCACGGCATTCCCACCCCCTCACCGGCAGAAAGTAGAGATACCTTCCATCTCTGTCAGAGATAATGTGCCCATGGAGCTGCGCCACCTCAGGCACTTCGTCGCGCTCGCCGAAGAGCGCAACTTCACCCGCGCCGCCGAACGCGAGCTGATCGTCCAGTCCGGGCTGTCGGCGTCCGTCCGCGCCCTCGAACGCGAGGTCGGCGCGGAACTGTTCGTGCGCGGCAGCCGGCCCGTCCGGCTCACCGCCGAGGGCGGCGCCCTGCTCCCGGCCGCCCGCCGCACCCTGGAAGCCGCCGAGGCCGCCCGCCAGGCCGTCCAGGACGTCCGGGGCCTGCTCTCCGGCCACCTCCGGATCGGCACCTACCCGATCAACCCGCGCCTGCTCCCGTTCCCGGCCCTGCTCGCCGCCTTCGCCCGCGCCCACCCGGCCCTGGACGTCTCCGTCCGCCAGATCCCCGGCACCGTCACCGCCGCCAAGGTCGCCGAAGGCGAGCTCGACTGCGCCCTGTTCGACCAGATAGGCCCGCCGCCACCCGGCCTGCGAGCCATCCCCCTGGTCTCCGAGGAGCTCCGCCTGGCCGTCCGCGCCGACCACCCCCTGGCCGCCCGCGACGAGGTCTCCCTGACCGACCTGGCGGACGAACCGTTCGTCGAGACCGACCCCGCCTGGACGACCCGCCACCGCACCGACAGGACCTTCGCCGAAGCGGGCGTCTCGCGCCGGGTCATCTGCGAAGTGGCCGACTGGCAGATCCTCAGAGACCTGGTCCAGGCGGGCCTGGGCATGGCCCTGGCCCCGCCCACCCAACTCGTCCCCAGAGCGGACGACCCCCCGGACGCCCTACGCCTGATCCCCCTGAAACCCCCGCGACCCGAACGCCACCTGGCCCTCGTCCTCCCCGAAACCCCGTCCCCGGCCGCCGCCCGCTTCGCCGAAGCCCTCACCACCCACCTGGCCGAATCCTGCCCGCCCTGACCGAGGTCCCCCGGACGCACAACGGCGCGGGACGAAGGGGCAACCCCTCGTCCCGCGCCCGGGCCGCTCAGACGAAGAGCTCTTCGACGTCCGTGATAAGAGCGACCTTGTCCAGCCAGATGGCGGGTCAGTAGTGGTAGCGGGCCTGGAGGATGATCACTTCGTCGTCGGTGGGCAGGTACACCAGGCGGTGTTCGTCGGTGATGCGCCGCGACCAGGTTCCGGCCAGCATGTGCTTGAGGGGCTCCGGTTTGCCGATGCCCTCGAACGGGTCGCGCTTGACGTCCTCGACCAGGCGGTTGATCCGCTTGAGGACCTTGCGGTCGGTGTCCAGCCAGGAGACGTAGTCGGCCCACCCCTGTTCGGTGAAGGCGACCTTCATTCGCCGTCTTCGATGAGCTCGCGAGCCTGATGGCGGCCGTGGAGCGCCTCCTGGAGCGACTCGATCAGGCGACGCGCGTTCTCCGGGGAACGCAGCAGATGGGCCGTCTCCTCCAGGGCCTCGTACTCCTCGGCGGAGACGAGGTAGGCGCGGCCGGCCTTGGAGACGATCTCCACCGCGGTCGCGTCGGCGTTGACCTCTTCGATCAGCGGGAACAGGCGCTTGCGCGCCTCGCTCGCGGTGATGGACACGTCGCCTCCTTCTTGACTGGTACCAGAAATGGTACCAGTCGATCGGGCCGTCGCGTGTGGACGGCCCGACCGACGGCTTCCGTCAGAGGGGGAGGCCGGTGAGGACCATGATCTTTTCTTCGGTGTAGTCGGTCATGGCGGAGTGGAGGCCCTCGCGGCCGACGCCGGAGTCCTTGACGCCGCCGTAGGGCATCTGGTCGGCGCGGTAGGACGGGACGTCGCCGATGATCACGCCGCCGACCGCCAGTTCGCGGTGGGCGCGGAAGGCGATGTCCAGGCTGCGGGTGAAGACGCCCGCCTGGAGGCCGAACTTGGAGTCGTTGACCTTGGCGAACGCCTCGTCCACGCCGGAGGTCTTCTCGACCACCAGGACGGGGCCGAAGATCTCCTCGCGCAGGACCTTCGCGTCCTGCGGGACGTCGGTGAGGATCGTCGGGGCGTAGGTGGAGCCCTCGCGGGAGCCGCCCGCGACGACCTTCGCGCCGGACGCGACGGCCTCGTTCACCCAGGCCTCGACGCGCTCGGCGGCGTCCTCGCTGACCAGCGGGCCGACCTGGGTCTTGTCGTCCCAGGGATCGCCGGTGACCAGGGCGTTGACGGTGTCGGCCAGCTTCGGCAGGAAGTCGTCGTAGACGACCTCGTCCACGTACACGCGCTGGACGGCGATGCAGGACTGGCCCGCCTGGTAGTTGGAGAACAGGCCGATGCGCTGGGCGGCCCAGTCGAGGTCGGCGTCCGGCAGGACGACGGCCGCGCCGTTGCCGCCGAGCTCCAGCGTGACGTGCTTGCGCGGCACCCGGTCGTTGATCGACCAGCCGACCGGGACCGAGCCGGTGAAGGACACGACCGGCAGGCGCGGGTCGTCCACCAGGTCGGAGGCGCGGTCGTTCGGGACGGGCAGCACCGAGACCATCCCGGCGGGCAGGTCCGTCTCGGCGAGGATCTCGCCGAGGACGAGCGCGGACAGCGGCGTCGCCGGGGCGGGCTTGACGACGATCGGCGCGCCGGCGGCGATCGCCGGGGCGACCTTGTGCGCGGTCAGGTTCAGCGGGAAGTTGAACGGCGCGATGCCGAGCACCGGCCCCTTGGGGACGCGGTCCACGTACACCAGGCGGCCCGCGCCGCCCGGCTCGGTGTCGAGGCGCTGCGTGGACGGCGACCAGCGGCGGGCCTCCTCGGCGGCGAACCGGAACACCGACACCGCGCGCTTGACCTCCACGCGCGACCACATCAGCGGCTTGCCGTTCTCGGCGGTGATCAGCTTGGCGATCTCCTCCTGCCGCTCCTCCAGGCGGCGGGAGACGTGGGTGAGGGCGTCGGCGCGCGCGTGGACGGGCAGCGCGGCGGCCTCGGCGCGGACGGCGTGGGCCGCCGCCACGGCCTCCTCCACCTGCTCGGGGGTGGGCACGGCGACGACGCCGACCTCGCGGCCGTCGTACGGGTGCGTCACGGCGAAGGTCTCGGTGCCGGTCTCGGGGCGCCCGGCGAGCCAGAAGGGAGTCACGTCCATACCCACGACGTTATCTCTGCCTATCCCGGCCCGGACGCTCCGGTCAGGCCAATCGGGCCGCCCTCGTTGGCCGTGACGGCGAGCGCGACCCACAGCTCGGCGCGGACGCCCGGGTCGTCGAGGTCGCGGTCCAGCAGATCGCCCACCCGGCGGACGCGCGTGCGCAGCGTGTGCCGGTGGACGTCCAGGTCGCGGGCGGCCTCCTCCAGGCGTCCGCCGGCGGCCAGGTAGGCGCGCAGCGACGCGAGGAGCGCGGGTTCGGCGCGCAGCGGGGCGAGCAGCGCGTCGGCGAAGCCCCGCGCGAGGTCCGGGTCGAGGACGCCGAGGAGCCCCTGGCCGGGGAGTTCGCCGTATCCGACGGTCGCGCCCGCGCGGCGCGCGGCGGTCAGGGCCCGCTCGGCCTGGACGAGCGCCGACCCCAGCTCGCTCGCGGACGCGGCGGGCTCGCTCATGCCGACCGGGCCGCCCGCGAGGGCCGCGACCCGCCGCGCGCCGGACGACGGCGCGATCACCACGACATGGCCCGGACGCGGCAGGGCCAGGCAGCGATCACCCAGCGGGTCGGCCTCCAGCGCGTCCGCGACGCCGGTGTTCGCGCAGGCCAGGACGGTCGCCGGGAAGCGGGGGAGCGCGCGTTCCGGCGACGGCAGGCCGAGCAGGGCCGCGGCGAGCGCCGCCCGGAGGTCCCGTCCCGACCGCGGCGTCTCCGTCCGCAGCGTCAGCAGCGCGGCGGCGGCGCCGACGATCGTGTGCGCCACGTGCGGCAGCGGCTCGGACGTCCCCACGGCCAGGAACCCGCGCGGCCGGTCGCCCGGCCCGATGCCCTGGACGACCACGTGCGCGTCCCCGTCCACCAGCGACAGGCTCCCGGCCACCCCCCGCCCGTCACCCCCCGACGGACCGTTTGCGTGCGGACGGAGGCGGGCCAGGTCGGGGGAGAGCGCGGCGGCGCGGTCGGCGGCGGTGGCGGGCTCGGCGTGCCGGACGGTTCCGGCGGCGTCCAGGAGCAGGGCCCAGCCGCCCAGCTCGCGGGCGAGCCGGACGATCACGGCGGCGGGCCCGTCGAGGGCCGCCCGGGACAGGGCGCGCTGGGCCTGGAAGGCGCGGGTGACGTCCTCGTACCACTCGGCGGCCAGCATCCGGGAGACGGCCTTGCCGACCGCGATGAACGGGGTCGCGCGCGGCACTTCGAGGAGCGCCAGCCCGCGCCGTCGCGCCGAGTCGATCAGCTCCGGCGGGACGGTCCCGTGCACGACCCCCACCCCGAACCCCAGCCCGGCCACCCCCCGCCGGACGAGCCGGGAGAGGTACTCGTCGGCGTTGCCGCCGGTCAGTCGCATGCCGGTGGTGAGCAGCAGCTCGCCGCCCTCCAGGTAGGCGGTCGGGTCCTCCAGCTCGCTGACCGCGACCCAGGCGACCGGGGCGTCCGGCGGGACGGGCGTCAGCGGGCGCAGGCCGAGCCGGGGCAGCGCGGCGACGGCGGCGAGGCGGGGCGGCACGGGCGGGGTCCTTTCGCCGGAAGGGCCGGACGGTGTGACCGGGGTCTCCGCCACGGCGAGCGAGGACGGGCCGGTTCGCCGTCGCGGCGAGTTCAGCCTAGGCGCATCCCGGTCTAGCGTCGGCCTCATGACCAGCGAACTCGCGCAGGAACGGCGCATCGTCACGGAGATTCCCGGCCCCCGGTCCCGGGAGTTGCAGGAGCGCCGGAAGGCGGCCGTCCCGCCCGGCGTCGGCAGCGTGCTGCCGGTGTACGTGACGGACGCGGGCGGCGGCGTGGTCGTGGACGCCGACGGCAACTCGCTGATCGACTTCGGCTCCGGGATCGCCGTCACGAACGTCGGCAACGCCAACCCGCGCGTCGTCGAGCGGGTGAAGGCGCAGGTGGAGCGGTTCACGCACACCTGCTTCATGGTCGCGCCGTACGAGTCGTACGTCGCGGTGTGCGAGGCGCTGAACGACCTGACGCCGGGCGACCACGAGAAGCGGTCGATCCTGGTGAACAGCGGCGCGGAGGCGGTGGAGAACGCCGTCAAGATCGCCCGCTACGCGACCGGACGGCAGGCGGTCGTGGTGTTCGACCACGGCTACCACGGCCGGACGCTGCTCACGATGACGCTGACCGCCAAGAACATGCCGTACAAGCAGGGCTTCGGGCCGTACGCGCCGGAGGTCTACCGGATGCCGCTGGCCTACCCGTTCCGCTGGCCGTCCGGGCCGGAGAACTGCGGTCCGGAGGCGGCGGCGCTGGCGATCGACCAGATCACCAAGCAGATCGGGCCGGAGAACGTCGCGGCCGTCGTCATCGAGCCGATCGCGGGCGAGGGCGGGTTCATCGAGCCCGCGCCGGGCTTCCTGCCGCGCATCGCCGAGTTCGCGAAGGAGCACGGCATCCTGTTCGTCGCGGACGAGGTCCAGACGGGCTTCGCGCGGACCGGGCACCTGTTCGCGTGCGAGCACGAGGGGATCGTCCCGGACCTGATCACCACGGCGAAGGGCATCGCGGGCGGCCTGCCGCTCGCGGCCGTCACCGGACGCGCCGACATCATGGACAAGGTGCACGGCGGCGGGCTCGGCGGGACCTACGGCGGTAACCCGCTCGCCTGCGAGGCGGCCCTGGCCGTCCTGGAGGAGATCGAGGCGCAGAACCTGGTCGAGCGCGCCCGGCGCATCGGCGACACGATGCTGCCGAGGCTGCGCGAGCTGGCCGCGAAGCACGACGTCATCGGGGACGTCCGGGGACGCGGCGCGATGACCGCCATCGAGCTCGTCCAGCCCGGCACCAAGGACCCGAACCCGGCGGCGACCGCCGAGATCGCGCGCCGCTGCCACGCGGCCGGGCTGCTCGTCCTCACCGCCGGGACGTACGGCAACGTGCTGCGCTTCCTGCCGCCGCTGGTCATCCCGGACCACCTGCTGGCCGAGGGCCTCGACATCCTCGCCGAGGCGTTCGGCGCGTCCTGACCGGAATGACGGTGCCCGGAGGGCGCAGAACGCTCCGGGCACCGTCGTGTCAGGGGATCAGCGCAGGTCGAGGCCGATCACGACCGGGTCGTGGTCGGACGACCGGTACGCGTCCGGGTGGTAGAGGAACGGCGGGTTGTACTTCGTCGAGTAGCCCTCGGCGAGCGGCTCGTCGGCGTTGATGTGCCAGATCGCCGCGCCGGTGACGCGCCGGGACAGCGCCTTCCCGGCCAGGACGTGGTCCAGCTCGCCGGACTGCCCGTCGAACACGTAGCTGTAGCGCTGCGCGGGACGGACGAACCGCTCGGTCTGGCCGACGAGCCCGCCGCCGGTCAGCGCCTTGATCGGGTCCTCGGCCGTGTACGCGTTGAGGTCGCCGAGCACCAGCGGGTTGGTCTCGTGCGCGGCGAGCTCGGCGACCGCCTTCGCCTGGGCGACGCGGCGCGGGTTGAAGCAGCCCTGGCCGTCGCCCTGGTCCTTGTCCGCGCCGGTCGCGCCGGTGCAGCCCTTGGACTTGAAGTGGTTGGCGATGAGCGTGAACGTCGCGCCCTTGCCGTGCGCCCGCGCGAAGGTCTGCACGAGCGGCGGACGCTCGAACACCGGCGCGTCGGACGAGCGCGGCGCGCCGACCGGACGGACCCGCGCGGGCTTGTAGATCGCCGCGACGTGGATCTCGTCCGTGCCCGGGTTCGGGTGCCTGATCCACGCGTAGGTGCCCGCGCCGACCTCGCTGTTGAGCTTGTCGACCAGCGTCTGGATGGCGGACGCCGCGCCCGCCGCGTCGTTGTTCTCGATCTCCATGAGGCCCGCGACGTCCGGGTTCAGGCCCTTGATCGCCGCGACGAGCTTGGCGAGCTGCCGGTCGCGCTCCTCGGCGGTGGTCGCCCCGCGCTTGTTCAGCGTGGTGAACCAGTTCTCGGTGTTGAAGCCGGCGACGCGGACGTTCCCGCCGACCGGCGACGGCCGGGCCTGGCGCGGGTTCGTGCGGGCGAACTTCGGCAGCTTCGCCGGCTCCAGCCGGTAGCTGCCGAAGCCCTGCGACATGATCGCGGTCAGGTTCGTCGTGGAGTCGCCGACGCGCAGGACGTGCGGCTTGGTGTACGGCGGGACGGGCGGGTTCTGCACGTTCGAACCGTCGTCCAGCAGGACGCGGTGCGCGTCGTTCCACTCCTGCGACCTGCCGCGCCCCTCGGTCGGGTTGAACAGGCGCCCGGCCGACGACAGCGACACCTCGCCGTAGCGGCCGAGGTTGTACACCTCGGTGGCGGTGAGGCGCTGCTTGAACCGGACGACCATGCCCTCGTAACGCTCCGGCGTCACGCCCTTGGCGAGGGGGAGCCGGACGTCCACGGGCTTGACGGTCCCGGTGCCGCAGACGTCCACGGCGGACGCGGGCGACAGCTCGGTCAGCCCGCTGTACTCGGTCACCTTGCCGGTGACGAGGACGCGGTCGCCGGGCTTCACGTCCCTGGTGGAGTAGACGAACAGGCCCTCGGCGGTCGCCGGGTCGGCGTCGGGCCTCGGGTCCTGGACGAAGAACCCCTTGAGCTGGTCGGCACGGCGGAAGTCGCCGGTGACGACGCCCTCGACCCGGACGGTCTGACCGGCGAGGGGAGAGACGTCCCCGGACCCCTGGACCTGCGCGATCCGGTGGTCGGCGGGCGTCTCGCAGGCGGCCGCGGGGGTCTCGGCGCGGGCGCTGCCGGAGTATCCGGCGAGGCCCGCCGCCGCGACGGCCGCGGTCGCGAGTGCTGCTGCTGTTCGGCGCATGGCGGGAGCGTAGGGGCGGCGACCGGTGCGAAACAGAACCGTCGGTGAAGACTCCACCAATTTGTAATGGGATGGGATGAATGGGGTGATCCCGGGAGGCGGGTCGCCGAGGTGGAAGGCGCGGAAACGAGCCGCGGAGACGGACCGATATGCGGGAGACCTCCTCCGGCGCGCGGGGAGGTCCCGGCGAGAGATCCGTGAGGAAGCATCCGTGCAGGATTCACCGGTCGGCACCGACTACGCCCGCACGCGCGACATCGTCGCGGTCGCGCTGGTCATCGTGCTGATGGCCGCCGCGCTGGTCGCCCTGCTCGTCCAGGCGTGGCCGCCGCCGGCCGGCGCCGGCGCGCGGATCGCGCCGGGGCACACGCTGAACTGGTTCGGATGGCGGACGCACGTGTCCCGGGACAAGTCGATGTTCCTGGTCGTCCTCGCGGCGGGCGCGCTCGGCGCGTGCGTGCACGTGTCGCGGTCGCTGTACTGGTACGTGGGCAACCGGTCGCTGCGGCGGAGCTGGCTGATGATGTACCTGGCGCTGCCGTTCGTGGGCGCGCTGCTCGGGCTGATCGTCTACCTCGTCCTGCGCGGCGGCCTGGTGACCGGCGCGGGCTCGTCCGACGACCTCAACCCGTACGGCGTCGCCGCGATCGCCGCGCTCGTCGGGCTGTTCTCGCGGGAGACGTCGGAGAAGCTCCGCGCGGTGTTCGCCACGCTGCTCGCGCCCGCGCAGCCGGGCCGGGACCAGGCGATGGGACCGCAGGTCCGGGGCGTGGAACCGGCGGAGGCCGCGCCGGGCGAGACCGTCCGCGTGACGGGCGTCGGCCTCGCCGCCGCGACCGCCGTCCGGTTCGGGGCGGCCGAGGCGCGGGTCGCGAACGCCACCGACACCGCGCTGACCGTCACCGTCCCGGCGGACGCGGCGTCCGGACGGCTGGTCGTGCGCGCCCCGGGCGGCTCCGCGACGAGCCCGGACCCGTTCACCGTGCGAGAGTGAGCGGGTGGACCGGGCCGACTGCGAGAGGGTGACCGGGTGACCTCGACACGACTGCGCTTCACGGTGCTCGGGCCGCTGGCGGTCCGGCGCGGCGACGCCCGGCTGGCCACCGGGTCGCCGCAGGCGGGCGCGCTGCTGGCGGCGCTGCTGCTGCGCGGCGGACGCCCGGCCGGGATCGACGACCTGGTGGCCGCGCTCTGGGAGGGCGAGCCGCCCGCCCGCGGGGTCGGCATGATCCGCACCTACGTGTCGCGGCTCCGGCTCGTCCTGGAGGACGACCGGACGCGTCCCCGCGTCCTCGTCTCGGTCGGCGCGGGGTACGCGCTGCACGTGCCGTCCGACGCGGTGGACGCGGTGGAGTTCGAGCGGCTCGTCCGGGACGCGCGCGCCGCCGCCGATTCGGGCGAGCACGCGGCGGCTCGCCGCCTGCTCCTGGAGGCCGACGCGCTCTGGGGCGGCGAACCGCTGGTCGGGCTTCCGGGGCCGTCCGCCGCCACCCACCGCGAACGCCTCGCCCTGCTCCGCCTGGACGCGCTGGAAGCCCGCCTGGAAGCCGATCTGGCCTTGGGCCGGCACGCCGACGCGGCCGTCGAGCTGGCCGCGCTCACGACCGCGCATCCGCTCCGGGAACGCCTGCACCTGCTCCGGATGCTGGCCCTCTACCGGAGCGGTCGCCGCGCCGAGGCCCTGGCGGCCTACACCGCCGCCCGCCGGGCCCTGGCCGACGAGCTGGACGCCCGTCCCGGCCCCGCGCTGCAAGAGCTGCACCAGCGCATCCTCAGGTCCAACGAGCCGGAGACCCTCCCCGCGCCGCGACTGCCCGCGTACGAGCTGCCGCGGGCGGTGCCCGACTTCGTCGGCCGGACGCGGGAGCTGGAGTGCCTCCGGACGACCCTCACCGACCCCGACCGGGGCGGACGCCGCGGACGGGCCCCCGTGATCGTGACGCTCGCCGGGGGAGCGGGCGTCGGGAAGACGGCGCTGGCCGTCCAGGTCGCGCACGAGGTGGCCGGGGCGTTCCCGGACGGCGTGCTGTACGCCGATCTCGGCGCGTCGCGGGCCGAGCCGGTCGAGCCGGGGGAGGTGCTGCGGGGCTTCCTGCGGCGGCTCGGCATCCCGGACCCGCGCCAGCCGGGCGACCTCGCCGCCTCGGCCGCGCTCTACCGCTCGTGCCTTGCCGACCGGAAGGTCCTGGTCGTCCTCGACGACGCGGGGGACGCGGCGCGGCTGCGCCCGCTGCTGCCCGGCGGCGCGGGCTGCGCGGTGCTGGTCGCGGGCCGGGCGCGTCCGGCCGCGCTCCCGGTGGACCGGCATCTCGACCTCGGCACGCTCGACCGCCGCGACGCGCTCGCGCTGTTCGCGAGCATCGCGGGCACGGCGCGGACGGCCGCCGAGCGGTCCGCCGCCGAGGAGGTGCTGCGGCTCTGCGACCGGCTGCCGCTCGCCGTCCGGATCGTCGCGTCCCGGCTCGCCGCGCGGCCCGCCTGGACGGTCGAGTCCCTGCTGGCCCGGCTCGCGGACGGCGAGCGGCGGCTCGCCGAGCTGCGGCTCGGCCGCACCGCCGTCGAGACCACCTTCCAGCTCGCCTACGACCGGCTCGAACCCGCGCAGGCCCGCGCGTTCCGGCTGCTCGCGCTCTCCGACGCGCCGGTGATCGGCGCGGGCACCGCCGCCGCGCTGCTCGGCACGGTCGAGGAGGAGGCCGAGGAGCTGGCCGACTCGCTGGTCGAGCAGGGCATGCTCGCCTCGCCCGCGCCGCGCCGGTACCGCTTCCACAACCTGTCGCTGCTGTTCGCCCGCGGGCTCACCGAACGCGGCGGACCGGACGAGCGGCGGGCCGCGTACGCCCGGCTGCTGGACTACCACCTGGAGGCGCAGCGCGAGGCGCTCGCCCTGCTCGGGGAGAGCCACGCCCTGGCGGCGCGCACCGGGCCGCCCCGGTTCGCGTCGGCGAGCGCCGCGAGCCAGTGGACGACCGACCAGCTCACCGAACTGCTCGCGCTGATCACCCGGTACGCCGCCGACCCCGCCCTGCCGCTGGACGGCGTCGCCGAGCTGACGCTGGCGCTCGCGCAGCAGCTCGACGACGGGCCGCGCTGGACGGAGCTGGTCGGCGCCGCGCGGGCGCTGCTGGACGCCGGCGTCCGTAAGGGCGAGCGGCGCGCGGAGATGGCCGGGTCGTTCGTCCTCGGCTACCACCTGATCCACTGCGTCAAGCAGCCCGGCGGGCCGCCGCTGGTCGGCCGCGCCGCCGAGATCTGCCGCGAGCTGGACGACCCGTCCGCGCTCGCCGAGGCGCTGAGCGTCCTCGCGCTGGACGCGTTCTACCGGCGCGACCACGCCGCCAGCCTGGCGCGCTGCAAGGAGGCGCTCGCGATCGACGTCCGGATGGGGAACGTCCGGGGCCAGGCGACGCGGATGGCGAACATCGCGCAGCTGCACCTGGAGATGGGCGACCGGTCGGCCGCGCTCGCCGCCGGCTACCAAGGACTCTCGCTCGCCCGTCGCGCGGACGCGCCGGTAGCCGTCGCCTACGCGCTCTACCTGGTCGGGCAGATCCTCGGCGCGCTGGACCGGCACGTCGAAGCGCTGGCCGCGTTCGACGAGGCGCTCACGGTCTGCTGGACGCATTCGCTGCCGATGCGCGAGGCGCAGGTGCTCATGCGGATGGCCGAGGCGCGGCTCGCGCTGGGCCAGTTCCGGGACGCGGCCGACACCGCCGCGCAGTCCCTCGCCGTCAGCCGCGTCATCGGCGGGGACTGGCAGCAGGCGCGCAGCCGGGTCGTCCTCGGCCGGGCGTGGGCCGCGCTCGGCCGGACGACCCGCGCGCACCGCGAATGGCGCGTCGCGCTGGACGTCTTCACCGGTCTCGGCACCGCCGAGGCCGACGACGTCCGCGCGCTCCTCAGCGTGGACGGGCGGCCGGCCGCGACCGGTGGCCACGTCCGGTGACGCGGATCAGGTGAGTCGCCGCGCGTAGAGACGGAGCAGCGCGGGGTAGCGGTAGCGGTCTTCGGACGGGCCGGTGACGAGCCCGGAGTCGCACAGCGCCTTCAGCAGGGCTTCGGTCTCGTCGCGCGGGCGGCCGAGGACCCCGGCGGCCGTGTCGAGCGAGAAGAGCGGCGAGCCGGCGCGGGCCAGGAGCCGGAACGCGCGCGCCTGATCTCCGTCGAGCCCGGCGTGCGCGCGGGCGAAGACCGCCTCGACGTCGAGCGTGCCGACCTTGAGTTCGGCGAGCCGGCGCCGCTCGTCCGCGAGCCGCCGGACGAGCGACGCCGCCGTCCATCCCGGCCGGGACGCGAGCCGCGCCGCCAGGATCCGCACGGCCAGCGGAAGCCGCCCGCACAGCGCGATCGCCTCGCGCACGGCCTCCGGCTCCCGCTCGACGCGGTCGTGACCGGCGACGCGTCCGAAGAGGAGAACGGCCTCCCGCTCGGAGAACTCACCCACCTCGATCACCTGCGAGACGCCGAACTCGCCCGGCTCGGTGGTGGGCGGAACGTTCGGGCGCGCCCGGCAGGTGAGCAGCGTGGAGCAGCCGCCGCCGGGAAGCAGCGGACGCAGCGACTCCGCGTCCGGCGCGTTGTCGAGGACGAGGAGCATCCGCTTCCTGCGCAGCATCGTGCGGAGCAGCGCGGCTCGCTCAGAAACGGACGCGCCGGGCCGCGGCGGAGCGCCGAGCGTGCGCAG
Source organism: Actinomadura gamaensis (assembly GCF_042652125.1). Lineage (NCBI taxonomy): Bacteria > Bacillati > Actinomycetota > Actinomycetes > Streptosporangiales > Thermomonosporaceae > Actinomadura > Actinomadura gamaensis. The sequence continues at coordinate 105,559 of NZ_JBHSIT010000009.1, read as the reverse complement.
GAAGTCGGACAGGATCGCGTCGGGATCGTCGCGTCGCAGGTCGGCGTACAGCTGACCGTCCGGGTAGGCGTCCCGGACGCGGTGGGCGACGTGCAGCGCGAGCGCCGACTTCCCGGCTCCGACCGGCCCGGCGACCGCCGCGACGACCGGGCCGGACGTGAGGGTCCGGACGAGGGAGGCGACCTGGTCGTCCCGTCCGGTGAAGTCGATGAGGTCGGTCGGAAGCTGCGCGGCGGCCGAGGCGCGGGTGCCGGCGGCGCCGATCAGCCGGCGCAGCCCGACCAGCTCGGGATCGGGGTCGAGGCCGAGCTCGGCGTCCAGCAGGGAGCGCGAGCGCTCGAAGACCTCGATCGCCTCCGCCCGGCGTCCCGACCGGTACAGCGCGAGCATCAGCAGCCGCTGGAACCCCTCCCGCAGCGGATGCCCGGCGGCGAGGACGGACAGTCCGGCGACGGCCTCCTCGTGCAGGCCGAGTTCCAGGTCCAGCTCGAAGCGCGTCTCCCACGCGGCCAGCCGCCATTCGGCGAGCCGCGCCCGCTGCGCCCGCGCGAACGGGCCGGGGAGGTCCTCCAGCGGCTCGCCCGTCCAGAGCGACAGCGCGTCCGCCACCAGCGACCGGGCGGCGGCACGATCACCCGAGGCCCGCGCCCGATCGGCGGCGGCGAGCCCGCGGCGGAAGAGGGCGGCGTCCAACGCGTCGTCCGGCAGGACGAGCCGGTAGCCGTCCCCGGCGGTGAGCAGGACCTCCGGACGGGCGCGGTCGCGTTCGACGGCCGAGCGCAGCCGGGACGCGTGCGAGCGGACCGCGCCGCGCGCCCGGTCCGGCGGCCGGTCGCCCCACAGCGCCTCGACGATGGTCTGCCCGGCGACGGCCCGCCCCTCCTGTAACAGCAGGAACGCCAGCATCGCGCGCCGCTGCGGCGGTCCCAGGGCGAGCTCGGCGTCACCGCGCCACCCGCGCACCGGGCCGAGCACCGCGAACCGCGGAAATTCGCCCATTCGGTCCCTTCCGTCCCAGATGTCGGCGACATGCAAAATTACTGGTTGAGGGGAACGAGGGGATCGCCATGTCCGACGCGCCGCCCGCCAACGCTCCATCCGCCAACGCTCCGTCCGCCAACGCTCCGTCCGCCGACCCGCCGTCCGCCGACCGGCCGTCCGCCGACCGGCCGTCCGCGCATCCGCCGCACGACCGGTCCGGACGACCGCACGCACCGCTTCCGCCCGCCCAGCTCCCGCCCGACCTGCCCGACTTCACCGGCCGGGACGCCGAGACCGCCCGGCTCACCGCCGCGCTGACCGCCCGGGACGGCAGCGCCGTGCCCGTCGTCACCGTCGCCGGTCTCGGCGGCATCGGCAAGACCGCGCTCGCGCTGCACGTCGCGCACGCCGTCCGGGACGCCTTCCCGGACGGCCAGCTCTACGCCGAACTGCACGGCACCGGACCGGTCCCGGCCGCGCCCGCCGCCGTGCTCGCCGGGTTCCTGCGCGCGCTCGGCGCGCCCGACCGGGAGATCCCGCCCGAGCCGGACCGCCGCGCCGCGCTGCTCCGCTCCCATCTCGCCGGACGGCGCGTCCTGGTCGTCCTCGACGACGCCCGCGACGCCGCGCAGATCGCGCCGCTGCTCCCCGGCGAGCCCGGCAGCGCGGTGCTGGTCACCGGCCGGACGCGGCTCGCCGAACTACCGGTCGCCGCGCACCTGGACCTCGCGCCGTTCACGCCCGAGGCCGCGACCGCGCTGCTCCGCCGGGTCGCGGGTCCGGAGCGGATCACCGCCGACCCGGACGCGGCGCTGCGCCTGGTGCACGCGTCCGGGCTGCTGCCGCTCGCGGTGCGGATCGTCGCGTCCCGGCTCGCGGCCCGGCCTCGGATGCGCCCGGCCGTCCTCGCCGGACGGCTGGACGACGAGCGCCGCAGGCTCGGGGAGCTGCGGATCGGCGACGAGGCCGTCGAGTCCTGCTTCGCGCTCGGCTACGCGCAACTCGGCATCGAGGAGGCGCGCGCGTTCCGGCTCCTGGCGCTACACGACGGGCCGGACCTGTCCGGCGAGGCCGCCGCCGCGCTCCTCGACCTCGACGTCCCGGACGCCGAGGACCTCTGCGAGTCGCTCGTCGACTCCGGCCTGCTGGAGTCGCGCGCGCCGGGCCGGTACGCCTACCACAGCCTGCTCCGGCTCTACGCGCGCGGCCTCGCCGAGACCGGCGACGGCCCGATCCTGTGCGCCCGCGCGCTGGACCGGCTGCTGGAGCACTTCCTCGCGGGCGTCCGCGGCCTGTTCCGGCAGACGTTCGCGCTGTACCAGGTGTACTCCGAGCCCGAGGTCGTCGAGGCGCACAGCGCGTCGGCCGACGCGCTGCACACCGGCCTGCACTTCGCGGACGCCGCCGCGATGGTCGCCTGGATGCGCGCCGAGCACGCCAACGTCATGGCCGCGCTGCGCGGCTACCTCGCGGGCGGCGGCTCGCCCGGACGGCTCACCCGACGCCTGTTCGTGGTGCCGTCGCTCGCCGACCGGACGACCGTCCCGGCGGAGCTGCTGCCCGGCGGCGTGCTGTTCGCGATGGGCGCGGGCGCGCGCGTCATGGGCGCGGCGGACGAGGCGATCGGCCTGCTCAGCGAGGCGCTGGACGTCCTCCCGGACGACGCCGCGCTGATCAGCCGCGCGCACGGCCAGCTCGCCCTCGCCTACGCCGAGACGGGGATGGTCGTCGAGGCGCGGCGGCACGGCCTCGCCGGGCTGGACCTGGCCGGGCCGGTGGCCGACGGCAACGCCGAGGGACTGTGCTGGCTCGGGCTCGGCGTCGCGTCGATCTACGCGGGCGATCCCCGGCGCGGGCTGCGCGAGCTGGAGACCGCGCGCGAGATCTTCCGGACGCGCGGCATGCCGCTCCGCGCCGCTTGGTGCCTGCCCCGGATCATCGTCGCGCACCTGCGGCTCGGCAATCCGGAGGAGGCCGTGGACATCGGACGGCGGGCCGCCGAGCTGTTCGGCGAGATCGGCGACGACCACCTGCGAGGCCGCGTGCTCGCCCTGACCGCCGTCGCGCTGGACGACCTGGGCCGTCCGGACGAGGCGGCCGAGGCCAGGGCCGCCGCCGAGACGCCGTGGCGGCGGTCCGGGCTGACGCTGAACGTCCCCGACCAGGACCTGGTCGAGAGCCGGCGCCCGGCCGACGGGCCGGTCAGTCGAGAGTGAGGTCGTCGGGCTCGGCGCCGTGGAGCGCTCCGTCCCCGCCAAGACTCCCGCCGAGCCCGCCGCCCGCGTCGCCGTTCAGCCCGCTGCTCGCGTCGCCGTTCGACCCGCCGTTCGCGTCGCCGTTCAGCCCGCTGTTCGCGTCGCCGTTCGACCCGCCGTTCGCGTCGCCGTTCAGCCCGCTGTTCGCGTCGCCGTTCGACCCGCCGTTCGCGTCGCCGTTCAGGCCGTTGCCGGGCTTGCCGTCCGGAGCGGCGTCCAGGGGGCCGTCTAGGTCGTCCGCCCAGTGCGGGAGCCACGGTTCGTGCGCGGCTCCCGCGTGGACGGCCGGGAGCTTGCCGTCCGCGGTCAGGCCGGGCTCGTCGCCGTGCCGCGCGGAACCGAACGCGAGAGCCGAGGCGTAGTCGAGCCGCGTCGCGCCGGCCGGCCCGGCGACCAGGCAGGAATACCGCTCGCCGTCCGCCGGGCCGGGGGCCGTGCCGTTCGCGACGACCAGGCTGTTGGCGACCACGACCCACGCGCCGAGCGTGTTGACCTGGCGCTGCGCGTTCTGCTCCTCCCAGCGGTAGCGCAGGATCGGCTTGGAGAAGATCGGCACCAGCAGGTGGGACGCGCCGGCGGCCATGAGCTCGCGGTCCCAGCGGTCCGCGCGGCTGAGGTCCTCGCAGATCAGGACGGCGAGGCGGCCGAGCGAGGAGTCCAGCAGCCGGACGGTCGTGCCCGGCTCGATGTCCTCCTCGGCGGTGCCCGCGTCCGGCGCGCCGGGCAGCGCCCAGTCGCGCATCTGCTGCGTGCCGAGGACGAACGGGCTCATCTTGTCCTGGACGAGCAGCTCGGTGCCGGTCCACCGGTCGATCAGCACCGCGCGGTTCGGCGGCGGGTCGCCGCCGCCGACCGGGCCCGAGCCGACCAGGAGCAGCCGCAGCGAGCCGTCCCGGCTGGCGGTGTCGAACGCGGCCTCCTTCCACGCGTCGAGCAGGCCGTCGGTCAGCGTGGCCTCGGGCAGCACGGCGATCCGCGCGCCCGCCTCGTCCAGCCGCCGGACGATCGTCCGGATCCGCGCCCGGACGGACGCCGAGCCGGACGGCCGGAGCCGGTACACCGTGCGCCCCGCGCGCTCGCCGAAATCGATCCGCACGTCGTCGTAGGACTCCATCAGCGGCGCGCAGCCGACCTCGATCGGCTCGTCCCGCGGCAGGTGCGGGTCGTGCACGGCGGGGAGCCGCTTGTGGTCGATCCTGCGCCACAGGTCCGGGGGGACGCGGTGGACGCCGAAGAAGTCCGGCAGCGTGCGCATGCCCTCGGGCCGTCCGGGGAGGGCGCAGCGGGGGAGCAGCGCGCCGCCCGCCGCGCCGCTGTCGAACCGGCCCTCGACCAGGTACCGGACGGTGATCCCGGTCATCGCGGACGCGTCGTAGAACGGCCCGTACGGGTTGGCGAGGGCGAGCGCGCCGTCCAGCGCGAGCAGCAGCGCGAACCGGCCCCGGTCGCCCTCCGCCTCGACGAGCGCGGCGGTCGCGGCCGGGTCGAGCGGGTCCCGGGCGGGGCCGTCCGGATCCGGGTCCGGGGCCCGGGCGGGGCCGTCCGGATCCGGGTCCGGGTCCGCATCCAGGTCGGGGTCGATGATCCGGTCGCGCAGCTCGGCGGCGACGCGCCGGACCCGGTCGTCCTCGTACCAGAGGTTCGGCGCCCAGGACCGGTGGAGCTCCGCGGGAAGCTCGTCGTAGAGCCGGACGAAGAGGTCAGCCGGGTCGGCCGGGTACGCCGCGGTCTCCGGCGGGTGCGCCGCGGGCCGATCCGTCATGTGCGCCCTCCAAGGGGGGTCGTGACAGCGCGCTACTGGACGTGTCAACGATGCTAGCCCTTACCACGTAGGGGTTTCGTGCCGTCCGGCGCGAAACCGATGAGTCACTTGACATTCACTTGGCATCGGCGCACAGTGGAGGAGTACCAGCCGAAGAGACCACCGAGGACGGCGCGTATGGCGACGACGACCACCGCGTTCGGCGCGAGCCGCGGCAGGCGGGCCGAGGCCGAGCGCCTGCTGGAGACCATGGAGCACGCGAAATCCCTCGAGGAGGGGCACTTCAGCGCGCTCGGCATGCTGATCACCGACGCGTCGCTGTGTGCCGACGAGCCGTCCCTGACGGCCATCAAGGACGGCCTCCAGTGGCTGTACCGGACCCACTACCTGGACGTCCCGGCGCTCGATCCGGACCGGCGCGAGGAGCGCGGCCGGCTGCTCGGCCTGATCGACGTCGCGCACTGGGCGCTGCAGAGGCTGCCGTCCGGGCTCCAGCTCGGCCTGCGGCCCGGCGGGCACGCCGCGCGGTTCCTGGTCGCGGTCGCGGCCCGTCCGGGGCGGTCCAACCGGGAGCTCGCGGCCGAACTCGGCACCGACGACACCGAGATCAGCCGCGTCGGCCGCCGGCTGCTCGCCGCCGGCGTGGTGTGGCGGCGCAAGGAGTGGCGCAGCAACCTGTGGGACATCACGCCCCGGGGCCGCGCCTATCTCGCCGAGATCGGCCTCCTGCCGTCCCCGGCGGACGGCGACGCGCCCGTCCCGTCGCCCGCGCCGTCCGGCCCCGCGCGCCGCGACGCCGACCCCGACCCGGCCCCGGCGCACCACCGCCCCCGCTGACCCGCCGCGCCCAGCCGCCTGCCGCCCCCGCCGACCCGCCGACCCAGGCGCCTCACCGCCTCCGCCTGCCCGCCGTGCTCGGGCGCCTCGGCGCCTTCGCCGACCCCTCGCGCTCGGGCGCCTCGGCGCCTTCGCCGGGCCGTCCCGACCCCGGTTGCGGGGGCCTTTGAGCAGTGCCGTTACCCTTCGGGCGGACGACCCGAAGGAGACACGGCATGGCCGACGGCGACAGCACGCGCAGCGTCCGGGCGGGACGACCCGCCGCCGAGCAGCACGCGCCCGAGCTGCCCGGTCCGACGTTCGCCGCGCACTACCACCTGGCCGGCGAGGCGACCGGGCCGTACACCTACGGCCGCGACGCGAACCCGACCTGGACGCTGCTGGAGGACGCGATCAGCGAGCTGGAGGGCGGCGGCGCCACGACGGTGTTCCCGTCCGGGATGGCCGCCGTCTCCGCCGCCCTGTTCTCGCTGGTCGCCTCGGGTGACACGGTCGTCATGCCGGACGACTGCTACCAGACGACCCGCGCGCTGCGCGAGCGGCTGGAGTCCTACGGCGTGCACGTCCGGACGGCCCCGACCGCCGGGGACGCCCAGCTCGACGTGCTGGACGGCGCGCGCCTGGTGTGGCTCGAAACGCCGTCCAACCCCGGACTGGACGTGTGCGACATCAAGCGCATCGCCGCCGCCGCGCACGAGGCGGGCGCGCTCGTCGCGGTCGACAACACCCTCGCAACGCCGCTCGGCCAGCGCGTCCTGGACCTCGGCGCGGACCTGGCCGTCGCGAGCGACACCAAGTCGCTGACCGGCCACGGCGACCTGCTGCTCGGGCACGTCACGACCCGCGACGCGGCGCTCGCGCAGGCCGTCCGGACGTGGCGGAAGACCGTCGGCGCGATCCCCGGCCCGATGGAGGCGTGGCTCGCGCACCGCTCCCTCGCCACGCTCGCGCTGCGGCTCGACCGGCAGACCGCGAACGCCCTCGCGCTGGCGACGGCCCTGCGCGAGCATCCGCTGGTCAGCGGCCTGCGCTACCCCGGCCTTCCGGACGACCCGGCGCACGCGGTCGCCGCCGCGCAGATGCGCCGGTTCGGGTGCGTCGTGTCGTTCACGCTGCCGTCGCAAGCCGCCGCCGAACGCTTCCTCGCCGCGTCGCGCCTGGTCACCGAGGCGACCAGCTTCGGCTCGGTGCACAGCTCCGCCGAACGCCGCGCCCGCTGGGGCGGCGACGCCGTGCCGCCGGGCTTCATCCGCTTCTCCTGCGGCGTCGAGGACACCGCCGACCTGGTCGCCGACGTCCTCCAGGCCCTGGACGCCGCCCGTTAGACGGTGGCGAGGTGCGCGGAGAAGCGCTGGAGCATCTCCGTAAGCCACTCGATGTTCCCGGATGAGAAGCACTCGCTCATCCGGGCGCGCTGCGCGGCGATCGCCGCGGCGATCCGCCTGCGCGCGCGCACGCCCTCGCCGGTCAGCTCGGCCGGCTCGCCGGGCCGGACGGCCTGGACCCGACCCTGTTCGGCGAGACCGTCGCCGAGGGGCGGGGAGGAGACGCCGGAAAATGAGGCGGGCGGACCCGGAGCTCACATTTCTGTGGCCGGACCGCCCGCTGATGTGTCCTCGCCGGTCAGCTCCCGGACTGGAAGCCGGTCGGGTGGGAGTTGTTCGAGGGACCGGTCAGCGCGACGGCCGACTCGGCGGTGTAGGCGAGGAAGGTGAAGGTCTCGACCAGGTACAGCTCGACGGTCGTGGCGGTGTGGCTGCTGTAACCGATCGACAGGTCCCGGCCGAGGCTCAGCCGGTAGTCGCCGCCGCGCGTGCTCATGACCACCGCGCCGTCGATCGCCGGGGCCCAGAGGATGCCGCCGTCCACCAGGGCGGCCAGGTGCTGGTACACCGGGTAGCCCTGGTCGGACGACCGGGTCGCGGCGGTGTAGGCCTCCGAGCCGAGGACGAGCGCGTACGGGCCGTCCACGCCGGCGAGGCGGAGGGTGGCGAGGGCCTCGGCCACGGCGTCGGGGTAGCGCGACGCCTCGGTGGGCAGCGACCGCGCCGGGGAGGCCGAGACGGCGGCCTCGGCGATGCCGGTGATGCGGGCGGGGGCGTAGCCGTGGAAGATCGCGCGGTCCTCGGCGTGGGCGAGCTTGGTGGCGGCGTCCTTGGCGGGCTGCCAGTCGGCGTCCTGCGCGCCGCGCTCCACCGCGTCGATCGCCTCGCGCGTGAGGGTGAACGGCGCGGTGAGCTGGACGACCGGACGGCTCGTCCGCAGCGCCGCCGTGACGCCGTCGGCGGGGGAGTCGGCGGGGTCGAGGTAGCCGGTGGTGACGGCGGCCAGCTCGGGACCGGCCGGGTCCGGGACGTCCACCAGGCGGCGTCCGGCCAGGTTGCGGGTGAAGGTGCGGCGGACCTCGGCCTCCAGGTCGGCCCAGGCCGCGTCGGAGATCGGGGCGAGTTCGCGGTGCAGGTTGTTCACGGCGTCTCCTTCAGACCGCCGATGCCGAGCGACCCGAACGGGTCGCGCGGGGGCGGCTCGGTAGCGGCGGCGGGCGGCGCGGCCGGGACGGTTTCGGATGCGGAGGGCGCGGCCTGGCTGGGCACGGCCGCGGGAGACGCGGCCGGCGCGGCGCCGGTCGCGGCGGAGGCGGAGAGGTCGGGCAGGTCGGGCGGGTCGTCCAGGAAGTCGGACGTCGGGCAGTAGAACAGGCAGCCGGTGAGGGCCGTGGAGAAGTCGAGGATGCGGTCGCCGCGTCCCCCGGCCTCGGGACGGCCGAGGAACATGTTGCGGAGCATCTGCTCGGTCGTCTCGGGCGTGTGGCAGTAGCCGATGAAGTACGTGCCGAACTCGCCCGCGCCGACCGAGCCGAACGGCATGTTGTCGCGGAGGATCTGCCGCTGCTCGCCGTCCGCGCCGGTGATGGTGTTCGCCGCGACGTGCGAGTCGGCCGGCTTGGACGCGTCGTCCAGCTCGATGTCGGTCAGCTTGCGGCGGCCCATGGCCAGCTCCTGCGCCTCGACCGGCAGGGCGTTCCACGCCTGGAGGTCGTGCACGTACTTCTGGACGATCACGTAGCTGCCACCGGCGAACTCGGGATCGTCCTCCGCCGCCACGAGGGTCGCGCGCTCGGCGGCGTACCCGGCGGGGTTCTCGGTGCCGTCGACGAAGCCCAGCAGGTCGCGGTTCTCGAAGTAGCGGAAGCCGTGCACCTCGTCCCGGACGGTCACCGCGCCGCGCAGCCGCTCCATGATCTGCGACGCCAGCTCGAAGCAGAGGTCCATGCTGCGCGCGCGGATGTGGAACAGCAGGTCGCCGGGCGTGGACGGGGCGTGGTGCCGCGGGCCGGTCAGCTCGACGAACTCGTGCAGCTCGGCGGGGCGGTTGCCGGAGAACAGCCGGTCCCAGGCCCGCGAGCCGATCCCGGTCACGCAGGTCAGCGCGCCCTCGGGCACCCGGAACCCGACGGCCCGCACCAGCCCGGACAGGTCGGCCAGCAGTTCGTGCGCGACCTGCTCGCCCCCGGCGTCGACGGTGACCACCAGGAACAGCGCGGCCTCGGTGAGCGGGCTGAGCACCGCCTGCGGTTGGCGTCGCGGCGGTTGCGACTCTGGCGGCGGCATGGCTGCTCCTCGTTGATCGTCTCGTTGATCGTCGGGCCCTGGGACCACTTCTACCTCCGCGTGCGGCCGGGCAACCCCAAACGTCACCCACGACACACGCGGTCTGCCTGGATTATGCCGCTAACTGCCGGTTCCACCGGTTCCGCCGGTTCCATCGGTTTCGACGGGCCGCCGTCCGGACGGAAGTCCCCACTCGCTCCAGGACCCGTCGTACACGGTCAGGTCCCGGTACCCGGCCAGCTCTGCGCCCAGCGCCAGCACGCACGCGGTCACGCCCGAGCCGCAGCTGAGCACGAGCCGCTCGCGGCCTCCGGTCGCGTCCGCGAACAGGTCGCGGAGTGCCGGTGCGGGCAGCATCCGGCCGTCACCGTCCTGGAGGGCGGTGAACGGCAGGTTGACCGAGCCCGGCATGTGGCCGCCGCGCAGGCCGGGACGCGGCTCGGGCTCCGTCCCGGCGAAGCGTCCGGCCGAGCGCGCGTCGAGGACGGCGCGGCCCGGGTCGCCGAGCGCCACCGCCACCTCGTCGGCGTCCACGAAGAAACCGGGGCGGGGATGCGCCGTGAAATCACCCGGTTCGGGTGGTTCGGGCTCGCCGCGCTCCGTGGGCAGACCTGCGGCGATCCAGGCGGGCAGCCCGCCGTCCAGGACGGCGACCCGGTCGAACCCCATCGCGCGCAGCATCCACCACGCGCGGGCGCTGGAGTAGACGCCCGCCGCGTCGTACACGACCACCGTGTCGGACGTGTTCACGCCGAGCGCGCGCATCTCCTCGGTGAACCGGTCCGGCGAGGGCATCGTGTGCGGCACCGGGCTGCCGGGGTCGGACATCGCGCCGTCGATGTCGAACCGCCGCGCGCCGGGCACGCGGTCCGCGCCGCGCCGCGCGCCCACCGACGCGTCGAGGACCACCAGGCCGGGCGACCCGAGATGCTGCTTCAGCCGGTCGGCAGGGACCAGCACGGAGGAGACGTCCACGCGATCATGATGCCGCGTGCCCGGGCCCGTTCCTCACGCGCAGCCCTCGAACTGCGGAACGGCCACGACCGACAGGTCCAGCCCGGACCCGCCGAACCAGTGCTTCATGGTCCTCGCCATCGTCCCGTCCTGGTACATGCGGGTGAGCGCCTTGTTGACGGCCTCGCAGCCGTCCGGGTCGCCGGGCCGCATCCCGATGCCGGTGCGCTGCTCCCCGAACCGCGCGCCGAGCAGCCGGAAGGACGAGCCGGCCGTGTTGCGCAGCCCGGCCAGGATCGTGTCGTTCGTGGTGATCGCGTCGATCCGCCCGTCGCGGAGCATCGCGGTGCACGCGGCGTACCCGTCGGCCTGCACCGGCCGCGCCGGGACGCGCAGCCCCTTGATCACCAGGTCGGACGCGCCCGCCCCCCTGACCGCGCAGATCGGCCGTCCGGCGAGGTCGTGCACGTTGCGGATGCGCTGCTCGTCCGCGCGGACCAGGATGTCCTGGTAGGACGGCACGTACGGCCCGGCGAAGACGATCCGCGTCTTCCAGTCGGCCCGCACCCAGTACGTCAGCACGAGGTCGACGCTCTTGTCCTTCAGCAGGACCCGCTCGCGGTCGGCCGCCTCGACCGCCACGATCCGGACGCGCTTCCCGAGCGCGTGCGCCACGTAGGTCGCGACGTCCACGTCCAGGCCCTCGAACGTGCCGTCCTGCTTGCGCATCCCGATGCCGGGCAGGTCCGGCCGCACCCCGGCGACTAGGGTCCGCTCGGCGAGCAGCCCCGTTGCACTCGACGCGCCCGGGAGGCAACCGGTCGCGGCCGTGCACACCACCGTGCACGCCGCCATGCGCGCCGCGAGTCCGGGCGCGCTCACTCTCCGCATGGCGCGCACGCTAACAACCGCGGCCGGGTTTACGCCGGAAGACGGCCACTTACGGCCGCCCGCCCGAAACGCACGCAGAAGCCGCGGGAAGAACGCGGAGGAGGCGCGGAGTGCGGAAGGGGGGCGGGCATGGGGAAGCGACGCTTCCCGGAGGGAAGCGTCGCTCAGCCCGTTGCACGCCGCGTGCGGGTGCTCGTGTTCCGGTTCAGCCCGCCGCGCGCTTGACGAGTTCGGCGATCCGCGCCTCGACCTCGTCGGTCAGTTCGGTCAGCGCGTAGGCGGTCGGCCACATGTCGCCGTCGTCGAGGTGCGCGCTGTCGTTGAAGCCGAGCGTGGCGTAGCGGGCCTTGAACTTGTCCGCGTTCTGGAAGAAGCAGACGACCTTGCCGTCCCGGGCGTAGGACGGCATCCCGTACCAGAGCTTCGGCGCGAGGCCCGGCGCGTGCTCCTTGACGAGGGCGTGGATCCGCGCGGCGGTCGTCCGGTCCGGCTCCGGGAACTCGGCGATCTTCGCCAGGACGTCCCGCTCCGCCTCGGCGGCCTTGTCGGCGGCGGACGCGCGGCGCTTGGGCGCGCGCACCTCCTTGGCGCGCTCCTTCATCGCGGCGCGCTCCTCGGCGGTGAAGCCCTCGGTCTCGTTCGCCGTCTCGTTCGCGGTGTTGTCGGCCATGGTGTCTCCTCGTGCTCGTGGTGGGGTGTGAAGGGAACGGTACGGGGGCCGGCGGGCTCAGCCCCAGGCGCCGGCGATCTGGCGGGTGGTGGCGTTGAGCCGGTTGAACAGGTTCGTCACGCCGATCATCAGGACGATCGCGGCGAGCTGCTTCTCGTCGTAGTAGGTGGCGGCGGTGTCCCAGATCTCGTCGCTCACCGCGTCGGGACGGTCCGCCAGCCGGGTCGCGGCCTCGGCCAGCGCCAGCGCGGCGCGCTCCTCGTCGGAGAAGTAGGGCGCCTCCCTCCAGGCGGCGGCGGTGGCGAGCTTCTCCTCGCCGACGCCCGCCTTGCGGCCGCCCTTGACGCCCGCGTCGACGCAGGCGCTGCATCCGTTGATCTGGCTGACCCGGAGGTGGACCAGCTCCAGCGTCTGCGCGTCCACGCCGCCGCCGTGCACCGCCTTGAAGATCTCCTGGATCGGGCCCATCGCGCCGGACAGGACCATGGCCGGGTTCTGCATGCGAGCCTGCATCTCGAATCTCCTCCACCAGGGCTTTCGTTCCGTCCGCCCCGTGCTCTCGGGGCATGGCTCCATCACAGCCGGACCGATCCGGCGAGACGATCCCCGTGGGACACCGTGGGACAGGTGCTACCGTCTCGACCAGCGGAGACGCCGTTCGCGAAGTTTCTTCGGCGGTGGGACGAAAGACGAGGTTGCGGTGGTCTCAGAACGGCGGACGGCGGCGTCCGACCCCCGGGAGGAGCTGGCCGAGCGGCTGCGGCTGGTCCAGGAGCTGTCGGGACGCGGCGTCCGCGCCCTGGCCCGGGACGCGGGGCTCAGCTCGTCCTCGCTGTCGCGCTACCTGAGCGGGCGGACCGTCCCGCCGTGGCCCGCGGTCGTCGCGCTGTGCCGGCTGGTGAAGCGCGATCCGCGTCCGCTGCGTCCGCTGTGGGAGCGGGCCGGGAGCCCGCTGCCCGCGCCGCCGAAGACCAGCCGCCAGGTGCAGCCGCCCGCGCCGCCCGCCGGGGCGCCGCGCCCGCCGCGCAACGACCTGCCGCGCGACGTGCCCGACTTCACCGGACGCGAGGACGACCTCGCCGCCGTCGTCGAGGCCGTCCGGACCGACCGGCTCGTCGCGATCGACGGCATGGCCGGCGTCGGCAAGACGTGCCTGGCCGTGCACGCCGCGCACCTGCTCACCCCCGACCTCCCCGACGCCCAGCTCTACCTCGACCTGCACGGCTTCACCGAGGGACGCGAGCCGCTCGACCCGGAGACGGCGCTGCGGACGCTGCTCGCGGCGCTCGACGCGCCGTCCGAGAAGATCCCGCAGGACGGCGGCGTCGAGCCGCTCGCCGCCTTCTGGCGGTCGGAGCTCGCCTCGCGGCGGGCGCTGGTCGTCCTGGACAACGCGGCGGACGCCGAGCAGGTCCGCCCCCTGCTGCCGGGCGCGGGCGCGTCGGTCGCGCTGATCACCAGCCGGAACCGCCTGCTGGGTTTGGACGAGGTGCCGCCGGTGTCGCTGGACGTCCTGTCCGAGGCGGAGAGCGCCGAGCTGCTGGCCCGCGCCAGCGGCGAGGCGTCCCGCCCGGACGGACGCCTGGCCCGCGAGCCCGGCAACGCCGCCGAGGTGCTGCGCCTCTGCGGCCACCTGCCGCTGGCCCTGCGCCTGGCCGCCGCGCGGCTCCGGCACCGGCCGGGCTGGACGGTCGGCGTCCTCGTGGAGCGCATGGCCGAGGGCGCGAGCGAGTTCGACACCGCGTTCGCCATGTCCGTCCGGCAGCTCGACCGGGCGCAGCGCCGCTTCTTCCGCCTGCTCGGGCTGGTGCCCGGCTCGTCCTTCGACGAGTACGTGGCGGCGGCCGTCGCGGACGTCTCCCTCCGCGACGCCCGGACGATGCTGGAGGACCTCCTCGACGCCCATCTCGTCCAGCAGCCGTCCGCGGGCCGCTACCGCCTGCACGACCTCGTGCGCGCGCACGCCCGCCGAGCGTCCGCCGAGCAGGACTCGCAGGCCGACCGGGAACGGGCGGTCGGACGCGTCCTCGACTACTACGTCCACGCGGCTGCCGCCGCCGAGTCGGCGATGCCCTACCTGTCGCGCAGCCGGAAGCCCACGGCGGGCGAGCCGCCGGCCGCGCTTCCGAGCTTCGCGCACAAGCACCAGGCCCTCTTCTGGTTCGCGACCGAGTACACGAACCTGATGACCGTGTTCGACACAGCGGTCGCCACCGGAGCGGACGTCCACGCGTGCGAGCTGCCGCGCCACATGCGCGCGTTCTTCGCCCGCCGCTGCGGCACCACGCACCTCAACGGCCTGTTCGAGCGTGCCCTCGACGCGGCCCGCCGCCTGGACGATCCGCTCCAGCTCGCCGAGGCGCACAGCGACCTCGGCTTCGCCCGGTACAACGCGGGCCGCATGGCCGAGGCCCACGCCGCCTATGACGCGGCCGAATCACTGGTGGCCCGGACAGGCGACACCTGGGCCGAGGCCGAGCTGACGATGCGCCGCGCCTTCCTGCTCTGGGACGAGGGCCGGGTCGACGAACCGCTCGACCTTTTCCGCCGGGCCGGAAAGCTCTACGAGCGCATCGGTTCGGTCACCGGACGGGCGCACGCGACGGCGTACGAGGCGTGGGCCGTGCAGCAGCTCGGCTACAGCGACGACGCCGCGCGGCTGGCCCGCGAGGCGCTGGAGCTGACGGGCTCCGATCCGGCCTGGCCGTCCACGCTGACGGCCCGGATCACCCTCGGCGTCGCCATCGCCCACGACCGCCCCGACGAGGCGACCGAGCACCTCCACCGGGCCCTCGACCTGGCCCGCGAGGACGGCCACCGGCACAACGAGGCGTGGTGCCTCAACTGCCTCGGCGTCGCCCTGCGCCGGATGGGCCGCTACGACGAGGCGCTGGCCAGCCACCGCCGCGCGTTCGCCCTGCTGGACGAGCTGTTCGAGGAGCACTGGAAGATCCATTTCCTGAACGGCTACGGCGAGACGTGCCGGCTCGCGGGCCTTCCCGACGAGGCCCTGCGCCTGCACCGCGAGGCTCTGGAACTGGCGCCCGAGGTCGGCTACCGGCACGAGGAGGCCCTCGCCCACGAGGGCATCGCCGCCGTCCTCGCCGAGACCGACCCGCCCGCCGCGGCCGAGCACCGGGCCGCGGGCCAGGCGCTGCTGAGCCCCGCTCCATGAGCGAGAGGCATTGAAGAGAGTGCGGCGCACAAAAAGAACGGCGGCCCATGGGCCGCCGTTCTTCGTCGAGGAGAGCGGATGACGGGAATCGAACCCGCGTAGCTAGTTTGGAAGACTAGGGCTCTACCATTGAGCTACATCCGCGTGGGACGGGGGAGTCGCCTCGTCCGCAACCGTAGCGTACCGGGTTTTCGGAGCGGTTGCCGCGCCGATTCCGGTCGAGGGCGGGCGGAGGCCCGTGGGGACCCCGCCGCGCCCCGTCCGTCGGGCTGGCCGGATTCGAACCGGCGACCCCCGCCACCCAAAGGCGGTGCGCTAGCCAAACTGCGCTACAGCCCGCAGCACGCGGCAGTCTATCCCGTCCGGCGGTGTCGGCGCAGAGCCGCGTGGGCGAGTGATGTGGCTCATGGGGACTTGTGTCCCGATGGGACATTTCGCGAGCTAGCGTGGGGGTATGAGCACCACCGGCACCGGACGGCGCGAGCGCAAGGTCGCGCGCACCCGCTCGGCGCTCGCGGCGGCGGCCCTGGAGATCGTCGTGGAGCGCGGCTTCGCGGCGCTGACCGTCCAGGAGATCGCCGACCGGGCGGACGTGTCGCGCCGGACGTTCTCCCGCCACTTCGCGGGGCGCGAGGACGCGCTCGTCGAGCCCGTCCGGGAGGACTGCGCGGCGATCAACGCGGCGCTCGCGGCCCGCCCGGCGGACGAGCGTCCGGTCGTGGCCTACCGCAACGCGGTCCTCGACCGGCTCGGTTCGGACACGCCGTTCGCGGCGCGCGCCGAGCTGCTCCGGGTCGTCCACGCCGAGGCGCAGGCGGAGGCCGCCTACCAGCGGGTCATCGCCGAGGCCGAGGACCGGACGGCCGAGATCTTCGCCGCCCGGCTGGGCCTGGACGGATCGGACCCGGCCGGAACGGGCGCGGAAGGGCTGCGTCCGGTGGTGCTGGCGGCCGTGTGCGCGGGGGCGCTGCGCGCCGCGATCAGGTTGTGGCAGGAGCACCCGGAGGACGGCGGGCCGCACGTCGCGGCCGGCCGGGTCTTCGACGTGCTCGCCGCCGAAATGGGGGGATGAACGATGGAGTTCGAAGGCAGGGTCGCGCTGGTCACCGGGGGAGCGTCCGGGATCGGGCTCGCCGTGGCGAAGCGCCTGGCGAGCGACGGCGCGGCGGTCGTCGTCGCCGACCGGGACCAGGAGGGCGCGCTGCGCGCCGTCCACGAGCTGGAGTCCGCAGGGGGGAAGGCCGCGGCGGTCGCGATGGACGTGACCGACCCGGCGTCGGCCGAGAGCGCGGTGCGCTTCGCGGTCGAGACGTTCGGGCGGCTCGACCTCGCGGTGAACAACGCCGGCATCAGCACGCCGCCGCTGCCGACGGGCGAGACGCCCGTGGACGCGTGGCGGCGCGTGATCGACATCAATCTGAGCGGCGTCTTCTACTCGATGCGCGCCGAGCTGCCGGTGCTGGTGGAGAACGGCGGCGGCGCGATCGTCAACATGGCGTCCATCCTGGGGACGAACGGGTTCGCGGGCGCGGCCGGGTACGTCGCGGCCAAGCACGGCGTCGTCGGCCTGACCAAGACCGCCGCGCTGGAGTACGCGGACCGGAACGTCCGGATCAACGCGGTCGGTCCCGGCTTCATCGACACGCCGCTGCTCAAGGAGGCCGACGCGGAGCACCGCGCGCTGCTGGTCGCGCTGCACCCGGCCGGACGCCTCGGCACCGCCGAGGAGGTCGCCGAGGTCGTCGCGTTCCTGCTCTCGGACCGGGCGTCGTTCGTCCAGGGCAGCTACCACCTGGTCGACGGCGGGTACGCGGCGCGCTGACGGGAGGGAAGATCATGAAGGCTGTCCAGTACCGGGAGTTCGGAAGGCTTCCCGAGGTCGTCGAGGTGCCGGACCCGGAGCCGGGTCCCGGCCAGGTGCTGCTGGAGGTGACCGCCGCCGGGCTCTGCCACTCCGACTTCGCGGTGATGAGCCGTCCGCCGGAGGAGACCGGGCTCGCGCTGCCGCTGACGCTCGGGCACGAGGGCGCGGGCACGGTCGCGAAGCTCGGCGCGGGCGTCACCGGCCTGGAGCTCGGCGAGTCCGTCGCCGTGTACGGGCCGTGGGGCTGCGGGACGTGCCCGATGTGCGCGCAGGGCAAGGAGAACTACTGCCGGCGCGCCGCCGCGCTCGGCATCCGTCCGCCCGGCCTCGGCGCGCCCGGCGCGCTCGCCGAGTACCTGCTGGTGGACGACCCGCGCCACCTCGTCCCGCTCGCCGGGCTCGACCCGGTGCGGAGCGTCCCGCTGACCGACGCGGGTCTCACGCCGTACCACGCGATCAAGGGCGCGCTGACGCGGCTCGTGCCGGGCAGCACCGCGGTCGTGATCGGCGCGGGCGGGCTCGGGCACGTCGCGATCCAGTTGCTGCGCGCGCTGACCCCGGCCCGCGTGATCGCGCTGGACGTCTCGGCCGAGAAGCTCGACCTCGCCCGGACGGTCGGGGCGCACGAGGTCGTCCCGTCCGACGCGCACGCCGTCGCGCGCGTGCGCGAGCTGACCGGCGGTCTCGGCGCGCAGGCCGTGTTCGACTTCGTCGGCGCCCCGCCCACCACCGCGATCGCCACCGGCGTCGCCGGGACGGAGGCGGACGTCGCGATCGTCGGCATCGGCGGCGGCGTGGCGAGCGTCGGGTTCGGCGCGCTCGCCTACGACGCGGCCGTCCGCGCGCCCTACTGGGGGAGCCGCGCCGAGCTGATCGAGGTCCTCGACCTCGCCCGCGCCGGAGCGGTGGACGTCCACGTCGAGACCTACTCGATCGACGAGGCGCCTCTCGCCTACCAGCGGCTGCACGAGGGCAAGGTCAACGGCCGGGCCGTCATCGTCCCGGCCTGACCGCGAGGCCACGCCGCCGGGAGAACGCGCCGCCGGCGCGCCGCTGAGGCGAGCGCGCCGCCGGGCGGTCAGTGGCCGGATGTGGCCAGCCGTCCGGCCCGGACCTCGCCGAGCACCGTCCCGACGATCTCGGCGAGTTCCGGCGCCGCGTCCCGCAGGGCGGCCACGGCCGCCTTGTGCGACGCCGCGTCCGTCACCCGCGCGGCCTCCAGCATCGGCGTCACGTCGGCGAGCCGGTCGCGCAGCCAGAGGATCGGGTCGGCGGTCAGCGCGGGGACGAACACGCGCGGGCCGGGCTCGCCGCCGGACATGCCGGGATGGTGGTGCATCCGGTCCTTGGTGCCGGGCCCGCCCGCGACCGACTCCAGGAGGTCCGCCCGCCAGAGCGCGGGCCCGCACGCGAGCGGCTGCGACGCGTTCGGCGACCCCTGCCACGGCGGCGCGGCCAGCGGCCGCAGCTCGACCCGCACACCGCGCTCGTCCCCGCCCCGCTGGGGATCGGGTTCCCGGAGGTAGACATCCTCGACGGTCACCGCGAGGGTGTCGAAACAGTAGACGCGCAGCATCGCCCGCTCCTTCCGGCGCAGTGCCTCGGACGATACGCCCGCGCCCCGGCCAATCAAGACCGCCCGCCCGAGGGACCCACCGGCCAAGCCGCAACCCGGCGCCCCACCGGCCGAGCCGGGAGCCAGGGCCGGGACCGGGAGGCGGCGGGCTAGCGGGCGAGGAGGTCGCGGACGGTTCGCGACGCCACCGCTAGCGCTTCGGGGAGCGCTTCCGCGCGGCGTCCGCCCGCGTTCGCGAGCGTGCCGCGTCCGCCCGCGCCGCCGCCGACCGCGCGCGCCGCGTCCGCGAGCAGCTCCCGCGCCTGCACGCCGAGCGACTCCGAGACCGCCGCCACCAGCAGCGCCTTGCCTTCGACGACCGTCCCGAGCACCACCGCGCCCGGCCGGGGCAGGAGTCCGAGCGTCTCTGATGCGAGCCCCCGCAACGACTCCGCGGGCACGCCGTCGATCCGCGCGCAAACCGCGAGCACGCCCTCCGGCGCGGGGCCGCGCGAGACCGGCGCGAGGTCGGATTGCGGGACGAGGAGGCGCGCGGGCACCGCGCTCGACGCCAGCCGGGACGCGCGCGACGACAGGTCCGCCGCGCGGAGCGCCGACAGCTCGCGTTCCGCCTCCGCGAGGGACGCGAGCCGCTGGCGCAGGCGTTCCGGCGCCTGGTCCGCCGGGACGGACAGCAGCCGCGCCAGCTCCCGCAGCAGCTCGCCCTGGTGGTCGTGGTGGCGCAGCGCGTCCGGGCCGGTCAGCGCCTCGACGCGGCGCAGTCCCGAGCCGACCGACGACTCGCCGAGCAGGTGCACGGGCCCCGCCTGCGCGCCGTGGCCGACGTGCGTCCCGCCGCACAGCTCGCGGGACGCGTCGCCGATGTCCACGATCCGGACGCGGTCGCCGTACTTCTCGCCGAACAGCGCGACCGCGCCCGCCGCCTCCGCCGCCGCGCGGTCCGCCTCCCAGACCCGGACCTCCGGGTCGTCCAGCAGGTAGTCGTTGACCAGCGTCTGGACGGTCGCGAGCTCGTCCTCCGTCACCGCGCCGAAGTGCGCGAAGTCGAACCGCAGCCGGCCCGGCTCGACGCGCGAGCCGCGCTGCGCCGCGTGGTCGCCGAGCACGCGCTTCAGCATCGCGTGCAGCACGTGCGTCGCGCTGTGGGACCGCGCCGTCGCCGCGCGCCGGTCCGCGTCCACGACCGCCTCCGCCTCGTCGCCGACGCGGACCTCGCCCGCCACGACCCGCGCCGTGTGGACGTGCAGACCGTCCAGGCCGAGCCGCGTGTCGAGCACCTCCAGCGTCCCGGACGGCGTGACGACGCGTCCGGTGTCGCCGACCTGCCCGCCCGCCTCCGCGTAGAACGGGCTCCGCGACAGCACGACCTCGACCGTCGCCCCCTCGGACGCGTCGTCGCGAGAGGCCGTGTCGTCGCGAGAGGCCGCGTCGTCGCGAGGCGCCGTGTCGAGGAGCGCGACGACCCGCGCCTCCGCGGACGTGCGGTCGTAGCCGACGAACTCGGTACGGCCGTGCCGCGCGAGGACGGTCCGGTACAGGTCCTGCCGCGCGACCGCGTCGCCCTTGCGGCCCCGGCCCGCCTCGTGCGCCTGCCTGCGCTGCGCCTCCAGGAGCCGTCCGAACTCGTCCTCGTCCACGGACAGGCCCGCCGCGCGCGCCGCGTCCAGGGTCAGGTCGATCGGGAAGCCGTAGGTGTCGTGCAGCTCGAACGCCGTCCGCCCCGGCAGGCTCCCGGACGACCGCGCGCCGGAGATCGCCGACTCCAGCAGCCGCGATCCCTGCCGCAGCGTGCGGTCGAACCGCTCCTCCTCCGCCGAGACGACCTTCGCGATTAGCTTGCGGCCGGAGACCAGCTCGGGCCAGGAGCCGCCGAGGCCGTCCGCGACGCGTCCGGTCAGGTCCGCGAGCAAGGGTCCCTCGATCCCGAGCAGCCGCGCGTGCCGGATCGCGCGGCGCAGCAGCCGCCGCAGCACGTAGCCGCGCCCGTCGCCGGACGGCAGCACGCCGTCCGCGACGAGGAACGCCGCCGTCCGCGCGTGGTCGGTGACGACGCGCATCGACGTCGCGACCTCGCCGCCGTTCCGGCCGGGGTACTCGCGTCCCGCCTGCTCCTGGACGAGCCGGAACGCGGGCCGCATCATGTCCGTTTCGCAGACGGTGTCCACGCCCTGGAGGATCGCGGTGAGCCGGCCGAGGCCGAGGCCGGTGTCGATGTTGCGCGCGGGCAGCGGGCCGAGGACCTCGTAGCCGTCCTTGCCGTCGCCCGCGCCGCGCAGGCTCTCCATGAAGACCAGGTTCCAGAGCTCCTGGTAGCGCTCGCCGTCCACCGCCGGGCCGCCCTCGGGGCCGAACGCCGGACCGCGGTCGTAGTGCAGCTCGGAGGACGGCCCGCACGGTCCCGGCACGCCCATCGACCAGTGGTTGTCGGCCATGCCGAGCCGCTGGATCCGGTCCGCCGGAACGCCGAGGCTGCGCCAGATCGCCTCCGCCTCGTCGTCGTCGCGGAAGACGGTGACCCACAGCCGGTCGCGTTCCAGGCCGTAGTGCCCGGTCATCAGCTCCCACGCCCACGGGATGATCTCGCGCTTGAAGTAGTCGCCGAACGCGAAGTTGCCGAGCATCTCGAAGAACGTGTCGTGCCGGGTGGTGCGTCCGACGTTCTCGATGTCCACGGTGCGCACGCACTTCTGCACCGACATCAGCCGCCGGTGCTCGGGCACGCGTTCGCCCAGGTAGTAGGGCTTGAACTGGTTCATGCCCGCGTTGGTCAGGAGCAGCGTCGGATCGTCCGGCACCAGCGGGCTGGACGGCACGCGGACGTGGCCGCGCTCGCCGAAGAAGGACAGGAAGGTCGAACGGACGTCAGTGGAAAGCATGGTGGACCCTCACGAGGTGGTCGGGACAGCGGCGCACACCGCCGAGCCGGGCCGCGCGTCCACGCGCGTTCTCCGGCTCGGCGCGGCTAGCTCGCCGCCCCACCTCGTGAAGGTCCATGGGGACTACGTCTGCTCCCTGCGGGTCGTTCGGGTGTGAACCAATCTAACCGCGGAGCCCGCGGGTTTCATCCCGATAAGCCGCACGGCCCGCCTAGGTCCCGGCGGCCTGGCGGTCCGGGTGCTCGGCGTCGTAGGCCGCGCGGGCGGCGTCGATGCGCGCCGCGTGGGACTCGGTCCAGACGAGCAGCGGCTCGATCGCCTCCAGCATCGTCCGGCCGAGGTCGGTGAGGGTGTACTCGACGCGCGGCGGGATCTCCGGGTGGACGGTCCGGGTGACCAGCCCGTCCCGCTCCAGCGAGCGCAGCGTCACGGTCAGCATCCGCTGGCTGATCCCGACGCACTCGCGCTTCAGCTCGTTGAACCGCTTGGTGCGCTCGCCGAGCATGGCGATGACCATCAGCGTCCACTTCTCCGCGACCCGGTCGAGCGTCTCGCGGCCGCGGCAGGCCTCGGGGGAGTGCTCGCGCAGCGCGGTGAGGTCCATGGTTATCTCCAGGTGCCTGAGGCAGGAAAAAGTGCCTTCTTGCGGGGCCTTCTCGCCCGCTCGCAGGATGGGGACGGTTCCTCAGAGGAACCGACTTACTTCCTGGAACCAAGGAGACACCATGACCACGGGCACTGTCGAGATCCCCGGCTACGTCGCGGGCACCTGGACCGTGGACGCCGTCCACTCCACGGTCGGCTTCGCCGTCCGGCACCTCATGATCAGCAAGGTGCGGGGCCGGTTCGGCGACTTCGAGGCGACGGTCACCACGGGCGCGGACCCGCTCGACTCCAGCGTGACCGCCACCGTCCGGATGGACTCGGTCGACACCGGCAACGCGCAGCGCGACGAGCACCTGCGCACCGCCGAGTACTTCGGCGTAGAGGAGCACCCGACCATGGAGTTCCGCTCCACCGGCCTGCGCCCGGCGCGCGGCGAGGGCCGGTTCGAGCTGGACGGCGACCTGACGATCAAGGGCGTGACCCGGCCGGTCACCTTCGACCTGGAGCTGGGCGGGTTCGGCCCGGACGCGTTCGACCCGGACGGCGGGGGCTCCCGCGCCGGGTTCGTCGCGACCGGCGTGATCAACCGGACCGACTTCGGCGTGGACACCAACATGCCGATCCCCGGCGGCGTGGCGCTGGGCGAGAAGGTGGAGATCACCATCGAGATCGAGGCCGTCCTGAACGCCGCCGCCGGGGTCTGACCGGCGGGCGGTCAGAGCAGGGCGGGCAGGTCGGCGAGGGTGGTGATGCGCGGGACGTCGGCGGCGGCGCCGGTGCCGGGCCGGTCCAGCCAGATCCCGGTGAGGCCCGCCGCCGCCGCGCCCCGCGCGTCGGTGTCGAGCAGGTCCCCGACATGCAGGACGGCCCCGGCCGGCAGGCCCAGCCGCGCGCACGCCGCCGCGAAGATCGCCGCCTCCGGTTTCGCCGCGCCGACCTCGGCCGAGGCGATGACGCAGTCCGCGACGCGGGCGAGGACGCCGATGCGCTCCAGCTTCGCGCGCTGCTGCGCGCCGTCCCCGTTCGTCACGATGCCGAACCGCAGCCCCCGCGCCGCGAGCTCCTCGAACAGGGGCAGGACGTCCGGGAACGCGGCCCAGTAGCCCTGGTACCGGGTGAGGTATCCGGCGAACCACGCGTCCGCCTGCGCGTCGTCCCAATCGGGACGGCCCAGCTCGCGCGCGAGCGCCTTCGCCCGGCGGCGCCGCTGCTCGGCGAAGGACATCTCGCCCGCGGCGTACCGCTCGACGTAGGACTCGGTCAGCTCGACCCAGCGGCGCTCCAGGAACGCCGGGTCCTCGTCCGGCCAGCACTCCAGGACGGCCCGGACGGCCGCCGTCGAATGGTCCATGAGCGTGCCGTCGAGATCGAACAGGACGGCCGCGGTGGGGGTGGTCATGCCCCGATTCTTCCAGCCCGATATTCGGGTGGCCGGATCGCGGAACTCTGCGACCATCGCGGCGTGGACATCACGGGTGATTTCGAGATCCATCTGACCGTCGCGGCGCCGGACGCGCCGCGAGCGCGCGAGGTCGCCGCGGCGCGCGGATGGAAGCTCACCCTGATCGAGCTGGCGCGCGGCCGGACGCCGTCCCAGCCGATGCTGAGCCTGCGCCGTTCCGGAACCGGTGGCGAGGTGGTCGCCGAGGCCGGCCGCGCCGCCGACGGCCTCCGCGCGGACGGTCTGGAGGTCGTCCGCGTGAAGGTCGAGGCGGCCCCGTGGAACGCGGGCGTGCCGCGCACCGACGCCGAGGGCGAGGCGCTCGGCTCCTACTTCGAGCACCACGTGAAGCTGCTGCTCGGCGCGGACGCCGATCTCGGCGCGCTGACCGCGACGGCCGTGAGGCACGGCGCGCACGTGTCCCGCAACGTCCGGCGCGTCCGCGCGGACGGCCGCGCCGAGCGCTTCGTCACCCAGCGCTGCCACCGCGTCGGCGCGCCCACCGCCACCGCCCGGCTGGACGCGCTGGTCAAGGCGCTGCGCGCGGCCCGCCACGAGATCGCCGAGGTCGAGCGCGAGTACGTCGTGCACGACGACACGCCGTCGCTGGACGACGGCTGGATCACCGAGGAGCCCCGATGAACTGGGACGAGCTGCCGTACGGCCCCTGGCCCGGCACGCTGCGGCTGCCGCCGGACCCGCCCGACGCCGAGACCGCCGCGCGGCGGCGGCTCCCGCCGAACATCCGGCCGGTGCCGGGAGCCGAGCAGGTTCCGGTGTTCGACCCGGCGCTCCAGCACTACGCCCGCGCGCTGCGGCCGAGCGAGCCGAGGTTCGCGGACGGGAGCGGTCCCCGCTGGTACGCGGCGCGGCGGCGCGCGATCGACCACGTCCTCGCCGGGGTGGCCGGATCGCCGTGGGCGGAGAACCTGATGCTGCGCGGCAGCATGCTGCTGCGCGCCTGGTACGGCGACGCGGCGCGCGACCCCGGCGACCTGGACTTCGTCCTGCGGCCGGAGACCTGGGGCGTGAACGAGCCGCGCACCGACGATCTGCTGAGGGGCGTCGCGGCGGCGGCCGAGGCGGCGTCCCGGGAGGACGCGTCCGGTCGCGAGCCCGTGCTCGTCGACGCGGACGGCGCGGTCTGGTCCGACATCTGGACCTACGACCGGGTCCCGGGCCGCCGGGTCGTCCTGCCCTGGTCGGCGGCGAGCCCGGCGAACGCGGCGAGCCCGGCGAACGCGGCGAGCGCGACGAGCGCGGGGAGCACGGCGAGCGCGGGGAGCACGGCGAGCGCGGCGAACGCGGCGAACGCGGCGAACGCGGCGAGCGTGGTGAGCGGCACCGTCCAGCTCGACTTCGTGTTCAACGAGCGGCTGCCCGCCGAGCCGGAGCTCACCGACGTCCCGAGGCTGGACGGCGGCGCGCCCGCCCGCGTCCTCGCCGCGACGCCCGAACTGTCGCTGGCCTGGAAGCTGCTGTGGCTGACCAGCGACGCCGCCCCCCAGGGCAAGGACCTGTACGACGCCTGCCTCCTCGCCGACCGGACGTCCCTGCCCGCCGACCTGCTCCACGCGGTCTTCGAACTCGCGGACGAGGGCTACCGCGACCGTCCGGTGACGGAGGAGAGCATCCGGGAGGTGCTGGAGTACGTCGAGTGGGACGAGTTCCGCAAGGACCGTCCGAACGTCGCCGCGACCCCCGAGCGGTTCGTCGAGCATCTCGTCGCGGCGCTCCGCCCGACGCTCGACGCGTCCTGACAGGCCGAAGGCCCCCGGCGGGAGGAGTTACCGGGGGCCTTCTGGGTGGGGTCGCGGCCCGGCTGTTCTGGGGAGGGCCGGGCCGCGACCGGCGGATGCGGTCAGCCGAGACCCGACCGCATGGCGGAGACCAGTTCACCGTTCGAGGTGTCGCCCGACATCTCCCAGAAGAACGCGCCGCCGAGCCCCTGGGACTTGGCGAAGCCCATCTTCCCGTTGATGGTGGACGGGGTGTCGTAGCTCCACCAGTCGCTCCCGCACAGCCCGTACGCCGTTCCGGCGACGACGCTGTCGGCGGGGCACTTGGTCTTGAGGACGCGGTAGTCCTCGATGCCCTGCTCGTAGGTGCCCGCGGCCGGTCCGGTCGCGGTGCCGCCGGGCGCCTTCTGCGTGACGCCCGTCCAGCCGCGCCCGTAGAAGCCGATGCCGAGCAGCAGCTTGCCCGCCGGGATCCCGAGGCCCTTCAGCTTCGCGATCGTGTCGGTGGTGTTGAACTCCTTGATCGGGATGCCGCTGTAGGAGGTCAGCGGGGAGTGCGGGGCGGTCGGCCCCTTGGCGTCCCACGCGCCGAAGTAGTCGTAGGTCATGACGTTGTACCAGTCGACGTACTGCGCCGCGCCGGCGTAGTCGGCCGCGTCCATCTTGCCGCCGGACGTGGCGTCCGCCGTGATCGCCGCGGTGATGATCTGCGAGGAGCCGAACCTCGACCGCAGCGCGGCCAGCAGGTTCCTGAACGACGCGAACCCGCTGGTGTCGCAGCTCAGGCCGCAGGCGTTCGGGTACTCCCAGTCGATGTCGATGCCGTCGAACAGCCCCGCCCAGCGCGGGTCGTTGACGAGCTTGTAGCAGGAGTCGGCGAAGGCGGCCGGGTTCTGCGCGGCCTGGGTGAACCCGCCGGACCAGGTCCAGCCGCCGAACGACCAGATGACCTTGATGCCGGGGTACTTCTTCTTGAGCTCCTGGAGCTGGTGGAAGTTGCCGCGCAGGGCGCCGTTGTCCCAGCTGTCGGTCGAGCCGTCCACGCTGTCGCCCGCGCCGTACGCCTTGTCGTAGTCGGCGTAGCTGTCGCCGACGGCGCACTGGCCGTTGGTGACGTTGCCGAACGCGTAGTTGATGTGCGTCAGCTTGCTCGCCGTGCCGCTGGTGTCGATGTTCTTGACCTGGTAGTTCCGCTGGTAGATGCCCCAGTCGGTGAAGTAGCCCATGACCTTCGTGCCGCCGGAGGGGTTGCCGCCGCCGGAGTCGCTGGTCGTCACCGACACGGCGTTGGACGCGGCCGAGACGTTCCCGGCGGCGTCGCGCGCCTTGACGGTGAAGCTGTAGGCGGTCTTCGGGGTCAGGCCGGTGACGGTCGCGGACGTGCCGGTGACCGAGACGGCCTTGGCGCCGCCCTGGTAGACGTCGTAGCCGACGACGCCGACGTCGTCCTTCGAGGCCGTCCACGACAGGCTGACCGTGGTGTCGGTCTTGCCCGTGGCGGTCAGGCCGGTCGGCGCGGTCGGGGCCTGGGTGTCCCCGCCGCCGGGCGGGGTGCCCGAGCCGTCGCAGGACGCGCCGTTGACGGTGCAGCCGGAGATCCATCCGGAGCCGCTGCCGTCGAAGCCGAAGCTGGTGGTCGCGCCCGCCGCCACCGTCCCGTTCCAGGACGAGTTGGCGAAGGTGTAGTGGTTGCCGGAGTGGGTCTGGGTGGTGTTCCAGGCCGAGGTGATCGCGGTCCCGGACGGCAGGTCGAACTCCAGCTTCCAGCTGCTGATCGCCGCGGACGTGCCGTTGCTGATCGTGCACGAGCCCTCGAAGCCCGTGCCCCAGTCGGAGGTCTTGGTGCAGGTCGCCGTGACGGCGCCGGCCGCCGCCGAGGGATGCGCCGCGGTCAGCGTGAGCCCCGCCGCCGCGGTGAGCGCGGACAGGGCCGCCAGGACCCGTCGCTTGCCCGGTGTGGCCATGATTCTCCGTTCAGTTCGCGCCCCCGAACCAACAGGAATCTCATGACTGTTAGGAAAGTTTCCTAAGAGTCGCCGCGATGTTAACCGCGCCGACCGGGCCCGGCAAGGGTTTCGGCGCAGCGGTTATGGCCGATCAAGCTGGTCCGCCCCGCACGCTGCGCCGGTCCGGAAGATCGTCAGGAGGCGCCGAACCAGCCGGGGGCGTCCAGCCGCCAGATGTCGCCGGGCGTCATCGCGCGCAGGTCGGCCTCCAGAGCGCGCAGCCGGTCGCGGCCGAGCTCGCCCGCCCAGCGCTCCCGGACGGTCTCGAAGATCAGCGCGGACCGGCGCAGCGCGTCCACGCCGTGTCCGGTCAGCCGGACGAGCTTGCGCCGCGCGTCGGACGGGTCGGCGGCGCGCTCGACGTAGCCGAGCCGCTCCAGCGTGTCGACCAGCTTGCCCGCGGCCTGCTTGCTGACGCCGAGGCGGCGGCCGAGCTCGACGGCGGTCGTGCCGGCCGGGCCGATCGCCTGGAACACGAAGCCGTGCATGGGGCGCAGGTGGGGATGGCCCTGCCGGGCCAGCTCGGCGTGCGTCTCGTCGATGATCTGCCGGAACGCCAGGAACAGCCGGAGCGGCAGCTCGAAGCCGGGCGCGTCGGGCTCGGGACTTGACATGAAAGACAACCTCGTTGACTATATGGACAACACAGTTGTCCAAACCTTAGTGGAGGACCCCCGTGACCGTGATCCGAGCTGCCGAGACCCGCCGCACCACGACCCCCAACGGCACGATGACCAGCCTCGCGACGCCCACCCAGGGCGGCACCTCGGCGCTGGCGGTGTGGCGGGTCGAGGCGGTGCCGGGCGTGACCGGCCCGCTGCACGCCTTCGACGCCGAGCAGGTGTGGACCTGCGTCGGCGGGGCGGCCGACTTCCTCGTCGGCGACGACAGGGTGGGCGTCGCGTCCGGCGACACCCTGGTCCTGCCCGCCGGGGTCGCCCGGCAAATGATCATTTCCCCGGACGGTTTCCAGGCCGTCGTCGCCGCCCCCGCCGGAACCGTCGCCTACAACCCCGACCCCGCCGAGCCGGACGGCTGCGAACTCGCCCCCAAGGGCGACGAGCGGCTCGTCCCCCTGTGGGTCCGCTGACCGTACGGGAGCGCCGACCGCGCGGGTGGGCTGACTGTTAGTGGGGCGAATTACCGCCCGGCGCAATTCGGTCACCACCCGTGTCCCAAACCAAAGTGTGATCTAATCGTCGCTTTTCTCCCTCTTGTCCCGCTCGTCAAGATCCGTTGATATTCGGACGTTCGCCGCCTTCTGTCCGGCGGCGACCCGTCCGGCCCTCCCGACCGGACGCCGTTCTCGCGACCGCGTTCACCCGCCCACGGTCGCGAAGGATCTTGTGAAGGGACCTCATGGCCCTACGACAGGGGAGATCGTCTCGACGGACGGACGCGCGGGGCGGCGCGCCCACCCGGCGGAGCAGCGTGCTCGCCGGGCTGGGCGCGGCGGTGCTGGCGCTGGGCTCGGGGGCGCTCGCCGCCCCGGCCCACGCGGCGCCCAAGCCCGACGCCGGACGCCCGTCCCGAGTGATCGTGTTGCTGAAGTCCGGCTCCGCCCAGAGCGGCCTGGTCGCGAAGGTGCGCGCGGCGGGCGGGACGAAGATCACCACCTACCAGGCCGTGCCGTCGTTCGCCGCGACGGTCTCCGCCGACCAGGCCGTCGCGCTCGCGAACGACCCGGCGGTCGCGGCCGTCGTGCCCGACACGAACGTCCCGGTCGCGCCCCCGGCGCCGAGCCAGAAGCCGACCGCGCCGCTCAAGGGCATGAAGGCCCAGTCGGCGCTGCCGCCGACGGTCTGCCCGAGCGACCCGAAGAAGCCGCTGCTGGAACCCGAGGCGCTGACCAGCACGCGCGCCTCGCTCGCGCACCAGCAGGGCATCGACGGGAAGGGCGTCACCGTCGCGTACATCGCCGACGGCGTCGACCCGAACAATCCCGACTTCGTCCGCGCGAACGGGCAGAAGGTCTTCACCGACTACAAGGACTTCTCCGGCGAGGGCCCGGACACCCCGTCCGGCGGCGCCGAGGCGTTCGGCGACGCGTCCGCGATCGGCGCGCAGGGCCGCATGGTCTACGACGTGTCCGACTACGCGCACCCGTCGCAGGGCATCCCGAAGGGCTGCACCATCCGGGTGCTCGGCATGGCCCCCGGAGCGTCGATCCTCGGGTTGAAGGCGGGTGGTGAGACGCTGCCTAACTCCGCCATCCTCCAGTCGATCGACTACGCGATCGGCAAGCACGTGAACGTGCTGAACGAGTCGTTCGGCTCGAACGTGTACCCCGACAGCGGCAGCCGCGACACGATCCGGCTGTTCAACGACGCCGCCGTCCGCGCGGGCGTCACCGTCACGGTGTCCACCGGAGACGGCGGCATCACCGGGACGCAGGGCAGCCCGTCCACCGACCCGAACGTGATCGCGACCGCGGCGTCCACCGACTTCCAGAACTACCAGCAGACCGGGTACGGCGCGGCGCGCTTCGCCAAGCCCGGCAAGTGGATCTCGAACAACATCTCGGCGCTGTCGTCCGGCGGCATCAGCCAGGGCGGACGGGTCCCCGACCTCGCCGCGCCGGGCGAGTCCGACTGGGCGCTGTGCACGCCGGACCCGGAGAAGTTCGAGAACTGCGTCGGCTACTCCGGCAAGCCAGCCTCGATCCAGCCGTTCGGCGGGACGAGCCAGTCCGCGCCGATCACCGCGGGCGCGGCGGCCCTGGTCATCCAGGCGTACCGGTCCACGCACCGCGGGCAGTCGCCGTCGCCGCTGCTGGTCAAGCGGTTCCTCACCGGCACCGCGCACGACCTCGGCCTGCCCGCTCCCGAGCAGGGCGCGGGCCTGCTGGACGCCAAGGCCGCCGTGGACGCCGCCCGCGCCTACAAGGGCGCGGACCCGGCCGCGGTCGCGCAGTGGCCGTCCGGTACCGCCGACGTCGTCCCGGGCATCAGCCAGACCACGCTGACCGGCGACCTCGGCGGGACGGTCGCCCAGCGGTTCGCGCTGACCAACGACGGCACCAAGGCCACCAAGGTCACGCTCGGCACGCGCTCGTACGACACGAAGCAGACGAGCTGGCAGACCGTCGGCCTCGACGCCAAGTCGCTGCCGACCTTCCCGTACGCGACCAACGGCGCGCCCTGGGCCTACAAGAAGGTCACCTTCAAGGTCGCCAAGGGCACCGACGTGCTGGGCGTCTCGACGGCCTGGCAGGGCGTGAACAAGCCGCAGCCGAACGGCAGCCTGATCGGCCCGGTCGTCCGGCTCACGCTGATCGACCCGAACGGCGCGTACGCGGCGAACTCGCGCCCGCAGGGCGGCGCGGTCTCGGCGAACCACGCCTACGTGGACGTCCGGTACCCGGCGGCCGGGACGTGGACCGCGATCCTCTACACCCCGCAGACCGGAGCGCAGTCCTACAGCGGCCCGGTGCAGTTCGCGACCAGCGCGGCCAAGGCGGTCGCGCGCGGCACGGTCAGCCCGTCCTCGGTGACGCTGAAGCCGGGCCAGAGCACGACCGTCACGGTCCGCGCGAAGACCGACGGCAACCGCGGTGACCTCGCCGAGGCCGTCTGGTACAAGACCGCAGCGGGCCAGGCGGGCTCGGTGCCGGTCGTCATCCGGACGCTGATCCCGACCAAGGGCGGCAAGGGCACCTTCAGCGGCCTGATCACCGGCGGCAACGGCCGCGCGGTCACGCCGACGCAGACCGCGACCTACGCGTTCGACGTGCCGAAGGGACGCCACGACGTCGGCGTCACCCTGAAGCTCGCTCGCGACCCGAACGTCCTCGTCCAGGCCGCGCTCGTGGACCCGGACGGCCAGCTCATCGGCACCGGCTCCAACGCCCGCGGGTTCAAGCAGGACGGCACGCCCGTCACCGCGAGCACGCTCCAGGTGTCGCAGGCCGACCCGGAGCCCGGCCGCTGGCGGCTGACCGTCATCGTCGCCAACCCGGTCAGCGGCAAGGAGATCTCGCAGAACTTCTCCGGCACGATCGGGTTCGACCAGGTGAAGGTCACCGGGTCCCTCCCGAACGGCGCGAAGCTGCCCGCCGGGAAGGCCGCGAACTTCACCCTCACCTACGCCAACCGCGGGGTCGCGCCCGTCCCGGTGCAGGTGAACCCGCGGCTGCGGAACTACGCCGACGTGGCGCTCGCGCCGCTCGGCTCGTCCCCGACGATCAGCCTGCCGATCACCCCGAGCTCGTCCATCCCCGCGTACCTCGTGCCGCCCGGCACCCGGTCGCTGTCGCTGGCCGCCAAGTCCAGCCTCCCGGCGCAGGTCGAGCTCCAGGGCCCGGCGGGGGAGCCGGACGTGTTCGGCGACCTCGGCTCGGCGAAGAAGGGCGACCTCACCTCGATCGCCCGGGTCAGCGAGGCGGGCGGACGGCACGTCCTCGCCCGCGGGTTCTGGTTCAGCTACGTCCAGGAGATCGGCCCGTTCTCGGGTCCGGCCCCGGCGGGCACCAGCACCCTCGCCGCGCTCGCCAAGACCCAGCCGTGGGACGCCACGGTGACCTCCCCGGCCGGTGACCCGTACAAGACGGCGATCACCGGGGACTTCACCCCGAACGGCAGCCCGGTCGTCGTGCAGCCCGGCAAGTCCGGCAAGGTCACGGTGACGATCACGCCGAACGGCAAGCCCGGCACGGTCGTGAACGGCGTGCTCTACCTGGTGACCTCGCCGGTGGGCGCGTTCAACGGCTCGCTCGGCGCGATCTACACCGGCGGCGACGTCCTCACCGCGATTCCCTACTCCTACACCGTCGGCTAACGACAGCAGGCGAAAGGGGCCGTCCCAGCCGGGGGCGGCCCCTTTTCGCGTGCGCGGTCAGGCGGTCAGGCGTGCAGGTAGGCGAGGACGGCCAGCACGCGCCGGTTGTCGTCCTCCGACACCGGCAGCCCGAGCTTGGCGAAGATGTTCGCGGTGTGCTTGGTGACGGCCTTCTCGGTGACGAACAGCTTCCCGGCGATCGCGGCGTTCGACCGGCCCTCGGCCATCAGCTCCAGCACCTCGCGCTCGCGCGGCGTCAGCGCCTTCAGCGGCTCCTCGCGGGACCGGCGGGTGAGAAGCTGCGACACCACGTCCGGGTCGAGCGCCGTCCCGCCGCCCGCGACGCGCTTCACCGCCTCCACGAACTGCTGGACGTCCGACACCCGGTCCTTGAGCAGGTAGCCGATGCCGCCGGAGCTGTCGGACAGCAGCTCGCGCGAGTAGAGCTGCTCCACGTGCTGCGACAGCACCAGGACGGGCAGCCCCGGGATCTCGCGGCGCGCGTCCAGCGCCGCCCGCAGGCCCTCGTCGGTGAACGTCGGCGGCAGCCGGACGTCCACGACCGCCACGTCCGGACGGTGCGACACCAGCGCCCGCTTCAGCGAGGGCCCGTTGTCCACGGCCTCGACCACCTCGAACCCGTAGGCGGACAGCAGGCGGATCAGGCCGTCCCGCAGCAGCGCTAGGTCTTCGGCGATGACAACGCGCACGGCAGCTCCATGGTCACGACGGTCGGCCCACCCTCGGGGCTGGTGACCGCCAGCGTGCCGTCGAAGGCGGCCAGGCGGCGCTCGATGCCCCGCATCCCGCCGCCCGCGGCCGGATCCGCGCCACCGCGCCCGTCATCCCCGACGATCATGACGAGCGCGGAGCCATTGTGCCGGACGTCCACCCATGCCCGCGCCGCCTCCGCGTGTTTCGCCGCGTTGGCGAGCATCTCGGCGACCGCGAAGTACGCGGCGGACTCGACCGGGGGAGCGGCCCGTCCGGGCACGTCCACCGCCACGTCGACCGGCATCGGCAGGGTCAGCGCGAGCGCGCGGAGGCCGCCGTCCAGGCCGCGCTCGGCGAGCACCGGCGGGTGGATGCCGCGCACCAGGTCGCGCAGCTCGGTGAGGGCCGTCCCGCTCGCCTGCCGCGCCTCGGCCATCAGCCTGGCCGCCGCCTCCGGGTCGTCCTTCACGAGCTGCTCGGCGAGCCCGATGGTCATCGACACCGCGACGATCCGGGCCTGCGCGCCGTCGTGCAGGTCGCGCTCGATGCGGCGCAGCTCGGCGGCCGAGGCGTCCACGGTCTCCGACCGCGTCTCGGTCAGCTCCCGGACGCGCTCCTCCAGCCGTCCCCGCGTGGGGCCGAGCATCGACCGGTTGACGATCGCGTACGCCCGCATGATGGACGGCCCGAGCTGCCAGCCGACGAGCAGCATCAGCGAGCCGAGCAGCGCGCTTCCGACCGAGCCGGTCAGGCCGTAGTCGCTGAGCGGCCAGAACGGCCCCCAGCCGAACGTGTGCACGTTCGGCATCCAGGGCGCGACGAGGACGCCCTCCAGCCCGTACACGACCAGCGCGGCGGGGAGCCCGGCCAGGACCAGGCCGGTCACGGAGTTCACCACCGTCCAGAGCATGTCGCGCCAGGTCGCGGGGTCGCGCAGCAGCCACTTCACGATCCCGAACCCGGACGCGTTCTCAGGCCGCGGACGGTACGGGACGACGATCTCGACGCCGGACCACTCCGCCGCCCAGCGCCGCTGCTGGTTCGCGAGCCCGCGCAGGGCGAACAGCACCGGCGGCAGCAGCGCCAGCCCCACCCCGAGCGGGACGAACGCCAGCGACACCAGCAGCAGGATCGCCAGCGGCAGGTTCGCCATCTGGGTCAGCACCGCCTGGAGCAGGCTGCGCGCCACCGCCAGCCCGCTCGCCGCCGCATGTTCGTGCGCTTCGCCGTTCACGGCATTCATTGTGCCTGGCGGTCGTGGGACGGGCGGTGGGTCCAGACCCCTAATCCCAGGGGTGGACTTATGCCTACCCCTAAGAGGATGTGAGCCCACTGCCCGCGCGGTCCCGCGCCATGAGTATCGAACCCGACGGCTTCACAAGGACAGGTTCCGCAAGCGAGGGAACGAGCGAGGGAAAGGGCGTCGGGCTCATGAGCAGGCGATCGGTGACAGTGCGGGTGGCCCGCTGGAGCGCGGGACACCCCTGGCGGGCGATCGGGTTGTGGATCGTCTTCGTGGTGGCGTGCACGGTGCTCGGCGGCGCCCTCGGCACGAACAAGGCGACCGACCTCGACCAGGCCGCGCGGGAGGCGGGCACCGCCGGACGCGTCGCGCACGCCCACGGCGTGACGCCGCCCGCGGTGGAGAACGTGGTCATCACGTCCCGGTCCGGGGCGCTGCCCCGCGCCGAGGCCCAGCGGGCGGCGACCGACGTCACCGCCGCGCTGCGGGCGATGCCGCAGGTCGCGAAGGTGGACGCGGCCGTCCCGAGCAAGGACGGCACGGCGCTGCTCGTCCCGGTGACCCTGGCCGGCGACCCGCTCACCGCCAAGGACCGCGTCCAGCCGGTCCTGGACCGGACCGCGACCGTGCAGAAGGAGCATCCGGGGCTGCGCGTCGAGCAGACCGGCGCGGCGTCCATCGGCAAGGGCATGTCGGAGCTGATCGCGAAGGACCTCGTCCGCGCGGACGGCATCGGGTTCCCGGTGACGCTGCTGATCCTCGTCGTGGCGTTCGGCGCGCTGATCGCCGCCGGCGTCCCGATCCTGCTCGCGATCACCGCGATCGGCGGCGCGACCGGGCTGACCGCGCTGGTCTCCCACCTCGTCCCGATGTACGACACCGCGAGCAGCATGACGATGCTGATGGGGATGGCCGTCGGCGTCGACTACTCGCTGTTCTACCTGCGCCGCGAGCGCGAGGAGCGGATGCGCGGGGCGCACCACCGGGACGCGATCGAGATCGCGGCCGCCACCTCCGGGCACGCCGTGGTCGTGTCGGGCGTCGCGGTGATCGTCGCGATGGCCGGGCTGTTCCTCACCCAGAACGTCATCTTCACCTCGCTCGCCACCGCCGCGATCGTCGTGGTCGCGGTCGCGATGCTCGGCTCGCTCACCGTCCTGCCCGCGATCCTCGCCAAGCTCGGCCCGCGCGTCGACAAGCCGCGCGTCCCGGTGCTGTGGCGGCTCACCGCCACCCGCGAGAACCCGCGGCTGTGGCGCGCGCTGCTCCGCCCCGCGCTGCGGCACCCGGCCGCGACGCTGCTGCTGGCCGTCGTCGCGCTCGGCGCGCTGGCCGTCCCGGCGCTCGACATGAACCTGCGCTCGACCACCACCGACCAGCTCCCGCGCGCCATCCCGGCGCTGCGGACCTACGACCGGCTCGTCGCCGCCTACCCGGACCAGTCGACCGAGCACCAGATCGTCGTCCGGTCGGCTCCCGGCGAGGCCGCCGAGGTCCGTACCGCGCTGACCGACCTCGCCAAGCGGACGAGCGGCGACCGGCTGTTCATCGCCCGCGGCCCGCGCCCCGACATCCGCGCCTCGGCGGACGGACGCGTCCAGACGCTCACGCTCGCCACCCCGTACGGCATGAACAGCGGCCAGGCCCGCGACGCGGTGAACGAGCTGCGCGGCGACCTCGTCCCGGCGACGGTCGGCAGGATCGCCGGCGCCGAGCACTGGGTCGGCGGGGACGCCGCCGCCTCGATCGACTTCGGCAAGCAGATCTCCGAGCGGCTGCCGCTGGTCGTCGCGTTCGTCCTCGGGCTGACCTTCGTGATGATGACGCTGATGTTCCGGTCGGTCGTCGTCGCGCTGACCGCGATCCTGGTCAACCTGCTCTCGGTGCTCGCCTCGTTCGGCGCGCTGGTGCTGATCTTCCAGCACACCTGGCTGGAGAAGCCGCTCGGCTTCCACAGCACCGGCGCGATCGTCGCCTGGATCCCGCTGTTCCTGTTCGCGGTCCTGTTCGGCCTGTCGATGGACTACCACGTCTTCTTGGTCAGCCGGATCCGCGAGGCCGCCAGGGCGGGGCTGCCGACCCGGCGCGCGGTCGCCGAGGGCATCGCCGGATCGGCGGGCACCGTGACCAGCGCCGCGGTGATCATGATCTCGGTGTTCGCGATCTTCGGGGCGCTGCGCCTGATGGACATGAAGGAGATGGGCGTCGGGCTCGCCGTCGCGGTGCTGATCGACGCGGTCGTGATCCGGATCGTCGTCCTGCCGTCCGCGATGGTGCTGCTCGGCCGCGCGAACTGGTGGCCGGGACGGATGTCGCGCAGGGCCGCCGCCCCGGCCGGCGACCGGATCCCCTCCCGCGTGCCGGTGAGCTGACGATCCCCTCGCATACGGGACGAGTCCGGACGGGAACCGGGGCCGACGCGACAAGCGGCCCCGGTTCCTGGACAATGCACGGGCGACATCCAGGGGAGAAAGCGAACCGACACGTGACAGTCACCAGCCAGAACGCCGCCGAGCAGGCCGCGCCGCGGCCCATCACCGCGCGGATCGCCGAGGAGCTCGGCGTCAGGGAGGGGCAGGTGCGGGTCGCCGTCGAGCTGCTCGACGGCGGGTCGACCGTCCCGTTCATCGCCCGCTACCGCAAGGAGGCGACGGGCGCGCTCGACGACACCCAGCTCCGCGACCTGGAGGAGCGCCTGCGCTACCTCCGGGAGCTGGACGAGCGGCGCGCCGCGATCCTGGAGTCGATCGAGGGTCAGGGCAAGCTCACCGACGAGCTGCGGGCCCAGATCGTCGCGGCCGACTCCAAGGCGCGGCTGGAGGATATCTACCTCCCGTACAAGCCCAAGCGCCGCACCAAGGCCCAGATCGCCCGCGAGCAGGGCCTGGAGCCGCTCGCCGACCTGCTGCTGGACGACCCGACGCACGAGCCGTCCGAGGCCGCCGCCGGGTACGTCGACGCCGAGAAGGGCGTCGCCGACGCGTCCGCCGCGCTGGAGGGCGCCCGCGCCATCCTCGTCGAGCGGTTCGCCGAGGACGCCGACCTCATCGGCTCCCTGCGCGAGCGCATGTGGACGAGCGGACGCGTCGTCTCCAAGGTCCGCGAGGGCAAGGAAGAGGCGGGCGCGAAGTTCTCCGACTACTTCGACTTCGCCGAGCCCTTCACGAAGCTGCCGTCCCATCGCATCCTCGCCCTGTTCCGCGGCGAGAAGGAGGAGGTCCTCGACCTGGACCTCCAGCCCGAGATGCAGGACGAGGAGCCCGGCGTCCGGTCCGCGTACGAGACCGAGATCGCCGCCCGGTTCCGGATCGCCGACCAGGGGCGGCCGGCCGACAAGTGGCTCCAGGACGCCGTCCGGTGGGCCTGGTGCACCCGGATCCTCGTCCACCTCGGCATCGACCTGCGCACCCGGCTGCGCCAGGAGGCCGAGGACGAGGCCGTCCGCGTCTTCGCCGCCAACCTCAAGGACCTGCTGCTCGCCGCGCCCGCCGGCAGCCGCACCACCATGGGCCTCGACCCGGGCCTGCGCACCGGCGTGAAGGTCGCGGTCGTGGACGCCACCGGCAAGGTCGTCGCGACCGACACGATCTACCCGCACGAGCCGCGCCGCCAGTGGGACGCCTCGCTCGCCACCCTCGCCAAGCTGGCGAAGGAGCACGAGGTCGATCTGATCGCGATCGGCAACGGCACCGCGTCCCGCGAGACCGACAAGCTCGCCGCCGACCTGATCGCCGCGAACCCCGACCTCAAGCTCACCAAGATCATGGTGTCGGAGGCGGGCGCGTCGGTGTACTCGGCGTCCGCGTACGCCGCCCGCGAGCTGCCGGGCCTGGACGTCTCGCTGCGCGGCGCGGTCTCCATCGCCCGCCGCCTCCAGGACCCGCTCGCCGAGCTGGTCAAGATCGACCCCAAGTCCATCGGCGTCGGCCAGTACCAGCACGACGTGTCCGAGGTGAAGCTGTCCCGCTCCCTCGACGCCGTCGTCGAGGACGCCGTGAACGCCGTCGGCGTGGACGTCAACACCGCGTCGGTCCCGCTGCTCACCCGCGTCTCGGGCATCGGCGAGAGCCTCGCCGCCTCGATCGTCGCCCACCGCGACGAGAACGGCCCGTTCCGCACCCGCGACGGCCTGCGCGGCGTCGCCCGCCTCGGCCCGAAGGCGTTCGAGCAGTGCGCGGGCTTCCTGCGCATCCCCGGCGGCGACGACCCGCTCGACGCCTCGGCCGTCCACCCCGAGTCCTACCCGGTCGTCCGGCGCATCCTGGACGCGGCGGGCACCGACGTCAAGGCGCTGATCGGCAACACCGCCACGCTCCGCTCGCTGAAGCCGGAGCAGTTCGTGGACGACAGGTTCGGCCTGCCCACGGTCACCGACATCCTCGCCGAGCTGGAGAAGCCGGGCCGCGACCCGCGCCCGGCCTTCAAGACCGCGACCTTCAAGGAGGGCGTCGACAAGCTCGCCGACCTCCAGCCGGGCATGATCCTGGAGGGCGTGGTCACCAACGTCGCCGCCTTCGGCGCGTTCGTCGACGTCGGCGTCCACCAGGACGGCCTCGTCCACATCTCGGCCATGTCCAGCAAGTTCGTCGAGGACCCGCGCGACGTCGTCAAGCCGGGCGACATCGTCCGCGTCAAGGTCCTGGACGTGGACCTCCAGCGCAAGCGCATCTCGCTCACCCTCCGTCTGGACGAGGAGACCCAGCAGAAGCCCGCCGACCGCCCCCGCAACAACCAGCGGGGCGGCGGCGGTCAGCGCGGCGGCGGAGGCCAGCAGCGCCGCCAGCCCGGCAACGGAGGCGGCGGCCGCAACCGCCAGGGCGGCGGCAACGCCCCCGCCGGCAACAGCGCCATGGCCGACGCCCTCCGCCGAGCGGGCCTCGACAAGGGCCTCCCGAAGCAGGACCGCCGAAAGAAGTAGCACCCGAGCGCGGCGTCGCGAGGCGACGCCGTGCTCGTAGCGCTCTGCCCAGGTTCGGGGGCTCCTGCGCGGAGCGCTTCGCGCGGTGGGGCGGGAAAGTGAGCCTCCGGGCCGTGGCGTCGCTGGGCGAGGGCACGGCCCGGAGGCTGGGAGGCGCGGAGCGCGTGTGGTCGGCACGCGCTCGGCGCTGGCCGGTGGGGCAGGCGCGGCTGCCGGTGGGTCAGGCGGGGGCGGGCTGGCCGCAGTTGGCGCAGAAGCGGGCTCCGGCGGAGAGCTGGGTGCCGCAGCCGGCGCACTGCGGGGGCTGGGCGGCGACCGGCCGGCCGCAGCCCATGCAGAACTTCGCGCCCGCCTGGTTGCCGGTGTTGCAGGACGTGCAGACGATCGCGGCGGCGGGCCGGGCCTGGGGCTGGGGCTGCGCGGCGGCGGCCTGCTGGCCGAGGCCGAGGCCCGCGGCGAGGAACGCGCCCGCGTTGGCGCCGCCGCCCTGCGCCATGCCCTGGCCCGCGCCGAGCGCCATCTGGCCCGCCGCGTAGTTGTTGAAACCGCCCGCGAGCTGCGAGTACTGGACGTCGCGGGCGAGGCGCTTGAGCTCGTTCTCGTCCTCGGGCGTGAGGTTGACGTCGAAGTTGCCCATGCGGGTGATCGCGACGCCGTAGGCAGCGAGCTGGTTGTTGCCCGCCGCGATCGCCGCGTTCTCGATCTCCTGCGAGTAGGCGGAGAGGCCGAGAATGGGCCAGCCGTTCCGGACGATCTGGGTGGTCACCCCGGAGCGCAGCGCCTTGAGCAGCTGGTCGCTGACCCAGGCGGCGACGCGCTCGTTGTCGGTGAGGTCCACGGTCCCGGCGAGGTTGATCACCAACCGGGCCGGGTCGGTGACGCGCAGCGCGTAGTCGCCGAAGACGCGCAGGGTGACGATGAGGCCGCTCTTCGGGTCCTGGACGTTGTCGATGCGCCCGCCGAACGTGAACGCGGTGAACTCGCGGGTGTGCACGAAGTACAGCTCGGCGCGGTAGGCGTTGCCGCCGGTCAGCCGGTCGATGACCGCGCCGAGGCCGGGCAGCTCCTCGGCGTCGATGGTGTGCCGTCCGGGGCCGAGCATCTGGACGATCTGGCCGGTGTTGACGAACATCGCCATCTGGTCGGCGTTGACGATCGCCTTGGTGAACCGGCGGATGTTCACGTCCGGCCATTTGAAGACCAGCTGCCCCTTGCGTTCATCCGGCACCGCGATGAATTCCCGCTCGAACCAGGCCATGACCGATCGTCCCCTCCACTGCGCCGGAAAGCCCCGAACGGATACTAACCGTGCCTGCTACGTTCTTCCCGCGAATAGCGCCGAATCCGGCCGGAGAAAAGTAAGCGCCGGGTTAATGCGGCGTGAGAACGGTGAATTCCGGGGAGCGGGAACAGCGGTGGAGAGAATTCAGTGCCGGTGGTGCCGCGGGCAGAACCCGCCCGGCACGATCAGCTGCCTGACCTGTGGCGCGCCGCAGAACGAGGCGGACCGGGTCAGCGACTCCGGCTGGCGCGAGGCGCCCCGGCTGCGGGACATGACCGAGTTCCGCTTCGGCGCCAGCACCTGCCAGGTCGAGGGGGAGCTGGTCCCCGTCGCCGAGGTCGCGCTCGGCCAGGGCGACGCGGTGTACTTCGAGCACCACGTGATGCTCTGGAAGGACGAGCACACGCCGCTGTCCGCCTACAACACCGGCGGCGGCCTCAAGCGCTCGCTCGCCGGGATGCCGCACATCGTGACCGTCGCGTCCGGCCCGGGACGCGTCGCGTTCTCGCGGGACTCCCCGGGCGAGCTGGTCGTCCTGCCGCTGCACCCGCAGATGGAGCTGGACGTTCGCGAGCACGCGTTCCTCGTCGCGTCCGGGACGATCGGCTACTCGTTCGTCCGGATCAAGGGCCTGGCCAACATCCTGCACGGCGGCAACGGCATGTACATGGACCGCTTCGTCACCCAGGGCTATCCCGGCCTGCTCATGCTGCACGGTTACGGGAACGTCTTCGAACGGGTGCTGCGGCCGGGGGAGAAGATCCTCGTCGAGCCCGGCGCCTTTCTCTACAAGGACTCCACCGTGCAGATGCAGGCGGTGCAGATGAATCTCAAGACCGGCCTGCTGCGGCGCGGGATGTACCTCGCCGAGATGACCGGACCCGGCCGCGTCGGCATCCAGTCCATGTACGTCCACCACCACTCCGGGTGAGGCGTCCGTGACCACACCGCAAGGCTCCCAGCGCTACGTCTGCCGCTACTGCCGCCAGCCGAGCGACCCGTCCGCGCGGACCTGCCCGCTCTGCGGCGCGCCCGTGGACGTGCGCGCGTCGGTGAGCGTGTCCGGCTGGACGAAGCAGCCCGCCGTCCGCGACATGGCGCACATCCAGTTCGGCCAGTCCCGCTGCCAGATCGAGGGGACGCTCGTCCCGGTGGCCGACTTCGCGCTCGCCGCCGGGGAGTGGATCTACTTCTCGCACAAGAACCTGCTGTGGGCCGACCCCGCGGCGCAGCTGTCCAACATGGGGCTCAAGGGCGGCTGGAAGCGGATGATGGCCGGCCTCCCGCTGGTCATGCTCGTCGGCCAGGGGCCGGGCCGGATCGCGCTCTCCGACAACCACGCCGGTGACATCGTCGTCCTGCCGCTCCAGCACGGCCAGGCGATGTGGGTGCGCGAGCACCGCTTCCTCGTCGCCACCGGCAACGTCGCCTACGACTGGACGAGCACGGGCATCTGGTACGACACCCGCAAGGGCGACGAGCGCGAACGGCACTGGCCCATGGGCCAGTTCGGGGACGTGTTCACCGCCCGGAACGGGCCGGGCCTGCTCCTGCTGCACGCGCCCGGGAACACCTTCGTCCGCGACCTGGCGCCGGGGGAGCCCCTGCTCGTCCAGCCCAGCGCACTGCTTTACCGGGACGTGACCGTCCAGGCGCACCTGCACCTGGAGTATCCGCGCAACATGAACGGACGCGGCCTGAGCGCCCTGTTCGGCAACCGGTACAGCAACCGGAGCATCTGGGCGCGGCTCATCGGACCGGGCCGCGTCGCCGTACAGTCGGTGTACGAGAGGCCCGAGGACGCCCTCCCGATCGCCAGGCATTCCAGGGCCACCAGCCGCAACTGGTAACGTCCCTCAGGTTGACCGGAAGCCGGGGACCGCGGTCGGTGGACGACCCGCCGATGTCCACGGTTCCCCCGGTTACCCCATAGACTTGGCGCGCATGGGCGAGGAGCCGGGGATTCGGCGTGCCCGCCCTGTCCGCGAGCCGGAGAGTAACTGACACAGGCTGAGCAAGCGCGTCGAACGCCGCGGCGAAGACAGTGCCCGATCAAGGAGACCTACCCCAGTGAAGACCGATGTCGAGGAGCTGACCCCCACGCGGGTCAAGCTCACCGTCGAGGTACCGTTCGACGAGCTCAAGCCGAATCTCGACAAGGCGTACCAGGAGATCTCGCGCCAGGTGCGGATCAAGGGCTTCCGGCCCGGCAAGGTCCCCGCCCGCCTGATCGACCAGTACGTGGGCCGGGGCGCGGTCCTCCAGGAGGCCGTCAACGACGCCCTGCCCGAGCTGTACGGCCGCGCCGTCGAGGAGAAGGAGATCTTCGTCCTCGGCCAGCCGGACGTCGAGGTCACCGAGCTCGACGACAACGAGAAGTTCGCCTTCACCGCCGAGGTCGACATCCGGCCGAAGTTCGAGGTGCCGGACTACGACGGCCTGGAGGTCGTCGTCGAGGACGGCGAGGTCACCGACGAGAAGGTCGCCGAGACCCTCGACAACCTCCGCGAGCGCTTCGCCTCCCTGACCACGGTCGAGCGCGCCGCCGAGGCCGGCGACTTCGCCACCATCGACATCACCGCCGAGATCGACGGCGAGGCGGTCGAGGACGCGGCCACCACCGGCTTCTCCTACGAGGTCGGCAGCCAGGGCGCGATCGAGGGCCTCGACGAGGCCGTCACCGGCCTGTCGGCGGGCGAGTCCAAGACCTTCTCCTCCAAGCTCGTCGGCGGCGAGCGCGCGGGCGAGGACGCCGAGATCACCGTGACCGTCCAGTCGGTCAAGGTGAAGGACCTGCCCGAGGCGGACGACGAGTTCGCCCAGCTCGCCTCCGAGTTCGACACCATCGACGAGCTCCGCGACGACATCCGCACCCGGCTCGGCCGCCAGGTCAAGCTGCAGCAGCTCTCCGACGCCCGCGACAAGGCGCTGGAGGCCCTGCTGGAGAAGGTCGAGATCCCGCTGCCGGACGCGGTCGTCCAGCAGGAGATCGACCGCCGCTACCAGCAGCTCGAGCAGCAGCTGCAGATGGCGGGCATGACCAAGGAGGACTACCTCAAGGACGAGGAGAAGTCCGAGGAGGAGTTCGACCAGGAGGTCAAGGACGCCGCGGCCCTCGCGGTCAAGGGCGGCTTCGTCCTGGACCAGCTCGCCGTCCAGGAGGAGCTGGGTGTCGAGAACGAGGAGCTCAGCGAGTACGTCGTGACCCAGGCGATGCAGATGGGCGTGGCGCCGCAGCAGCTCGCCCAGTACCTCACCGAGAACAACCAGCTCCCGGCGATCGTGTCGGAGGTCCTGCGCAGCAAGGCCCTGAACCTGATCGTCGAGCACGTCGTGCTGAAGACCGAGTCCGGTGAGACCCTCGACGTCGAGGCCATCCAGCGCGAGCTGAACGGCGGCGAGACGGTCGAGGCCGCCGAGGAGGCCCCGGCCGACCAGGCCCAGGAGATCGCCGACGCCGCGGCCGACGCGGACGCCGCCGACGAGGCCGACCGCGAGCAGGCCGAGAAGGCCAACGCCGAGGCCGAGGAGAAGGCCGCCGCCGAGGAGAAGACCGACAAGGACGCCTGAACGCGCCCCTGACGCCCGAACCGCCCCGCCCCTTCACCGCGAAGGGACCGGGGCGGTTCCGCTGTCCCGGCGGCCCGCACGGCCCCGCGGCGGGGACGGGCGCCCCGAGCGGGCCGGGGATACGCGATCAAGGCCCGTTCTCGTCATCGGTACGCCCCCAGCGAAAAGGAGGGGCCACGGGCTTAACCGGGGGGCCGGGCGCGTTAATGTCCAATCATCCGAACCGATTAAAGGACCGGAGGAACACCCGGTGAGCATGCCTCCGACTTTCGACGAGTCGTCCCGGATCCAGGCGCGGGTGGCCGAGGCGCCGCTCCTGCCCCTGGGCGACCAGCTGTTCCAGCGGCTGCTGCGCGAGCGGATCGTCTTCCTCGGCCAGCAGGTGGACGACGACATCGCCAACCGCATCTGCGCCGAGCTGCTGCTCCTGTCGGCCGAGGACGGCCGCCGCGACATCACGCTGTACATCAACTCGCCCGGCGGCTCGGTGACGGCCGGCATGGCGATCTACGACATCATGCAGTACGTCCCGAACGACATCGTGACGGTCGGGATGGGCCTGGCGGCGTCGATGGGGCAGTTCCTGCTCTGCGCGGGCACCCCCGGCAAGCGCTACGCCCTCCCGCACGCGCGGATCATGATGCACCAGCCGTCCGGCGGGATCGGCGGCACGGCGTCCGACATCAAGATCCAGGCCGAGCAGATGCTGTACGTCAAGAAGACGCTCGCCGAGAAGATCGCCGACCACACCGGTCAGTCGCTGGAGCAGATCGAGAAGGACTCCGACCGCGACCGCT
This sequence comes from Actinomadura gamaensis, assembly GCF_042652125.1. Classification (NCBI taxonomy): domain Bacteria; kingdom Bacillati; phylum Actinomycetota; class Actinomycetes; order Streptosporangiales; family Thermomonosporaceae; genus Actinomadura; species Actinomadura gamaensis. The sequence goes on along the minus strand of NZ_JBHSIT010000009.1, from coordinate 61,015 downwards.
GGTTCACCGCCGAGGAGGCCAAGGACTACGGCCTCGTCGACCACGTGGTGCTCAGCGCCACCCAGGTGCCCTCCGAGGGCCCGGTCAGCTGACGGAACGTCCGGAGAAGCGGAGGCACATCAAGTGAGCGAACTGTACCGGCCCCAGATCCAGGCGGGCGGCGGCGTGATGCCGGTCGACAACCGCTACATCATCCCGTCCTTCGTCGAGCGCACCACGTACGGGGTCAAGGAGATGAACCCGTACAACAAGCTCTTCGAGGAGCGGATCATCTTCCTCGGGGTGCAGATCGACGACGCCTCGGCGAACGACGTGATGGCGCAGCTCATCACGCTGGAGTCGATCGACCCCGACCGCGACATCAGCATCTACATCAACTCGCCCGGCGGCTCCTTCACCGCCATGACGGCGATCTACGACACGATGCAGTTCGTCAAGCCGGACATCCAGACGGTCTGCATCGGCCAGGCGGCCTCGGCCGCCGCGGTGCTGCTCGCCGCGGGCACCCCCGGCAAGCGCGCCGCGCTGCCCAACTCGCGGATACTGATCCACCAGCCCGCGACCGAGGGCACCTACGGCCAGTCGTCCGACATCGAGATCCAGGCCCGCGAGATCATGCGGATCCGCGAGCAGCTCGAGGACATCCTGGCCACGCACTCCGGGCGGGACCTGGAGGAGGTCCGCCGCGACATCGAGCGCGACAAGATCCTCACGGCCCAGGAGGCCAAGGAGTACGGCCTGATCGACGACGTCTTCGTCAGCAGGAAGCGCAAAGCCGAGGTAGTGTCGTCCTGATAGACGGCGCTCACGGCGTCCCCTCGGGAGGGCGCGTTGGGCCCCCGCCCGGCCGGGAGAGTTCCGGGCGGGGGGCTTAACAACCCACTGCGAGGCGGTAACGTCGAGTCCAACGCCTGGAGCCTCCGGGACCAGACCGAGCCGCAGCGGATGGCCCTACGGGCCGCGGCCCCACGAAAAGGAGACAGTTGGGTGGCACGCATCGGCGACGGTGGTGACCTGCTCAAGTGCTCGTTCTGCGGGAAGAGCCAGAAGCAGGTCAAGAAGCTCATCGCGGGTCCGGGCGTGTACATCTGCGACGAGTGCATCGATCTCTGCAACGAGATCATCGAGGAGGAGCTCTCCGAGACCTCCGATCTCAAGTGGGACAGCCTGCCCAAGCCGCGGGAGATCTACGAGTTCCTGGACTCCTACGTGATCGGGCAGGAGACGGCCAAGAAGGCCCTCTCGGTGGCCGTCTACAACCACTACAAGCGGATCCAGTCCGGTGACACGGGCTCGGGCGACGGGGTCGAGCTGGGCAAGTCCAACATCCTGCTCCTCGGCCCGACCGGATCGGGCAAGACGCTGCTCGCGCAGACGCTCGCCAAACTCCTCAACGTCCCGTTCGCGATCGCGGACGCCACGGCGCTGACGGAGGCCGGTTACGTCGGCGAGGATGTCGAGAACATCCTGCTGAAACTGATCCAGGCGGCCGACTACGACGTCAAGAAGGCCGAGACCGGGATCATCTACATCGACGAGGTCGACAAGATCGCCCGCAAGAGCGAGAACCCGTCGATCACCCGGGACGTCTCCGGTGAGGGCGTCCAGCAGGCGCTGCTGAAGATCCTGGAGGGGACGACCGCGTCGGTCCCGCCGCAGGGCGGCCGCAAGCACCCGCACCAGGAGTTCATCCAGATCGACACCACCAACGTGCTGTTCATCTGCGGTGGCGCGTTCGCCGGCCTCGAGAAGATCGTGGAGTCCCGGGTCGGCAAGCAGGGCATGGGCTTCGGCGCGGTGATCCGCTCCAAGTCCGACTTCGACGAGTCCGCCGCCGTCCTCGGCGACGTCATGCCCGAGGACCTGCTGAAGTTCGGGATGATCCCCGAGTTCATCGGCCGCCTGCCGGTGATCACCAGCGTCCACAACCTGGACCGCGAGGCCCTGATCAACATCCTCACGGTGCCGAAGAACGCGCTGGTCCGCCAGTACCACCGGCTCTTCGAGCTGGACGGCGTCGATCTGGAGTTCACCGACGACGCCCTGGAGGCCATCGCCGACCAGGCGATCCTGCGCGGCACCGGCGCCCGCGGCCTGCGCGCGATCATGGAGGAGGTGCTCCTGTCGGTGATGTACGAGGTCCCGTCCCGCCAGGACGTCGCCCGCGTCGTGATCACCCGCGAGGCCGTCCTCGAACACGTCAACCCGACCCTCGTCCCGCGCGAGCGCAGCAAGCGCGAACCCCGCGAGAAGAGCGCCTAGAAAGACCAATGGGGAAGGACCGCCGCCCCTCCGGGGCGGCGGTCCTTCCCCATGCGCCCGGCTCCTATCCGCGCGGTTGTTTGTGCGCGGGGGTCCTTCCGCGTGCGCGCGCGGCTCGTGTTCGCGCGGTTGTTCGTGCGCGAGGGTCCTTCCGCGTGCGCGGGCATGGCTTCTGTCCGTGCGGTTCGTTGCGCGCGCGGGTCTTCCAGTTCCGGGGCCTAGCCGGGCACGAACGGCGCGGGCGATGAGCAGAATGGTTACGCGCGAAGCTTTTGAGTACGGGGGGCTCCGCCGTTGGCGCAGGGACCCCCGCGCGTAGGCCCCCTGCCGCGCCGGGCGCCCCCGCGTGCGGGGGCGAGAAACCCCGGGGAAGCGCGCTTCACGCCCCGCGCGGAGGGCGCTTTGCGCCCGGAGCGCGGGGCTAGGTTTTGCCGGAGTCGCCGAGGCCGGCTTCTCGGGCCATGACGATCGCCTGGGCGCGGTCCGCCACGTGGAGCTTCATGAAGATGTTCGAGACGTGGTTGCGGACGGTCTTGGTCGACAGGAACAGCGCGGACGCGATGTCGGCGTTGCCGCGGCCCTGCGCGATGAGTTCGAGGACCTCGCGTTCCCGCTCGGTGAGCTGGGGGAAGGCGTGCTGCCTCGGGTGGGGCATGCCCGCGAAGTAGGTCAGGACGCGCCGGGCGATCTCCGGGCCGTAGATGGCCTCGCCCGCCGCGACGGCCTTGACGGCGCGCGCGATCTCCTCGGCGCCGGACTCCTTCAGCAGGTAGCCGCGGGCGCCCGCGCGCATCGCGGCGAACACCGAGTCGTCGTCCTGGAACATGGTGAGGACGAGCACGCCGGTGCGCGGGCTGGTGCGGGTGATCGTGCGGGTGGCCTCCAGGCCGTTGCCGCCGGGCATGTGGAGGTCCATGACGACCACGTCCGGCCGCAGTTCGGCGGCCAGCCGGACGGCGTCCGGCCCGCTCTCGGCCTCGCCGACGACCTCGACGCCGAGCGCCTGGAGGAGGCCGCGCAGCCCCTGCCGGAACACGGGATGGTCGTCGGTGATCAGTACCCGGATCGGTTCGGTGTCCATCTCGCGTCCGTCGTCTCGTCGTCCCCGGCGGCCGCGTCCCCCTACCCGCGCGACGGCGGCCGGCACCGCGCGGGTAGGGGGATGGTACCCGTGCGGGCGGTTACTTCTTCTGCTCGACCGCGTCGCGGAACTGCCGCATGAGGTCGGCGGTGTCGCTGATCGTGGAGCCCGGCTTGGTCGGGACGATCGCGCCGAAGCTGCTGCTGGTCGCCCAGGCGCACTCGGTGATCGTGACGCCGACCGAGCTGAGCTGGAAGCACCCCGCCTTGCCGCCGTGCGGCCCGGCCGAGACGTCCTGCACGGTGGTGCCGCTGGTGCTCGCGGACGACCGGATCCCCTTCATGAAGCCGTCCGGATTGCCGATCGGCCCGGTGCCGCCGAAGAAGATGACGCCGGTCTTCGCGAGGCTGCTGGTGTCGGAGTCCTTGTAGAACGCCGACAGGACGTCGGTGACCTTGCCGTGCGTCGTGCTGCGCATCTGCGACTTGAGGCTCTCCATCTTCGTCGCGAGCTGCGACTCCATGGAGCTGTCGCGGGAGCGGCCGGCGACGGTGTCGGGGGTGGTGATCGTGTACTTGTCGCCGCCCGCGCCGCCGCCGAGCACGGCGATCGCGACCACGGCGATGATCACGATGACCAGGCCGCCGCCGACCAGGCCGAGCACCAGGCCCGCGTTCGACTTGCGCGGCGGGACGCCGGGCGGCGGGCCGAAGCCGGGCTGCGGCTGGCCGTAGCCGCCGGGGGGCTGGCCCCAGCCGGGCTGCTGGTCCTGCTGCGCCCAGCCGGGCTGCTGCTGCGGGCCGGACGGACCGTACCCGGGCTGCTGGGGGGCGGGTTGACCGTATCCGGGCTGCTGGCCGTAGGCGGGCTGGGCGGGCTGGCCGTAGGGGTTGGGGGCGCCACCGGGGGGCGGCGGGTATCCGCCGGGATTGCCTCCCGGCGACTGGGGCGGAGGGTTCCAGCCGCTCACGTTCTCTCCTCGATCCTTGATCTGTTCTGACCCCGCACGTTATACGCGTCCGGGACCCGTAGAATCAGGGGCCGTGACTCAGCCCAGCAACGAGCGCGGCCAGAACGCCGCCGCCGACGTCGATCTGCCCACCCAGTACCAACCGGCGAACGTCGAGGGCAGGCTCTACGAGCGCTGGGTATCGGCGGGCCACTTCACGGCCGACCCGGCCCGGAATCCGGACGCCCCGGCCTACTCGATCGTCATCCCGCCGCCGAACGTCACCGGCTCCCTGCACATGGGCCACGCGCTGGACCACTCCATCCAGGACGCGCTGGTCCGCCGCCGCCGCATGCAGGGCTACGAGACCGCCTGGATCCCCGGCATGGACCACGCGGGCATCGCCACCCAGAACGTGGTCGAGCGCGAGCTCGCCAAGGAGGGCCTGTCCCGGCACGACCTCGGCCGCGAGGCGTTCGTCGAGCGGGTCTGGAAGTGGAAGGGCGAGTCCGGCGGCCGGATCCTCGGCCAGATGCGCCGCCTCGGCGACTCGGTCGACTGGACGCGCGAGGCGTTCACGATGGACGACGCGCGCGCCCGCGCCGTCCGGACGATCTTCAAGCGGCTGTTCGACGACGGCCTGATCTACCGCGCCGAGCGGATCATCAACTGGTGCCCGCGCTGCCTCACCGCGCTGTCGGACATCGAGGTCGAGCACTACGAGCGCGAGGGCGAGCTGGTCTCGATCCGCTACTCGGACGAGATCGTCGTCGCGACCACCCGCGCCGAGACGATGCTCGGCGACACCGCCGTGGCCGTCCACCCCGAGGACGAGCGGTACCGGCACCTCGTCGGGACGACCGTGGAGCTGCCGCTGACCGGCCGCCGCATCCCCGTCGTCGCCGACGAGCACGTCGACCCCGAGTTCGGCACCGGCTGCGTCAAGGTCACCCCGGCGCACGACCCGAACGACTTCGAGATCGGCCGCCGGCACGACCTGCCGTCCCTGTCGGTCATGGACGAGCGCGGCGTGATCACCGCGCACGGCCCGTTCGAGGGCATGGACCGGTTCGAGGCGCGCCCCGCCGTGGTCGCCGCCCTGCGCGCCGAGGGCCGGATCGTCAAGGAGGTCCGTCCCTACGAGCACTCGGTCGGGCACTGCCAGCGCTGCTCCACGGTCGTCGAGCCGCGCGTGTCGCTCCAGTGGTTCGTGAAGGTCGAGCCGCTGGCGAAGGCCGCGGGCGACGCCGTCCGCGACGGCCGCGTCGCGATCCACCCGCCGGAGATGGCGGCCCGCTACTTCGAGTGGGTCGACAACATGCACGACTGGTGCATCAGCCGCCAGCTCTGGTGGGGGCACCGCATCCCGGTCTGGTACGGCCCGGACGGCGAGACCGTCTGCCCCGGCCCGGACGAGGAGCCGCCCGCCGGCTGGACGCAGGACACCGACGTCCTGGACACCTGGTTCTCCTCGGCGCTGTGGCCGTTCTCCACGCTTGGCTGGCCGGACGCCTCGTCCGCCGACCTGAAGCGGTTCTACCCGACGTCCGTGCTGGTCACCGGGTACGACATCCTGTTCTTCTGGGTCGCCCGGATGATGATGTTCGGCCTCTACGCGATGGACGGCGTCGAGCCGTTCAAGACGATCGCCCTGCACGGCATGGTCCGCGACCAGCACGGCAAGAAGATGTCCAAGTCGTTCGGCAACGTCGTCGACCCGCTCGACTGGATCGACCGGTACGGCGCGGACGCCACCCGGTTCACGCTGCTGCGCGGCGCGAACCCCGGCGGCGACGTCCCCGTCGCCGAGGACTGGGCGCAGGGTTCGCGCAACTTCTGCAACAAGCTGTGGAACGCCACCCGGTTCGCGCTGATCAACGGCGCGCACGTGCGCGGCGAGCTGCCCGCCGAGGTCTCGACCGTGGACGCCTGGATCCTGTCCCGGCTCCAGCAGGTCGCCGCCGAGGTGGACGGCCACCTGGAGTCGTTCGACTTCGCCAAGGCGTGCGAGGCGCTCTACCACTTCGCGTGGGACGAGGTCTGCGACTGGTACGTGGAGCTCGCCAAGGTCCAGCTCGCCGACTCGCGCGCCGCCGCGACGCAGCGGGTGCTGGGCGAGGTGCTCGACAAGCTGCTGCGGCTGCTGCACCCGGTGATCCCGTTCGTCACCGAGGAGCTGTGGACGTCCCTGACCGGCGAGGAGACGATCGTCCGCGCCGCCTGGCCCGCCGCCGACCCCGCCCGCGAGGACAAGGCCGCCGAGCTCGTCGTCGAGTCGCTCCAGCGCCTGGTCACCGAGGTCCGCCGGTTCCGCGCCGACCAGGGCCTCAAGCCGGGGCAGAAGGTCGCCGCCGCGCTGGAGTGGGGCGGCTCGCCGCTCGAGTCCCACGAGGAGGGCGTGCGGGCGCTGCTGCGCCTCACCCCGCCCGAGGACGGCTTCACCGCCACCGCGTCCCTGCCCGTCGAGGGCGTCGTCGTCCGGCTCGACACGGCGGGCGCGATCGACGTGGCCGCCGAGCGCAAGCGCCTGGAGAAGGACCTCGCCGCCGCCCGCAAGGAGGTCGAGCAGACCTCGAAGAAGCTGGCCAACGAGGCGTTCATGGCCAAGGCCCCGGAGGCGGTCGTCGCCAAGAACCGCGGCCGCCTCGCCCAGGCCGAGGCCGACATCGCCCGCCTGGAGGCCCAGCTGGCGGCCCTGCCGGCCGGCTGACGCCCCCGCTCTTCGCGCTGCCTCGCACCGTCTCGCACCGCCCTCGCTCCGGACGTCCGGAGCGGGGGCGGATGTGCGTGGAACCCTTCGCCGGGAGGATGACTCCAAGAGGGAGAGCTTTCGTAAACTGTCGGTGTCGTCCGGATCAGCACAACGCAGGGGGAGTGATGTCCGAGCCGTCGCCGTTGCCTCCCGACCCCGCACCCCTGCACCCCAAACCCCCCGAAATCGCCCCCGAGTTCGCCGTCCCCCCACCTCCCCCACCCGCGCCAACCGCGCCCGCACCGCCAACCGCGCCCGCGCCTGCCGCGCCTCCGTCTGCCGGGCCTGCGCCCGCGCCCGCCGGGCCTGCGCCTGCTGGGCCTGCGCCTGCTGGGCCTGCGCCCGCTGGGCCCGCGCCTGCTGGGCCTGCGCCTGCTGGGCCTGCGTCCGCGCCCGCTGGGCCTGCGCCCAGGTCGGCCGGGGGCGCATCGCCTTCGCCCGCTGCGCCCGTGCCGCCTGTCAGGCCCGCTGCGCCGGTCGCGCCTGCGGCCGGGCCGCCTGCCGGGCCAGCGGTGTTCGGGACGCGGGGATCGGCGGAGATGGCGGTGCCGCCGTCAGCGCCCGCGGAGCCGGAGCGCCCTGCCGCGCCGCCGAGGGAGTCGACGGGGCCGCAGGCGCCGATCGTCAACGTCAACGTGCACGTCCCGCCGACTCCGCCCGCGCCTCCGCCGCCACCGCCTCGTCCGCCGGCCGCGCCGCCCGTGCAGCGCACCGCCGGGCTGGACGGCACCACTCACGTGCTGCACCTCATCCTGACCGTGTTGACCTGCGGCCTCTGGATCCCGGTGTGGATCGTGCACGCGGTCGTGGCGGGGAACCGCCGGCCGCCGCTGCCACCCGCGCCTCCGCCGCAGCCCTGGCAGCAGCCGATCAGCGCCGAGCAGGCCAACCGCGCGGCCGTGCAGCACATGAACGCCCGCGCGCAGCGCCGCCGCGAGGCCCGCGCGCTCGCCGCCGAGAACCCGCTGATGGCCCGCGAGCTCCGGATCGGACGCACCGACCTCCCGCCCGCCCAGCGTCCCTACGACGACGGCGGGCTGATCGACGTCAACGTCGTCCCGGCGGTGGAGCTCACCCGGTTCGGGCTGACGCCCGAGCAGGCCGAGAAGGCCGTCGAACTCCGCGACGGGACCGGCGGGTTCAGCTCGGGCGAGGATCTCGCCGTCGTCTGCGACCTGCCGCCCCGGCTGGTGCCCGAGCTGGTGGAATACGGTCTCTACTTGCGCTGATCCGGTCCGGTTACCGGCGTGGCGCGCGCCGGGTGCGGCTACGATCCTGCCGTCCGTCCGAAGCGCAGGAGAGCGATGCCCGATTCGCCCGTCCCTCCGTCCCGCTGGGGCGATTCGCCGCCCTGGTGGCTGACCGCCGACACCTCGGAGGACGCGCCACCGCCGTCCGCCCGGTCCACGGCGCACACGCCGCCGCTACCCGAGCAACGCGAGCCTCACCGAGACGAAGCGCACGCCGCGTCCGAACAACGATCACAGCACCCCCCGCAACCCGCAAACGGGCCGCAACCTGCGGACGGTCCGCAGAGCGCGCGGGGACCGCAGAGTGTGGACGGGCCGCAGGGCGCGGGCGGGGCGCAGAGCGCGGGCCGGGTTGGGCGTTCGGGTGGGGCTCAAAGGGTGGAGGGGCCTCGGACGGCGCGGAAGATCGTGGGGGTCGGGGCGCTCGGGGGGCTCTTCGCGCTGACCGTCGTGCTGGGCGGGACGATCTTCATCGACGGCGGGGACGGCGGCGCGGTGAAGCAGATCAGGCTCAGCGCCGAGGCGGGTGGCCTGCGCAGGTCGTCGGAGGATCCGGCCGCGAGCGTCGCGTACCCGTTCATCACCGAGGCCGTCCGGCGGGGAGGCATGCCGCTGCGGCGCCAGACGGCCGCCGTGTACATGAGCGAGGAGCGCGACATCCTGTTCGTGGGCGGGACGGGCGAGATCGCCGATCCGGAGGCGTTCCTGGACCGCGCCAAGCCCAACACCGTCCTGGCCGCCGGGCATGTCGGGCGGGACGTCTGCGGGACGTTCGCGGTGCTGTCCGCCGTGCATGCGTACTGCGCGTGGGCGACGTCCGGTTCGTACGGGTTCGTGGCGTCGAACGTTCCGGCGGAGAGCACCGCCGACCTCGCCCAACTCGTCTCCCGGATGCGGACGGACCTGGAGGGTTAGCCGAAGAGCCGCTCGACATCGGCGTCCAGGACGTCCAGGACGATCCCGGCGAAGTAGACGGTGCCGAGCGCCAGGACGTGCCGCCCTCTCGTCCGGAGCCCGTCCACGGACAGCTCAGCGGCGTCGAGGACATCCCACGAGGGCGGCAGCGGACGTGAGAACCGCAGGTGAGCGTGCGGAAGCCGGACGAACGTGACCGGCAGCCCGTCCAGCTCGGCGATCGCGCCGTCCAGGTCCTTGTGGTCGGGCAGGCAGACCAAGACGTGATCGACCGAATCCCAGCGTTCGCGGGCCGCGCTCAGCGCCGAGGCGACGCCCGCCCGGTTGATCGCCGAGTCGACGAGCACCTCGACGCCGTCCCGCTCGTGGACGGAGAGCCGTCCGGGCAGCACGACCGACGACAGCACCTCGCGCACGCGCGCTTCCGCGGGAGGGCGCCCCAGCTCCTCCGCCAGACGGAGACCGGCCAGCGCGCCCGCGCGCGCGTTCGCGCGGCCGAGGCCCGGCGGAAGCAGATCGTCCCAAGGGCTGGATCCGGCCGTCTCGACCGGTCCGAGGACGGAGGCGACCTCGGCGGACTGCGGCGCCGAGACCGCGGCGCGCGTCGCCGGGACGATCACGGCGGCCTTCTCGTCGGCGATCTCCGCGACCGTGTCGCCGAGCACGCCCAGGTGCTCGCCGAAGATCGGCGTCACCGCGACGACCGTCGCGGGGAAGAGGCTGATCTCGTCCGAGCCTCCGCCCATCCCCGCCTCCAGCACCGCCACGTCCGCTCCGACGTCGCGCGCGTGCACGAGGCCGGCCAAGGTGAACAGCCCGGCGGGGGAGAGGTAGCCATCCGAAACCGGCGGAAGCTCGTCCATCGCCCTTTCCAGACGGGCGGCGAGCGAGGCGAACGTGGAATCCGAAACGGCCCGTCCGTCCACGCGAAGGCGGTCGCGGTTGGAGCGGTGACCGGGGCTCATCACGGAGACGACCCGCAGCCCGGCCGCCGAGAGCATCGCCGACGCGTAGGTGGCCGCCGTCCCCTTGCCCTTGGAGCCGACGACGGCCAGCACCGGGAGGTCGAGGGGCACGAGATCGAGCTTCGCGGCCAGCTCGCGCGCCCGCGCCAAAGAACGCCGAGCACCCGGACGGCGAGCCGTCCATTCACGGAAGAACACCTGGTCAACGGCCATCAGACGGAGGATATCCACAGGAGGGCGGGGTCGGGCGGTCCGGCGGCGGGTCGCGAGTAGGCTTTTCGTGTCCACAGAAACGCACCGCTGAACAGGCAGGGATCCACGACGTGAGTCAGGTGACGGGGTCGCGCGGCTACCGCGACACGATCGGCGCGATCATGAGCCGGGGGGTCGAGTGGGACATCGACCCGACCCTGGACCGGGTCCGCGACCTGGTGGACGTGCTGGGCGAGCCGCAGCGCGCGTATCCGGTGATCCACGTGGCGGGCACCAACGGCAAGTCCAGCACCGCGCGGCTGATCGAGGCGCTGCTGCGCGAGCGCGGCCTGCGCACCGGCCTGTACACCAGCCCCGAGCTGACCACCCTGCGCGAGCGCATCGCGATCGACGGCGAGCCGATCTCCGAGGAGCGGTTCGTCGAGGTCTACGAGGACGTCAAGCCCTACGTCGACCTCATCGACGCCAAGAACGACGCGAAGCTCTCGTTCTTCGAGGTCCTGACGGCGATGGCGTTCGCGGCGTTCGCCGACGCGCCGGTCGACGTCGCGGTCGTCGAGGTCGGCATGGGCGGCTCCTGGGACGCCACCAACGTCGCCGACGGCACCGTCGCGGTGATCACCCCGGTCGGCCTCGACCACACCGCCTACCTGGGCGACACGGTCGAGCAGATCGCCGGGGAGAAGGCCGGGATCATCAAGCCCGGCCAGATCGTGGTGCTGGAGCAGCAGCCGATCCCGGCCGCCGAGGTGCTGCTGCGCCGGGTCGCCGAGGTCGGCTCGGTCGCGGCGCGCGAGGGCATCGAGTACGGCGTCGTCCACCGGGACGTGGCCGTCGGCGGCCAGATGATCACGGTGCGCGGGCTGCACGGCGAGTACGACGAGATCTTCCTGCCGCTGTTCGGCGAGCACCAGGCCAGCAACGCGGCGACCGCGCTCGCGGCCGTGGAGGCGTTCGCGTCCGGCGCGCCGACCCGCGGCGAGCACAACCTGGAGGCCGCCACCCGCATCGCCGCCGGGGAGGACTACACCGGCGGCGACGACGGCCAGCTCGACCCGGCGCTGGTGCGCAGCGGGTTCGCCAAGTCCGCCTCGCCGGGACGGCTGGAGGTCGCCCGCACCGGCCCGACCGTGCTGATCGACTCCTCGCACAACCCGGCGGGCATGGCCGCCACGGTCAACACGATCACCGAGTCGTTCGGCTTCACCCGGCTCGTCGGGGTGCTCGCGATCGCCGCCGACAAGGACGTGGCGGGCGTGCTCGACCAGCTCGAACCCGTCCTCGCCGAGCTGGTGGTGACCCGCAACTCCTCGCCGCGCTCGCTGCCGCCCGAGGAGCTCGCCGACATCGCCGAGGGCGCGTTCGGCCCCGAGCGGGTCCACCTCGTCGAGCGGCTCGACGACGCGATCGACCGGGCCATCGGCCTCGCCGAGGAGACCGGCGAGTACCGGGGCGCGGGCGTGCTCATCACCGGATCGGTGGTCACCGCCGGCGACGCCCGCACGCTGCTGCGGGTGGGAGAGGGCCGATGAACCCGGTACGGCGGCTGTACTCGACGGTCCTCGCGTGCGAGGCGATCGTCATCGGGCTGGCGATCCCGGTCGCGATCTCCGTCCAGAAGGTGGACGGCGCGGTCGCGGGCTGGGTCGGCGGCACGCTCGCCGTCCTGTGCCTGCTCGCGTGCGGCGTGATGGGCCGCCCGTGGGGGTTCGCGGTCGGCACCGTCCTGCAGGTGCTGGTGCTGCTGACCGGGTTCATGGTGCCGATGATGTTCGTGCTCGGCGTCCTGTTCGGGGCGCTGTGGGGCACGGCCTTCTGGCTCGGACGCCAGGCGGAGAGGGCTCAGGCGCGCTAAATTCCCGGGGAAGGCAGCCGAATTCCGCCCGCCGTCATTCGCTATTCCGAAATAGTGCGCAATTTGGACATCATCCGCTGAAGCGACGGGCGGCCTTTCCGTAGGAGCAGGCCGTGTCCTCCCCGCCCGACCCCCCGACCCGCCCGACCCGCCCGACCCCACCCGCCCCCGCCGCGGACGACCCGCCCCAAGCGGAACCCGCCGCAGGCGACGCGACCTCGCCCGTCCCCGTCGCACGCGAGGCAAGCCCGGCGGAGTCTGTCGCAGACGACGCGAGTCCGGCCTTTTCCGTCGTGCGCGAGATCAGCCCGGCGGAGCCTGTCGCGGGCGATGCGAATCCGACCTTTTCTACCGTGCGCGAGGTCGGCCCAACGGAGTCTGTTGCGGACGACGCGAGTCCACCCGTTTCCGTCGTGCGCGAGGCGAGCCAGGCGGAGTCTGGTGCGGGCGGTGTGCGTCTGGCCTTTTCCGTCGTGCGGGACGCGAGCCAGGTGGCATTTGTCGCGGATGATGTGAATTCGCGGGAATTCGTCCCGGACGATGCGGGCGCGGACGAGAGCAGTGTTGGGGACGTGCGTCCGGGCGCGTTCGCGAGTTCGTCGCTTGGCGGCGGGCCGGTGCAGGGTGAGGACGAGCCGTCCGGGGCGAGGCCGGGTGACGGAGTGGGGGCCGCTGGACCCGCAGCACTGGCGCCTCCGAGGCGGGGGCGCGAGGCGGCGGCGACTCTCGCCGCGCTCGCGGTGATCGTCCCGGCCGTCCCGGCGGCGCTGCTCGTGGTGCCGGACACGTCCTACAACGTGATCGAGCAGGCGGCCCGCGCGCTCGGACTCGACGCCGGTGGTCTCGCGGGTCTGCTGCGCGCGACGGGGATGAGCGTCCCGGTGCTGCTGGGGAGCGTGCCGGTCGGGGCGGTCGCCGCGCGGAGGTTCGGAGGCCGTCCGATCCTGGCCGCGGGTCTCGCGCTGCTGGTGGCGGGGTTGCTCGCAGCGGCGCGCGCCGATTCGGTCGTGATGATCGGTGCCGTTCGCGCGGCGCAGGGGGCGGGCGCGGGGCTGGTCCTTCCCGCGACGCTCGTCCTGGCCTGGGAGCGCGGCGGACGCCTCGTCCCCGCGTTGTGGTCGGGGATGCTCGTCGCGTCCCTGCTGGGAGCGATGCCGCTGGCCCTGTCGCGCGTCCCGCTCCCGGGCGACCCCGCCGCGCCGGGGGCGGACCAGGCGACGTCGGGCGCGGACTCGGCCGCGTCCGGCGCCGATAGCACCGGCTCGGGCGCGAATTCCGCCGCGTCGGCCGTGTCGGGGATCGCGCACGCGATCGACTGGCACGCCGCGCTCGCGCCGTTCCCGTGGTTCGCCGCCGCCGTCGCGGTCGGCCTGCCGTTCTGCCTGCTCCTGCGCGGACGGTCCGGACGCCTGCCCGCGCTGCGGCACCCCGAGCGCGGACAGCTCGTCCTGCCGCTGGTCCCGGCCGCCGGGTTCGCGTTCATCGCGGTCGTCACCACCTACGGCTGGTCACCGGGCGGATGCCTCCTCCTCGCGGGGCTCGCGCTCCTCGGCCTCGCCGGACTCGCCCTGGTCGGCACGCGCGACGCCACGGCGGGCAGCCCGCTCGGCGCGGCCGTCGTCATGGTCACCACCGGCCTGCTCGCCTACCCCGTCGCCGCGCCCCTCGCCGGGATCGCCGCGACCGCGGCCCGCAACGGGACCGGCGCGTCCTTCCACACCTACCTGCCCTTCGCCGTGGGCGCGGGCGCCGCCCTCGCCGCCGCCCTGCTGACCTCCCGCCTTCCCGAGCCCTCGACGCAAGCCGGCCGGTTGGAGCGAGGGGCCGTCCTGGGTGGGCAGGCTCTGATGGTGCTGGCGGCGGTGCCGTTGCTGATCGCGCCTGTGCAGGACGCCCGGGTCGAGACCGTGGCCTTGGCGGTGCTGGGTGCGGGCGCGGGGACGGCGCTGGCCGCGTCCCTGCGGGGCGCGGAGGTCGCCGCCGCGCTGTTCGGGCTCTCGCTGTGCGTCCCGGCCGTCCTCGCCGGGCAGCTCGTGGTGCTGTCGCTGCAGGCTCAGCGGTTGCGGCCCGCGCCGACGACCGCGCAGGCCCAGCTCGCGGCGCTGGCCGACGGGTACCGGACGTGGCTCGGAGTGGCGGCCGTGCTCGCCGTGCTGCTCGCCGCCGCCGGACGGGCCGTGGTGTCCGGGCGCGGGCGGGCCGTCGCGCGCCGGAGCAGAGCGGGCGCCTCGGTACAGTAAGCACTGGCGTCATGCCCGGCGCGCTCCGCGCCATCGATCATCCCTTTTCCTTGAGGAGAAACTCCGTGTCCGAGCGCACTCTTGTCCTGGTCAAGCCCGACGGCGTCCGCCGCGGCGTGGTGGGCGAGGTCATCTCGCGGATCGAGCGCAAGGGCCTGAAGCTCGTGGCGCTGGAGCTCCAGCACCTGTCCCGCGAGACCGCCGAGGCGCACTACGCCGAGCACGTCGAGCGCCCGTTCTTCGGCGAGCTGGTCGAGTTCATCACCAGCGCCCCGCTGGTCGCGATGGTCGTCGAGGGCCCGAACGCCATCAAGGCGTTCCGCCAGCTCGCCGGCGCGACCAACCCGGTCGAGGCCGCCACCGGCTCCATCCGCGGCGACTTCGCCCTGGAGATCGGCGAGAACATCGTGCACGGCTCCGACTCGCCCGACTCGGCCGCCCGCGAGATCAAGATCTTCTTCCCCGAGCTGGGCTGACCCGCCCCCGCTCGCCTTCCGTGCCCCGGCCCGCCCGCGCGCCGGGGCACACGCGTTTCCCGTCCCGTCCCGCCGCGCCCGCCCGTCGCGTCGGACTACCCGTCCCGCTGTCCCCGGACTACCCGTCCCGCTGTCCCCGGACTACCCGTCCCGCTGTCCCCGCCCGACCCGTCTCGCCGCGGCTCGACGAGGCCGTGGGATGACTGTTGTGTCCGTATTCGGATGAGGTGTGTGAAAAGGGGGAGTTCGTTGGGCTGGACGAGGGTAGACACGCGGGTCTGAATCATTCGGCGCATGCGGGTTTTTCGCATAGGCAGCCTGGTCGCAGCGGGGTTTCGGGCGTCGCGCCGCCGGTGGGGCGACTGCCCGGCGCGGCGCGGGCACGTTACGATGGGAGCGCCGCTCTGCACGCCCGACAAGCATGAAGGGCTCCCTTTCTTCATGGGTAACAAGCTGTCGTTCCTTGGCCGTGACATGGCGGTCGACCTTGGCACCGCGAACACCCTGGTGTACGTGCGCGGGCGCGGCATCGTGCTGAACGAACCGTCCGTGGTCGCGATCAACACCAACACCGGCAAGATCGTCGCGGTCGGTATCGAGGCCAAGCGGATGATCGGCCGCACGCCCGGCAACATCGTCGCGGTCCGCCCGCTCAAGGACGGCGTCATCGCCGACTTCGACGTCACCGAGCGCATGCTGCGCTACTTCATCCAGAAGGTGCACAAGCGACGGCACTTCGCCAAGCCGCGGATCGTGGTGGCGGTGCCGTCCGGGATCACCGGGGTGGAGCAGCGCGCCGTCAAGGAGGCCGGCTACCAGGCCGGCGCCCGCCGCGTGTACATCATCGAGGAGCCCATGGCCGCCGCGATCGGCGCCGGGCTCCCGGTCTACGAGCCGACCGGCAACATGGTGGTCGACATCGGTGGCGGCACCACCGAGGTGGCGATCATCTCGCTCGGCGGGATCGTGACCAGCCAGTCCGTCCGCGTCGGCGGGGACGAGCTCGACCAGGCCATCATCAGCTTCTCCAAGAAGGAGTACTCGCTGATGCTCGGCGAGCGCACCGCCGAGGAGATCAAGATGGCGATCGGGTCGGCCTACCCCGGCGGGGACGAGGAGCCGCACGCCGAGATCCGGGGCCGCGACCTGGTGTCCGGGCTGCCGAAGACCGTGGTCATCTCCGCCGAGGAGGTGCGCCGCGCGATCGAGGAGCCGGTGAACGCGATCGTGGACGCGGTGAAGACGACGCTCGACAAGTGCCCGCCGGAGCTGTCCGGCGACATCATGGACCGGGGCATCGCCCTGACCGGCGGCGGCGCGCTGCTGAAGCACCTGGACGAGCGGCTCCGCGAGGAGACCGGGATGCCGATCCATCTCGTGGACAATCCGCTCGACTCGGTCGTGCTGGGCACCGGCAAGACCGTGGAGGACTTCGACTCGCTGCGCCAGGTGCTGGTACCGGAGTCGCGGCACTGATCTCCTAGGACGATGGGACGGGAGGTCCGCGGGTGAACGACACCCGACGCAGCCGCATGGTGCTCGGGGCGCTGCTGGTGGCCGCGCTCACGATGATCACGATCGACTACCGGGGCGGGGACTCCTCTCCGCTGCGCGGCCTGCGCAGCGCGGGGGAGGCGGTCTTCGGCCCGGTCGAGCGCGCCTCGGCCGCGGTCGTGCGTCCGGTGGGCAACGGCGTGGACGCGGTCTTCAACGCGCCCGGCGAGCGCCGCCGCGCCGACCGGTTGCAGCGCGAGAACCAGCGGCTGCGCGACCAGCTCCGCACCACCCGCGTCGACCAGGGCAAGGCGACCCAGCTCGACCGGCTGCTCGGCTCGGCCGGGCTCGGCGGGTACAAGATCGTCGCGGCGAACGTGATCTCCGCCGGGCAGGGCCTGGAGGACACCGTCACGATCGACGCCGGCTCGGGCAGCGGGATCCGCCCCGACATGACCGTGATGAGCGCGGACGGCCTGGTCGGACGGGTCACCCGCGTCGGCCCGGCCACCGCGACCGTGCTGCTCGCGACGGACGTGAACTCCTCGGTCGGCGCCCGCCTGGAGGACTCCAAGGAGATCGGCATCGTGCAGGGCCGCGGCCGTCGCGGTCTCGGCGACGGCGGCCGCACGCCGATGCGGTTCCAGCTCCTCGACGCGAACGCCCCGCTCCGGATCGGGCAGCGGCTGGTGACGCTCGGCTCGCAGGGCGACCGTCCGTACGTGCCGGGCGTCCCGATCGGGACGGTCGAGCGCATCGACGCGCCCGGCGGCGGCCTGACCCGCACGGCCTACGTCCAGCCGTTCGTGCACTTCACGAGCCTGGACGTGGTGGCCGTGGTGGTCGCCCCGCCGAAGGCCGACCCGCGCGACGCGGTGCTTCCGCCGTCGCCCACGCCGTCCACCCCGCCGCCGTCGGCGCCGCCCTCGTCGAGCCCGCCGCGCAAGGCCGGGAAGACCCCCGCCGGAAAGACCCCCGACGCGAAGTCGTCCCCGTGATGGCCGACCCTGTGAAGGCCGGCCCTCTGAAGGCCGCGCTCGTGAAGGCCGTGCTCGTGAAAGCCGTTCCAGAAAGCCCGTCCAAGGGAGCCTGACATGCTGAACGCTCCGGAGGCGTCGCCCACGGGACGGCGCGTGATCTCCGCGATCGTGATCGTCGTGGCGCTGGTGCTCCAGGTGTCGGTGGCCAACCGGCTGCCGCTGCCCGGCGGCGTCACCCCGGACCTGGTGCTGCTCAGCGTGGTCGCGCTCGCGCTGGTGTCCGGGTCGCTGACCGGTTGCGTCGCCGGGTTCTGCGCCGGGCTCGCCGCCGACATCGTCCCGCCCGCCGACCACACCATCGGCCGGTACGCGCTGGTCTACTGCGTCATCGGGTACGTGTGCGGGGTCGCCGCCGGCGAGATGGACCGCCAGTCGATGGTGCCGTTCTTCGCGGTCGCGGCGGGCGCGCTGCTCGGCACCCTCGCCTACGCCGCGACCGGGATGCTGCTCGGCGACCCGCGCGCGTCCTGGACGATCGTCGCGCGGATGGTCCCGTTGCAGGTGCTCTACGACGTCATCGCCAGCCCGTTCGTGGTGTGGGCCGTGCTGCGCGCGACCCGCCGCTACGACCGGCCCGAGCGCGGCCGCGACCGGTTCTCGGTCCCGGCGGCGCGGTACCGGGCGATGTCGGGACGGACGCGCCTGTGACCAACCGCACGCACCTCAGGCTGATCATCCTGTACGTGACGGTCGGCGCGCTGCTGCTGGTGCTGGTGGGCCGGCTGTGGACGATGCAGGTCCTCCAGGGCAAGCACTACCGGCAGGTCGCCGCCGAGAACCGCACCCGCGACATCGTCGTCCCGGCCGTCCGGGGCATGATCCTGGACGACCGGGGCCGCGCGCTCGTCCGCAACCGCACCGCGCTGGTGGTCTCGGTCGACCGGACCGTCCTGTCGCGGCAGAAGGACCGGGGCAGGGCCGTCCTGACCAGGCTCGCGGGCGTGCTCGGCACGCGCTACGACGACCTGGTGAACAAGACGCGGCTGTGCGGGCCCGGCATCAAGCGCCCCTGCTGGCCCGGCTCGCCGTACCAGCCGATCCCGGTGGACGACCGGGTCGACCCGAAGCGCGCCCTCCAGATCATGGAGCGGCAGGAGGAGTTCCCCGGCGTGACGGCGCAGGTCCAGGCCGTCCGGGAGTATCCGCAGCCGGAGGGCGCGAACGCCGCGCAGGCGCTCGGCTACCTCCAGCCGATCACCCAGGACGAGCTCGACAAGCGCAAGGGCCTGAAGGTCACCGGCTACAGCGGCGTCGACCTCATCGGCCGGGACGGCCTGGAGGCGACCTACGACGCCGACCTGCGCGGCGAGCCCGGCTTCCGCAGGGTGCTGGTGGACAGCCAGGGCCGCGTCACCGGCACCGCGCAGGACAAGGCCGCCACCCCCGGCGGCAACCTGGTGACCAGCCTGGACGCCGGGGTGCAGGGCGCGGCCGAGAAGGCGCTCCAGGACGCGGTGAAGTCGGCGCGCTCGCAGGGCAAGAAGGCCGACTCGGCCGCGGCCGTGGTGATGGACGTCCAGACCGGGCACCTCGTCGCGCTCGCCAGCTACCCGACCTACGACCCGTCCATCTGGACGGGCGGCATCTCGCAGGACCAGTACGACGCGCTGCTCGGCAAGAAGAAGGGCGAGCCGCTGATCTCGCGGGCCACCCAGGGCCAGTTCGCGCCGGGCTCCACGTTCAAGGTGTCCTCGGTGGCGGCGGCCGTCGCCGACGGCTACGACCTGCACGGCACCTACCAGTGCCCGGGCTCCTACGACGTCGGGAGCCGCGCGTTCCGCAACTTCGAGGGCGAGTCGCGCGGCAGCATGGACCTGCACGAGGCGCTGGTCGTCTCCTGCGACACGGTCTTCTACCGGTTCGCCTACGAGGAGTGGCTCCGCGACGGCGGCACCAAGCCGAAGAAGAACCCGTCCGACCCGATGGTGAAGATGGCGCGGCAGTGGGGCTTCGGCACCAAGACCGGGGTGGACCTGCCGAGCGAGTCGTCCGGGCGGATCCCCGACCGGGCCTGGAAGACCGCGTACTGGAACGCCACCAAGAAGGCCGACTGCAAGGCGGCCAAGGAGGGCTATCCCGACATCGCGGAGTCCGACCCGTCCCGCGCCGCGTACCTGAAGGCGGTCGCGGCGGAGAACTGCGCCGAGGGCTACGTGTGGCGCGCGGGTGACGCGGCGAACTTCTCGGTCGGGCAGGGCGACGTGCTCGCCACGCCGCTGCAGCTCACGCGCGCGTACGCGGCGCTCGCCAACGGCGGACGGCTGGTCGTGCCGCGCATCGGGCAGGCGGTCGTCCGCGCGGACGGCAGCGTCGTGCGCCGCGTCGCCGACCCGCCCCCCGCGAAGCTGCCGGTCGATCCGAAGGTCCTGAAGTACATCCGGGGCGGCCTCGCCGGGGTGACCAAGTCGGGCACGGCCGCCGGGGCGTTCAACGGCTTCGACTTCAAGAAGGTGGACGTGGCGGGCAAGACCGGCACCGCCGAGGTCTACGGCAAGGACGACACGTCCTGGTTCGCCTCGTTCGCCCCGGTGAGCAACCCGCGCTACGCCGTCGTCGTAATGATCTCCCAGGGCGGGCAGGGCGCGAACGCCGCCGCGCCCGCCGTCCGCGAGATCTACGAGGCGATGTACGGGCTGAAGGGCAAGCCGCCGATGGTCGGCAGGGACGGGCGGCTGCCGTCCGCGCTGCCGCGCCCGCAGCCGCAGCTCGACCCGCAGGCCGCCGGTCCACCGGCCGTCCCGACGACCGGCCCGACGCCCGGCGCCACGTCCGGCCCGGCGACCAGGCCCACGGCCGCGGCGGGAGGGACGCCGTGACCGGGCTCGGCGGGCTCGCCGGGCCGGTCGAGGGCTACGGCGAGCGGAACGCCTGGCGGCGGGGCGCCGCCGGGCTGCGGCGGCTCGACTGGACGCTCGTCCTGTCGGTGCTGGCGCTGTCGGTGATCGGGACGCTGCTGGTCCGGTCCGCGACCTACCACCTGCTGACCGAGCAGGGCCGCGACCCCGAGTGGTTCCTCAAGCGGCACGTCCTGAACCTGGTGATCGGGCTCGGGCTCGGCACGGTCGTGACCGTCCTGGACTACCGGCTGCTGCGCGCGTACGTGCCGATCATGTACGGGCTGGCCTGCGTCGGCCTGCTCGCGGTGATCACTCCGCTGGGCTCGACGATCAACGGCTCGCACTCCTGGATCGTGCTCGGCGGCGGCTTCCAGGTGCAGCCGTCGGAGTTCGCCAAGGTCGGCCTGGTCGTGGTCATGGCGATGGTGCTCGGCGAACCGCGCGACGGCGAGATCGGCCCCGGCCGCCGGGACGTGCTGCTCGCGCTCGGCCTCGCCGGGATCCCGGCCGCGCTGATCATGCTCCAGCCGGACCTCGGCACCACGCTGGTGTTCGGCGTCGTCGTGATCGGCATGCTCGCGGTGTCCGGCGCGGCCAAGCGGTGGATCGGCGGCCTGGTCGGCGGCGGCGTGCTCGCCGGGCTCGCGGTCTGGTTCTTCGGGATCCTGAAGCCCTACCAGCTCGCCCGCTTCACCGCCTTCATCGACCCGACCGCCGACCCGCGCGGCGCGGGCTACAACGCCCAGCAGGCGCGGATCGCGATCGGCTCCGGCGGGGTGGTCGGCAAGGGGCTGTTCCACGGCGAGCAGACCGGCGGGCACTTCGTCCCCGAGCAGCAGACCGACTTCATCTTCACCGTCGCGGGGGAGGAGCTCGGCTTCCTCGGCGGGGCCCTGATCGTCCTGCTGCTCGGCCTGGTGCTGTGGCGCGGGCTGCGGATCGCCTCGCAGGCCGCCGACCTGTTCGGCACGCTGGTCGCGACGGGCGTCGTCTGCTGGCTGGCGTTCCAGGCGTTCGAGAACATCGGGATGACGCTCGGGATCATGCCGATCACCGGGCTGCCGCTGCCGTTCGTGTCCTACGGCGGGTCCGCGACGTTCGCGAACATGATCGCGTTGGGGCTGCTCCAGGCCGTCCACATCCGCAGGCGCCCGTTCGACTGACCCGGCCGGCCGCGCCCGTCCCGCTCCCACCCGACCGCGGCCGTCCCGCTCCACCCGGCCGCGGCCGTCCCGCTCCACCCGGTCGCGGCGTCCGATCGACCGGTTCCCCGGGGATAGGCTTGACGGTCTGTCCCACGTCCAGCCATCGGAGGCGCACCGTCATGTCCGTAGAGTCGATCTTCCCGCGCCTGGAGCCGCTGCTCCCGAGCGTGCAGAAGCCGATTCAGTACGTCGGCGGCGAGCTGAACTCCCAGCTCAAGGAGTGGGACGACACGACCGTCCGGTGGGCGCTGATGTACCCCGACGCCTACGAGGTCGGGCTGCCGAACCAGGGCGTCCAGATCCTTTACGAGATCCTGAACGAGCGCGAGGGCGTGCTCGCCGAGCGCACCTACGCGGTCTGGCCGGACATGGAGCAGGTCATGCGGGAGCACGGCATCCCGCAGTTCACCGTGGACGCGCACCGTCCGGTCGGCGCGTTCGACGTGCTCGGCGTGTCGTTCTCCACCGAACTCGGCTACACCAACCTGCTCACCGCGCTCGACCTCGCCGGCATCCCGCTGGAGGCCGCCGACCGCGACGACTCGCACCCGATCGTCCTCGCGGGCGGGCACGCGGCGTTCAACCCCGAGCCCGTCGCCGACTTCCTGGACGCCGCCGTCCTCGGCGACGGCGAGGAGATCGCGCTCGCGATCACCGAGGTCGTCCGCGAGTGGAAGGACGAGGGCGAGCCCGGCGGCCGGGACGGCCTGCTGCTGCGCCTCGCCGAGACCGGCGGCGTGTACGTGCCGAAGTTCTACGACGTCGAGTACCACCCGGACGGCCGCATCAAGCGGGTCGCGCCGAACCGTCCGGGCGTCCCGTGGCGGGTCGAGAAGCACACCGTCATGGACCTCGACCAGTGGCCGTACCCGAAGAAGCCGCTGGTCCCGCTGGCCGAGACCGTGCACGAGCGGTTCTCGGTGGAGATCTTCCGCGGCTGCACCCGCGGCTGCCGGTTCTGCCAGGCCGGGATGATCACCCGTCCGGTCCGGGAGCGGTCGATCACCACGATCGGCGCGATGGTGGACGAGGGCGTCAAGCAGACGGGGTTCACCGAGGTGGGCCTGCTGTCGCTGTCCTCGGCCGACCACAGCGAGATCGCGGACGTCGCCAAGGGCCTCGCCGACCGCTACGAGGGCTCGCACACCTCGCTGTCGCTGCCGTCCACCCGCGTGGACGCCTTCAACATCACCCTCGCGAACGAGTTCTCCCGCGGCGGACGCCGCTCCGGCCTGACGTTCGCGCCCGAGGGCGGCTCCGAGCGGATGCGCAAGGTCATCAACAAGATGGTGTCGGAGGACGACCTCATCCGCACCGTCACCACCGCCTACGAGAACGGCTGGCGGCAGGTCAAGCTGTACTTCATGTGCGGCCTGCCCACCGAGACCGACGAGGACGTCCTGGAGATCGCGGGGATGGCCAGGCGCGTCATCCAGGCGGGCCGCGAGGCCACCGGCCGCAAGGACATCCGCTGCACCGTGTCGATCGGCGGGTTCGTCCCCAAGCCGCACACGCCGTTCCAGTGGGCCGCGCAGACCGACCACGAGACCGTGGACCGCCGCCTGCGCCTGCTCCGCGAGGCGCTGCGCTCCGACAAGGAGTACGGCCGCGCCATCGGCCTGCGCTACCACGACGGCCAGCCCTCGGTGATCGAGGGCCTGCTGTCGCGCGGCGACCGCCGCGTCGGCAGGATCATCCGTGCGGTCTGGGAGGACGGCGGGCGCTTCGACGGCTGGTCCGAGCACTTCTCCTACGAGCGCTGGACCGCCGCCGCCGAGCGCGCCCTGGCCGCCGAGCCGGTCGACCTCGACTGGTACACCGTGCGCGAGCGCGACGAGGTCGAGGTCCTGCCGTGGGACCACCTCGACGCCGGCCTCGACCGCGAGTGGCTCTGGCAGGACTGGCAGGACGCGCTCGACGAGACCGAGGTCGAGGACTGCCGCTGGACGCCCTGCTACGACTGCGGCGTCTGCCCCACCATGGGCACCGAGATCCAGATCGGCCCCACCGGCAAGAAGCTCCTGCCGCTCAGCGTCGTCTGACCCCGCACCCCCGGTGAACTGGGGGTGCGGGCGGATCGGGGACGCCCGGGGGTCCGAGCGCGCCGTCGTGGCCGTACTCTATAGGGAGACGTTTTCGACTCGACGCGAGTAGGAAGGACCAGAACCCTGGCACCCATGCCGGAGGGTCCCGCACCGGCCCCCGTGATCCAGCGCCTGCGCGTCCGCTACACCAAGCGGGGCAGGCTGCGGTTCACGAGCCATCGCGACATTTCCCGGGCCGTGGAACGCGCCGTCCGGCGCGCCGGGATTCCGGTCGCGTTCAGTGCTGGATTCACCCCGCACCCGAAGATCTCCTACGCGGGTGCGGCGGCGACCGGGGTGGCCAGTGAGGCCGAGTACCTCGAGATCGGGTTGACCGAGCCCCGCGACCCTGCGCGGGTGCGCGCCGAGCTCGACGCCGCCCTGCCGCCGGGCCTCGACGTCGTCGACGTCGTGGCCCTCCCGGCCGGGACGGGCAAGAGCACCGCGCTGGCCGATCGGCTCCAGGCGTCCGAGTGGCGGGTACGGCTCGACGGCGTCGCCGAGGGCGACGCCGCCACCGCCGTGTCCGCCTTCCTCGCCGCCGGGGCCGTGGAGGTCGAACGCCTCACCAAGAAGGGACGCCGCCGCTTCGACGTGCGTGCCGCCGTGTCCGCCCTGGAGCTCGCCCAGGACGCCGACCGGCGCGGCACCGAGGCGACGGATGCCCCATGTGCGATACTTCGCATGGTTGTGCGGCACACCACACCCGCCGTACGACCCGACGACATCCTCACCGGTCTCCGCCAGGTCGCCGACCTCGCGCCGCCGTCACCTCCGCTGGTGACCAGGCTGGCGCAGGGGCTCCTGGACGAGCGGACCGGTGAGCTCGCGGATCCGCTCGATCCCGACCGGGAGACGGCTTCCGCCGCCGGCGACGCTGCCGGTCCGGCGGACCGTCCCGCCCTGCCGCGGTCCGGCGACACCGTGGGCGTGGATGCCGTCAGCGCCCGCTCGTAGGGCCGAAGCCGGCGCCGCCACTCTCGTGGCGGCGCGGAACCGGTCCGCAGGGAGCGGCGGGCGCGCCCCCGACGACTTCGTCGTCGTGCCCGGACCCAGGGTCCGGGCGCGGCGGCGCCGATGACTGACGGAGTGCTCTCGTGCGGCGCACCGCGGCGGACCGCCCCTCCCGGGCGGAACGTGCGGTCGCGCCCGGGAGCCTGACGGGAGATTGCCCGCATGCCTGACAACGAACCGAATCCGGCCACCGAGGCCGACACCACCGAGAGCAACACCGAGAGTTCGCGCCCCGCCGTGACCACCACCCGCCGCCGCGTGGCCAGCCGTCCGGCCGGTCCGCCGCCCGAGGTGGACGACGACGTCGCGACCGAACCCCCGGCGAAGAAGCCGGCCCGCGCCCGCAAGACGACCAGGACGGCCGCCGCCGCGTCCGAGACCGAGCCCGCCGTGAAGGTCGTCAAGACCACGCGCCGCCGGGCCGCGACCCGCGCCGCCGCGCCGCCGCCCGAGCCGGACGAGTCCGGCGCCGCCGCCGACGAGGCCGCCTCTGGAGCGGCCGCCACCAAGGCGGGGAGCACCCGGCGCAGCGCTGCGACGGGCACCGCCGTCCGGGACGACGCGTCTTCCGCGAGCGACGCGTCCGCCGAGGTCGGCGCCCCGGCCGGGGACGAGGCGACGGCCGAGCCCGCCGTGAAGGTCGTCAAGACCACCCGCCGCCGCGCCGCGACCCGCGCCGCCGCGCCGCCGCCCGAGCCGGGCGAGGAAGCCCCGGCCGAGAGCGCGCCGAGCGACGCGTCCACCACCGAGACCACCCCGGCCCGGGGCCGCAGGCGCGCCGCGTCCGCGAAGACCGCCGAGGCTGAGACCGAGCCGCGCAGCGCTTCCGCGTCCGACACCGAGGGCGAGGCTCCCACCAGGCGGCGCGCGTCCGCGAAGGCCGCCCGGGATGAGGACGAGACGCGCGGCGCGTCCGCGCAGGGCGAGAGCGAGACCTCCGGCGAGGACGAGGGGACGACCAAGCGCAGCCGCACGCGGCGCCGCTCGACCCGCGCCGTCGAGGACGGGACGCCCGCCGACACCTCCGCCGACGACGCTGCCGCCGCCGAGGAGAGCGCGCCCAAGACCGCCCGTACCCGCACGCGCAAGCGCGGCACGGCCGCCGGATCGGCCCCCGCCGAGCAGGCGTCCGCCGCGAACGCGCCGACGGTTCCGGGCGTCCCGGCCGTCCCCGCCGCCGACCCGCAGGTCGACGAGAACGAGCCCGCGTCCGCCGTGGGCGTGCCCGGCGTGACCTTCCAGCCGCCGACGATGGTGGTCTTCCAGCCGCCGCAGCCGACCGCCGCGACCCCGGTCCGCAAGAAGCAGGCGCAGCCGCCGCAGGAGGACGAACTTCCCGCCGACGAGGCCGAACCCGAGACCGACGAGCGCGCCGACGCGTCCGCCGACGAGGACGAGGACGACCGCCCGTCCCGCCGCCGCCGGCGCCGGGGCGGACGAGGCCGGGGCCGCAACCGCGAGGGCGGTGACGACGAGGCCGCCGAGGCCGAGGACGCCGACGAGCAGCCCGAGCCGGCGGCCCGCGACGCCAAGGACGCCAAGGACGCGAAGGCTCCCAAGGACGCGCCGAAGCAGGCCGCGGCCGAGGAGCAGGACGAGGACGACGCCGACGAGGACGCCGACGAGTCCGGCGCGTCCGGTTCGTCCCGCCGCCGGCGCCGCCGCCGCCGTCGCTCCGGCAACGGCGACGACGGGTCCGGCTCGGACGACCCGCCGAACACCGTCGTGCACGTCCGCGAGGTGCGCGAGCAGGCCGCCGCCCGTCCGGTCGAGGACGAGGTGCAGGCCGTGCGCGGCTCGACCCGCCTGGAGGCCAAGAAGCAGCGCCGCCGGGAGGGCCGCGAGCAGGGCCGCCGCCGCCCGCCGGTGATCACCGAGGCGGAGTTCCTGGCCCGCCGCGAGTCGGTCAAGCGCGAGATGGTCGTCCGGCAGGAGGGCGACCGCACCCAGATCGCCGTCCTCGAGGACGACGTGCTGGTCGAGCACTACATCAACCGCGCCAGCCACCAGAGCTACGTCGGCAACGTGTACCTGGGCAAGGTCCAGAACGTGCTGCCGTCGATGGAGGCGGCGTTCGTCGACATCGGCAAGGGCCGCAACGCCGTCCTGTACGCGGGCGAGGTCAACTGGGACACCGCCGGCCTGGAGGGCCAGCCGCGCCGGATCGAGTCCGCGCTGAAGTCGGGCCAGTCGGTGCTGGTGCAGGTCACCAAGGACCCGCTCGGCCACAAGGGCGCCCGCCTGACCAGCCAGGTCTCGCTGCCCGGCCGCTACCTGGTGTACGTGCCGGACGGCTCGATGACCGGGATCAGCCGCAAGCTGCCGGACAAGGAGCGCAGCCGCCTCAAGCAGATCCTCAAGCGGGTCATGCCGGAGAACGCCGGCGTCATCGTCCGGACCGCCGCCGAGGGCGCGACGGAGGAGGAGCTGGCGCGCGACGTGTCCCGCCTGGCCGCGCAGTGGGACCACATCCAGAAGCAGGTGAAGACGGCGTCCGCGCCGTCCCTGCTGCACGGCGAGCCGGACCTCACGATCCGCGTCATCCGCGACATCTTCAACGAGGACTTCTCCAAGCTCGTCGTCCAGGGCGACGGCGCGTGGGACACGGTCGCCGAGTACGTCGGCTACGTCGCGCCGCACCTGGCCGACCGGGTCGAGAAGTGGACCGGCGACGGCGACGTCATGGGCGCGTTCCGGATCGACGAGCAGATCGCGAAGGCGCTGGACCGCAAGGTCTGGCTGCCGTCCGGCGGCTCGCTGGTCATCGACCGCACCGAGGCGATGACCGTGATCGACGTGAACACCGGCAAGTTCACCGGCCAGGGCGGGAACCTGGAGGAGACGGTCACCCGCAACAACCTGGAGGCCGCCGAGGAGATCGTCCGGCAGCTCCGGCTCCGCGACATCGGCGGCATCGTGGTGATCGACTTCATCGACATGGTGCTGGAGTCCAACCGGGACCTGGTGCTGCGCCGCCTGGTGGAGTGCCTGTCGCGGGACCGTACCAAGCACCAGGTCGCCGAGGTCACCTCGCTGGGCCTGGTCCAGATGACCCGCAAGCGGGTCGGCCAGGGCCTGCTGGAGGCGTTCTCCGAGACCTGCGAGAGCTGCAACGGCCGCGGCATCCACGTCCACCTGACCCCGGTCGAGCCCAAGGGCGCCGACAAGGGCGGTTCGGCGAAGGAGTCCGGCCGCCGCCGCAAGCGCAAGGGCGAGGTCGAGCGCGCGGTCGAGGAGAAGATCGCCCGTTCGTCCCGCAAGGACGACGACGAGGAGTCCGAGGCCCAGGCCGCCGTCGAGGCCGCCGACGCCGTCGAGGAGTCCGAGGGCACCGCCCCCGGCGCCCTGACCGAGGACGCCCCGGAGCCGGTGGAGACGTCCGCGAACGGCCGCGGCCGCCGCCGCACCCGCCGCGCGACCCGTCCGGCCGCCGCCCCGCCGGAGCCCGCCGTCGCCGACTGACGCGCCTGATCGGCACCGGAAAGCGCCCCCGCCGTCCTCCCCGGACGACGGGGGCGCTTTCCGCCGTCCGAGCCGTCCGAACCTGACGACCGGGCCCAGCTGATCTGCCGGGGAGCGCGGCTAGGGGGTCGCTAGGCGGCGACGGGGCGGAAGGTGCGGCGGTAGTTCTGCGGGGAGACGCCCAGGGCGGCGCGGAAGCGCTGGCGGAGGGCGGTGCCGGTGCCGAAACCGGCCCGGCGGGCGACGGCGTCCACCGGGAGGTCGGTGGCTTCGAGCAGGTGGCGGGCCAGGTCGATGCGCTGGCCCGCGAGCCACTGGCCGGGGCTGACGCCGGTCTCGGCGCGGAAGTTCCGGGTGAAGGTGCGGACGCTGAGCCCCGCGTGCGCGGCCATCTCGGTGAGGGTGAGGGGCTCGCCGAGGCGCTCCAGAGCCCAGGCGCGCGTGGCGGACAGGCCGCCCGCGCGCTCCTCCGGGACGGGCCGCCGGATGTACTGGGCCTGGCCGCCGTCCCGCCACGGGGGAGTGACGCAGGCGCGCGCGACGTCGCCCGCCACCTCGCTGCCGTGGTCGCGCCGGACGAGGTGCAGGCACAGGTCGATCCCGGCCGTCGCGCCCGCCGAGGTCAGCACGTCGCCGTCGTCCACGAACAGGACGTCCGGATCGACCCGCACGCCGGTGAACAGGCGGCGCAGCCGGTCGCTCTCGCGCCAGTGCGTGGTGGCCGGACGGCGGTCCAGGAGCCCGGCGGCGGCCAGCACGAACGCGCCGGTGCAGATCGCGACCATCCGCGTCCCCGGCCGGACGGTCCCGAGCGCGTCGCGCACGGCGTCCGGCAGCGGCGCGCCCTGCCGGATGCCCTCCAGCGCGTGCGACGGCGGGATCACCACGGTGTCCGCCGAGGCCAGCAGGGACGCGTCGTGCTGGACGGTGATCGTGAAGTCGGCGTCCGCGCGGACCGGCAGGCCGTCCAGGCTGCACGTCGCCACCGAGTAGAGCGGGGCGCCGGACGCGTCCCGCGCCGCGCCGAAGATCCGCGCGGGTATGCCGAGTTCGAAGGGGATGACGCCGTCCAGCGCCAGGACCGCCACATGATGCATGGCCCGATTCTTTCGCATCGCGTCCAGCGGGCCACTCCCGGGGCGGGGCGGCGACCGGAAAGCTGAAGGCCGTCCGATCCACGCAGATCAAGGAGAGAACCATGGGAACCGAGACGATGCGCGCCGTCAGGCAGGACGAGGCGGGCGGCCCGGAGGTCCTGAAGCTCGTCGAGACCGAGCGGCCCGAGCCGGGCGCCGGCGAGATCCTCGTGCGGGTCCACGCCGCCGGGATCAACCCGACCGACTGGAAGAGCCGCGAGCGCGGGAGCTTCTCGGACGGCACGACCCCGCCGTTCATCCTCGGCTTCGACGTCTCCGGCGTCGTGGAGGCCGTCGGCTACGGCGTGTCCCTGTTCCGGCCGGGCGACGAGGTGTACGGGATGCCCCGGTTCCCGCATCCGGCGGGGGCCTACGCCGAGTACGTCACCGCCCCGACCAGGCACTTCGCGCCGAAGCCCGCGAGTCTGGACCACGTCCACGCCGCCGCGCTCCCGCTGGCCGCGCTGACCGCCTGGCAGGCGCTCGTGGACACCGCGGACGTCCGGGCCGGCGAGCGCGTCCTGATCCACGCGGCGGCGGGTGGCGTGGGTCACCTGGCCGTCCAGATCGCCAAGGCGCGCGGCGCGCACGTGATCGGCACGGCCCGCGCCGCCAAGCACGACTTCCTGCGCGGCCTCGGCGCGGACGAGCTGATCGACTACACCGAGCAGGACTTCGCCGAGGTGGTCCGGGACGCCGACGTCGTCCTGGAGACGATCGGCGGCGACTACCCGGCGCGGTCGGTCCGCACGCTGAAGCCCGGAACCGGCAGGCTCGTCTCGATCCTCCCGCTGGACGGCCCGGTCCCGGGCGCGCAGGAGCGGGGGATCGAGGCCGGGTTCGTCCTGGTCGAGCCGGACCACCACGCGCTGCGGGAGATCGCCGCCCTGGTCGAGGACGGCCGCCTCCGGGTGCACGTCCAGGAGACCTACCCGCTGGAGAAGGCCGCCGACGCGCACGTCGCCGGGGAGACCAACCGCACCGCGGGTAAGATCGTCCTGACGGTCGCGTAGCGGCCCCGCTGCGGCGGGCGGCCCCCGGCCGCTCACGGGCAGGCTTTCGGCCGGCCGTGTACGGAGGCCTCGGCCGGCCGTGTACGGGGCGCCTCGGAGGACGGTTCGCCTTACCTCGAAGTGTCCGGTAACCTTGAGAGTCGGCGCGTCGTCGGCGCGCCATATCGACTTGCGACCGCGAGGCGGCGGCGACGCCGCGGCGGTGCAGACACCCCGTCCGGTCCGGGCGGGGAGGAGCAGAGAGCGCCCGTGGCCTTGCGGCCGTGTGGTGTGCCGTCCTCGGCCCCGGCCGGGGATAGGCCTCCGAGCCCGGAGGCTGGTGAAGACCACGCGTGGGACCGGTTCGATCCGGAAGCGCGCGTTGAACGAAGGGTTTCCGCGTGTACGCGATCGTCCGCGCAGGCGGCAGGCAGGAGAAGGTCGCCGAGGGCGACGTCCTCACCGTCGACAAGCTCGACGCCGAGGTCGGCTCCACGGTGACGTTCCCGGCCCTGCTGGTCGTCGACGGCTCCAACGTCGTCAGCAAGCAGGCCGACCTGGCCTCCTACGAGGTCACCGCCGAGATCCTCGGCGCGGTCAAGGGCCCGAAGATCCACATCATGCACTACCGGAACAAGACCGGGTACAAGCGGCGGATGGGTCACCGTCAGCCGTACACCGAGGTCAAGATCACCGGTATCAAGGCCGGGAAGTAAGGGAGGCCCCGAATGGCACACAAGAAGGGCGCGTCGTCCAGCCGCAACGGCCGCGACTCCAACGCCAAGCGTCTGGGTGTCAAGCGCTTCGGCGGCCAGCTGGTCAACGCCGGCGAGATCATCGTCCGCCAGCGCGGCACCCACTTCCACCCCGGCCCGGGCGTCGGCCGCGGCGGCGACGACACGCTGTTCGCGCTGGTCGCGGGCCACGTGGAGTTCGGCCGCTACCGTGGCCGCAACGCCGTGAGCATCGTCCCGCCGGCGGAGTAAGTCCGCCACGCAGCGACGTTAGAGGAGGGGCGGACCATCTCGGTCCGCCCCTTTGCTTTGTTCCAGACCAACCAGGAGGAGTCGTGGCCCCAGTCACCGGAGCCGGCGCGCAGTTCGTGGACCGGGTCGTGCTGCACGTGGCGGCGGGGAACGGCGGCCACGGCTGCGCCTCCGTCCACCGCGAGAAGTTCAAGCCGCTGGGCGGCCCCGACGGGGCCAACGGCGGCAACGGCGGCGACGTGGTCCTGGAGGTCGACACGAACACCGCCAGCCTGCTCGACTACCACCGCCGCCCGCACCGCAAGGCCCCGAACGGGCGGCCGGGCCAGGGCGGGCACCGCACCGGCGCGAACGGCGACACCGTGGTGCTCCCGGTGCCGGACGGCACGGTCGTGAAGTCCCCCGACGGCGAGGTCCTGGCCGACCTGGTCGGCGAGGGCACCCGGTTCGTCGTCGCGCAGGGCGGGCGGGGCGGGCTCGGCAACGCCGCGCTCGCGACCGCCAAGCGCAAGGCCCCCGGCTTCGCGCTGCTCGGCGAGCCCGGCGAGGAGCGCGACGTCGTCCTGGAGCTGAAGAGCGTCGCGGACGTCGCGCTCGTCGGCTTCCCGAGCGCGGGCAAGTCGTCGCTGATCGCGGCGCTGTCGGCGGCCAAGCCGAAGATCGCCGACTACCCGTTCACCACGCTCATCCCGAACCTCGGGGTGGTCGGCGCGGGCGACACGACCTTCACCGTCGCGGACGTCCCCGGCCTGATCGAGGGCGCGAGCGAGGGCAAGGGCCTCGGCCTGGAGTTCCTCCGGCACATCGAGCGGTCGTCCACGCTCGCGCACGTCCTCGACTGCGCGACGCTGGAGCCGGGCCGCGACCCGGTCTCCGACTTCGAGGTCATCGAGAACGAGCTCCAGGCGTACGACCGGGTGCTCGGCGACCGTCCGCTGTCGGACCGTCCGCGCATCGTCGTGCTCAACAAGGTGGACGTCCCGGACGGCCGCGAGCTCGCCGACATGGTCCGGCCCGAGTTCGAGAAGCGCGGCCTGAAGGTGTTCGAGGTGTCCGCCGCGACGCACGAGGGCCTGCGGGAGCTGTCGTTCGCGATGGCCGACATGGTGAAGCGGTACCGGGCGTCGCTGCCGCCCGCCGAGCCGACCCGCCTGGTGATCCGCCCGGTGCCGGTCGGCGGCGGCACCGAGTTCGAGGTCCGCCACGTCGGCGACAACACCTACCTGATCACCGGCGACAAGCCCGTCCGGTGGCTGCGGCAGACCGACTTCAACAACGAGGAGGCCGTCGGCTACCTCGCCGACCGCCTCGCCCGCCTCGGCGTGGAGGAGGAGCTCGCCAAGGCCGGCGCCGCGGCCGGGGCCACGGTCCTGATCGGCACGATGGACGACGCGATCGTGTTCGACTGGGAGCCCGAGACCGCCGCCGCCGCTGCCGCCGCCGCCGCCGCGTCCCCGCGCGGCACCGACCGGCGGTTCGACGCGGCCGCCGGGCACCGCCGCACCAACGTGGAGCGGCGCGCCGAGCTGGAGGAGAAGCGCGCCGCCCGCCGCGCGGGTTACACGGGCGACGAGGACTGAGCCGAGCCCCCCGGCTCGACCCCCCCAGGAGGATTGGTGACCATCCGAAAGGCGATCGGGTCCGCCCGGCGGATCGTGGTGAAGGCGGGGTCGTCCTCGCTGACCACTCCGCAGGGCACGATCGACGCCAACCGGATCGACGCGCTGGTGGACGTGCTGGCCGCGCGCCGCGCCGCCGGCACGGAGATCGTGTTCGTGTCGTCCGGCGCGATCGCCGCCGGGCTCGGCCCGCTCGGGCTGGCCCGGCGACCGCGCGACCTGGCGACCCAGCAGGCCGCCGCGTCGGTGGGGCAGGGCCTGCTGGTCGCCCGGTACACCGCGTCGTTCGCGCGGTACGGGCTGACGGTCGGGCAGGTGCTGCTGACGCCGGACGACATGATGCGCCGCTCGCACCACCGCAACGCGCAGCGCGCGGTCGGGCAGCTCCTCGCGCTCGGCATCGTGCCGATCGTGAACGAGAACGACACGGTCGCGACCGACGAGATCCGGTTCGGCGACAACGACCGGCTCGCCGCGCTCGTCGCGCACCTGACCCGCGCGGACGCGCTCGTCCTGCTCTCGGACGTGGACGCCCTCTACACCGGCGACCCGTCCCGGCCGGGCTCGGTCCGGGTCGGGGAGGTCCGCTCGCCCGCCGACCTCGCCGGGATCGAGCTCGGCGGGTCCGGGCGCGTCGGCACCGGCGGCATGATCACCAAGGTGGAGGCGGCGCGGATCGCGGGCGTCCCGGTCGTGCTGACCGACGCCGCGCGCGCCGCCGCCGCGCTCGCCGGGGAGCCGGTCGGCACCTACTTCCATCCCGGCGACGCGCCGCGCATGTCGTCGCGCAACCTGTGGCTCGCGCACGCGACGACCGGCCAGGGCCGGGTCCTGCTGGACGCGGGCGCGGTCGAGGCGATCGTGCAGCGCCGCAAGTCGCTGCTGCCCGCCGGGGTCACCGGCGTGCAGGGGGACTTCGCGGCG
This sequence comes from Actinomadura gamaensis, assembly GCF_042652125.1. Taxonomy (NCBI): domain Bacteria; kingdom Bacillati; phylum Actinomycetota; class Actinomycetes; order Streptosporangiales; family Thermomonosporaceae; genus Actinomadura; species Actinomadura gamaensis. The sequence continues at coordinate 27,264 of NZ_JBHSIT010000009.1, read as the reverse complement.
GGCGACCCGGTCGACCTGGTCGGCGCCGACGGCTCGGTCGTCGCCCGCGGCCTGGTCAACTACGACGCCGCCGAGATCCCCGAGCTGATGGGCCGCTCGACCCGCTGGCTGGCGCGCGAGCTGGGCCCGGAGTACGAGCGCGAGGTCATCCACCGCGACCACCTGGTCATCCTCGCCTGAGCACCTCTCCAGATCGTCACCCACGTCGTCTCCACCCGGACACGGTCAACGGCGCCCGTCCGAACCGCGGATAGAGGGAAAGGGGTTCGCCGATGAGCGAGCCGTACAACGAAGAGCGGGAAGCGTTCCTGCGCGTGGCCGAGTCCGGCCGGGCCGCGGCGGCGGAGCTGGCGCCGCTGCCGCGCGCCGCGAAGGACGCGGCGCTGCACGCCGTCGCGGACGCGCTGGTCGCCCGCGCCGACGAGATCGTCAAGGCCAACGCGGGCGACGTCGCGCGGGCGCGCGAGGCGGGCACGTCCGAGGCGATGATCGACCGGCTGGCGCTGACCCGCGAGCGGGTCGAGGCGGTCGCGGCGGCCGTCCGGAAGGTCGCCGCGCTGCCGGACCCGGTCGGCGAGACCGTCCGCGGCTACGTGCTGCCGAACGGCCTGTCGGTGCAGCAGGTCCGGGTGCCGCTCGGCGTCGTCGGGATCATCTACGAGGGCCGTCCGAACGTCACCGTGGACGCGGCGGCGCTCTGCCTGAAGAGCGGCAACGTGGCGCTGCTGCGCGGCTCGTCCTCGGCCGTCGACTCGAACACCGCGCTCGTCGCGATCATGCAGGACGCGCTGCGCGGCACGGCCGTGCCGCAGGACGCCGTCCAGCGGGTGCCGGGCACCTCGCGCGAGTCGGTGAAGCACCTGATGCGGGCGCGCGGCCTGGTGGACGTGCTGATCCCGCGCGGCGGCGCGTCGCTGATCAGCTCGGTCGTGCAGGAGTCGACGGTCCCGGTGATCGAGACCGGCGTCGGCAACTGCTCGGTGTACGTGGACGAGTCCGCCGACCTCGACATGGCGCTGGCGATCCTGGTGAACGCCAAGACGCAGCGTCCGTCGGTGTGCAACGCGGCCGAGACGGTCCTGATCCACGCGAACGTCGCGGACCGGTTCCTGCCGCGCGCGCTCGCGGCGCTGAAGGAGAAGGGCGTGACCGTCCACGGGGACGCGCTGGTCCGCGCCTACTCGCCGGACGTCGTCGCCGCCACCGAGGACGACTGGTACGCCGAGTACCTGTCGCTCGACATCGCCGCCCGGGTCGTCCCGACGCTGGACGAGGCGGTCGCGCACATCCGCAGGTACGGGTCGGGCCACACTGAGGCGATCATCACCGACTCGCAGCCCGCCGCCAGGCGGTTCGTCGCGCTCGTCGACTCGGCGGCCGTGATGGTGAACGCCTCGACGCGGTTCACCGACGGCGAGGAGTTCGGGTTCGGCGCGGAGATCGGCATCTCGACGCAGAAGCTGCACGCGCGCGGGCCGATGGGGCTGCCGGAGCTGACGTCCACCAAGTACGTCGTCACGGGCGAGGGCCACACCCGGGGCTGAGGAGGGTTCCGAGCGCCGCGTCCCGTTCCGGGGCGCGGCGCTCTGCTCTGTCCCGAATGTGTGACAGATTTACTCTTGATGTAACTGTGCACTGTGTGGTCTGATTCACTCTCGTGAACCAAGCTTCCCGGTCGGCGGGCGTGACCCGCCGCAGCGTCCTGCTGGGCGCGGGCGCCGCGGGTCTCGCGGCCTCCGGCCTGGCCGCGTTCCCCGCCCGTCCCGGCTTCGCCGCGCCCCCGCTCCGCGGCTCCGCCTCCGGGACGACCCTGGACCGGACGCTGCTCCTCGGCCGTCCCGGCCCGGGCGGCTACCGGAAGATCGTCGCGGGCCCCGGCGAGCCGCACCTGCTCCGCCGCGACCTCGGCGGGACGGCCGCCGCCCGGCGCGCCGCGACCCGGCGCGGCCTGCTGGCGTTCGGCCAGCTCACCGACGTGCACATCGTGGACGCCCAGTCCCCGGGACGCGTCGAGTTCCTGGACCGGATCAAGGACCTGGCCGGCGCGATCCCGGTGGAGGGCGCCTACCGGCCGCAGGAGATCCTCACCACGCACGTCGCCGAGGCGATGGTCCGCGCGATGAACCGCGTCGGACGCGGCCCCGCGACCGGCCTCGGCCTCGCGTTCACGATCAACACCGGCGACGCCGCCGACAACACCCAGTACAACGAGCTGCGCTGGATCATCGACCTGCTGGACGGCCGCCCGATCACCCCCGACTCCGGCGACCCGCGCCGCTACGAGGGCGTGATGGACGGCGCCGGCTACAGCGCCGCCTACTGGCACCCGGACGGCCCGCCGCCCGGCCACGCCGCCGACCAGGCCATCGCGAAGCACGGGTTCCCGCGCGTCCCGGGCCTGCTCGACGCGGCCCGCGCGCCGTTCCGCGCGACCGGCCTGCGCACCCCCTGGCTCGCCGCGTTCGGCAACCACGACGGCCTCATGCAGGGCAACCTCCCGCCGAACCCGCTGCTCGCCGCCCTCGCCACCGGCGGCACGAAGATCGTCGCGCCCGCCGACGCCGCGCAGGCCGACCGGCTGGCCCGCGTCCTGCGCACCGGCGACACCCGCGAGTTCGCGCGCCTCGCCGCGCGGTCGGACGGCGGCCTGTTCCGGCAGGTCACCGCCGACCCGCGCCGCCGCGTCTTGTCGCGGGCCGAGGTCGTCCGCGAGCACTTCACCACCTCGTCCGCCCTGCGCGGCCACGGCTTCACCGCCGAGAACCTGCGCAAGGGGACCGCCTACTACGGCTTCGACCAGGGTGTCGTGCGCGGTCTCGTCCTCGACACGGTCAACCCGAACGGCTACTCCGAGGGCTCCCTCGACCGGACGCAGCTCGCGTGGCTGGAGGCCCAGCTCAAGGCCGGCAGCCGGACGTACTACGACGCGTCCGGACGCAAGGTCGCGCACAACGTGCGGAACCGGCTGTTCGTCCTGTTCAGCCACCACACGCTCGCGTCCCTGAGCAACCCCCTGGGCGGCGGACGCGTCCTCGGCGACGAGGTCGAGGCGCTGCTGCTGCGCTTCCCGAACGTCGTCCTGTGGGTGAACGGCCACACGCACGTCAACCAGGTCACCCCACACGCGCGCAAGGGCGGCGGCGGGTTCTGGGAGGTCAACACGGCCGCCCACATCGACTTCCCGCAGCAGAGCCGCGTCGTCGAGATCGCCGACAACCGCGACGGCACCCTCTCGATCTTCGCCACCGTCCTGGATTCGGCGGGCCCGGAAGCCTCCCGGAGCCTGACCGACCCGGTCTCCCTGGCGTCCCTGTCCCGCGAGCTCTCCGCGAACGACTGGCAGGACACCCCGGAGCACCGCCGCGGCAAGGCCGAGGACCGCAACGTCGAACTCCTCGTCCCCGCCCCTTTCTGATCGCCGGCGCTCAGAGCCCCCGCATGGTCAGCAGCGCGTAGGCCGCCACGCTGGAGTCGTCGGTGATCTCCCCGCGCAGCACCATGTCCCGGAACTGGACGCGCGAGAAGAACCCCTGCCGCATGTCCTGCTCCTCGTGCTCCCGGTCGTGCGGCCCCTGCTCCAGGTCGGTCGCCACGAACACGTTGAACCCGTTCGTCGCCGACCCGTGCGCGCTGTGCAGGAACCCGATGTGCTGCAACCTCCCGGCCCGCAGCCCGGTCTCCTGGACCAGCTCCATCCGCGCCAGCTCCTCGGGGTCCCCGTCCTCCCGGTTGGGCCGCGACCCCTGCGGGAAGTTCCACGCCCGCCGCCCGATCGGGTACCGGAACTCCTCGACCAGCACGAACCCGTCGTCCTGCATGGGGATCACGAGCGCGAAGTCGGGCCGGTCCACGAACCCGTAGATCCCCCGGGACCCGTCGTCCCGCTCGATCTCGTCCTCCCGCAGCACCATCCACGGATTCTCATAAACGACCCGCCCGCTCACCCGCCTGATCCCGCTCATGCCCCCCATCATCCCCAACCCACCCCGCCCCCTCCCCTTACCACCCCGCCCTGTCACCCCCACCTGCTGTACTGCCGCCTGACGCCTCCCACACGGACAGGACGAACCATGGGTGTTCTCACGGACTACTTCCGCGCTCCCGACGACGAAGCCGTCATCCGCCTGCTGGACCGTACGCGCGGCCACTCGCCGATCGTCGGAAGAAAGCCCTCCTTCGACGGTGTCGAGGCCAAGGGAGTGGACCCGGGCGTCGTCCTCGGCTCGCTGGTCGCGACCATCCGCGGCGTCCCCTGGGACGTGCAGCAGGTCAAGGTCAGCCAGGTCTGGCCGCCCGCATCGGAGCAGGAGCCGGATCCGTCCGAGGACGACCCGTTCCAGGACGGCCCGTGGGCTTTCGCGCTGGACGACCCGACCAGGGACACCCTGGCCGGCGTGGCGCCCGCCGACGTTACCGCCCTGGTCGTTACGTTCGTGGAGAGGACCGAGGAATTGCGCGGCGGCGGCGCCGACGAGTGGCGGCCGGTCGTCGAGGACCTCATCGGACTGGCGCGGACGGCTCGCGACGCCGATCAGCACCTCTACTGCTGGGCGTGCCTGTGAAGTCGCAGCGGCATGGTTCGGAGGTGGAGCGGGGGTTCGTAGGATCGGGAGGTGATGGTTGAGATTCCGGCGGGTTCGGTGACGTTGTCCGATCGGCGGACGCGCCGCCGCTGGACGGTTGTGCTCGACAGTTTCCAGATCGCCGCGCTGCCCGTGACGCGGGAGTTGTATGCCGAGGTCACGGGTGCATCGCTGGGCGCTGGGACCGAGGGGCGATTGCCGGTCGAGAACGTGTCGTGGTGGGACGCGGTGAGGTTCTGCAACGCGCTGTCCGAGCGGGACGGGCTCGCTCCCGTCTACCGCGTTCGGGGTGAGGACGTCGAATGGGACGCGTCCGCTGACGGGTATCGGCTGCCGACCGAGGCGGAGTGGGAGTACGCCTGCCGTGCGGGCACGACTGGGCCTCACTACGGTGAGCTGGACGACATCGCCTGGTATCGCGCCAATTCGGACGAGAGGCCCCACGAGGTCGGCGGCAAGCGTCCGAACGCGTGGGGCCTCTACGACATGCTCGGCAATGTCTGGAACTGGTGCTGGGATCTCTACGATCCGGAGGTCTATGGCTCCTACCGCGTCCTGCGCGGCGGTGGATGGTTCGACGAGGACTGGAGTTGCCGGGCCTCCGCCCGTCGCCGCAGCCATCCGACCTACCGCGTGGACGATGTCGGGTTCCGCGTCGCCCGCTGACTAGGAGAGTGCGGAGACCTTGTCGGCGACGGCGCGGAAGGCGTGGAGGGCCTCGGCCATGTGCGCCTCGGAGTTCAGGTCCTGGCTCGTCTTGACGATGACGACGTGGTTCTTGGGGGAGACGTACACGAACTGGCCCAGGATGCCGATCGCGCTGTAGTCGCCCTCGTCGCCGTCACCGCGCCACCACTGGTAGCCGTAGCCGTAGGTGTTGTCCGGGGTGTCGGGGGCGTCCGGCATGAGGTGGTGGGGCTGGAGGTAGGGCTCGGTGCTGTGCGTGGAGTCGCGCACCCATTCGGACGGGATGACCTGGCGTCCGCCGGCGCGTCCGCCGCGCAGGTAGAGCAGGCCGAAGCGGGCGAAGTCGCGGACGGTCGCGTGGTAGCAGCAGTAGGCGATGTCGTTGCCCGCGTAGTCGCGTCCCATCAGCATCGGCGTCTCCATGCCCGCCGGACGCCAGATCTTGTCCTGCACGTAAGCGGATAGGGGACGGCCCACGGCTTTGCTCACGACCCAGCCGAGCACGAACGTGTTCATCGAGTCGTAGTTCCAGCGCGTGCCCGGCTCGCGCTCCCGGACGGCCTCGCGCGCCTGCGCGGTGAGCGGCGTACCGAACACCATGCGGATCGTGGTCGCGGTCGAGCCCTTGGTCGGGTCGGTGTACTTGGTCTCGTCGTACTTGTGGCCGGACGCCATGTGCAGCACGTCCTTGATGCTGACGCCGTCGTAGCCCGTCCCGAGCAGTTCCGGGACGTACTTGCTCACCGGGTCGTCCACGGAGCGGATGTGCCCGTCCGCTATGGCGGCGCCCACGGCCGTGGCGGTGATCGACTTTCCGACCGACCACGAGTTGAAGCGGCTGCTCTTGTCGTAGCCGGAGAAGTACCGCTCGTCAACGATCCGGTCGTCGTGCAGGACGAGGTAGCCGAGCGTGGACGACCGCTTCAGGAAATCTTTCAGCGTCTTCGTCCGACCTTGGTAGCCGTACGTGGCGTCGATCTCGCGTGGGCGCGCGTCCAGAGGTTCCGGACGGCCCGAAACCGCGACCGTGGTCGTCGGATAGAAGGGCACGTGCGGCAGCAGCGGCAGGGGCATCGGGCCGTCGTCCGCCCTGGCCGGCGACGACAGGACGGACGCCAGCAGCACGGCCGTGGAGGCTGCGGCGGCGACTCCTCGCTTGAGCATGAGCGCTCCGATCACTGGGGGGTGGGTCCGCATGGAAACAGCTAAGCACCACTGGTGTCAACAGTGGTGCTCAGTGGCCGCGGATATCCTGGCGCGATGACCGAGCCAGCTCCCGCGCCCGCCCGGCGCCGCCGCTCCCTGGGCTTCCTCACCCCGGAGCTGATCGTGGACGCCGCCATGGCGATCATGGAGCGGGACGGCGCGGACGCCCTGACCTTCCGGCGGCTCGGCGCCGAGCTCGGCGTCGACCACACCGCCGTGCTGCGCCATTTCGGCGGCAAGGACGACCTGCTCCTCGCGATCACCGACCGGCTGCTCGCCGAGTCCCTGGACGGTCTCCAGCCCTCGGGCGACTGGCGCGCGACCCTCTCCGAGCTGGCCCGGCGCGTCCGCCGCGCCTGCCGCTCCCACCCGCACGCCGCCGCGCTCGTCGCGGGCCGCACCGCCCGCCGCGACCACGAGTTCGCCGGCGCCGAACTCGTGATCGGCGCGCTGCTCCAGGCGGGCCTGCGCGGGCGCGAGGCCGCCTCCTGCTACCGCGCCCTGGTGGACGTCGCGCTCGCCTACTCGGCCTTCGAGGCCGTCCAGCTCACCCTGTCCGACGACGCCGTGGAGGGTGACCGCCGGGCCTGGAGCCGCGAGTACCTCGCCCTGCCGCCCGACCGGTACCCGAACATCGCGTCCGTCGCGTCCCACCTCCCCGAAGTGGACGCCGAGGACCAGTTCGAAGTGGCCCTGGCCCTCTTCCTGGACGCCGTCGAACTCCGCGCCGCCCGTGCCGCCCGCACCGCCCGAGCCGGCCGCGCCTGACCGCGTTCAGGACGCGGAGAACCCCCACGTCTCCAGGAACCCCGGCCGCGCCGACTCGTCCACCAGTTCCAGGTTCGCCCCGATCGCCCCGACCCGGTGGTAGGCGAAAGGACGCCCGTACGGGCATCCGGAGAACTCCACGCCGAACCCCTCGTCCGAAAGCCGCGCCGAGTCGCCCTCGACATCGGACGACCAGAACCCGAGATGGTGGAAGCCCGGCTCGGACGTGTCGCCCCACGGCCCGCCGGGAGCCGCCTCGATCAGCTCGACGTGCGGCGGCCCGTCGGAGAACACGATCCGATAGTCCCAGTCGCCGATCCGTCCCGTCCGCGGCTCACGCCAGGTGAGCGGCGCGGCACGGGACAGATCGCGCATCGCGGCGCCGAGGTCGGGCACGGTGAAGCAGACGTGGTAGTACGCGGTCACCGTCCCGACCCTAGTGCCGCCCTCAGAACGTCTTGCTCGTCACCGGCAGGTACGGCCCCTGGGCGGGCAGGTACAGCCGGAAGGAGTACCCCTGGCCCAGGCCGAGCCGGTCGATGTAGATCATGCCGGTCCTGGTCGTCCTCGTGGTGCGGTACCAGTGCCAGGTCCTGCTGCCCGCCCGGCGGTAGTAGAGCCCGACCTTGAGGCCGCCCATCCTGGAGAACGAGTGCTGGCCGTCGTACCAGTCCTGGAGGTGGCCGTACACGGTCGTGCCCCGCTTGCCGCGGTCAGCGTGCGGGGCGGGATTCGTGAAATGCCCCTGGTCGGTGATGGTGTGGGGAGCGGTCGCGCTGCTGCTCGCCAGGTTCACGCCGTCGCCGACCACCCGGGCCTGCCAGTCGGCGGCGCCCATCGGCGCGTAGGCGATGAACGAGAAGTTCCCCGAGGCGTCCGTCTGGGTTCCACCGATGGTGTGCCAGGCCTTGGTGCCCTTCGGCCGGTAGAAGAGGCTCACGATCGGGGGTTGGGCGGGGCCGCCCCAGCTCGTGCCGTGCCCCCACTGCACCCGGCCGGTGACGTAGCCGTCGTGGTGGGCCTCGGTGGTCGCCGGAACCTTGAAGAAGGCGAAACGGGTGTCGTCGTACGCGCTGATCAGCGCGGTGCCGGGCTGGTCGCCGGTGTAGTAGGCGTCGCCGTCGTCAGGCAGCGCGACCTTGTAGACCTCCGGCACCCGGGCCGTGACCTCGACCCGGAAGCGTCCGTCGTCACCGCTGGTGACGGATCGGCTGGTGCCCTGGTCACCGTCGAGATCGAGTCCCACGCGCGGAAGCGGCTTCCAGGCGCCGTCCAGCGAGATCTGCGCGACGCCCGTGATCGCGACGGTGGTGCCGGAGCGCACCGAGGAGGGGGCCGGGTCGAGCACGACGCGGCCGGGCGACCGCTCGGGCCGTTCCGTCGCCACCGAGGCCCGGGACGGCTGGTACTGGCCGTCGCCACCGAACACGACGATCAACGCCCCGCCGGACGGCAGGTCCACGGTCGCGGTGAACGCGCCGTCGGCGCCGGTCGTGACGGTGGTGAGCGTCGTGCCGTTGAGCCGGACGTCGACGGGCTCGTCCGCGACCGGCTGCCACTGGCGCGCGACCAGGTGCCGCAGGTGGCCCTGGACGGTCACCGTCCGGTGCTCGTAGCCGACCGTCGTGCTGGACGCGGACAGGTCGGCGAACTGCGTGCCCGACGCCGTGGCGGCGTGGGCGGGTTGGAGGGATACGGCGACCGTCACGGCGGTCGCGGCGAGGGAGAACAGAGCGGAACGGCGCACCGCACCTCGGCCTTTCTCGAAAGGAGGAGGTGATCGTACGCCCGAGTCGATCAGCCGCGGAGATCACCCCCCGCCGGTCGCCGCGGCGGCGGCGCGGGCGGCGAGATCGCGCAGGTGGGAGGCCAGTTCGGGCGGGCCGTGGACCTCGAAGGGGCAGCCGAGCATGAGCAGGCGGTTCGCGAGCCAGGGGAGGGTGTCGGCGCGTCCGCGGAGCCGGCAGGTCCCGGCGTCGATCGGCTCGATCTCGCCCGGGGCGGTGCGGAGGGCGCGGACGGCGTCGGCGGCGGGCAGGTGCAGCGTCGCGTCCACCTCGAACGTCGGGACGACCGAGTACAGCCGATCCAGGACGTAGGCCGCCGCGTCGCCGCCCGGCACGTCCCGCGCCGGGTACCGCTGCCCCGTCCGGGACGGCTCGGACACGCGGTCCACCCGGAACACCCGCCAGTCGTCGCGCGCGACGTCGAAGGCGAGCAGGTACCAGCGCCTCCGCACGGGGACGAGCCGGTGCGGTTCGACCACGCGCCGCTCGTCCCGGAACAGCAAGCGCAGCCGCTCCCCGGCGCTCGCCGCGGCGGCGATCACCGCCAGGACGCCGGGATCGACGTTCGGCTCGTCCGGCTCGGGCACCGGCGCCTCCACCACGTCGCCGAGCGCCGACACCCGGTGCCGCAGCCGGGACGGCAGCACCTGCTCCAGCTTCGCCAGCGCCCGGACGGCGGCGGGCCCGATGCCCTCGACGGGCTGGCCGCCGACCGTCCGCAGGCTGACCGCGACGGCGACGGCCTCCTCGTCGTCCAGCAGCAGCGGCGGCATCGCGGTGCCCGCGACCAGCCGGTATCCGCCCGTGGGTCCCATCGTCGTCTCGACCGGATAGCCGAGGTCGCGCAGCCGTTCGACGTCGCGCCGGATCGTCCGGGGCGTGACCGCGAGCCGCTCGGCGAGTTCCGTCGCCGACCACCGGCGCGGCGTCTGGAGGTGGGACAGAAGCCTCAGCAGGCGCGACGACGTCTCGGCCATGCGGCTCCTTCACTCCATGATCGGTGATCGGAGAATACGCAGAATCAATCTCCCTGTGTAGGAACAACCCTGACCTACACGGTTTCTAGCGTCATCTTCATGAGCAACGAGATCCGCCCGTTCCGCATCGACATCCCGCAGGCCGACATCGACGACCTGCACGACCGCCTCGCGCGCACGCGCTGGGGGAGGACGCTTCCGGGCGACGGCTGGGACCGCGGAGTCCCGGTCGGATTCATGAAGGAGCTCGCCGAGTACTGGCGCACGGAGTTCGACTGGCCCGCGCAGGAAGCGCGGTTCAACGAGTTCCCGCAGTTCGTCACGGAGATCGACGGCTACGACGTGCACTTCCTGCACGTCCGCCCCGACACCGCGCCCTCCTCCGACGCCGCGACCATGCCGGACGCCGCGACCATGCCGGACGCTCCTGGCGTCTCGCGCGGGCTGCCGGTGCTGCTGGCGCACGGCTGGCCCAACTCGTTCGTCGAGTTCGCGGAGCTGATCCGGCCGCTGACGGAGCGCGGTTTCGATGTGGTCGTGCCGAGCGTCCCGGGCGTCGGGTTCTCCGAGGCGCCGCGCGAGACCGGCTGGGACGCGGCGCGCGTCGCTGGCATGTGGATCGAGCTGATGCGCCGGCTCGGCTACGACCGGTACGGCGTGGAAGGCGGTGATTTCGGCGCGTACGTGGCGCCCGAGATGGCCAAGGCCGCGCCCGGCGACGTCGCGGGCGTCTACATCATCAGCGGCCTGGGCTTCCCCACCGAGAAGGACGTCCCGCACATGCTCCCCGAGGAGAAGGCGCAGTACGACCTGATGCAGCAGTGGATGGGCGCCGCCGTACTCGACCACCACCACGTCAACCGCGTCGCGCCGCAGACCTTCGCCTACGGATGGGACGACTCGCCGACCGCCGCCCTCGCCTGGATGACGCACAAGTTCAACGATTTCGCCACCGGCGCGTTCGACGCCGTGGACCGCGACCTGTTCCTCGCCAACGCCAGCCTCTACTGGTTCACGCAGTCGTTCGGCCCGGCTGCCTGGCCGTACTACAGCCGGGGCAAGGACGCGGGGTCGGGCTGGCCCGAGGGACAGAAGGCCGTTCCGTCCGGCACCTACAGCGGCCCTCCCGGCATCCGGCGGCTCGCCGAGCGCGCGAACGAGATCGTCCACTGGGGCGAGGGCAATCCCGGCACGCACCACTTCGTCGCCATGGAGGAGCCGGACGCCGTCGCCGCCGACATGCGGACGTTCTTCGACCTCGTCCGCTGACGAACGCGACCGGAACCGGAGATCACCAGGGGAGCGGACGGCCGTCGCGGAAGAACCCGCCGGTCGGGCCGTCGTCCGGGAGGGTGGCGGCCCAGACGATCCCGGCGGCCCCGTCCGCGACCGGACGGCCGCCGGGCCCGCCCATGTCGGTGGCGACCCAGCCCGGGCAGACCGCGTTGACCAGGATCCCGTCGGCGCGCAGCTCGGCGGCGAGCATCCGGGTCAGCGCGTTCAGCCCGGTCTTGGTCACCGTGTACGCGGGCGTGCCGCTGCCCATCCCGTTCAGGGACGCGGCCTCGCTCGACACGTTCACGATCCGCCCCGCGCGGCTGTGCCGCAGCAGCGGCAGGAACGCCTGCGCGAGCCGCCACGGCCCGTACAGGTTGGTCTCCGCCGCCTCGCGCACCACGTCGAGATCGGCGTTCACGGCCCGCTGCCACGTGTCGTAGGTGATCGCGGCGTTGTTGATCAGGACGTCCAGCCCGCCGGGCCGCTCGGCGACCGCCGCGGCCGCGCGCCGCACGTCCTGCTCGGACGTGACGTCCAGCCGCAGCGGGACGGCGCGCGCGCCCAGTTCGGCGGCCGTGTCCTTCGCGGCGTCCAGCGACCGGGCCGTGACGACCACCGTGTGCCCCGCCTCGACCAGCAGGCGGCTCACCTCCCGCCCGATGCCCCGGTTCGCCCCGGTGACCAACGCGATCATCCGCGCACGCTCCCTTCCGCCGCCGGTCGGACGATCTTGCTGCGTCGGGCCGGCCCGTGTCCAACGCGAAACGGCCGCCGCGCGAAACGCGCGGCGGCCGTTCTCCGTACGGACGTCATTTCTCCATGCGGACGTCAGTTGGCGGAGTCGCCGCCCCCGCCGTTGCCGCCCCCGCCGTTGCCACCGCCGCCGTTGCGGCGGCCGAGGCGGTCGAAGAGGCCGCCCGCGGCGTTCGCCGCCGCGTCGGCGATGTCGCGGACCTTCCCGACGAACGGGTCGGCGCTGTTCTCCCAGGACTCGCGGTACGACCTGGCCGCGTTCCGCATCTCCTCGGTGATCGAGGCGCTGGAGTCGTCCGCGCGGCGCGGGTAGTCGCCCGCGAGGATCCGCTCGTACTCGCCGCCGCGCGCCCACCGGTCGATCTCGGCGAACCGGATCACCGAGTACGGGTGCGACTGGTTCAGCAGGTTCAGGAACTTCAGGAACCCGTCCCGGACGTCCCCTGCGGCGTCGTACTCGCGCGCCTGCGCCAGGAACGCCTCGGCGTTCATCTCCGACAGGCGGGTGCCGCCCGCCAGCTTCATCATCACGCGCTTGGCGGCCTCCAGGTCCTGCCCGCAGAGGAGGCCCGCGCGGTCGGCCGACAGCTCGGCCTTCCGGAACCACTCGCGCAGCCCCATGATGATCGCCGCGATCCCGATGTTGCCGAGCGGCAGCCACGCCAGCCGCGACCCGAGCTGCATGAGGATCATCATCATCGTCTGGTACACCGCGTGCCCGGACAGGATGTGCCCGACCTCGTGCGCGATGACGAACCGCAGCTCCTCGTCGTCGTGCAGGTCGAGCAGCCCGGTCGTCACGACGATGAACGGGTGGTCGGAGCCGATCGCCATCGCGTTGGCGCGCGGGTCCTGGGTGACGTACACCTCGGGGACCTCGGGCAGGTCCAGGATGTAGGCGGCGTCGCGGACGATGTCGTGCAGGTGGCGGAACTGGTCCTCGCCCGCGCGGACGGCCCCGCCGAGGAAGGTCAGCCGGATGGCCCGCTCGTTGAAGAGCCCCGACATCTTCCGCAGGACGACGTCGAACCCCGTGAGCGAGCGCAGCGCCACCAGCGCCGAGCGGTCAGCGGGGTGTTCGTAGGCCCGGGAGCTGATCCCGGGGAAGCGCGTTCGTGCTCGGTCCGGTGTGTTGGTCGTCATATCCGGCATGGTATGTCCGACGATCGCCGGGGTGCGGGGGTTCCCGACCGCCGCGTCCGACACCGGCCCGCCGCTTCGGCGCCGACCGGCTCCGCGCTCGGTGATCGGTTCCGACAGCGGGCCGGACCGGGAGAAGACCGTGGACTTACCGAATGGCCGGTAAGTAAGGTCGGGCGTCCGGAGCGTGTGACACGCTTCACTCCAGGTGGACGCGGGAGGCGCGGATGTTCGACCCCAAGGCCGAGGCGATGTCCGTGGACGAGCGGGCCGCGCTCCAGCGGCACCGGCTGTGGGGGATGATCGACCGGCTCCTCGCCGCGGACGGTCCGCAGGGCCGGTGGCTCCGCGAGGCGGGGATCGAGGGCGGCGCCGACGTCCATCTGGACGATCTTCCCCGGCTCCCGTTCACCACCAAGCGGCAGCTCTGGGACGCCTACCCGTTCGGCCTGGTCGCCGTCCCGCGCGACCAGGTCGCCGCCGTGCACGGGTCGTCCGGGACGAAGGGGCGGCCGACGCTCGTCGCCTACACCCGCGCCGACCTGGACCTCTGGGCCTCGATGTGCGCGCGGTCCCTCGCCTGCGCCGGGGCCGGCGCGGGGAGCCTCGTCCACAACGCCTACGGCTACGGCCTGTTCACCGGCGGCATGGGCATCCACCAGGGCGCGGTGAAGCTCGGCGCGACCGTCGTCCCCATGTCGGGCGGGATGACCGAACGCCAGGTGAGGATGCTCGCCGACCTGAAGCCGGACATCCTGACCTGCACGCCCGCCTACGCCCTCCGGCTCGGCGAGGCCGCCGCCGAGGCCGGCGCGGACGTGTCGTCCCTGAAGGCCGGGATCTTCGGCGCCGAGCCGTGGTCGGAGGAGCTGCGCGCGGCGATCGAGGCGGTCCTTCCGCTGAAGGCGCTGGACGTCTACGGCCTCTCGGAGATCATCGGACCCGGCGTCGCGACCGAGTGCCTGGAGCAGGACGGCCTGCACGTCAACGAGGACCACTTCATCGTCGAGGCCGTCGATCCGCTGACCGGCGAGCCCGTCCCGGACGGCACGCCCGGCGAGCTGGTGTTCACCACGCCGACCAAGCAGGCGCTGCCGCTCGTGCGCTACCGGACGGGCGACGTGGCGTCCCTCGCCCGCGGCGGCTGCAACTGCGGCCGGACGCTCGTGCGCATGAGCAAGGTCATGGGCCGCGCGGACGACATGCTGGTCGTCCGGGGCGTGAACGTGTACCCGAGCGAGATCGAACGGGTGCTGCTCGGCTCCGGTTTGGTCGGCCCGCACTACCAGATCGTCGTGGACCGCCGGAAGGAGGCGGCGGTCCGGCTCATCGTCGCCTGCGAGGCCGCGACGGACGCCGCGGGCGGGGACGACCCGTCCGAACGGCTCGCCGGGCTCCTGCGCGCCGACCTCGGGCTGCACGCCGAGGTGGCCGTCGTGCCCGCCGGGACCGTGCCGCGCGTCGAGGTGGGCAAGGCCGTCCGGGTCGTCCTGTGGACCGAGGGCGCGCCTCCCCTGCCCGACCTCGCCTGATCTCACCCTCACCTCAACCTGACCTCGGGCCGACCTTGCGCCCGCTCCCGCCGCACGCCGGTAGCCGTCCGCCCCGGCGCCGGAGCGGTCCGGCGCGCTGGCTATTCTCGTCGGCATGACGCAAAAGCGGCGGCTGGGGATCATGGGCGGCACGTTCGACCCGATCCACCACGGCCACCTGGTGGCCGCGAGCGAGGTGGCGCACTTCTTCGCGCTGGACGAAGTGATCTTCGTGCCCACCGGGCTGTCGTCGCACAAGCCCGACCAGCGGGTCACCCCCGCCGAGGACCGGTACCTGATGGCGGTGATCGCCACCGCGTCCAACCCGCGGTTCTCGGTCAGCCGCATCGACATCGAGCGGTCCGGCCCGACCTACACCGTGGACACCCTCCGCGACATGCACGCCCTGCACGGCGACGACAACGAGTTCTTCTTCATCACCGGCGCGGACGCCCTGGCCAAGATGCTCGACTGGCACGACACCGAGGAGCTGTTCGAGCTGGCCCACTTCATCGGCGTCACCCGGCCCGGGCACCGGCTGGCCGACCCCGGCCTCCCGGACGGGCGGGTCAGCCTGATGGAGGTCCCGGCGCTCGCGATCTCGTCCACCGAGTGCCGCGACCGGGTGCACGCGGGCGAGCCGATCTGGTACCTCGTCCCGGACGGCATCGTCCAGTACATCAACAAGCGCAACCTCTACCGGGCCTGAGCCCCGCCCGCGGAGCGCGGGGGGAAACGCGAGGACGAGCGGTCGTCTCCGCCCCATACCCTGGAAGGGAGAGACCGTCGCGGGCCGTCCCGGCCCGTTCGCACGGATGGACGACACCGGGGACCCCGGGAGCCTCCCGTGAGAGGCTGAGCCCGGACACCACCCCCACAGGGAGGATCACGAGCGCACCGTGACCGCATCCGACAGGGCCGCCGAGCTGGTCCGGATCGCCGCCGAGGCGGCGGGCGACAAGCTGGCCGACGAAATCATTGCCTACGACGTGAGCGAGCAGCTCGTCATCACCGACGCCTTCGTGCTGTGCTCCGCCCCCAACGACCGGCAGGTCCACGCGATCGTGGACGAGGTGGAGAAGCGCCTGCGCGAGGAGGCGGGGGCCAAGCCGATCCGCCGCGAGGGCGAGCGCGAGGGCCGCTGGGTGCTGCTGGACTACGCCGACGTGATCGTGCACATCCAGCACGAGGAGGAGCGCACCTTCTACGCCCTGGAGCGGCTGTGGAAGGACTGCCCGACCATCGAGCTCCCCGAGGACGTCAACGCGCACATGGCGCAGCGCTCCCGGACGGCGGTCCCCGGTGAGTGACACTCCCGGAACCTCCCGCGCGCGCGCAGGCGAACCGGCCTCCGAGCGCACCGAAACCCCGACGCCCGAGCACATCGACGTCCCTGCGGCTGAGCGCAGCAGCAGCCCGGACGTGGCGGCGTCCGAGCGCCCCGGTGCGGCGGCCCCGGCGCGGCGCGAGCCCGGTCGCCGGCGGCTCGTCCTGTGGCGGCACGGCCAGACGGCCTGGAACGTGGAGCGCCGCTTCCAGGGCAAGACCGACATCCCCCTGGACGAGACGGGCGTCGAGCAGGCGCGCCGGGCGGCCCGGCTGCTCGCCGCGCTGCACCCGACCGCGATCGTGTCGTCCACCCTCGTGCGCGCGCGTGACACCGCGCAGTCCCTCGCCGACCTGACCGGCCTTCCGGTCGGGTACGACCCGGAACTGGTCGAGCGGGACGGCGGCGAGTGGGAGGGCCTGAACGCGCGCGAGATCCGCGAGCGCTTCCCCGAGGAGCACGCCCGCTGGGATCCGCCGGGCGGCGAGACCAGCGCGCAGGTCGCCAAGCGCGTCGGCACGGCGCTGGAGCGGCACGCTGCCGCGCTCGACCCGGACGGCGTGCTCGTCGTCGCCTCGCACGGCGCTGCGCTGCGGCTCGGCATCGGGCACCTGCTCGGCCTGCCCGAGGACGTCTGGGACCGGCTCGGCGGCCTGTCGAACTGCTGCTGGTCGGTGGTCACCGAGATGCGCGACGGCGGCTGGCGGCTGGCCGAGCACAACGCCGGAACCCTGCCCGAGCCGGTGCTCGGCGACGACCGGGCCTGACGTCCTTTTCGATTCGTCTGAACGCCGCCGGTCCTATATGCTGGCGGAGCGCTGCGGGGATGAACGTCCATCGCAGTCGCACGGGGCTATGGCGCAGTTGGTAGCGCGCCTCCATGGCATGGAGGAGGTCTGGGGTTCGAATCCCCATAGCTCCACCTACGAGAGAGCGGTGAGCGATGCTCACCGCTCTCTTCGCGTTCGATCTCCGTTGAAACGGACATCAGGGTACGCAGATGGCGAAATCACTCCCAGCGGGATGGTTTCATTACCGACCATGGGAAGACACCGCAGGGGAGCCCGGCGCGAGGTGACCGTCGCCGACCTGATCGACGCGCTGCGCCGGTACCCGTCCGACATGGAGGTGCGGCTCGCCACCCAGCCGCGCATGCCCCAGGAGCACACCGTGGGCGCGATCGCCGAGGCCGACGGGATGGTCTGGATCGGCGAGGGGCGCCAGGAGGGCTACGCCCCCGACGAGGTTGCCGACCGCCTCGGCTGGCGCTGACGCCGCTGACGCCGCTGAGGCTGCTGACGGCGCCGACGCCGCCGTCCCCGGCCGGGGCTTCGCGGCAGGAGGGCCCGGTTCGGGATGGTCCGAAGCGGTCTCGGCATGCACTAAGCTTTTCCCTGCGGGTCGCCTGGGAGGCACTCTCTCCGGGCGGGCGCGACGCGGGGCTATGGCGCAGTTGGTAGCGCGCCTCCATGGCATGGAGGAGGTCTGGGGTTCGAATCCCCATAGCTCCACAGCGACGAGAGGGGCCGGTGGCGACACCGGCCCCTCTCGCTTTCCCCCTCGGAAATCTTTGCCTTCGCGGCGATGTCCGGTCAGTAGCGCAGGACGGCGCCGACCCCGAGCTCCGCCTGCGGCGTGATCGCCGGAAGGATGGTCAGGTCGCCGTCCGTCGCCGCCACCGCGCGGATGAGCGCGGCGTCGGCGCGGTCCTCGGCCGGCTCGTCCACGCCCATCTCCCGCAGGCGTTCCGGCGACGCCGCGATCTCGTGCGGGCGCGGCCCCACCCACAGCCGGGTCGGCGCGGCCGGGTCCTCGTCCAGCAGCAGCGACTCGACGCGGCCCCCGAAGGCGGCCTCGGCCGTCGCGGGCAGCCCGGTCACCGCGCGCTGGCCGACCGCCAGCTCCCGCTCGAACCGCTCGGCGACCTTCATGATCCGCTCGGCGCGCTTCAGTTCGAGCAGGCGCTCGATCTCGTCCTGCATCGCCTCCCCGTCCGGGCCGCGGTCGGTCTCGACGGTGTGCGGGAGCAGGTTCTCGCCCAGGTCCTCCAGCACGGCCGAGCGGGCCTGCGGGTCCCCGGCGAGGATGATCAGCTCGGCCCCGCACCGCCGCGCGACGGCCTCCACCTTCCGGCCGACCTTGCGCGCGTTGGCCTTCCACGCCTCCTCCGCGGCCCGCTGGTAGCGGGACTGGTTCCAGTCGCCGCCCTTGGGCTTGTGGATCGGGTAGGAGTCGTCGCCCTCGACCTCGATGACCCGCGGCGGGGCGTCCTCGCCTCCGTCCGCGGACAGGTTCGGGGTCACGCAGGTGATCTTGCCGCCGCGCCGGTCCACCGACACCACCAGGTACGGGAACCGCTCGCCGAGGTCGGCCAGCAGCGGCAGGACGTGCGGCAGCGGCGCGCAGCGGGCCTGCTCGGCGCGCGGTGGACGGTCCATCCGCCGGACGTAGGCGACCTCCCCGTCCGCGGCGAACGCGACCAGCCCCTCCGAGCGGCGGTCGCGCAGGTCCTCCGCGACGACGGCCTCCAGCGCCCGCAGATCCTCCTCCGGGGCGCCCTGCGACGCCAGCTCTCCGCGTTGCGCCCGCCAGCGGAGCTCGGCGGCCTTCGCCGCGTCCTCGGTCGTGCGGGTCAGGTCCAGGTAGACGGACGCGTACGGACCGGATCCGGAGTACAGCGGTTTGAGGAAAGTCAGATCCATATATCCGCCCTACCCGCCCCATCTGCCTCAAACGTTCCCAACTGCATGGACGGCCCCGGTCGCTTACGTGGGGGACAATGCAGGCATGGCAGGCGTGCGCATCGGCATTCTGGGGCCGCTGGAGGCGCGGGACGAGACGGGCCGTCCCGTCGAGATCAGCGGGCCCCGGCTGCGCGCGCTGCTCGTCCGGCTGGCCCTGGAACCGGGCCGCCCGGTGTCCGCGTCCCGGCTCCTGGACGATCTCTGGGACGGCGCCCCGCCCGGCGGCAACGCCCTCCAGGCCCTGGTCTCGCGGCTGCGCGCCGCGACCGGGCGCGACCTGGTGGAGCACAGCCCGGCCGGCTACCGCCTCGCGCTCGATCCCGCCGCCGTGGACGCCGTCGCCTTCGAACGGGCGGTCACCGCCGCGCGCACGCTGTCCAGCCCGTCCGAGCGGGCCGCTTCGCTTCGTCAAGCTTTGGACATCTGGCGTGGCCCGGCCCTCGCCGACGTGGCGGACGCCGATTTCGCCCGCGCACGCGCGGCACGCTTAGAGGAACTCCGGCTCACGGCATTCGAAGACCGGATGGAAGCCGAACTTACGCTCGGCGAGTCAGTTTCGCTGATTCCCGAGCTGGAGGCCATCGCCACGGCCCATCCGCTACGCGAACGGCTGCGGGGCTTGCTCATGCGCGCGCTGAACGCGGCGGGCCGTCCGGCCGACGCCTTGCGCGTGTACGAGGAGACCCGAGAACTCCTGTCCGAGCACCTGGGCGTCGACCCGGCGCCGGATCTAGCGGCGCTCCACCTGTCGATCCTCCGCCGCGACCCCCCGACGACCGCCGCCCCGCCGCGCTTCGCCGCGAATCCGCGCCCCGCGGCAAGTTCGCCGACCGCCCCTGAGACGCGGTTCGCCGCAGGGCCTCCCGCCACAGGGACGCCGCTCGCCGCCGAACCGCAGCCCGGCGCGAAGGCGGAGCAACGCGCGAAGGCGCAGGTCGAGCCCGCTCCGGCGGTCGAGGAGCGCCGGACGAATCTGTCGGCGGGCCTCACCAGCTTCGTCGGACGCGACGAGGAGATCCGCCAGCTCGGCAAGATGCTCGGCGAGTCCCGGCTCGTCACCCTGACCGGGCCGGGCGGCGCGGGCAAGACGCGGCTCGCGTCCGAGGCCGCCGCGCCGCTCGTCGACCGGCTGCCGGACGGCGTCTGGTTCGTCCCGCTCGCCCCGATGGCGCCCGGCGGGACCGGCGACGCCGTCGCGCAGGCCGTCCTCGTCGCCCTGGACGTCCCGGACCTGCTGCGCCAGGCCGAGGGCCGCTCCGCGCCCCGCCCCCTGGACCGGCTCGCCGACCTGCTCGCCACCCGCCGCACCCTCCTCGTTTTGGACAACTGCGAGCACGTCCTGGACGGGGTCGCCGCCGCGGCCGACCGCGTCCTCGCCGCCGCGCCCGAGGTCAGGGTCCTCGCGACCAGCCGCGAACCGCTCGGCATCACCGGCGAGACCCTGTACCCGGTGCCGTCGCTCGCCCTCCCGCCGGCCGGCGCGGGCCCGGCGACCGCGCTGGAGCACGCGGCCACCCGCCTGCTCGCCGACCGCGCCTCCGCCGTCCGGCCCGGCTTCACCGTGGACGAGACCAACGTCGCCGACCTCGTGGAGATCTGCCGCGCCCTGGACGGCATCCCGCTCGCGATCGAGCTGGCCGCCGCGCGGCTGCGCTCGCTCACCCCGGCGCAGGTCGCGGCCCGCCTCGGCGACCGGTTCCGGCTGCTCACCGGCGGCAGCCGCACCGCGCTGCCCCGGCACCGCACGCTGCGCGCCGTCGTGGACTGGAGCTGGGACCTGCTCGACGACGACGAGCGCACCGTCCTCGCCCGGCTGTCGGTGTTCGCGGGCGGCGCGACGCCCGAGGCCGCCGAGCGGGTCTGCGGCGCGGGCCTGTCCGCCGACGTCATCGACGTCGTCGCGTCCCTGGTGGACAAGTCCCTGGTGATGGCCGACGGCGACGCCGAGCCGCGCTACCGGCTGCTGGAGACCGTCCGCGTGTACGCGCGCGAGCGCCTGGACGAGTCGGGCGAGACCGACGCCGTCCGCGCCGCGCACGCCGCGTTCTTCCTGGAACTGGCCGAACGCGCCGAACCCGAGCTGCGCCGCAGCGACCAGCTCGCCTGGGTGGAGCGGCTCACCACCGAGCGCGACAACCACAACGCCGCGTTCCAGACCGTCCTCGAGAACGGGGACGTCCGCAACGGGCTGCGCCTGGTCAGCGCGCTCGTCTGGTACTGGCTGATGCGCGACCTGGAACGGGAGGCGTGCACCTGGGCCGCCGCCGTCCACCGGCTCGCCGGGGACGAGCCGCCGCCCGGCCTGGAGGAGGAGTACGCCCTGTGCGCCTTCAGCGGGACGGTCATCACCCGCGCCGACCAGGACGGCCCCGCGCCCGAGTTCTTCGGCGAGACGATCGCCGAGCTGCTGCGCTTCCTGCCCGAGCGTCCGCGGCATCCGCTGTCGGTGATCGCCCGGCCGGCCTCCCACCTGTTCGTGAACGAGGTCCCCGCCGCCGCCGAGGGCTTCCGCGAGCTCACCGGCCACCCGGACCCGTGGGTCGGCGCGATCGCCAAGACCCTGCTGACCTTCATCACCCTCCACAGCGGCGACGTGGAGGCGTCCTACGCCAGCGCCCGCGAGTCCTACGAGGGGTTCCGGGCCATCGGCGACCGGCTCGGCATGGGCATCACCCTGACCGTCCTGCTCCACATCTCGCTGAGCCAGGGCAGGCCGGAGGAGGCCGTCGAGTACGGCGAGGAGGCCCGCCGGTACGCCGCCCAGGGAGTCAACCCCGACCAGGGCTCCACGCTCCTGATCCGGCTCGCGGGCGCGCGGGCCGCGCTCGGCGACACCGAACGCGCCTACCGGGAGCTCGCCGAGGGCATCCGCACGGCGGTCCGCATCGGCGAGTACGCGGACGCGACGGTCGGCTACATCACCCAGGCCGAGTTCCATATGCGCGACGGTGACCTAGCGGCGGCCTACGAGTCCGCGCGACGCGCTTTGGAACTGGTCGAGCCCCGCGCCGCCAGGCAGGATTTCCACAGCGCTACAACACTCACTTACAGCAGGCTGGGCACGCTGGCCGCCGCCGAAGGCGACTTCGAGCGCGCGGCCGAATGGCACGCCCGCGCGTTGCGGCACGTCGACCCGAAGTCGATGCTCGTGAACCACACGATCGCGTCGGTCGTCGAGGGCATCGCGGGGTTGGCCGTCGCGCGCGGCGAATTCGAGCGCGCCGCTGAGCTCCTCGGGATGGCCCACGGCGCCCGGGGCTTCAACGACGAACAGGGCTACGACCGTCGCGAGGTCATAGCCGCCGTCCTGCCCGTCCTAGGCCAGGACGCCTTCGACGCGGCTTACGAACGAGGTCGTTCAGCCACACTCGAAGACGCCCTGGCCCTGACGCCTTGACCCTGCCTTTGCATCGGGCACGGCCGGTCTAGGCGCGGCGGGCGTACATGCGCATCGCGATCGGGAACGTCACGACGACGATCCCGACGGCCCAGGCCAGCGTGTACCAGACGTGGTTCCCCACGGGACCGCCGACGAGCAGGGCGCGGAGCGCGTCCGTCAGGTGCGTCACCGGGTTCACCTTCGTCCACGCCTGGAGCCACCCCGGCATCGTGCTGGTGTTCGCCACGAACACGCTGCTGCCGAACGTGAGCGGCATGACGAAGATGAACGAGAGCCCCTGGACGGTCTCCGGCGACGGCGCGATCAGGCCGACCATCACCGAGATCCACGAGAACGCCATGTAGAACAGGTACGCCAGGCCGAATCCGGCCAGCACCCGCAGCGGGTCCGAGCCGAACCGGAACCCCATCGCCACGCCCGCGGCCGACAGCACGACCATCACCGTCAGAAAGCGGACCGTATCTCCCAGGACAGTGCCGACGAGCGGCGCGGACCGCGCGATCGGCAGGCTCCGGAACCGGTCGAACACCCCCTTGCGGATGTCCTCGCTCAGCGCCGTCCCGAGGCCCATCGTGGCGAACATCGCCATCTGCGCCACCAGACCCGGCAGCAGTTGCTGCAGGTAGGCGTGCGTGTTCCCGGCGACCGCGCCGCCGAACACGTACAGGAACAGCGTCAGGAACACCAGCGGCATCAGCGTGACGTCGATCAGCTTCTCCGGCGAGTGCCGCAGCTGCGCGATGTTCCGCCACGCCAGCGTCAGGCTGTGCCGGACGGTCCGCCGCGCGCTGATCCGGGCGGGCGGCAGCGTGGCCGCCGGGGCGGTGGTCATCGTGGTCATCGGACGCTCCCTTCGAGCGTTGCCTCGACGGCGGACTCGTCCGCCGCATGTCCGGTCAGGGTCAGGAACACCTCGTCCAGGCTGGGCAGCCGCAGCGCGACCTCGGCGGCCACCAGGCCCGCCTCGTCCAGCCGCTGCACCACCGCGCGGAGCACGCCCGGATCGGTCACGGGCGCCGTGACCAGGCCCGCGTCCGGGCGGACCTCCGGCCGCTCGCCGGTCAGCTCCGCCACGATCGCCGCGAGCTGCTCGGTGCGGAACACCTCTGCGGCCCGCACCGCGAGGGTCTGCCGCCCCGCCCGCGCCTTCAGCTCCGCCGGCGTCCCGTCCTCGATCACCCGGCCGTGGTCGAACACCGTGATCCGGTCGGCGAGGGCGTCCGCCTCCTCCAGGTACTGCGTGGTCAGCAGCACCGTCGCGCCGTCCAGCGTCATCTCCCGGACGGTCTCCCAGACCTCCCCGCGCGCCCGCGGGTCCAGCCCGGTCGTCGGCTCGTCCAGGAACACCACCCGCGGCCGGTTGATCATGCTCGCGGCGATGTCCAGCCGCCGCCGCATGCCGCCCGAGTACGTCTTGACGGCCCGTCCCGCCGCGTCGCTGAGCCGGAACCGCTCCAGCAGCGCCGCGGCGCGCGCCCGGGCCTCGGCCCGCGACAGGTCCAGCAGCCGGCCGATCATGACCAGGTTCTCCCGGCCGGTCAGCTCCTCGTCCAGCGACGCGTACTGGCCGGTCAGCCCGATCAGCGCCCGCACCCTCGTCGCGTCCCGCATCACGTCGTAGCCGCAGATCTCCGCGCGGCCCTCGTCCGGCTTCAGCAGCGTCGCGAGGACCCGCACGGCCGTCGTCTTGCCCGCGCCGTTCGGCCCGAGGACGCCGAGGACCGTCCCCTGCTCGACGGTGAGATCCACACCGTCCAGCGCCTGCGTCTCGCCGAACCGCTTGCGCAGCCCCTCGGCCTTTATGACCTGGCTCATCCGTAGCCTCCCGAAGTATCGACGGCGGCGATCCACCACCGCCGCGCCCATCGGGCGGCGACGGGACGCCGCCCACGACCTCGAGATTCCGGCACCCGCCTGACGCGCCGCCGTCACGGTCCCGGCCCGGCTGACGTTCCGCTGACACGGCCCTGACGCCTGGCTAAGATCACGCCGCATGCCCGGCATCGAAGAACCCCTCGCACTCGCCCGCTACAGCGACGCCTTCGAGAACTTCGCGGGCCGCTCGTCCGCCGCGGTGATCCACCGGCAGGACGTCCTGAACGCCTTCCTCGGCGACGCCGAACGCCAGTTCGACCTGCGCGCGCGCACCCTCAGCGGCGCCGGCACGGTCCTCGGCGGCGTCACGAGCATGGGCAGCTTCTCCCACCTCAGCCAGACCTGGCTCTGGTCCTGGGCGAACCCCGCCTTCTCCTGGGACGACCCGTTCGTCGCCCCGCTGCGCGCGGTCTACGACCTCGGCGCGCACTACGAGATCGTCGAGTTCACCACGGGCCACATCGACTTCTCGGGCTTCCCCAACCCGGCGCAAGCGGCGACCACGATGGTCCTGGGCGCGGCCGACATCCTCGGCGGAAACGGCTGCTGGTCATGCCGCATCAACGACGGCAAGGGCTCCGCCTACATCCACCTGGACGACCCGCAGATCCCACCGGCCACCTACAGCCACATCGCCTCGGCGCGCCTCCTGATGACCGCCGCCGAAGTCTTCCCTGCGAACCCCAAGCTCATCGTGCAGGGCTACATCGCCCGCTACGGGACCCGGTACAAGGAGGGCCCGAACGTCGTAGCCGGAGACATGGTGGACGGCAGCGAACTGGTCGTCCGCTTCGACGAACACGGTCGCATCGCCGCCATCTCCGCAGGCAAAACCCCCTCCTGATCTTTTTGCTCGTGCGCGCGCGTTCGTGCGCGCGCGTTCGTGCGCGCGCGTTCGTGCGCGCGCACGACCCCACCCGGCACGGCGTGGACATCGAGACCATGCGGCAAGGCGAGGAGCGTGCGGCGGGGCGTCGAGCACCAGGGGTCAGGCGTCGCGCGGCAGCCCGTTGCGGACGGCGATGACGGCGTCGGCGATAAGCCGAGCGACCTCTTCGGTGCTGCGCCCACCGTCTCCGTCCCGTCCGGCGAGCAGGTCGAAGGACTCGAAGCTCGTCAGTTGCCACGCGACGTCCAGGACCTGCGCCGCCGGTGGCTCGCCGTCGAAGCGGCCGAGCAGCGTGATCAGGGCCGTTCGGCGCATCCCGTCGCGCTCGCGCAGGAGCTTGTCCAGGTCATCGTCCAGCACCGCCATGCCACGGAGCCGGCGCACCACGGGACGCTCGGACGCCCAGAATCCGCAGAACGCCGCGCAGAACCGGGCCAACGCCTCGTCCACGCCGTCCGCCGCGAAAGCCGCTCCCAGGGACAGTCCGGCTTCCTCGGCGAGCGAGTCGAACAGCGCCTCCAGCAGCCCTGACTTGGATCCGAACGCGTTGTAGACCGTCTGCCGGGACACGTCGGCCGCCTTGGCGACCGCGTCCACCGACAGGCGGGTCATCCCCGTCCCGGACAGGTGCTCGCGAGCCGCGGCGAGGACGCGACGGCGGGTCTCCTCGGCGGCGGCGGCCCGCCGGTCCGAACGGTAGGGGCGCGGCGACATCCTTGACCGTCCTCAAAATTGGATTTACTGTCCGTCCAACGAACTCTACCGGAAAGCAGGCCCGCCGTGCACACCGCGACATACCGTCCCCTGGACGGCCGAGTGACGATCGTGACCGGAGCGAGCCGCGGCATCGGCGCCGCGACCGCCCGCGCCCTGCACCGCGCCGGATCCGCCGTCGTCCTCGCCGCGCGCGACGCCGACGCCCTGAAGGCCCTCGCCTCCGAGATCGGCGCGGATGGAGGGCGTGCCCTGGCCGTCCCGACCGACGTCGGCGACGCCTCGGCCGTCGAGCGACTCGTCCAGCAGGCGCTCGACACCTACGGACGCGTCGACGCCGCGTTCAACAACGCCGCGGGCGGCGGCCACCGCCCCACCCGCCTGGCGGACGTCGCCGTCGAGGATTTCGACAGTGCCCTGACCGTCAACCTCCGCGGCGTCTTCCTGGCGATGCGCCACGAGATCCCGGCGATGCTGGCCTCGGGAGGCGGGTCCATCGTCAACATGTCGTCCACCGCCGGCCTCCAGGCCGTCGGCGGACTCGCCGGGTACGTGACCAGCAAGTTCGGCCTGATCGGCCTCACCAGGACGGCCGCCCTCGACTACGCCGACGCTGGTATCCGCGTGAACGCCCTGGCCCCCGGGCCGATCCTCACCGAGCAGCTGCAACGCGCGGGGGAGCAGGCGCGGGCGGCGGCGGCCCAAGCCATGCCGATGCGCCGGATCGGCGCTCCCGATGAGGTCGCCGAAGCCGTGGTCTGGTTGTGCTCGGACGCGGCGTCCTTCATCACGGGAACGGTCCTTCCGATCGACGGCGGCAAGCTCGCGGGCATGGCCCCCTTCAGCCAGATGCCACCCGCGAAAACGCCCGCCACCAGCTGAGTTCGCGACGGCGTCCGGTCGCGATGCGCTCCGATTTGACGACCCCTCGGGGAGTACCTAATGTTCTTCCTGCCCCGAGGGGATGCGGGACGCCGAGAGGCGGACGGCCCCGGGGAGACCACCGAAGGGAAAACCGTTCGAAGCACGCTTCGGATCGCGTTACTCTGGTGTGGTCAGCCCGGAACGGGATGCAGGACGCCGGACACGGCGGCCGGCCCGAGGGACTCCAGCGAATGATCACGTCGGATGACGTCTAGTCGTCTGCGCCCTCATGCGCTGGGCGGGCGAGCTCAGAAGATCGGCTCGGAAGAGCCGGTTGACACGAGTGAAGAACCCGGTAAGATAGAAGGGTTGCCCCGGAGCGAGGCCCGCGAAAGCGGGACGAGCGCGGTGGGTGTCCGTTTCTTGAGAACTCAACAGCGTGTTAAAAGCCAGTGCCTTTATAGATCAGGCGATGCGCCTGGTCACCCCGTGGCCCTGACCGGAAGGTCGGGGTGGGGATTTCTTTGAGGCAAGCGGTCTTCGGATCGCATGCTGGGATCTTCGGATTCCTTCGGAGGTTTGGCGGTGCGGGTTCGCCCCCGTGTCCGTCGTTGGACCTTGATGGAGAGTTTGATCCTGGCTCAGGACGAACGCTGGCGGCGTGCTTAACACATGCAAGTCGAGCGGAAAGGCCCCTTCGGGGGTACTCGAGCGGCGAACGGGTGAGTAACACGTGAGCA
>NZ_JBHSIT010000008.1:0-530738 GCF_042652125.1 Actinomadura gamaensis | reverse complement strand
AGCGCGGCAGCGCGGGACGCGGCAGCGCGGGACGCGGCAGCGCGGGACGCGGCAGCGCGGGACGCGGCAGCGCGGGACGCGGCAGCGCGGGACGCGGCAGCGCGGCAGCGCGGGGCGCGGTCGCGCGGGGCGCGGTTGGGACGCGGCATTCGCCGACCTCCGTTAACGTCAGGTGTCGTGCCACTGCCACTCGCCTCGTCCGCCGCCAAGTCCCCGAAGTCCCGGCGCCGCCGTCCCGGTCCGGGACGGCTCGTGCTCTCCGGAGTGGTCGCCGTCCTGCTGCTGGCGTTCGCGGCGTCGATCGCGATCGGCTGGTACTTCTCGGGCTTCGCCACGCAGGTCACGCACGAGCCCGTCTACGACCTGCGGGTCCGCGCGGTCGCGGACGGGACGGTCACGCTCCCCCGGACGCCCGCGACCGAGCGGCGCGGCGTCTTCGCGCTGGAGTGGCCGGACGGCGGGCGCGCGATCATCGGCGACGTGGTCGGCAAGGGCGAGTCGATCGCGGGGATGGACCCGAAGACGATCGTCCGGAAAGTGACGTCGGTGCAGTCCGGAAAGCTGGAGCCGGGCCTGACCGTCGGGCTCGACCACTGGGTCTACGCCGGCGACCCGAAGAAGGCGCTCGGCCTGGACTTCCAGAACGTCACGTATCCCACCCAGGTGGGCGCGATGCCCGCGTGGCTGCTGCCGGGCCGGACGAAGAGCTCCACGTGGGTGATCGCCGTGCACGGCCGCAACGCCGACCGTGCCGAGACGTTCCGCGCGATGCGGACCGCGCACGACACCGGGATGCCGATGCTGTCGATCGCGTACCGGAACGACCAGCACGCGCCGCCCGCGCCGAACGGCCGGAACATGCTCGGTTCGACCGAGTGGAACGACGTCGCGTCCGCGATCTCCTACGCCCGGTCGCAGGGCGCGACGGGCGTCATTCTTTACGGATGGTCGATGGGCGGATCGATGGTGATGTCCGCGCTGAGGCACGCTCCGGACCAGTCGTTCATCCACGGCGTCGTGCTGGATTCGCCCGTCCTGGACTGGAAGGCCACGCTGCACAAGCAGGGCGCCGCGCGGCATTTGCCGGGCGTCGAGACCGACGTGGCGATGCGCCTTCTGAAATGGCGGTACGACATCGACCTGGGCGCCATGGACATGCGTCCTTTCGCGCCGCATCTGAAGACCCCGGTGCTGCTTTTCACCGCCGATGATGATGAGGTCGTGGACAACGGCCCGTCGGACGAGTTCGCCCGCAAGGCCCCGGCGGGAATGGTGACGCACGTTTCGGCGGCCGGGGCCGATCACACGGAGGCGTGGAACGTCGACTCGGCCGCCTACGAGCGTGCGCTGACCGGTTTCCTGGGCAAGGCCGGTTCGTGACCGTCCTGCGCTCGCTGGTCCTGTTCGTGCTGGCCGCGGTGGCCGAGATCGGTGGCGCGTGGCTGATCTGGCAGGGCGTCCGGGAGCATCGCGGCGCGGCCTGGATCGGCGCGGGAGTCGTCGCGCTCGGCCTTTACGGATTCGTCGCCACCCTCCAGCCGGACGCCCACTTCGGCCGCATCCTCGCCGCGTACGGCGGCGTTTTCGTGGCGGGCTCGCTCGCCTGGGGAATGCTCGTGGACGGATACCGTCCCGACCGCTACGACCTCGCCGGCGCGCTGATCTGCCTGGCCGGTGTCGCCGTCATCATGTACGCGCCACGCTCTTGAGAACGCGTGCGCCCCGTCCATTCCGGTGGACGGGGCGCTCGGCTTTTCAGAGCGCTGCTCAGCTACCCGCCCAGACGCGGTAGCTGCCATTGAAGGCGCCCATGATGTCGGCGTACGGACGGTAATTGCGGCCGTTGCCCGTGTAGTAGAACTTGTATTGGGACTTGGCCAGCACGGACGCCCAGGTACGGTCGTGCGTCAGCGAGTGCTGCGTCCAGCCGCGCATCCGCCAGACCCGCTTGTTGTAGGTGTACGCGGACCGGTTGACCCGCGCCGAGTTCACGTGCAGGCCGTCGTAGCACCAGGTCAGACGGGTCTTCACGTAGATCAGCCAGCGTCCGTGCCTGGACGACTTGCGGCCCTGGGTCCGCTCGACCCAGCGGCAGGACGCGGCGCGCACCGGCGCTCCCGCCATCGTCATCTGGCCCGAGCTCCGGGCGAGCTTCTGGGCGGCGGCCCCGGTGACCGTGCCCTGCGTGACGGTGGTGGCCTCGACCCCGAACCCGTCGGCGCGGGTGGTCGCGCCGGCCGGCAGGGCCGTCCCGGCGACCCCGGCCACGATGGCCCCGGACGTCACGACGACTGCGGCGAACCTTCGCATGTGCATCTCTCCTCGCAAGGGGGACGGCGAGCCATGCAGACGATAGCGTTTGTTTGAGTCCCGGGGGCGTGTCTTTTTCCACACCCGAACCACCGAACCGGCCCGTCCGAATGTGCGTCCAACCGCCCGGCCCGGCGACCGTCCCGCCCGAGCGCCCCCGTCCTGCCCCGTCCTGCCTCGTCCTGCCCCGCGCCGCGCCGCCCTTCGCCGCCCGCGCCGCCTGCCGCAGATCGGAGAACCACGTGCACGAACCTCTCGCTCTCCTCCGCGCGACCGGCGTCGTCGCAGTCGGGCTCCTCTCCGTCGGCGGCTTCGTGCTCGTAGGCCGGCTCGACTATTTCGGCCCGCACATCCCCGGCGCGGGACCCGTCGTCGCCGTCCTGTCGATCGCCCTGGCCGTCGTCGGGACCGGCCTGCTCGGCGGCCAGCCTTTCACCCCGATCGCCCTGCTCATCGCCCTCCCCCTGGCCGGCTTCGTCTTCCACGACGCTGCCGCCGACCGCGTCCTGCCCACCCGCGGCGTCACCGCGACCTGCCGCGTGGACGACCTGACCTCCCGATCCGCCGACGTCCAGGACGGCTCGGTCGAGACCGGCAGCAGAACCGTGACCCGCCACCTCCAGCGCCTCAGCTGCCCGCCCGGCGGCCCGTCCATGCTGAACTCCGCCAAGCCCCTCGCCGGTAAGGGCTCCACCGTCTCGATCACCTGGGACCCGCAACACCGCGTCGACCCCCGCCAGACCCGCGACGTCCACAGCTCCCCGCTCTGGCCCGTCACCCTGGCCGTCGCCCTGCTCCTCCTGACCTGCACCGCCGTCCCCGGCGCCCTCCGCCGCCGTCCTTCCGCACCCGAGACGCGCTAGCCGCACCGGGCGGCCCGTCGAGGGACGGCACTCCGGACGCGTCACCGAGCGTTATCCCTTCGAGCTTCAGACGGCCCGCAATCGAGAGGACGCGCGCATGTATCCCCCCATCGAGCCGCACTCGCACGGCATGCTCCCGGTCGGCGACGGTCAGCAGATCTACTGGGAGGAGTGCGGCAATCCGGACGGCAAGCCCGCCCTCTTCCTGCACGGCGGACCGGGCGGCGGGCTGCTGCCGAACGCCCGCTGCTGGTTCGACCCCGGCGCTTACCGGATCGTCCTGTTCGACCAGCGCGGCTGCGGGCGCAGCGTGCCGCACGCCGGGGACGTCCGCACCGACCTCACCGCCAACACGACCGCGCACCTGGTCGCCGACATCGAGCGGCTCCGCGCGCACCTCGGCGTCGACCGGTGGCTGCTGTTCGGCGGATCGTGGGGCAGCACCCTCGCCCTCGCCTACGCCCAGCGCCACCCGGATTCGGTCAGCGAAATCGTGCTACGCGGCGTATGGCTCCCCGACCTCGCCGCCGACGTCGCCTGGACGACCGGTCCGCACGGCGCGGCGCGGCTCTTCCCCGAGGACTACGCACGCCTCCGCGACTTCGTCCCGCTCGCCGAACGCGACGACCTCACCGCCGCCTACGGCCGACGCCTCAACGACCCCGACCCGGCCGTCCACGTCCCCGCCGCCCGCGCCTGGGGCGCCTGGGAGATCGCCGCGAACACCCTCCTGCCCGTCCCGCCGCCCGAACTGGACGACCCGACGCTGATCGCCTTCAGCCGCATCCTGCACCACTACTTCAGCCGCCAGTGCTTCCTCCGCACCGGCGAACTCATCGACGGCGTCGACGCGATCCGCCACATCCCGGCCGTCATCGTGAACGGCCGCTACGACATGAAGACCCCGCCGGACGCCGCCTTCGCCCTGCACCGCGCCTGGCCCGAGGCCGGCTTCCACATCGTCGAGGACGCCGGCCACGGCGGCTCCGAACCGGGCACGCACGACCTGCTCGTCCAGGCCACCGACCGCTTCCGCCCCGCGCCGCCGAGGTGACCGGCTCCCTCACGCCTGACCTGCGCGTGAAAACCTTTCGGCAACGGAACTCTTCACTCGCAACATGCACCTCTGTAAGCTTTCGCGCGTACTCCGCCCCGTTGTCAGCAAGGCGGCCAGGGAATGCACAGCCGATCGGTACCTTCGCCCCCCGCGGGAACCGGTCACGCCGTCCGCCGACGCGTCGGCCGCGCGGCCCTCGCCGCCGTCCTGCCCCTGACCCTCGCCGCGGCCTGCGGCGGCTCCCACAAGGACGGCGGCTTCGACCCGAACGGCAGGTTCGACAACGCGGGCAGCAACTCGTCCCCCGGCCTGCCGTCCCCGTCCGGCCCGGGCCTGCCCAGCACCCTGACCCCGCAGCAGGTCGACAAGGCCGTCCTCCAGGCCTACCGCCGCTTCCAGCAGACCTACCAGCAGGTCTACCAGAACAACGACCCCACCCCCCTCCCCCAGGTCGCCGCCGACCCCCTCCTGACCAAGGTCACCAACGACGTCGAAGCCACCAAGGCCAAGGGCGAGATCTGGCGCTTCGTCAACATCTCCAACCCCCGCGTCTACGCCCGCTCCAAAGACGGCGCCAAAGTCTTCGTCATCGACTGCATGCGCACCCTCGCCGCCTACCGCTTCTCCGCCGCCACCGGTGAGCGCACCGGAGGCGGCGAGGGAACGGCCTTCGTCCAGAGGACGGGCGTCAAGTACGTGGACGGCGCGTGGAAGGTCTACGACAGCGTCCGGGACAACCAATGCTGACCTCGGCCTTCGGTTCGCAACGGGCCGCCGCCTGCACGTCCCGCTCTCCGTTCACGTCGGAGCCGGCGCTCCCCGCTCTCCGCTCAGCAGCGGAGCCCCTACCAGCCAGAATCCGGACCCGCATGCCGCACCGCGCCGCCCCCGCCCGGCGGTAGGCAGGGAAGGAGATCCCATGTTCCCCATACGATTCGCGCCGCTACCGGCCGTCCGTGCCGTCTCTCTCGGCGCCGCGGTCGTGGTGGCCGGGGCCTTCCTCGCCCCGGCGACGGCCACCGCCGGTCCGTGCAGTGGCAGCGGCGGCGGTTTCGGCTGTGACTGGGGGTCGCCGGGCGGCGGTTCGACCGGTGGCGGTGGAGGAGGCACCGGTGGCGGTGGAGGAGGAGGTGGTGGAGGGACCACCGGCGAGATCCCGACCGCTCCGGGCGCCAACGCGGGCGGCCTCCCGGGAGCCAACGGCAACGGCCCGAACGCGGTGGGTCCAGCGCCAATCAGCACCAACGAGCTGGCCCAACGGGCCGCCAACAGCGCCCTGCTCCACACACCCAAGGTGTACACCGCTCCGTCCGGGAAGACGTACGTCAAGGTGCGGACGGCCTTCTGGGTGACCGGATTCGAGCCGGTCTCCACGGACCCGCAGACCGCCGCGAACCAGACCGTCCAGGCCGTGGCGACGCCGGCGCGCGTGGAGTGGCAGCTGGGCGACCCGGCGCAGCCGCACATGACGTGCGACGACGGCGGCTCGAAGGACGGCACCACCTGCAGCCACACCTACCAGCGCTCCTCGACCGGCGCGCCGGGAGGCGCCTTCCAGATCACCGCCACGATCGTCTGGACGATCCACTGGACGTGCGTCGGGGCCGGTTGCCAGCAGGCCGCGGGCGACCTTCCTCCGATGCAGATGACGTCCGCTCCGTCGCCGCTGGTCGTGGGCGAGATCCAGACCGGCAACCGCCGATGAGGCCGTCCAGCGCCCCGGGCGGCGCGCTCGCGCTCGCGGCCGTGATCGTCCTGACCGTGAGCGGGTGCGGAGGCGGCCATCACAAGGCGAGCGCTCCCCGCACGTCGGCGACCACCTCGACGGCGACGACCACGCCCCCACCGCCCGTCTACACGCAGGCGAAGGTCGGTGCCGCCATGCTGACGCCGAAGGAGATCGGCGGCGACGTCTCCCGGATCCAGGTCGCGGTGGACGCGCTGAAGCGCGAGCAATTCCCGTCCTGCTCCTTGGGCGCTCTCAAACTGCCCGGCTCTCCGAAACTGGCGATCCGCCAGTACACCAACAGCGCGAAAGGCAAGGGCGAAGTCAAGTACGCCCAGGCCTTCGCACTCTACGACGACGCCGCCTCGGCGACCTCCGCCTTCGACTTCGTCAAGTCGAAGGTGACGGCGTGCCCGGCCAAGCACCACACTCCGAAACGGCCGCTCACCGAGAACACTTTCATTCTTCCTCACGACGACACCTGGAAGGCCGCCCAGGACACCGTGGGGCAGTGGACCCACGTACGCGGCACGGAGCAGGAGTTGTTCTCGCGCGACGTGTCCAAGTACAACCTGTTCCACTATTTCTACGACTACGTCCAGCGCGGCAATCTCGTCATCAGCACGCTCTACTGGGAACGCACCGAGCCCAAGGGCTCGCCCGATCCCATCGGCCAGCGCGCGACGGCTCTGCTGACGAAGCAGCTCGGCAAGCTCGGATAATTCAGCGCCGCGCCCCAGCGATTACCCGGAATACAGCGGAAACCGCGAGCCGCCGAGGTCGGCGGCTCGCGAGGTCGTGGCCGTGAAGTGACACTGAGTCAGCACTTGGCCTGATGTGGTCATCCATAAAAACGGGTCTTGATCACTCCCCGGATTGCGCTGTATCACTGATCCGGCAGGCGGTCCTCGCTCGCCCTCGAAGGCACATTCGACCATTGCTCGGTGGCTGGGTAAGGCCGTTCTGAGGAGCTGCCATGCGCGCAGGTTCCGTTCCCTAGGCGCTGGACGATCGCCCGAAGGAACAGCACGTCGAGTGGCGCTACCGCGGAAGTCTTCTACAGCCCCTGCCCGACATCCTCCCGAGCAATATGATCTGCCCGCTGCTTTCCGTTAACCGGCCGGACCCGGAGCGTGAGCTGGAGACAGATCCGGTGAAGTTGTTCCCCAATACAAGTTCGCAATCTGCCGGTTGGAATCGACGCCGCGGAAACCAGAGGCTGCCCGCGGCCACGAAAGGCGGGGTGGGCGGTGGGCAGGTGGTGGGCGGGGCGACTGAGGAGGGGGCGCGTTTTGGGTGACTTCAGGTGGGGCGCGGGCGGGGTGTTTCCTGGGTTTTGAGTTGTTCGCGGAGGATGTCGGCGTGGCCGGCGTGGCGGGCCAGTTCCTCGATCATGTGGACGTAGATCCAGCGGAGGGTGACGCGGTGGTCGTCGTAGGCGATCTCGTCGTCCAGGGCGAAGCGGGCGGCGATCTCGCGGGATTCGGCGCAGGTGGCGTTATAGGCGGCGATCACGTCGGGGATGTGGGTGTCGTCCGGGACGTGCCAGCTGGCGTCCTGGCTGCTGCGCGGGCTTTCGATCTCGGACCAGGGGCGTCCGGCGAGGACGTACTGGAACCAGCTTCGTTCGTCGGCCGTGCAGTGGCTGACCAGGCCGATCGGGGTGGTGAGGGACGGGACCAGCCGGGTTCGGGCCTGCTGCTCGTCGAGGTCGTCCAGGGTGCTCGCGATGACGTCGCGGTAGTGGTCGAGGAACGCCTCCAAGACCTTGCGCTCGTTGTTAGAGGTTGTAACTGCTGCGAGGCGGCTGAAGGATGGGTTCGCCATGCAGCGACGTTAGCGCGTTGTAGTTGAGGCTTCGGAGTATGCGTAATCGTCCAGGGGGAAGTTGCGGCTACGGCGTTTCGCGGGCGCGGTATTGGTTGGACGCAGCCAGGGGGCGTCGCCGTGCTCGTCGAAGTAATAGCTGTTCGCGCTGGCGCAGTTGCCGTTGAAGAAGACGGTGTCCGGCATGCGGCTCGTCACCCATGCCATGTAGCGGTCGTGCGCGTCCTGCCGGACTTCGACGCAGCTCGCGCGGCGGCGGCGCGCTTCGTTGAGGACGCGGACGACGTGCGGGACGACCACGTCGATCATCTGGAACCAGGAAAGCCCGACGTTTCCGTATGGTCCGGGCACGAGGAAGAGGTTCGGGAAGCCCGGGACGGCGACACCCTCGTAGGCCTGCCTGCGGTGACGGCTCCAGAAGTCGGACAGTTCGCCACCGTCGCGGCCGATGATCGGGAACGAGATGTCGAAGAGCTTGAAGCCGGTGGCGAGGATGAGAGTGTCGGCGGGATGCTCGACACCGTCGCGGTCCAGGACGCCGTCAGGGGTGATCCGGTCGATGCCCGACGTGACGAGGTCGACGTGTGCGCGGGTGAACGTCCGCCAGTAATCGTTCGAGAAGGACGGTCGCTTGCAGCCGAAGCCGTAGCGCGGGCGCAGCTTCGCTCGAAGTTTCCGATCAGGGACCTGGGCGCGGAGGTGGAGGAGGGAGAGCCGCTCCACGACGTCCACCATGGGCTTGAAGCGGCGGTGGTGGACGACCCCGGTGACCAGCGCCTCCACGAAGGCCGTCGTGACCAGGCGCAACGCGCGGTGCAGGGCCGGGAACGCCCTGATCAGCGCTTGCAGCGGCCGGGGGATGGGCGGGTTGAACTTCGGGAAGACCCAGATCGGCGTCCGCTGGAAGACCGTCAGGTGCGCGGAAACTTCCGCGATCTCCGGGACGAGCTGGAGGGCCGTCGCGCCGGTGCCCACCACCGCGACGCGCGCGCCGCGCAGGTCGTGGTCGTGGTCCCAGCGGGCGGTGTGCATGACGTGGCCGCGGAAGTCGTCCAGGCCGTCCAGGGCGGGGACGCTCGGAGTGCTCAGCGCCCCCTGGCATGAGAGCAGGAAACGGCAGGTCAGCTCGGCGCCGTCCGCGAGCGAGACGTGCCACATGTCGCTCGTCTCGTCGAACTTCGCGCCCGTGACCGTGCTGTTCAGACGCAGGTGCGGGCGCAGTCTGAATTGCTTGACGACGCCGTCCGCGTACTGCTTGATCTCGCGGCCTGACGGGTAGAGCCGCGACCAGTCCGCCCGCGGGGCGAACCCGAACGAGTACGTGAACGCGGGGATGTCCACGGCGAGTCCCGGATAGGTGTTGTCGCGCCACGTCCCGCCGATGTCGGCTGCCTTCTCCAGCAAGATGAAGTTTTCGATACCGGCCCGTTTCAAGGCGATCGCGAGCCCGATCCCGGCGAACCCCGCCCCGACCACGACCGCCTCGTGCTCGGGCCCTTGCGCTGGCACGGCCATCTCCGCCTCCCACGACGTCTATTGGACGTGCTGTCCATTAGGCGTCCCCGAACACGCTAGACGCGCCCCTCCCGCCCCGTCAACGCCCCGGTTTCCGGAAGGCTGCGCCCAGCACCACGTCCTCTCGCTCGCCGATGCCCGCCCACGCTCGTCCCGACGGATCCGCCGACCTCGTGCCCTCGCCCTGCTCGTGGCCTCAGGCGCGCAGCAAACGATCGTCCCGGGCCTGAGCAGCCAACCCACGGCGATCAGAAAGTCAGCAGGCGAAGTGCCGCCGCGAGGGAGCCGCACTTCGTCCCGGACGGCCCATCGCCACGCCCGAACACCGCCTCGCCGCCCGCAGCCGGCACGTCGTTGCGTCCGGCGACACCTCGCCATACCCGAGCGGCGCCTCGCTGCACGCAGGCGGCGCCTCGCTGCACCCGGGCGGCGCGTCGCTGCGTCGCGGGGGGTGCTTTTGCGGTTAGGGCTTGGTGGTGCGGATGTGGTTCTGGTACCAGGTGAAGGAGGCTTTCGGAGTGCGCTTCAGGGTTTCGTAGTCGACGTGGACCAGGCCGAAGCGCTGGCGGAAGCCTTCGGCCCATTCCCAGTTGTCGAGGAGGGACCAGACGAAGTAGCCGCGGACGTCCACGCCCTCGTCGATCGCTGCCTGGACGGCGCGGATGTGGCCGTCGAGGTATTCGATGCGGCGGGTGTCGTCGTGCGGGTCGGCGTAGGAGCAGCCGTTCTCGGTGATGAGGACGGGCGGGAGCCGGTCGGTGTAGCGGTCGCGGAGGGCGACGAGGAGTTCGCGCAGGCCGTCCGGGACGACGGGCCAGTCGAAGTCGGTGTGCGGGTAGCCCTGGAGGTCGTGCAGTTCGAAGGGCAGGTCGGCGGGCAGGTCGATGCCCGCGTAGCTCGACTCGCCCGGCTTCGGCGCGCCGACGAGGGACGGGTTGTAGTAGTTGATCCCGTACCAGTCGAGCGGGGACGAGATGACGGTGAGGTCGTCCTCGACGGGGCCGGGCATGGCCTCGGCGAGGGTGTCGGGGTAGCGGCCGGTGAGCACCGGGTCGGCGAAGAGCCGGTTCATGATGGTGTCGTAGAGGTCGGCGGCGAAGCGGTCCTCGTCGGTGTCGCTCGCCGTCCAGACGGGGGTGTGGGACATCGCGACGCCGATCTGCCCGGCGCCCGCCGCGCGCAGCGCCTGGACGGCCTTGCCGTGTCCGAGCAGCAAGTGGTGCGCGACCGGCAGCGCGTCGAAGACGAGCCGGAGGCCGGGGGCGTGCTCGCCGATGGCGTGGCCGAGCAGGGTGACCTCGGCGGGCTCGTTGATCGTGATCCAGCGCGGGACGCGGTCCTTGAGGCGTTCGGCGACGACGGCGGCGTACTCGGCGAAGCGGTCGGCGGTGTCGCGGTCCTGCCAGGAGAGCGAGGCCGGGGTGTCCCAGTGGAAGAGTGTCGGGACGGGGGTGATCCCGCGTCCGGCCAGCTCGTCCACGAGGCGGTCGTAGAAGTCGAGGCCGCGCTGGTTGACCGCGCCCGCGCCCGCCGGCAGGACGCGCGGCCACGAGATGGAGAAGCGGTAGGCGTCGACGCCGAGCTCGGCGAGCAGCGCGACGTCCTCGCGGTAGCGCTCGAAGTGGCCGGTGGCGACGCGGGCGTCCGAGCCGTCCTTGGCGGTGTGGCCGTCCCACACCGAGGGGCCGCGCCCGTCGGCGTCGAACGCGCCCTCGATCTGGAGCGCCGAGGTGGACACGCCCCACAGGAACTCCGGGGAAAAGCTGCTCACGCGCGCACCTTATCCCCAAACGCTAGAAATTTTCACGTTTTCCGGAGGCCGCCGAGGCCGGGCCTCGGGATGCGGGCGGCCAGGCCGTCCAGGACGCAGGCGAGGCCGAGCTCGAACGACTCCTCGGGCGTCAGGTCGTCCGCCTCGACGACACGCCGCGCGAAGTGCGGATACTCGCCGCCCTCCACGACCTCGCGGATGTACGGGCCCATGCTGGCGCGCCATTCGTTCTCGCTCATGCCGGTCCGCCGCGACGCCTGGAGTTCGGCGATCTCGCTACCCACCGCGCCCAGGACGTAGGCGCTCACCGTGTCCACGGCCACGGCGGCGAGCGTCGGGTCGGACGTCAGCCCGGCGGCGGCCGCGAGGACGGCGTCGTACTGCCGCAGCGAGTTCGGGCCGAGCGCCGGACGCCCGGTCAGCTCCGTCCCGAGCCAGGGGTGCCGCAGCAGCACGCCGCGCAGCCGCCGCGCGCACGCGGTGAGGTCCTCGCGCCAGTCCCCCGACGCCGCGGACGGCGGCGGGTCCTCGCCCTGGACGGCGTCGATCATCAGGTCGAGGAGCTCGTCGCGGCTCGCCACGTAGCGGTACAGCGAGGCCGTGCCGGAGCCGAGGTCCTTGGCGATGCGGCGCATCGTCACCGCGTCCGCGCCCTCGGCGTCGGCGACCGCGACCGCCCGGGCCACGAACCGGTCCACGCCCGGCGCCCGACGGCGCGGGACGCGCCGCTCCTTCGTCCACACCAGTCCGTCCATTGCGGCCATCGTACCGTTATGGCTACGGTGTATCCGCAATGGATACACCGTAGCCATAAGGAGTCGCCATGATCGTGGTCGCCGGAGCCGGGACGGTCGGGCTGTCCGCCGCGCTCTTCCTCGCCCACCACGGGGCCGAAGTCCTGGTCGTCGAGCGCCGCGAGGGTCCCGACGTGCACCCGCGCGCCACCGGCGTCGGCGCGCGGACGATGGAGTTCTTCCGCGAGGTCGGCATCGAGGACGCCGTGAACGCCGCCGCCATCCCGATGACGAGGGGCCTCGGCAAGGTCGACGCGCCGACGCTCGCGGCGGCCGACCTCCATGCGCCCGACCTGCAGACGGCCGAGTCGGAGGTAGCCGAGTCGGAGGTAGCCGAGCGGAAGGCGGCCGAGCGGAAGGCGGCCGAGCGGAAGGCGGCCGAGCGGGAGACGCTCGCCGATGCCGCGCCGCCGCGGGCCCTCCGGATGGCGGAGCGGTTCGGCGCGTTCTCCCCCGCCGCGTTGCGCGGCACCTGCCCGCAGAACCGCCTGGACGAAGTCCTCTTGCGGGCCGCGCTGGATCGCGGCGTCAAGGTCGCCTACTCGACGACCCTGACCTCCTTCACGCAGGACGCGTCCGGCGTCACCACCGTCCTGACCTCGGACGACGCCGGTCCGGACGGCTCCGTCGAGCAGCGGGCCGACTACCTGATCGCCGCGGACGGGGCGCGCAGCGGCATCCGCGAGGCGCTCGGCATCGGGACGTCCGGTCCGGGCGCGCTCGGCGAGCCGCTGATGAACATCCTGTTCGAGGCCGATCTCACGCCGTACACGCGCGGCAACTCCTTCGTGGCCTGCGGGACGGACGCCGGGCTGCTCGTCACGATCGACGGCCGCCGCACGTGGGTGCTGCACGTCCCGCGCGAGGACGGCATGTCCGACGAGCGCTGCCGCGAGCTGGTCCGTGCCGCCGTCGGCGATCCCGGTCTCGACGTGCGGGTGGTCGGCGCGCAGCCCTGGCGCGTGCGCGGGCAGCTCGCGGACCGGTTCCGCGACGGCCGGGTGTTCCTGGTCGGGGACGCGGCCCACACCGTCCCGCCGCTGGGCGCGTTCGGCATGAACACCGGCGTCGCCGACGCGCACAATCTCGCCTGGAAGCTGGCCGCCGTGCTGGACGGCGCCGCCGGGCCGGGCCTGCTCGACAGCTACGAGGCGGAGCGCCGTCCCGTGGCCGCGCTCGCGCTGGAGCAGTCGCTAATCCGCCTGACCGATCCCCGGCTGCACTGGGGCACGGGTCCCGAGGCGGTCGCCGCCCGCGAGGCCGCCGGGGCCGTCAATGCCCCGATCGTCGTGCTCGGCTACCGGTACGACTCGTCCGCGATCATCGGCGCGCGGGCCGAGCTGCCGTCCACCGAGGACGTCGTGCTCGACGGCTCGCCCGGTTCGCGCGTCCCGCACCAGTGGGTCGAGGACGGCGTCTCGACGCTCGACCTCGTCCGGTCCCGCTTCACGGTCTTCACGAACGCCGAGCTCTGGGCGAAAGCCGCGAAAAACGCCGATCTCCCCTGCCACCTCATCGAGGCCGGCTGGCTTCCCGAGAACGGCATGGTGCTCGTCCGCCCGGACGGTTTCGTCGCCTTCCGCAGCTCGGACGCGTCGTCCACCGACCTGCGCGAGGTGATGCGCCGGCTCCTCGCCGCGAACTAAGCCTCCTGCTGGGAATCGAGCAACGAACTCCAGTAGGCGACGTACGAGCGTTCATGCGTGATGCCCAGGTCGAGGAGGCGCTTCCTGGCCACGTCGTCCGGGGATAGGGACTCGCGCAGAGCCTCGTACCGGGCCAGCCATTTCCGGTGTTCGGCCAGCTGCGCCTCGGCCAGGGCGGTCAGGTTCTCCGGGGCTCCGAGATCGGCGAAGAACAGCTTGACCTGGGACGGGTCGCGCGTCTCGGCCGGACCGGCGTCCGGGTCGGCGAGCCACTCGTGCAGGGCTGCGCGGCCCCGGTCGGTCAGGTGGAAGACGCGGCGCCGGCGTCCGGACTCCTCCTGCTCCTCGCGCAGGAGGCCGCGCTCGGCCAGGCGGGCGGGGATCCGGTAGAGCTGCGCGTGCGGGATGGGCCAGAAGTAGTCGACGCTCTCCTCGACCCTCGCCTTGAGCTCGTACGGCGTCATCGGACCGTGCCGCTCGATCAGGCCGAGGACGACGTGTTCCTGCGGACTGCTCTCGCCCATCGCACTTCCCTCCCATTGACACCGTCTCAATGAGAGCATAGCGTGCTCCCATCGAGACCGTATCAATGAGAGGATCGCATGGACGTCCATCCCGAACTCGCCGACGTGCTCGCCGAACTCCCCGAGCGCATCGACGCGACCCGCGACATCCAGGCCGCGCGCGACGGCTTCAAGGCACTCATGGCTCCCCGCATGGGGCCGGACGCCCGCGTGACGGTCGAGCATCGCGTCGCCGCCGGCATCGACATCCAGGTCGTCCGTCCGGTGGGGGCTCAGGGAACGCTTCCCGGCGTCCTGTACGTGCACGGTGGTTCGTTCAGCTTCGGCGAGCTGGACGGCCCCAGCCCCATGGCGCGGGACGTGTGCGCGACGGCGGGCGCGGTCGTCGTCAACGTCCACTACCGGCTCGCCCCGGAGCATCCGTTCCCGGCCGGATTCGAAGACTGCTACGCGGTGCTCTGCTGGCTGGCCGAGCACGCGGACGACCTGGGCGTCGATCCGGACCGCATCGCGGTCGCGGGCGCCTCGGCGGGCGGATGCCTGTGCGCCGCCCTCTGCCTCGCCGCCCGCGATCGCGGCGGGCCGCGCATCGCGTTCCAGACGCTGCTGATCCCCTGCCTGGACGACCGGTGCGACACCGCCTCCATGCGCGCGATCACCGATCGGCGGGTCACCAACGGCACGCTGGTCGCCCGGATGTGGGACGCCTACCTCGGGACGGACCGGGACCGCGGCCCGGTGTCGCCCTACGCCGCACCCGCCCGCGCCGACGACCTCTCCGGCCTGCCCGCCGCATACGTCCTGACCTGCGGAGCCGACCCGCTACGCGATGAGGGGCTCGACTACGCGCGGCGGCTCGCGGAGGCCGGGATTCCCGTGACGGTGAAGGACGTCCCGGGCGCGTGGCACCTGTTCGAGGCGTTCGCTCCGGATTCGTCCCTCGCCCGCGAGACCACCGCCCACTGGCTCGCCGCCCTCCGCGAAGCCCTCCACGACACCCCGCGCGACGTCTCGCGCGACGTCTCGCGCGACGCCCTCCGGGACGCTCCTCGCCACGTCCCCGGCGAAGCGCTCAGTTAGCGCGACGGACGGGCCGTTCACAGGCCCAGGTGGGCGGCGGCGACGCGCTTGGGGACGACCATGCGCCAGGCGTCGATGACGAGTTCGCGCATCTCGTCCGGTTCCAGCGCGGCGGTCAGCGACTCCACCCAGTTGAAGCGCTGGTCGGACACGCTGGGCATCAGGAACTTGGCCGGGTCGGACGCGATGAGGCCCTCGCGCTCCTCCTTGGGGAACGCGAAGCCCATCATGGTCTCGTCGCGGGAGAAGGCCACGTAGACGATCGCGCCGACCCGGAACTTCACGCGGTCCCGGATCAGGTGCTCCGAGGTCCTCGGGAGGGGCAGGGCCACGCGTCGGACGTCCTCAACCGTCACCATGGCACCAGTATGACGTTATGGAATTTCGGTTCCAAAACGTGCTAGCGTCACCGCATGGCACGACCGAGGACGTTCGACGAGGCCCGCGCGGTCGAGGCCGCCGCGGACGCGTTCCGCAGGACGGGTTACGAGGGCACCTCCACCGACGCGCTCTGCGCCGCGACGGGCCTGCGCCGCAGCAGCATCTACAACGCCTTCACCAGCAAGCACGACCTGTTCATGCGCGCGCTGCGGCAGTACGTCGAGACGGCGACCGGACGGATCGTCGAGCTGATGGAGGACGAGGCGCCCCTCCGGGAGAAGGTCCGCGAGCTGCTCGACCGGATCGTCCGGGAGGAGTGCGAGGACGGGCTCGGCTGCCTGGTGGTCAACACGAGCATCGAGCTCGCGCCCCGGGACGCCGAGGTCGCGATGCTGCTGGAGCGCGACTACCGGCGGCGGTTCGAGGCCGTCCGAGCGGCGTGCGCGCGGGCCGTCCGCGACGGTGAGATCTCGGCGGAGCGGTCTCCGGAGGCGCTCGCCCACTTCGTCCTGTCGCAGGTCAGCGGCATACGGGTCGCGGCCCGGTACGGAGCGGCGCGCGCCGAGATGGAGAGCGTGGCGGCGATCGCCGTAGCCGCACTGTAAGCCGCCCCACCCCGTGAGAACGCAGGGGGCCACGCACGGCTCGATTTTGGAATCTGAAATACAGAATGAGGTGGTGCGCGATGCCGGTGGCCGTGTGGGTGCTGGGATTCGCGATCTTCGCGCAGGGCACGTCGGAGTTCCTGCTGGCCGGGCTGCTGGAGGCGATGGCGAGGGACCTGCACGTGTCCGTCCCGACCGCCGGACTGCTCATCTCGGCCTACGCGGTCGGGATGGTGGTCGGCGCGCCGGTGCTCGCGATGGCCACCTTGCGGTGGCCCCGGCGTAAGGCGTTGCTGCTGTTCCTGGTCATCTTCGCGGCGGCGCACGTCGTCGGCGCGCTGACGCCGGGGTACGGCGTCCTGTTCGCGTCGCGGCTGGTCGGCGCCATCGCCTGCGCCGGCTTCTTCGGCGTCGCGGCGGTGACGGCCGTGGACCTGGTGCCGGTCGAG
Source organism: Actinomadura gamaensis (assembly GCF_042652125.1). Classification (NCBI taxonomy): domain Bacteria; kingdom Bacillati; phylum Actinomycetota; class Actinomycetes; order Streptosporangiales; family Thermomonosporaceae; genus Actinomadura; species Actinomadura gamaensis. The sequence continues at coordinate 514,190 of NZ_JBHSIT010000008.1, read as the reverse complement.
GTCCGGGCGCGCGCGCTGGCCGTCGTCATCGGCGGCATCACGGTCGCGACCGTCCTCGGGGTTCCGGCGGGGACGTTCATCGGGCAGTACCTCGGGTGGCGCGCGGCGTTCTGGGCGGTCGCGGGGCTGACCGTCCCGGCGATCGCGGGCGTGGCCCTCACCCTCCCCCGCCGGTCTCGCCCCGCACCGGACGCACGTGCCGGAACCCCGCAGCCGGCGATGCGCGAGCAGGTCAGGGACGAGTTGCGCTCGATGAGGCGCCCCGCCCTCTGGGTCGCGTACGGGACGACCGCGCTGTCGTTCAGCTCGATGATGGCGACCTTCGGATACCTCGGTCCGCTGCTCACCGGCCCCGGCGGGCTCGGCGACCGCTGGGTGCCGGCGGTGCTGGCGCTGTTCGGCGTCGGGTCGCTGGCCGGGATCGCGATCGGCGGACGGGTCGCGGACGCCCACCCGTTCGGGACGCTGTACGCGGGGCTCGGCGGCGTCGTGGCGGCCTCGGCCGGGATCGCGCTGACCGCGCGGCATCCCGTGGCGGTGATCGTGCTGGTCTTCCTGATGGGCGTCGCGGGAATGGCCACGAACCCGGCCGTCAACGTGCGGGTGCACGCGACGGCGGGCCCCGCGCGGACGCTCGCGGGAGCGTCGGTGACCTCGGCGTTCAACGTCGGGAACGCGCTCGCGCCCTGGCTGGGCGGGCTGGTCGTCAGCGCCGGGTTCGGGTACGCGTCCGTCCCGTGGGTCGGTGCCGTGATGGCCACGGGAGCGCTCGCGACCGTCGTGTGGGCGTCCCGGCTCGAACGCGCCCGGAAAGCGGCGTCGCCGCCGGTCCGGCGGAACCCGGAACCGGCGGCGACAGAGCGAGCGGCCTGAGCGGCCGCATAAGGACGACGGCCCGAGCGGACGGCCCGAACGGACGGCCCGAACGGACCGCCCGAACGGACCGCCCGAACGGACCGCCCGAACGGACCGCCCGAACGGACCGCCCGAACGGACCGCCCGAACGGACCGCCCGAACGGACCGCCCGAGCGGACCGCCCGAGCGGCGGGCTCGTGGCCGCCGCTCAGGCCGCACGGTCAGGCGTGGCAGGCGGAGGTGCCAGGCCGGGCAGGTGGGTGTCAGGCGTGGCAGGTGGAGGTGCTGGTCTTGGACGGGTCGGACTCGGACGCGGCGGTCAGCGAGATCCGCGCGTGCCGGTCCGCGCCCGCGCCCGGCTTGGCCCAGACCTCGACCTTCGTCGCGCGGCCGTTCTGCGCGGTGGCGAGGGAGTTGGGCAGCCAGGTCGTCCAGCCGCGGGCGGACGTGGCCGAGGTCAGGCGGTACACGTCGGACGCGGTGTAGCCGCTGCCGCCCTTGCCGGTGTTGCGCAGGACGACCGTGCAGCGCCGCCAGCCGTCCGACCCGGCGCGCGCGCCGCCCGGCGTGAGGCGGACGCCGCGGCTCTGCGGGCCCGCGCCGTCCAGCGAGCGGACCGCGACCGTGTAGGACAGGACGCCCTTCCGGTCGCGCTTGAGGTTCAGCACGTAGAAGTGCAGCCGGTTGGCCTGGTCGACGTACTCGTACTGGCTGCCCGAGCCGTTGCCCGCGTGGTACAGGGCGTCCGAGAGCTGCCGGTAGTCGCCGATGGTCATCTTCTGCGGCGTCCCGTCGGGCAGGACGAAGTCGACCTTGTTGATGTCCTCCGGGTGCGCGTCCTTGACCCAGATGAACGGCGCGCGGTCCTGGTCCTTGGTCTTGGCGAGCAGGACGCCCGAGTCGGTCGTGAACGAGTCGAAGCCCATCCGGTCGACGACCTCGACGGTGTAGTTGTCGTAGCCGCCGCCGTCGCACATCGGATCGGTGGACGTGTCGCACTTGGGGCTCTTGTCCCCGGCCGCGCCGAGCTTGACGTTGACGCCGGTGAGGCCGCGCGAGCCCGGCTGCACCTCGCGCGCGGTCACGTTCGCGACGACGAGCCCGCCGGACGCGAGCGTGTCCCGGTCGACCTGGAGGACGTTCTTCGGGTCCACCATGTTCAGCTTCATCTTGTTGCGGAGCATGTGCTCCGCGCCCATGGACGCGCCCGCCGTCGCCGGGATCAGCCACCGGCTGTGCGGGCCGCCGGGCCCGTTGAAGCTGCCGCGGCTCAGCATCTCCCACGGCCCGGAGTAGTCGCGGCGCGCGGGGATCGAGTACGGGTTGTTGTAGTTGTCGCCGATCCCGAGGATGTGGCTGAACTCGTGCGCGAACACCGCCATCCCGGACGACTCGGCCTGGATGGAGTTACCGGGGATCGCGTTCGGCCACAGGTTCGCGCCCGCCTTCCACGACGTCCAGGGGACGTACCGGGTCTTCACCCAGTTCGGCAGGTTCGGGTCGGGCGAGCCCCACTCCCGGGGCACGTCCTCCTTGGTCTGGAACTTCATCTGGCCGAACTCCTGCCACGTGGACGACTCGTCCTGGCCCGCAGACAGGAAGAACACCATGTCGTACTTCTTGGCGTTCTCCTCGCCGATGTCCTTGACCCAGGCGGCCGTGGCGTCCGCGCGCAGGTCGCGCCGGCAGGTGTCGCCCGCCGGGCAGCCGGTGCCGCCCTGGAAGTCGTCCACGCCGTACTCGTAGCTCTTGTGCGGCAGGCGGTAGGCGCCGAAGCCGGTCAGGTCCACCCCGTACCGGCCGCCGGAGTCCTCCATCCAGTACTCGTGGAGGGTGTGGCCGTGGTTGAGGGCCTGCGGCTTGTTGAGGAAGTCGCGGTAGAACTGCGCGACCTTCTCCCTCGGCACGTCGCCGACCGACGTCGGGTTGCCGTAGACGGTCGAGTTCTTCGGCCTGGTGATGACGAAGTCCTCGTCCGGGTAGTCGACCAGCACCACCGCGCCCTTGAACGTCTTCACCGACCCCTTGCGGTTCGGGTCGGCCCAGTTCACCCCCGGGACGGGCTTGTAGTCGTCCCAGGTCATCGTGTCGGGCAGCTCGTAGTTCTGCGGGTCGATCGGCTTCGGCGCGCCGGCCTTCAGCGCGCGCACCTGCGGCCCGCGCTGCCACGGCTGCGTCTGCGGCCAGTGCCGCATCTGCCACGGGTTCGGGGTCGGTTTCGGCGCTGTCGGCGAGGGCTGGGCGGCGGCCGGGAGGGCGGTCAGCCCGAGGGCCGCGAGCGCCAGCGCCGCGGGCACCAGGAGAATCTTGTTCGCGCGCATGGTTCCTCAAGTCTCGGGGGTCGCCTGAGACCGTACGGACCGGCGCGTTCCAAGATCAATGTCCTTTTCGGACGAACCCCGCCCCACAACCCTGGCAAGCCCCGCCCGTTTACGCCGCGCTCCTCTCAGGCGAGGAGGTCGCGGGTGGCGAGGACGATGCCGTCGGCGTCGCTGTAGAGCCAGTCGCCGGGCGCGAACCGGACGCCGCCGAACTCGACCGGGACGTCGAGCGCGCCCGCGCCGTCCTTGGCGGACTTGCGCGGGTTCGAGCCGAGCGCCTTGATCCCGAGGTCGAGGCCGCGCAGCGCGACCACGTCCCGGACGGCCCCGTTGATCACCACGCCGGACCAGCCGGCGGCCACCGCGGACGCGGCGATCATGTCGCCCATCAGCGCGGAGCCGAGCGAGCCGGCGCCGTCCACGACCAGCACGCGGCCCTCGCCGGGGCTCGCCAGCACCTTCTTGACCAGGCCGTTGTCGCGGAAGCAGCGGACGGTCGCGACCCGTCCGGCGAACGCCTCGCGCCCGCCGAAGTCGCGGAACTGGGTCTCGCAGGAACGCAGCTCGTCCCCGAAGTCGTCGATGAGGTCAGCGGTGGCGAAGTCCATGCCCGGCAGCTTACTGACCGGTAGCCGGGCGGCGGCGGGCGGCGGTGGCCACGCCCCACGCGGTCAGGCCCGCGAGGAGGACCAGGCCGGTCCCGACCACGGCCGCCTGCCAGGTCAGCGACAGGTCCGCCTTGGTCCCGACGCGGCTCGGGACCCAGTTCGGCGAGCGGACGAAGCGCACCGGGATGTGCTCGTCCCGGCCGGGGAAGTGCATGCGGAAGAACCGGTCGGGGCACCCCGTCACGTCGGTGGCCTGCCGGTTCCCCGGCGGTCCCCACGCGATCAGGCAGTGCTCCTTGACGTAGCGGCCCTTGCCCGTCTTGTACGCCTGCCCGAACTCGCCCTGGACCTCGGTGCCCCGGCTCTTCAGGTAGAGCGGCGTCGCCGCGCCACCGGCCCCGACCAGCACGAGGAGGATCGGCAGCAGCGCGAGCCACGCCTGGAAGTGGCCGCGTCCGGCGACGAAGCCGCACGTCAGGACGGTCAGGAAGAACGTCGCGACGCCGAACAGCACCAGCGCCCAGCCCGCCGTCATGATCCCCCCGAACATCGCCAGCGGGACGGCCACCAGTGCGATCGCCCAGATCAGCGCCCAGGCGAGGAGCACCCGGCCCGGCGTCAGGGGCGGTCTGCCGGGCAGTCCCTCCTCTTCGACCCGCTTGGCGAACTGCCGCTGGCGGCGTTTGACCTCGGCGGCGTTCGCCTCGTCCTCCGGACGCGGCGGGCGCGAACCCGTCTGCGTGTGCAGGGCGAGGACGCTCTCCACCAGGACCGCGCCCTCCGGCTCGGACGCCAGGTGCGTCAGCCCGAGCATGGGCCCGAAGCCGTACCGGACGAGCTTCGCGGTCTCCCTGTCGGTGAGCCTGCTCAGCGTCCTGCGCACCGACCGGGGGGTGGGCTGCGACATGCGGCGTCCGTCCTTCGCCGAGGGAGGGGTGATCGAAGATACGCCCCTCCCTCGCGCCCCCGCCACAGCGGCTTCGCCGCAGCGGCCGGTGTCAGGCCGGGGTGGTCGCTCCGGTGTCGGTGGGACGGCCGATCAGGCGGGACAGGACGATCGCGGTCTTGGTGGCGGTGATGTTCGGCTCCCGGCGGAGGCGTTCGAGGGCCTGTTCGAGGTGCTGGATGTCCTGCGCGCGGACGTGCACCAGCGCGCTCGCGTCACCGCTGATGGTGTAGGCGGCGACGACCTCGGGATGCTTGTGGACGCTGTCGTAGATGTCCTCCGGGGACGTCGCGCCGGTGCAGAACACCTCGATGAAGGCCTCGGTCGTCCAGCCGAGGGCGGCCGGGTCGACGACGGCGGCGAAACCGGTGATCACGCGCTCCGCGCGGAGCCGGTCCACCCGGCGCTTCACCGCGGGGGCGGAGAGCCCGACGCGGTCGCCGATCTGGGCGTACGAGGCGCGGCCGTTCTCCAAGAGCTGCGCAACGATTCGACGGTCCAAGTCGTCAAGACGCAACAAATATCTCCCCCCGAGAGCGCAATCGGCACTGTGTGATGGTAGATCCCGAACATACGCTGGTGCCTGGGCCCGCGCACCACGTTCGCGCGAGGTCCTCCCCCCATCCGGCACCGGCCGACGTCCGGTGTGGACCACGTTCCCGGCGACGGCGCCGGGCCGACACGGGTGAAGGAGTGTTCGTGACCCGATCCGAGCAGCTGCGGGCCTTGTCCGAGGAACACAGCGCGCACAACTACCACCCTCTCCCGATCGTCATCGCCGAGGCCGACGGCGCGTGGGTCACGGATGTGGAGGGCCGCCGCTACCTCGACATGCTGGCGGCCTACTCCGCGGTGAACTTCGGCCACCGCAACGCCCGCCTGACCGAGGCGGCCAAGCGCCAGCTCGACCAGGTCACGCTGGTCAGCCGGGCGTTCGACCACGACCAGTTCGGGCCGTTCGTCACCGAGCTCGCCGAGCTGTGCGGCAAGGACATGGTCCTGCCGATGAACAGCGGCGCCGAGGCGGTCGAGACGGCGCTGAAGACCGCGCGCAAGTGGGGCTACGAGGTGAAGGGCGTGCCGGCCGGGCGCGCCGAGATCATCACCTTCGAGGGCAACTTCCACGGCCGCACGACCACGATCGTCAGTTTCTCCACCGACGCCGACGCCAAGGACTCCTACGGCCCGTACACGCCGGGCTTCCGGACCGTCCCGTACGGGGACGTGGACGCGCTGAAGAGCGCCATGAACGCCAACACGGTCGGCGTGCTGATCGAGCCCATCCAGGGCGAGGCCGGCGTGAACGTGCCGCCGAGCGGGTTCCTGACGGCCGTCCGCGAGCTGTGCACCGAGCACGGCGCGCTGATGCTGGCGGACGAGATCCAGTCGGGCCTCGGCCGGACGGGCACGACGTTCGCGGTCGAGCACGAGGGCGTCGTCCCGGACGTGTACATCCTCGGCAAGGCCCTCGGCGGCGGCATCATGCCGGTGTCGGCGGTCGTCGCCGACCGGGACGTCCTCGGCGTGTTCAAGCCGGGGCAGCACGGCTCGACCTTCGGCGGCAACCCGCTGGCCTGCGCGATCGGCCGGGAGGTGATCGCGATGCTGAAGACCGGCGAGTTCCAGGAGCGGTCCCGCGAGCTGGGCGCGCACATGCACGAGCGGCTCGGCCGGCTGCCGTCCGACCTGGTCCGCGAGGTGCGCGGGCGCGGGCTGTGGGCCGGCATCGAGCTCGGCGGCCCGGCGCGTCCGGTCAGCGAGCGGCTGATGGAGCTCGGCGTCCTCGCCAAGGAGACGCACGAGACCACGATCCGCCTCGCCCCGCCGCTGGTGATCTCCCGCGAGGACCTCGACTGGGCGATCGACCAGCTGGAGATCGCCCTCAAGGGCTGACCGCGCCCTACACCGCAGATCTCGAGGCCGCCGCCGGACAACGACGTCCAGCGGCGGCCTCTCGCCATACCCTCGGGCCAGCACTCACCCGCGGCCTCTCCTCATACGCGCGGGCCGGCGCTCCCGCGCCCTCCTGTCATGCGCGCGGGCCGGCGCTCCGGCGTCTCGCCATGCGCGCGGCCCGGCGCTCCGGTGTCGCGTTACGCGCGCGGGTTGGTGCTCCGGTGTCGCCTTACGCACGCGGGCCGGTGCTCCGGTGTCGCCTTACGCACGCGGGCCGGTGCTCCGGTGTCGCCTTACGCACGCGGGCCGGTGCTCCGGTGTCGCCTTACGCACGCGGGTTGGTGCTCCGGTGTCGCCTTACGCACGCGGGTTGGCGCTCCGGTGTCGCCTTACGCACGCGGGTTGGTGCTCAGTTGCCGCGGAGCGCGAAGACCGCGAGGACGTCGTCCGGTTCCGCGACGCGCCGCACCAGCAGGACGGACGTGAAGGCGAAGTATCCGAGCGCGGCGAGCGCGGGCCCGGCGACCGCTCCGGGAGCGCCGGCCCACGCCGTCCCGGCTGCCGCGAGCGCGACGGCCGCGACCGCCGCCGAGATCCGCAGGGCGGCCGACCCCCGGACGTCCTGGAAAGCGCGCAGAGCCTCGGACGGCCCGACCGCGGCCCCCGCCAACGCCCTGTCGGCGGCCACGAGTCCGATCAGCGGAACGACCGCGCTCCAGGCCGTCCCGAGAAGGAGGCGCCCGGCGGACGCCGGAAGCGCGGCGAGCCCGGCTCCCGCGACGAGCCCGGCCAGGGCGAGCGTGAGCGACACCAGCGCCGCGCCGCGTCCCCGCCGATGCGGCGCGACCCGGGAAAGTTCGCCGCCCGCCGCCGTCCTGCCGACACCGATCAGCGCGTCCACCGGTCCGAACAGCGCCCGGACGGTCCAGACCGCCGCCACGGCCCGCGGCCCGGCCAGCGCGCCGACCGCGATCAGCAGCGCGTACTCCGACGCGGCGACCAGCGAGCGCGTCACGGCGTCCCGTTCCCGCCCTTGCGAGCCGGGCGCCGGACGCGGGACCCCGGAGCGCCGGAGGCGGCGGCGCGGGCCGCGCACGGCGGCGATCGCCACACCCGCCAGGACGGCCGCGCCGATCGTCCACTCGGCGATCACGCCCGGCAGCTCGCGGACGAGGTGAACGCCCGCGCCCAGCGTCAACCCCCAGCCGAGATCGCACAGGAGGGTGACCGCGGCGGAGACCCGGCGCGCGCCGGCGTCCCGGAAAATTCCGGCCGCCAGGAGGTAGTGGCCGTAGAGGAGCGCGAACGCGCCCAGTTGGGCGCTGGACAGCCAGTGCGCGAACAGCACCGTCAACCCCAGTTGGGCCGCGCACGCGGTGCCGTGCTCGACGAGCGCCCGGCCGAGGAGGCCGTCCGGGGGCCGGGCCGAGCCGTCGTCCCGTGCGTCCCTCACGCCGGACGAGGCGTTCACCGGGCGAGTTCGCGGAAGACGGCGAGGTGCAGGCGGGCGGCGCGGTCCCAGGTGAACGTCGCGGCGCGGGCGAGGCCCCGCGTGCGGAGCCGCGCGGCGCAGGACGCGTCGTCCAGGATCTCGGCGAGCGCGCGGGCCAGGCCGTCGGCGGTCAGCTCCGGCAGGACGCGCGCCGCTCCCCCGGCGACCTCGGGCAGCGCGCCGCGCTCGGAGATCAGGACCGGCGTGCCGCAGGCCATCGCCTCGACGATCGGCATGCCGAAGCCCTCGTGCTCGGACGGCAGGGCCAGCACGGACGCGGCGCGCAGCAGCGGCGCGACCAGCCCGCCGGGCACCGCGCCGAGCATCCGGACGTGCGGGTAGCGCGCGACCGACCGCACGACGTGCTCGTCCCCCGCGCACGGGACGCCCGCGAGCACCAGCGGCACCCGCAACCGCGCGGTCGCCTCGGCGAGCATCGGGACGTTCCGGCGCGGCGCGAGCCCGCCGAGGAACAGCACGAACGGGTCGGGAAGCCGGAACGAGGCCAGCACTTCGCCGTCGCCTATGGAACTGGTGTGGAAGCGCGCGGCGTCCACGCCGTGCGGGATGACGTAGAGCCGCTTGGCCGGGACGTCGAAACGCTCGCGGATCTCGTGCGCGGAGAACTCGGAGACCGTCACGATCGCGTCCGCCACCGAAAGCGTGCTGCTCACCCGGCGGTACCAGAGCCGCTCCCAGAGGCTCTGCCGCATCCCCGCCGGACGCCGCGGAGGCAGTCCGTGGATCGTCGCGACCATCGGCACCCGCGCGCGCACGAGAGCGCCCGTGTCGTCCGGGTAGTGGAGCAGGTCGAACTTCTTGCGCTTGGGCCAGACGAAGCCGTCCGCCACGGCGTACGCCACCGGACGCACCGGACCGAGCGCTCCGCGCGGAACCAGCATCCCCGCCTGGACGCCCATGGGCCGCAGCCGTTCGTACAGGGCCCGGGCATAGGTGGTGTTGCCGCCGACGTGGCGCTCCAGCGCCTTCCCAGAAACCCCGACCCGCATAGTGTCCGGACGCTATAGACGCCGGACGGGCCCGCCGCGTGCGGCTCGCGAGCCGTTGGCCTGTCTTGGACCACCGTTGGCGACCTTGTTCCCGTCCCAACGATCACCGTTTCCGTCCGGACGATCACCGTTCCCGTCCGGTCCCGTCCGGTCGGTCACCGCCCGCCGCGCGCCGCCGGACGCTGCCGGACGCCGCCGAGCACCGCCGGACGCCGCTTGCAGGTGAGACGACCGTCACGTCCCCGGAGCGCCGGAATCTCGCTGACAGACCTGTCATAGCGGATTAATCTAAGTGGACTAATCCACATCAACCAAAGAACGCTGATGTCCAGAAACCTGACCCCCCTCGCGCTGACCGTGCTGCGCATGCTGTGCGACGGCCCGATGCATCCGTACGAGATGCAGCAGCGCATCCGGTGGCACGCCTACGACCACGCGGTCAAGGTGACGCACGGGTCGCTCTACCACACCGTCGACCGGCTGGCCTCGTCCGGCCTGATCGAGCCGGTGGAGACCAACCGCGAGGGCCGCCGGCCCGAGCGGACGGTCTACGCGGTGACGCCGTCCGGCCGGGACGCGGCGTGCGACCGGCTGGCCGACCTGCTGGCCGCGCCCGCCGAGGAGTTCCCGCTGTTCGGCGCCGCGCTGGCGTTCGTGGGCCTGCTGCCGGAGGACGAGGTCGCCCGGCACCTGCGCAGCCGCGTGGTGGTGCTGGAGGCGCTGGTCGCCGGACACCAGGCGTCGTTCGAGTCGCTGCGCAAGCGTGGCCTGGACCGTCACAAGCTGCTCGATCTGGAGCTCGGCCTCGTGCAGAAGCGCGCGGAGCTCGACTACACCCAGTCCCTGGTGGACGACCTCGAAGCGGGCCGCCTCACGTTCACCGACTCCGAGGGCTCGCCCTGCTCGCAGCGGCACCCCTACGAGCGGCACCCCTACGAGCGGTACGCCGGCGAGCGGGACACCACCGAGCGACAGACCGGCGAGCGACACACGTACAAGCGACACACCGACGAGAACGCGCCCGGCCACGGGGCGCGCACTGAGGAGAATCCATGACCAAGTGGCGCGGGAACCCCTGGGCGGTGCTGCTGACGCTCTCCCTCGGGTTCTTCATGACGCTGCTCGACCTGACGATCGTCAACGTCGCGATCCCGAGCATGATCGACAAGCTGCACGCCTCGCTGGACGAGGTGCTGTGGATCACCAACGCCTACATCCTGGTGCTGGCCGTCCTGCTCATCACCGCGGGCCGCCTCGGTGACCTGTGGGGCAAGAAGAACCTGTTCATCGCCGGGGTCGTGCTGTTCACCCTGGCGAGCCTGGCGTGCGGGATCGCGCAGGACCCGACGCAGCTGATCGCCGCCCGCGCGGTGCAGGGGCTCGGCGCGGCGCTGCTGATGCCGCAGACCATGTCGATCATCATCGCGACGTTCCCGCCGGAGAAGCGCGGCGCGGCGCTCGGCGTGTGGGGCGCGGTGGCGGGCGTCTCCACGATCGCCGGCCCGACCGTCGGCGGACTGCTGGTGACCAGCTTCGACTGGCGGTGGATCTTCTTCGTCAACCTGCCGATCGGGATCATCGTGCTCGCGATGGCGGTGCCGATCCTGCCGGGGCACACCCCGGGCGTGCGGCACAAGTTCGACGTGCTCGGCGTCTCCATCGCGACCGTCGCGCTGTTCTGCCTGGTGTTCGCGCTGACCGAGGGCCAGAAGTACGACTGGGGCGCCGGGATCTGGGCGCTGATCGGCGCCGCGGCGGTGCTGTTCGTGGTCTTCCTCGTGCAGCAGCGCTCCCGGCAGGACGGCGAGCCGCTGGTGCCGTTCGCGCTGTTCCGCGACCGCAACTTCGCGATCCTGTGCTTCGTCGGCGCGGCCGTCTCGGTCGGCATGGTCGGCATGTTCCTGCCGATGAACATCTACCTCCAGTCGGTGCTCGGGTTCAGCGCGCTGAAGGCCGGCCTCGTGATGGCGCCGTCCTCGGTGGTGTCGATGTTCCTCGCGCCCGTCGCGGGCAAGCTCACCGACAAGATCGGTGGACGGTTCATCCTGATGGGCGGGCTGCTGCTGTACGGCGCCGGCATGCTGTGGATGCTCGCCGTCGCGGGCACCGACACCTCCTGGACGGCCTTCCTCGGCCCGCTCGTGGTGTCCGGCATCGGCGTCGGCGGCGTGTTCGCGCCGATGGCGACCGAGGCGACCCGGAACGTTCCGCCGCGCCTGGCCGGGGCCGCGTCCGGCGTGAACAACACCATCCGGCAGGTCGGCTCGGTGCTGGGCTCGGCGGCGGTCGGCGCGATCCTGCAGAACCAGCTCGCCTCGTCCCTGAAGGAGCAGGCGGTCACCCGCGCGCAGGGCCTGCCGCAGCCGTACCACGACAAGTTCGTGGCGGGCTTCTCGCAGGCGGCGAAGGGCGGCATCGAGGTCGGCGCGTCCCAGCACAGCGCGGGCCAGAAGCTGCCGCCCGGCACCCCGCAGAACGTGGCGCACCAGATCCAGGTCCTGTCGGGCCAGGTGTTCAGCCACGGCTTCGTGCACGCGATGAAGCCCACGATGATCATGCCCGTGGTCGTCGTGATGGTCGGCGCGCTCGCCTGCCTCGGCGTCAAGCGCTACCGGGCGGCGACTCCGGCCGACGCCCCGTCGCCGGAGCCCGCGCCCGCGGCGCACTGATCCGCTCGCGTTGAGCCGCTGAACGGCGAAGCCCGGCACGACACCCCGTCGTGCCGGGCTTCTTCACGCCGGGCTTCTCCACGCCGGGCTCGGTTGTGCCGGGCGTCCGCGTGCCGGGCTCCGTTGTGCCGGGCGTCCGCGTGCCGGGCGTCCGCGTGCCGAGCTTGGTCGGTCCAGGTGGATGTCAGGGACCGGCGATGCGCCGGTAGCGGCCGTCGTGGAAGATCAGCGGCTCGCCCTCGGGGTTCGGGACGTCGAGGGCCAGCACCTCGCCGACCACGATGCTGTGGTCGCCCGCCTCGTGGACGGCGTGGGTGCGGCACTCCACGACCGCCAGCGCGTCCGACAGGACCGGGACGCCGGTCGCGGGGCCGCGGTGCACGCGGTACCGGTCGAGCTGCCCGGCGAGGCGGCGGCCGGGCGTCGCCAGGTGCTCGGACGCCGCGCGCAGCTCCTCCGGGAGGACGCAGACCGCCCAGATCCCGGTGGCGAGGACGGTGTCGTGGAAGCGGGCCGTCCGGTCGGCGCAGAACATCACCAGCAGCGGGTCGAGGGACACCGAGGTGAACGCGTTGACCGTCATCGCGTGGTCGACGCCGTCCGCGACGGTGGTCACGACCGCCACGCCCGTGGCGAACCGCCCGACGACCTGGCGGAACAGGCGGGTGTCGGGCGCGGCGGCGAGGGCGCGGGCTTCGGGGCAGGGGGGCTCGGTGCTCACAACGCCCCTCACACTACCCGCGGGTATCGCCACCGCCTCCGGTGAGCCACTGTCCGGTGAGCCACTCCCCCGGCGACCGGCGGGACGGCACGACGGCGATCGCGAGCAGGGCGGCGACCATCCCGCCGATGATGTAGACGTAGCCCGCGGTGCTGCCCGGCACCACCAGGTCGCCCTCCGCCTGCTTGGACGACATGACGAAGGTCACGATCATCCAGGTCGCGGCCGGGACCACGGCCCCGAGCTTGCCGCCCATGCCGAAGCCCGCGCCGAACACCAGCCCGAACAGCAGCACGCACAGGCCGATCGCGGGCAGCGGCAGCGAGGCGACCGACCAGTCCTGGCAGAACGCGCCGACCAGCCCGAACACGAAGCCGAGCACGGCGAGCACCCCGTAGGCCAGCCCGGAGACCAGCGTGTACAGCCCGGGGGAAGGCGGGGTGGCCGGAGCGGGCGGCGGGGCGGGGTCGCCCGTCCTCAGCGTGGTGGCGTCGTCCTCGTTCACGCCGACAGCCTAGCCAGGGACGGGGTCAGGAGAGCCCGGCGAACAGGTCGGTCTCCCGACCGCCCGCCGCCGACGGCCCGCGCTCGCCTTCCAGCAGCACGAAGTACTCGGTGCCGAACGCCTGCTGGCCGAGGTTGTTCGACAGCGCGAAGAACGGCCCGGTCTCCTCGGGCGCGACCGTGATCTGGGTGCGGTGGGCGCGCAGCGCGGCGAGCTTGCGCGGCAGGTGGGAGCGGGCGTCCACGACCGTGGTGATCAGGTCGTCCGGGACGCCGGAGCCGAGCTCGTCGAGGGTGGCGACGCGCGGGAACGGCAGCCGCGCCTCCCGCATCACCGCGATCGCGCGGACCAGGACGGTGCGCGGCGTCGCGTAGGCGTACAGCTTGGCGACCCGCCACGGCTCGCGGCCCTCGCCGGTGAAGGACGGGTCGGCGGCCAGGCCGAACGCGCGGCGGGTGACGCGGTGCGCCTGGATGTGGTCGGGGTGCCCGTAGTTGCCGCGGTCGTCGTAGCTGACCACCACCTGCGGACGGACCTCGCGGACGATCTCGGCGAGCGCGCCGGCCGCCTCGTCGAGGTCGGCGCGCCAGAAGCAGCGCGGGTCGTCGTTGGTGGGCGCGCCCATCATGCCCGAGTCGCGCCAGCGTCCCGGGCCGCCGAGGAACCGGTGGTCGGCGACGCCGAGCGCCGCGCAGGCGGCGGCGAGCTCGCCGATGCGGAACTCGCCGAGCCGGTCCTCCTTGTCGGCGGCGAGGTGGCGCAGCTCGTCCGGGATGACCTCGCCCTCCTCGCCCAGCGTGCAGGTGACGAGCGTGACGTGGGCGCCCGCGGCCGCGTACTTGGCCATGGTCGCCCCGGTCCCGATGGACTCGTCATCGGGATGGGCGTGCACGAACAGGATGCGCGGCTCCTTCATGACCATTGAGCCTACTAACGCGTGGGACCGTTCTCGGCTGTCACCCTTCCCCGCGCGTGCGCGAAACGTCACGCTCCGGACGTGACCGTCGTCACGTCCGGAGCGTGCGGCGTCCGCGGGCCCGGAGCCGGGAGCCGACCGAGTTCGGGCGGGTCAGCCGCTGCCGTTGCCCTTGCCGCCGCCACCGCCACCGCCGCCGGCCCCGCCACCGCCGCCACCGGCGCCGCCGCCGGACGGGGGCGGCGAGGACGGGCTGTGCCCGGTCGGGGTGTGGGACGGCGTGTGCGACGGGGTGTGGGTCGGCGTGTCCGTGGGCGAGCTGGGCTCGGTCGGGCTGTTGCTCTCGGTCGGCGTGGTCGTGCGGTGCTTCCTGGTGGGAGTGTCGGTCGGGGTGTCCGACGGCGAGTTGTCGTCGGTGTTGCTCTCCGACGGGCTCTCCGACACCGAGCTCGTCTGGTCGCTCGGCGTGTTGCCGTGGTTCTTGCCGCCGCCCATGTTCGCGACCGCGATGCCGACGACGGCCGCGAGCACCAGGACGGCCACGACCGCCGCGATGATCGGGCCCTTGGAGCGCTTCTCCGGCTCCCAGTCGCCGCGCCGCGCGGGTCCGCCGCCGCGGTAGGCGTCCTCGTACCCGGCGACGGGCGGCAGGGTCGCGCCGCCGCCGCCCATGTTCTGGGTCTGCCCGTAGCCCTGGTCGTAGCCGGTCTGGTCGTACGCCCCGGCGGGGGCCATCCGGGTCGCCGCGGCACCCGCGGCGGCGCCGCCCGCCGCGGCCGCCGCTCCACCGGCCAGCAGCGCGGTGGCCTGCGCCGGGTCGTCCAGCGCGGTCGCGCCGGGGACGCCGCTCGTCCCGCCCGGGCCGCCGCTGCCGATCAGCGCCATCATGAGCTGCTGGGCGGTCGGCCGCCGGGCCGGCTCCTTGACCAGGCAGGCGGCGATCAGGTTGTGCAGTTCGGGCGGCAGGCCCTCCAGCGACGGCGGCTCGTTCATCACCCGGTTGATCACCGCGACGACGGTGTCGTCGCCGAACGGCGGGCGCCCGGTCGCGGCGAACACCATGGTCGAGCCCCACGCCCAGACGTCCACGGCCTCGGTCAGGCGCTGCCCGGCGACCTGCTCGGGGGCCATGTAGGACGGGGTGCCGATCGCCTTGGTGGCGTTGGTCTGGCCCGCGTCCAGGGCGCGCGCGATGCCGAAGTCGATCACGCGCGGGCCGTCCGGGGCCATGATCACGTTGTGCGGCTTGAAGTCGCGGTGCACGATGCCCGCCTGGTGGATCGCCACCAGCGCGGTCGCGGTGCCGATGGCGAGCCGCTCCAGCGCCGCGCCGGTGATCGGCCCCTGCTCGCTGACCTGGCGGTACAGCGACGGGCCGGGCACGTACTCGCTGGCGATCCACGGCTGGTCGCCCGCGACGTCGGCCTCCAGCACCTGCGCGGTGCAGAACCGGGCCACCTGCATGGCCGCCTGGGACTCCCGGACGAACCGGTGGCGGGCCTGGTCGTCGGCGGCGAGGTCGGCGCGCAGCAGCTTGATCGCCGCGTGCGCGCCGGTGGGGTCCACGCCGAGGTAGACGACGCCCTGACCGCCCTCTCCGAGACGTTCGGTCAGTTCGTAGGACCCCAGCCGCCGGGGATCTCCCGGCTGCAAGTCCGGCATGGAACAACTCCTTCGGCGGGCGACACTGGCGACGCTTCGGCGCTGGGCGAGGTATGAGCTTACGCGAGCAGGCGTCCGCCCACGGCGCGTTCACCCTGCGGGACCATACCCACTTAAAAGCCGCAAAGCAGTGCAGCGGACGGGCTCCCGCCCGGAACGGTCGGGAGCGGCTGGCAGACTTCCCACCATGAGCATCAGCTATCCGCGGCAGACCGCCCGCACCCGCCGGTTCACCCTCGGCGTCCCCCGCGCCTTCCAGATCGCGCCCGACGGGTCCCGGGTGGCGTTCCTGCGCACCAAGGCGGGCGACGATCCGGTCACGTGCCTGTGGACGCTGGACCCGCGGACCGGCGCGGAGACGCTGGTCGCCGACCCCGCCGCGCTGTCGGTCGCGGGCGAGGCGAACCTGCCCGCCGAGGAGCGCGCCCGGCGCGAGCGGGCCCGGGAGGGCGCGGGCGGCATCGTCGGCTTCGCCACCGACTCGGCCGTCCGCCAGGCCGTGTTCACCCTGGGCGGGCAGCTCTTCCTCGCCGACCTCGCGTCCGGGGAGATCCGCGAGCTGCCGGCGCGGACGCCCGTGTTCGACCCGCGCCTCGACCCGGCCGGACGCCGCGTCGCCTACGTGTCCGGCCGCACCCTGCGCGTGATCGGCGTGGACGGCTCGGACGACCACTCCCTGATCACGCCCGAGAGCGAGCAGATCTCCTACGGCCTGGCCGAGTTCATCGCCGCCGAGGAGATGCAGCGCATGCGCGGCCACTGGTGGTCACCGGACGGCTCGACCCTGCTCGCCGCGCGGGTGGACGAGACGCCCGTCCAGCGCTGGACGATCGCCGACCCCGCCAACCCGGACCGGCCGGCCACCGAGATCGCCTACCCCGCCGCCGGGACGCCGAACGCCATCGTGTCGCTCGTCCTGCTGCGCGCCGACACCGACGGCCGCGCCTCGGTCTCCTGGGACCGCGGCCAGTACCCGTACCTGACCGCCGCGTCCTGGGACGCGCGCGGCCCGATGATCGTCGTCCAGACCCGCGACCAGCGCGCCCAGCGCGTGCTCGCGGTGGACCCGCTGAACGGCGAGACCACGCTGCTGCACACCGGCCACGACCCGGTGTGGACCGAGATCGTCCCCGGCGTCCCGGCGCGCACCGGCTCCGGCGACCTCGTCTGGACCGTCGAGGACCACCAGGCCGACACCCGCCGCCTCACGATCGGCGGCGAGCCGGTCACCCCGCCCGGCATCCAGGTCCGCTCCGTGCTGGGCGTCGAGGGCGGCGCGGTGCTGTTCACCGCGTCCACCGAGCCGACCGAGGTGCACGTCCACCGGTACGCCGACGGCGCGGTGACGCAGCTCACCTCCGGCCAGGGCGTCTACTCGGCCGTCTCCTCCGGCGATGTGACCGTGATCTCCGGCTCGCGGCTGGACGCCCTCGGCGCCGTCGCCGAGGTCCGCGGCCCGGACGGCACCGTCGCGATCGAGTCCCGCGCCGAGACCCCGGTGATCACGCCCCGGGTCGAGCTGCTGCGCGCCGGGGAGCGCGAGGTCCGCACGGCCGTCCTGCTGCCCACCGGCTGGACGCCGGAGCAGGGCCGCCTGCCCGTCCTGATGGACCCCTACGGCGGCCCGCACGCGCAGCGCGTCCTGGCCGTCCAGCGGGCCTACTGCGAGCCGCAGTGGCTCGCCGACCAGGGCTTCGCCGTGGTGATCGCGGACGGCCGGGGCACTCCCGGCCGCGGCGTCGCCTGGGAGCGGGCCGTCCGCGGCGACTTCGTCACGCCCGTCCTGGAGGACCAGATCGCCGCCCTGGAGGAGGCCGCCCGCCGCCACCCGGCCGCGCTCGACCTCGACCGGGTCGCGGTGCGCGGCTGGTCCTTCGGCGGCTGGCTCGCCGCCCTGGCCGTCCTCGCCCGCCCGGACGTCTTCCACGCCGCCGTCGCCGGGGCGCCGGTCACCGACTGGGCGCTCTACGACACCCACTACACCGAGCGCTACCTCGGCCTGCCCGAGGAGGAGCCGGAGTCCTACGCGGCCAACTCCCTCATCGAGCTGGCCGACAAGCTCACCCGCCCGCTCCTGCTCATCCACGGCCTCGCCGACGACAACGTGGTGGCCGCGCACACCCTGCGCCTCTCCTCGGCCCTGCTGGCCGCCGGACGCCCCCACACCGTCCTGCCCCTGTCGGGGGTCACCCACATGACCCCGCAGGAGATCGTCGCCGAGAACCTGCTCCTGCTCCAGGTCGACTGGCTGAAGAAGTCCCTGGCCTGACCACCGGGCCGGGTGGCCGGGGCCTGGCGGCCCCGGCCACCCGGCGTCCGGCGACGCGCCCGCCGGGAGAAAAAGGACGAACCGACGCAAGCGTGTCACCACCCGCGCAGGGACGATGCCGAAGGCGAGTCCTCGCGCGTCGGGTCACGAAGCGATGCCGCGCCCGCACGAGCGTCCGCGCCAGACCGCGCAGATCGCAAACTGCCTCGCCCCGTCACCGGTTGCGGTCGGCGATCTCGACTGGCTGGTCGCGAAGCGATGCCGCGCCCGCACGAGCGTCCGCGCCGGGCCGCGCGGGGTGCGTGCTCCTTGCCGCTTCAGCGGTTGCGGTCGGCGGGCTGGCGGTCGCCGTGCCAGGACGACCAGAGGGCGGCGTAGGAGCCGTTCTCGGCCAGGAGCTCGTCGTGAGTGCCCAGTTCGGTGATGCGGCCGTCCTCCACGACCGCGACGCGGTCGGCGTCGTGGGCGGTGTGGAGGCGGTGCGCGATCGCGACGACCGTGCGCCCGTCCAGGACGGCGGCCAGCGAGCGTTCCAGGCGCCGGGCCGCCCTCGGGTCCAGCAGCGAGGTCGCCTCGTCCAGGACGAGCGTGTGCGGGTCGGCGAGGACGAGGCGCGCCAGGGCCAGCTGCTGGGCCTGCGCCGGGGACAGGTCCTCGCCCGCCGCGCCGACCTCGGCGGACAGGTCCGGGCCGTCCCAGTCGACGGCCTCCAGCGCCGCGCGGACCTGCTCGTCGGTGGCGCCGGGGTTCGCCATCACCAGGTTGTCGCGCAGCGTGCCGCGGAACACGTGGTGCTCCTGCGTGACGAGGGCGACGTGGCCGCGCAGCTCGTCCAGCGGCAGCTCCACCAGCGGGACGGGCGCGTCCTCGCCGACCTCGACCGTGCCCGAGCGCGGGCCGTCGATGCCCGCGATCAGGCGGCCGAGGGTGGACTTGCCCGCGCCGGACGGCCCGACCATCGCCAGCCGCTCCCCCGGACGCAGCGCCAGGTCCACGCCGTGCAGGACGTCGTGGCCGGGCCGGTAGGCGTACCGGACGTCGCGGACCGCGATCCGCTCGCCGTCCGGGCGCGCCGACGTCGGCACCCGGTCGGCCGGGACGTTCCCGACGCCGAGCAGGCGGGCCAGCGACGCGCCGCCGATCTGCACCTCGTCCAGCCGGGTGAGCAGCATGTCCACCGGGCCGACGAGCTGCTGGACGTACAGGGTCGCGGCGGTCACCTGGCCCAGCGAGGCGAGCCCGCGCGCGTGCAGCAGGCCGCCGACGACGAGCGTCCCGACGATCGGCAGCAGGTAGCCGCTCTCCACGACGGGGAACAGGACGGTCCGCAGCCCGAGCGTGTACCGCTCGCGCGAGAACGAGCGGGCGATGTCGGCGTCGCCGCGCTCGATCCGCCGCCGCTGGAGGCCGAACGCCTCGACCGTCCGCGCGCCCTGGACGGTCTCGGCGAGCCCGTCGGTCAGCTCCGCCCAGGCCGCCTCCTCGCGCAGGTAGCCGTCGCGGGCGCGCTTGAGGTACCAGCGCATGCCGAAGTAGATGGACGGCAGGCCGAGCAGCACCGGCAGCGCGACGAGCGGGCCGGTCAGCAGCAGCGCGACGAGCGTCAGCACGATCGTGACGCTGCCGATGACCATCTCCGGGACGGCCTCGCGGACCACGCCGGACAGCTCCCCGACGTCCCGCGAGGTGCGGCTGACCAGGTCGCCCGTCCCGGCGCGCTCGACCCGCGACAGCGGCAGGGCGAGGACGCGGCCGACGAACTCCTCGCGCAGCTCCGCCATGACCCGCTCGCCGAGCCGCGCGGACGCGAAGTAAGCGTACCGGGTCAGCACGCCCTGCACGATGACGAATCCGGCGATCGCCGCGCCGACGGCGTCGATGTTGGCCGTCCCGGCGCGGACGCCGTCCACCAGGCCGCCGAGCAGCCGGGGCGCGACGAGCCCGGACACGGCCGCGAGGGCGTGCAGGGCCAGCGCGCCGGCCAGGGCGCGCGGATGCCGCCGGGCGAGCTCGACGGCGTACGCGCGCACCTGGGCGCGCGTGGCGACGGGCAGGATGGCGGTGCTCATGTGGCTCCACGGGTGACGACGGCGGCGTAGCGCGGTTCGGTGTCGAGCAGGTCGCGGTGGGTGCCCTCGGCGACCACCTCGCCGTGCTCGACGAACGCGACGTGGTCGGCGCGGTCCAGGACGAGCGGGCTGGTGGTGGCGATCACGGTCGTCCGGCCGGCCCGGACGCGGCCGATCCGCTCGGCGATCGCGGCCTCGGTGTGCGCATCCACCGCGCTGGTCGGCTCGACCAGGACGAGCACCTCGGGGTCGGCGGCCAGCGCCCGGACGAGGCGCAGCCGCTGCCGCTGCCCGCCGGAGAACTCGCGTCCGGCCTCGGCGACGTGCTCGTCCAGGCCGGTGGCCTCCACCACGTCCGCCGCCGAGGCGGCCTCGACGGCCTCGTCCAGGGTGACCGTCCCGGGCGCGCGGGACGCGTCCGGCGGCGCGAGGGTGTCCGGTGGCGCGAGGGTGTCGTGGAGTGGGCCGGAGAAGAGCCGGTCCTCGTTCACGGCGACCAGCACTCGCGACCGGACGTCCGCGACGTCGGCGAGCGGGACGCCCGCGTAGGTGACGTCGCCCTCGGCGTAGCGGCCGAGGCGGTCGGCCACGGCGGCGGCGTCGCGCGGGTCGGCGGCGGCGACGGCGGTGACCCGTCCCGGACGCACGACCAGCCCGGACGCGGCGTCGACCAGCTCGGCCGGGCCGTCCACGACGCGGGTCCCGGTGGACGCGATCTCCGGCTCGATCGACAGCAGGCGGCAGACGCGCCCGGCGGCGACGCGTCCCTTGGTGAACTTCTGCGCCATCTCGCCGATCGTGCGCAGCGGCTCCACCAGGAAGACCGCGTACCCGTAGAACGCGACGAGCTGCCCGACGGTGATCCGGTGCTCCTGGGCGAAGTGCGCGCCGAGCCAGGTGACCAGCGCGACGAGCAGGCCGGGCAGCAGCACCTCCGCGCCGCTGATCCGCGACTCGGCCCACGCGACCCGCACCCCGGCCCGCCGGACCTCCTGGGACCGGCGGGCGTAGCGGCCCGCGAACAGGCCCTCGCCGCCGACGCCGCGCAGCACCCGCAGGCCCGCGACCAGGTCGGTGGCCGTCGAGTTCAGCTCGCTGACCAGCTCGCGGTGCGCGTCCTCGCGGCGCTCGTAGGGGCGCAGCAGCGGCGCGGCGAGCGCCAGGATCACCGGGACGCCGATCAGCACGACCAGCCCGAGCGGCCAGGACGTGGCGAGCAGCAGCGCCGCGACCGCGACGATCGCGACGACCGAGCCGGTGCCGCGGCCGACGATGTCCAGGACGTCCCCGATCCGGGCGACGTCGGAGATGCCGACGCTGACCACCTCGCCCGCGGTGATCCGCTTCGGCAGCGTCGCGCCGAGCCGCGTCGTCTGCCGGGTGACGACCTGGATCGTCCGGTAGGCGGCCGACAGCCAGTTGAACACCGCCAGCCGGTGCCGGGTCACGCTCGACGCCATCTGCAGCACGCCGAGCGCGGACAGCGCGCCCGCCCAGCGCAGCAGCGCGCCCGTGTCCTCCCCGGCCACCCCGTCGTCGATGGCGCGTCCGATCGCGGCGGGCATCAGGGCCTGGGAGAGGAAGAACAGCGACCCCAGGACCGCCACGCCGACGACGCTCCGCCGCTGGACGCGCACCAGCCAGAGCAGGTAGCGCGTCGGGGAGCCGTGGTCGGGGGTCCCCGGATCGGAAACCGGCAACTCCTTCACCCTGCGAAGGTATGCGGCGTCCCCCGGCCGGCACGAACCATTTTTCCGGCCTCGCCGCCCCGGCGGAACACTCTTCCCGTCCCGGCGGAACACTCTTTCCGCCCCGGCGGAACACTCTTCCCGCCCCGGCGGACCGCTTCTCCCCGGCCCGGAGGGAACCCCCCTTCCGGCCCGGCTCGGTGATCGTCCGAGGTGCGCCGCGCCCGCCGACCGGCTAGCCTCCCTCGGGACGTGACCACTCCCCGCCGCCCCCTCCCGCCGCCCGGCCAGTCCGAGACCGTCGAGCTCCTGGCCGTCTTCGCCGACCCCTCCGACGTGCTGATGGTGGAGAAGATGCTCACCGAGGCCGGGCTGGAGGTCGCGCTGACCGTCGCCGCCTCGGTGGACGAGGCGCGCCACCGGGTGACCCGGCGCACCCAGTGCATCCTGCTCGACCTGTCCGGGCCGGAGGCCGACCGGCTGACCGGCCTGCGCCGGATGCTGTCGGTCTCCGGGACGGCCGCGGTGATCGTGCTGACCGGCGTGGACGACGCGGCCCTGGGCGTCCGCGCGGTCGCCGCCGGAGCCGAGGACTACCTGGTCAAGCGGGAGGTCGACGGCCCGCTGCTGGCCCGCGCCGTGCGGTACGGGATCGAGCGGCGGCGCGCGGAGGAGAGCGAGCGGCGGCTGGTCGAGGCGCGGCTGATGGCCGCCGAGAACGCCCGGCTGGAGCGCGGCCTGCTGCCCGTCCCGCTGATCGACGACCCGGCCCTGACGCACCACACCCGGTACCGGCCCGGCCGGTCCCGCGCGCTGCTCGGCGGCGACTTCTACGACACCGTGCAGACCGCCGACGGCACCGTGCACCTGGTGATCGGCGATGTTTCCGGGCACGGCCCGGACGAGGCCGCGCTCGGCGTCGAGATGCGGATGGCGTGGCGGACGCTCGTCCTCGCCGGCCACACCGGCGAGCAGCTGCTCGGCACGCTCGACACCGTCCTCGGGCACGAGCGGCGCGACGACGAGACGTTCACGACGCTGTGCATGATCACGGTCGCGCCGTCCCGGCGGTCGGCCCGGCTGTACCTGGCCGGGCACCCGGCGCCGCTGCTGTTCACCGGCGCCGGCATCGGGACCGACATCGGGACCGGGACCGGCGCCGGCCCCGACCCGGAGGCCCGCGTCGCCGTGCTGCCGGACTGCGCGCGCGGCCCGGCCCTCGGCCTGCTGCCGGGCGCCGACTGGCCGCTGACCGAGGTCGAGCTCGGCGCGTCCTGGAGCCTGATGCTCTACACCGACGGCCTGATCGAGGGGTACCGCGGGGACGGCTCGTCCGAGCGGCTCGGCACCGAGGGCCTGGTGGAGCTGGCGCGCGAGGCGTCCGGGCGCGGGCTGGCCGGACGCGCGCTGCTGGACGACCTGGTCGCGGGCGTCGAGCGCCTCAACGGCGACATCCTCACCGACGACCTCGCGGTGCTGCTGCTCTCCCACCGCTGAGCCTCCGCCGTCGATGTGACCCACGTCACCTGCGGTTTCATCTACTACAGGGCGTAGAGCATGATGTACTACAGGCTGTAGTTCCCGTCTGATGTGTGAACTCTGTCACGGTCTGTGATCACCGAACGGTCACGACCCCCTGGTCGGAGCGGGTCATAGCCAACGGCTATCGAAACGAGTGCCTCCATGACTTGGCCCTCTTTCCCCAGGCCGCCCTACCGTTCCGAGCTGTGGCTATAGCGAGTACTGCGATCTACAGATCGACCGTCGGCAAGAAGGCGGTCATGGCGGTGACAGGGGCGATCCTCGTCGGCTTCCTGATCGCGCACATGATCGGGAACCTCAAGATCTTCCTCGGCGCGAGCGACTTCGACCACTACGCGCACTGGCTGCGCACGATGGGCGAGCCCGCCGTCCCCCGGCGCACGCTGCTGACGATCCTGGAGATCGTGCTCGGCGTCTCCGTCGTCCTGCACATGTGGTCCGCGGTGTCGCTGGCCCGGCGCGCGAGCGCCGCCCGGCCCGTGAAGTACCACGGCAAGAAGAAGTCGCACGCCCAGGGCTACGCCACGCACACCATGCGCTACGGCGGCGTGATCATCCTGCTGTTCGTCATCTGGCACCTGCTGGACCTGACCTTCTACGCGGTCAACCCCAAGGGCTCGGACGCCACCCCCTACGAGCGGGTCATCGCCGACTTCGACGCCTCCCGCTGGTACATCACCGTCTGGTACGTCCTCGCCGTCCTGCTCGTCGGCCTGCACCTGCGCCACGGCATCTGGAGCGCGTTCCAGTCCCTCGGCCTCCGCTCGCCGCGCAACAACGGCACCCTGCGCGCCCTCGCCGCGGGCATCGCCGCCGTCGTCACGATCGGCTTCATCGCCGTGCCGATCTCCGTCACCTTCGGATGGGTGAGCTGACCATGACCGAACCCCTCTTCGACACCGGCGACCCGATCGTCGACACCAAGGCCCCCGCGGGTCCGGTCGAGAACCGCTGGACCACCCGCAAGTTCGAGGCCAAGCTGGTCAACCCGGCCAACCGCCGCAAGAAGAAGATCATCATCATCGGCACCGGCCTGGCGGGCGGCTCCGCCGGCGCGACCCTCGGCGAGGCCGGCTACCACGTCATCCAGTTCTGCTTCCAGGACTCGCCCCGCCGCGCCCACTCCATCGCCGCGCAGGGCGGCATCAACGCCGCCAAGAACTACCGCAACGACGGCGACTCGGTGCACCGCCTGTTCTACGACACCGTGAAGGGCGGCGACTTCCGCTCCCGCGAGTCGAACGTGCACCGCCTCGCCGAGATCTCCACGCAGATCATCGACCAGTGCGTCGCGCAGGGCGTCCCGTTCGCCCGCGAGTACGGCGGCCTGCTCGACAACCGCTCCTTCGGCGGCACGCAGGTCTCCCGCACCTTCTACGCCCGCGGCCAGACGGGCCAGCAGCTGCTGCTCGGCGCCTACCAGGCGCTCATGCGCCAGGTGGACGCCGGGAACGTCGAACTGCACGCGCGGCACGAGATGCTCGACCTGATCATGGAGGACGGGCGCGCCCGCGGCGTCGTCGTCCGCGACCTGATCAGCGGCGAGATCAAGCACTACACCGCCGACGCGGTCGTGCTGGCGTCCGGCGGCTACGGGAACGTCTTCTTCCTGTCCACCAACGCCATGGGCTCCAACGTCACCGCGTCCTGGCGCGCGCACAAGCACGGGGCCTACTTCGCCAACCCCTGCTACACGCAGATCCACCCGACCTGCATCCCCTACTCCGGCGAGCACCAGTCCAAGCTGACGCTGATGTCGGAGTCGCTGCGCAACGACGGCCGCGTCTGGGTGCCCAAGAAGGCGGGCGACGAGCGCGCCCCCGGCGACATCCCCGAGGACGAGCGCGACTACTACCTGGAGCGCATCTACCCGTCCTTCGGCAACCTGGTGCCGCGCGACATCGCCTCCCGCGCCGCCAAGAACGTCTGCGACGAGGGACGCGGCGTCGGCCCCGGCGGGCAGGGCGTCTACCTGGACTTCGCCGACGCGATCCAGCGGCTCGGCCGCAAGGCCGTCGAGGCCAAGTACGGCAACCTGTTCGAGATGTACGAGCGCATCACGGGCGAGAACCCGTACGAGGTGCCGATGCGCATCTACCCCGCCGTCCACTACACGATGGGCGGGCTGTGGGTCGACTACGACCTGCAGTCCAACATCCCCGGCCTGTTCGTGATCGGCGAGGCCAACTTCTCCGACCACGGCGCGAACCGGCTCGGCGCGTCCGCCCTGATGCAGGGCCTCGCGGACGGCTACTTCGTCCTGCCGACCGGCCTCGGCGACTACCTGGCCCGCAACACCGGCCTCGGCGAGGTCTCCGAGACCGCGATCTCCGAGGCCGAGCAGCGGGTGTCCGCGCAGATCGAGAAGCTGCTGTCGATCGACGGCACCCGGACTGTCGACTCCTTCCACCGCGAGCTCGGCCACATCATGTGGGAGTACTGCGGCATGGAGCGCACCGAGGAGGGCCTGCGCAAGGCGCTGGAGCTGATCCCGGCGCTGCGCGCGGAGTTCTGGGAGAACGTCAAGGTCACCGGCAAGGGCGAGGAGCTCAACAAGGAGCTGGAGAAGGCCGGCCGCGTCGCCGACTTCCTCGAACTCGCCGAGCTCATGGTGATCGACGCGCTGCACCGCACCGAGTCCTGCGGCGGCCACTTCCGCGCCGAGTCCCAGGACGAGGACGGCGAGGCCAAGCGCGACGACGAGAACTTCTCCTACGTCGCGGCCTGGGAGTGGGGCGGGGGCGACACCAGGCCCGTCCTGCACAAGGAAGCCCTCGAATTCGAATACGTCCACCCCACGCAGAGGTCGTACAAGTAATGAAGCTCACCCTGCGCATCTGGCGCCAGACCGGCCCGAACGACGAGGGCCGGATGGTCGAGTACCCCATCGACGACATCTCCCCGGACGCCTCGTTCCTGGAGATGCTGGACGTCCTCAACGAGCGGCTGATCACCGAGGGCGAGGAGCCCGTCGCGTTCGACCACGACTGCCGCGAGGGCATCTGCGGCATGTGCTCGCTGGTGATCAACGGCACCCCGCACGGCCCGGAGCGGAACACCACCACCTGCCAGCTCCACATGCGCAAGTTCAAGGACGGCGAGGTCATCGACGTCGAGCCGTGGCGGGCCCGCGCCTTCCCGGTCGTCAAGGACCTGGTGGTCGACCGGTCGGCGTTCGACCGCGTGATCCAGTCCGGCGGCTACATCACCGCCCCGACCGGCACCGCGCCCGAGGCCCACTCCGTCCCGGTGCCCAAGCCGGACGCCGACCGCGCGTTCGAGGCCGCCGAGTGCATCGGCTGCGGCGCGTGCGTCGCGGCCTGCCCGAACGGCTCGGCCGCGCTGTTCCTCGGCGCGAAGATCACCCACCTGGGCCTGATGCCCCAGGGCCAGCCCGAGCGCTGGGACCGCGTCGTCTCCATGCTGGAGACCCACGACGAGGCCGGCTTCGGCGGCTGCACGAACACCGGCGAGTGCACCGTCGCCTGCCCCAAGGGCATCCCCCTGGACGTCATCGGAAATCTCAACCGCGACTTCATCAAGGCCACCGTGGGCGGCAAGAAGAAGTAGGCAGTTCCGAGCTCCGAGAAGCCCCGCGACCGCTCCGGTCGCGGGGCTTCGCCGTTTCCGGAAGCGCTATAGCGCAATGCCGGACTGCGATGATCATGCCTGTTCGCACTCGTCTCGATTCTCCTAGGCCATAGGCGCAGGTTATGAGTGAGATCCGCCCGAATGAGGGAAGAAGCGCAGGCGACCATGTGTGCAGTGTCACACGCCCGCCTCGTTGTTATGTGGGTCACAGTCGCGCGACGGTGGCGTAGGGTCACATCCCCCGGAGGCGCGAGAACGGGGATCCACCCTTGCGGGGAGCCCTCCCCGTCACCCCGAACCGAGCTCAGGAGAGCGATCGATGAGCACAGTGGAGGCGCCAGGCAAAGCGCGCGCCCAGATCAAGGAACGCACGCTCCGGCGGGACAACTGGCGCGTCTATCCGATCACCACCCTGGTGATCTTCACGGCGTGGGTGGTGTACGCGACCATCCGCGCGTTCTGGGGAGCGGCCTTCTTCGTCCCCCAGTACCACTACCTGACGCCGTTCTACTCGCCCTGCTTCAACGAGATCTGCAACAACGTCAGCGCGAACGGGCACACCGGGGACGCCGCGGAGTTCGGCACGTTCCTGCCCGCCTCGACGCGCGGCTGGATCCCGTTCGCGGCGGTCTCGCTGCCGTTCCTGCTGCTGTTCCGGCTGACGTGCTACTACTACCGGAAGGCGTACTACCGGTCGTACTGGGCGTCCCCGCCCGCGTGCGCGGTGGCCGAGCCCCACCAGCGGTACACCGGCGAGCGCCGCTTCCCGCTGATCGGCCAGAACCTGCACCGCTACTTCTGGATGGCGGCGTTCCTGATCTCCCTCGTCAACACCTGGGACGCGATCCGCGCCTTCCACGGCAAGGACGGCGGGTTCGGCATCGGGCTCGGCACCGTGGTGCTGGTCGCCAACGTCGTCCTGCTGTGGCTGTACACCCTGTCGTGCCACTCCTGCCGGCACATCGTCGGCGGCCGGTTGAAGAACTTCTCCAAGCACCCGGTCCGGTACTGGATGTGGGGGCAGGTCTCCAAGCTGAACCAGCAGCACGGCAGGTACGCGCTCATCACGCTCGGATCGCTGGTGGTGGCCGACCTCTACGTCGCGCTGGTCTCCAGTGGCACCATCTCCGACCTGCGATTCTTCAACTGAGGAAACCCCTGATGACCGAAATCGAGAGGCACGCCTACGACGTCGTCGTGATCGGCGCGGGCGGAGCGGGGCTGCGCGCGGCGATCGAGGCGCGGCTCCAGGGCAAGAGGGTCGCCGTCATCTCCAAGTCGCTGTTCGGCAAGGCGCACACGGTGATGGCCGAGGGCGGCGCGGCGGCCGCGATGGGCAACGCGAACCCGAACGACAACTGGCAGGTCCACTTCCGCGACACCATGCGCGGCGGGAAGTTCCTCAACAACTGGCGGATGGCCGAGCTGCACGCCAAGGAGGCCCCCGACCGGGTGTGGGAGCTGGAGGCGTGGGGCGCGCTGTTCGACCGCACCAAGGACGGCAAGATCTCGCAGCGCAACTTCGGCGGGCACGAATACCCGCGCCTGGCGCACGTCGGCGACCGCACCGGCCTGGAGATGATCCGGACGCTCCAGCAGAAGGTCGTCGCGCTCCAGCAGGAGGACCACCGCGAGCACGGCGCCTACGACGCGCGGATCAGGGTCTGGGCCGAGACCACCGTGACCCGCCTGCTGAAGGACGGCGAGGGACGGATCTGCGGCGCGTTCGCCTACGTCCGCGAGTCCGGGAAGTTCGTGGTGTTCGAGACCCCGGCGATCGTCATGGCGACCGGCGGCATCGGCAAGGCGTTCAAGGTGACGTCCAACTCCTGGGAGTACACCGGCGACGGGCACGCGCTCGCGCTGCTCGCCGGGGCGTCGCTGCTGAACATGGAGTTCGTCCAGTTCCACCCGACCGGGATGGTATGGCCGCCGTCGGTGAAGGGCCTGCTCGTCACCGAGTCGGTGCGCGGCGACCGGGGCGTGCTGCGCAATTCCGACGGCAAGCGGTTCATGTTCGACTACATCCCCGAGGTGTTCAAGGACAAGTACGCGACGACCGAGGAGGAGGCCGACCGCTGGTACGACGACCCGGAGAACAACCGCCGTCCACCGGAGCTGCTGCCGCGTGACGAGGTCGCGCGCGCCATCAACGCCGAGGTGAAGGCGGGACGCGGGTCACCGCACGGCGGCGTGTTCCTGACCGTCGTGGGCCGGATGCCCGGCGGCGCGGAGGAGATCCGGCGGCGGCTGCCGTCGATGTACCACCAGTTCAAGGAGCTGGCGGACGTCGACATCACCGCCGAGCCGATGGAGGTCGGGCCGACCTGCCACTACGTGATGGGCGGGATCGAGGTCGACCCGGACACGGGCGCGGCGCTGGTGCCGGGCCTGTTCGCGGCGGGCGAGTGCTCGGGCGGCATGCACGGCTCGAACCGGCTCGGCGGCAACTCCCTGTCGGACCTGCTCGTCTTCGGACGCCGCGCCGGGCTCGGCGCGGTCGAGTACGTGGACGCGCTGCCGGACCGTCCGGCCGTGCCCGACGCGGAGGTCGAGGCGGCCTCGGCGGAGGCGCTGGCGCCGTTCGGCCGTCCGGACGGGGAGAACCCGTACGCGGTGCACGGCGAGCTCCAGACGACGATGAACGAGCTGGTCGGCATCATCCGCACCGAGTCCGAGCTGGCCGAGGCGCTGGAGAAGCTCGACAAGCTGCGCGAGCGCGTCGCGCGGGTCGGCGTCGCGCCGGTCGCGGTCGGCGCGGGCGCGGACGCCGGCGACGGGCGCGGCTACCACCCCGGCTGGCACCTCGCGCTGGACCTGCGGAACATGCTGCTGGTGTCCGAGGCGGTCGCGCGCGCGGCGCTGGAGCGGCAGGAGAGCCGCGGCGGGCACACCCGCGACGACTACCCGGCGATGTCGGCGGACTGGCGCAAGGTCAACCTGATCTGCCGGCTGTCCGGCGACGCGTCCTCCCCGGTGACGGGCGCGCACGTCGAGCTGCGCCGGCAGCCGATGGAGCCGATGCGGGCCGACCTCATCGGCCTGTTCGAGACCGACGAGCTGAAGAAGTACCTCACCGCGGCCGAGCTGCCCGGCGGCGACACTGCGGAGGCGACGGAGGCGGCGGGCGAGGAGGACGGCCGGTGAGCTACGAGGCCAAGTTCCGGGTGTGGCGCGGCGACGAGGGCCGCGGCGAGCTGCGCGACTACACCGTGGAGGTGAACGAGGGCGAGGTCGTCCTCGACATCATCCACCGGCTGCAGGCGACGCAGGCCCCCGACCTCGCCGTCCGGTGGAACTGCAAGGCGGGCAAGTGCGGCTCCTGCTCGGCCGAGGTGAACGGCATGCCGCGGCTGATGTGCATGACGCGGATGTCCACCTTCGAGCCGGACGAGGTCGTGACGGTCACGCCCGTCCGCACCTTCCCGGTGATCCGCGACCTGGTCACCGACGTCTCGTTCAACTACGAGAAGGCGCAGGAGATCCCGGCGTTCGACCCCGGCGACACCAAGCCGGGCGAGTTCCGGATGCAGCAGGTGGACGTGGAGCGCTCGCAGGAGTTCCGCAAGTGCATCGAGTGCTTCCTGTGCAACAACGTCTGCCACGTCATCCGCGACCACGAGGAGAACAAGCCGTCGTTCGCGGGGCCGCGCTTCCTGATGCGGATCGCCGAGCTGGAGATGCACCCGGCGGACGAGGCGGACCGGCGCAACATCGCGCAGGAGGACCACGGCCTCGGCTTCTGCAACATCACCAAGTGCTGCACCGAGGTCTGCCCCGAGGGCATCAAGATCACTGACAACGCGCTGATCCCGATGAAGGAGCGCGTGGTCGGCCGCCGCTACGACCCGGTCGTCTGGCTGGGCTCGAAGCTCGGCATCGTGAAGAAGGGCCAGGACACGCCGTCCGCGTGAGCCCTGCGAGTGCGTGAGGGCGTGCGCTCGTCCGGCGGACGGCGGTGATCCGGCGGACGGGGCGGCGGTGACGGCGGGCGGCGAGCCCCCGTCACCGCCGCCCGTCGCCACCGCCGTTCCCCGCGAACGCCGTCGGCCACCGTGACAACTGGGCCACCGTGCCGCGCTCCACCCTCGCTCTTGGACGCCGCGGAGAATAGGTAGAAGTACACAGAACCGGCCCTTGATTTGTTCTACAGTCGTGGGTCCCCTCACGCCGCCCCGCGACTTAGCGTGGAAGGATGACCGCCTTGGAGCCGGGCTCCTTCCTCGCCGAGCTCACCCCCGCCGAACGGACCGACCTCGAATCACGCGGCGGCGTGCGCACCTTCGACCGCGGGGAGGTCCTGTTCCACGAGGGCGAGGACGGCGTGTGGGTGGCGGTCCTGCTCTCCGGCCGCGTCAAGGCGTTCTC
Organism: Actinomadura gamaensis; assembly: GCF_042652125.1. Taxonomy (NCBI): domain Bacteria; kingdom Bacillati; phylum Actinomycetota; class Actinomycetes; order Streptosporangiales; family Thermomonosporaceae; genus Actinomadura; species Actinomadura gamaensis. The sequence continues at coordinate 483,061 of NZ_JBHSIT010000008.1, read as the reverse complement.
CACCCGCGAGCAGGGCGGCGAGGCGGTCCTCGGCGTCCGCGGCCCGGGGTCCCTGCTGGGCGAGGTCGCGGCGATCGACGAACTGCCCCGCTCCGCCTCGGTGAAGACCCTCGAACCCGCCCGCGCCCTCGCGCTCACCACCGAGGACTTCCGCGCCTACCTCGCCGCGAACCCGCGCGTCTCCTTCATCATCATGAAGATGCTCTGCCAGCGCTGGCGCGAAGCCGACCGGGGCCGCGTGGAGTTCGGCATGTTCGACGCCACCGGCCGCGTCGCCCAACGCCTCGTCGAACTGGCCGAACGCTTCGGCGTCCCGTACACGGGCGTGAACGGTTCGAGCGTCCAGATCACCCTGAACCTCACGCAGGAGGAACTGGCCGGCTGGGTGGGCGCCTCCCGCGAAGCCGTCAGCAAAGCCCTCCGCACCCTCCGCCGCCACGGCTGGATAGAGACCGGCCGGCGCAGCGTGATAGTCCACGACCTCCAAGCCCTCCGCCGCCACGCCCGCTGACCGGGGTGTCCAGACGCCGCGTCCGGGCGTGGACGTGCAGGCGCCGCGTCGAGAGGTTCGCGGGCAGGCCGGGAGTCCGCGCCACGACAGCCCTGCCCACGAGCGCGGAGGTTTGACCTGCGGAGATGGCGGGAGTCGGCGGGCCGGACGGTGGGGCGCGGGCGGCCTGCCCCTACCCTGTGAGCGTGCAGTTGCAGCAGCTCGCCTACTTCGTCGCGGTCGCGGAGGTCAGGCACTTCACGCAGGCGGCCGAGCTGCTGCGCGTCGCCCAGCCGTCGCTGTCCAAGCAGATCCGGGCGCTGGAGACCGAGCTCGGCGCGTCCCTGTTCAGCCGGGCGCGCGGCAACATCACGCTCACGCCGGCGGGCGAGGCGCTGCTCCCCCTGGCCAAGCGGATCCTCGCCGACGTCGACACCGCGCGGCTCGAAGTGCAGGAGCTCGCCGGGCTGCGGCGCGGACGGGTGCGGCTCGGCGCGACGCCGTCGCTGTGCGCGGGCCTGCTCGGGGACGTCCTGCGCCGGTTCCACGACGCTTACCCGGGCATCGAGCTGCTCGTCGAGGAGGGCGGCTCGCGCGACCTGGTGCGGGACCTGACCCGCGGCTCGCTCGACCTCGCGCTCGTCATCCTGCCGCTGCACGGCGATCCGCCGCTGTCCACGACGCCGATCCTGCGCGAGGACCTGGTGGTCGCCTCCCCCGCCGCCGAGCCGGGGACCCGCGCCGAGACGGGCGTGGGCGGACGCCTCGCCGACCGCGCGGGCCAGCTCCCGCGCCGTCCCTACCTGCACATCTCCGACCTGCGCGACCGTCCGCTGGTGATGTTCCGCTCCGGCTACGACCTGCGCGAGGCGACGATCAGCGCGTGCCGCGCGGCCGGGTTCGAGCCGCGCTTCGCGGTCGAGGGCGGCGAGATGGATGCCGTCCTCCGCTTCGTGGAGGCGGGGCTGGGCATCGCCGTGGTGCCGAGCATGGTGCTGGCCGGACGGCCCGGCTTACACGGCACCCCGCTGCTCATCACCGACGAGGACGACCCGGTCCGGGGCGGACGCCGCGCCGATCCCGACCACGGCCTGCGCCGCACCATCGCCCTGGCCCACCGCAAGGACGTCGATCTGACGCACGCCGCCCGCGCCTTCCAGGAGACCCTGGAGAGCTTCCTCGTCGAAGCCGGTCTGGCCGCCGGTCTTCCCTCTGGTGTGGAAACCCTTCTGACCCCCTGATCTCTCCCGATGGCTCGACCGCGCCTCACCGGTGGAGGGTGCGGTGGAGACGGGCTTCGGCGTCGGCGGCGCGTCCGTTGCCGTAGACGCGCAGGACCTCGGCGATCTCCGGGAAGCTGACGTCGATCGCCGTGGCCGGGTGCTGCAGGCGCTGTTGCGTGAGGTCGCGTCCGCGTCCGAGATCGAGGCGGATCCGGTCGAGCATGGCGAACCGCCCACCCACGACCCAACCCCCGAGCACGCCCCAACCCCCGAGCACGCCCCAGATCGTACGCGCCCCACCCCCAGCCACCCCTCGACAGCGCGCCCCGCGCAACGCTCGCAGACATCGCTCGCCGCGCAGTACCGAGCGCCGTAGGTGCGCGGGCGGGTGGCGAGGGGGGCGTTGAGCGCTGAGCGCTTGGTTACGGGTGGTGGCGGCTGTGGGTTATTGGGCCGGGGAAGCGTGGAGGGACGGAGGAGGGGCGATTTGCGGGGGCGGGGGTGAACCGGGGGGCCGCGTGGGGGGTCAGTACAGGTAGGCGGGCGTTTCGGAGGCGTCCTCTTGTCGGCAGGAGCATGCGATGTCCTATGGTCCGTCCCCGTATCCGGGGCCGCGGTACGCGGAGAGCCCGGTTCGTCCGCCGCTTCCCCAGACCGTCCAGATCGCGTTCTATCTGATGCTGGTCGGGGCGGCGCTGCAGGTGCTCGGCTTCATCATCACGGTGGTGCGCATCAGCGCGTTGCGGGACCAGCTGCGCAGGCAGCTGATCGACAGCGGCTCGACGCCGAGCGAGTCGTCCCTGGACGCGCTGGTGACGGTGGTGATCGCCGTCGCGGGGGCGTTCGCGCTGATCGGCGTGGGCCTGTGGATCTGGATGGCGTTCGCCAACCGGGCGGGACGGCACTGGGCCCGCATCACCGGGACGGTGTTCTTCGGCCTGTACACGCTGAGCACGCTGTCCGGCCTGCTCGTGCTGGCGACGAACGGTTCGCGGCAGTACAGCGTCGGTTCCAGCACGCCCGCGAACTTCGCGATCAGCGCGATCACCTGGGTGATCGGGCTCGCCATCGTGCTGCTGATCTGGAACAGGGCGTCCTCCGCCTACTACCGGCCGCCGTACGCGCCCGCGCCGTACGCCCAGCCGCAGGCCGGATATCCGTACGGCCAGAGCGCCCAGGCCGTCCAGCCGCAGGGGTCGCCGTACCCGGTCCAGGCGCCGCCGCCCGCGCCGATCCAGCCGCCGGACGGGGCCGAGCAGCAGGGGACGAATCCACCCTCCACACCACCGAACTGGCAGAATCCGGCCTAGCGCTCCGGGGGTAACTCAAGCCCGCCTAGCGAACTTTGCGCTATTTGGCCCCATAATCTGGCAGGGCGACCCCGCGCCCTCCACCAGTGCTGACCTCGAAACGGGACCGAATGAGCGACAAAGACGCCGAACGCGAGCACCCGCGCGCGGACCTCCCCCGGGACGCGTCCGCGCCGGGCACACCCGCGCGCTCCGAGGGCGCCGACGCCCCCGGTTCGGCCCCGTCCGGAGACGCACCCGCCGAGTCGGACGCCTCCGGCCTGGAGGCCGTGGGGCTCGAAGCCGGCGCGACCGAAGCCGGCGCGACCGAAGCCGAAGGCGCCCGGGTCAAGCGGCTCGAGCAGCGGAAGGCCCGGAACCGCAAGGTGATCCGCTGGGTCGCCGCCGGGACGGCCGGGGCGCTGCTGATCGCCGGAGGCGTCGCGACCTGGCTCTACCAGGACCTTCGCGGCAACATCCGGCAGGAGCACGTCAAGGACAGGCTCGGGGAGAACCGGCCGGCCAAGCTGAACAAGTCCCTGAACATCCTGCTGATCGGCTCCGACACCCGCGAGGGCGAGAACGGCCGGTACGGCTCCACCGCCGACATCTCCGGCGCGCGGTCGGACACCACGATCCTGCTCCACCTGTCCCCGAACCGGGACCAGGCCGTCGGGATCAGCTTCCCCCGCGACTCCATGGTCCAGATGCCGACCTGCAAGCGCGACAAGGGCGCCGACGTCCCCGCCCACTTCGGGATGATCAACGAGGCGTTCGCGTACGCGGGGCCGACCTGCACCTGGAAGACGCTCGAATCCCTGACCGGCATCCACATCGACCACTTCGTCCAGGTCGACTTCGTCGGCTTCAAGCGCATGGTGGACGCGCTGGGCGGCGTCGAGATCTGCCTCGACAAGCCGGTCGACGACCCGCGCGCCGAACTGCACCTGAAGGCCGGCCGCCAGGTCGTGAAGGGCGACGACGCCCTCGGCTACGTCCGCGCCCGCTACTCCCTCGGCGACGGCTCCGACCTCGAGCGCATCCAGCGCCAGCAGAAGTTCATGGCGTCCGTCGTGAGCAAGGCGACCAGCTCGTCCATGCTCACCGACCCGGCCAAGACCTACGGCTTCCTCAAGGCGGCGACCAAGTCGGTCACCACCGACGACGAGCTCGACCTCGGCACCATGAAGAAGATCGCGGACGGCCTGAAGGACATGAGCGCCGGCCAGGTCCGGTTCGTCACGGTCCCGGTGGAGCCCTACGCCCCCGACCCGAACCGCGTCCAGTGGAACCAGTCGCAGGCCAAGGGGCTCTTCCAGGCCGTCCAGCACGACAACGACCTGCCCGCCGTCCCGTCCGGCCCGCCGGCGCCCCAGAGCTCCGGCCGTCCGCCGGCCGCGGGCCCGCCGTCCGCCACGACGAAGCCGCCCGCGAAGGTCCGCGTCACCGTCGTGGACGCCGGCGCCAAGCCGCAGGACGTCACCCGCATCGTCCAGCAACTCCACCGCCGCGGTTTCGACGTCCAGAGCAAGGTGGAGAAGGGCGCCGCGGCCCAGCAGACCAGCCTGTCCTACGCCCCCGCCGCCGAAGGCCAGGCCACCCGCCTCGCCCGCATCGCCCCCACCGCCGCCCTGACCCCCGACCCGAACGTCCCGGCGGACACCCTCCGCCTGACCCTCGGCGCGGACGGCCTCCAGCTCCTCCCCCCGAAGGCCATCGACTCCATCACCGGCGGCGTCAAGTCCGACCAGAACCTCTGCGAGAAAAGCTGACGAGCGGCGCCGCTCCCGTCCGTTGCGGGTGAGATTTCCGCTACCGGCCGACAGGATCGGCGTGCCGCGCGGGTACTGTCGGCGGGCCGTCCGCGCCCGCGCGCTCTAGAGTCGTTCCAACGGTCAGGAACCCCACCAGGAGACGGCGATGACGCACCCATCCGACCCCGGTCAGTCCCAGCCGCCGGGCCATCCGTACGGCCCGCCCCCGCCGCCTCCGGCACAGCCGCAGCACGACCAGCCGGCTCAGCACCACCCGCAGCCCCAGAACACCCCGCAGCCTCCGCCCGCCTACCAGCAGCCGGGGCCCGTCCCCGGTCCGCGCGCGGACGGGGGCCGGCAGCGGATGACCGGCCCGCAGCAGGCGTGGGTTCCGCCGCCCCGCCAGAAGGGCGTGGTCGCGGCGCTGCTCGACGCCAACTTCGACACCTTCGTCACGCCCAAGCTGATCAAGTTCTGGTACATCCTGGCGATCCTGCTGGTCAGCGTCCAGTGCCTGGCGTTCCTCCTGCTGGGGCTGCGGATCGCGACGTGGGACGACTTCTGGGGGTGGGGCGTCATCATGGCCGTCGCCTCGCCGTTCGTCTGGCTCTTCGAACTGCTGATGGTGCGGATCCTGATGGAGGCGGTCATGGTGCGGTTCAAGGGCGTGGAGTACCTGAACGTGATCAAGGACAAGGTCTGAGCGGTTCTGGCAGGCACTGAGGACGAGGACGGACGTCAGGTGGCCGAGTTCGGGGAGACGCGACGCGACCCGGGAGTGACCCGGCGGGACGTGCCGGAGCCGCGGGGTGGCGGGGTGCCGTTGGTGCGGTTGCCGGAGGAGCTGGGTGAGCGGTTCGCGGTGGTCGCGGAGCTGCCGGTGCAGGGGGCGGAGTCGGATCTGCTGCTCGTGCGGGACGGCGGCGGGCGCGAGCTGGTGATGAAGGTGTTCCGGCGCGGGTACCACGCGGACCGGGACGTCTGGGCGAAGCTGCCGTCGCTGGGGTCGCCGCACGTGGTGCGGATCCTGGAGACCGGGAGCGCGGGTGGACGCGACTACGAGGTCTCCGAGTACGCGGAGCACGGGAACCTGCGCACGCTCATGGACGGGCCGCTCGACGCCGGGACGGTCGGCGAGGTGGTGGGGCAGCTCGCTGAGGGGATCAAGGCCCTGCACGACGCGGGGATCGTGCACCGGGACCTGAAGCCGGAGAACATCCTGGTCACGGCGCGGGAGCCGGTGGCGACGGCGATCACCGACTTCGGGCTGAGCCGGGTGCTGGAGCAGAGCGTCGTGTTCGCGTCGTCGTCGCGGACGCTGGCGTACGCGGCGCCCGAGTCGCTGTCGGGGCAGGTGTCGCCCGCGCGGGACTGGTGGTCGCTCGGGATGATCGTCCGGGAGATGGCGACCGGCCGGCCGCCGTTCCTCGGGTTGAGCGAGACGGCCGTCGTGGATCATCTGGCGACGCGTCCGATGCCGGTGGACGACGTGGCGGACCCGAGGTTGCGGCTGCTGGTGCGCGGCCTGCTGACCCGCGATCCGCGCCGACGGTGGTCGTATGCGCAGGTCAGCGCGTGGCTCGGCGGTGAGTCGCCCGAAGTCGTGGAGGATGCGGCCGCCGCGTCGGGGGCAGTGCCCGGCGGGCCGGGGGCGGCGCCCGGCGGGGCGGGGTTGCCGTTCGACGGGCGGCGCTTCACCGACCGGCGGGAGCTGGCACGGGCGCTGGTCGAGCGCTGGGACCGGGCGGCGGTCTACCTGTTCGGGCGCGGCGAGTCCGGGGAGGCATGGCGGGCGCTGCGGGACTGGCTCGCGGAGATTCCCGACGACAGCCGCATCGAGCTGGTCGACCGGTACCTGACCTCGCCCGATCTGACGGCGGACGCCAAGCTGCTGCATCTGGTGCGCTGGCTCGATCCGGATTTGCCGCCGCACTACCTCGGACGGCGCGTCCTGCCGGAGGATCTTCCCGGCCTGGCCGCGCTGGCGAGCGAACCCGGACATCCCGACCACCGGACGGCCTGCCTGCTCGGAAAATCCCTCTGGGACGAGCGGCTCCTGGGCGTCCTCGCCGGGTTCGAGGGCGCGCACGAGCTGGCGCGCGTCGACGACCAGTGGCGGCGGCATGTGGCGGCCTGGAACGAGCTGGGACGCTGGCTGCGCTCGCAGGACGCCCTGCCGCTGTCGGCGAAGGCGCGGCTGCCGGAGACGGGCGCGGCCGAGACGCCGGTCGCGGGGCAGGTGCCGCCGGACGAGCCGCCCGTCGTGCTGCTGACGCTGCTCGCGCTGGCGGCGCGTCCGGCGGAGACGGCGAGCGCGTTGAAGCGGGCGGTGGCGCGGCGGTACGGCGAGGACGTGCCGTGGTTCGCGTGGCTCGTGGACGGCGCCGCCGACGATGATCCGCTGCGCCTGCTGGCGGTCGTCCGGACGCAGCCGGAGGCCGCCGCCGAGGCGCAGGCGCGGCTGCGGGACCGGCGGACCGAGGAGATCAGGGCCGAGGAGATCCGCCGCCACTGGGACGAGCGGGAGCGGCTCCGCCTGGAGAAGCGGGACGCGAGCGTCCGGCGCGCGGTCGGCTGGTCGCTGCCGATCCTGGCGTTCTGGCTGGCCGGAAGCTGGGTGATCGCTCAACTTTCCGGAGGCGGCACGAAGCTCGGGCCGTCCGGCTGGTTCGTGATGCTGGGCGTCGTGGCCGTCCTCGCGTGGGCGGTGCAGTGCGCCGCCGAGGTGTTCGTCGCGCGCGCGCAGGGAGGCGAGTACCTGCCGCATGGCCCGTGGGCCCTGCTTTCCCGCGCGCTCTCGGCGAGCGGACGCGGCATGAACAAGGTCGGGCAGGTCATGCGCGGCACGCCCGGCAAGCGGAGTTTCGTCCCGTTCGCTCTCGTCTTCGGCGTCATGTTCGCCCTGCTGCTGATCGCCCTCGCCGCGGCGACCCCCGCCGGCGGGCTGCTGTGGATGCTCGTCATGCCCGCCGCGGCCGTCGCGCACGCGGTGGCCGCCGGCATCCGCCTGCACCGCTGGCGGACCGCCCGCGCCCCGGCGGACCCCACCCGCGGCCCCGCAGACCCCACAAGCGGCCCCGCAGACCCCACAAGCGGCCCGGCGGACCCCGCCGGCGGCCCGGAAACGCACGGACCCCTCTTCGACGGAAGGACACCATGAGCAGCGGCGTCGAGGCCGACATCGTCCTGGACGCGGCGGTCGTCCTCACCCTGGGGATGAACCGCGCGCTCGGCCGCGCGTCCGGCCTGGCGGGACGCGGCGCGCAGGCGCTCGCCGAACGCGCCGCCGGACGGGCCGAGGCGCGCGGGCGCCGCCTCGCCGAGGTCCGCGATCTCGAACGCGCGCTGCGCGAGGTCGTGGAGCGCAACGCCCGCATCCGGGCGCTCGCCGAGCTGGGCGCGGACGACCTGCCCGCCCCGCTCGTCCCCGGCGAGGACGACGCCGCCGCCGACCTGACCGCCTGGTGCGCCGAGACCGACGCGAAGCTGGACGCGGCGGAGACCGCCCTGTCCCGGAAGATCGCCGCCGAGCTCGGCACCCGGATCTTCACCGCCGAATCCCTCACCACCGACACGACGACGCGCACCCCGGACAACGGCCCTGCCAGGACGACCGAAACCGCGTCTACCGCGCAACCGGAGCTCGACGAGGCGCTGGGACGGGTGCTCGCGCGGTTGCTGCCCGATGCGACCGACGAGGACCGCCGGAGCGTCGTCGAGGCGGCGCGGCTCCTGGCCGAAACCGGCGGCTCGCAGGACGCCGAGACCGTCCTGACCGAGGTCCGCTTGCGCGTGCAGGCAGCAAACGAGAACGCGCGGAGCCGCCGGGAGCAGGTGCGGCAGGAGCGGGAGCGGCAGGACGCGCTGGAGCAGGCGGAGGCCGAACGGCAGTACGTGCTGTCGCAGGTGACCCGGGCGTTCGAGGATCTCGGCTACGAGGTCCAGCAGAGCTTCGAGACGCTCACGGCCGACAACGGCTCGCTCGTGCTGTCCAAGGGCGACTGGCCCGACCACAGCGTCCGGATGCGGCTCGACGGCGACGCGAAGCTGCGCGCGAAGATGATCCGCGAGACGCCCGTCCTGGACGAGAACGACCGGCGCGTGGACGTCGAGCGCGAGCAGGAGTGGTGCGACGCGTTCGAGCAGGCCAGGGAGCGGCTGGAGGACGCGGGGATCGGCTCGGACGTGACCTGGCGGCTCGCCCCGGGCGTCGAGCGGCTGCCCGTCCGGGCCGAGGCGCGGCACACTGGGACGCGGGCGGCCCGGGCCAGGGCGCGCGAGCGCCGGCCCGGACAATAGGCGCCCGCGCCCGCCTCCGACCCCCGACCCGCACGACCCGCACGACCCCGCACGACTACCGGAAGAAGTGAGCGTGAGTATCGAGTCCCCCACCCTGGGCGGGCGGCTGCCCGGATGGCCGCCGTTCATCCGCGAGCTGGACGCGACGCTGGCGGTGCACTCCCAGTACGTCCTGTCGGGGAACCTGTACGACAGTTTCCTCGCACCGGGAGACGGCACGACCGCGACGCGGCTGCTGCCGCTGCGCGACCTGCTGTGGGAGTCGCTGCGGTCCAGCGGCTACTCGTTCATGGTCGTCTACGACGCCGTGGACGGCGTCCAGGTGCATCCGGCGACGGCGGCGGACGAGGCGCAACGCCTGCTCGGGAAGGTCAAGCCGGACGACAAGCCGTCCCTGGAGGCGCTGACGCGGCTGCTGGCCGCGGTCGCGCGCCCCGCCGAGGACGTCCGGGCGGCGTTCCTGATCGACTCGGCGTCCCGGATCGCGCGCACGCCGACCGACCTGGAGCCCGCCGAGCGCGACTTCTTCCGGTTCTGCGCCCGGCTGTCGCGGACGGCCCGTCCGGTGCGGGTGCCGGGCCAGCGGCCGAAGCCCCTGTACAACCCCGTCGTCTGGCTCGTGGACCGGCCCGGCGACCTGCCGCCGTGGCTAACCGCCGAGAACGAGAACGTGCGCGAGATCACCATCCCGCGCCCGCACCTCGGCGACCGGCAGGAGACCGCGCGGCTGCTGGCACGCGCGTTCGGGGTGTCGGACGTCGGCGCGGACGAGGTCGCGGCGCGCGCGTGCGACGCGTTCGCCGAGCAGGCCGACGGCCTGACCCTCCAGTCGATGATCGAGGTGACCCGGCTGGCGAAGGAGCGCAACGTCTCGCTGGCCGACCTGCCGGACGCGGTGCGCACCTACAAGCTCGGCGTGCTCGACAACCCGTGGAGCCGCGGCCACCTGCGCCGCCGCGTCCTGGAGGGCGAGCGGAAGGTGCCGGAGCGGGTGATCGGCCAGCCGCAGGCGGTGACCAAGACGCTGGACATCCTCAAACGCGCGGTCCTCGGGCTGTCCGGCGCGCAGGCGACGCGGTCCGGGTCGCGGCCGCGCGGCGTGCTGTTCTTCGCCGGGCCGACCGGCGTCGGCAAGACCGAGCTGGCGAAGGCGATCACCGAGCTGGTGTTCGGGGACGAGTCGGCCTACCTGCGCTTCGACATGAGCGAGTTCTCCGGCGAGGGCTCCGGCGACCGGCTGATCGGGGCGCCGCCCGGCTACGTCGGGCACGAGGCGGGCGGCGAGCTGACCAACGCCGTCCGGGAGGACCCGTTCCGGGTGATCCTGTTCGACGAGATCGAGAAGGCGCACCCGCGGATCCTGGACAAGTTCCTGCAGATCCTGGAGGACGGCCGGCTCACCGACGGGCGCGGCAACACCGTCCACTTCTCCGAGGCGATCCTGGTGTTCACCTCGAACCTCGGCATGTTCGTCCCGGCGCACGACGCCGGCGGCGGCCCGACGACGCGGGTCCGCAACGTGATGCCGGGCATGCCGTACGAGGACGTCGAGCAGCGGATCAAGGGCGCCGTCGCCGACCACTTCACCGAGGTGCTGAACCGGCCGGAGCTGCTCAACCGGTTCGGCGACAACATCGTGGTGTTCGACTTCATCGGCGCGGAGGCCGCGGACCGGATCTTCGACCTGCAGTTCGCGAACATCTGCCGCCGGGTGACCGAGGAGCACCGGCTCGTCCTGACGATGAAGGGCGAGGCGCTCGGGACGCTGCGCGAGTGGTGCACCGCCGAGCTGGACAAGGGCGGACGCGGCATCGGCATGGCGCTGGAGTCGTTCTTCGTCAACCCCCTCGCCCGCGCGCTGTTCGACCGCGAGCTCACCGCGGACGAGAAGGTCACCGTGACCGGCATCCGGCGCGAGGGCAGCATCGTCCACCTGGACCTGGCGTGAGGGCGCCGGCGCGGGGGAACCCACACGAGGTGGCCGCCGCGGGGAACCCACACGAGGTGGCCGGCGTGGGGAACCGACATGAGGTGGCCGGCACGGGGAGCCGGCGCGAACGGGCCGGCGTGAGGGGGCGGGTGTGACCGATCTCCTGCTCGCCAAGGCGCACTACCCCGTGACGACGCTCGGCCCGGGGACGAGGGCCGGCATCTGGACGCAGGGCTGCACGCTGCACTGCCAAGGCTGCCTGTCCCGCGACACCTGGGACGCCGACCCCGCCAAGGCCGTCCCGGTGGACGCCGTCCTGGGCTGGCTGCGGTCGCTGCCCGCCCCGCTGGACGGCATCACCATCTCCGGCGGTGAACCGTTCCAGCAGCCGGAGGCCGTGCTGGAGCTGGTCTCCGGGGTGCGCGCCTGGCAGGCCGAGCTCGGCCATGAGAGCATTCCGTTGGACATTCTCGTCTACAGCGGATATGTCTACACACGGCTCTCGCGCTCCCTCGCGGCCCGCGAGATCCTGAACAGGTGCGACGCCGTCATCACGGGGCCGTACGTCGACCGGCTCAACCCGGAGGGGCGACACTCCCCCGGAGGGTCCCTACTCTGGAGGGGGTCGGCCAACCAACGTGTCGTGCCGCTGTCCGGGCTCGGACGGCGGCGCTACGCGGCGGCGGCCGGCGAGGAATCGAACCGGGACGACACGCCCCGCATGCAGGTGTCCGTGGACGAGGGGCCGGAGGGAAGGCGGGTGTACTACATCGGGATCCCGCGACGAGGTGACCTCGATCACCTCACATCGACGCTGGAACAGGCCGGAGTGCGCGCGGGGGATGTGTCATGGAGACCATGAACTGCCCATACTGCAATGAACCGGTGCAGCCGGGAGATCTGCTCTGCCTGAGCTGCGGCGCGAACCTGGCCCGCCCGGGCGCGCAGCAGCCGCCGCAGCACCAGCAGCAGCACCCCGGCGGCCAGGGCTACGGCGACCAGGCCCCGCCCCGCACCCCCCCGCCGCCCGCGCCCGGCCAGCCCGGCCCGCACGGCGGCGGTCAGCACGGCGGTGGACAGCACGGCGGCGGGCAGCACGGCGCACCCCCGCCGTACGGCCAGCAGGGCGGTTACGGCCAGCCTCCGCAGCCGGGCGGGCAGCCGCCGTACCAGCAGGGCGGCCAGCCGGACTACGGCCAGCAGCCCGACTACGGGCAGCCGCCGCGCCAGCAGCAGCCGCCGCAGTCGTCGGACCCGTGGGGCCCTCCGCAGCAGTCGTCCGACCCGTGGGGTCCCCCGCAGCAGCAGGGCGGCTTCGGCCAGCCTCCGCAGCAGCACGGCGGCGGCCCCGGTGGCGGCGGCCAGCACGACTACGGCCAGCCTCCCGCGCCGCAGCACGGCGGACAGCCGGATTACGGACGCGGCGGACAACCCGACTACGGACAGCCACAGCACGGCGGCCAACCCGATTACGGGCAGGCCCCCGCGCCGCAGCACGGCGGACAGCCCGACTACGGACGCGGCGGACAACCCGACTACGGACAGCCACAGCACGGCGGGCAGCCCGACTACGGGCAGCCTCCGGCGCCGCAGCAGCAGGACCCGTGGGGCTCTCCCCCGCCGCCGGCGCCGCAGGACCCGTGGGGCGCGCCGCAGCCCGGCTACGGCCCTCCCGGAGGCCCCGGCGGACCGGGTGGCCCGCCGCTGCCCCCGCACGGCCGCGAGCAGACGCTCCTCCCGTCCGACGCCCACGGCGGTCGCCGTCCCGACAACACGGCGATGATGTGCCCGTACTGCGAGGCGGTGCTGACCAACCCGTCCGCCGCGCAGTGCGACTCGTGCCTGCGCCCGCTGCCGGGCAAGGGCGCGCCGACGCTGCGGGTGCAGTTCCCGACCGGCGAGCTGAAGGTCGCCATCGGGCAGAGCCTGGTGCTCGGCCGGGACGCGGGCCAGTCCCCCGTCGCGGCGACGTTCACCCCCTACGACAACGTCTCGCGGCGGCACTCGACGGTCTGGCTCGACCAGCAGGGCACCGCCTGGGTCCGCGACGAGGGCTCGACGAACGGCACCTTCATCAACGGCGAGCGCCTGCCCCCGCGGGTGGACGCCCCGCTCCGCGACGGCGACCAGCTCCGCCTCGCCGCCGACGTGGCGGGCACCGTGTCCCTCAACTGATCACCCGCGAGGGCGCTCGAACACGGCGCCCTCACCGCAGAACGCTCAACGCGCGACGGCGGCCCGGCTCGTTCCCGGGCCGCCGTCGCGATTTCATGCCCGTCCCCGGTCAACCCGCGCACAGCCCGCGGCGTCCTTGATCTGGATCTTCACGCCGCCCCCGTACGGACCGCTTCCGGCGCGGACGCGGCCGGAGTTCCGGTAGCCGTCGTCCGAAGAAAGCGATGTCCATGCGCAAGTCCCTGCTCCTCGCGAGCGCCGCCGCCGTCGCGGCCTCCCTCACGCTCGCCCCCGCGACCGCGAACGCCGCCGCCACCGCGCAGACCGCGGCGAAAGCGCCGACGAAGATCACGTTCAAGGCGTCCACGACGTCCTCGGCTCAGCTCACCGTCACGGGCAGGCTCACCGCGACCGGGGCGCCCGTGCCCGCCGGGCTGCCGCTGACCCTCCAGTGCCTGGCCGTGGTCAAGGGCATCCCCTGGTTCACGATCGCGCCGCGCAAGGGCGTGAAGGCCCCGGTGACCCGCGCGGGCGGGGCGTTCACCTTCAAGGGAACGACCGGATGCGCCCACGGCCAGTTCCGCGTGCGCTTCGCGGGTGACGCGCGGCTCGCGCCCGCGACCAGCGCCTCCGTTCGCGACACCCGGATCAACGCGATGGTCACGGGGTGGAAGGTCAGCCCGCTGAAGGTCCGCAAGGGCGGCTACGTCTCCTTCAGCGGCACGCTCAAGCAGGACCCCACGCCCGGCAGGTACGTCGCGTTCAAGGGCCAGCGCGTCTACCTGATCGTCAGGTACAAGGGCGACCGCGAGTGGACGTGGTTCGCGCGTCCCAAGACGGACGCCAAGGGTCACTTCACCGCACGTTGGCGCCTCTACAAGAACGCGTCGTTCGCCTACGTCTACTACGGCGACAAGACCCACTACTACGACTCGCCCCTGAAGGCGACGTACGTCTCCGTCCGGTAAGCGCCCGCGGGCGCTCGGTAGGGACCGTTCCAACGTTGCGCTTTCGTGATCTATCATCGGCCAACCGGGCTGTGACCTGCGGCGTCCTGTTTACGCGTCCGGCTCGGACGTACTCGGACACCGGAAATGAGATCGATGCGCATCGCCCCCCTGGCGCTGGGCGCGGCGACGGTCACGGCCCTCACCGTGGCCGTCCCGGCCGCCGCCCACGCCGCCCCCTCCCCCCTGCCCACCAAGATCACCGGACTGAAGGTCGCCACCCGCGCGACCGGGCAGCTGAGCCTGTCCGGCCGGCTGACCACCAAGACCGGCGGTCCCGTGGGCGCCGGACGCAAGCTGGTCGTCGAGACCGCCGACGACACCCACCGGCACTGGCGCGCCCTCCCGAAGGCGCTGGTCACGAAGGCGGACGGCACGTTCGCCACCGACCCGCGCCACACCGGCGCGCGCTACCGGCACGGCTACTACCGCGTCCGCTTCGCGGGCGGGCCGGCCTTCGCCGCGACGGTCTCCGGCGAGGTCCGCGACCGCCGGATCTCGACCCGCGTCGCCGGTTGGAACGTCTCCACGACCCATCCGCGCCGCGGTTCGTCGTTCACTGTGCGCGGCTACCTCCAGGAGAAGCCCGGCTCGTCCTGGAAGGGGCTGAAGGGCCGCCGAGTCTCGGTGGAGTACTGCCTCAAGGGCCGCGACTGCCTGAACGACATGTCGGCCTGGCACGCGTTCAGCGACGACAAGTCCGGCTCGAAGGGCTTCTTCCAGACCCGCGTCCAGGTCGGCGCGAAGGCCAAGCCGATCTATGTCGGCTACACCTTCTACGGCGACTCGACCCATTACGTCACGTGGCTGGTCAAGCCGGTCCTCGTGTCCCCTCGATGAAAGTGATGCCCATGCGCAAGTCCCTGCTCCTCGCGAGCACGGCCGCCGTCGCGGCCTCCCTGGTGGCCGCCCCGGCGGCCGCGAACGCCGCGGCGCCCGCCGCGCCGAAGACCCCCACCAAGGTCACGTTCGGCATGTCCACCACGTGGGACGCCAAGCTGAAGATCTGGGGCAAGGTCGCGGCGACCGACGGCACGACCGTCCCGGCCGGGAAGTGGCTGGTCGCGGAGTGCTACTCCTACCAGCTGCACAAGTGGCTGACGGTGAAGCCCGGCAAGGGCCAGAAGCCGCTGATCACCACGGCGGGCGGCTCGTTCGCCAGCGACCTGACGGTCTACTGCTCGCATGGCAACTACCGGGTGCGCTTCCCCGGCGACCCGACGCTCGCGCCGTCCACCAGCCCGACGGTCATGGACAAGCGCATCAACGCGCTGACCTACGGCTGGAAGGTGACGCCGCGCAAGGTCCGCAAGAACGGCTACGTGTACTTCAGCGGGACGCTCAAGCACGACCCGAAGGCGGGCCACTACGTTCCGTTCAAGGGCCAGCAGGTCTACCTGTACGTGAAGTTCAAGGGCGAGAAGAAGTGGTACTGGTTCGCCCGTCCGAAGACGGACTCGAAGGGCCGCTTCAGCGCGCGCTTCCGCATTCCGCGCGACGCTTACTTCAGCTACGAGTACTTCGGCGACAAGACCCACTACTACGACTCGCCGGTCAAGACGACGTTCGTGGATGTTCGATAGGACGCGTTCCGTAGCGGCATAATGGCGGTCCGGAGTTTCCGGGCCGCCGTTGTCTTTTCGTGACCTGAGAGGCGCAACCTTACGGACGAATCGTGCATCCTCCAATATGCATGTTTGTGGCAATTTCATAGCTCGGCGTCACGCGAACGGCACGGTCCGTTCCGGCGAGCCGCTGGACGGCCGGGAGGTCGGTTGAAACGGGGGATCCTTGCGGTCGAGGCGATCCTCGCCCTGGGTGCGCTCGGCGTGATGTCGTCCCTGCTGGCGGCGTACCCGGACGGCCACGGAACCAGCACCGGCGCGCACGGGAAGGTGGCGCACCGGGCGGGCGACGCGCTCGCGGACGGCGTCCGGCCGACGACCACGCCGGGGACGCTCTCGGCCGAGCCCGCGGGCGGGACGGGCGGACGGTGGTCCGCGCCCGGCGGACGCTACATGCAGGTCGTCGCCCACGAGGACGACGACTCCCTGTTCCTCTACCCGGACATGATCCGCTCCGCTGCCGTCGACACGACCACGGTGTACCTCACGAGCGGCGAGGCGAACGGACGCCGGTACAAGAACCGGTGCGTCTACGGGATGCACCGCGAGGACGGCGCACGCGCCGCCTGGGCGCGCAACGCGAAGATGCCGAACCAGTGGACGCGCACGCCGCTGCGCCTCCCCGGCGGCCAGGTCGTCGAGCTGGACACGCTGAACGGGACGTCCAACATCCGGCTCGTCTTCTTCAAGCTGCACGAGGCCGGTGACAAGCCGGCGATGCAGCACACCTCGTCGCTGGAGGAGCTCCAGCACGGGGTCGGCGCGGCGACGACGCTCGGCTCCGAGCACACCGACGGGACGGGCTGCGACCCCCGCTACGTCCGGCAGCGGTACACCAAGCAGCAGCTCGAGAACGCGCTGACCTGGCTGATGCAGCGGTTCGGCCCGACCGTCGTGATGGCGCAGGACCCGAAGTCCCCGCCGGTCCAGGGCCGGTTCACGCACATCGTGGCGGCGATGGGCGACCACACCGACCACCGGGGCGCGGGCCGCCTGGTCGCCGAGGCCGCCGCGCGCTACACCGGCCCGCAGCGGAACGGGAACGTTCTCGTCCGCTACTACCGCGACTACAACGTGCGGACCTCGCCGCCGAACCTCGGGCCGATCGGCCCAGTGAAGAAGCAGCTCTTCCTGACCTACCTCGGCGTGAACGGCGTGAACGACCCGGGGCCGAGCCCGAACAACCCGACCTTCTACAACCTGTTCTACTCGCGCCAGTACACCCGCTGGACGAACGGAACCAACTGGGCCGTGCTGGACGGCGCCAAGCGGCTGAACGCGTTCGGCGTCCTGGACGGCCGGGTCGCGCAGTGGCAGCAGGCGCGGCCGGGCGGCCCCTGGACCGGTCCGCGGTTCGGGCCCGGCGCCCCCGGCGGCGGCCTCGCGCCGTACGTGACGGCCGTCCGGGACGCCCGCGGCATGATCCACCTGTTCGCGCTGCGGCTCTCCGACGACGCGATCGTGACCGCGGCGCAGACGGCGTCCGGCGGCTGGACGGCGTGGTGGTCGCTCGGCAACCCCGATCCCGACGCGGGCATCACGGTCGGCTCGCCCGCCGTCGCGGTGTCGGCGAACGGCGACATGACCGTGGCGGTCCGGAACCTGGACGGCGGCGTGAGCGTCAAGGAGCGGCGCGGCGGCGCCTGGGCCGAGGACTGGACCCCCCTCGCCGCCAAGGGCGTCCGGGACGGCGTCGCGGCCGTCGCCGACGCGTCCGGCCGGGTGGAGGTCTTCGCGCCGACCGACACGGGCGTCGCGCGCTGGCGGCGGCAGCAGCCGGGCGAGCCGTTCGTCCGGGTGCCCGGCGGCGTCGGCGGGCCGCCCGCCGGGCCGATCACGGCGGCCGTGGACGCGACCGGCGCGGCGCGGATCTTCTACCCCGCCGCCGGGGCCGCCTCGACCGTCACCCAGTCGGACGACGGCCAGCGCCCGGACCCGCTGTACGGCCCGATGACGTTCGAGGGCACGGCCGCCGCGGGCAGCGGGCAGCGGACCGTCCTCGCGGCCCGCACGACCGACGGCGCGCTCGCCCTGGGCGTCCAGAACGCCCCGTACGGCCCGTACGCGTGGTCCACGCACCGGGCCGACGTCATGGGGTCCCCCGCCCTCGCCTACGACGCGGACGGCCGTCTGGTCGTCCTGGCGTTCGGCGGCGACGCGCACCTCTACACCATGCGCGCGACGGCCGCGTCCACGGCGACGTCCTTCACCGACTGGACCCGCGCCGGGAACTGACTCCCTGGAACGTGAGAACGGCCCCTGCCGCTTGAGGCAGAACGAGGAACGGCCCCCGCTTTTCCAGCGGGGGCCGTTCCTCGTTCCGTTCTGCGTTCCGTCCGAGGAGCGTCAGCCGGCGTTGCGCTTGGCGCGGGCGCGCATCCGCTCCCGCTCCTTGGCGTCCAGGACGATCTTGCGGATCCGGACGAACCCGGGCGTGACCTCGACGCACTCGTCGTCGCGGATGAACTCCAGGCTCTCCTCCAGGGTGAGGAGCCGCGGCGGGGTCAGCGTCTCGGTCGTCTCGGCCGTGGAGGAGCGGACGTTGGTCTTCTGCTTCTCCTTGGTGATGTTGACGTCCATGTCGTCGGCGCGCGAGTTCTCGCCGACGATCATGCCCTCGTACACCTCGGTGGTCGGGCCGACGAAGAAGGTGCCGCGCTCCTGGAGGTTCAGGATGGCGTAGGCCGTCGCGGCGCCCGCGCGGTCGGAGGTGAGCGACCCGGTCGGGCGGGTGCGCAGCTCGCCGAACCAGGGCTCGTAGCCCTCGAACACGTGGTGCGCCATGCCGGTGCCGCGGGTCTCGGTCATGAACTCGGTGCGGAAGCCGATCAGGCCGCGCGCCGGGACCAGGAACTCCATCCGGATCCAGCCGGTGCCGTGGTTGGTCATGTGCTCCATGCGGCCCTTGCGGACGGCCATGAGCTGGGTGACCGCGCCGAGGTGCTCCTCGGGGATGTCGACGGTGAGCCGCTCGACCGGCTCGTGCTTCTTGCCGTCGATCTCCTTGGCGACCACCTGCGGCTTGCCGACGGTCAGCTCGTAGCCCTCGCGGCGCATGTTCTCGACCAGGATGGCGAGGGCCAGCTCGCCGCGGCCCTGCACCTCCCAGGCGTCCGGACGCTCGGTCGGCAGCACGCGCAGCGACACGTTGCCGACCAGCTCGCGGTCGAGGCGGTCCTTGACCAGGCGGGCGGTGACCTTGGTGCCCTTCTCGCGGCCCGCGAGCGGCGAGGTGTTGGTGCCGATGGTCATCGAGATCGCGGGCTCGTCCACGGTGATCAGCGGCAGCGGGCGCGGGTCCTCGGCGTCGGCGATGGTGTCGCCGATCATGATGTCCGGGATGCCGGCGATCGCGATGATGTCGCCCGGGCCGGCCTCGTCGGCGGGCTTGCGGGTGAGCGCCTCGGTCATCATCAGCTCAGTGATCTTGACCTTCTCGACGCTGCCGTCGTGCCGGCACCAGGCGACCTGCTGGCCCTTCTTGATCACGCCGTTGTGCACGCGGCACAGCGCGATCCGGCCGAGGTAGCTGGAGGCGTCCAGGTTGGTGACGTGCGCCTGGAGCGGGGCGTCCGGGTCGTAGGACGGCGCCGGGATGGTCTCCTTGATGACCGTGAACAGCGGCTCCAGGTCCTCGCTGTCGGGCAGCTCGCCGTCGCCGGGCTTGTTCAGCGACGCGCGGCCCGCCCGGCCGGACGCGTAGACGATCGGGAACTCGATCTGGTCCTCTTCGGCGTCGAGGTCCATGAACAGCTCGTAGGTCTCGTCCACGACCTCGTCGATGCGGGCGTCCGGACGGTCGGTCTTGTTCACGACCAGGATCACCGGGAGCCGCGCCTCCAGGGCCTTGCGCAGCACGAACCGGGTCTGCGGCAGGGGGCCCTCGCTGGCGTCCACCAGCAGGACGACGCCGTCGACCATGGACAGCCCGCGCTCGACCTCGCCGCCGAAGTCGGCGTGGCCGGGGGTGTCGATGATGTTGATCGTCATCCCGGCGTGCCGCACCGCGGTGTTCTTCGCCAGGATCGTGATGCCCTTCTCACGCTCCAGGTCGTTGGAGTCCATGACGCGGTCGTCCACGTCCTGGTTCTCGCGGAACGCGCCGGACTGCCAGAGCATGGCGTCGACCAGCGTGGTCTTGCCGTGGTCGACGTGGGCGACGATGGCGACGTTCCGGAGGTCGTCGCGCGTGGAGAAGGGCATGCGGTTTCGCCTTGGGTGAGAGTTCGGGATCGGCCGCAGACGTGCGACCAGCCCAGTCTACTCGGCCGTTCGGCGATCCCGTCCGTCCGGCGGAAGGCCATCGGGTGAAGGCCCCGGTCCAGCCGGGCGCACGGACCTCCGTCCATCCCGCCGCCCCAATAGCACCACCTGCTCACACATGGACACCATGCGTAGCTGTTTGGCCATTTTTGAACTTCCTTTGTAGTCTGCCCCGCAGATCCGGCCGTGCCGAAGCCCCGCCCCCGGGGCTGCGACCGGACCGCCGAATCCCGTCAGGGAACCGGGGACCCACACCCCCGGGGTGAATCGGCGCACGTCACGGGACGTCCTCATCCGGGACGGCGCCGCGCCGTGCGGCGTAGGGCGACTCCTGGCCCGAACCCGTCAGCTAACCCGGTAGGCGGCACACGAAGAGGAGAACACCGGCCTTGGCCAAGGACCCCCAGCGCCGCCGCGTGACACTCGCGGCCGCGACCGTCCTCGCGCTCGGTCTCGGCGTCGCCGCACCCGGCCTCGCCCAGGCCTCTCCGACGGCCCCGAACCCCTCGCCCTCCAGCTCGGGCAAGCCCACCGAGGCCGACCTGAAGAAGCAGCTCCAGCAGCTCCAGGACGAGGCCGAGAACCTGACCGAGCAGTACAACAAGTCCCGGGTGGAACTGGGCAAGGCGCAGAAGGCCGAGCAGGACGCCACCCGCCGGGCGGACGCGCTGGAGGCGCAGGCCGCGCCCGCGCGGGCCGCGCTCGGCCGGGTCGCCGCCAACCAGTACATGAGCGGCGGCGGACCCGACATGATCTTCGCCTCCGGCGACGACGGCGGCCTGTCCGACACCGCCTACCTGGCGCAGAACCGCGCCGGCGCCGTCCAGCGCCTCCAGGCCCTGATCGACCAGGCCAACAAGGCCAAGTCCGACGCGCAGGCGCAGACCGCCAAGGTCAAGCAGGCCGCGGACCAGGCCGACGCGGCCCGCAAGACCACCAAGGGCAAGATCGACCAGGTCCAGAAGCTGCTGGACAAGCTCAACATCACCCGCACCAAGGACCCGACGTCCGGCTACACCGTGACCGTCCGGGGCAGCGGCCTGCCGCAGAAGATGCTGCGCAAGGCCCTCACCAAGCTCGGCTCCCCCTACGTCTGGGCCGCCGCCGGACCGGACAGCTTCGACTGCTCCGGCCTGGTGATCTGGGCCTACGCGCAGGTGGGCAAGCCGGGCCTGCCGCACTACACCGGCGACCTGTACGACCTCGGCACCAAGGTCGGCCGCGACGAGCTGCGCCAGGGCGACCTGGTCTACTTCGGCGGCAACCTGCACCACATGGGCATCTACGCGGGCAACGGCCTGTTCCTCCAGGCCCCGCAGACCGGCGACGTGGTCAAGGTCTCCAAGCTCTCCGACCGCTCGGACTACGCGGGCGCGAACCGCATCGAGTGACCACCCGCCCTTCCCGGCCACGACCGGCGCCCGCATCCCGCGGCCGCCGGTCGCCGCATTTCAGGACCGGAACGCCGAGGACGCCGGGTCCCCTGAGCCCGCGCTGGGGACGCGGTCAGGGCGTCAGGTAGGGGGCGATCGCCTCGACGACCGGGAGGTCGCCGGGGAGCCACTCGACGTCGTACAGGTCGGTGCGCGAGAGCCAGCGGAGCGCGAGGTGCTCCAGCGCGGCGGGCTCGCCCTCCACGAGGGTCGCCGTCCACACCCGTAGGACGGCGCCGCCGAGCACCAGCGGCCAGTCGCCGCCGATACGCTCGCCCAGCTCGACCCGGACGCCCAGCTCCTCCTCGCACTCGCGGACGAGCGCCTGCTCGTCGCTCTCCCCCGGGTCCACCTTGCCGCCGGGGAACTCCCAGCCCCCGGCCAGTTCCGGCGGCTCCGCCCGCTGCGCCGCGAGCAGCCGCCCGTCCGAGATGATCGCCGCTCCCACCACCACGCTCACGCTCATGGACCGTCATCATGCCGCGTCCGCGCCCGCCCGGTGCCTCCGGGGCGGACGCCATCGCGCCCGCGTCCGGCCCCACAGCGGCTGCCCCGGAAGAACGCCGTGTTCGCAGGCCTCATCGGGCGGGACGATCCCGACGACACGTCCTCGGCGAAGACGCGCAGCCGTGCGGAGATCAGCGGGACGGCGTGGTGGCGGCGCGGGCGCGCGCCACGGTCTGCCGGGCGGCCTCGACGATCGACTCCAGATGGTCGCCGTGCGCGCCGCGCCAGTAGACGCGCCCGCAGTCCGGGCAGCGTCCGTAGGCGTCGTAGCTGCGGCGGGTGCCCTCGGCGAGCTCCCGCTCGATCTCGGCCTTGTCCACCGGGACGAGGACGCCGTTGCAGGCGGTGCAGCGCGTCCAGGGCGCCAGTTCCGGGGCGAACCGCTCCAGCAGGTCGCGGAGCTGGTCGTCCGGGCGGGGGCTGCGGACGTACGCGCCGAACCACAGCGCGCGCCGCATCAGCAGCCCCCGGTCCTGGCTGAGCAGGACGCGCCGCTCCGCGTTCGCCTGGACGACCAGCTCCGGGTCGTCCATGTCGTTGTGGTAGGCGGTGTCGAGGCCGATCAGGCGCATCCGGCGGGCGAGGGTGCCGAGGTGGACGTCGAGCAGGAAGCGCGGCGCGGCCTGGCCCGGCTCCAGCGGCACCTCCTGCGGGCGCGCGACCGGCTCGACCCGCACGACCGCCCCGGCGGGCGGACGGTGCGACGGCTCGACCGGCGCCCCGTCCACGGCCAGGCTGCCGACCTCGGGCAGCGGAACGCCGAGGGACTCGATGACGTGGCCCAGGCTCGACGTCCCGTCCCAGCCGACCCGCTGCCGCTCGCGGCGGCGGGAGGCGGGCAGGAACAGGAGGAGTTCGGGCGCGATTTCCAGTGTCATGTCCGGCTCGTCCACGCTGCCAGCATGTCACGGCGCCCCCACCCGCCACCCCTCTATTTCTTCCGGCCCGTCCGGTAAGGGCGCCAAGTCGCGCCCTTCCGGTCACGAGGCCACCTTCGGGTTCGAGGCGGCCTCCGGGTTACGAGGCGGCCTTCGCCAGGTGCTCGGCGGACGCCGCCAGGCGGTCGAGGACGGCGCGGACGTCCGCCACCAGGCGGCCGTCGCGCTTGACGACGCGTCCCGCCACCAGGACGGTCTCGACCGCGCGCGTGTCGGCGTGCAGCACGACCGCCGCCACCGGATCGTGGACGGGCGCGACGCCGGGCAGATCGGTGCGCAGCAGGACGAGGTCCGCCTGGCGGCCGGGGGCGATCTCGCCGGTGACGCCGTCCAGGCCGGCGACCCGGGCGCCGTCCGCGGTCGCCATGCGCAGCGCGTCCGCGGCCGTGAACCCGAGGCCCGCGCCGTCCGGACGGGCGCGTTCGGTGAGGTAGGCGGCGCGCATCAGGCTGAACATGTCGCCGGGGGCGCTGGTGATCGCGTCCGCGCTGAGCGCGGTCGGGACGCCCGCGGCCCGGGCGCGGCCGGTGACGGGGAGGCTGAACCCCATCGCGGTCTCGACCGCGGGCGAGACCGAGACCGTCCCGCCGTGGTCGGCGATGCGCGCGAACTGCTCGTCGGTGTAGTCGTTGGCGTGGACGTACATCGTGCCGGGCGTCCACAAGTCGTGCTCGTCGAGCCACGCCTGCCCGGCGGCGGCGGTCTCCCGGCCGTGGCCGCCCATGTGCGTGGTGATCATCACGTCCAGCTCGCGCGCGGACAGCCATTCCTCTCGGGCGGCGTCCAGGTCGCCGAAGTCGGGGCCGAGCGCGGCCACCGCCATCCGGACGAGGCCGTCCCCGCACAGCTCCCGGACGCGTCGCGTCTCCGCCGCGCGGGTCGCCTCGCCGCTCGTGTGGCAGTAGCCGAACACCGCGCGGATCCCGGCGTCGTGCAGGGCCTGGACGTTCGCGTCGGCGTGCTCGGGCGTGGCGAGGACGTGCGACCAGTCCACGACGGTCGTGACGCCGGAGTCGAGGGCCTCCAGCGCGGAGCCCAGCACGCCCGCGTGGACGTCCTCGGGCCGGAACTCGGGGGCGAGCCGCCCGAGCACGCGCTCCAGGTAGCCCGGCAGCGTCGTGTCCGGCAGGACGCCGCGGATCGCGCCCTGCCACATGTGCCGGTGGGTGTCGACGAAGCCGGGCAGGACGATCCGTCCGGACGCGTCGATCACCTCCGCGTCGTCCGGGGCGGGGAGGTCCGGCCCGACGGCGGCGACGACCCCGTCCCGGACGAGCACGTCGGCGACACCGAGGACACGCGGGGCGAGCACGAGCCCGCCCTGGATCAGCAGAGGGTTTGTCATGGCTGAAAGCTTAAGGAAAAGCTTTTTAGAAAGCAATATAGGCGGCGAGTATCCTCGGCTGCGTGCAGCACGACCGCGACTCCCTCCGCGACGAGGTCGACGCCCTCGCCGACGGCTGGCGCGCCGAGGGGCTCGGCGAGCCGCTCGTCGCCATGCTGGAGGTCGGCAAGCGGGCCGCGCGGTTGCAGGGCCTCGTCCAGCAGGCCGTCCGCGCCGACCTCGCCGACCTCGGCCTGACCTACGCCGAGTTCGAGGTCCTCACGATCCTGCGCCGCGCGGGCAGCCCCTACCGGCTGCGCCCGACCGACCTCACCCGCAAGGCCCTGCTCACCTCCGGCGGCACCAGCAACGTTCTGCAGCGCCTGGAGAAGGCCGGGCACGTCGAGCGCGGCAGCGACGAGGGCGACGGCCGGGGCCGCTGGGTCCGCCTCACCGACGACGGCCTGAGCGTCACCGAACGCGCCCTCACCGCCAGCGGCAAGGCGCACGAGGACCTCTTCGGCGCCGTCCCGCCTGAGAAGCTACGCGCCGCCGCCGACGCCCTCCGCGCCATCCTGGCGCCCCTCCCCCCGCGCCGCTGAAAACTCCCCACCAAGCACGCACACCAATTCCGCGCGCCCGGTTGGTGCGGCGGGCACGCGGGTCCGGCTCGTGCGTCGGGTCAGCCGCCGGGTTGGGCCTCCGCGGTCACGTGGGCAAGCTGCGCCTTGAGCTTCGCGGTCGCCAGCGGACGCGTCACGCCGACCCAGTCGGGGCGGTTGTAGGGCGTCACGCCGATGTTCGGCACGCACGCGGAGCAGCGCGCGACGATCATGCGGTTCTTCCCGATGACCATCCCGACGTGTCCCGGGTTGTCCGACGAGGTGCCCGGTCCCGAATTGAAGAACACCAGGTCACCGGGCTGCTCCTGGCCCTTGGGGATCTTCTGGCCGAACGGCCACTGGTCGAACGTCGTGCGCGGGATGTCCAGCCCCACCGACTTGTAGGCGGCCTGGAGGAGGCTGGAGCAGTCCCAGGCGTCCGGCCCGGACGCGCCGAAGATGTAGCGCTTGCCGCGCTGCGCGAGCGCGAACGCGATGATCTGCCGGATGACGCCCGACGCGTTCGCGGGGAGCTCGTCGTCCTTGCAGTCCACGCCGTTCGACTGGACGACCTTGAAGTTGCCGCTCGCGTACTTGCCCGCCCAGTCCAGGACGAGGTTCACGTAGTTCCAGGAGTGGTTGTACATGAAGATCGCGGTCTTCATCCGCTCCGGGGCGCCGTTGTGCTTGAGGTACGCGGCGGCGGTGTAGATCGCGTCGGCCGGGTCGTAGAGGTTCTTCTTGCCGTCGCGGTCGCCGTCCACCGCGAACGAGTCGAACGTGGACTTCAGGAACTGCATCGGCCCGCCCGCGCCCGCGTAGTTCACGCCGCTCGACACGCCGGGCTGGGTGGACGTGCCGTGCTCCGTCTCGACCTCGCCGATGCCCGCGAGCACGTTCCAGGGAATGCCGTACTGCTTCCCCGCCGCCTGGTACAGCGACAGGTAGTTCGACGGGATGCCGCGGGCGTCCGCGGACGCGCCCGGCTGCCCGGACGCGCCGGAGGTGTCGACGCAGCCGCCGCTGCCCGCGCCGCCCCCGCCGAACATGAACTGGCTCGCCCCGAACAGCACCGGGATCAGCATCAGGGCGGCGAACAGCGAGCCGGCGGCGACCAGCGCCGTGACGGCCAGCACGCGGGCGCGGGTCATCCGGTTCCGCCTCCTCCGGTGTCGCCCGCCTGGCCCACGTCGGCGGGCTCGAACGCGGCGACCTTCAGCGCGTTCCCGTCACGCGACACCGTCACCGCCCACTGCTTGCTGTCGTTCGTCCCGCCCCCGGCCCTGGCGATCTGCTGCTTCCCGGTCACCAGGAAGATGATCGAGTTGTTGCCGATGTCGCGCACCCGGTCGAGCGTCGCGGTGCAGGTCGCGACGGTCTGCTCCTGCTGCCGCCGCTGCTGGATGCCGGGCGCCGCGAACCCCTGCGCGATCTGCTGCGCGACCTGGTCGTTCACCAGCGGCTGGAGCCGCGCGGCATACGCCTGCGGCTGCTCGTCGAACCGGTAGGTCCCGTAGGCGGCCACGAACCGCTGCGCGGTGTCGGCGGCGGTCGCGAACTCCTGCTGGGTGAACGGCAGCAGCCGGTAGATGTCGAAGTTCCCGGGCGTGATCTGCGCCGAGATGCCGGGCGGCGGGGAGGCCGGGGCGACCGGCCCGCCGCTGGTCACCGGCGCGGGACGCGCGGCGTGATGGGACGGCTTGTGCTGGGGGGACGCCGCCGTCAGGTACACCCCGACGGCGGCCAGGACCACCACCAGCACTCCGAAAAGGATCTTTCGCTGCCGGTCGGACAGGTTCATCACTCGTCCCGATCGACCGGACGCAGCCAGAACGGGATCGGCGGCTCGTCCTCACCGCCGGAGCGGCGTCCGCCCCACAGCGGCGGCGGCTGGGGCGCGCCCGCGCCGTTCCCGTCGCCGCCCGAGCCGGACCGCTGCTGCGGCACGCCGGCGTCGCCTCCACCGGACGCTCCGCCGCCGCCCGAGCCTCCGCGCCCGGACCCGGCGTTCCCGCCGGAGTCGCGCCGTCCGCCGCTGCCGCCCGCTCCGGGGGCACCGCCGCCGCCACCGGATCCGCGGCGTCCGCCGCCGTCACCGTTGCCGCCGGAGTCGCGCCGTCCGCCGCCGAACCAGCTCCGCCCGCCGGACGAGGAGCCACCCGACTCCCCACCACCGCCGGCCGACGCACCGCCGCCGGACGCGCCACCACCGGACGCCGCGCCACCGCCACCGCCACCGGACGCCGCGCCGCCTCCGCCACCGGAGTCGCCGCCGCTGAACCAGCCGCCTCCACGGCCGCCGGAACCACCGTTGGAACCACCGGCCGCACCGGCGCCGGCACCGGCCGTGCGGCGCGACCTGCCGCCGCCCGCGTCCGCGCCACGAGACCGCCGCGACCCGGCCCCGGCCGCCCCGGCGTCACCACCGGAAGCGCCCGCACCACCGGAGCCCCCGGCCGCACCCGCGCCACCGGCGGACCCACCCGAGCCGCCCGTCGCGCCGCCGCCACCGCGCAGGCGGCCGGACGACCCGCTACCGCCCGCCGATGCACCGGCGCCCACGCCTTCGCCCGGACGAGCCGTCCACGACGTCGGCCCGGATCCGCCACCGCGAGCCCGCGCGCCGGCACCGGCCCCAGCGGCACTCCCGCCGCCCGAGCCGCTCCCACCGCGCCCCGCGCCGGACCCACCGGACGCGCCGCGTCCCGCGACCACAGCAGAGCCGCCGTTACCGGACGCACCACCTCGTCCGCCGGTCACCGCACCGGCACCGGTGCCTCCGCCGCCGGACGGACGAGCCGTCCACGAAGCCGGACGCCCCGCACCGGTACCCGAGCCGGACGCCGCCTCGGACGCGCCGCCGTCGCCGTCCGCCCGGACCGAACCGCTGAGCGACCCGGCGCGCGTCGGGAGGTTGAGCGGCGGAGCGTCCCGCCGCGAACGCCCGGTTCCGGCCGCCGCCACGGGCGAGCCACCGCGCGGTTTCGCCGCGAGCACGGGCGCCGAGTCCGGCGACGGCGCGTCGGCCACGCCGACCGCTCCCGCCCGCCGGTCGGCGACCGTGACGCCCGCCGCCGAGACACCGCCCTCGGCGGCCGCGTCCGCCGCCGCGTCCCGCTTGGTCCACCGGCCGAGCCGGTACCCGGTCGCGCCGGGCACCACGGCCGCCGCGACGCCCACCGTGCTCTTGCGGGCCTCGGCGACCGACTTGTCCAGGTGCGCCTCGCTCTTCTCCCGCGCCCCGACCGCCGAGTAGCCGACCGCCGAGAACAGGTGCTGGAACGGCTTGCGGTACACGAACGCCGCGCACGTCACCAGCGCGATGAGCAGGATCTGCAGGCCCCACGGCAGCGTCTCGCCGAGGATGAGCCCGTACGCCCACAGCAGCAGCGACAGCACGCCGATCAGCGCCGCCTGTTTCAGCAGCATCGAGAGCAACAGCTCGAGCCATCGGATCGCGATGACCCGCCCGATCCCCGGATGGATGCCGATCCCGAGGAAGATCGGCCCCGCCACGAGCAGCAGCAGGAACGCGATCTTCACCACGATCAGCGCGATCGCGATCACCAGGATCAGCAGCCCGGCGACCAGCGCCGCGAACAGCCCGCCGAACGCCACCGCCAGACGGCTCGTCCAGTTCTTGCCCTGGAACAGCGCGTACGTGCCGGAGTAGTTCTCCTTGACGTTCTTCGAGACGTCCTTGTACGCGTCGGCCTTCTTCGCGAGGTCGACCTTCTGCTGCCCGTACGTCTCGGGCAGGTCGACGGCCTGCGCGTACAGCAGCTTGTCCGCGTTGTCCTTGACGATCTTCGCGTTCGGGTCGGTCGTGCCGAACTCGCCCATCAGCCACGGCTTGCACACCAGCGCGACCCACAGCCCGTTCGCGTTCCGCGTCGTCGCGTCCGGCTGCGCGGGCGGCGGCGTCGCGGGCTGCCCCGCCGGAGGCGCGGGCGCCGGGATGCACGTCGACCCCTTGGTGTCGCTCTGCGGCAGCGCCGCGTTGAACGCCGCGCTCGTCGCCCCCGACACCTTCGTCCCGAGCGTGGTGAAGTCCGCCGGTCTCGCGATCAGCCAGATCAGCGCGACCATCGCGGCGACCATCCAGATCACGCCCTCGGTGACCTTGCTGGCCCGCTTGCGCACCAGCCCCCACCAGGCCAGCGTGATCGCCCCGAGGATCACGACCCACGACCAGTACCGGGCGTTGAACGTCTTGCCCATCTGGCTGATCACACCGTCCACGGTGTTCTTCAGCCAGCTCAGCAGCGACTCGCTCGCCGCCGCCTGGTACACGCTGATCGTCGTCCGGTCGATCGCCCGCACCAGCGTGAACGTCGTGTTCGCGAGGGCGTTCCCCATCATCGCCATCGCGTCCGAACAGCCCATGTCGACCGCGTACCACGACTGCCCGGCCGTCCCGTACCGGTCGTAGTACGTCAGCTGCGAAGGCGGCGTCGCCTTCAACTTGTCGTCCGGATAGTCGGGCGGCTTGATCATCCCGTCCGCCCCGGCCCCATACTGCTCCGGCGCCGGACTGTCGGAGGGACGGCAGGGGTCTCCGCCGAACGGTCCCGCGCTCGCGATCGGGGTGAGCCCGAACATGAACAGCGCCAGGACGAGCGTCAGCAGCGACGCCCGGCGCGGGCCGCGCCGGCGCCTGCCGTTCTTCCGGCCGAGATCGAGCCCCTTCGCGGGGCTCTGCTGGATGGGGAGGCGGGAGGGGCCGGGGGGGCGGGGGGGGCGGGCGGTCATGGGGCGGCCTCCTCGGTGTGGGCCCCCGCGGTGGTCAGGTCGGTCGAGCCGGGGTGTTGCCGGGTCGGGTTGGTGTCGAGCCAGGCGCGGAGCTCCGGGGAGACGAGGTCGACGCCGATGCGGCCGGCGCGGCCGTCGAGGTCGCGGAAGACGCACTCGCCGTTCCCGAGGTTGCGCAGGACGGCCTTGTGCTCGTCGGACGGCTCCACCCCCAGCAGGGCCATCACATTCTCGACCTCGACGCGCTCGGTCGAGCGGAAGGAGAACACCGAGGACAGGCAGTTGGTCACCTGCTCATTCAAGAGGTCTCCGGCGTTCTGCGAGACCAGGATCAACGCAGTGTTGCGAGAACGACCCATTCGCGAGACTTCCGGCACCAACTTCGCACCTTCCGGTGTCGATGTGATGGCCCACGCCTCGTCCAGGAAGATGGCCTTCGGGAGGCGGCGGTCGAGGCCGTGCATCAGGCGGCGCGCGAACTGGGAGACCAGGTACATGAGCGCCACCGAGAGGCGCTGCTCGTAGGAGTAGTCCTCGCGGCTGATCGACACGTCCGGGAGGGTGAGGCCGCCGAGGGTGAAGACGGTCGTCCAGCCCTCGGTGTCGATGCGCTCACCGCCGGACGGGTCGAAGCAGAGCCGCGCGAGGCGCATCTCCGACATCGACCGCAGCACGGCGCCGAGGTTCTTGGACGCCGGGTCGGGGGCGGACTCCAGGTGGTCCACGACCTTGCCGAGGGACGGCCGCTCGGCGTTCGCGACCGCGCCGACCGCCTGGATCATCGCGGACTCGCGCTCCTCCGACATGCGCGGCAGGAGCAGGCGGAGGGTCTCGGTCGCCATCGTCTTCTTCGCGGCCAGGTCGTCCCCGAAGGAGAACGGGTCGAGCAGGCCGGGCGCGGCGGAGCCGAGGGGCAGCGTGCGCGCCTTGCGTCCGCGCGCCTTCAGCAGCTGGACGAGGGACTCGGCGTCGCCCTTCGGGTCGATCGCGGCGACCGTCACCCCGCGCAGCGCCATCTGGTAGATCAGCAGCAGCGCGAGGGTGGTCTTGCCGCCGCCGGGCTCGCCGGTGATCGCGACGGCGGTCGGACGGTTCCGGGCCGCCGCGACCAGCGGGTCGAAGTGGACGATCGACCGCGCGCGACCCAGCGTCTCGCCGATGTACGGGCCGATCCAGCCCTCGTTCGCGTCGTCCGGACGGTCGCCGAGGTCGACCGTCGCGGTCGGCATCCCGCCCGCGATCGTGCGGAGCGGCTGCCGCTGCGCGTACGCGTTCAGCCGGATGCGGTCGCCGGGCAGCGACTCGCTGAACAGGCTGAACTGGTCGCCGGTCGAGTTGACGACGTCGATGCCGATGTCGCGGTAGTGCTCGACCACGGTGTCGACGCGCTGCGCGAGGAGTTCCGCTGTCGGCGCCGACACGATCAGCCGGTGCCAGCCGTACACGAACGGCAGGCGCTCCTTGGTGATGCCGTGCTCCAGCATGCGCGCCGCGTCGATCTGCTCGGCGAGCGCGATGGGCGCCTCGGCGCCGGCCTCGCGGATGTGCTGGTCCATGTCGCGCGCGTGCGCGAGCTTGCGCGAGACGTCCTTGGACGCTTTCGCGGGCGGGATCAGCTTCATCCGCGCGCTGATCTCGACCGGGAAGGACAGCGCGTCCGCGTAGTGGAACCAGGGCTCGCCGTCCGGGAAGGGCATCAGGTCGGGGAACCGCGCGAACGACAGGTACGCGACGAACGACTCGGCGGTCGCGCCCACGCCCGCGCCGTTGAAGTTCGGCTGCTCCATGCGCAGGTACGAGCGGCCGTTGTGGATCGCTCCCTCCACCAGCGCCTCGATCTCGCCGCGTCCCCACGTCCGGCGCTGGACGGCCGACGGCGGCGGATCGGTCAGCGACCCCGTCACCGCGTGCTGGAACAGCCACGCGACCTCGGTGGACGTCGCGTGCCGGGCGTACAGCGCCGAGCCGCCGAGCGCGCGGCCGATGCGCTCGGCCTGCTCGGTCCAGCGCGCGATCTCCTTGGCGTCGATCGCGTCGTCCTCGATGCCGAGCACCGACTCGCTGCGCTTGTAGAAGTTCAGCAGCTGCGCGATCGCGCCGCCGGACAGCTGCGCGCCCATGCCGCGCGGGCCGAGCCGCACGCCGAGGTAGATCTCCTTGGTCCAGAAGACCTTCGCCCAGACGTGCCGGTAGGTCTCCTCCAGGTACTCCGCCCAGCCGGGGCCGCCGTCGGACGTCCGGTCCAGCGCGCGCGCCCACTCCGCCGCCGGGTAGGTGCGGTGCGCGATGCGCAGGTGGATCTCCGCGTCCTGCATGCGGATGCCCGCGAGCGCGATGGTGATGTTCGTGGCGAGGGCCTCGCGCTCCTCGCCGGTGGTGAACTCGTACGACACGGTGGGCAGCCGGAAGTACGCCCACGCGGCCGTGTCGGTCAGCAGCACCCGGTCGTCGAAGTAGCGGACGGGAAGCCGGGTCGACCGCGCCTTCGTCATCCGGCTCATCGCTCGTGCCTCCGGTCCGGTCGCGCTCGTCCGGCCGGACCTGGCTCGGGGCTCATCGGGCGGCCTCCTGCTCCTGCTGCTGCTCGGTGTAACGCTCGGGCACCACGGCGAACCCACCGGCGACCACACCGGCGAGGGCGAGATAGGCACGCCGCGTCGGCGCCCGCAACGCCTTCAGCTCGTTGCGGGGCGCACGGTCCATGCTGAGGTGATCGTCCCACGGGATGCGGACGAGCGCGCGGCAACGCCCTCGCGCGACGGCCTCGGCTTGTTCAACATCATCCATGCTGCGGCGGCTCACCCCGTTGATCACCGTCACCGCCCGCCGGCGCAGGTCGGCGTAGCCGTGGCCGTCCAGCCACTCGTAGGTCATCGCGACCGCGCGCGGGGCGTCCGCGCTGGCCGGCGCGACGAGGACGACCTGGTCGGCGTACGGCAGGACGCGCGCGACGACGGCGGCGGCGGCGTCCAGCAGGGTCACCGAGTAGAACCGGTCGATGGTGCGGATCGCGAGGGCGTAGTCGCGGTCGTCCAGCGCCTGCAGCGGGTTCTTCCCGGCCGCGATGACGTCGAGCCCCGACTTGGCCTGCGAGGTGTACCGGCGCATCGCGGTCAGGCTGCCGATCTGGTCGGCGCGCGTGATGAGCCCGGTCAGCGTCTCGTTGGTCTCGCTGCGCGTCCTGCGCGCGAGCGCGCCCGGCCCCGGGTTGACGTCCACGGCCACGACCGGCTCGCCGTTGTGCTGCGCGAACGTGTGCCCGAGCATCAGCGCCGTCACCGTCTGCCCCGCGCCGCCCGTGCAGCCGAGGACGACGATGTGCCGCGACCCCTGGAACGGCTGCTGGAGACGCTGCTCGTACTCGGCGTCCGCGTCCGCGTGCCCGCCGCCGACGGCGTGGAACAGCCTGCGCAGCCCGCCGCTGGTGAGCTCGTGCTCCGGATCGGGCGGCGTGATGGCGGGCTCCGGCGCGCGCGGCGCCTCGGGAGGCGGCGGCAACGGCCGCGGCCGCACCGGCGAAGCGGGCCCCGACCGCCCCGCCCCGACCGGCGGCGCGTCCTGCGCACCCGACGCCCCCTGCGAGTACCCCGCAGCCTGCCCGGACGAGGGCCCCTGCCCCGTCCTGGTCTGCCCGTACGGCGTAACCTGCCCGGCAACCGCGGCCTGACCGGACGCCGCCGCCTGACCGTGCGGCGCGGCCTGACCGTGCGGCGCGGCCTGACCGGACGGCGCGGCCTGACCGGACGGCGCGGCCTGACCGGACGCCACAGGCTGGCCGGACGGCGCGGCCTGGGGAGACGGGTCGGCCTGACCGTGCGGCGCGGGCCGGCCAGACGGCGCGGGGTCCGGGTTCGGCGGCGGAGCGGGCGGCGGCACGTCCTGCCGCTGCACCGGCGGCCACGGCGCGGGCCGCGACAGCTCCTCCGACCAGGGCCGGGGTTCGCGCGCCCGGACCGGCCGCCACTCCCCCTCGCCCTGCACGCCGTCAGCCCGCTCACCTTGCGCGCCGTCAGCCCGTTCGACGTCCCCGGCTTCCGGCACGGCCTGCCCGAACGCGCCAGGCACCGTCCGCTCCGGCTGCGGTTCCGTCCGGCGGACGATGTTGCCGCGCGCGACGAGCTTGTCCCCCTCTTCAGGGACGGCCCGCGGCGTCAGTTCCTGACCGTCCGCGACCTCCTGCTGCGGAATGTCAGGCCGAGTAGCAGCCGCCTCGCGTGGTTCATCCTTCCGCTGTCCACCAAACGAAACAGGAACCCCCTGAGCACCGCCATCACCCCGCGCACCAGCCGCGCCCTCACCCGAGTGCGCAGGGACGCGAGCACCCGCCTGAGTGCGCAACTCAGGCGCCTCCGGCGTGCCCGTACTCTGCGCAGACACGTCACCACGCGCGCCGGGCTGGGCCTCGCTCCCAGGCGCGACAGGCCGCCAAGGCGTGGCAGGACGCGCGGTCGGCGCGGCCCCCTCCACACCACCCCTGCCCTGCACCCCACGCTCCTGCGCGGCAGCCCGTGCACTCTCCACAGACGCGTCGCTCTGCGCGTCCGCGGTGTCCTCATGCGTGTGCGCGGCGGGGCGTGCACTCTGCGCGGACGCGTCGCTGTGCGCGTCCGTCGCACCCTCGTGCGGGTGCGCGGCAGGGCGTCCAGGCTGCGCGGAAGCGGAGGCACCCGCGGTGGGTTGCGGCTCATCAGCGCGCTGCGGCACCTGCGCAGACTCCTGCGCGCGCGAAGCGCTGGGCCGCGCGGAAGAATCACCGCGCACCTCGCTCCAACGTGCTGCGGCACGCACCTGCTCAGGCGAGCCCTCATCTGCGGACGCGGCAGGGCGCACCGGCTCGGGCGTGCTCTCGGACGAGGACGCGGCAGGGCGACCAGTCTGCGCGGGCGCCGGGGTACCTGTGGTGGGTTGCGGCTCATGAGAATGCTGCGGCGCCTGCGCGAACTCCTGCGCACGCGAAGTACTGGCCTGCGCGGAAGCATCACCGCGCCCCTCACCCTGCACCTCGCTCCACCGCGCCACGGCGCGCACCTGCTCGGTCGCGCCGTCGTGCGAGGGCGCGGCGGGGCGTGCGCTCTGCGCGTCCGCGGCGCTCTGCGCGCCCGCGTCGCTCTGCGCGTCCGCGGCGTCCTCGTGCGGGTGCGCGGGCTGTGCGGAGGCCTGACCGCCTGGCACGGGCTGTGGCCCCCACGGCCGTTGCGGCACCTGCTCGGGGGCTGGGACGCTGGAGGCAGGGCGCGCGGTAGACGCGGACGCTTCCGCGCTGGCGGCGGTCTGCTGCTCGCGCGGCTGCGGGGCCGGGCGTGCGCTTGGCGTGGACGTGTCGCCGCGCGCCTCGGGGTGTGCCTCGCTCCAACGCGCGGGGGCGCCCGCTACCTGGTCAGGCGTGTCGGCGGGCTGCGCCTCTTGCGGGTGCGCGGCGCGATGCGCGCTTTGCGCGGACGCGTCGCCGGGCACGGCGGGCTGGGCCTCGTTCCAATGCGCGGCGGGGCGCTCGGTGTGCTCGGGCGTGACCTCGCCCGCGGTGGGCTGCGGCTCCTGCGGGTACGCGGTAGGGCGGGCGCTTGGCGCGGGGGCCTCGCTGCGCGCGGCGGGCTGGCGCTCGTTCCAACGCGCGGCGGCGCGTCCAGACTGCTCGGGCGCGTTCTCGCCTGCGGCGGGCTGCGGCTCCTGCGGGTGCGCAGCAGGGGGTGCGCTTTGTGCGGACGCGTCGCTGGGCACGGCGGGCTGCGGCTCGTGCGGGTGCGCGTTCTGTGCGAGGGCAGAGGGCGTGCTGGCCTGCGCGGGGGGCTCGCTGCCCGAGGTGGGCTGGGTGGCGGCGGGGGGTGTGGTCTCGCCTGCGGCCGGCTCCGGGGTGGGGTGGGGGGTGGACGGGGCGGGCGCGGGGGGCGGGAGTTGGGGGATGTCGGGACGGGTCGGGGGTGGGGGTTGGGCGGACGTAGGTTGGACGGGGATGTCGGGCCGGGTGGACGGGGCGGGGGTGGACGGGCGGCGGGGGCGGCCGAACGTGGACGGGGGGCCGTCCACGTTTCGGGGGATGCCCGGTTCCCGCTCGGGCGTGGCGTCCGGGGACGGCTCCCCGGTGGGCGAGGGCTCGGTTTCGGACGGACCGTAGGGAAGGTTCTTGGTGATGCTCGTCCAGAAGTCGGCGGGGGCGCCGGGGCGGCGGACGCCGGAGGCGAGGGCGCGCTTGCCGGAGCCTCGGGCGGGCGTCTCCGGCGCGGGCGGGGCCTCCTGGTGGAACGTCGCGCCCGCGACGTGCACGTCGGTGCCCAGGGTTTCGGGGGCGGGCTGTGGGAGTGGCTGCGGCTCGGGGAGGGCTTCGGCTCGGGAGTGGGTCTCCACGAGCGGCAGGGCCTCGGGCCCGGAGTGGGTTTCGGTTCGGGAGGGGGTTTCGGTCAGGGGTGGGGCCTCGGCCGGGGAGGCGACCTCGCCCAGGGGGAGCGCCTCGGGCACGGGGATCTCCGCCGCCGGCGCCTCGTACTCCGCCAGGGACGGCGCCTGCGACGGGACGCGGTCGACGGCCAGTCCGGCGGGGAGCGCGACCGGGGTGGGCGCGGGCTCCTCGATGCGGGTCTTGCGGGCACGCCGGGCGGCCTTCGTGGCGACGCGTTCGGCGACGGCGTCGCCGCGCCGCCAGACGCGGGCCACGACGATGACCTCGCGCGGTTCGCGGATCGGGGTGAGGCGGCACCAGGTGCGCGGCTCGGCGAGGTAGCGGGTGTGCGAGAGCAGCAGTTCGGTGAGCCGCTTGCCCTCGATCACCGGACGCGTCGCGAGCCAGGTCAGGACGCCGGGCGGGACGATGTACAGGACGTGCCAGGGCGTCTTGAACGGGACGCCGACCAGCCGCAGCATCAGGATCCAGGGGATGAAGACCCCGGCGAACACGCCGATCTGGACGAGCGGCAGCGGCATGGGCAGCCGCAGGTCGTACAGCTTGTACAGCCGCTTCTCGATGCGCCAGATGTTCGTGTACGTGGGTAGATCCACGCCCCTACTCCCCTTTTGCTGCGCCGGGCACGGTGTCGCCTGCCGGGTCCCGGACGGTGCGGGACCCCTGGACCTCGGTAACCGTCCTCGCGGGACTAGGTCAGGTTCACCCCCAGCGCCTTCGCGATCGCCTTGGCCGTGGTCTCGATGATGTTCGGCACGTAGAAGACCACGCCGATCGCGATCGCCAGCACGATGAACTGGACGAAGCGGGTGATCTCCCGGGTGAACAGAAAGAAGATGGCGACAATGGAGACGATCACCAGAAAGAGCGGACCGAAGATCTGGCGCAGCCAGTCGGCGAGCTGATCGGTTCTGAGCTGGTCGTTGTTCGCGGGCGCCGCCAGAATCTGGTCGGGAATCGACGCCATGAGGTGGTGCAGCATCGACTGACTACCTTCCTGGTTCGGCCGGGGTCGGAACTGGTGTGAGGGTCACTTCGGGGGCTTTCATGATGCGTTCGGTTGGGCCGTGCCGCGAATGTCGTGCACGTACCAGGTGCCGTTCTTCTTCACCATGGACAGGTCGTAGGTCTGGTCGAGCTCGCCGCCGACGGCGCCGCCGCTGGCGGGCATCTGCCAGCCGACGGTGACGGTGACGGTGCGGCTGTCGGCCGGCCCCTTGGGCGCGATGACCTCTCTGACCTGCACGAAGGTGACCGAGTCGGCGAGCCCTCGGATCGGGGGACCGTCCGAGAAGCGCTGCAGCGCGGCCTGGTCGCCGTGCGCGTAGGCGGGGAAGAAGGCGGCCATGACCGAGCCGAGCTCGGTCTCGAGGGCGCTGTCGCGGTCGCGCACTCCGGCCTGCGGAAGGCCGGCCTTGGCGGGCGGGGGAAGCAGCGCCGGGCGCGCGGAGACGACCATCGCGCCGTTCTTGGCGTACACCGGGACGGCGAGCCGGAACCACTTGCCCTGCGCGCCCGCGAGAACGGTCACGATGGCGTCGTTGGCGTCGCGGACGTCCACTCCCGCGACCTGGACCGACTGCACCTGCAACTGGCCGACGTTGTTCCAGCCGAATTGCGCGGACGCGCCGTCCGGCACGAAGGCCTGCAATTGCTGCGCGCGCGCGTCCGCGGTGCGCGGATCGTAGTTCAGGTAGACGTTGGCGAACTGGAGCGCGAACGCCCCGGCGGCGGTGGTCGGGAAGCCGCTGCCGGACGCGCCGGACCCGCCGCCGGACGAGGTGTCCTTGGCGGTGAACCGCTCGAACGGCGCGCGCACGCCGTTCACCACGATGACGACGATCAGGGCCCAGAGCACGGCGCGGCCGAGCCAGACCCACCAGCGGCCGCCGGAGCCGCCCCAGCGTCCGCCCCGCGCCGGGCCGCCGCCGCGCCGGGGACGGCGGCCGGAGGTCGCCTCCCACGGGTCGTCGGCCGGTCCGAGGGCGTGCTCGGACAGTCCGGCGTCGTCGACGCCGACGGGCTGGTGGCCGTCTCTCACGGCCGACCTGCGAGCCATCCTGCCTCCGCTCGCGCCTCCCCTCGGACGGCGCGCTCTGTGTGTGCCTGACCCTGCCGATGTGGGCCATTCCGAACCCACCTCGGGCCCAGCGTAACCACGAGCGTCAATTGTTCCAGCGCATCGCGGTGAAGCACAGTCCCGGCACGCGGTTGTGGATAATGCAATCCACCTCAGCAGGAACGGGGAAGATTGCCAAACGGTGACGATCCCGTATCGCCGACTCCGAACGGCGCGCGAGGACCCGTTTCGGACAAGCACCCCGGTACGGGAGGTGCTTGGTTACCCTCGGGCATCCCGCCACGAAATCTCTTTGCGGAAAACC
The DNA here is from genome assembly GCF_042652125.1 of Actinomadura gamaensis. Taxonomy (NCBI): domain Bacteria; kingdom Bacillati; phylum Actinomycetota; class Actinomycetes; order Streptosporangiales; family Thermomonosporaceae; genus Actinomadura; species Actinomadura gamaensis. The sequence goes on along the minus strand of NZ_JBHSIT010000008.1, from coordinate 444,672 downwards.
CGGCACCGTGTCCGTTACGCGACAGAGCGCACCGGAGGGCTGTTCGGAGGCACGCTTCGCGCGCCCGCGCGACGCGTCCCGCACGCGCCCCGAAGGTCCCCGCTACGGACGGCTTTGGACCGTTACTCCCCAGATCAGCCGCAGGACGACGGTTTGGCTAGACCTTGCGCACCCCGCCCGTCCGAGCTGTCCCCGCGGCCTCGCCGTCGTCACCTCCGAGGCAGGAAGACCACGCCGGTTCAGCCTGCTCAGTTCAGGAGGGCCGGGGATCCTGCTCAGCTCAGGGAGGCCGGGGAGGCTCCTCAGTTCAGGGAGGCCGGGGAGTAGGCGTCGTGCAGCAGGAGGGCCGGACGGCCGGTGCCGTCCGCCGCGACCGTCCAGACGTCGGAGCGTCCGCGTCCGCGCGCGATCGCGTAGGCCACGGAGTGGTCGTCGAGCCAGGCCGCCTGGTCGTCCACGGAACGCGTTTCGGCGAGCGGCGTCTCGCGCATCGTGGCGAGATCCAGGACGGACAACCGCCATCCCCGCGACGGGTCACCGCCCAGCGCCGACTTGAACGCGATGCGCGTGCCGTCCGGCGAGAGCGAGGGGCACTCGACGTTGTCCCGGATCGTCCGGATCGTCCGGGCGAACAGATCGCCTTCGACGAGGTAGCGTCGTCCGCCGGTGGACATCGTCGCGTAGAAGCGCCGGTCGTCGCGGGCGAACGTGACGCCCCAGAAGTTGGCGTCGGGCACGCGACGCCGGACGCCGCCGACGGTGATCGCCCAGTCCTCCAGCGTCGGGACGAGCTGCTGCGTGCGGGTGTCGAGGATGCCGACGCGCGTGGAGAAGCGTCCGCCGTTGTACGAATCGCCAGTGACGAAGACCGTCCAGGCGACCAGGCGTCCGCTGGGCGAGACGCGGGCGCGGTTGGGGATCCCGACCAGCGGGATCGTGCGCCGTTCGCGCAGCGCGGCGTCCAGCACGACGAGCTGGTACGTGGTGAATCCTTTGGCGAGGCGCAGGCACAGGCCCGTCCCGTTGGCCGCGTAGAACCGCTCGCACGACAGCCCGCCCAGGGCGGGCCGCAAGCTGGCGAGCGAGGTTCGCCTGTCGGGTGTCGCCGTCCGTGCGGAGAGCAGCCTTCCTCGACTTTCAGGAGACGAGCTGAGCGCGACGAGTCGCGGCCCCCGCGCGAGGGACAATGGCGCGTCCCCTACAGCGCGTCCGTCCCGCATAGCGGAGGCGATGGAGAACACGGCGATGACGGTCAGGACGACCGTCCCGACGACTGCGACCAGCGCGCGCTTCACCCGACCTCTCCTGCTGGGTTCTGACGTGTCGTCTCGGTCGGGGAGCGGCTGCCGGAGAGCAGCAGGGCGGTCGCGCCCACGGCGACGACCACCACCACGGCCGCGCCACGAGTCGCGGTAGGCGCGCCCCACAGACTCCACGCCACGCCGAAGCCCACCGACGACAACAGATAGGCGACGGCCTGGCCGCTCTGCACGAGCGCCAGCCCGGTCGTGCGCACCGGTGCCGGGACGGCCGGTCCGGTCAACGCCATCAGCACGCCATCGGTCGCGGCGTAGTATCCGCCGTACAAGACCAGCGCGAGGACGGTCCATCCCATCCCGCCGAACGGTCCCGACAGCAACAGGTACACGACGAACAGCGCGACGTATCCGCCGAGTACGACGGGTAGGCGTCCGATGCGATCGGCCAGCATCCCGAACGGCGCGGCGAGAACGAGATAGGCGAGGTTGGTCCCTACGGCGAGCACCGGAAACCACGCCGCAGCGATGCCCTGCCCACGCATCAGCATCAGATACACGAATCCGTCCCCGACGGTGGACAGCCCCAACAGGAACGCAGCGCACGTCAGCCGACGCACAGCAGCAACACGCAACAGCCCTGCCGCAGCCCCAAGCGAAACCGTCCCGTCCCCTCCCGAGACACGCGCGGACGGCGCGCGCGAGCGAACCGGCCCGGAGTCGCGCACGGTCAGGAAAAGCAGGAGAACGCCTGCGGACGCTATGCAGAAGCTCGTCGTGAACAGGGCGTCGAACGTCCGCGGAGTGGCCGCGCCCATGAGCGTGAGCAGGCCGAGCGCGACGAGCGGCCCGGCGAACGCGCCCGCGCTGTCCATCGCGCGGTGGACGCCGAAGGCGCGGCCGAGCCTCGCCTCGGGCGTCGCGGCGGTGATCATCGCGTCCCGGGGCGCGGTGCGCAGTCCCTTGCCGAGCCGGTCCGCGACGATCACCGCGCCGATCCCCGGCACGGACGCGCCCGCCGCCACGAGCCCCAGTTTCGCGACGGCGGACACGCCGTAACCGACGCCCGCGACTCCTTTCCGGCGGTCCGTCCGGTCGGCGACGTAACCGCCGACGACCCGCAGCAGTGCGGTCGCGCCGGTGTACAGGCCGTCCATCACGCCGTAGACGACCGGTCCCATCTGGAGGGTGAGGACGAGGTACAGCGGCAGCACCGCCGTGACCATCTCGGACGAGACGTCCGTGACGAGGCTGACCGCGCCGAGCGCGAGGACGGTCGGTCCGACCGCCGCGCCCGCCCGCGGATCCACCCGCCGCAGGCCGATCGTGGACAGGTACATGCGCCCTCCCGCGCGTGGGACGACCGGTGGCCGGTGCTAGGCGCCGACCGGCCACCGGTCGGGTCGGGGACGGCGGGTCAGCCGGTCGTCCAGAAATCCGTCAACGGCGTGCGGCTCGCGGCCGTGCCGAGGGCGGGGAGGCCGTACATGTCCTCCAGCGTGCGCAGCAGCGTGTAGTGGTCGATCTGCGTGCCCGAGCCGTAACCCGCCTTGACGTACTGTCCGGTGAAGGTGGTGTAGATCTGGTTGACGGACGTGAAGTCGTCCTCGTCGAAGGTGGTGACGAGCAGGCTGTTGTGGCTCCGCGCCCACCGGGCGTAGGCGTCGAGGTTGTTCTTCAGCCAGGTGTCGCCCGTGCTGATCGAGCAGTCGTGCATGTCGTCGCACATGTTCGGGATCACGAACGACAGCGTCGGCAGCTTCGTGTAGTCGCTCGGGAACGAGGAGAACGGCACGTTGTAGGACGCGCCGCTCACGGTCGGGAAACTCGCCCAGGGCGCGTGCTTGCGCGCGTACTTCCCGCTGGTGCACCCGGTGTAGCCGGCGCTCGGGAGGCTCTCGGAGTAGCCCTTGAACGTCAGGCCCGCGTTCACGAGCTGCTGGCCGAGGTTGTCGCCGGTCAGGTTCGTGCACGTGTCGCCGGTGACCCCGTGCTGCGAACCGGAGAACAGGCCGATGTAGTTCGGCTGGCTCGGGTGCGTGAGCCCGAACGAGTTGGTGGACAGCGTCCCCTGCTGGGCGAGCGAGTTCAGGTACGGCGCGCTGGAGCTGCCCTTGACGCTGCTGTAGTTCTTGTTCTCGAACATCACCACGATCACGTGGTCGGGCCGGTGCGCGGCGGACACGGTGCCCTTCGCGGCGCCGGCACGGGCACCGGACGCGGGCGCGACGGCCGCCGCGGGTTCGGCGGTGGCCCGCGGGCTCGCCGAGCCCGTGGACGCCACCACGGCCGTCGCCGCGGCCGCGGTCGCCGCGGCGGTGATCGTCAGCGCCGCCAGTCGGGTCGGACGCATCGGGGGACCTCCTGCGGGGAGCGGGGGCGGGAGCCCCAGATCTAACCCGCCGTCTCGCCCGCCGGTGTCCACCCCCCGCCACTGACGAGAATGCGCTCCCCGCACCCCCGCCCACACCCCGCCCTTCGGCACCCCCACTCGCGCCGAACCTCACGCACCTCGCGCAAGCCACGACTCACACGCCCGGCCCGTCCCAACGCGCGCGCGTGCGGTGGATCGAGTGTGGGTCAGAGCCAGCCGTTGCGGGCGGCGTGGAGGGCCAGTTGGAAACGGCTCAGCGATCCGGCGCGGGTGTTGAGCTGTTCGAGGTGGCGGGAGAGGGTGCGGCGGCTGACGCCGAGGAGTTCGGCGATCGTCTCGTCCGTGACGCCGGTCGCGAGCAGTTCGAGGATGCGGCGCTGCGTCGGGTTCAGCGTCGCGGGCACGCGGTCGTTGAGGTGCATGGGCAGCGCCACCCGCCAGGACGTCTCGAACAGTCCGGTCAGCGCCGACAGCAGGCTGGACGGGTGGACGAGCAGCAGCGAGTCGTTCACCTCGGCCTCGACGAACGACATGGACACCAGGGCGAGGCGTCCGTCGAAGATGGTCAGCTTCACCGGGACGGCGGGCAGCACGCGCGCCTGCTCGCCGGCGGCGACGCAGGGCCGGATGTTGACGCCGTAGTAGGCGGGGTCCTGGACGGCGGGCTTGGAGTAGACGACGCGGTACTCCACTCCCCTGCCGAGGTTCTCGATCTCGACCGGGTTCGCGCTGCGCCGGGTGTGGTACGGCGGGGAGTCGAAGCGGAGGACGGTGTGCTCCACCGCCTCCTCGATGTTCCAGATGCGCTCGGTGATCGCCGATCCGGTGACGACCTCGACGAGGTCGTGGGTGGCCTGCGGGCTGACCGAGCGCCGGTAGTCGCGGTAGGCGTTGACGGCGGCGAGGTGGGCCTCGCGGAGCTCGGCCGTCCGGGCGTGCGCGAGATGCTCCAGCGCGAGGGACGGATCGACCGGCGCGTGCTCGTCCGCGTCCGTCCCGGCGGCGGTGACGAGGCCGAGCGCGCGCAGCTCGCCGAGCCGCCGGGACACGTCTGGAAGCTCGTCCGGGCCGAGGCCGAGCTCCTTGGCCAGCCGGGCGGCGTCGCCCGGTCCGGTCGCGAGGAGCGCCAGGTACGTCTCGGCCTGCGGGCGGGAGAGCCCGAGCCGGCACAGCTGGGTGGACAGGTCCGCGTCGTTCATCACGACACCTCCGGTGGGGGCTGCCGGAAGGCGCCGGCGGCCGGAGGGGCTTACGGCCGGCGGCTCCCGCACATCGTGACACGCCCGTCCCTTACGTGACAGAGGTGACGGGCGATCCGACATCGTCACCGCCGGACGGACGCCTTCAAAGCGCCCTTCCTCGCCAGTGGCCGCGGCGCGCCACCACGAGCGGAACGGCCGGAGTACACCTGTTCCGCCTGGACTCTCGCCCCGGAGCGCGCACGGCAGCGCGCCTCCCACGGCCGCGGGACGGCCCTCCCCCCGCCCCCGGCCGGGCGGCCGGCCCCTGCCCGCTCCAGGGGTCGGCCGCCACCTGGCTAAAAACCCGCCAACCGCCCCGGAACCCGACACCCGGCCCGGAGTCTGCGGACGCTTAGGAGGGATCAGACGTTGAAGCGGAACTCGACGACGTCGCCGTCCTGCATGACGTAGTCCTTGCCCTCCATGCGGACCTTGCCCTGGTTGCGGGCCTCGGCGAGGGTGCCGGCGGCGACGAGGTCGTCGAAGGAGACGATCTCGGCCTTGATGAAGCCGCGCTGGAAGTCGGTGTGGATGACCCCGGCCGCCTCGGGCGCGGTGGCGCCCTTGCGGATCGTCCAGGCGCGGGTCTCCTTGGGGCCGGCCGTCAGGTAGGTCTGGAGGCCGAGGGTGTCGAAGCCGATCCGGACGAGCTGCGACAGGCCGGACTCCTCCTGGCCCATGCCCTGGAGCAGTTCGAGGGCCTCGTCGTCGGGCAGCTCGATCAGCTCGGCCTCGATCTTGGCGTCCAGGAAGATCGCCTCGGCGGGCGCGACCAGCTCGCGGAGCCGGGTGCGGATCGCCTCGTCGGCGAGCTCCTCCTCGTCCAGGTTGAAGACGTAGAGGAACGGCTTGGCGGTGAGCAGGTGCAGCTCGCGCAGCAGGGTGAGGTCGATGCCCGCCTTGTCCGCGCCCGCGAAGAGGGTGACGCCCTCGTTCAGGATCTTCTGCGCGGCCTGGACGGCCTCGACGACCGCGAGCTGCTCCTTGTCCTTCTTGGTGCGCGCCTCCTTCTCCAGGCGCGGCAGGGCCTTCTCGATCGTCTGGAGGTCGGCGAGGATCAGCTCGGTGTTGATCGTCTCGATGTCGCGGGACGGCGCGACGTCGCCGTCCACGTGCGTGACGTCCGGGTCCTCGAAAGCGCGGATGACCTGGCAGATCGCGTTGGTCTCGCGGATGTTGGCGAGGAACTTGTTGCCCAGGCCCTGGCCCTCGGACGCGCCCTTGACGATGCCCGCGATGTCCACGAACTCCATCGTGGCCGGGATGATCTTGGCCGAGCCGTGGATCTCCGCCAGCTTCTCCAGCCGGGGGTCCGGCACCCCGACCACGCCGACGTTGGGCTCGATGGTCGCGAACGGGTAGTTCGCGGCCAGCGCGTCGTTCTTGGTCAGCGCGTTGAACAGGGTGGACTTGCCGACGTTGGGCAGCCCGACGATTCCGATGGAGAGGCTCACGGGCGTCAAGTTTATGGGCCCGGACGGACGCTCGGTTACGCGCCCGCGTCCGTCCCGCGTAGGACGGGTACACGGACGCGAAACCCCGACCGAATCCATGGGCGCGCTGGACGCGTCAGGCTTCGGCGTTGGCCAGGAACTCGGCGATGTGGCGGAAGGCGGCCTTACCCTCCGGCACGTACTCGCAGAACACCGGGAAGACGTGCACGAGGCCCTTCCACTCCTGGTAGACGCCGTTCACGCCTGCGGCCTTGGCTCGCTCGTACGCCTCGCGCGTGTCGTCCCGGAGGATCTCGGTACCGGACGCCACGAACAGCATCGGCGGCAGGCCCGTGAGGTCCGCGCGCGCAGGAGCGTGGAGGGGGTCGTCCTCGGCCTTGCCGTTGCAGTAGTCCCGCCCCAGCGCGGCGAGCTTCTTGGCGGGGATCAGGTAGTCGGTGCGGGCGTTGGAGCGGTGGGAGTCGGCCGAGCACAGAAGGTCCACCCAGGGCGAGAGGCATACGGCCGCCTTCGGCAGCGGCAGTTCGCGCTGCTTCAGCGCTAGCAGCAGGGCCAGGGTGAGGTGGCCACCGGCCGAATCTCCGCCGACGACGATGTTTTCAGGGCTGTAGCCGCGTCCGAGGAGGAATTCGTAGGCGGTGACCGCGTCTTCCAGGGCGTCGGCGGGGGTGTGCTTGGGCGCGAGCCTGTAGTCGAGCGCGAGGACGACCCGTCCCGTGGCCGCCGACAAGCGCCAGTTGAACGGACGGTACAGACGCGGTCCGCCGAAGAAGTAACCACCGCCGTGCAGGTAAAGGAAGACCTTGTCTTCATCGGGCGCGCCTGCGCGTACCCATTCCGCCGTGCATGCGCCTAGGTGCTGCGGCTCGATCGCCACTCCGCGCGGGAGGCGCTGGGCGTATCCGAGGAGTCGCGTAGCACGCTGCACGCGCAACAGACCGGCGTCGCCGGCTGGGCTGAACTCCCAGAACGTCCGTCCGATCGCGCGGATGAACAGGTTCGCCACCCGCGCCTGGAAGGTCGGCGGGCCGCCCGGCTCCAGCGAGAGGACGCGGGCGATGCGCCGCTCGGCCCGCGTCGTGGCCACCGGACGGATCGTCCGCCGCGCGGAAGCGGACGCAACGGAGGCGGCGGGGGCAGAGGTGCCAGAGGCGGAGTCGGGGGCGGGACCGGCGGCGGACGGCATGGCGGCGGCTCCTCGCGGGGGCGGTCGGGGTTCTAAGTACACAATGAGTCTAATAGTCCGGACATGGCGGACGGCTCGCCGGGAACCCGGCGCGTCGCGCTCGCCCGCGCACGTTCCGCTGCCACGATTGACGGATGGATCTCGCGCTGCTCGCCGGCCTGCTCATCGGGGCCGCCTTCGGCGCGGTGGTCGGGTACGCCCTCGCCACCGGCCGCCAGGGGGCGCTGATCGCCCGCGCCAAGGCGGCCGAGGAGAAGCTCGCCTACGCCGAGGAGCGCATGGCCGAGCACTTCGAGAACCTGTCGGCGAAGGCGCTCGACGCGTCCAACCAGCGGTTCCTGGAACTGGCCGACGCCCGGCTCAAGGTCGCCGGGGCCGAGGCGGCGGGCGAGCTCGACCGGCGCAAGCAGGCCGTCGAGCACCTGGTCGCGCCGCTCCGCGAGACCCTCGCCAAGGTCGAGGAGCAGCTCCGCGAGGTCGAGACCGGACGCCGCGAGTCGCACGCGATGCTCGCCAAGCAGGTCGAGTTCGTCCGGCAGAGCGGCGACCAGCTCCGCGCCGAGACCCGCACCCTCGTGCGCGCGCTCCAGCGTCCCGAGGCGCGCGGGCGCTGGGGCGAGCTCCAGCTCCGCCGCGTGGTCGAGCTGGCCGGGATGACCCACCACTGCGACTTCGACGAGCAGGCGAGCGCCACCACCGAGGACGGCGTCGTCCGGCCGGATCTGGTCGTCCGGCTCGCGGGCGGCAAGAACATCGTGGTCGACAGCAAGGTGTCGCTCGCCGCGTACCTGGAGGCCGCGTCCACGGGCGACGCGTCCGCCGAGCGCGACCGCCTCGACGCGCACGCCCGCCACATCCGCGACCACGTGGACCGGCTCGCGGCCAAGAGCTACTGGCAGGCGTTCAGTCCCGCGCCGGAGTTCGTGGTCCTGTTCGTCCCCGGCGAGGCGTTCCTCGCGCCCGCGCTCGACCGCGACCCCGGGCTGCTGGAGTACGCGATGCGGCGGCGCGTCCACATCGCCACCCCGACGACGCTGATCACCATGCTGCGCACGGCGTCCTACGCGTGGCAGCAGGAGGCCCTCTCCCGCAACGCGCGCGCCGTGTTCGACCTCGGCAAGGAGCTGTACGAGCGGCTCGGCACGATGGGCCGCCACGTGGACGAGCTGGGCCGTTCCCTCACCGGGGCCGTCCGCGCCTACAACCGGACGGTCGGCTCGCTCGAGACCCGCGTCCTGGTGTCGGCGCGGAAGCTGAACGAGCTGGGCGTCGTCGAGGACAAGCTGGAGGCCCCCGCGCCCGTCGAGGACAGCCCGCGCCCGCTGTCGGCCGCCGAGCTCACCGACGGTGGACCCCATCGAAACGATCTTCTTGAGGAGACGCGCGCGCACGAGCGAGCCGACCCGGCCGCGGAAGCGGTAGGTTTCGGCGGACGGGCCATCCCTGATCAGACCGATCGGCGTGAGAGGTGGCAATGAGTACTTCGACGGTTCGTGCGGCGCCGGACGGCCCCGCCCCCGCGCCAGGAGGTCCAGTGCGCCAGAACGCCTCCGCGCGGCGGTCGTCCCGGCCGTCCCGGTCGTCCGCCCCGGCCGCCGGTCCGGTCACGCTCACCGGCCGCGGCGGCGTCGCGCTCATCCTCGCCGCCTCGCTGCTCGGCGCGCTGCTGTCCCGCTGGGCCGGGGTGTCGCTGCTGGCCGGGGGCCTGTTCGTCGCGGGCTGCGTGCTCGCCGCGCTGCTCACCCGGCCCGCCGACCTGCCGACGCTGGTCGTCAGCCCGCCGCTGGCCTGCTTCGCCGCCACCGTCGTCGGCGAGCTCACCACCGACGACGGGCCGCTCACCCGGACCTTGTCGCTCGGCCTGCTCGCCGCGCTCGCCGCGATCGCGCCGTGGCTGTTCCTCGGCACGCTGCTGGCGATCGTCATCGCGATCCCGCGCGGGCTGACCCGCGCCTTCGGCGACCTGCGCGCGCGCCTGGCCCGCGGCCGGACCCTCGCCGAGGACGACGACGTCAACCCCGTCCGCTGGGAGGAGCCGGCGAACCGCCCCCTCCCCCACGGCGACGTCGACTGAATCAGCCCCGGCGTCCCACAGCGGCTCGAGGTCCACACGACGGCCCGGCGCTCCACGATGGCCCGGCGTCCACACGACGGCCCGGCGTCCACACGACGGCCCGGCGTCCACACGACGGCCCGGCGTCCACACGACGGCCCGGCGTCCACACGACGGCCCGGCGTCCACACGACGGCCCGGCGTCCACACGATGGCCCGGCGCTCGCTCCACGGGACGACCCCGCGACGACCGCAACCGGCGCGAGTGCGTGACCGATGACGCGGTGACGACGCCGACGGCGAGTCACCGCGTCATCGATCGCGAAGCGATGCCGCACTCGCACGAGCATCCGGGCCGAGGGGCGAGCCGCCAGGCGAGCCCCTCGGCCCGGATGCTCAATCAAGCACTGCGCAGGTCCTTGCGGAGCTCGTGCGGGAGGGCGAAGCGCATGCTCTCCTGGACCGACTCGATCTCCTCGACCTCGCCGTACCCGCGCTCGGCGAGCCACGCGAGGACGCCGCTCACCAGCTCCTCGGGCACGGACGCGCCGGACGTGACGCCGACCGTGCCGACGCCCTCCAGCCACGCCTCGTCGATCTGCTCGGGGTAGTCGACCAGCCGGGCGTCGTCCGCGCCGTGCTCCTTGGCGACCTCCACCAGCCGCACCGAGTTGGACGAGTTGGTCGAGCCGACGACGATCACCAGGTCGGAGCGCGCGGCCATCTGCTTCACCGCGACCTGCCGGTTCTGCGTGGCGTAGCAGATGTCGTCGGACGGCGGGTCCATGAGCTTGGGGAAGCGCTCGCGCAGCTTCTCGACCGTCGCGATCGTCTCGTCCACCGACAGCGTGGTCTGGGACAGCCAGGCGACCTTCTCCGGGTCGCGGACGGTCACGTTGGCGACGTCGTCCGGGCCGTCCACCAGGTGGATGTGGTCGGGGGCCTCGCCGGTGGTGCCGATGACCTCCTCGTGCCCCTCGTGCCCGATGAGCAGGATGTCGAAGTCGTCCTTGGCGAACCGGACGGCCTCCTTGTGGACCTTGGTCACCAGCGGGCACGTCGCGTCGATGGTGCGCAGGCTCAGCCCGCGCGCCTCCTCGTGCACCACGGGGGCGACGCCGTGCGCGGAGAACACCACGATCGCGCCCTCGGGGACCTCCTCGGTCTCGTCCACGAAGATCGCGCCGCGCTCCTCGAGCGTCCGGACGACGTGCACGTTGTGCACGATCTGCTTGCGCACGTAGATCGGCGCCCCGTACTTCTCCAGGGCGATCTCGACCGTCTGGACGGCCCGGTCGACGCCGGCGCAGTAACCGCGCGGTTTGGCGAGCAGGACACGGCGCTGGCTGGTGGAGGTCATGCCCCTATCGTACGAGCCGTCCCAGCCGTCCCGGACCGCGTGCGCGCGAGCCGGACGCGCCCCCGCGACACGACTCTCACCCCCGCGCCGGACGGCCCGGCCGCGCGCCCCGGCCGGCGCGCCCGGCCCGGCCCCGGATCCCCATGTGAAGCCCGCGCTGTGACCCAACGCACGGCCTTTTTGGACGGAAATCCATTAAGCCGGGGTGACCGTTATCGCACCCATGCGGCAGAGTTGGGATGGACAGACGGTGTACACCCGACCGGTCCCGGCCCGGCCGGCTGGGGCAGCAGGAGGAGTGACAACGATGACGAGATCGCCGCGACGCCTCAAGGAGCAGGTCAAGGACACCGTCGGCGAGCAGGTCCGCGACCTTCCGCTGCACGCCGTCCGGCTGGCGATGTTCGGCGTCGGCCGCGCCCTGCTGCTGAGCGACCGCGTGACCCGGGACTACAAGGAGATCACCGAGGGCGGCGGGGTCAAGCCCGTGCTCGGCCGCCTCCGCCACGACGTCCAGCACACCGCGGTGTCGGTGGTCGGCACGGTCGTGGAGCGCGTCCGCGGCGGCGAGCCGGAGCCCGAGCCCGAGGCGCGCCCGTCCCGCAGCCGCACCCGCGCGACGGGCTCCCGCCCGACGAGCCCGCGCGCGACGACGCGTCCGGCCGAGCGCGACAAGGAGATCTCGGTCGGCAAGCCCGCCGCGTCCCGTCCCGCCCCGAAGCCCGACGCGCAGCCGGAGCCGAAGGCCGCCGCCAAGCCCGAGCCGAAGCCGACCCCGAAGCCCGAGCCGAAGGCCGCCGCCAAGCCGGAGCCGAAGCCTGCGCCGAAGTCGGTCGCCGCGGTCGAGTCCGCCGCCAAGCCGGAGCTGAAGCCGTCCGCCAAGCCGGAACTGAAGCCCGCCGCCGCGGACGAGCCCGTCGCGAAGCCCGCTCCGAAGCCCGCTCCGGAGGCGACCGCCAAGCCGAAGCCGGCCGAGCCCGCCAAGCCCGCCGCGACGTCCAAGTCCGGCGCGGAACTGCCCGTCCCGGACTATGACACCGCGACGCTCCCGCAGCTCCGCGCGCGCCTGCGCGGCCTCACGGTCGACCAGGTCAAGCTGCTGCGCGAGTACGAGCGCGAGCACGAGGCCCGCCCCGACATCATCCGCATGTACGAGAACCGCATCGCCAAGCTCAACGGCTCCCACTGACCGAGCCCACCGTCCTGGAGGCCCGTCCGATCCCTTCGGACGGGCCTCCACGCGTCCCACCCGCTAACCCCCGTCCCCCGCCCGCAGCCCCACGAGCCCGCCCGCACGCCAGCGCCCCCCTCGCGCGGCAGCAGACGCTCGCACGTTGGCGGACCACGCACGTTGGCGGACCCTCGCACGCCAGCGCCCCGCGGTTGGTGACAGACACTCGCGCCACGCGCGTTCGGAGACGCTTGGGCGTTGGCGGGGGCGTCGGGGGTGGGAAGGTCCTTTGCGGGGTCAGCGGATGAGTTGGTCGCCGAGGGGGCTGCGCATGTAGAGGACGGAGCGGCCGGCGCGGGTGCGGTTGAGGAGGCCGGCGGCGTGCAGGGCGGTCAGGTGGCGGCTGACGGCGCCGGGGGTGACGTCGAGGCGGCGGGCCAGCTCGGTGGTCGTGGACGGCGCGGCCAGCATGACCAGCAGGCGCGCGCGGGGCGCGCCGATCAGCTCGACGAGCGCGCCGGGGCCCTCGGGCTCGGCGTGGTCCCAGAGGGCGCCCCGGCCGCGCGCCGGATAGGTGATCAGCGGCGGCTCGTAGTCGTCGATCATGCTGACGGCGCCGCGCAGGAACAGGCACGGGACGAGGACGAGGCCGCGCCCCGCCACCTCCACGACGCGCTCGGGCGCGAGCCCGGACGGGACGGCGAGCCGGACGAGTCCTTCGGTCCAGGTGATCCGGTCGTCCAGCTCGGCGAAGAGCGCCGCCGCGCCGCCGAAGGTGAGCCGCCGCGCGCGGTGGGCCAGGTCCGCCTCCAGGACGGCCCGCATCCGTGCCCAGTAGGGCTCGATGCAGGCGTCCCAGTAGGCCTCGAACGCCGCGCACATCCGGTCGAGGACGGCCGCCGGGTCGCCGGACAGCACGGGCGGGACCGGGACGTGCCGGTACGCGAGGGCGATGTCGCGCCGGACGACCTCCGGCGGCGTCCGGCGCAGGACGGCGAGGTCGTCGGCGATCTCGGTGACGATGCCGTTCGGGCGCGGCGTCAGGAAGTCGGGCAGCCAGCCGTGCGGCGCGAACAGGACGTCCAGCAGTTCGACGTCGAGGCGCGCGTACGCGGCGGCGGTCTCCCGCACCCAGGGCAGGTGCTCGGGGTGCTTGGCGGGGAACACGCGCGGCCGGACGCTGAAGACGAGCTCGAACAGCGGCGACATCCCGAAGGACGTCTCCGCCAGGTCCTGGACGCCCAGCCGGAACTCGAACATTGACCCATAGCGTAAATCCATTCCGTGCGGCGGGGCGCGGCGCTGGGATGGACGGCATGACGACGTCCTCCCCCCGGCCGCCGAGCATGGGCGGCCTGGCGCGGCACCCGGTGATCCGCGTGCTGTCCGCGGCGATGCTGGTCAACACGCTCGGCAACGGCCTGTTCATGACCACGAGCGCCCTCCTGTTCACCCGCGCGGTCGGCATGTCGCCGTCGCAGGTCGGCGTCGCGCTGGCGCTGGGCGGGGTGTTCGGCATCGTGGCGGGCGTCCCGATGGGACGGCTCGCCGACCGGTTCGGGGCGCGGCCGACGGTGGTGGCGCTGCTCGGCCTGGAGGGGGTGCTCATCCTCGGCTACACGCAGGTGCACTCATTCTGGGCGGCGGTGCCCCTGATCTGCGCCGTCACGTTCCTGGACCGGGGTGCGAGCGCGGTGCGGAACGCGCTGGTCGCGCACGCGCTGCCCGCCGAGCTGCGGATGCCCGGCCGCGCCTTCCTGCGGATGATGACCAACGCGGGGGTCGGTGTCGGCGCGGCCCTCGCGTCCCTGGCGCTGGTCGTGGACACGCCGTCCGCCTACCGGACGGTCGTGGTCCTGGACGCGGTGACGTTCGTGCTGGCCGCGCTGCTGCTCCTGAAGGTGCCCGGCGCGCGGCCGAGCCGGGAGGCGGCGGCGTCGCGCGGCGGTTTCGGCGCGCTGACCGACGTGCCGTACCTGGTGATCACGGTGCTGGCCGGGGTGCTGGTGCTCCAGCAGGGCATCCTGGAGGTCGGCGTCCCGCTGTGGGTGACGCGCGAGACGCACGCGCCGCGCCTGCTCGTGTCGGTCTGCCTCGTCCTGAACACGGCCATGGTCATCGCGCTCCAGGTGCGGCTGACCCGCGGCGTCGAGGACACCGCGCGCGCCGCCCGCGCCTGCCTGCGCGCCGGGACGCTCATGGCGGTCGGATGCGTCCTGTTCGGCCTGGCGAAGGGCCCCGACCCGTGGACGGCCTCGATCCTCGTCCTGGGCGCCCTGGCGCTCCAGACGATCGGCGAGGTGCTGTGCGCGGCGGGCACGTGGGCGCTCAGCTACGAGCTGGCCGACGAGCGGGCGCACGGCGTCTACCAGGGCGTCTTCAACAGCGGCTTCGCCGCCGGAGTGTTGCTCGGCCCGCTCGTCGTCACGCAGACGGCGCTCCGGTACGGCATGACGGGCTGGCTGATCTTCGGCGCGGTCTTCCTCGCGGCCGGCGCCGTCCTCGTCCCCGTGACCCGCTGGGCCGCCGCCAACCGTCCGGCCTGGGAGGACGCCCCCCAGAAGCAGCAAGCGGTCGCCTGACGGAAGCCCCGTCCAGGCAATCCCGGGCGAACCGGCGCCCCACCCGCACCAGGCAAGGCCCAGCCAACCGGCGCCCCACCCGCACCAGGCCAGGCCCGGGCGACCGGTGCCGCGCCCGGACGAGGCAAGGCCCGGGCGAAGCGGTGCCGCGCCTGGACGAGGCGAGAGCGGCCCCGGGGAACCGGGGCCGCTCTCGTGGCACGCAGGGGCCGCGCGGGGGGCCGGTCCCTGCGTGGTCCGGGGAGCCCTACGCCTCGGCGGCGACGGGCTCGTCCTGGAAGGCGTGGTCGATGTCGACGCGCTCCAGCGGCGCGAGGTGCCGGCGCCGGACGACCAGGATCCCGATCGCGACGGCGCAGCAGACCGCGCCGACGTAGTACGGGGTCGCGTCGCTGAACCGCTCGGCGAGCTTGCTGCCGAAGTAGGGCGCGAGCGCGCCGCCGAGCCAGCGGACGAAGTTGTAGCCCGCGGACGCCACCGGACGGGGGTTGTCGGAGACCTCCATGGCCGCCTCGGTGAACGCGGTGTTGTTCAGCCCGATCGGGATGCCGGACAGGATCGTGCAGACGATGATCCCCGCGTGCCCGGACAGGGCCAGGCCGAGCTGGAAAACGATCAGCAGGACCAGCGCGAGGTGCATGACCCGGACGGTCCCGATGCGCCGCTGGAGGGCGGGCGCGCCGAACACCGAGGCCAGCGCGACCATCACGCCCCAGCCGAAGAACACCAGGCCGATGCCGTGCGCGTTCATGTGCAGGACGAACGGCGTCCAGGCGAGGACGGTGAAGAACGCGTAGTTGTAGAACAGCGCGGTGAACGCGGTGGTGGAGAGCCCGCCGTGGCGGAGGGCGCGGATCGGCGCGGACAGCGGGGTCTTCTGGGCGGGCTTCGGCGTCGGCTTCAGCAGCGTGGTGATGAGGAGGAATCCCACCGCCATCAGGACGGCCGTCCCGAAGAAGGGGAAGCGCCAGTTCATGTCGCCCAAGAGCGCGCCCACGAGCGGGCCGAGCGAGATGCCGATGCCGAGCGCGGCCTCGTAGAGGATGATGGCCGACTCCGCGCCGCCGGACGCCGCGCCGACGATGACGGCGAGGGCGGTCGCGACGAACAGCGCGTTGCCGAGCCCCCAGCCCGCGCGGAACCCGACGAGCTGCCCGACGGTGTCGGACGTCCCGGCGAGCGCGGCGAACGCCACGACGAGGACGAGCCCGATCATCAGCGTCCGCTTGCCGCCGATCCGGCTGGACACCCAGCCGGTGACGAGCATCGCGACGGCGGTGATCAGGAAGTAGCTGGTGAACAGCAGCGACACCTGGCTCGGCGTCGCCTCCAGGTTCTTGGCGATGGCGGGGAGGATCGGGTCGACCAGGCCGATGCCCATGAAGGCGACCACGGCGGCGAAGGCCGTGGCCCACACCGACATGGGCTGCCGGAGAAGGCCGGGCTTGGCCGCAGCCTCCGCTGGCTGTGCGTGCATGGAACCTACCTTTCGCAGGGGCCCGCCCCTCCCCGCCCGGTCGCCGGTCAGGCGGCGGGCGGACGGTCGGGGTCGGCGAAGAGCCGGCCGAGCAGGGGCAGGGCGGCGGTCAGGGTCTCCCGCTCCGGCTCGGACAGCTCGGCGAACCGTTCGACGAGGAGCCCGATGCGGCGCTCCCGGGTGCGGTGGAGCTGGACGCTCCCCTCCCGGGTGAGCCGGGCCGTGACGACGCGGGCGTCGGAGGCGTCCCGGCCGCGGGCGACCATGCCGTCCCGCTCCAGCCGGTTGACCAGCGCGGTCATGGTCGGGAGCTTGACGCCGTGCTCGGCGGCCAGCTCGGTCATCCGGCGCGGCCCGCCCTCCAGCGAGCCGAGCACCGACGCCTGCTGGCTGGTGACGGGCTGGTCGGCGTTCACGCGGCGCATCATCAGCACCATCTCGCGGAGCCGTGCGTTGAGCTGCTCGGCGAGCTCGCGGTCGGACATCGGTCTCTCCTCGATTACTTAGCCATGCTAACTTAGCTTGCCTAACTTTTCAACCCGCGCGTCCACGGGCGCCGACCCGCATCGTGCCGGGTCACGCACCGCCTAGGCTGCCGACATGGCGATGGACACCTCGGCCGAGTCCCCCGTTCCGGTCCGGACCGTGCTGCAAGCGGTCGGCGGCTGGATCGGACGGCTCGGCCGGATCTGGGTCGAGGGGCAGATCACCGAGCTCAACGCGCGGGGCGGCACGGTTTACGTCACGCTGCGCGATCCCGTGGCGAACATGTCGGTGCCGGTCGTCGGACGCCGCGAGACCTTCGCCGCCGCCGGGCCCGCCGTGACCGACGGCGCCCGCGTCGTGATCCACTGCAAGCCGGACTTCTGGGTCAACCGCGGGCGGTTCTCGCTCAGCGCCCTGGAGGTCCGCCCGGTCGGCGTCGGCGAGCTGCTCGCCCGGCTCGAACGGCTCAAGCAGCTGCTGGCGTCCGAGGGGCTGTTCCGGGCCGAGCGCAAGCGCCCGCTGCCCTTCCTGCCCGGCCGGATCGGGCTGATCTGCGGCCGCGACTCCGACGCCGAGCACGACGTGCTCCAGAACGCCCGCCGCCGCTGGCCCGCCGTCGAGTTCACCGTGCGCAACACCGCGGTGCAGGGCAACAGCGCCGTCCCGCAGATCCTGGACGCCCTGCGCGAGCTCGACGCCGACCCGGGCGTCGAGGTGATCGTGATCGCCCGCGGCGGCGGCTCCATGGAGGACCTGCTGCCCTTCTCGGACGAGGCGCTCGTCCGGGCCGTCTCCGCCGCCCGCACCCCCGTCGTCAGCGCGATCGGGCACGAGCAGGACAGCCCGATCCTCGACCTGGTCGCCGACCTGCGCGCCTCCACGCCGACCGACGCGGCCAAGCGGGTCGTCCCGGACGTCCGGGAGCAGCTGCAGCTCGTCCGGCAGCTCCGCGACCGCGGACGGCGCGTCCTGGTGGGCGGGGTCGAGCGCGAGCTGCACTGGCTGTCGGCGATGCGCTCGCGGCCCGCCCTTGCCGATCCCGTCCGGGAGATCGAACGGCAGTCCGAGCATGTCGAGGCTTTGCGCGACCGCACCCGGCGCTGCCTCTCGTCCGCGCTGGACCGGGCGCACGACCAGCTCTCCCACACGCGCGCGCGTCTGCTGGCCCTCTCCCCCGCGGCGACGCTGGCCCGCGGCTACGCGATCGTCCAGCGGGAGGACGACGGGGTCGTGCGCGAGGCGTCGTCCGTCGCCGAGGGCCAGGCCCTGACCGTCCGGCTGGCCGAGGGCCGCCTGGGCGTCACCGTCACCGACCGGCACCTCCCGGACGGCGACTGAGGTCGCCGGGACAGCCCCGGACTGGGCCTAGGCTGGTCGGCGTGCCGGAGAAGACTGAGCAGAGCTACGAGCAGGCGCGGGACGAGCTGACCGAGGTCGTCCGCAAGCTGGAGGCGGGCGGCCTCACGCTGGAGGAGTCCCTCGCCCTGTGGGAACGCGGCGAGAAGCTGGCCGCCGTCTGCGAGGAGTGGCTGGAGGGCGCCCGCGCCCGCCTGACCGCCGCGATGAACGCCGAGACGGCCGGAAAGGACGACGCGTCCGACCCGGCGGCCCCGTTCTAGCTTCAGGTTCGGCCGCGGCCCGCTCGGCGTGTCGCGGGGCGGCGGCCCGCCGTCAGGAGCCGTGTCGCGGGGCGGCGGCCCGCCGTCAGGAGCGCTGGGTCGGGGCGGGGCTGACGACCGCGGTGTCGTTCTTGTCCAGCGGCTTCAGGGACGCGGCGAGGACGGCCAGCTCGTCGTAGGACGCGGTGCCCGTCACGACGATGCTCACACCGTCCTTCAGCGTGCGGGCGAGCGAGTTGGCCTTCTTGTCGCGGCGGTAGTAGGTGTCCCAGGTGACGCCGTCCACGACCTTCGTCCCGAGCGCGGCCTTGCTGTTGGTCATGCGGGGGACGTAGTCCTTGGCCTTCTCGTTGCTCTCCTCCAGGGCGGCGTACTGCCCGGACGGCGTGACGAAGCCGAGGTGCCACGCGACCGGCCGGCCCTTCTCGCCGAGGCCGTGCAGCCGCGCGCTGGTCGCCCGCCACGTCGCCGGCAGGCCCTTCGGCCCCCAGGCCTGGTACGGACCGTTGTGCGCGAGCGCCCACTCCTGCGAGCGGTAGTCGATCGTCGGGAGCAGCTCCTTGTCCGAGCGGGGCGTGATCAGGAAGATCACGCCGACCAGGAGCAGGCAGGCCGCGATCGCGGTCGCGAAGCCGCCGAGGCCGCTGGTCAGGCGCTTGTAGAGGCCCGGCGCGACCTGCACCGTCCCCCGCTCACCCGCAGCGGTCCCAGCCCCGGCTCCGGCCCGCGTTCCGGTCCCGCCCTCAACGCCGGTCCCGCCCTCAGCCCCGGCCGCAGCGCCGGCCCCGCGCTCAGCCCGGGCCTCAGCGCCGGTCCCGGCCTCAGCCCGGGCCTCAGCGCCGGTCCCGGCCTCAGCCCGGGCCTCAGCGCCGGTCCCGGTCCCGGCCTCGTCCTCGGACGCGGACGGCGGCAAAGCATCCGGTTCCGGGCGTGCGGCATCGGACGCGTCGCCTCCCGGACGCGCCCCGGACGGGCGCGGCTGCTCGGACGTCGTCGTCGGGGCGGGGCTCTCGTCGCTCACCCCACCAGGATCCCGCACGGTCAGCGCTGCTCCGTACGGGGGCTCCCGATAGTGCCCACGATGGCCATGATGTCGTCGGCGAGCCGCCGGGACGCCTCGGCGTCGTCGCTCAGCGACACCTCCGACACCGCGCCCGCCATCGCGCCGGTCAGGACGACGACCAGCGCCTCGTCCACCCCGCCGTCGGCGGTGTGGAACAGCGCGGCGTTGCGGCGCGCCCACTTGTTCAGCCGCTGCCGCATGACCCGGTCGAAGCCGGGCGGGCCGTCGCCGGAGATGAACAGGCGGGAGACGTCGCGCTCCTCGATGCAGCCGTCGAGGTACGCGCCCGCGCCCGCGATGAACTGCCGCATCGGATCGGACTCGCCCGCCTCGCGGACCGCGTTGATCGCCTTGCGGGTGCGCTCCTGCTGCCGTCCCTGGAACTCCTCGAACAGCGTGAGGTACAGGTCGGCCTTGCCGTTGAAGTGGTGGTAGAGGCTGCCGACGCTGGCCCCGGCCTTCGCGACGATGTCGGTGACCGCTGCCTGGGCGAAGCCCGCCTCGCAGAACACGTCCCGCGCCGCCGCCAGCAGGGCTCCGCGCGTCGCCGCGCCCCGGTCCGAGGTCCGCGGCGGGGTCGTGTCGATGTCGCTGCTCATGAGCATAGAGGTTACGCCGGACGATCCCTGGAGACGATCCCGACCGCGGCGTCCGTCCGCTCTGGTCTGGTCCAATTTGGCCGCCGGAGCGGGCCGCACGGAGAATCCGGATGAGCCATCGACCGAAAGGGCGTCTCGCCATGTCCGACGACACCACCGTCTCGTCCCCCCTCGTCACCGAGCCCGCCGCCCCGGACCGCAACCTGGCGCTGGAGCTGGCGCGGGTGACCGAGGCGGCCGCGATGGCCGCCGCGCGCTGGGTCGGGCGCGGGGACAAGAACGGCGCCGACGGGGCCGCGGTCAACGCCATGCGGCAGCTGATCAACACCGTGTCCATGAGCGGCGTGGTCGTGATCGGCGAGGGCGAGAAGGACAACGCCCCGATGCTCTACAACGGCGAGCAGGTCGGGGACGGCTCGGGCGCCGAGTGCGACGTGGCCGTCGACCCGGTGGACGGCACCCGCCTCACCGCGCTCGGCATGAACAACGCGATCGCCGTCCTGGCGGTCGCGCCGCGCGGCTCGATGTACGACCCGTCCGCGGTGTTCTACATGGAGAAGCTGGTCACCGGCGCCGAGGCCGCCGACTCGGTGGACATCGAGCGCCCGATCGCCGACAACATCCGCGCCGTGGCCCGGGCGAAGGGCTCCTCGGTGGACGACGTGACGGTCGTCATCCTGGACCGCCCGCGCCACGAGGGCATCGTCAAGGAGGTCCGCGAGACCGGCGCGCGCATCAAGTTCATCCTGGACGGCGATGTCGCGGGCGCGATCATGGCGGCCCGCGAGGGCACCGGCGTGGACCTGCTGCTCGGCGTCGGCGGCACCCCCGAGGGCATCATCGCCGCCTGCGCGATCAAGGCCCTCGGCGGCGTCATCCAGGGCCGCCTGTGGCCGAAGGACGACGCCGAGCGCGGCCGGGCGATCGACGCGGGCCACGACCTGGACCGCGTGCTGACCACCGACGACCTCGTCGCGTCCGACGACGTGTTCTTCGCCGCGACGGGCATCACCGACGGCGAGCTCGTCGACGGCGTCCGGTACCGCAAGGGCCGCGCGATGACCCACTCCCTCGTCATGCGCTCCCGCAGCGGGACGATCCGGACCATCCACAGCGAGCACCAGCTCAGCAAGCTGCGCGCCTACAGCGCCATCAACTTCGACTCCGCCGTCTGATCGAGAGTTCTTCCGCACTTTCCCGTGAGCCCGGCGCCCCCGCGCCGGGCTCACGCCCGTCACGGCCCCGACCGGCGGAGCAGATCGGCGGCTGCGTCGCGGAGCATGTCGTTGGATCGGCGCAGATATCGGCGATCAGTGCGGCGGCGTCCCTGTTGCTGCCCGCCGCCTAACCGGCAGCGCACTCGGCGCGAATTCGGTCCTGGACGGCCGTCGGGAGCGCCTTCACCTGCGTGTCCTTGTTCTCGAGGTAGACCGGGTTCTTCACGATCTTGCGGCGCACCTTGGCCGGCAGCTTCGCGACGACCTGCTCGACGGTGAGTTCCCTGACCTTCGCGTAGTCGCACCGCACGGGCACCGCCCCGGCGGGCCGAGCGGTCGCCGCACCTCCGCCGACCGCCAGGGCACAGGTGGCAGCGGCGACTCCCAGCGCACGAATCCTCATCCCAGCACTCCCCCGATTCGAGAACACGACAACGCCCGGAGAACTACCCGTGCGAACGATTCAACTACCCTCGGTGACGAGATGCGTCCCAGGAGGCGCACGTCAGGCCAGGCCGACGCCGGGCCGGGCGGACGGCCGGCCCGGCGGACGGCCCGCCTTGACGGCTAACAGCGTTAGCCTTAGAGTCTGGCTAACGCTGTTAGCCAAGGAGGCGTCATGGTGGGTCAGAGCGCGACGGTGGGCCGGGGGATCTCCGGGTGGCGGGTGGCCGCTCGGGCCGGGTGGGGAGCCTTGACGGTCTTCTACGGGGCGTTCGTCGGGGTCGAAGTGTGGAACCACGGGGTGCTCGCGCTAATCGCGGCCTTCGTCTTCTTCATCGCGCCGGACTTCACCATGTTCATCGACGCGCGGCGGGGTGGGGGCGGACGGCTCGGGCCGCGCGCGGTGCCGTTCTACAACGCGGCGCACCGGGCCGTGATCCCGCTCGCGTTGGCCGTCGTCTACAGCGTCTCGGCGATCGAGGCACCCGCCCTGTTCGCCGGGCTGCTCGGGTGGCTGGGGCACATCGCGATGGACCGGACGTTCGGGTACGGACTTCGCGCCGCGGACGGGTCGCGGCGTGGCTGAGCGGGCGCGGCAGATCGTCGAGGCCGCTCGGGAACTGCTGGAAAAAGAGGGCGCGGACGCGCTGACCATGCGGCGCATCGCCGATCGGCTCGGGATTCGCGCGCCGTCGCTGTACAAGCACTTCCCGGACAAGCAGGCCGTCGAGCTCGAGCTGATCGCGCAGGGGTTGCAGGAGCAGGCCGAGGCACTAATGGCGGCGACGGAAGACGAGCAGCCGCTTGTCGCCCTCGGCGCGGCTTACCGGGCTTACGCGCTGGCGCATCCGCATCTTTACCGGCTGATGACGGCCGGGCCGCTTCCGCGGCATCTGCTGCCGGACGGTCTGGAGGCCCGAGCCGCGCTGCCGCTGGTCAGGATCGTCCCGGACGAGCATCGCGCGCGGGCGCTGTGGGCGTTCGCGCACGGGATGGTCATCCTGGAGCTGGACGGCCGGTTCCCGCCGGACGCCGATCTCGACGGCGCCTGGCGGGTCGGCCTCGCGGCGTTCGCTCAGGTGGCGGCCAGGTAGGCCGCGCTGAGCAGGCCCGCCGCGCCGCAGTAGATCGCGAAGGGCGTCAGCGTTCGGGTCTCGAAGTACTTCACCAGGAACCGGACGGCCAGGTACGCGGCCACGGCGGCGGCGACGCTGCCCGCGAGGATCTGGCCGTGGATGCCCTTCCCCTCCGGCCCGGTCAGTTCCGGCAGCTTCAGCACGCCCGCCGCGAGGATGACCGGCGTGGCCAGCAGGAACGAGAACCGCGCGGCGTCCTCGTGGGAGAGGCCACGGGTCAGGCCCGCGACCATCGTCGCGCCCGAGCGGCTGATGCCGGGCAGCAGCGCGAGGATCTCGGCCGCGCCGATCATGAGCGCCTCCCACCAGCCCAGGCGGGACAGCCGCCGGTCGGACGCGACGTCCGGGTCCTCGATGACCGGGAGGTCGACGCGGGTCGCGCGGCTGGAGGCGTCCCGAGCGGGCGTGACCGGGGCCTGGGCCGGGGCGGCGGGGACCGCCGTGGACGGGGCCTTGCGCCTCAGCCGTTCCCCGAGGAACAGCAGCAGGCCGTTCGCGGCCAGGAAGAGGGCCGCCGGCATCGGCTTGCCGAGGACGGTCCGGAACACGTGGTCCAGCGCGAGCCCGGCCGCGCCGACCGGGACGGTCGCGACGATCAGCAGCCAGGCGAGGCGCTGGTCGGACGTCTCGACGCGCCGGTCCTTCAGCGAGGTGGCGAAGCCGGCGACGATCCGGATCCAGTCCCGCCAGAAGAAGACGACCAGCGCCAGCGCCGTGGCCACGTGCAGGCCGACCAGGAACGCCAGGTACGGGGACTGCGACGCGGAGACGTCCAGGTCCCGCGCCCAGCGCCCGCCGACCAGCGCGGGGATCAGCACGCTGTGCCCCAGGCTCGACACCGGGAACAGCTCGGTCACCCCTTGGAACAGCCCGACCACGATGGCCTCGGGATACGTCAGCGACATGCCCGAAGCCAAGCACCGCGCCCGAGGGCTTTCCAGCGGAACAGGCGAACTCCGGATGAACACCACGGCCGCCGTGTCGGCACGGTCGGCCGCGCGGAACGTGCCACGATCGGCGGGTGGACGAGCGGACCCCGGACGCGGACGCCAGCGGCTCCGCCGGCGCGATCGATCCCGAGACCCGGGTCGAGATCATGGCCGAGCGGCTCAAGGAGCGGATCTACGCGACGATCACGATGGTCGCGGTCCTGGTCGGCCTCGCCCTCGGCGGGCACGCCGGGCCCGCGGGGGCGGCGCTGTCGGTGGCCGGGACGGCGGTCGGGCTGTGGCTCGCCACGCTGGTCGCCGACGCCCAGAGCGCGTCCGCCGTGCACGGCCGCCGCCACTCGCGCTTCGCGGTGCTGCGTTCGCTGTACGTCAGCAGTCCGCTGCTGCTGTCCGCGGTGAGCCCCCTGCTGCTGATCGGTGTGTCGGGTCTGGGCCTCGTCAAGCTGAACACCGCTCTGTGGACGGCCACCGGCCTGAACGTCCTGTCGCTGTTCCTGTGGGGGTTCGTCAGCGGACGCCGCATGGGCGACCGCCTCGTCACGGCCCTGGTCGCGGGCCTTTCGGACACCGCGATCGGCGCGGTCGTCGTCGCGGTCAAGGTCCTCGCCGGCCACTGATCCGAAAAGGTCGGACGAGTCGGGCACAATCGCCCTCCACGTGATCTTCGAATCCGCACCGTTCGATCCGCACCGTTCGATCCGCACCGGAGGCCGACCATGCCCGCGCTCGACGACTTCGCCACCTGGGAGCCCCTGCTGAGGCTCATGCGTGCGGCCCTCGACGCCCCGGAGGGCCGGGCCACCGGGTCGATCGGGCCGGGGGCCTGGAGCGTCCCGGTGAAACGGCCGCCCATGTCCCCCGGCCGGGCCATGCTGGTCGAGGACATGCAGGACGAGATGGACGCCGTGCGGCGCGTCCAGGAGGCGCTCGGCGGCATGGGCGAGATCTCGTTCGTCGCCGATTTCGAGGCGTCCGGGCGGACCGTCCTGCGCCTGATCAACCCGACGGCCTCCGCGCGGCCGGGCATCGGGAACGCGGGCCCGGACGCGGTCGTCCTCGTGGACGGCGCCGTCCCGGAGCCCTGGCGCCGCCTCCCCGAACCGGCCCCGGACGCCGCACCCTCCCCCACGGCGGACGCGGCGCTGCTGGAGCGGACGCTCCGCGAGCGGCTCCCCGACGCGATTCCCGCGACGGACGAGGAGATCGCCGCCGCCGAGGCGCGGCTCGGCATCGCCCTGCCCGAGGAGCTCAAGGCGGTCTACCGCGTCACCCGGTCGCGGTGGAGCGACTTCGACGGCGACTACGAGGCGATGAACCGCCACGTCAGCGCCGTTTGCGCGGAGCTTTACCCGCTGGACTCGCTCTACATCGCGGACGCGGCGTCCCGTCCGGCCCTGTGGCAGTTCGCCGCCACCGAGGCGGTCGTCACGAGGCCGGACTCGGCAGTGCAGGGGCTGGTCGGATCGCCGGGCTGGATCGCGTTCGGGGAGAACGGCGGCGGTGACGTCTTCGCGATCGACCTCACGCCCGGCCCGGCCGGGTTCGCGGGTCAGGTGATCTTCCTGAGCCACGAGGAGAACATCGGCGCGGAGCCGGTCGCCGACTCGCTCACCGACATGATCGTCCACGGGCGGGAACCCGACTGGAGCCGGACGGCGGACGCGACTCCGGAGGTCGCCTACGTCAACGTCCGGAGCATTCCGAGCGTCGAGGCCGCCGCGCATCCCGACCTGGAGGTGCTGAGCATCGGCGTCTGGGAGGACGAACCGGTCAGCCTCGCCCCGCTCTTCGGCTGCCCGAAACTGCGGACGCTGGCCGCCTATCCCGACACGCTCGCCGACCCGCTGGAGATCACCCGCCTGACCGGCCTGGAGTACCTCGCGCTGCCGGTGGCGTACTGGCGCGTCCTGCTCGACGCGGACGCGGTGCCGCGGAGCCTGCTCGCGGCGGGCTTCGAGGGCTACACCGACGACCCGCTGGAACGGGTGGAAATCGCCAACCGGCTGCTCGCGCTGTTCGCCGGGCCGCAGATCACTCAGACCGTCGTCGAAGGCGTCCTCTAACGCCTCGCCCGCCGAATCCGCGTTCGCTGGAGCCGCTGCGCCCGTCGCGCCCGCCGAATCCGCCGCGCCCGTCGCGTTCACCGAGTCCGCTGCGCGTGCGGTCGTCGCCGGCGCCGAAGCGGTCGCGGGCCCGGTCGCCTCGGGGGTTCAGCCGGGCGCGGGCACGGTCGCGCAGGGTGCGCTTCGGGGCGCGGGCGGACACCGAACCGAAGATCATCGTGCCCGCGATCTCCACGGTCGGGCCGTCCGCCTCCGGACGGGTCCGCAGGTCGCGGGTGCTGAGCGCGCTGCGGCCGGTGACGGTGACGTGCACGCCGTCCGGGACGAGCAGCCGGACGCGCCCCGCCACCAGCAGCGAGTCGAGGACGATGTGGCGGCGCTGCAGGACCGCCTCGCGCAGGTCGAGCTCCACCGTGCCGAACAGCGCGACCAGCGGCAGCTTCACCGGGACGACCCACCGGCCCTCCCGCCGGGTGCGGCCGAACAGCACCGACACCGGACGGTCGTCCACCAGGATCGGCTGGGACTCCTCGGGGCTCAGGTCGGTGGTGAGGCCGGTCAGCTCGCCCAGCGTGCGGGCGGCGTAGGCGAGCGACGTGCGCTCGGAGTGCTCCTCCAGCGTGATCCGGCCGTCGGCGAGCGCCTCGCCGAGGACCGCGACCACGCGCTCCCGGTCGGCGTCGGACGCGCGCAGATCGCGCACGCGCGGCGGGCGGCTGCTGTCCACCCCGCCAGGGTAACCGCCCGTCCCGCCCGGTCCGAGGTCCGACACCATCGGTCCGGAATCGTCGTCTGTGGCCGAAGAGCAACCTTTTCGCTATGTTCGCGGGCGTTGACCGCCGAGCGTCCGGCTCTCTACCCTCATTTGAAACTCTTTCATGTTTTTCGGCCGCCCGGATTCGCGGTTGGGAAGGGGCGGATATGACCACGCAGACCGCCGCGGCGGGAGCCGTCACCGGCCGGGACCGCCAGGCCCGGAGCGCCGCGTACGCCGCGTTCGCCGTCCAGGGGCTGTGCTTCGCCACCCTCGTCGGACGCGTCAACCAGCTCCGCGACGCGCACCACATGACCGACGACCAGATCAACATTCTGGTGCTGTGCGTGCCGATCATCGCGGGCGTCGGCAGCGCGGTCGCGGCGCCGCTGATGGGCCGGTTCGGCAGCGGGCCGGTGCTGCGCGTCGCCCAGCCGCTGGTCTGCCTGTCCGTCCTCGCCGTCGGCCTCACCGGCCACGCGAACCTGCCGCTCTACATCCTCATCGCGCTGTTCGGCCTCGCCGTCGGCGCGGTGGACGCGTCGATGAACGCGCAGGCCGTCCGGGCCGAGCGCGCCTACGGGGTCAGCATCCTCACCGGCTTCCACGCGCTGTGGAGCGCCGCCGCCGGGCTCGGCGCGGTCTGGGCGTGGGCCGCCAACGAGTACGTCTTCCACGACTCGCTGACCAAGTCGCTGGCCGTCGGGTTCGCGATCCCGGCCGTCCTCGGCATCGCGGTCTCCGCCGCGACCGGGAACCGGCTCTACCGGCGCGCCGAGGAGGCCGCGAGCGTCGCCGCGGACGCGATGAAGTCGGCCGCCAAGCTCGTCCCGTGGCGTCCGGTGCTGATCATCGGCATCGCGATGGCCTGCTTCTACATCGCCGACTCGATGCTGTCGAACTTCGGCACCCTGTTCTTCGACAAGGACCTGCACAGCAAGTCCGTCGCGCCGCTCGGCCTCGCCGCCTACCAGGTCATGATGGTCGCGAGCCGCGCCGTCGCCGACTTCGGCGTCCGGCGGTTCGGCGCGACGCTCGTCGTCCGCGTCGGGACGGTCGTCGGCGCGCTCGGGCTGCTGCTGGTCGTCGCCGCGCAGAACGCCCCGATGGCCATCGCCGGCTTCGCCGTCACCGGCCTCGGCCTGTGCGTGGTCGCGCCGATCTCCTTCTCGGCGGCGGGCAAGGTGGACGCGAGCGGCCTCGGCATCGCGGTCGCCCGCGTGAACATCTTCAACTACGTCGGCTTCGTGGTCGGCGCGGTGATCGTCCTGATCGTCCAGCCGATGTCGAGCTACCAGACCAGCTACGCCGTCCCGGCCGTGCTCGCCGTCGTGATCATCGCCCTGGCCCGCGGCTTCGAGCCCGCCGACGCCGAGGGCGCCCCCGCCCCCGTCGCCGCCGAACGCCCGGTCGCCTGACGCCGGCCACGCTTCGGCGTCCCGCTCCGCGCCCGTCGCGCCCGCACCCCCGCTCCGGGCGCGACGGGCGCGGTCACGTCCCGCTGCGAACGGCTCGGCGCAGCACGTCCGGACGCGCACGGCCCCCGGCGGACGTCCGGACGCGCACGGCTCGCACGGGACGTCCGGACGCGCGCGGACGAGCAAGGCTCCCGCACGTGGGGTGCGGGAGCCTTCGTCGTCAGCGGCGTGCGGGTCAGACCTCTTCGCTGACGGCCATGACCGCTTTCTCACCCTCTTCGCGCGCCTCGTCCGGCGTCATGTCCTGCACGGCGCGGTCGAGGGCCGTGAGCGTCGCGTCGATCGCTGCGCGGGCGGTGACCGCGTTCTCCTGCGCGCGGTCGAGGTCGCCGAGGCCGATCAGGTCGAACGACACCTGCGCGTCGTGGACGGCCATCTTCAGCTGCCGTGCGGCCTCGTCCAGAGACATCCGTACCTCCTATGGCGGGAACCCCGTATCTACCCGCCAGCCCCGCCCGTAACCGTCCTGCCAGCCCTTTCACCCGCCGGACGAAGGTCATTCAGGTCACTCTCGGGCATTCTCCACCGCATCGCCGAGCACCCGCGCGGCCTCCTCCAGCCGGGCCTCGCTGAGGGCCGCATACCCGAGGACGAGCGCCGGACGCTCCCGGCCCGCGCTCCACATCTCCCGCGCACCCGAGACCCGCACGCCGGACGCCGCCGCGGACTCGATCACGGCGTCCTCGGACGTCCCGGGCGGCAGTTCCAGATACAGGTGGACGCCCGCCGAGATGCCCTGGACCACCGCGCCCCGGACGTGCTCGTGGAGCGCCGCGACCAGCGCGTCCCGCCGGAGCCGGTAGCGCCGCCGCATCGCCCGCAGGTGCCGGTCGTACGCGCCGTCCGCCAGGAAGCGGGCGAAGGCGTGCTGATCCAGGACGGGCCCGCCGAGATCGCTCAGCTCGCGGTGCTCGCGCAGGTCGGCGGCCAGCCACGGCGGCGCGACGGCCCAGCCGAGCCGCATCCCGGGCGCCAGCGCCTTGCTCACCGACCCCAGCAGGACGGTCCGCTCGGGCGCGACGCCCTGGAGGCACCCCACCGGATCGCCGTCGTAGCGGAACTCGGCGTCGTAGTCGTCCTCGACGATCACCGCGTCGGCGGCGCGGGCCCAGTCCACCAGCGCCGCGCGGCGCTCGGGCGCGAGGACGACGCCGGTCGGGTACTGGTGCGCCGGGGTGACCAGCACGGCGGACGCCCCGGACCGGGCGAGCGCGGCCACGTCCAGGCCCTTCGCGTCCACCGGGACCCGGACGATCCGCGCGCCGGTCGCGGCGAGCATCGGCAACTGCCGGTCGCTGGTCGGATCCTCCACGGCGAGCGTGCGGAGCCCGGCGGCGACCAGCGCCCGGACGGCCGAGGACAGCCCGAGCGCCACCCCGTTCATGATCACGACCTGCCCGGCGTCCGCGTGCGCCGCCCGGACCCGCCCGAGGTACGCCGCCAGCTCGGCCCGCAACTCCGGCACGCCGCCCGGATCGGGATACGTCAGCGCCCGGTGCGGCACCGCCTGCAACGCCGCCCGGTAAGCCGCCAGCCAGCGAGAACGCGGAAACGCCGCCAGATCCGGACGCCCCGGCGTCAGATCGAACCGCACCCCCGGCACGGCCACCTCGCCCCGCCCGTCCAGCCCCCCGACCACTCGCCCCAGCCCCCGCCCCTCCTCCCCTGGCATCCGCCCCGCAGCCCAACCCCCCACGCCGGACGTCCGCGCCCCGGCCAGCCCCTCCGCACCAGACGCCCCCGCCTTCGCCCCGCCCTCCGCACCAGACGCCCGCGCCCCGGCCCCGCCCTCCGCGCCAGACGTCTGCGCCTCGGCCCCGCCCTCCGCGCCGGGCGGGGCCGAGGGGTGGGGGGCCGGGCGGGCGTTGGGGGCCACTCGGGTGCCGTCGCCTCGGCGGGCGACCAGGAAGCCCTCGGCGATCAGTTGTTCGTAGGCGGTGACGACCACGCCTCGGGAGACGCCCAGGTCACGGGCCAGGTCGCGGCTGGACGGGAGGCGGGTGCCCGCGACGAGGCGTCCGGCCCGGATCGCGTCGCGGCAGCCCGCGGCCAGTTGCGCCGCCAGGTTCCCGGCCGCGCGGTCGAGGGCGAGATGCAGGTCGGTCACGGTTTGGTCCTCGAAACGGTACGGAGATTGGCCCTGTCTGGCAGACCAAGGCGCTCCTAGCGTTCCATCCCATGACCTTTTCGGCCACCACTCGCGGCGCGGCGCAGGCCGCGTTCGCGATGTCCCTCGTCGGGTCGCTGACCGCCGTGTCCGCGACGATCGCCGACTACCCGGTGCTGGGCGGCCAGGCCGTCCGGTACGCGGGCGCGGCGCTGATCCTTTTCGCGATCGCCCGGTCGGCCGACCGCCGGTCGGGGCGCGCGCCCGTCCGGCCGTCCCGGCGCGATCTG
This sequence comes from Actinomadura gamaensis, assembly GCF_042652125.1. Taxonomy (NCBI): domain Bacteria; kingdom Bacillati; phylum Actinomycetota; class Actinomycetes; order Streptosporangiales; family Thermomonosporaceae; genus Actinomadura; species Actinomadura gamaensis. Next base: position 414,312 of record NZ_JBHSIT010000008.1, on the reverse strand, counting down.
CTGTTCCTCGCGGCGCTCGCGGCGACCGGGCTGGCGGCGTTCAACGTGTTCATCATCCTCGCGACGCACGACACGAGCCCCGCGACGATCGGGACGGTCGTGGCGACCGTCCCGATCGTGCTGGCGCTGGTCGGGCCGCTGCTGTCCGGACGGCGGCCGAGCGCGTCGATCGTGCTGGCGGCGTGCGTGGTGGCGTCCGGGGCCGGGCTGGCGAACGGGCTCGGCGGCGGGACGGTGCGCGGCCTGCTCCTCTCGCTCGGCGCGCTCGGCGGCGAGGTCTGCTTCTCGCTGCTCGCCGTGCCCGTCCTGCCGCGCCTGGGGCCGCTGCGGGTGTCGGCGTGGTCGGCGGCGCTGGCGTCCCCGATGCTGCTCGTCGCGGGCCTGGCCACCGACGGGACGCACGTCCTGCGCGCGCCGACGGGCGCCGAGCTCGCGGGCCTGCTGTACCTCAGCGTCGTCGTGACCTGCGTCGCGTTCCTGCTCTGGTACGACGCGCTGGGCTTGATGGGAGCCGACCGGGCCGGGCTGTTCGCCGGGATGATCCCGGTGAGCGCCGTCCTGACGACCGTGCTCCTCGGCATCGCGACGCCGCGTCCGGCGGAGGTCGCCGGGGCCGCGCTGGTGGCGGTCGGAGTGGGCCTCGGGCTGCGTCCGACACGCCGTCCGGAGGCCCGGTTGAACACGGCGTAACCTGTAGGGCGGCCCCCAACCGGACACCCTCACGAGGATCTTCGATGCCTGAGTTCTCCTACACCGACCTGCTCCCCACCGGTCCGGACGAGACCGAGTACCGGCTGCTGACCAGCGACGGCGTCTCGACGCTGGAGGCCGGCGGCCGGACGTTCCTCCAGGTCGAGCCGGAGGCTCTGCGGCTGCTCACCGAGACCGCCATGCGCGACATCGCGCACCTGCTGCGGCCCGCGCACCTCGCGCAGCTCCGCAAGATCCTGGACGACCCGGAGGCGTCCCCCAACGACCGGTTCGTGGCCCTGGACCTGCTGAAGAACGCGGGCATCGCGTCGGGCGGCGTCCTGCCCATGTGCCAGGACACCGGGACCGCGATCGTCATGGGCAAGCGCGGGCAGAACGTCCTGACGTCCGGGCGGGACGAGGAGGCCATCTCGCGCGGCGTGTACGACGCGTACACCAAGCTGAACCTGCGCTACTCGCAGATGGCGCCGGTCAGCATGTGGGACGAGAAGAACACCGGCAGCAACCTGCCCGCGCAGATCGAGCTGTACGCGACCGACGGCGACGCCTACAAGTTCCTGTTCATGGCGAAGGGCGGCGGCAGCGCGAACAAGTCGTTCCTGTTCCAGGAGACCAAGGCCGTCCTGAACCCGAAGCGGATGATGGCGTTCCTGGAGGAGAAGATCCGCTCGCTGGGCACCGCCGCGTGCCCGCCGTACCACCTGGCGATCGTCGTGGGCGGGACGTCCGCCGAGTACGCGCTGAAGACCGCCAAGTACGCGTCCGCGCACTACCTGGACGGGCTGCCCACCGAGGGCTCCCCGCTCGGCCACGGCTTCCGGGACGTGGAGCTGGAGGCTCAAGTGTTCGAGCTGACGCAGAAGCTCGGGATCGGCGCGCAGTTCGGCGGCAAGTACTTCTGCCACGACGTCCGGGTGGTCCGGCTGCCGCGGCACGGCGCGTCCTGCCCGGTCGCGATCGCCGTCTCGTGCAGCGCCGACCGGCAGGCCCTCGGCAAGATCACCGCGGAGGGCGTGTTCCTGGAGCGGCTGGAGACCGACCCGGCCCGCTACCTCCCGGAGACGACCGACGAGCACCTCTCGGACGACGTCGTCCGGATCGACCTGAACCGTCCAATGGACGAGATCCGCGCCGAGCTGACCAAGTACCCGGTCAAGACGCGGCTGTCGCTCACCGGCCCGCTCGTCGTCGCGCGCGACATCGCGCACGCGAAGATCAAGGAGCGGCTGGACGCGGGCGAGCCGATGCCGCAGTACCTGCGCGACCACGCCGTCTACTACGCGGGCCCGGCCAAGACGCCCGAGGGCTACGCGTCCGGCTCGTTCGGCCCCACCACGGCCGGACGCATGGACTCCTACGTCGAGCAGTTCCAGGCCGCGGGCGGCTCCCTGGTCATGCTCGCCAAGGGCAACCGCTCCCAGCAGGTCACCGACGCCTGCAAGGCGCACGGCGGCTTCTACCTCGGCTCCATCGGCGGCCCCGCCGCCCGCCTCGCCCAGGACTGCATCAAGAAGGTCGAGGTCCTGGAGTACCCCGAGCTGGGCATGGAGGCCGTCTGGAAGATCGAGGTCGAGGACTTCCCCGCCTTCATCGTCGTCGACGACAAGGGCGAGGACTTCTTCGCCGACACCACCGGCCCCGTCCTCACCATCGGCCGCCGCTGACTTTCGTCCGGGTGGCCGCCGAGCCGGTCGGCCACCCGCACGCACGGCGGCCGGCCTTTTCCGCAGGCCACGCGGGGCTTCTGGTGAGGCGTCCGACGCGTTCACCAAGGTCTGGCCGACGCGTTCACCGACGTCCGGACGACGCGTTCGCCGAGGGCCGGACGACGCGTTCGCCGAGGTTTCGCCAGAGGTTCACGCGACTCGGCGGACCTGGGGTGATCTCGGGACGCGCGGGGACGCGACCGGGCGAAGGTGACGGACGGGATACATATCGGCGGAAAATCCAAGTTGGTGCCGAGGTGTAGCCGCTGGGAAGCTGGTCACTCCGGTATCTTTTCGGCCATGTCTCAGTCAGAGCGCCTCGTGCTGGCGACGCGCTACCGGCTGGTCTCGGAAATCGGTCAAGGCGCCAACGGAACCGTCTGGAGAGGCCACGACGACCTCCTCGATCGCGCGGTGGCGATCAAGGAGCTGCGGCTGCCCGCGGACCTCTCCGAGGACGACCGGGTGGTGTTCTACCGCCGGACGCTGCGCGAGGCGCGCGCCCCGGCGCAGTTGCGCTCGACCTCGATCGTCGAGGTCTACGACGTGGTCATCGAGCAGGGCCGCCCGTGGATCGTGATGGAGCTGATCGAGTCCCCCAGCCTGGAGGACCTGATCGAGCGCGACGGGCCGCTCCCGCCCGAGCGCGTGGCGCACATCGGGCGCCAGCTCCTCACCGCCCTGGAGGAGGCGCACCGCTCGGGCATCGTCCACCGCGACCTCAAACCGTCCAACGTGCTGCTGGACGGCGACCGGGTGGTGCTCACCGACTTCGGCCTGGCGTTCTCGTCCGGCTCGGTGAAGCTCACCAAGACCGGTCACTTCATGGGCTCGCCCGCCTACGTCGCGCCGGAGGTCGCCGCCGGGGAGAAGGCGACGCCCCGCTCCGACCTGTGGTCGCTCGGCGCGACCCTGTACGCCGCGGTCGAGGGGAAGCCGCCCTTCGAGCGCGAGAACGTGATGGCGACGCTGAGCGCCCTCGCGAACGAACCCCCGCCGCCCCCGCTGCGCGCCGGGCCGCTGGCCCCGGTGATCGACGGCCTGCTGGTCAAGAACCCGACCCGCCGGCTCACCCACGCCCGCGCCGCGGACCGCCTGGAGCGCGCGCTCAACGGGCCGCGCTCGGCCCGCCGCGCCGTCCCCGCCGCGCCCCGCTACCGGCTCATGATCGTCATCGCGCTGGTCGGCGCGACCGTCGCGTCCTGCGGGATCGGGGCGACCGCGCTCATCGTCGGGATGATGAGGGAGAAGCCCGGCCCGTCCCCGACCCAGCCGCCGCCGAAGACCGACGGCTCGGGCGAGCCCGGCACCGGCACGCCGTCCGGCGCGCAGACCGCGACGCTCCTCGTGCGCGCGCGGGGGGACGGCTGCAAGATCTTCGTCTCCGTGCCCGGCTCGCGGCTGACCGTCCTGACGGACGAGACGCTCGCCAAGGGCGACGCCCGCAAGTACGACCAGCCGAAGCTGACCGCCGTCCTCGCGAACTCGGCGGCCTGCGACGTGTGGATCAACGGCGAGCACAAACCCGAGGGGCGTCCCGGCGAGCGCCGCACCTACACCGTGGACCGGTCCCCCACCGGCGGCACCGCCGACTCCGGCACCGGAGGCTGACCGGCCCGGGTGTCTTCTCGATCACTTCCGGGAATGGACGGGCCGCCGCGTCCGCTGCGAACTGACGAGAGCTAACGTCGGAGGACGGCGCACAGCGGAGGTGGCTTTTCCATGGACTACCGGATCGAACACGACTCCATGGGCGAGGTTCGGGTCCCGGCGGACGCGAAGTGGCGCGCGCAGACGCAGCGTGCGGTGGAGAACTTCCCGATCTCCGGCCGCCGGCTGTCGCCGGAGCACATCGCGGCGCTCGGCCAGATCAAGGCCGCCGCGGCGCGCGTGAACGCCGAGCTGGGCGTCCTGGACAAGGACGTGGCCGAGGCGATCCGCGAGGCCGCGCTGGAGGTCGCCGACGGCAAGTGGGACGACCAGTTCCCGGTCGACGTGTTCCAGACCGGGTCCGGGACGTCGTCCAACATGAACGCGAACGAGGTCGTCGCGACGCTCGCCTCCGAGCGGCTCGGACGCGACGTCCACCCGAACGACCACGTGAACGCGTCGCAGTCGTCGAACGACGTGTTCCCGTCGTCCATCCACATCGCCGCGACGAGCGCGGTCCTGAACGACCTGATCCCCGCGCTGCGGCATCTGGAGGCGTCGCTCGCGCGCAAGCGGGACGAGTTCGCCGACGTCGTGAAGTCGGGACGCACGCACCTCATGGACGCGACGCCCGTCACCCTCGGCCAGGAGTTCGGCGGCTACGCGGCGCAGATCCGGTACGGCGTGGAGCGCCTGGAGGCCGCCCTCCCCCGCCTCGCCGAGCTGCCCCTCGGCGGCACGGCCGTCGGCACCGGCATCAACACCCCGCCCCGGTTCGCCGCCCGCGTGATCGAGGAGATCGCCGCCGCGACCGGCCTGCCGCTCACCGAGGCCCGCGACCACTTCGAGGCCCAGGGCGCCCGGGACGGCCTGGTCGAGACGTCCGGCGAGCTGAAGACCATCGCGGTCTCGCTCACCAAGATCGCCAACGATCTGCGCTGGATGGGCTCCGGCCCGCGCGCCGGGCTCGCCGAGATCCGCCTGCCCGACCTCCAGCCCGGCTCGTCCATCATGCCCGGCAAGGTCAACCCGGTGATCCCCGAGGCCGTCACCCAGGTCGCCGCCCAGGTCATCGGCAACGACGCCGCGATCACGTTCGGCGGCGCGTCCGGCAACTTCGAGCTGAACGTCATGCTCCCGATGCTGGCCCGGAACCTCCTGGAGTCGATCACGCTCCTGGCGAGCGTCTCGCGCCTGCTCGCCGACCGCGCCGTGGACGGCATCGAGGCCGACGCCGACCGCGCCCGCGAGTACGCCGAGTCGTCCCCGTCCATCGTGACCCCGCTGAACCGCTACATCGGCTACGAGGAGGCCGCGAAGGTGGCCAAGCAGGCCCTCGCCGAACGCAGGACGATCCGCCAGGTCGTCCTGGAGCGCGGCTACGTGGACGACGGCAAGCTCACCGAAGCCCAGCTCGACGCGGCCCTGGACGTCCTCTCCATGGCCCGTCCACACCAGAAGTAGCCGCCGCGGCGCCTCCTCCTGCGGGAGTTATCCACAGCCGGCGCATCGGGTTGTGATCAGTGACCGCGCTCCCGGATGATCGTCACGTCAACCATCAGTGACGAAGGGAACACGTCATGTATCTCGCCCAGATCGCGACGCTCGTCGCGACCGCCCTCGCCCTCCTCGGCGTCGTCTTCCGCCAGATGGGCCTGGTCCGCGCCGAGCTCAACGCCCGCATCGAGAGCGTCGGCAAGGAGGTCCACGGCACGCGCGCCGAACTCGACGCGAAGATCGACGGTACGAATGCCCGCATCGAGGGCCTGCGCGCCGAGATGGCGGCCAAGTTCGACGGGCTGCGCAGTGAGCTGCTCGCGACGATGCAGCCCATGGCCAGGCTTCTCGAACGCCTCGATCAGGATTCGCGTGATCACCTCAAGACTTACCACAATCCCGGATAGCCCTCGGCGCCTGGGAGTCTGCAAGCGAGGTCGGCGCGAAAGTGAAAGGAGTGGTGGGTCGTTCGGGAGTTTCAAGACCGCCGGAGAGCGGGACGAGCCCGGAAAATGCGGGTCTTGACAGAGGAGTGGGCGGAGTTAGTCTCCGAGTCATTAGGAAGGTTTCCTATGAGTTGATTCCGGTGCCCGCTCCCGTCCGGCACCGCGGTCGGCTCGCCCGCCCTCCAGGTCTCATCACCTCCCGCCAAGGAGCAGCAGGATGCCCCGCAAATCCGTGCTCGCCGTGGGCGCCGCCACGGCCGTCGTCCTCCCCGTCCTCTTCGCGTCCCCGGCGTTCTCGCACGGGTACACCATCTCGCCGCCGAGCCGCAGCTACCTGTGCGGCACCGAACAGGTTCCCGACTGCGACCAGGTCGAGTGGGACCCGGACGGGATCGAGGGACCGAAGGGCTTCCCGGCGGGCGGTCCGCCCGACGGGCAGATCTGCGGCGCCGCCGACGATCGCTGGACACCGCTCGACGACCAGCGCGGCGGCACCGGCTGGCCCACGACGAAGGTGACGAGCGGCCAGAAGCTGGACATCGTCTGGCAGTTCACCGCCCGGCATTCCACCACCTCGTTCCGCTACTTCCTCACCAAGGACGGCTGGGACCCCACCCAGCCCCTCACCCGCCAGGCGCTCGACCTGACGCCGTTCCTGAGGCAGAACTACCGGGGCGCGCTGCCGGCCAACCCCACGACGCACAGCGGCACGCTCCCCCAGCGCCACGGTCACCACATGCTCCTGTCCGTCTGGGACATCGCGGACACCGGCAACGCGTTCTACCAGTGCGCGGACCTCGATTTCGGCTGACCGGCGCCCGTCGCCCCCGGCCCGCCTGCGCTCACCGGCATGGCCGGGGCCAGGCGGGCCCGAGATCGGCGAAGACAGGATGCTGACGCTGGCAAAGCGCGATCCGACGTCCACGGTCTACGTCCCACGGCCCGCAGTCCACGGTCGCGATCCAAGGTCGCGATCCAAGGCTCGCGATCCAAGGCTCGCGATCCAAGGCTCGCGGTCCGAGGCTCGCGGTCCGAGATCGCGACCCACGGTCGCGAGCCAAGGCGCGCGGGCCGAGGTTTGCGGGCCGAGGTTCACGGCCCGAGACTGGGCGTTCGCGGCCCGAGATGCGGGGTTCGCGGTCCGAGGTTCGCGTTTGAGGTCTACGGTCCGAGGTTCGCGGTCTGAAATTCGCGGTCTGGGGTTCACGGTTCGGGTTCGCAGTCCTTCGCGGTCCTTCGCGGTCCGAGGTTTGCGGGCCGGGGTGCGCGGTCTGGGGGCTTACGGTCCGAGGTTCGCGCGGTTCGAGATTACAAGTTCGCGGTTCACGGTTCAGGTTCGCGGTCCGGGGGCCGGGGGCTTTTCGCCGACGCTCTCGATGTGCGCGTCCGTCACGCGCGAAGGATCGGGGTCGGGGGTGGAGCCGTCAGCCTCGGGGGTTCGGGTGTGGGCCCTGTGGAGGGAGCCGGGCGGAGGGGAGACCGTTCCATCAGGGGTGCGGAACGGAGGCTCCGGCAGGGGCCGGCGCGCCGTGCGCGGTGCGGGGCTAGCCCGGGTGGTGGTGCATCTTGAAGTGGTCGCGGGAGTCCTGCTCCAGGCGCTCGAGCAGCCGGACGACCGGCTGCATGGTGGCGAGGAGTTCCTCGCACTGGCCGTCGAACCGGGCGGCCATCTCGCCGCGCAGTCCGTCGATGCGGGCGTTGGCGCCGTCGACCTTGGCCTCGATCTTCGCGTCGAGTTCGGCGTGGATGGCGTGGACCTCTTTGCCGACGCTCTCGATGCGGGCGCTGAGTTCCGCGCGCACCAGGCCCATCTGGCGGAAGATTACGCCCAGTAGTGCTAGCACCGTCGCGACGAGCGGCGCGAGCTGGGACAAATGCATGATCGCATTCCCTTCGTCACTGACTGTTACCATAACGATCGTCCGGGAACCCGGCCTTTGATCACAAGCCGATGCCGAGGCGACGGAGAACTATGTCCTGGAGGTCTGTCGTGCATTTCCCCAGGCCGGAGCGTTGGGCAGGCCCCCTCTGAGCGGCGCCCCGGCGGGTCTCCGCATCCCGTCGCGACGCCATTGCGCCGTTGAACCGCACCCCCGCGCCATAAGGGCGTTCGTCCACCCGGGACCTGCCTGGCAGGGCATAACAGAGGCATGACACAAGCGGATCCGAGGCCGGTCGGCGACGACCCGGCGAGCGTGCGCGAGGTGGTCGTCCGGCGCAGCGCCCGCGTGCTCGCGGTGAACGACGGCAGGCTGGCCCTGCTCAGGCGCACCCGTCCGGGCATGCCCGTCTACTACGTGACTCCCGGCGGGAAGGTCGAGGAGGACGACGCGGACGTGGTGGCGGCGCTGCACCGGGAGGTGCGCGAGGAACTGGGCGGCGTCATCACCGATCCCGTCCAGGTGTTCCTGCTGACCGAGAGGATCGACGACGGGCCGGTGGACGGCGTCCGGCGCCTGAGGGTGCAGCACATCTTCGCCGCCGAACTCGTGAGCTACGACCTTTCCGCGCGCTCCGGGCCGGAGTTCACCGAACCGGAAATGGCGGTGAAAGGCACCTATGACCTGGAATGGGTTCCGCTCGTCCCCGAAAGGCTGGGCGCGATCCATCTGAGAGCACCGGAACTGGCCGAGTACGTCATCCGGAATTGCGCTGCGCTCGCCGCCGAAGCACGCCGCAGCGCCACGGGACGCCATTGACCGAGAAAGCGGAACGCCCCGTCGCGAAAGCAGAAGGCCCTGCCGAGAAAGCGGAACGCCCCGCCGGGAGGGCGGGGCGTTCCGCTTCGCGGACCGTGATCGGGTTCACGCGTGGGCGCCCTTGGGGCGGCGCAGCAGTCCGATCGCCGTGCCCAGGAGCCACCAGCTGAAGACCGCGCCCATGAGGGCGGTGGTGCCCCAGCCGTTGGCGGCGTAGAAGTGGGCGGGCGTGTTGCCGAAGAACAGGGACGGCATGAAGGCGAGGTTGACCAGCGCGAGTCCGCAGGTCAGGAGGCCCGCCCAGCGCGGGAGGACGGACGTCCGCAGGATGGCGTAGCCGACCGAGCCGAGGAACATCGCGAGGAGCATCCGGCCGATGGTCCCGTACAGGATGTAGGTGCCGTCGACCGTGACGGTCGGGTCGATCGGATGGTCGGAGGCGATCACCGCCCCGGCCTCCAGCCCGGACGAGACGAGCGTGACGACGCCGTAGGCGAGGCCCGCGGCCCCGGCGAACCGGCCGATCCAGGCGTTGTGCGGGCTGGCGTGGATGACCAGTTCCCGGAAGGACATCGCGAAGGCGAGGACGAATCCGAGCCCCAGCACCCCGATGAGCAACCGGCTCAGGACATTGGACGCGGGCGGCGCGCCGTCGTAGACGAAATAGAGCGGGACTTCCAGGAGCAGTGCCGCCGCGGCGGCGAGTCCGGCGCTTCCGGTGAGGCGGCGGGCGAGGGCGGAGTTCATCGCTTTTCCCATCATCTCGTGTGGCGGAACGCTTTGAATTCTTCGCCTTTCGAGATCCCCGGCCAGTGGGGCTGGGTGCCCCTCCATAGGGGGCTTGGCTCCCCGTTCACGAGGTGGGCATCGGCCCCGGACGCCGGAGGTCAGTACCAGCTCGTGGCCTGCCAGTGGGCCCACGCGCCGCACGGGCTCCCGTAGCGTCCCCGGATGTAGCGCAGGCCCCACTTGATCTGCGTCCGCGCGTTGGACTGCCAGCCGGGGCCCGCGGCGGACATCTTGGAGCCCGGCAGGGCCTGCGGGATGCCGTAGGCCCCGGACGGGCTGTGCGCGCGCTCGTTCCAGTGGCTCTCGCGCGTCCAGAGCCGCTCCAGGCAGCGGTACTGGCGGTCGGAACGCCAGCCGAACCCGCCCATCAGCCCGCGCGCCAGCGCCTGGTTGCGCTCCGCCCGGCGCATGAGCCCGTCGCGCAGCATCAGGACATGCTCGCTCCGGCGCAGGCTCGTGTGGAAGGCGGCGCCGGTGGCGCGCTCGGCCGCGGAGAGGGTGCTCTTCACCGGGTCGGCGAGTAGCGGCGCGGCGACCAGCGCCGCAGCGGTGCCGACCGCGGCCAGGCGGACCGCACCGCGAACCCGACCGCCGAGCCCACCGGGGCCACGGCTCAGCAGCACGCGGGCGGCCTGGGCGCGGCTCGGGAGGGCGCGGGCGGGCGCGGGGCGGTCCGGGCGGGTGCGCATGTCGTCGGTGTTTCGGTGAGTGGACACGGGTCGTAGCGTGCTCCGGCGTCCGGCCGCGACGCCGGGAGATTCCGGAGCTCCCGGCCGGGCTTTTACCGATCCATGGACGTCCGCTTCCCGAGCGGACGGACAAAAGGGGACGGACCGGAGTCCGTCCCCTCGCGTCCACAGCGGGACATGTCACCCATGCGGGGCGTAGCCCCACGGATCAGACGTCACGATCGCCCATCGAAGGACATGCCGTCCGATCGGTGCGAAGCGGTTAGTACCACCCGCGCGCGTTGGAGTGGCCGAGCGCCCGGCACGGGGTGCCGTAGCGGCCCTTGATGTACCGCAGACCCCACTTGATCTGGGTCTGCGGGTTGGTCCGCCAGTCCTTGCCGGCGCTGCGCATCTTGCTTCCGGGCAGCGCCTGCGGGATGCCGTAGGCGCCGGACGGGCTGCCCGCCTTGTGATTCCAGTGGCTTTCCCGATTCCAGAGTTTCACCAGGCAGTTGTACTGCCGGGTGGACCACCCGCGCTTGGCGACCATGCGCTTCGCGATCGCCTTGTTGCGCTGGGCCCGGGTGGGCTTCTTCGCCGCGGCCTTGACGGTGACGGTGGCCTTCGTCGGGGCCGCCGCCTCGGCGGGGACGGTCTCGGCGAGCACGCCGAACGTCAGGGACGCCGCGAGGACGAGCGTGGCGGAGCGCCGGAGGGGCTTGACAGCCAAAGCAGACCTTTCGTCGTGCCGGACGGACCGGTCGGTCCGGCGGAGGGCCACCTCGGACGGGCGCTGCCCCGTCCGTGCGGACGGGACGACCGGGCGCCGGGGCGTCGGGGGGACGCGATGGCCGTGCGGAGGGAACCGTCCCCGGTGGGGGAACGGCTCGCACGTGCTGCCGAGGTGAGAGACCGATCCTTCGGACGTCGGATCGGCGTGGTGGGCGCGGAACTTGCGCGCCGAGGGGCCCTCCCCTCCGTTGGCCGGGGAGGGCGTCCCTCACGCGGACGGCCGTCCAGACGGGCCGTCCGATATCTGTGGAGTTAGACCGGCCGCGAGGCCGGGGGCGGTCCGGCCCGCGAGGGGGCCGTCCCGGGGTGGGCGGCCTCGCGGAGAGGCCGGCCCGGCCGGGCGGCCCGCAGGGGCCGTCCGGAGGTCGGTCAGTACCAGCCGGTGGACTGGCTGTGCGCCCAGGCGCCGCAGGGGGTGCCGTAGCGGTCCTTGATGTAGCCGAGGCCCCACTTGATCTGGGTCGTGGCGTTGTTGCGCCAGTCGGGGCCCGCGCTGGCCATCTTGGAGCCGGGCAGCGCCTGCGGGATGCCGTAGGCGCCGGACGAGTTGGCGGCGTGGGTGTTCCAGCCGCTCTCGCGGTTCCAGAGCTTCACCAGGCAGCCGAACTGGCCGGAGCCGGAGAAGCCGTAGCTGCCGAGCAGGCCCTTGGCGATCTGCTGGGCCTGGCCCGCGGGCACCGGGTCGCCGCTCGGCCCGTTGTCGCCGCCTCCGCCGCCGCCGTTGCCGGACGCGTCGGCGGTCTTGCTCGGCGTCGGCACCGGCTTGCCCTTCGGCATCAGCTTGGCCGGGTCGGAGTCGTCGCGGGCGGCGCGGGACGCGCGGTCCATCGCGAGCTTCTTGCGCTGCGCCTCCAGCTGCACCGGGTCCATCGCGGGCACCGCGGCGTTGTTCGCGCCGGACGCGACGGTGGTCTTGCCGGCGTCCTTGGACTTGGCCGGGGCGGAGTCGGAGCCGGTGAGGGCGAACGCGGCGGCGGCACCGCCGCCGATCACCACGGCCGCGCCCGCCGCGACGGCGGCGATCTTCACGCCGGTGCGCGCGAACGGGCCGCCGGACGCGCCGGACCCGGAGCCCGGACGGCGCCCCGCGCCACCGCGCGTCCGGCGCGGACGCCGCGGCTCGCTCGGGGCGGGCTGGTCGCTGGAGAGGATCTCGGTGGCCCCCGCGAACCCGCCGGCACCGGCGAACTCGGGCGCTCCGGCGAAGCCGGACTCGACGGGGGGAAGCTCGCCGGTGTCGCCCGCGACGCCGGCGCCGGGCACGCGGGCCGCGCCCGCCACCTTCACGTCGTCGTCCTGGGGCGCCGAGGCGGCGGCCGGGCCGAAGGCCTTGACCGCGTCGAAGGGCTCGGGGGCACCGAAGGGCTGAGGCGAACCGAGGGTCTCGGGGGCGCCGAGGGTCTCGGGAGCGCTGAAGGGCTCAGAGGCGCTGAAAGGCTCAGGGGCGCCGAAGGGCTCGGGCGCGCCGAACGCGCCGGGCGGCTGGGAGGCGGCGGGCTCGGCACCGTGGGGGGCCGCGGCCGACCCGAACTCCGGCTGGGCGGCGGGCGGCGTGGGGCCGTCCTGTCCCAGGGGGTCGGAGTTGTGTCGATCGTCTCGCCAAGAGGAGCCGGAACGGTCTCCGGACAAGGCGGTCCTTCCGACGGTCGTTCCGCGCATGGACGCGCGGACGAGGCTTTCACCCCTGGGCCGTCGCGGGACCCCGCCGACGGCGGCGGCCCCGGCCCGGAGCGGCGGCGGGACGGGGACGGGTCAGGGGATCGTCCCGGCGTCCGCACTCCGCTCGGGGGTGCTTACGGGGACTCACAATGCCCGACGGGATCGGGTGCTTCGCAACCAAATCGAGATGGATGGTCTTTGTGGGACGGTTGTCAACTCGTCCCCGGAATGGCCCAATGCGCGACGGGACCTGGGATTCCTTATCCCGGCCTTAGGTTCTGTGACCTTCATCACACATACACAGCGTGATGTTTAATGATCACGATGCGTGAAGAAAAGTAAGCGCCCCGATGACCTTCGGGCCGCCGGGGCGCTCACCACTCGTCGCTTTATCGTCACATTCCGCTGATATTCGGGGTCGTCACACCCCGACGTCGCCGAGCATGTCGGTCACGAGGGCGGCGATCGGCGACCGCTCCGAACGGGTCAGCGTCACGTGCGCGAAGAGCGGATGGCCCTTCAACCGTTCCACGACGGCCGCGACGCCGTCGTGCCGTCCGACGCGGAGGTTGTCCCGCTGCGCCACGTCGTGCGTGAGGACGACGCGGGAGCCCGCCCCGATCCGGGACAGCACGGTCAGCAGGACGCCTCGTTCGAGCGACTGCGCCTCGTCCACGATCACGAACGCGTCGTGCAGCGACCGGCCGCGGATGTGCGTGAGCGGCAGCACCTCCAGCATCCCCCGGTCGAGCACCTCCTCGATCACCTCCGGCGTGGTGACCGCCGAGAGCGTGTCATAGACGGCCTGCGCCCACGGCGACATCTTGTCGTTCTCGGTGCCGGGCAGGTAGCCGAGCTCCTGCCCGCCGACCGCGTACAGCGGCCGGAACACCACGACCTTGCGGTGCGCCCGGCGCTCCAGGACGGCCTCCAGCCCCGCGCAGAGCGCGAGCGCGGACTTGCCCGTCCCCGCCCGTCCGCCCAGCGAGACGATGCCGACGCTCTCGTCCATCAGCAGGTCCAGCGCGACCCGCTGCTCGGCGGACCGGCCGCGCAGCCCGAACACCTCGCGGTCGCCGCGCACCAGCCGCACCGACTTGTCCGGCGCGATCCTGGCCAGCGCCGAACCGCGCTCCGACAGCAGCCGCAGCCCGGTGTGGCAGGGCAGGTCGCGGGCCTCCTCAAGGTCGGAGCGGCCCCCGTCGTACAGCTCCTCGACGGCCGCGGCCGGGACCTCGATCTCGCGCATCCCGGTCCAGCCGGACTCCACCACCGCGAGCTCGGCGCGGTACTCCTCGGCCGCCAGCCCCACCGCCGACGCCTTGACCCGCATGGGCAGGTCCTTGGAGACGAGCACCACCTCGCGGCCCTCGCGGGCCAGCCAGCTCGCGACCGACAGGATCCGGGTGTCGTTGTCGCCGAGCCGGAACCCGTCCGGCAGGACGCTCGGGTCCGAGTGGTTCAGCTCCACCCGCAGGGTGCCGCCGAGGTCGCCGATGGGCAGCGCCTCGTCCAGCCGGCCGTGGGTGAGCCGCAGGTCGTCCAGCGTGCGCAGCGCCTGCCGGGCGAAGTAGCCGAGCTCGGGATGGTGCCGCTTGGCCTCCAGCTCGGAGATGACGACGATCGGAAGTACGACCTCGTGCTCGGCGAACCGGGTCATCGCCCCCGGGTCGGCGAGCAGGACGCTGGTGTCGAGGACGTACGTGCGCCGGTCCGGAGCGCCGTCACGGCCGCCGGAGGCTCCGGCGGCGGGGTCACGGTCGCCGGACTGGCCGGCGGGCTCGCCGGACTCGGGACGGCGCGGGAGGGTTGTGGCCACTCGATCTCCCTGATCGTGGGGGATGAACTCGTGGCGCGCGGGTCCGCCCCCATGGCACGTCGGAACCGTCCGCACGCGGGTGCGGACGGCGACGTGCCCGGGGCGGTGATCGCGGGGGTGGGGCTGCGACCGTCAGGAACCGTAGCGCCGGTGCCGCGCGGCGTAGGAGCGCAGAGCCCGCAGGTAGTCCACCTTGCGGAAGTCCGGCCAGTGGACCTCGCAGAAGTAGAACTCCGAGTGCGCGCTCTGCCACAGCATGAACCCGGACAGACGCTGCTCGCCCGAGGTGCGGATGACCAGGTCGGGGTCCGGTTGGCCGCGCGTGTAGAGATGCTCGGCGATGTGCTCGACGTCGAGGATCTCGGCGAGCTCCTCGATGCTGGTGCCCTTACCCGCCTGCTCGATGAGCAGTGAGCGCACCGCATCAGCGATCTCACGCCTACCTCCATACCCAACCGCGACGTTCACAATCAGGCCGGGACGGTCAGATGTCTCTTCTCCCGCCTTCTTAAGGACCAAAGCGGTCTTGTCGGGCAGCAGGTCGAGCGCGCCGACCGGTTTGACGTGGTATCCCTCGGCGGCCAGCCCCTCCACGGTGTTCTCGATGATGCGCAGCAGCGGCTCCAGCTCGCCCGCCGGGCGCGACAGGTTGTCGGTGGACAGCAGCCACAGCGTGACCACCTCCACGCCAGCCTCGGTGGACCAGCGCAGCAGGTCGCTGATCTTGTCGGCGCCGCGCTGGTGGCCGCGGTTCACGTCGTCCATGCCCATCGCGCGGGCCCAGCGGCGGTTGCCGTCGAGGATCACCCCGACGTGCCGGGGCACGACCTCGATCGGGATGTAGCGCTCGACGCGCCGCTCGTACAGGCGGTAGACCACCTCGCGGAAGGCGACGTAGGGCGTGCTGTGCCGGAGGGCGCCGATCAGGCCGTCCTCGGCCGGGGCCCGGCGGGGACGGTGCCTCCGGATGGCCCGGCTCGTCCCGGCCCTCCGCTCGTCCGCCATGTGTGGGCACCCCCTCGCGCGACCGTTCCTTGACGGAAACGACGCTCAATTATGGCCCACGGTTCGCCCCAGACGATCGGCCTCGGCGAGGAGATCGGCGAGGAACTCGGCGAGCTGCCCCGCCGTCAGGACGGCCCGGACGCCCCGCCCGCCCGCGCCCCACGCCTCGACGACGGCGCGCCGGGCGAGCCGCCAGCGGCCGTCCGGAGATCCTTGCGGGCCGACCCAGGAGGCGGACGTCCGCACGCAGCACCGCAACTCGCCCGTGCTGGCGAGGTCGCCGCGGTCGCGGTAGCGGAACGCGAACAGTTCCGGCTCGCTGCCGGTTCCCGGGCCGGGCGCCGGCGCCGCGGCGCCGCCGCAGGTCCCGAGGGCGCGGCTCCCGGCGGACGGCCCGGAGATCCAGCGCTCGCCGGCGGGATCGGGGAACCGGTCGTCCGGATCGGGCCAGGCGCCCGCCTGCGGCGAGCCGTCGGCGCGGGCGGCGGCGAGGCGGCGGTGGAGATCGGCGAGCGAGTGGCCGCAGCGCTCTCCGACGCGTCCGAACAGGTCGCCGTCGCGCCTCAGTTCGAGCGTGACCTCGTAGGCGAGGCCGCGCCGGTCCCGCGCCGCCACCGGCACGACCGCCAGCGCCGACCCGTCAAGGCAGCGAAGTCCTCCCACCCGATCACCCTAGGCAGGAGCCGCCCCAACCTCTCCCCACCGCCTAGCGAAGATCGGGCAAATCCCGGTCCGCCCCTTTGACCAGGCACTCCGCCACCCGGCGCCCTGTGGCCCGGCGGCCCTCCACCCGACGACGCATCGCCCGCCGGGCGTCCTTCATCCGGCGACGCGTCGTCCGGCAGTTCGGCGACCGGCGGTGCTTCGACAGGCGACCGCGTCGTCCGGCGAGTGGCGAACCAGCCGGTCGGCTCAGGCCTGGGGGCCTGCGGCGCGGGCGCGCTCCACGTGTTCCAGGGCGGTCCGCAGCTCGGTGAGCCAGGAGTCGGTGTTCTTGCCGACGAGCCGGACGCACCAGGCGAGGGCGTCGCTGCGGCTTCGCGCGACGCCCGCGTCCACGAGGGTGTCCAGGACGCGGCGCTCGGGCTGCCGCAGCCGGGTCATGACCGGCACCGAGAGGGTCGTGAACATCTCCCGGTGGTCGCCGCAGACCGCGCCCCAGGAGACCCGCCGCCCGAACCGGTGCTCGGCCTCGCGGGCGATGGCGACGCGCTGGTCGCGGGTGCTCTCGCGGAACTTCTGGACGTGCCCGGCGAGCATCTCGGCGCGCTCGGTGTCGGAGACGTCGGCGGCGGCGGCCGGTTCGGGCAGCCGCCCGACGACGCCGATCTCCTCCCGGTCCAGCACGATCTCGGGCGCGCCCTCGAACCAGTCGTCCGGCAGCCGCCCGGCGAACCAGCCGCGCACGGCCTCGATCGCTTCGCTCGTAGTCATGTAATCAAAATTACACCGGCGTCCGGAGCGACGCCAGGACGCCCGCCCATTGACAGTCGCCATCTTTTGATAGCTACTCTCATTTCATAGAGACCATCAAAGAGAGGCGGCTCTCATGGTGTCCGCGAAGGCACGGCGCTGGTCGGGGCTGGGCGCGCTCGCGCTCGCCCTGCTCGCGCTGGGGTTCGACCTGACGATCCTGAACGTGGCGCTGCCGACGCTCTCGGAGCGGTTGCACGCCGGAACGAGCCGGCTCCAGTGGATCGTGGACGCCTACGTCCTGGTCTTCGCCGCGCTCCTGCTCCCCGCCGGCCTGCTCGGCGACCGGTTCGGCCGCAAGCGGCTGCTGCTCGCCGGCCTGGCGCTGTTCGGCGCGGCCTCGCTCGCCGGGAGCCTCGTCACCGGCGCGGACGGCCTGATCGCCGCGCGCATGGTCATGGGCGTCGGCGCGGGCCTGGTGACGCCGCTGTCCATGTCGATGCTGCCCGCGATCTTCCCGCCGGAGGAGCGTACCCGCGCGGTCGCGGTCTGGTCCGGCGCGATGGCGCTCGGCCTGCCGCTCGGGCCGCTGCTGGGCGGGGTCCTGCTGGAGCACTTCTGGTGGGGCTCGATCTTCCTGATCAACGTGCCGGTCGTGGTCGTCGGCGGGATCGCGGTCGCGCTGCTGCTGCCGGAGTCGCGCGACGCGTCCGCGCCCCGGCTGGACCTGCCCGGCGCGGCGCTGTCGGCGGCCGGGCTCGCGCTGCTCGTCTACGGCGTCATCCAGGCCCCGGAGAACGGCTGGACGGACCCGGCCGTGCTCGTCGCCATCGCCGCCGGGATCGTGCTGCTCGCCGCGTTCACGGTCCGCGAGTCGCGCGTCCGGGAGCCGCTGATGGATCTGGGCCTGTTCCGCTCCCCCGCCTTCCTCTGGGGGACGCTGGCGGGCGCGGTCGGGACCGTGGTGATGTCGGGGGCGCTGTTCGTCCTGCCGCAGTACCTCCAGGCCGTGCGCGGCGCGGACGCGTTCGGCACCGGGCTGCGGATGATCCCGCTGATGGCCGGGCTGCTGGTCGCGGGCGTCGCGGTGGACCGGCTCGCGCCGCGCTTCGGGCACAAGCCGATCATCGTCGCCGGGCTGCTCGTGCTGGCTCCGGGGCTGGTGCTCGGCGCGCTCAGCACCGCCGGGTCGTCCTACGCGTTCGTGGCGGCCTGGCTCGCGATCACCGGCCTGGGCACGGGGTTCGCGCTCGTCCCGGCGATGGACCTCGCGCTCGCGGGCCTCCCGGACGACCAGGCGGGCCGGGGCTCGGGCCTGGTCCAGACGATCCGGCAGACGAGCGGCGCGCTCGCCGTCGCCGCGCTCGGCAGCCTGTCGTCGGCGGTGTACCGGCACCACCTCGGGCCGGGCGTCCCGCACGCGGCGCGCGAGTCGATCGGCGTGGCGGCGGCGCTGGCCCGCAGGACCGGGGACGCGGCGCTGCTGCGCTCCGCGCGCGACGCCTACACCGCCGGCATGGACGCCGTCCTCGCCGCGTCCGCCGCCGGCTCGCTGCTCATGGCCCTGCTGGTCTGGCGGCTTCTCCCCCGTCCCCCGCGTCCCGGAGCCGATGTACCAGAATCGGACCATGAGCACATCGCCTCCTGAGCAGCGGGCCGACCGCGCCGACGATCCGCTCGACCGGCTGCCGCTCCGGGAGCGCAAGAAGCTGAAGACCCGGAGGGCGATCCAGCAGCACGCCCTCCGGCTCTTCGAGGAGCAGGGCTACGACGCCACGACCGTCGAGCAGATCGCGGCCGCCGCGGAGATCTCGCCGAGCACGTTCTTCCGCTACTTCCCCACCAAGGAGGACGTGGTCGTCTCGGACGAGTACGACCCCGTCATGGCGCGGATGCTCCGCGAGCAGCCCGCCGACCTGCCCCCCGTCGAGGCCCTGCGCCGGGTGCTCCGCGACCTGCTGCCGGAGATGTTCGCGGCCGACCAGGAGACCGTCCTCGCGCGGGTGCGGCTGACGGCGTCCGTGCCGTCCGTCCGGTCGCGGACGTTCGAGGCGATGCGGGCGGGCACGCAGGCGATGCTCCGGGAGGTCATCGCCGAGCGCGCCGGACGCCGCCCGGACGACCTGGACGCCGACGCGCTCGCCTGGGCGGTCGTCGGCGTCCTCATGTCGGCCATGTACGCCTGGATGGACGGCGTGGTCGAGGTCGGCGACATGGCCGACCTCATCGACCACAACCTCGCGTTCCTCGCCGCGGGCTGCCCCCTCTGAGGCGGCCCGGCGACAGCGCCAGGCGGAAGGTCAGTCCGCGACGCGGGCGGCCATCTGCGGGCTGACCCGGATCGCGCCCTTGAAGTTGCGCATGTACACGTTCTGGATCTGGACGTCGGTCCCGGTGTGCGGCGCGACGATCATCTTGCCGTTGCCGATGTAGAGCGCGATGTGCGAGATGTAGCCGGGCGCCGTCGGGTCGTTCGCCCAGATCAGCATGTCGCCCGGCTGGGCCTGGCTGTAGGGGACGACCCAGCCCGCGCGGGCCTGGTCGGCGGCGACGCGCGGCAGCCGGATCCCGGCCTTGGCGAACGCGTAGAGCATCAGGCCCGAGCAGTCGTACCCGCCCTCGGACTCCGACTCGCCGCCCCACACGTACGGCCAGCCGATCCGCGACGCGGCGGCCCGGATCACCGTCTGCACCTGCGCGGCGGTCATCACCTTGCCGGGCGCGCCGGAGGTCCCGCCGGGCGCCGGGTAGTCGATCTTCGGGTTGACCTCGACCGCCTTGAGGCCCTTCGGCAGCGCCTTGCGGACCGCCTTGAGCAGCTTGTCGGTGTCCACCTTGGGCGCGCTGACCAGCATCGCGTTCCCGGACGGCAGGCCGAGCGACATCGCGGTCTGGTGCGAGACCACCGCGTCCACGTCGCCGATGCCCATCGTCGCGTACGCGCCGACGCGCAGCTCGGTCTGGTGGTCGCGCCCGCCCGCCGGGACGCGGCTGCCGAGCGCGACGCCGCCGTCGTTGCCCATCGTGAACGAGATCGCGACGTCGCCGCCCGCGACGTTCCGCCACAGCGGGTCGGACTTGGCGGTCGGCTCGGGCGTGTAGTTGCGGAAGGTCGACGGGTTGACGCCCATCAGCCCGACGCGCTTGCCCGCGATCATCGCCTGGACGGCGTCCACGGACTCGACGCCTTGCACGCCCTTCAGCTTGCGGACCTTGTCGACCACGTCGGCGGGCAGCGTGGTGGACCCGGCGACGAGCACCTGGGGCGTGAGCCGCCTGCCGATCGGGGCGACGGCCTGCGGGGACACCGACGAGTTGTCGGAGGCGACGACGAACCGCCCGCTCATCGTCTGGGGTGCGTGGGGCTTCCGCCCGTCGTAGGCCACCACGACGGCCGTGTTGACGGCCAGGGTGGTCACGACCGAAACGCCGATGATCGTCGGTAGAACCCGGCGGTTCGGCTTGCGCACGGCATCGCTCCTCGTCTTCGGTGGACCCGCTCCGGTGGCCCGCTGGGTGACCATCGACTATGGCGCAGATATGCGACCAGAGTCCAGATACCCGGCGTCTCCGCCGACACCCTGCCCCAAGGGGCCGCATTGGGTCAGTCCCGTCTCCGCTACCAAGTGGTAACACCAACCACAGAAGAGATCAAGGTCACCCCGTGACAAAAATGGACCGGGAGTCCAATTACTCCTGTAGTTCGCGTCCGAGGGCGGCGCTGGTCGTGACCGGGAGCCGGCACACGAAACCCTTGCACACGTAGGCGGTGGGCGCGCCGTCGAGCAGCGGGCGGTCGGCGAGCAGCGGGACGTCCTCGACGCCGGGCTCGCCGATGCTCACGACCGCGCCGGGCGAGGTCGCCATGAGGGCCGTGCGGTGCAGTTCGTGCGTGCGCGGGTCGTCCGGGGCGCCGACGATGCCGATCTCCAGCGGGCCCGCGAGGTTCGCCTCGGCGACCGCGAGGCCCCACCCGGCGAACCTCGCCGCACCCCGCTCGGCCAGCACTCTCGCGGGCGCGAGCGCCCCGGCGGCCGACTGCCGCGCCCACGGCGACGCGGTCAGCGCCGCGTAGGACAGCAGCGCCCCGGCGGCGGCGAACTGCCCGGACGGCGTCGCGTTGTCGGTCGGGTCCTTCGGACGCCGGAACAACCGCTCGGCGTCGTCGGCGGTGTCGTAGAAGCCGTCCTGCCCGTCGGAGAAGTGCTCCTGAACCGTTTCGAGAAGTTCACCCGCCAGTCGCAGATGCTTCGGGTCGCCGGTGACGCCGTGGAGCGCGAGTAGCCCTTCGGCCACATTTCCGTAGTCGTCCAGCACGCCGGCGTTGGCTCCGGCTACACCGTCGCGGGACGTGCGCGCCAACCGGCCGTCGCGCAGGTGCACGTCCACGAGCAGGCGCACCGCGTCCTCGGCGGCCCTGACCAGGTCCGGGCGCTCGAACAGCGCGCCGCACTCGGCGAGCGCCGCGACCGCGAGGCCGTTCCAGGACGCCACGACCTTGTCGTCCCGCGCGGGCGGGACGCGCTGCTCGCGGGCGGCCAGCAGCGCCGTCCGGACGCGTTCGTAGCGAGGGCGGTCGTCCGGGTCGTCCAGCAACTGGAGGACGGACGTCCCGTGCTCGAACGTCCCGGTGACGCAGAACAGCTCGGCCGCGGACGCCGCGTCGTCCGGGCCGATGACCTCGCTGAGCTGCTCCGGCGTCCAGACGTAGTACTTGCCTTCCTCGCCCTCGCTGTCGGCGTCCAGGGCGGAGGCGAAGCCGCCCTCGGCTGTACGGAGGTCGTGGACCATCCAGTCGCAGGTCTCCAGCGCGATCCGGCGCGCGAACGGGCTGCCGGTGACCCGCCACCAGTGCGCGTAGACCCGCGCCAGCAGCGCGTTGTCGTACAGCATCTTCTCGAAGTGCGGGACGACCCACGACGCGTCCACCGAGTAGCGCGCGAAGCCGCCGCCGAGCTGGTCGTACATGCCGCCCCGGGCCATGGCCTCCAGCGTGTGCGAGGCCATGGCGAGCGCCCGGTCGTCCTTGGTGCGCACGTGGTGGCGCAGCAGGAACTCCAGCACCATGGACGGCGGGAACTTCGGTGCCCCGCCGAACCCGCCGCGCGCGGCGTCGTAGTCCTCGGCGAGCGACTCGGCCGCGCTGATCAGCAGCTCCTCGTCCGGGGCGAGCGCGCCCGCGAGGCCGGTCCCCTTGGGGGTCAGGGCCTCGACGACGTGCCGCCCCTGCTGCTCGACGTCGTTCCGCTGCTCCGTCCACGCCTTGTGGACGGCCCGCAGGAGCGCCTGGAAGTGCGGGCGCGGGAAGTAGGTCCCGCAGTAGAACGGGGCTCCGTCCGGGGTCATGAACACCGTCATCGGCCAGCCGCCCTGGCCGGTCATCGCCTGCGTGGCCTCCATGTAGACCGCGTCGATGTCCGGCCGCTCCTCGCGGTCCACCTTGATGCTGACGAACAGCTCGTTCATCAGCGCGGCGGTCTCGGCGTCCTCGAACGACTCGTGCGCCATGACGTGGCACCAGTGGCACGCGGCGTAGCCGACGGAGAGCAGAACCGGGACGTCCCGCCGGCGCGCCTCGGCGAGGGCGTCCTCGCCCCACTCCCACCAGTCCACCGGGTTGCCGGCGTGCTGGAGCAGGTAGGGGCTGGTCGCGTCCTTGAGACGGTTCATGCCCCGATCCTCCCCCACGCCGCCCGAACAATGTCGGGGGCCTCGCCGGTGACCCGGAGACGGGCGGGCGGCGCCGTCAGCCGAGATCGGCGAGCGCCGACTCGATGGCCCGGTGGAACGTCGGATACGCGTAGATCATGGTGCGCAGCGTCTCGGTCGGGACGCGCGCGTGCACGGCCGTGGCCAGCGCGCCGAGGATCTCGCCGCCGTACGGTCCCGCCGCCGTCGCGCCCACGAGGATGCCCTTGTCCGCGTCCTCGACGAGCTTGATGAAGCCCTCGTTGCCGGGCGAGCCGTGGATCCAGCCTCGCGTCGACTCCGGGATCCGCGTCTTGCCGATGCGGACGTTCAGGCCCTCGTCGCGCGCCTGCTTCTCGGTGAGCCCGACCGCGCCGATCTCCGGATCGGTGAAGGTCACGCGCGGGACGGCGTGGTACGACGCGGCCGGTCCGTCCTCGCCGAGGATCGAGCGCACAGCGATCGCCGACTGGTACATCGACATGTGCGTGAACGCGCCCTTGCCCGTGATGTCGCCGATCGCCCAGAGGCCGTCGGTGACGCGCAGGCGGTCGTCCACCGGGAGCGCGCGGGCGGTCTCGTCCACGTCGTAGTGGTCGAGGCCGAGGTCCCGGATGTTGGGACGGCGCCCGGCGGCGACGAGCAGGCGGTCGGCGGTCAGGTCGCCGTCCGGGAGCGACAGCGTGAAGGACGTGCCGTCGTAGGACGCCGACGTCACCTTCGCGCCGGTGCGGACGGTGATGCCCTGGTCGGTGAAGACGTCCTCGATGAGCTCGGACGACTCGGGCTCGTCCATCGCGAGCAGCCGCTCGGCGACCTCGACGATCGTGACGCGGGTGCCGAAGCGGGCGAAGATCTGCGCCAGCTCGACGCCGACCACGCCGCCGCCGAGCACCAGCAGCGACTTCGGCGCGCCGGTCGCGCGGACGACGTCCCGGTTCGTCCAGTAGGGCAGGTCGGCGAGGCCGTCCACGGGCGGCGCGGACGGGCTCGTGCCGGTGTTCAGCAGGATGCCGCGGCTCGCGCGGAACACCCGGCCGTCCACGGTGACCTCGCCGCGCCCGGTGATGCGGCCGTGCCCCTTGACGACGCGGACGCCCTTGCCCTCCAGCCGCTCGACCGCGGCCTGGTCGTCCCAGTGGTCGGTGGCCTCGTCGGAGATCCGCGCCTCGACCGGCGTCCAGTCGGGCTTCACCGTCGTGGTGCCGGCGCGTCCGGACGCGCGGCGCGCCTCGGCCAGCAGGTCCGACGCGCGCGCCATGATCTTGGTCGGGACGCAGGCGTAGTACGGGCACTCGCCGCCGACCAGGCGGGACTCGACCGCCACCACCGACAGGCCCGCCTCCGCGAGCCGTCCGGCGGCGTCCTCGCCACCGGGGCCGGTTCCGATCACGACCACGTCCACCGATTCGCTCATGCGCACCATCCTGCCCTACCCGCCACCGGTCAACCGGGGGCGCGGTAGATCTTGATCCAGTCCACGGACATGGTCACCCACCTGGGCGTCGACCGGTTCCGGCAGAATCCCGGGCCGCGGTCGCAGACCTGGTCGTTCTGGAGCGCCAGCCCCATCTGGGACCGCTCCGGCGTGAGGTCGCCCCGGTAGTCCCAGACCTTCCTGCCGTCCAGCCAGAAGGTCAGGCGGTGCGGCAGCCAGTCGAGCGCGAACACGTGCCACTGCGTGAAGTCGCCGCGCAGCACGTTGTGCTTCTGCGTGTCGTTCGGCCCGTAGTGGATGTACTGGTCGGCGCTCTGCTTGGTCGAGTCGATCATCTCGGCGAAGTCGATCTCCGCCTTCTCCGGGTCGCCGAAGACCTTCGGCCACAGCAGCGCGACCGCCGAGTAGCCGGTGCCCTTCTCCGCCCGCATGCGCACCTCCCAGCGGCCGTGCGTGAGGGTCAGCCGGGACGCGATGCCGCCGGACAGGTCCTTGCCGTTGTAGATGCCGCCGGTGAGTTGCAGCGTCCCCGCGTCCTCCCTGGTCGCGGCGGCGGTGCGCGGGTTCACCCGGTCGTTGGGGCTGTCGTAGACGATCCATTTGGACGTGTCGACGGCCGTGCCGTCGAAGCCGTCCTCGACGACCGGCCTGCCCCAGAAGGCCGGTGTGGGCGGATCCGTCGTCCCGGCCGGGACGGGGCTCGGCGTCACGGATCCGCGCGTCGGCGGCACGCCGTCGGCCGTGCCCTGCCCGCCGTTCTGCCCGCCGTTCTGCCCGCCGCTCGGCGGGACGCCGCCGGGCGCGGGCGGCGGCTGGACGCGCTGCGGACCGGAGTTCGAGCAGGCGGCGGCGAGCGTCGCCGCCAGCAGCGCCGCCGCCCCGATCCGGGCGGCGCGGGTGGTCGCTGGGCTCCCCATGCCCTCATCAGAACGCCCACCGGACCACGAGTCAGCAGAAATGCCGATAGTTGCCGTTCCCTTGCATCCGTCCGCCGGGCGGCGTTCAATTCGCCTTTCAACGACCCGCCGGGGAAGGCTCAGCGGGCCGCCCGGCGCGGCGGCAGCGGGATCCGGTCCAGGTCGTGGACGAGCGTGATCTCCCCGTCGAAGACGCGCGCGGCCTCCTCGACGAACCGCGGCTCGTCGGACGGCCGGTACCGCTCGGAGAAGTGCGTCAGGACGAGCCGCCCGACGTCCGCGCGCTTCGCCACCTCGGCCGCCTGCCCGGCCGTGAGATGCCCGTACTCGCCCGCGAGCGCGCGCTCCTCGTCCAGGAACGTGGACTCGATGACCAGCATGTCCACGCCGTCGGCGAGCTCGAACACGCCCTCGCAGAGCCGGGTGTCCATGATGAAGGCGACCTTCTGCCCCGGCCGCCGGACGGCGCACTCCTCCAGGGTGACCGTGCGGCCGTCCGGCGTGACGACCCGGCCGTCCTCCTGGAGGCGGCGCACCAGCGGGCCGCGCACGCCGAGCGCGGCGAGCCGGTCGGGCAGCATCGTCACGCCGTCCGGCTCGGCGAGCCGGTACCCGTACGCCTCGACCGGGTGGGACAGGCGGCGGGCCGTCAGCGTGAACGGGTCCCCGGCGGCGAGCGTGGCGCGCTCGCCCCCGACCGGCAGCTCCACGATCACGTCGCTCTCCCGGTGCGGGGTCGCGTGCCGCAGCCGGTCCCAGTACACCGCGCCGCTCGCCGGGAACGCGGCGCGGACGGGGTGCGCGACGCCGTCCCGCGCGATCCGCTGCACCATGCCGGGGACGCCGAGGCAGTGGTCGCCGTGGAAGTGGGTGACGCAGATCCAGGTGACGTCGTTCGCGGCCAGCCCCGCCATGATCATCTGGCGCTGGGTGCCCTCCCCCGGGTCGAACAGCAGGCCCTGCCCGTCCCAGCGGAGCAGGTAGCCGTTGTGGTTGCGGTGCCGGGTGGGGACGGCGCTGGCGGAGCCGAGGACGACGAGTTCGCGAACGGACACCCGACCATGATGCCGGTGCGCCCGCGAAATAAGCGCTTGATTATTCTGGGCGCGTCGATCGAACCGTCGCAGGGAGGCCGCCGTGGCGAGCAAGCGCGAGAAGATCAGGATGTCCCCGGAAGAGGTCGCGGACTTCCTCGACGCCAGCTACAAGGTGCAGGTCGCGACCGTCGGCAAGGACGGCGAGCCGCACCTGGTCACGATGTTCTACGCGCTGCTCGACGGCAGGATCGCGTTCACCACCTACCACTCGTCGCAGAAGGTGCTGAACCTGCGCCGCAACCCCGTCATGACCTGCCTGGTCGAGGACGGCGTCCAGTACGGCGAGCTGCGCGGCGTCGCGCTCTACGGGCGCGGTCTGGTCATCGAGGACCGCGAGCCCCTGCTGAAGGTCGGGGCGGTCGTCGGCTCGCGCATGGCCGGGCTGCCCGTGCCGAGGATCGGCGACCCGGTCGATCCGGAGTTCGCCGCCGGGCTGGAGCAGGCGATGGCCAAGCGGGTCCTGATCGTGATGGAACCCGACCGCGTCGTCAGCTGGGACCACCGGAAGGCGTGACGGCGACCTCCGCGGCCAGGCCGCCGTGCTCGGCGGCTTCGAGCTCGCGCCGGGCGCGCTGGTAGGCGCGCACGTCCCAGAGCGCCAGGGCCGCGATGACGAGCGTCGTGGCGAAGCCGAGCGTCAGGGGGGTGAGCCGTCCGGCGACGAGCCCGACCGCGCCGAGCGCGATGATCGTCACGACGCGCGCGGTCGTGAAGTGCCCGAACACCACCCGCTTGAACAGCGCGTGCCCGGCGACGAACAGCGCCGGGCCGCCGAGCGCGACCGCGATCATCCCGCCGGACACGTGCCCGGACGGGTGCGCGATCACCATCTCGTCCGCGACCGCGCCGACGATGATCCCGGCCACCATCGGGATGTGCATGAACGTGTACGCCGAGCGGCCGAGCCGTCCGGGGTCGTCGGACCCGGCGATCCGCTCGGCGGCGACGTCGGCGGTGTGGTCGAAGTAGATCCACCACAGCGCGACGCTGCCCACGAACGCCGACGCGAACGCCGCCACGTGCGGCGCGTCCACCGGCAGCCCGCTGATCGTCGCCCCGGTGACCAGCACCGACTCGCCCAGCGCGATGATCACGAAGAGCTGGCAGCGCTCGGCCATGTGCGCGCCGTCGATCGTCCAGTCCCGGGTGGAGGAGCGGCCGAGGCCCGGCACGTAGAAGCCGAACCACGGGACGGTCTGCTCGACGGCGATCGCGGCCACCCAGAGCAGTGCCCGCTCGCCGGGACGGTCCACGAGGCCGCCGATGATCCACAGCGCGGACGCCACCGACAGCCAGGTCAGGACGCGCTGGAAGTTGCGACCGAGGACGTGCCGCCGGGTCACCCAGGCCACGAACAGCGTCCGGCCGACCTGGATCACCGCGTACGTCGCGGCGAACCAGACCCCGCGCGCGCCGAACGCGGCGGGCAGCGTCGCCGCCATCAGCAGCCCGGCCACCATCACCCCGACCAGCATGATCCGGACGGCCGGATGGTCGGGATCGAACCAGTTGGTCGTCCAGCAGGTGTACATCCACGCCCACCAGACGGCCATCAGCAGGATCAGCGTCTCGCCCGCGCCGCGCCAGGACAGGTGCTGGAGCAGACTGTGCGAGAGCTGGGTGACCGCGAAGACGAAGACCAGGTCGAAGAACAGCTCGAAGAAGGTGACCCTGCCGCCCTGGCCGTCGTCACTGCGGATGCGCAGCACCGGCATCGCGGCCGCGACGCCGGTGCTCCGCGCCCGGGGGGTCGGCGCGCTCATCGGGCGGGGACGGTCAGCCGTCGGAGTCGGACGAGGCGGAGCCCGACGCGGGACCCGTCTTGGAACCGGCCGTGGAGCCGGCCTTCGCCTTGGCGGCCTCGGCGCGCTCCCACTCCTGCTGCTTCAGGTCGGCCTCCTTCGGCGCCTGGATCTTCTTCATCTGCTTGTTCATCGAGCGGATGAGGAAGAACAGCACCACGCCGAGCGCCACGAACACGCCGAACCCCAGGAAGCCGGGGCTGACCGTGTCGTTGTTCAGCGGCAGGTTGTTGTCCGCGAGGACGGTGGTGGCTAGGGCGAGCATCAGACTGACACCTTCTCCCGGATACCGGCGAACAGATCGTCCTCCGGCAACTCGGTGTCGACCAGGGACCTCGCCAAATGGTAGTCCTCGGTCGGCCAGGCCTCGCGCTGGACGTCCAGTGGGACGGCGAACCAGAACCCGTTCGGGTCGATCTGGGTCGCGTGGGCGAGCAGCGCCCGGTCCCGCGTCTCGAAGTGCTCGCCGCACGGGACGCGGGTCGTGACCTCCCACTTCTCCGGCCGCTCCTTGGCGCGCTCGCGCCAGTCGCCGTAGGGGGACTCCAGCCCGGCCGCCTTCATCGCCTCGTCCAGCGCCTGGATCCGGCCGTGGTTGAAGGTCATGTGGTAGTAGAGCTTCAGCGGCTGCCAGGGCTCGCCCCCGGCGCCCGGGTAGCGGTCCGGGTCGCCGGCCGCCTCGAACGCCTCGACCGACACCTCGTGCGTCTTGACGTGGTCGGGATGCGGGTAGCCGCCGTTCTCGTCGTAGGTGAGCATCACGTGCGGGCGGAACTCCCGGACGGCCCGGACCAGCGGCTCGGCGGCCGTCTCCAGCGGCTCCAGCGCGAAGCAGCCCTCCGGTAGCGGCGGCAGCGGGTCGCCCTCGGGGAACCCCGAGTCGACGAAGCCGAGCCAGCGCTGCTCGACGCCGAGGATCTCCCGCGCCCGCGCCATCTCCTCGTTGCGGACCTGGCCGATGTTCGCCAGGATCTCCGGCCGGTCCATGGCCGGGTTCAGGATGGAGCCGCGCTCGCCGCCGGTGCAGGTGACGACCAGGACCTCGACGCCCTCGGCGACGTAGCGGGCCATCGTGGCGGCGCCCTTGCTCGACTCGTCGTCCGGGTGGGCGTGGACCGCCATGAGCCGCAGCCGGGGCCGGCCGGGGCCCGCGTTCTCGGACGGGGCGGTGGTGAGCTCGGACACTCTGGGACTCTCCCTCGCAGCACGGTTCGACGGGACCCGGTGCGGAGCATCAGCCGGGACCGAAGAGAATTGTTCCTGACAACGCCGCCACCCCGCACGGAGATTCCCCGCCATGAGCGCCAGCGTCCCAGCAGACTCCGCGCCCGAGCCGTCCGCTCCGGGCACCGCCGAGGCGCGCCCGAGCGCGGTCGGCACGGACGCGGAGCCGACCGCGGCCGGCACGGACGCGGAGCCGACCGCGGCCGTGGTCGAGGAGGAGTCGTCCTCGCCGTTCCGGCGGCGGGCCGACCGGCCGCGGCTGGGCTGGCTCGGCTGGGTCGTGATCGGGATCCCGACCGCGGTGCTGGCCGGGGGCTGGGCGATCATCATGGCGCACGTCGGGCAGACGCCGGGAATCTCCATGGAGACCCGGACCGTTGAACTGAGGGAGAACGCCGCCGTCGTGACCTACGCGGTCGGCAAGCCCAAGGACGAGCAGGTGCGGTGCGTGGTGGACGCCTACGACGACCGGTTCGGCGTGCTCGCCCAGCGCGAGATCACCGTCCCGAAGGGGACGGCGAAGGTGACCGCGCAGGAGACGTTGCCCACGTCGAGGAAGGCGACCGGAGGCCGCGTCCGCGACTGCCACCGGGTGTGAGGGACCGGCCTGACCGGCCCAAACGCCCCACCGGGTCGGACATACCCGGATTTACAGGACCCGGCGAAGCCGAAACCCTCCCGGCAGATTGCGGGGACCGGCTTCAGGGAACCTTTACCGCACACACCGGATAGGCTAGAGGTTTAACCCGGCCGCACTTCATGTCGATGTGTCGCTCTCCCGTCCGGGCGAGCGAGATCGCAACATGTGGATGAGGAGTACCCGTGACCGAGACCCGCGCTGACAACGTCACCTGGCTCACCCAGGAGGCGTACGACCGGCTCAAGGCTGAGCTGGACCACCTGTCGGGCCCGGGCCGCATCGAGATCGCGCAGAAGATCGAGGCGGCGCGGGAGGAGGGGGACCTGCGCGAGAACGGCGGCTACCACGCGGCCAAGGAGGAGCAGGGCAAGATCGAGGGCCGCATCCTGCAGCTGCAGAGCATTCTCGAGAACGCCCGCGTCGGCGAGGCGCCCCGCTCGGAGGGCGTGGTCGGTCCCGGCATGACCGTCACGATCTCCTTCGAGGGCGACGACGAGGAGGTCACCTTCCTGCTCGCGTCCCGCGAGGAGAGCGGCGTGCCGATCGACGTGTACTCCCCGAACAGCCCGCTCGGCTCGGCGATCAACGGCAAGAAGGTCGGCGACAAGGCCACCTACACGCTGCCGAACGGCCGGGGCATGACGGTCGAGATCCTCGACGCCACCCCGTACGGCGGCTGATCCGCCCCCGGCGAACGTTCGCACGCCCCGTCCCGGCTTCCGGGACGGGGCGTCGCGCTGTCCGCCCCCTTCCTGAGCCCAAGCGCGTACTGTCCGCGCCCTTCCTGAGACCAAGCGTCCACTCGGACGAGTCCGCGCCGCGCGTCCGCCCGAATGAGCCGGGGTCGCACCCACCTGGCTCGGCGGGTGGGGTCGGCCACACGACGGGGTGGGGCTGGACCCACTTCCCGCCCGGACGGCCCTGGTCCGGAGTCTCCGGCGTGCAGAGTGGGAGGTCCAAGCCGTAATGTCCGGGTCGGCGTCGCGCCGGCGCGGGACGTGGAGCGAGAAGGAACACTCATGGGACGACTGGGGTCGTGGGCGCGGGGTGCCTGCGTCGGGTTCGTCCGCGCGTGCGCGGTGGCGGCCCTGGGGTTGCTCGTCCCGGCGGTGTGGGCGGCGCTCGCGGCGGGCATCTGGCGGTTCGGCAACCCCTGGGCGTGGACGGCCCCGATCGTGTTCGCGGCGCTCGGCACCGCGCTGTACGCGCGCCCGCTGTGCCGGGCGTTCCGCGCCCTCGTCGCGCGCTGGACGGGCACCGTGATCCCCGGCGGATACCGGGAGGCCATGCCGGTGCTGCGCATGTCCACCGGCTACTGGTGGAACGGCTACTCCTACGCGCGCACCAGCAAGGAGGCCGCCGAGGACCAGCGGCTGCGGCTCCTGTGGGCCGATCCGGCGAACTGGCGCGATCTGCGGTTCGTCGCCATCGCGCCGCTCGCCGGGCTGGTCGCGGCCGTCCCGCCGGCCGGGCTCGCGCTGGCGATCGTGGCGGCGGTCGCGGGTCGCGGCCCGTCGGCGCTCGCGGTCGGCCTCGGCGGGCTGGCCGTCGCCGTCGCGTCCGCCCCGTACGCGTGGCGGGCCGCTCCCCCGCTGGCCGTCCGGTTCCTGCGGCCGTCCGGCGCGATGCTGCTCGCCGACCGGGTGGACGAGCTGACCGTCCAGCGGGCGGACACGACCGTCGCGCAGGCCGCCGAGATCCGGCGCATCGAGCGCGACCTGCACGACGGGGCGCAGGCGCGGCTGGTCTCCCTCGGCCTGTCCCTGGCGACCGCCGAGAAGCTGATGGAGACCGATCCGGAGGCGGCGCGGGCGCTGATGCGGGAGGCGCGGGCGGGCGCGGCCTCGTCGCTGACCGAGATCCGCGACCTGGTCCGCGGCCTCAACCCGCCGCTGCTGAGCGAGCGCGGGCTGGTCGACGCCGTCCGCGCGCTCGCCCTGGACACCCCGCTCGCGGTGACCGTCAGCGCCGACCCGCTGCCCCGCCTGGACCCGCCGATCGAGTCCGCCGTGTACTTCGGCGTCGCCGAGCTGCTGACCAACGCGGTCAAGCACGCGCGCGCGTCCGAGGCGCGGGTCTCGATCGTCCGGGACGGCGGGGACCTGATCGTCGAGGTATGCGACGACGGGCGCGGCGGAGCCGATCCGGACGCGGCGGGCGGCCTGGCCGGCCTCCGGCGGCGGCTGGCGGTGTTCGACGGCGTCCTGGAGATCACCAGCCCGGAGGGCGGCCCGACCCGCGCGAGAATGGCGGTGCCATGCGAGTACTGATCGCCGAGGACCTCTACCTGCTGCGGGACGGCCTGGTCCGCCTGGTCGAGGCGTACGGGCACGAGGTGGTCGCGACGGCGGCCAGCGGCCCGGAGACGCTCGACGCGCTGCTGAAATGGCGTCCGGACGTGTCCGTCGTGGACGTCCGGATGCCGCCCGACCAGACCGACGAGGGCCTGCGCGCCGCGCTCGCCGCCCGCCGCGAGGTCCCCGGCCTGCCGGTCCTGATCCTGTCCCAGCACGTCGACCAGCTCTACGCGCGCGAGCTCCTCGCGGACGGCGGGGGCGGCATCGGCTACTTCCTCAAGGAGAGCGTCTTCGACGCCGACCAGTTCGTGGACGCGCTGGAGCGCGTCGCCGCGGGCGGCACCGCCATGGACCCGGCCGTCGTCGCGAAGCTGCTGTCCACCGGGCCGTCCGACGGGGTCCTCGGCAGGCTCACCGAACGCGAGCGGGAGGTGCTCGCGCTGATGGCCGAGGGCCTGTCCAACCAGGCGATCGGCCGCCGCCTGTTTCTGAGCGAGAGCGCGATCGGCAAGTACACCACGTCGATGTTCGGCAAGCTCGGGATCACCGACGACGACTCCGGCAACCGGCGGGTCCTGGCCGTCCTCACCTACCTGAACCGAACCGGCTGAACCGAACCGGCTGAGCCGGACGGGCTGAGCCGGACGGGCTGAGCCGGGCGGGCTGAGCCGGGCGGGCTGAGCCGGGCGTCAGCCGCGGCTGGCGGCGCGCACCAGCGGGAGCGTCCGGGTGGGGATCTGGTTGGCGAGGGAGATGACGGACGCGGCGCGCTCCACCCCGTCCGTCGCGACGATCTGGTCGATGACCCGCTGGAGGTCGGCGTTGGACCGGGCCACGACGCGGCAGAGCATGTCGCCGGGGCTCGTGATCGTGTGCGCCTCGATCACCTCCGGGATGCCCGCCAGGCCGTCCGCGACCGGGTCATGGCCGCCCGCCTGGCGGAGCTGGAGGGTCACGAAGGCCGTGACGGTGTAGCCGAGAGCGGAGGGGTCGATCTCCGGACCGAAACCCCGGATGACGCCGGTGCGGGCCATCCGGTCCAGCCGGGCCTGGACGGTGCCGCGCGCGACGCCGAGGCGGCGGGACGCCTCCAGCACGCCCACGCGGGGCTCGGCGGTGAACAGTTCGATGATGCGGCCGTCCAGGGCGTCGATCATCTCGGGCCTCGTCAGGTTGCTCGGTCTGCCGGGTCGGGGCGCTGATCCGCTGGGCAGGTTGCACAGTGATCCGGACCACTCTTGCGCATTCTGCGAGGGCTGTCGAGATTGGCGGTATGGACGAGTTTCCGGTCAAGGGCATGGACGCGGTCGTGTTCGCCGTCGGCAACGCGAAGCAGGCCGCGCACTACTACTCCACCGCGTTCGGGATGCGCCGGGTCGCCTATCGGGGGCCGGAAACGGGGTATCCGGACGAGGCCGTGCACGTGCTGGAGTCGGGTTCCGCCCGGTTCGTCTTCCGCGGACCGGTGCGCGCCGGGACGGAGATCGGACGGCACGTCGCCGAGCACGGCGACGGCGTCGTGGACCTCGCCATCGAGGTCCCGGACGTCGAGCACGCCTACCGGCACGCGATCGGCAAGGGCGCGCGCGGGCTGGAGGAGCCGCACGTCCTGGAGGACGAGCACGGCAAGGTGACGATCGCGGCGATCGCGACCTACGGCGAGACGCGGCACTCGCTGGTCGACCGCTCCAACTACCACGGGCCCTACCTGCCCGGCTTCCAGGCGGCCGAGCCGTTCGTCGCGCCCCCGGAGAAGCGGTACTTCCAGGCGATCGACCACTGCGTCGGCAACGTCGAGCGCATGGACGAGTGGGCCGGCTTCTACCACCGCGTCATGGGCTTCACCGACATGGCCGAGTTCATCGGCGACGACATCGCGACCGAGTACTCGGCGCTGATGTCCAAGGTCGTCGCGGACGGCACCCGCAAGGTCAAGTTCCCGCTGAACGAGCCCGCCGAGAGCCGCCGCAAGTCGCAGATCGAGGAGTACCTGGAGTTCTACGGCGGCCCGGGCGTGCAGCACATCGCGCTCGCGACCAACGACATCCTCGCGTCGGTGGACGCCATGTCGGCCGCCGGCCTGGAGTTCCTCGACACCCCCGACTCCTACTACGAGGACGCCGAGCTGCGCGAGCGGATCGGCACCGTCCGGGTGCCGGTCGAGGAACTGCAGAAGCGGAAGATCCTCGTGGACCGGGACGAGGACGGCTACCTGCTCCAGATCTTCACCAAGCCCGTCCAGGACCGCCCGACGGTGTTCTTCGAGCTGATCGAGCGGCACGGCTCGCTCGGCTTCGGCAAGGGCAACTTCAAGGCGTTGTTCGAGGCGATCGAGCGCGAGCAGGCCCGCCGAGGCAACCTCTAGGACCCGTTTCCCCTCCGGATCGATCCGAGAAGCGCGGCGCGCGAACCTCCCCGCGCGCCGAGCCCGCGGTGGGACGCCGTGCGGAGCCGACGTCCACCATCCCGTCCCGCCCGCGCGGACGGCCCACCGCGGCGCCGGTCCGGCGGCCCCGCCGACCCTCGTCCCCGGCGGGCCGCCGGACCGGACCGTTCCTCCAGGCGGACGCCCACCGCCCGCCCCCCGCCGCCCGCGCGCCGCCCGCTCCCCGCCCGCGCGCCGCCCGCTCCCCGCCCGCGCGCCGCCCGCTCCCCGCCCGCGCGCCGCCCGCTCCCCGCCCGCGCGCTGTCCGCTCGCCGCCCGCGCGCTGTCCGCTCGCCGCCTGGGCGCCGTCCGCTCGCCGCCTGGGCTGCGCGTGCGCGCCGTCCGCCGGAGGAATCGGGCGACGGGGCCCGGACCGGCCGTCGGAACAGGTTTGAGGTGGCGTCCGCGTGCCGAGATTGAGGGCATGACGCAACCGCCGCACCCACCGCCGGGGGAGCCGCCGGAGGACAGACCGTCCGGGAGCCCCTACGGCAGCCCGCCGCCCGCCCACCAGGGCTGGGGCGAGCAGGGCCAGCAACCGCACTACGGGGACGCCTACGGCGATCCCTACTCCTGGCAGAACCAGCAGCAACAGCAGCCGTACGGCTACGGCCAGCAGCCGCAGTACGGCCCCTACGGCGGACCGCCGGGCGGCGCGTCCGGCGGCACGAACGGGATGGCGATCGCCTCCCTCATCACGGGGATCATCGGGCTGTTCTGCGGGATCTCGTCCATCCTCGCGGTCGTGTTCGGGCACGTCGGGCTCGGCCGGATCAAGCGGACCGGCGAGGGCGGCAAGGGCATGGCCGTCGCGGGCCTCGTCCTCGGCTACCTCGGCCTGGTCGGCTGGATCCTCTACCTGATCGTGGTCATCGCGGTCGCCGCCAACCACTCGGGCTCGGGCTACTGATTCCCGCAAGCCCGCGCAAAGATCTCTTCACGGGACGGCGGAACCGTGTTTGCGCGCGCCCCGCGGGGCACACCTTCACGGCATGACGCATCCGCCTTCCAACCCGCCGCCGGGCGAGGACGACCAGCCCTGGCAGCCTCCGCAGCAGCCCCCCGAACAACCGCACCACCACCAGCAGCCGCCCGCGTACGGCGGCGCTGGCCAGACGCCCTACGGAGGCGGTGAACAGCCGTCCTACGGCGGGTCCGGACCGGGACAGCCGCCGTACGGCGGCTCCGGGCAGGAGTCGTACGGGTCGCCGCCGGGCTACGGCGGCCACTCCGGCCCGTCCGCCGGGCTCGCGAGCCCGTGGCGGCGGCTCGGCGGCATCATCATCGACTACATCATCCTCGCGATCGTCGGCTGGCTGGTGACGCTGCCGTTCGGGCAGGTCGTCGAGGTGTCCGGGCCGCACGGGAACCAGCGGGTCGCCTGGCACGCGGGCGGCGCGTTCGCCAACCTGCTCGTCTTCGTGATCACCCTCGCCTACTTCACGATCATGCAGGGAAGGTTCGGGCAGACGGTCGGCAAGATGGCGGTCGGGACGCGCGTCGTGCGCGCCGAGGACGGCGGCGCGATCAGCTACGGCGTCGCGCTGCTCCGCTCGTTCGTCATGTACGTCCTGTGGGCGATCTGCTGCATCGGCGGCATCGTGGACAGCGTGTGGCTGCTCGCCGACTCGCGCCGCCAAACCCTTCACGACAAAGCCGCCAGGACGGTCGTCGTCCGAGCCGACCCGAACACGCCCAACCCCTACCGAACCCGCTGACCCCACCCGCGCAGCGGTGCGGTGAGGCTTCGCGGGGTCTGGGCGCGGTCGCGCATCGGGGGCGGGGGAGGCCTTGCGCGGGTGGCCGGTCGGGGTCGGGAGTTGCTCAGGCCGCTGCCGGGCGGGCAGGCTGGGGCCCGTGCAGCAGGACGCCCGCTCCCCCCGATTCGTCCGGTTCCCCCGTGCCGCCCGGCCCGGACGACCCGGTCCGCTACCGCGCGGTGTCGCGGGACTGGCCGTGTTCGCGCTGGTCGCGGGCTGCTCGGTGTCGGTCCGCACCGGCAACGGCTCCGATCCGTCCCCCGAACGCGCGCCCGGCGGCCTCGCCACGGCGGGCGACCCGTACACGCCCGGCGACGGCAACGCGGGGTACGACGTCCAGCACTACGGGCTGAAGCTGACGATCGTCCCGGACAACGAGGCCCGCGAGCTGGACGGCACGGCGGAGATCACCGCCCTGGCGACCCAGCGCCTCACCATGTTCGACCTGGACCTCACCGGTCTGACGGTCGCCGAGGTCACGGTGGACGGCCGGCCCGCCAGGTACCACCGGGACGGCTCGGAGCTGGTCGTCGAGCCGGCGAAGGCGCTGGAGAAGGGCGCGCGGTTCGTCACGACCGTCCGGTACTCGGGGACGCCGCAGCCCGTCCGGGACAAGGTGCTCGGCAAGTACGGCTGGATCCGCACCCGCGACGGCGTGTTCGTGGCGTGCCAGCCGAGCGGCGCGCACACGTGGTTCCCGAGCAACGACCATCCGAGCGACAAGGCCACCTTCGACATCCAGGTGTCGGTCCCGCAGGGGCTGACGGCGCTCTCCAACGGAGAGCCGACCCCCGGCACGTTCCAGGGCGGCGGTGGCGCCGGTGGCGGCGGGGGCGCGAATCCGGGCGGACCGGACGCGCCGACCGTCCCGGACAGCCCGCTGCCCGGCGAGGGCCCGGGCGAGGGCCCGCCGCCCGGCCAGCCGCCCGGCCAGCCGCCGGGCCAGCCGCCGGCCACGCCGGAGCCGACCGTCACCACGATCGCCTACGAGCAGCGCCAGGCGATGACGACGACGACCTGGCACGTCGCGCAGCCGATGGCGACCTACCTCGCGACCGTGGACGTCGGCCGGTTCGACATCCGGCAGGGGAGGACGCCCGGCGGCATCCCCTACATCACGGCCGTGGACCCGACCGTCCCCGGGCCGGGCGTGGACGCCGTCGCCGCCAAGACCGCGCAGATCACCGACGAGTGGACGCGGCTGTTCGGCCCGTTCCCGTTCTCGTCCACCGGCGCGATCATCGACGACGCGGACGTGGACTTCGCGCTGGAGACCCAGACCCGGCCGGTCTACGGGTCCTTCGGCCCGGACGAGACGATCATGGCGCACGAGCTGGCGCACCAGTGGTTCGGCGACAGCGTCAGCCTGGAGCGCTGGAAGGACATCTGGCTCAACGAGGGCTTCGCCACCTACGCCGAGTGGATGTGGGGCCAGCGTACGGGCGGGCCGACCGTCCAGCAGCGGTTCGACCAGCTGTACCGGCAGGGCGGCGCGGAGCTGTGGGGCGTCCGCATCGGCGACCCCGGCCGCACGGACCTGTTCGGACGCGCCGTGTACGACCGCGGCGGCATGACGCTGCACGCGCTGCGCACCAAGGTCGGGGACGCGGCGTTCTTCAAGATCCTGCGCACGTGGACGACCGAGAAGCGCGGTTCGAACGGCACGACCGCGCAGTTCATCGCCACCGCCGAGAAGGTGTACGGGCGCAAGCTCGGCGGATTCTTCGACGCCTGGCTCTACCAGCCGCACCGTCCCGGCCTCTGACCCCCGGCGCCTGGCCGCATCGTCCCGGCCTCTGACCTCCGGCGCCCAAGCCGCGCGCCCCGGCCTCTGGTTCTCGAGCGCCCTGGCCGCGCGTCATGTTCGGGCGGGCCGAGCGTCCGGCGGCGGTGAACGGGCGGCAACGGGTGATCAAAGGCCCGGTCTGGCGGCGGGACGGCGCGTCCCCCGCCGCTCAGGCTGGATCGGGTGAACGGCCAACGAGCACGTGCGACCGGACGGCGGATCACGGCCGCGGCCACCGCCGCGACGACCGCCGCGGCTTTGCTGGCGACCGCCCCGTCCACGGCGAGCGCCGTCTCCCGTCCGCCCGCCCCCACGGACACCGCCTCCCCGCCGCCCACCCCGGCCGAGCCGCACGCCCCGGCCGACGCCGCATCCCCGCCTCCCACATCACCGGACGCCGCGCCCTCGGAAGCAGCGGCCGGAACGCCGCAGACGAAGACGAAGACGGAGACGAAGACGAAGACGGAGACGGTCGCCGGACGGCCCGGTTCGTCCGGGATCGGCGACGCCTACTATCCGGCGGCGGGCAACGGCGGCTACGACGTCGGGCACTACGACGTGGCGCTGGCCTACGCGGGCCACGCGTCCGGACGGGTGGACGCGACGGTCACCGTCACCGCGACCGCGACGCAGGCGCTCTCCCGGTTCGACCTCGACTTCCGCGGTCCGCAGGTCACCGAGGTCACCGTGGACGGCCGCACGGCGACGTTCACCCGCGACGGCCAGGAACTCGTCGTCACCCCGTCCGCCGCGATCCCCGAGGGCGCGCGGTTCAGCACGGTCGTCCGGTACTCGGGACGTCCCGGCCCGGTCGGCAACGGCTCGCTCGGCACCTACGGCTGGATGCCGTCCAGGGACGGCGCGGTGGCGCTCGGCGAGCCGGACGGCACGCCGACCTGGCTGCCCGTCAACGACCATCCGCGTGACAAGGCCACCTACGCGTTCCACGTCACCGTGCCGTCCGGGCTCCAGGTCGTCGCGAACGGGACGCCGGGCCCGGTCGTGAAGCGGGGCGCGACGACCTCCTACGACTGGACCGAGACCTCGCCCATGGCCAGCTACCTGGCGATGGTCGCGATCGGGAAGTTCCGGGTGAGGCACGCGAAGGCCGGGAAGGTCCCGGTCATCACCGCCGTGGACGCCAAGTACGCCGCGTCGGCGCGGAAACTGGAGAAGACCACCGTCGCCGCGCTCAGGTGGGCGTCGACGAAGTTCGGCCCGTACCCGTTCGCGACGGCGGGCGGCGTGGTCGACGATCCGCGCCTCGACTACGCGCTGGAGACGCAGGAGCGTCCGGTCTACGCCGGGTTCGCCCCGGACGGCGCGTTCGTCGTGCACGAGCTGGCCCACCAGTGGTTCGGCGACAGCGTGAGCCTGCACGACTGGAAGGACATCTGGCTCAACGAGGGCTTCGCCACCTACGCCGAATGGTTGTGGGCGGAGCACCGCGGCGTGGACTCCGCCAAGCGCGTCTTCAAGCGGTACTACGCCCAACCCGCGCAGTCCCCGGTGTTCACGCCGCCGCCCGGTGCCCCGGCCCGCCGCGACCTGTTCGGCTTCTCGGTGTACATCCGGGGCGCGATGGCTCTGGAGGCGCTGCGCGAGCGCATCGGCGACAGGAAGTTCTTCAGGCTCGTGAAGGCGTGGGCGAAGCGCGGCGGCACCGAGACCGCCACCACGGCCGACTTCGTGGCGCTGGCCGACAAGATCTCCGGCAGGCGGCTGGACGGGCTGTTCCAGTCCTGGCTCACCAAGAAGGGCAAGCCGAAAAAGTGGTGACGAAACGGGCAGCCGCGCTGCTGATGA
The DNA here is from genome assembly GCF_042652125.1 of Actinomadura gamaensis. Lineage (NCBI taxonomy): Bacteria > Bacillati > Actinomycetota > Actinomycetes > Streptosporangiales > Thermomonosporaceae > Actinomadura > Actinomadura gamaensis. Next base: position 374,575 of record NZ_JBHSIT010000008.1, on the reverse strand, counting down.
CCCCGAGCGTGGCGCTGGCGGCGACCGTGAGCGCTCCCGCCGCGACCCGCACTCCGGCCCGCGCGAGCACCACCGGACGCGCCGCTCCCACTTCCACTCCAGGCGCGGCCGGCCTCCGCGACCCCGACGTCACCTCCAGCGCGGCCGGCCTCCGCGACCCCGAGTTCACGCCCGGCGCGGCCGGCCTCGGCGACACCTACTTCCCGGACGCCGGGAACGGCGGCTACGACGCCTCCCACTACGCCATCGACCTCGCCTACCGTCCGAAGAGCCGCCGCATCCGGGCGACGACGACGGTCACGGCGACCGCGACGCAGAACCTGTCCCGGTTCGACCTGGACTTCATCGGCAACCACATCGACGACCTGCGGGTGGACGGCGTGCACGCCGGCTACGCCCGGCACGGCCAGGAGCTCGTGATCACCCCGCCCAAGGGGATCGTGAAGGGCTCGGAGTTCACGGTGACCGTCCGGTACGCGGGCCGTCCGCATCCTCTGAACGACCCGAGCCTCGGCCAGGTCGGCTGGCTCTCCACCTCGGACGGCGCCACCGCGCTGTCCGAGCCGACCGGGTCGCCGACGTGGTTCCCGCTGAACGACCACCCGTCCGACAAGGCCACCTACGAGTACCGCGTGACCGTCCCGAAGGGGCTGACCGCGCTCGCGAACGGCGAGCCGCACGGGACGGTCCGCAGGGCCGGGACCAGCACGTTCTCGTGGTCGTCGCGCCGTCCGATGGCGGGCTACCTGGCGCTGCTGGCGATCGGGCGGTTCGTCACCCGCCAGGGCCGCTCCCCCGGCGGCGTCCGGACGATCACCGCCATGGACGTGAAGCTCGCCGGCCGGTCCGGACGCCACACCGACCGCCGTCCGGACCGCCATGCCGACCGCCGCGCCCACAGCCGAGCCGACCGCCGCGCCCGCAGCCGAGCCGACCGCCGCGCCCGCAGCCGAGCCGACCGCAGCGTCCGCACCCAGGCCGACCGCGGCGCCCGCCGCCGGGCCGACCTGTTCCAGGCCGTGACCGCCCGCGTCACCGACTGGGAGGCGTCGGTCTTCGGCCGGTTCCCGTTCGGCTCGACCGGCGGCATCGTGGACGACGCTCCCGCCGGGTACTCGCTGGAGACCCAGAACCGGCCGGTCTACACCGGCGCCGCGAACACGACACTGATCGTCCACGAGCTGGCGCACCAGTGGTTCGGCGACAGCGTCAGCCTGGAGCAGTGGAAGGACATCTGGCTCAACGAGGGCTTCGCCACCTACGCCGAGTGGCTCTACCTGGAGCGGCACGGCGGCCCGAGCGCGGCGCGGAACTTCGCCGTGTCGTACCGGCGGCCCGCGTCCGACCCGGCGTGGCGGCGCGAGCCCGGCGATCCGGGCCGCAAGGGGCTGTTCGACTCCTTCGCCGTCTACGAGCGCGGCGCGATGACGCTCCAGGCGCTGCGCCGGACGGTCGGCGACAGCGCGTTCTTCGCGACGCTGCGCGCGTGGGCGTCCGAGCACGCCTACGGGACGGGCAGCACGCCCCAGTTCATCGCTCTCGCCGAGCGGCTCTCCCACCGGGACCTCGGCCCGCTGTTCCAGTCCTGGCTGTATACGCCGAATAAACCGAAGATTTGATACCAAATCGCGCTTGATCCGCACGTGACGGCGGGGAAATTCTGAGGCGGACGATAACCCTCGCAAGGATGAGGCGAATGAGCAGAGTCCCCAGAGCGCTCACGACCACCGCCGTCGCCGCCGGCCTCGCGCTGGCCGCCACCACGGCGGCGGCGCTGCCCGCGAACGCCGCGCCGCCCCGGTTCACGCCGGGCGCCGCGGGAGCGGGCGACCCGTACTTCCCGCAGATGGGCAACGGCGGCTACAGCCCGATCCACTACGAGATCGGGCTGAAGTACGACCCGAAGAGCAAGGGCATCGACGCGGTCACGACCGTCCAGGCGCGCGCGACGCAGAACCTGTCCCGCTTCGACCTGGACTTCCAGGGACTCACCATCAAGTGGCTCACCGTGGACGGGCACCGGGCGTCCTACAAACGCGTGGGCGCCCAAGAGCTGGTGATCACCCCGCCGAAGGGCCTGCGCAAGGGCAGGAAGTTCGCGGTCACGGTCGCCTACTCCGGCGTCCCGCAGACCATCAACGACCCCGCGCTCGGCATCTCCGGATGGGTCCCGACGGCCGACGGCGGGCTCATGCTGAACCAGCCGATCGGCGCCGCGACGGTCTACCCCGTGGACGACCACCCGACCGAGAAGGCCACCTACGGCTTCACCCTCTCCGCCCCGAACGGCCTGACCACGGTCGCGAACGGCGACCTGAAGGGCACGTGGTCGCGCAACGGCTGGACGACCACCCGCTGGGTGATGGACCGGCCGATGGCCAGCGAACTCGCCATGATCGCCATCGGCAGGTACGACGAGATCAGGGGCAGGACCGCCGCCGGACGGCCGAACCTGACCTACACCGACGTCACCATGAAGATCCCGGCCGACAAGGCCCGGCAGTTCAACACCCAGACCGCGCAGGTCGTGGACTGGGAGTCCTCGATCTACGGACGCTACCCGTGGTCGTCCACCGGCGGCATCACCGTCGCCGCCAAGGTCGGCTACGCGCTGGAGACCCAGGGCCGCCCGGTGTACGACCTGTACCGGTACCCGGGGACCGTCCCGTCCGGCGAACTGCTCGCGCACGAGCTCGGCCACCAGTGGTTCGGCGACAGCGTCTCCCCCTACCGCTGGTCCGACATCTGGCTGAACGAGGGCTTCGCCACCTACTCCGAGTGGCTGTGGCAGCAGAAGTTCAACAACACCCCCATCGAGACCAGCTTCCAGAAGGTCTACTCCAAGCCCGCCACCAACTCCCTCTGGAAGGGCGTCGTCTCCAACCCCGGCCGCGACCACATCTTCGACGCCCTCGTCTACGACCGCGCCGCCGTGGCCATCCACGTCCTGCGCAAGCAGATCGGCGACAAGTCCTTCTTCCGGCTCCTGCGCACCTGGCAGGACGTCAACCGCTACGGCAACGGCTCCACGGCCCAGTTCGTGCGGATCGCGCAGAAGGTCTCCCACCAGAACCTCTCCAAGTGGGCCCACGCCTGGCTCTACAGCGAAGGCAAGCCCTCCCTCTAGCTCCAACCAAGCCCGGCGCTCCGGGCGCAGAGCGCCCTCCGCGCCGTGCGCGAGTGGGGCGGCCCGCCTTCAAAGCGAACCGCCCCACTCCCACCCCCGCACCCCGCGCCCGTCGCGCGGCCCCGCGCGGCCAGTCCACGAAGGACGCGCGCACGGGCGCAGGAGGGCCACGAAAGACGTGCGAGCGCCGTGGGGGCAGGGGGTGGGGGCGCAGGGGGAGGGTGGGTCAGGTGCCTATGGTCAGGGTGTAGCCGCGTTCGCGGAGGCGGCGGGTGACCTCTTCGCTGTGCTCGGTGCCGCGGGTTTCGAGCTGGAGGAGCACCTCGGCCTCTTCGACGGGGAGGCGCGGGGCGATGCGTTCGTGGACGACGTCCAGGACGTTGACGCCGAAGCCGGCGAGTTCGCCCAGCAGCGTGACCAGAGCTCCCGGACGGTCCTTCAGGCGGCAGCGGACGACGAGGTAGCGGCCCGCTCCGGCGAGGCCGTGCCGCAGCACCTTCGTCATGAGCAGCGGGTCGATGTTGCCGCCGGACAGGATCGCGACGACCGGCGTCCGGACGGCGTAGGAGTGCTCCAGCAGGGCGGCGACGCCCGCGGCGCCCGCCGGTTCGACGACCTGCTTGGCGCGTTCGAGGCAGAGCAGCAGCGCCTGCGAGATGGACTCCTCGGTCACCGTGACGACCGCGTCCAGCAGCTCGCTGACCAGCCGGTACGTCAGCGCGCCGGGGCGTCCGACGGAGATGCCGTCGGCCATCGTCGGGCGGCACTCGACCCGCACCGGGTGGCCGGCGGCCAGCGAGGCGGGGAACGCGGCGGCGCGCTTGGCCTGCGCTCCGACGATCTTCACCGGGCGTCCGGCGGCGCGCGCGATCGCCGTGGCCACGCCGGACATCAGCCCGCCGCCGCCGACCGCGCCGACGACCGTCCGCACGTCCGGGCACTGCTCCAGGATCTCCAGGCCGATGGTGCCCTGGCCGGCCACGACGTCCGGATGGTCGAACGGGTGGATGAACACCGCGCCGCGCTCCTCGGCGTACGCGGCGGCGGCCTCCAGGCAGTCGTCCACGGTCGGGCCGGGGAACAGGACCTCGGCGCCGTAGTTGCGGGTCGCGGCGACCTTCGGCAGCGGCGCGCCCTCGGGCATGAACACCGTGGCCTTCGTGCCGAGCATGGACGCGGCGAGCGCGACGCCCTGGGCATGGTTGCCCGCGCTGGCCGCCACGACGCCGCGCGCCCGCTCCCGCGCCGGCAGCCGCGCGATCCGCACGTACGCGCCGCGGATCTTGAACGACCCGGTGCGCTGGAGGTTCTCGCACTTGAGCAGCACCGGCCCGCCGACCAGCTCCGACAGCACGCGGGACGGGATGAGCGGCGTCGGGACGGCCACGGCGGAGAGCAGCTCCCGGGCGTCCCGGACGTCTTCGAGCGCGACGGAGTCCATCCCCCGAATCCTGCCACGACCTCGATCGCCGGCGGCGCGGACCGGTCAGTCCGCGGACCAGTACTTCTCCGGCTCGAAGATCAGGGCCGCGGCGCCGACCAGCCCGGACGTCTGGCCGAGAGCGGCCGGGACGACGCTGACCCGGCGGGCGAAGTCCATCCGCGCGTAGGTGCGCAGGGTCTCCTCCAGCGGCTCGAACAGCAGCGCGCCCGCCTGCGAGATGCCGCCGCCGATCGCCACGACCTCCAGGTCGCACAGGTGCGTCGCGGACGCGATGGCGAGGCCGAGCGCCCGGCCCGCGCGCCGCATCGCGGCCTGCGCCACCGGGTGGCCCCGGCGGGCGTCGTCGGCGAGCGCGACGCCGGTCGTCCCCTGCCAGCCCTGCTCGCAGGCCCAGTTCACCAGGCCGGGGCCGCGCGCGATCGCCTCCAGGCAGCCGCGTCCGCCGCACTCGCAGGACGGGCCGTCCGGGTCGACGACGATGTGCCCGATGTGCCCGGCGTTGCCGCTCGCGCCGTCGATGAGGCGGCCGTCGAGGATCAGCCCGCCGCCGACGCCGGTGGACACGACCATGCCGAGCATGTTGCCGCGGCCCCGGCCCGCGCCGCGCCAGTGCTCCCCGATCGCCAGGCAGATCGCATCGTTGTGCACCCGGACGGGCAGCCCCGGATAGGTCTCGCGGAGCCGCTCGCGGAGCGGGAAGCCGCGCCAGGCGGGGATGTTCAGCGGCGAGACGTGCGCGTCCGGCCAGGTCATCGGGCCGCCGCAGCCGACGCCGACGCCGGCGAGCGCGGGCTCGCCCGCCTCGGCGAGCAGCTTCTCCAGCATCGCGGCGAGCGTCCGCCACAGTGCCTCGCCGTCCATCGACGGCTCGTTCGGCGTCGGGACGCGGTCGTACACCGCGACGCGTCCGCCGGGCTCGACGACGGCGGCGGCGAGCTTGGTGCCGCCGATGTCGATCGCGAGGACCGGCGCGTCCGGCGCGCCCCCGCCGGTCTCCAGGAGCGCCTCGGCCGGGCGCGGGACGAGGATGCTGGTCACTGGGCGTCTCCCGAGGATCCGAAGGCGAGGATGGAGGCGGTGAAGCCGTGCACGTGGTTGCGCCCGCCGACCGGACCGATCTCCCCGGCGGCGAAGAACCCGCCGACCCCGGCCGCGCCGCCGAACGCCCGGTGCAGCACCCGCGCGTCGTGGTCGGAGTCGGGGAACATCGCCCGGCCGCGTCCGTTGCAGGAGAACAGCAGGGCGCCCTCGACGGGGGCGAGGTCGAACCGTTCGAGCAGCTCGGCGAGGTCGGCGTCGGCCGCGTCGGCGTCGCGCACCTGGAACCGGACGGTCCGCCCGACGTCCACGACGTCGCCGATGGCGATCGCGCCGGTGTCGGTGTCCGCGCCGACGACGCCCCGGACGAGGAAGTCGCCCTGCTCGTGCTCGTCGGCGTACTCGTCCATCGCGACGCCGATCAGCAGGCCGCGGCCGGCGAGCTCCTGCTCGTCGGGGGACAGCCCGAGCACGACCTCCTCCAGCTTGGTCAGCGCGGGCGCGCCCGCCAGCTCGTAGAGGACGTTCTCGTCCGCCTTGGTGACGACCATGTCCGGGCCGATCGGCCGCGCGCCCTGGCTGACGACGGTCGCGGCGTGCACCGGCCCGCCGAGGACGACCCCGACCGCGCCCTCCCCGAACGCCTCGCCGTTCACGAACACGCGCGCCGCGCCGCGGCCGGGGCCGTCGGCGAGGCCGCCGACCAGCGGCAGCCCCGGCATCGCCTCGCCGGACCGCTCGACGAACGCGTCGACCGGGAAGCTGTAGGGGTCGGCGAGCAGCACGCCCACCACGTCGTCGTCGCCGCTCTCGGGCATGCCGACCACGACGAGCCGGTCCTCGGTCTTCAGCGTCTCCAGCCGGAACGGCGTGAGCCGCGCGTCCGGCAGGACGGCGGCCCAGGCGCTCACGGCGCCCCGGTCCTCGACGCCGCGGCCCGCGCCGATCACGCCCGCCGCCGAGCAGCCGAGGAACACCCGCGCGCCCGCCGTCGCGTGCGCGCGCCGCGCCGCCGCCTCGACCTCGTCCGGGTCGCCGCCGGAGACGAAGACGAAGACCAGGTCGGGCGCTTGCGCCAGGTCGGCGCGGGCCTGCCGGACGGCGGTCTCGGCCGCCTCGGTCAGGTCGGGGCCGAACGCCAGCCCGTCACCGAATCGGGCCATCGGTGCCCCCCATTCTCCGTACGGTCACCCCTCCAGTCTCCCCGTTCGACCGGGCCGGACGCGAACGACCGGGCCGGTCCGGACGCGCGGGGAGCGGGTCCGGCCGTCCGCAAGGGGGTTCCGGACGGCCGGACGCGACGTAGGGTCGGTCGCGTGCGTGCATCCACACCTCGCGAGAGCACACTGGGCGAGCTGCGTACCAGCGGCCACCGGTTCGAGACCGTGAAGGAAGAGATCCAACGGAACCTGCTGGACCGGCTGAGATCCGGGCGGCCGAGGTTCCCCGGCATCGTGGGCTTCGACGACACCGTCCTCCCCCACCTGGAACGCGCCCTGCTGGCCGGGCACGACCTGGTCCTGCTGGGCGAGCGCGGGCAGGGCAAGACCCGGCTGATCCGGACGATCGCCGGCCTGCTGGACGAGTGGACCCCCGTCGTCGAGGGCTGCGAGATCAACGACCATCCGTACGCGCCGGTGTGCGTGCGGTGCCGCCGCATGGCGGACGAGCTGGGCGACGCGCTCCCGGTCGCCTGGAAGCACCGGGACGAGCGGTACGGCGAGAAGCTCGCCACGCCCGACACGTCCGTCGGCGACCTGATCGGCGACGTCGACCCGGTGAAGGTCGCCGAGGGACGCACCCTGGGCGACCCCGAGACGGTGCACTACGGGCTGGTCCCGCGCACCAACCGGGGCGTGTTCGCCGTGAACGAGCTGCCCGACCTGGCCGAGCGCATCCAGGTGTCGCTGCTGAACGTCCTGGAGGAGCGGGACGTCCAGATCCGCGGCTACGCGCTGCGCCTGCCCCTGGACGTGCTGCTCGTCGCGTCCGCCAACCCCGAGGACTACACCAACCGCGGCCGCATCATCACCCCGCTGAAGGACCGGTTCGGCGCGGAGATCCGCACCCACTACCCGATCGAGCTGTCCGACGAGCTGGACCTCGTCCGGCAGGAGGCCGAGTTCGGCCCGGACGTCGAGGTGCCGGACCACCTGCTGGAGGTCGTCGCCCGGTTCACCCGGCTCGTCCGGGAGTCCACGGCGGTCGACGCCCGCTCCGGGGTGTCGGCGCGGTTCGCGCTCGCCGGGGCCGAGACGGTCGCGGCGGGGGCGGTCCGGCGGGCCGCGCTCGCCGGGGAGGACCGTCCGGTCGCGCGCGTCTGCGACCTGCCCGCGGTCGTCCCGACGCTGATGGGCAAGGTCGAGTTCGAGGTCAGCGAGGAGGGCCGCGAGCAGGAGGTGCTGGAGCACCTGCTGCGCCGCGCGGTCGCCGAGACCTACCGGCGGGCGCTCGGCGGGGCGGACCTGTCCGGCCTGCTGGCGAAGTTCGACTCCGGGGAGACCGTGGAGTCGGGCGAGCTGGTGCCCGCGGCGGAGCTGCTGCGCCGCACCGGACCGGTCCCCGGCCTGGCCCGGATCGTCGAGCGGCTCGGCATGTCCGGGGAGTCCCCCGGCCAGGCCGCGGCCGCGCTGGAGTTCGCGTTGGAGGGGCTGTTCCTGACCCGGCGCCTGTCGAAGGACGACACCGGCACCTATTCCCTGTGACCGTTTGAGGTTGGCATGAGCCGTTACCGGTACGGGGCCTACCACGAGGGCCCCGACCCGCTCGCCGCTCCGTACGACGTCCGCGAGGCGCTGGACGCCCTCGGCGACTCGGTGCTGGAGGGCACCCGCCCCGGCGACGCGCTGCGCGAGCTGCTGCGCCGCGGCCTGCCGAACGACGCGCGGAACCGCCGCGGGCTGGACGAGCTGCTCCGCGAGGTCCGCGAGCGGCGGCGCGAGCTGCGCCGCCGCGGCCGGATGGACGGCACGCTGGAGCAGGTCCGCGCGCTGCTCGACACGGCGGTCGGGCAGGAGCGGGCCGAGCTGTTCCCCGACCCGTCCGACGACGCGCGCCTGCGCGAGGCCGAGCTGGACGCGCTGCCGTCCGACACGGCGCAGGCCGTCCGGCGGCTGTCGGACTACCAGTGGCGCTCGGACGCGGCGCGCGAGACGTTCGAGCAGCTCAAGAACCTGCTGCGCAGCGAGGTCCTGGACTCGCAGTTCGAGGGCATGCGGCAGGCGCTCGCCAACCGGGACCCGGCCGCCATGGAGCGCGTCCGGGACATGATGGCCGCGCTGAACGACATGCTCGACAGGGACGCGCGCGGCGAGCACACCCAGGAGGACTTCGACCGGTTCATGCGGGAGTACGGCGAGTTCTTCCCGGAGAACCCGGCCGACCTGGAGGAGCTGGTCGACTCGCTCGCCCGCCGCGCCGCCGCGATGGACCGGCTCATGGCGTCGCTGACGCCCGAGCAGCGCGCCGAGCTGTCCGGCCTCATGGACCAGGTCATGCAGGACGCGGGCCTCGCGATGGAGATGACCCGGCTGACCGAGTCGCTCCGCATGCGCCGTCCCGAGCTGGGCTGGGGCACGCCCGAGCAGATGACCGGGGACGATCCGCTCGGCATGAGCGACGCCACCGGCGCGCTCGCCGAGCTGGCCGACCTGGCCGAGCTGGAGGCCGCGCTCGGCCAGGACTACCCCGGCGCGCGGCTGGACGACATCGACGAGGACGCCGTCCGGCGCGCGCTCGGCCGCTCCGCCGTGGACGACCTCGCCGCGCTGCGCCGCCTGGAGGCCGAGCTCGAGCGGCAGGGCTACCTGCGGCGCAACCGGGGCGAGCTGGAACTGACGCCGAAGGCCGTCCGGCGGCTGGGCGAGACCGCGCTGCGCCGGGTGTTCTCCAAGCTCACGGCGGGCCGCTCCGGCGACCACGACCAGCACGACGCGGGCCAGGCGGGCGAGCTGACCGGCTCGACGCGCGAGTGGCGGTTCGGGGACGAGCAGCCGATCGACGTCGTCCGGACGGTCTCCAACGCCGTCCGGCGGTCGGCGATGGCGCCCGCCGCGCCCGGTTCCCGGGGGGTGAAGCTGAGCGTGGACGACTTCGAGGTCAAGGAGACCGAGCGGCGCAGCGCCGCCGCGGTCTGCCTGCTGGTCGACCTGTCCTACTCGATGGTGCTGCGCGGCACCTGGGCCGCCGCCAAGCAGACGACGCTGGCCCTGCACACCCTCGTGACCAGCAAGTTCCCGCAGGACGCCATCCAGATCATCGGGTTCTCCAACTACGCGCGGGTGCTCCAGCCGACCGAGATGGCGGGCCTGGACTGGGACATGGTCCAGGGCACCAACCTGCACCACGCGCTGATGATCGCCGGACGCCACCTGGACCGGCACCCCGACTTCGAGCCGATCGTCCTGGTGGTCACCGACGGCGAGCCGACCGCGCACCTGCGTCCGGACGGCCGGTCCTGGTTCGACTACCCGCCGTCCGCCGACACGCTCGTGCTGACGACGGCCGAGGTGGACAAGATGACCCGGCGCGGCGCGGCGCTGAACTTCTTCATGCTCGCCGACGACCGCCGCCTGGTCGCCTTCGTGGACGAGGTCGCCCGCCGCAACGGCGGCCGGGTCTTCGCGCCCGACGCCGACCGCCTCGGCGAGTACGTCGTCAGCGACTACCTGCGCGTACGCCGCGGCGGACGCCGCTAGCGAGCCGAGACTCGGCGCCGGGAGCCGGGGCTCGGCGGCCAGGGCCGGGGCTCGGGGCCAGGGCCGGGGCTCGGGGCCAGGGCCAGGACCGGGGTTCGGGGCCAGGGGCGGGGCTCGGCGCTGGGGGCGGGGCCGGGGGTCGTGGTCGGCCCTTTGCCGACGATCTCGGTTGCGCCCGGACGATGGCGGGGAGAAATCACCCGAAGTGACAGACACAGCACTTTAAGTGTCTTTCGGGGGGTTCAGTGACCATGACAGGTCGACGGCTGATCCTCAGCGGGCTCGCCGCTGCCACCGCCGCCGTCCTCGCGTTCGGCACCGGGACGGCACTGGCCCGCCACGAGCCCGGCCGTCGAAGCCCGGCCACAGGACGCCACATCTGCCCGCCGGCGAACGATAAGGGCGACGCGCTGGCAGAGGGGCGTTTGTGCCCGCCGCCGCCGGTGGTCGACTACTGGCCCGGCATGGTCTTCCCGGCCGTCCGCGCCGGGCAGGGGCCCATGGACTAACGGGATTGCCCCATTCGGCCGCTTCGCATGGGTGCGATCCGGCCGCGACGGCCGCCCGGCGCTCCCGCGCCGGGCGGCTTCCGCCGTCCAGGCCACCTTCCGCTCAGGGCGGCTTCCGCCGCTTCGGCGATCGACGCAGGCTAGGGTCGGGACATGTCGAGTTCCGATCGTCTGCTGCTGATCCTGCACATCGGATTTGCGATCTTCACCCTGGGACCGCTGACCGCCGCGACGATGTCCACCCCGCGCTACATCCGCAAGCGGGACGTGACGGTCCTGCGGTACCTGAACCGGACGACGGCGATCTACGCGTTCGGATCGCTGGGCGTGTTCCTGTTCGGGCTGTTCCTGGCCGAGGGGAAGTTCGCCAAGGTCTGGCTGTCGGCGTCCATGACGCTGTTCATCGTGGCACTGGTGCTGCTGTTCATCGTGGAGCGTGACCAGCGCAAGGCCGTCAAGCTGCTGGAGGCCGCCGCCGGGTCGTCCCCCGTCCCCTCCGAGACGGCGGCGGCCGGCGCCGAGGACGCGGACGCCGCGAAGGACGCCGTCAAGGAGGCGAAGGACGCGGCGACCGCCACGGGCACCGCGGCCGACGACGTCGCCGCCGTCCAGCGCGGACGCATCGCCGCGTTCTCCGGGGTCATCGCCCTCATCTGGATCGTCATCCTGATCCTGATGGTCTGGCACTGACCGCGTCACGTTGAAAGGGGCCGCGCGAGATCGCGCGGCCCCTTTCAACGTGCAGGGATATTTCAGGCGGTGCGGGCCTTCAGCCAGGCCAGCAGCGTCGGATAGACGGTCGGGTCGACCATCAGCGCCATGCCGTGCCGCGTCCCCGGGACGGTCCGGACCGTCGCCTGGACGCCCGCCGTGCGCATCGCGCCCGCGAGAGCGGTGCTCTGCGTCACCGGGACGAAGTCGCGGCTGCTGTGGAAGAGCAGCATCGGCGCGTCCCCGTGCGAGACGTGCTGGGCGGTGTTCGCGTCGTCGAGCCTGCTCCAGCAGGACGACGCGGGCCCGGCCGGGACGCAGCCGACCAGCTTGGTCACCGCGCCGCGCAGCTTGCGCTGGGAGGGCGACGCGGTCGGGCCGCTACCGTCCTGGAAGGCTAGGTAGGGCGTGTTGACCGGGGACAGCGCGACCACGCCGCGGACCCGCTCGGCGCCCTCGTCGAGCGCGCCGACCTGGGTGGCGAGCAGTCCCCCGGCGGACGACCCGAGCACCGCGATGCGGTTCGGGTCGAGGTTGAAGGACTTGGCGTGCTTGCGCACGTAGGCGAGGGCGGCGAGCGAGTCGTCCCGCTGGGCGGGCCACCGGGCCGTCGTCGCGAGCCGGTAGTCGGCGGCGAAGACGGTGAAGCCCTGCGCGGTCAGGCGGCGGGCGAAGTACTTGAACCCGCTCTTGTCGCCCTCCAGCCAGTAGCCGCCGTGCAGCAGCAGGACGCCGGGACGCGGCTTGGCCTTCTTGTCCTTGGGGTCCGCGGGCTGCCAGTAGACGTCCACGCGCTGCCGGGCGTCCTTGCCGTAGGCGAGGGTGCGCGACTTCGGCAGCTTCGGCGTGACCATGACGGCCCTGCCGGTCACGGTCGCGCTGGGATCGGCGTCCGGCGCGCCGGCCGGCGTCCGGGTGGGGCCGGACGGTCCGGTCGACGGCGTCTCCCCCGTCGGCGCCTCCCCGGTCGGCGACTGCGACGGCGAGCCCGTGGCGGACTCGGTGTCGGTCGGCGCGGGCGGGGACGGCAGCGTCGGCGGGGACGCCGGCCCGAGGGACGAGCCGGGAGTCGGCAGCGGGGCCGCGCCCGCGACACCCGGAACCGATGCGACGGACACGCACGCGGCGGCGAAGGCCGCTCCGCCGACCAGGACTCTGCGCACTCCAACCCCTTTCGGACACCCGTTTCACGGGCGATCCCGGGCACATCATACGGCTTTGATCATCCAACCGGCCGATCCCCGGCCCGCCTGCCGGCGAACCGGGGATCCACCTGCGCAAACGTCCCGCGCGAACACGCTGGGCGGACGCCCCGCCTGCGACCGCCTAGGAGAGCGCCTGCTCCAGGTCGGCGAGCAGGTCGGTGACGTCCTCGATGCCGACCGAAAGCCGGACGAGGTCGTCCGGAACCTCCAGCGGCGACCCGGCGGCCGACGCGTGCGTCATCCGGCCCGGGTGCTCGATCAGCGACTCGACGCCGCCGAGGGACTCGCCGAGGGTGAACAGCTTCGTCCGCTCGCAGATCCGGACGGCGTCCTCGGCCGACCAGGCGCGGAACGACACCATGCCGCCGAACCGCTTCATCTGCTTGACCGCGACGTCGTGGCCGGGGTGGTCCGGCAGGCCCGGGTAGAGGACCTCCTTGACCGCGCGGTTCCCGACCAGCATCTCGACGATCTTCTCGGCGTTGTCGCAGTGCCGGTCCATCCGGACGCCGAGCGTCTTGATCCCGCGCAGCGTGAGCCAGGCGTCGAACGGCCCGGCGACCGCGCCCATCGCGTTCTGGTGGAAGGCCAGCCGCTCGCCGAGTTCGGCGTCCCGGACGGCCAGCGCGCCGCCGACCACGTCGGAGTGCCCGCCCATGTACTTGGTGGTCGAGTGGACGACCACGTCCGCGCCGAGCGTCAGCGGCTGCTGGAGGTAGGACGAGGCGAAGGTGTTGTCCACCACGAGCAGCGCGCCGCCCTCGTGGGCGACGGCCGCGAGCGCGGCGATGTCGGAGACGCCGAGCAAGGGGTTGGTCGGGGTCTCCACCCAGACCAGCTTGGTGTCCGGGCGCATCGCGGCCCGCACCGCCGAGACGTCCCCGAGCGGGACGGGGTCGAACGTGACGCCCCAGGGCTCGGCGACCTTGGCGAACAGCCGGTAGGTGCCGCCGTAGGCGTCGTTCGGGATGACCACGTGGTCACCTGGGCGGAGCAGGGACCGCAGGATCGCGTCCTCGGCGGCCAGTCCGGACGCGAACGCGAGCCCCCGCGTCCCGCCCTCGATCGCCGCGACGCACTCTTCCAGCGCGGTGCGGGTGGGGTTGGCCGAGCGCGAGTACTCGTAGCCGCCGCGCAGGCCCCCGATGCCGTCCTGCTTGTAGGTGGAGACCTGGTAGATCGGCGGCACGACCGCGCCCGTACTCGGGTCCGGCTCCTGGCCGGCGTGGATCGCCAGCGTCTCGAACCCCTGCTGAGGGACGTTGCCCTGCGGAACCTCGTTGTCCATAGGCACGAGGTTATCCACCCGGACCCCCTCCCAGAGGAGGAGGACATCCCCCCCAGGTATGGCCTGGCATTTCGGCTCACCGGGTGACCCCATCGCCCCCGTCGTTCCCTACCGTTATGGAGTAGATCCCCGGTTGCATTCGCACTTCCAAAGGAATTTGCATGTTCGCACGTCTTGGGCGCGTGGTGGTCAGACACCCCGTGTGGACGATCCTCGCCTGGCTGGTGGTGGCAGGCGCGCTCGTCGCGCTCGCCCCGAGCCTTAAGACGAAGTCCGACCAGAAGGACTTCCTGCCCTCCAAGTACGAGTCGATCCAGGCCGCCAAGCTGGCGGAGTCGGCGTTCGCCAACAAGGACGACCAGAAGACCGCCCCGGCGATGATCGTCTTCAAGCGGTCGGACGGCGGGAGGCTCCAGCCCTCGGACACCGCGAAGATCAAGCAGATCGCCGCGGATCTCCAGTCCAAGCACATCCCGGGCGTCACCGTCGCCCAGGCGATGCCGCCCGCCACCAACGGCAAGATCCAGGTCATCGCCGTTCCGCTGCGCAACGACTTCGACCAGAAGATCCGCAACCAGGGCATGGACGCGGTGAAGAAGCTCCGCGTCGAGACCACCGCCCAGCTGCGCGGCTCCCCGCTGAGCTACGGCGTGGCCGGGGACATGGCGTCGAGCGTCGACAACGAGAAGTCCGACAACCAGACCATGGCGATGATCGGCATCGCCACCGTCGCGCTGATCGTCATCCTGCTCGGCGTGATCTTCCGCGCCCCGCTGGCGGCGCTGCTGCCGATCGTGATGATCGGCCTGGTGTCGATGGTCTCGAACGCGGTCACCGCGATCATCGGTAACGCGTTCAACCTCAACTTCGACAAGGGCTTCAACGAGATCATCGTCGTGGTCCTGTACGGCATCGGGACCGACTACATCCTGTTCCTGCTGTTCCGCTACCGGGAACGGCTGCGGCTCGGCGAGGACAAGAAGACCGCCATGATCACGGCGGTCGAGCGGGTCGGCGAGGCCATCGCGTCCGCCGCGGGCGCGGTCATCGTCGCCTTCCTGGTGCTGCTGCTGGCCTCCTTCAAGGCGTTCGGCGGCCTCGGCCCGCAGCTGGCCATCGCGGTCGCGGTCATGTTCGTCACCTCGATGACCCTCGTCCCGGCCGTCATCTCGCTGATCGGCACGGCCGTGTTCTGGCCGTCCAAGTCCTGGAAGAAGGAGGCCCGCGCGGGCCTGTGGGCCAAGCTCGGCGCCGGTGTCGGCCGCCGTCCGGTGGTCGCGCTCGCCGCGTCCGGCCTGGTGCTCGTCGTCCTCGCGCTCTCGGCGCTCGGCTTCAAGGCCGACTACGACTTCGAGGGCAGCGCCCCGCAGAACACCGAGTCCGCCAAGGCCATGAAGGACCTGCGGTCCAGCCTGCCGGCGGGCATCCTCAACCCGACCGAGGTCTACGTCCAGAGCGGCGCGCCGCTGCAGAAGCCGGCGCTCACCGAGTACCAGTCGAAGCTGAAGACCATGCCGGGCGTCGGCGAGGTGCGGACCCCGCAGCTCAACGCCGACAAGACCGTCGCCAAGTACGACGTCCTGCTGACGAAGAACCCGAGCTCGAACGAGGCGATCGACCTCGTCAAGGGTCCGTTCCGGAACGCGGCGCACGCCGCGGCCCCGGAGGGGTCCAAGGTCCTGGTCGGCGGCACGACCGCGGTCTTCGCCGACATCAACAAGATCAACAACCGGGACCTGTCGGTCATCCTGCCGGTCGCGGTGGCGCTCATCGGGATCATCCTGATGCTGCTGCTGCGGGCGCTGGTCGCCCCGCTCTACCTGGTGGCGGCGGTGCTGCTCGGCTACGCCGCGACGCTGGGCGCGAGCGTGCTGCTGTTCCAGAACGTCGAGAACAAGCCCGGCCTGATGTTCCAGCTGCCGATCATCCTGTACCTGTTCGTGCTGGCCATCGGAACCGACTACAACATCCTGATGATCGCCCGGCTCCGCGAGGAGGCCCGCGAGGGCCACGACCCGCGGCGCGGCGTGGCCCTCGGCATCCAGCACGCGGGCCCGACCGTCGCGGCGGCCGGTGTCATCCTGGCCGGCACCTTCGGCGTCCTGGTCCTGTCGCCCCAGTCGATGACGGCCCAGATCGGCTTCGGCGTGGCGATCGGCATCCTGCTCTCGGCGTTCGTGATGTCGGCGTTCTTCGTCCCGGCCATCACCGCGCTGCTCGGCCACAAGGCCTGGTGGCCCGGGAAGAGCGACCAGGCCCGCGCCGTCCCGCCGCCGCCGCAGGACCCGTACGCGGACACGCCCTACGCCCCGACGGGAAGCCGCTACTAGACGTCGGGACGCGCGCCGGGACTATCCAAGCCGCCCACACCCCCCGGCGCGCGCCCCGACCCGGGGAAGACCGAGGCCCCGGAGACCGTCAGGTCTCCGGGGCCTCGTCGTGCCCGCCGATCAGCCGCCGCCTTCGCGGTCAGGCGTCGGTGAGGAAGGTGAGGAGGTCCTGCCGGGTGACGATCCCGGCGGGCTTGCCCGACACCAGGACGACGGCGGCGTCGCGTCCCTCCAGGACGGACATCAGCTGCGCGACGGGCTCGCCCGAGCCGACGACCGGCAGCGGACGGCTCATGTGCTTCTCCAGCGGGTCGTCCGCGCCGGCCTGGTCGGTGTACAGCGCGTGCAGCAGCTCGCGCTCCTCGACCGCGCCGATCACCTCGCCGGCCATGACGTCGGGGTGCCCGGCGCCCGGCGAGACCACCGGCATCTGCGACACGCCGAACTCCTTCAGGACCTTCACGGCCTCGCCCACGGTCTCGGTGGGGTGCATGTGGACGAAGCTCGGGATGCCCTCGGGCGACGCGGCCGCCTTCTTGGCCAGGACGTCGCGCACCGACGCGTCCGTCGTCGGCTGGTCGCTGAAGCCGTGCTGGTTCATCCAGTCGTCGTTGAAGATCTTGGAGAGGTAGCCGCGCCCGCCGTCGGGGAGCAGGACGACGATGACGGCGTCGTCCGGGGCGTCCTCGGCGACGCGGAGGGCCGCGACGACCGCCATGCCGCAGGAGCCGCCGACGAGGAGGGCGTCCTCGCGGGCGAGCCGCCGCGTCATCGTGAAGGAGTCCTTGTCGGACACGGCGATCACGCGGTCGCAGATCTCGCGGTCGTAGGTCTCGGGCCAGATGTCCTCGCCGACGCCCTCGGTGAGGTACGGGCGGCCCGAGCCGCCGGAGTAGACCGACCCCTCGGGGTCGGCGCCGATGATCTGGACGCGTCCGCCGGAGATCTCCTTGAGGTACCGGCCGGTGCCGCTGATCGTTCCGCCGGTGCCGATGCCCGCGACGAAGTGGGTGATCCGGCCCTCGGTCTGCTCCCAGATCTCCGGGCCGGTGGTCTCGTAGTGCGAGCGCGGGTTGTTCGGGTTGGTGTACTGGTTCGGCTTCCACGCCCCCGGCAGCTCGGCGGCGAGCCGGTCCGACACCGAGTAGTAGGAGTCCGGGTGGTCCGGCGAGACGGCGGTCGGGCAGACCACGACCTCGGCGCCGTAGGCGCGCAGGACGTCGATCTTGTCTTTGGCGACCTTGTCCGGGCAGACGAAGACGCACCGGTAGCCGCGCTCCTGGGCGACGATGGCGAGCCCGACGCCGGTGTTGCCGGACGTCGGCTCGACGATCGTGCCGCCCGGCTTCAGCTCCCCCGACCGCTCGGCGGCGTCGATCATCCGGACCGCGATGCGGTCCTTCACCGAGCCGCCCGGGTTGAAGTACTCGACCTTGGCGAGCACCTGCGGGCCGTCCGGCCGGGTGATGCCACGGCTCACGTTGCGCAGCCGGACCAGCGGCGTGTTGCCCATCAGCTCGACGAGCGAGTCATGCACCTGCATCGCGACGTCCTTGTCGTGATCAATGATCTTGTCGTGATCAATGATGTGAAACCTGGATGACATCCCGTTGGGGCAGTGTTGAACCCGTTAGGTGGGAATGCGGTTTCGGTTAGATTTCGGTTCCCGACGGTAGCCCAGATCGACGTGGCCGGGCATCTCCACCCTACGGGGGCGAGAGTCCTGCTCGGACGGGGGGTGACTGACCATGGTGAGAGCCTTCACCGCGCGACGCGTGGCCACGGCGGCGGCCTACGGCGGCGGCGGGATCACCGCGCTCGGCGGGATCACGGTGGGCCTGGTCATGGCGGAGGTGCGGCTCGCGCGCCGGATCATCCAGGCGACGCCGAGCGGCGACCCGCCCCACGCGGACGGCCTGTACGGGGCGTCCCTGCCCGGCGAGCCCCTCGTGTTCGCCATGCTCGGCGACTCCACGGCGGCCGGGCTCGGCGTCCGCACCCCGGACGAGACCCCCGCGGCGCTGCTGGCGGACGGCCTGTCCGCGATCTCCGGACGGCCCGTCCGGCTGCTGAACGTCGCGGTGTCGGGATCCCGCTCGGACGCGCTGCCGGGCCAGGCGGAGCAGGTCCTGCCCGCCGCCCCGGACATCAGCGTCATCATGATCGGCGCGAACGACGTCACCTCGCGGGTGCGCACCGCCGACGCCGTCCGGCACCTGGCCGCGACGGTGGAGCGGCTGCGCGCGGCGGGCGGCGAGGTCGTGGTCGGCACCTGCCCGGACCTCGGCTCGGTGAAGCCGCTGATGCAGCCGCTGCGGTGGGTGGCCCGCCGGGCCAGCCGCCAGCTCGCCGCCGCGCAGACGATCGCGGTGGTGGAGCGCGGCGGCCGGTCGGTGTCGCTGGGCGACCTGCTCGGCCGCGAGTTCGCCGCCGACCCGGCCGGAATGTTCAGCGAGGACCGGTACCACCCGTCCGCGCGGGGGTACGCGTCCGCCGCGATGGCCCTGCTGCCGTCGATGGCCGCCGCGCTCGACCTCGACCCCGACCTGGACGAGATCATGCCGGACGCACGGCGCGGCGAAGGCGTCCTGCCGGTCTACCTGGCCGCCGCCGAGGCCGCCGAGGAGCCGGGCACCGAGGTCGCCGCCACGCGCGTCGCCGGCCGGGACAGCGGCCCGCGAGGCCGCTGGGCGACCCTCCTCCGCCGCGTCCGCCGAGCCCCCGCCGCAGCCCTCAACGAACTCCACGCCGCCTGACCCCTTGGGCCGGCGGGCGCGGGAATCGGCTTCGCGGGAGCGGGGATTCTGCGAAATCGCTTCCGTTGCGTGGTCGTGCTGCTACTTTCCGCTCGAGACGGTCTGTCCGGTGCGGGGAGCGAGGGAGCCGTCATGGGCTCGTGCGGGGTGCGGAAGGCGCGATGGCTGGGCGCGGCGGCGGTGTGCGCCGCGCTCGCGGGGAGTTCGGCGCTCGCCGGGTGCTCCGGCGGGGGGAACGACGCGCTGGGGTCGCAGGGCTGGTCCGCGCCGGGCCTGAACGTGGTGAGCAAGGCCGCCGTCGGCGGCGGGTTCGCGGCCGTCACGGCGCTGCGTCCGGACGGCACGCTGGAGACCGACACGTTCGACCTCGCCAAGGGCAAGCGGCTGTGGGCGAAGGCCGCGACGATGCGCGGCCGGACGCCGGACCAGGGCGTCCAGCCGCCGGCGGTGTCCGGCGGGATGGTCGCGGCGGTCGAGCCGAGAGGCGGGGACGCGGTCCTCGTCGCGCGGGACGCGCGGACCGGCACGCTGAAGTGGGCGCGGGACGTCCGGACGACGTTCGGCCCCCAGGCGTGCGGCCCGATGGTGTGCCTCGCGGAGCGGACGGCCGACACCGACGCCCGTTTCGTCGCGCTCGACCCGTCCGCGGAAGGCAAGGAGCTGTGGCGGATGGACGGCGTCGCCGAAGTCGAGTGGGCGGACGCGTCGCGCGTGGTCGTCTTCCGCATGGCGAAGCATCCGTCCCTTGAGCAGCGTGACCTGCGCACCGGCAGGACCCTCTGGACGTACCCGGTCGAGGACGCCGTGGGGAACGGCGTCAACCTCTCGGGCGGCTGGGCGTTCGGCTCGCTCGGCGACACGCTCGTCGGCTACCTCGGCCCGCACCAGGCCGCGCGCGGACGTCCGCTCACCGCGTTCGGCTTCTTCGCGATCAGGCTCGCGGACGGCGGCCTGGCCTGGACGCGGCCCCGGCGGCTGCGCGTCTACCCGAGCGCCAGCCCGGCGGTCGCGCTGATCGCGCGGCAGGTCACGGCGGCGGGCGGGTACGGCGCGTTCGAGCAGATCGATCCGCGCACGGGCCGGACGGCGGCGACGCTCCCGGCCGACCGCGCGCCCCGCTCGTCCTGGTGGCTGTCGCTGCCGTCCGATCTGGCGCAGGTCGGGTTCCTCAGCCCGGACCGTCCGGGCCGGGCGGTCTCGCTGCGCAACGCGGCGCCCGTCCCGGCGCGCGGGCTGCGCACGTGGTCGTTCTGCACGGTCACGCCGTCCACGCTGAAGATCACCGGACGTCCCGGCTTCTACCCCGTCGCCCCGCTGTGCGCCTACGACCTGGGCACCGGCCGTCGGGTGGACGATCCCGGCGCGCCGCCCGGCTGGTACACCGGCGCGTCCGACGGCTGGCGCGTCTGGCGGGACGAGTCGGGCACCCTGCACGCCCTGCACGACGCCCGCGGCACCGCCCCCGGCATGTACGGCTCCTAGCCCCGCCGTCCCCCAGCCCTCGCCCGCCTGATCGTCTTGCTAGCCGGGGCTGAGCGTCGGCGGGGCGAGCACGCGCACTTCGGGACAACGGGTGCGCGCCGCACCGGACCCGGCGTGTACGCGCCTCGCGGCAGCGGCTACATTGCGGAGGTGACCGGCGAGTAACCCAGGTACCGCCGGCCGGTACGAGACCGGACCGGAAGGTCCCGCAGAACAGGGAGTCACGCAATGCCCGAGGCAGTCATCGTCGCCACCGCGCGTTCCCCCATCGGACGGGCCTTCAAGGGTTCGCTGAAGGATCTGCGTCCGGACGACCTCACCGCGCGCATGGTCGAGGCGGCCATGGCGAAGGTCCCGCAGCTCGGCCCGGACCAGATCGACGACCTGCTGCTCGGCTGCGGCCTGCCCGGCGGCGAGCAGGGCTACAACATGGGCCGCGTCGTGTCGGTGCTGCTCGGCTGGGACAACGTGCCCGGCGCGACGATCACCCGGTACTGCTCGTCCTCGCTCCAGACGACCCGGATGGCGCTGCACGCGATCAAGGCGGGCGAGGCCGACGTGATCGTCTCGGCGGGCGTCGAGATGGTGTCGCGGTTCGCCAAGGGCAGCTCCGACGGCCTGCCCGACACGCAGAACCCGCTGTTCGCGAACGCCGAGGCGCGCACCGCCAAGCGCGCCGAGGGCGGCGCCGAGACCTGGTCGGACCCGCGCGAGCAGGGCGAGCTGCCCGACGTGTACATCGCGATGGGCCAGACCGCCGAGAACGTCGCGCAGAAGCTCGGCGTCACGCGGCAGGCGCAGGACGAGTTCGGCGTCCGCTCGCAGAACCTCGCCGAGAAGGCCCTGGAGAACGGCTTCTGGGAGCAGGACATCACCCCCGTCGAGCTGCCGGACGGCACGGTCGTCAGCAAGGACGACGGCCCGCGTCCCGGCACCACCTACGAGAAGGTGTCGCAGCTCCAGCCGGTGTTCCGCCCCGACGGGACGGTCACGGCGGGCAACTGCTGCCCGCTGAACGACGGCGCCGCCGCGGTGATCGTGATGAGCGACACCAAGGCCGCCGAGCTCGGCATCACGCCGCTGGCGCGGATCGTGTCGACCGGCGTGTCCGGTCTGTCCCCGGAGATCATGGGCCTCGGGCCGGTCGAGGCGTCCCGCAAGGCCCTCGCCAAGGCCGGGATGAGCATCGGCGACATCGACCTGGTCGAGATCAACGAGGCGTTCGCGGCGCAGGTGCTGCCGTCCGCCGAGCAGCTCGGCATCGACATCGACAAGCTGAACGTCAACGGCGGCGCGATCGCGGTGGGTCACCCCTTCGGCATGACCGGCGCGCGGATCACCTCCACCCTGCTGAACAGCCTGAAGTTCCACGACAAGCAGTTCGGCCTGGAGACGATGTGCGTCGGCGGCGGCCAGGGCATGGCGATGGTGGTCGAGCGGCTGTCCTGACCGTCCGGACGGCTGATCGTCCGACGGCATGATCACTTAGCGTCATCCCAGCGTGGCCCGGGTTTTCACCGAAACCCGGGCCACCTGCGTCTTCGCGCGCCGCCCGCGCTTTACGAACGATCTACGTTACGTGATGGATAGGTCGGCGTTAGGGGGTTGTCACATCCGGGTCCGTGTTGCACAGTCGGCTGAAGAGCCCCGCGACATGGAGGTGCCTATGTCACTGAACCACTCGTCGGAGACGCACACCAAGCTCATCGCACGCATCCCGCATGTCACAGGACGTGACATCCCCGAGTGGTTCACCACCATCGAGAACGGTCCCTCGTTCCTGCGCTGCGACGAACGCACGACCTGGCTCGCCGCGGAACACGGACTGTCGCACGGCTACGCCGCCGCCATCGTGCGCGAGCACGAGCGGGTCCGGCGCGAACGCCACTACTGAAGGGCGCGACACGCGAAGCGGCGCCTTCGGTCTTACCGCCGCCACAACTCAAGAGCTTTCGCGGGAACCCGTCACCGGACAGCCCCCGCTGTCGCGCCGCTACGCGAGCGCGACCGTGACGCCAGAGTTCCCGCAAACGAGCAGCCCCTCGCCGGTCTCCGCTTCCGGCGAGGGGCTGTTCGCTCGCCCCGACGCGCGGACGGTGGGGCGGGGAAGCGGTGAACCCCCGGTCGCTGGAGCGGCCGGGGGTTCGGGTGGTGCCCCTGGTCGGATTCGAACCGACACAAAAGCTCTTTTAGGGAGCCTGCCTCTGCCGTTGGGCTACAGGGGCGCGCGCCAGCATACCGGCGGCACGCGGCGTCCACCGCGCGTAATTCCCCACAACGCCCGGGTTCAGCGGCGAAGCACGGCGCGGTCTTCGACGAGCGTGGTTCCGGCCCGTCCGTCACGGTCTCGGCGGACGGCCGTAATGGCGTGGACGCCGATCCGTCCGCTCTCGCAGGCGAGCGCGGACGCGGCGAGGTAGAGCAGCCAGACGCGGGCGCGCCCGGCCCCGGCCCGCTCGACGGCGGTGGGCCAGTGCAGGCGCAGCGCCGCCGCCCAGGCCCGCAGCGTCCGGGCGTGGTGCTCGCGCAGGGCCAGCGTGCCGCGCACTTCGAGGCCGGCTTCTTCGAGTCCGCCGACGATCGACCCCAACGTTCTGAGCTCGCCATCCGTTGGAAACATGTAGGAGGTGGTGAAGGTGCGGCGGATCTGGTGGGGTCCGGGGCGGCGGGTCTGCTGCTGGAGGAGCAGGCGGCCCCCGGGCGCGAGCAGGGCGTACAGGCGCGCGGCGGGCGGGTCGAGGGCGTCCACCCCGGCGAGCCCGGCGATGGCGTCGAACGGGCCGTCCCCGGCGACCGACAGGTCGCCGACGCGCGGGTCCACGGGCAGGTCGCCGCTGCGCTTGCGGATGTACTCGGCCTGCTCCGGCGTCCTTACGAGGGCGACGACGCGCGCGCCGTGCTCGGCGGCGGCGTGGTGCGCGAACGCGCCCCAGCCGCCGGAGAGGTCCAGCACGCGCGCGCCGGAGAAGAGCCCGAGCCGTTCGGCGACGGCCGCCAGCGAGGCGCGCTGGGCGTCGTCGAGATCGACGGCCTGGTCCCACAGCCCGGTCGAGGTCGCGAGGGACGGTCCGAGCATCTGGGTGAAGAAGTCGGCGGGCGCGTCCAGCGGTCCCGCGATCTCCCGCGTGTCACCGGGCGGGAACTCCTCGGCGGGCGGGCGCGGCTCGGTGCCGACCGCGCCGAGCAGCACCGCCGTCCGGACGATCTCGCGCTTGTCCTCGCCGGTCAGCCGGATCGGCTCGTCCCCGATCCGCATCACCTGCTGGACGGCCTCCAGCGCGTCGAACACGTCGCCCTCGATGTCGAGCTCCCCGGCGACGTACGCGCGCACCAGCCCGATCTCGCCCGGCTTCCACAGCAGCCGCCGCAGCGCCCGCCGGTGCCGCACGACGAACGCCGGCGCCCCGGCCGGCCCGACCGAGCTCCCGTCCCACGCCATCACCCGGATCGGCAGCTCGCCGACGGGCGCGTCCGCCTCCCCGAGCATGATCCGCGCCAGCAGCGGCCCGAGCCGTCCGGCGACGCCCTCACTCACGCCCGCTCCCCCTCCCCGCACGCACGCGACGCCCCCTCAGGCAGACTCCCCAACACTCCCCGCCGACGCGCCGGGACCTCGCCCAGCCCCCACGACACCGGGCGCCGGCGCGACGGCGTCGGGTCAACGGGGGTGGTGGAGGCGGGGTGGCGGGCGGGTGGTCGGGTCACGTGCGCCTCCCCGGGGTCGGTCAGCCTTTGCCGGGCCGACGCTCGGTCGCGAGTTCGAACTCCGCGCGCGGGCTGGACAGTTCACCCAGGGACACGATCTCGCGGCGGAAGAAGAGGGCGAGCGTCCAGTCCAGGGTGACCCGGAACTTCCGGTTGACCGTCGGCATCCGAGACAGATGGTATGTCCGGTGCATGAACCAGGCGACCAGTCCGCGAAGTTTGAGCCCGTAGACGTTCGCCACACCCTTGTGCAGGCCGAGGCTGGCCACCGAGCCGACGTAGGCGTGCTTGTACGCCTTGCGCGGCTTGCCGCGCAGGTCGGCGGCCAGGTTGTCGCCGAGCGTGCGGGCCTGGCGGACGGCGTGCTGCGCGTTCGGCGCGGTGAACTCGCCGAACCCGCTCAGGTCGGGGACGCGCGCGTTGTCCCCGGCGGCGTAGACGTCCGGCAGCCCCTCGACGGTGAGTTCGGCGGTGGCCTTCACGCGGCCCTTGTCGTCCAGGGGGAGGTCGGTGTCCTTGAGCATGGGATGCGGCTTGACGCCCGCGGTCCAGACGAGCGTGCCCGCGTCGAACTCCTCACCGTCGCTGAGCACGATGCGTCCGCCCTCGGCCGACTTCAGGAGGGTTCCGAGCTTGACCTCGATGCCGCGCCCGCGCAGCGCCTCGACCGTCCAGTTGCCCATCTCGGGGCCGACCTCGGGCAGGATGCGGTCGGCGGCCTCGACCATCATCCAGCGCATGTCCTCGTGCCGGACGGTCGGGTACCAGCGGCACGCGTCCTTCGCCATGTCCTCCAGCTCGGCGAGGGCCTCGACGCCCGCGAAGCCGCCGCCGACGAACACGAACGTGAGCGCCCTGCGGCGCACCTCCGGGTCGTCGTTGGACGCCGCGATGTCGAGCTGGTGCAGCACGTGGTTGCGCAGGTAGATGGCCTCCTCGACGGTCTTGAACCCGATCCCGCACTCGGCGAGGCCGGGGATCGGCAGCGTCCGGGAGATCGAGCCGAGCGCGATCACCAGCCGGTCGTAGGGCACCTCCTGGACGTGCGTCCCGCTGCCCGTCCCGACGCCGTCCCAGCCTTCGGGGCCGGGGTCGGAGCCCGCCGGGTGCACCCGCACCACGCGGCGTTCGGCCGAGACGCCGACCACGTGCCCGTTCAGCACGCGGCAGCGCCGCAGGACGCGGCGCAGCGGCGCGACGACGTGCCGGGGCTCCAGGTTTCCGGCGGCCGCCTCGGGCAGGAAGGGCTGGTAGGTCATGTACGACTGGGGATCGATCACGGTGACGGCGACCTCGCCGCGTCTCAGCTCCCGGCGCATCCTGCGCTGGAGCCGGAGGGCGGTGTACATGCCGACGTAGCCTCCGCCGACGATCACGATGTGCTTGGCGGCCGGGGGGATCTGCTCGACAGACATACCGCTCCCGGTACCCGAGCGCAGGACGTCCTCACCTCATGAACCACACATCCGAACAACTCGTCCCTTTCCGGCATCTCACTAGGTGTATCGCGCAAGACGGCGGGACAGGGCCGGACGGGGGCGCCAAGCGGCGGACGTCGCAGACTCCACCGCTTGGCCAAGGCCCTGCCCCGCCATCACAGTCCAGGGGAGACGCACATGTCACGGATCGTCCAGGGGTCCTTCGTCGCCGCAGCCGTCGCCGTACTGGCGACCGGATGCACGTTCTCGCTCAACGGCAAGACAAGCGACAGCAAGACCACGGGCGCCGCGGGGGGTACGGCGTCGAGCCCTTCCACGGGAGGCGGCGGAGGCGGCACCGGCGGCGGTAGCGGCGGCGGCACGGGCGGCGGGGCCGCCGGCGACCGCTGCACGGCGGCCCAGTTCCGCGCGTCCGTCATCGGCCTCAGCCCGGGCGCGGGCCAGCGCTACGCGCGCCTCGCCCTCACGAACATCTCGGGCCGCGCCTGCCGGGTGCACGGCTTCCCGGGCCTCGGCCTCGCCAACCCGCAGAACCCGAACATCCCGGCCTCGACGCGCCGCACCGGCTCGCCCACGTCCTTCGTGGTGAAGCCGGGCGGGCACGCCTACACGCTGCTGCACTGGGCCGCCGTCCCGGGCGACGGCGAGACCGGCTCCCAGTGCGAGCCCTCGCCGACGGCCCTGCACGTCACCCCGCCGGACGAGCGTTCCTGGGTCCGCGCGTCCTGGTCGCTCGGCCCGGTCTGCCAGCACGGCCAGATCGAGGTCCAGCCCCTCGCCCCGGTGGCGCCCTCCGCCCAGTAAGCGGCACCGCACCACCCACCGATCTTCACGGCGGGCCGGACCTTCCAGCGCACGCACCCGGCCCGCCGTGATCCTTTTCCGACCCGCCCACCGCCCCACCACTCCAAATCGCCCGAACCACGCCACGCGCTCTAGGTCAGAGGTCGGCCAGGTGTTTGGCGCGGGTGAAGAGGGTGTCGAGCATGGCTTCGGTGACGCGGCCGGTGAAGGTGTTCTGCTGGCTGGGGTGGTAGCAGCCCAGGACCGTGATCGGTGCGGTGCCGGAGAGCTCGGCGGGGGCGGTGCCGGAGGGGGCGATCTCCACCTCGACGCCGTGGCCGAACTTGGGGCGGGGGCGCGGGACGGCATAACCCGCCTGCTTCAGCACGGGCCAGACGCTCTGCCAGGCGAAACCGCCCAGGCAGACCACGCAGCGGACGGACGCGGCCACCTCGTCGATCTCGCGCGCCAGCCAGGGGACGCAGGTGTCGCGTTCGGCCGGGGTCGGCTTGTTGTCGGGCGGCGCGCAGCGGACCGTGGCGGCCATCCGGGTGCCGATGAGGCGCAGGCCGTCGTCGGCGCGGACGCTGGTGGGCTGGTTCGCCAGCCCGACCCGGTACAGGGAGGCGAACAGCCAGTCGCCGGAGCGGTCGCCGGTGAAGATGCGGCCCGTGCGGTTGCCGCCGTGCGCGGCGGGGGCGAGCCCGACGACCATGATCCGGGGTTCGGGGTCGCCCCACCCGGGGACGGGACGGCCCCAGTACGGCTCGTCCGCGAACATGCGGCGGCGCTCGACCGCGACCTTCTCCCGCCAGGCGACGAGCCGGTCGCAGGCGCGGCAGACGGACTGGCGGGCGACGAGCTCGGGCAGGTCCGGCGCGGACGCGGCGAGCGCGGCGACCTGTCCGGCGTCGTGCGCGACGGGCGTGCCGGGCTCGGCGGGGTCGTCCGGCCACCCGGTTCCCGGCGGGACGTAAGGCGCGTTGGCGGCGTCGCTCATGTTGCGATCCTCGCACGTCAGAGCACCCGCGCGCGGCCCGGACGGTGATCATGACGCTGTAGGACAAAACACACATGACGGGCACGGCCCATCGGTACGATGCGTCCACGCCGGAGGGGGGCGGGAATCCGTGCGCGGGGGCCCGCGCGGAGCGGAGGGCAGACCGATGACCCGACCTGGTTGGTATCCCGACCCGTTCGGCGAGAGCAAGCTGCGCTGGTGGGACGGCGAGGCGTGGACCGAGGCCCTCAACCCGCAGCCGACCCGCCCGTCCCGGTTCGCCACCGCGCGGCGCCCCGCCGGCCCCGGCCTCGCCGCCGACGTGCGCGGCCTCCGCCTCTACCTGGACGACCAGGTCGTCGCCTACGGCAGCAGCTCGCTGGCCTGGGCGCACGTCGAATGGACGGCCTACTGGAAGACCGCCCTGCCGACCCAGTGGATCTTTCGCGTCGGCCGCCACCCGTTCCAGGCCGGGCCCCGCGTGGAGGTCGCGCTCGACCCGTCCGGCGAGTACGACGCGCAGGGCCTGTGGACGCAGCTCGTCGAGACCTGCCGCGAGCACGCCGAGTCCCGGCTGATCGCCGAGATCGCCGCGCGGGTCCGCACCGGCGAGGCCGTCGAGGTCACGCAGGGCCTCGTCCTCCATCCCGGCGGACTGCGCGGCGGCCGCACCTCCCTGTCGTGGCCGATGGTGGCCGACGCCGTGATCGAGCAGGGCCGCGTCCTGATCCGTCCGGCGGGCGGCGGCACGGCCCTCCTCCACGTCCCGCAGCAGAGCCCCAACGCGATGATCATCCCCGCCCTCATCGCCACCCTCCGCAACGACTTCTAGCGGACGGCCCGCTTCACCCGCCGCCGCGTCCAGCGGCCCGCGCCCCTCGCGTCTCGCGCGCGCCGCAGCCAGGCGCGGTCACCCGAGAAAGCCGCTCAGCCGCCCCACCCGCTCAGCCGCCCCACCCGCTCAGCCGCCCCACCCGCGCAGCCGACGCACCTGGTCAGCCGACGTAGCCGGTCCTCGCGGAACGTCAGCGACGGGGGGCTCCGGACGGGCGGCGGCGAGATCCTCGTTCCGCTCGCCCCCACCGGACATCGCTTCGCCGCAGGTCACCGTGTCCGCGTCCTGGTCGGCGGCCCGCCGCGCCCCCGCTACGCGAGGGGCGACGCCGCCACGTTCACGCTGGCCGCGCCGCCCGAACTCGTCGGTCCCGGAACGCCCCGGCGCTGAGCGGCCGGGCGGGGGTCAGCCGGCGAGGGACCAGGCGATGCCGTCGAGGATGTCGTGCTCGCTGACGACGACGGCGCCGAAGCCGTACTCGCGCATGATGCGGTCGAGGATCAGGGAGCCGGCGCCGATGACGTCCACGCGGCCGGGGTGCATGACGCCGATCGACGCGCGTTCGGCGCGGGTGGCGTGCAGCAGGTCGCGGGTCACCTCGTGGACCTGGGCGGCCATGATCCGGGACAGGTGGATGCGGGTCGAGTCGTACTCGGGCAGGCCGAGCGCGATCCCGGCGACCGTCGTCACCGAACCCGCGAGGCCGACCAGGGTGCGCGCCTCGTCCACCGGGACGGTCTCCCGGACGGTCGCGAGCGCCGCGTCGATGTCGGTGATCGTCGCGGCGATCTGCTCGGGGCTCGGCGGATCGGCGTCCTTCAGGTGCCGCTCGGTGAGGCGGACGCAGCCGATGTCCAT
Organism: Actinomadura gamaensis; assembly: GCF_042652125.1. Classification (NCBI taxonomy): domain Bacteria; kingdom Bacillati; phylum Actinomycetota; class Actinomycetes; order Streptosporangiales; family Thermomonosporaceae; genus Actinomadura; species Actinomadura gamaensis. Next base: position 345,368 of record NZ_JBHSIT010000008.1, on the reverse strand, counting down.
CGACACCGCCGCCTCCACGCCGGACGCGCCGAGCACGAACTCGGTCGAGCCGCCGCCGATGTCCACCACCAGGTACGGACGCGCCGGACGCAGCGCCGCGAGCTCGCGGGTCGCGCCGGTGAAGGAGAGCCGGGCCTCGTCGTCGCCGGTGATCACCTCGGGGACGACGCCGAAGACGTCCACCACGCCGCTGACGAAGTCGGCGCGGTTCTCCGCGTCGCGGGTCGCGCTGGTCGCGACGACGCGGACCTTCTCCGCGCCGTGCCGCCGGATGAGGTCGGCGTAGCCGCGCATGGCGGCGAAGGTGCGGTCGAGGGCCTCGGGGGCGAGCCGTCCGGTCTCGTCCACGCCCTGGCCGAGCCGGACGATCCGCATCTCGCGCTCGACGTCGGTGAGCGTGTCGCCCTCCACGTCGGCGATGAGGAGCCGGACCGAGTTGGTACCGCAGTCGATGGCGGCGACGCGCGTCACCGTTCCCCCTCCTGGTCTGGCCTGTCTTCGGTCGTGTTCCGCGCCGTGGACGCGGCGGCGGTCCGTGTCGTGGACTCGGCCGCGGTCTGCGTCGCGGACGCGGTCGTGTTCTGCGTCGCGGCCGTGGTCGTGGACGGGGAGGTGTCGGGACGGTCGGCGGTGGGGCACACGCAGGGGCCGTTCCGCCACCATTCGGGCAGCTCGGCGAGGGCTTCGCGGCCGAACGGGTTGACGCCCGGGACCGCGAGCTCGTGCGCGATCAGCGCGTGCAGGCATTTCACGCGCTCGGGCATGCCGCCGGCGCTCTGCATGCCCTCCGGCAGCGGCTCGACGCCCTCCTGCTCCGTCGCCTCGTCGCGGCGGCGCAGGTAGTCGGCGTGCGCGGCCTCGTAGTCGGCCTTCAGCTCCGGGTCGTCCGCCAGCCGGGCCTGCATCTCCCGCATCATCCCGCCGCCCTCCAGCGTCCCGATCGCGGACGCCAGTTTCGGGCAGGTCAGATAGAACAGCGTCGGAAACGGCGTGCCGTCCGGCAGCCGCGGCGCCGTCTCGATGACGGCCGGATTCCCGCACGGGCAGCGGTAGGCCACCCGCCGCACGCCGCGCGGCTCTCGTCCGAGCTGCTGCGCGATGGCGGCCCTGTCGCGTTCGTCGATCATGTCCCGTCCCCACCCGCGGGCCGCGCACCGGCCCGCGCCGTGCCGCCTCCCCGCGGCACCTGCCGCGACGGCCCGCTCTCCGGACCGCCGTACCTCTCCCCCACGCCCCCCACGGGACGCACCGCCGCCCGGCCGGACGTCCCCGCCCCGCCGGACCGTGTGGCTTCGCGGCTGGTCCGGACGGAGTTTTTCGTCCCGCCGGACCGTCCGGCTCCGTCGCCCCGCCGGCGGTCCCTCAACCACCGGACGTGCCCGCGCCCGCCGGGGGTCACCCGGCGCGGCCCGGGTCAGCGGGTGCGGTCGGCGGTCTCCACCGACCGCCAGAGCGCCTCGTACCACGGCGGACGCTCGTTCGCACCGCCCCGCTGGGCCTGCTCCCCGTCGCTCGCGCCACCGTCCAGGACGATGTAGCACTTCTCGTCGGGCATGCAGTAGTGGAGCCGTCGCTTCGCCTCACGTTCAATGTACGACTTGTCGGTCAGCCGTTGCTTGCGTTGCTCGAGTTCCGCGACCTGTTTCTGCGCCACCGACTGCTTGTGCTCCAGGTCGGCGATCTCCTGCCGCTGCGCGATGTACTCCCGGACGGGGTAGGCGAGCGTCAGGGCGATGGCGCAGACCACGACCGCGAGGATGGCGGCCCGGCCGGTGAGCGCGGATCCGCCCTGCCTGCCGCGCTGCCGTCCGGCCCGCGCGTCCGCTGCGGCGTCCCCGCCGACCTCGGCCGACGCCTCCGAACCGGCCGACGCGTCCGAGCCGACGCCCGCGCCCCGATCCGCGCCCGAACCCGAACCTACGCTCGCGCTCCGTCCCGCACGCGAGCCGGTGCCCGAGCCCCGACCCGTGTCCGGACCCGCGCCGACGCTCGCGCCTGAAGCCGCGGCCCGGCCTGCGCCTGCGCCGGTGCCCGCGTTTCGACTCGCAGCCGGACCGGCGCCCGTGCCCCGACCCGAGCCCGGGCCGGAACCGGTGGTCGGGCCGGAAGCGGGCCGGTTGCCGTCGTCCGCCGCCATCAGCGCTCCCTCGGTCGGGACCGCCGGCCGGGACGGGCCCGGCCGGCGGTCCGGCACGTGCTCAGGACTCCAGGGTGAAGCGCGGGAAGGCCGACGCGCCGGCGTACCGGGCGGCGTCGTCCAGGATGTCCTCGATGCGGAGGAGCTGGTTGTACTTGGCGACGCGGTCGGACCGGGCGGGCGCGCCGGTCTTGATCTGCCCGCAGTTGGTCGCGACGGCGAGGTCGGCGATCGTGGTGTCCTCGGTCTCGCCGGACCGGTGGCTCATCATGCAGCGGTAGCCGTTGGTCTGCGCGAGCGCGACCGCGTCGAGCGTCTCGGTGAGCGTGCCGATCTGGTTGACCTTGACCAGCAGCGCGTTCGCGGCGCCCTCGCGGATGCCGCGGTCGAGGCGCTCGGGGTTGGTGACGAACAGGTCGTCCCCGACGAGCTGGACCTTCGACCCGATGGCCTCGGTGAGCGCCTTCCAGCCGGACCAGTCGTCCTCGTTGAGCGGGTCCTCGATGGAGACGAGCGGGTAGGCGTCGACGAGCTCGCCGTAGTAGGCGGCCATGTCCTCGGCCGAGCGCTTGGAGCCCTCGAACTCGTACACGCCGTCCGAGTAGAACTCCGAGGCGGCGGCGTCGAGCGCGACGGCGATGTCGCGGCCCGGCTCGAACCCGGCCTTGCGGATGGCCTCCATGATGAGGTCGAGCGCGGCGCGGTTGGACGGCAGGTCCGGCGCGAAGCCGCCCTCGTCGCCGAGGGCGGTGTTGAGGCCCTGGGCCTTCAGCACGGCCTTGAGCGAGTGGTAGGTCTCGGCGCCCCAGCGGACGGCCTCGGAGAACGTCGGCGCGCCGATCGGCGCGATCATGAACTCCTGGATGTCGACGTTGGTGTCGGCGTGCGCGCCGCCGTTCACGATGTTCATCATCGGGACGGGCAGGACGTGCGCGTTCGGGCCGCCCACGTAGCGGAACAGCGGCAGCCCGGACGAGTCGGCGGCGGCCCGGGCGACGGCGAGCGAGACGCCGAGGATGGCGTTGGCGCCGAGGTTCGCCTTGTTCGGCGTGCCGTCGAGGTCGATCAGCGTCTGGTCGATCAGCCGCTGCTCGGTCGCCGGGTAGCCGACGAGCTTCTCGTCCACGGTCTCGTTGACGGCCTTGACGGCGTCGCGCACGCCCTTGCCGCCGTAGCGGTCGCCGCCGTCGCGCAGTTCCACGGCCTCGAACTGGCCGGTGGACGCTCCGCTCGGCACCATGGCGCGGGCTTCGGTCCCGTCCGCGAGCAGCACCTCGACCTCGACGGTCGGGTTGCCACGGGAGTCCAGGACCTCACGGCCGAGGACGGCCTCGATCGACGACACGGGCATCTCCCCTGTTGCTTGGCGTGCTCAGTCAGCGCACCCGCTCGGGCGGATGCTCCCCGAGCCTATCCAGCGCCCGGTCCGGACTTCGAACTGGCACGCCGCCCCAACCGGACGGGCCGTGACAAACCCGCGACGATTCCCCATCCCGCAAGCGACTTGACGAACGCATTACCTACATTATCTACTGTGCACGTCAATCCGACCTGCTTAGTAGGGAATTATGCCGATGCATCGCAGCCTCCGCCTGCGCGCCGCCGCCGCGGCCCTGACCGTCCTGGCCGGTGCGGGGACGCTCAGCGCCTGTGGCGGCGACGACAAGGGCGGCAAGGACGGCGCGTCCGCCCCGCTGAAGCTGGGGTACTTCCCGAACATCACGCACGCGACCGCGCTCGTCGGGATCCAGAAGGGCATCTTCGCCAAGCACCTCGGCGTCGCCCCGAAGACCGCGACGTTCAACGCCGGTCCCGCGGCGGTCGAGGCGCTGTTCTCCGGCGCGGTGGACGCGACGTTCGTCGGCCCGAACCCGACCGTGAACGCCTGGTCCAAGTCCCACGGCAAGGCGGTCAAGGTCATCTCCGGGGCGGCGTCCGGCGGCGTGTCGTTCGTCGTCAAGCCCGGCATCAACGGCCCGCAGGACCTCAAGGGCAAGAAGATCGCCACCCCGCAGCTCGGCAACACCCAGGACGTCGCGCTGCGCTACTGGCTGAAGAAGAACGGCCTGTCCGCCAACAAGGACGGCTCGGGCGACGTCAAGGTCGTCCCGCAGGACAACTCGCAGACCCTCCAGACCTTCCAGCAGGGCTCCATCGACGGCGCGTGGGTGCCCGAGCCGTACGCGTCCCGCCTGATCCTGGAGGGCAAGGGCAAGAAACTGCTGGACGAGTCGTCCCTGTGGCCCGGCGGCAAGTTCGTCATCACCAACCTGATCGTCCGGCGTGACTTCGCCGACAAGCATCCCGACCAGGTCAAGAAGCTGCTGGCCGGCGTGGTCGAGGCGACCGACTACATCAACTCCGACAAGCCGGGCGCCGAGCAGGCCACCAACGACGCGCTGACGAAGCTGTCCGGCAAGCCGATCAAGCAGAACGTGCTGGACGCCGCGTTCAAGAGCATCACCTTCACCACCGACCCGGTCGCGTCGTCCCTGGTGGCGGGGGCGCGCCACGCCGAGGAGATCGGGCTGCTCGACAAGGTCGACCTGACCGGCATCTACGACCTCGGACCGCTCAACGACGTGCTCAAGGCACAGGGAAAGGCACAGGTCAGCGACAAATGACACAGGCCGTCGAGGCCGCCGCGAGCCGGGCCGTGCCCTCCGGGGCAGCGGTCCGGCTCGACGGCGTCTCCAAAGCGTTCGGGCCCCTGCTGGCCCTCGACGACGTCTCGCTGACGGTCGAGCCGGGCGAGTTCGTCTGCCTGCTCGGCGCGTCCGGCTGCGGCAAGAGCACCCTGCTCAACCTCGTCGCGTCGCTGGACCGGCCGTCCGCCGGGACGATCGACACGGCCGGGCGGAGCGTCGCGCTGATGTTCCAGGAGCCCGCGCTGTTCCCGTGGCTGACGGTCACCGCGAACATCGAGCTGGCGCTGAAGACGCGCGGCGTCCCGCGCGCCGAGCGGCGCGAGCGGGCCGCCGAGCTGCTCGCGTCGGTGCACCTGGCGGGGTTCGAGAAGAAGCGCCCCCACCAGCTCTCCGGCGGGATGCGGCAGCGCGTCGCGCTCGCCCGCGCGCTGGCGCTGACCATCGACACCGTCCCCGCGGAGAAGCAGGGCACCGGCACCCTCTTGCTGATGGACGAGCCGTTCGGCGCGCTCGACGCGATGACCCGCGACCTCCTGCACGACGAGATCGAGCGGATCTGGCGGGAGCGGAACCTGAGCGTGCTGTTCGTCACGCACAACGTCCGCGAGGCCGTCCGGCTGGGCGACCGCGTGGTGCTGCTGTCGAGCCGTCCGGGCCGGGTCGTCGAGGAGTTCCCCGTCCCGATGGACCGTCCGCGCCGCATCGACTCCACCGAGGTCGCCGCGCTCGCCGGGACCATCACCGACCGTTTGCGCGAGGAGGTCGGCCGCCATGGCGCTTGAGATCAACGCGAAGCCGGAGGCCGCGGAGGCCGACGGAACACGGACCGGCGGAACCAAGAACGACGGAAGCTCGACCGGCGGGACGAAGCCGGAGCTGAGCCGCCAGATCTCCGGTCTGGACGCGCTGGAACTGGCCGCCGGGACGCGCCGGAACCCCCTCTCCCGGGCCTGGTCGTCGGTCTGGCCGATGGCGAGCGCCGTGCTGATCGCGCTGCTGGCCTGGCAGATCGTCGTGTGGTCGGGATGGAAGCCGTCCTACGTGCTGCCCGGGCCGGGCGACACGCTGCCCGAGCTGGGCCGCCAGCTCACCAAGGGCTCGTTCTGGGGCGCGGTCGGGCTGACCATGCAGCGCGCCGTGATCGGGTTCGCGGTCTCGGTCGTCGTCGGGACGCTCGTGGGCGCGCTGGTGACGCAGTCGTCGGTGCTGCGCCGCGCGGTCGGATCGCTGATCACCGGGCTCCAGACGATGCCGTCCATCGCCTGGTTCCCGCTCGCGATCCTGCTGTTCCAGCTCAGCGAGCAGGCGATCCTGTTCGTGGTGGTGCTGGGCGCGGCGCCGTCCATCGCGAACGGGCTGATCGCGGGCGTGGACTACACGCCGCCGATCCTGCTGCGCGCGGGGAAGGTGATGGGGCTGCGAGGGCTGAACCTGTACCGGCACCTGATCCTGCCCGCCTCGCTGCCGTCCTTCGTGGCGGGGCTCAAGCAGGGCTGGGCGTTCGCGTGGCGGTCGCTGATGGCGGGCGAGCTGCTGGTGGTGATCTCCTCGCACACCTCGCTCGGCGTGCTGCTGTCGCAGGCCCGCGAGTTCTCCCAGACCGACGCGATGATCTCCTACATGATCGTGATCCTGATCATCGGGATCGTGATGGACCGGCTGTTCGGCCTGGTGGACGGCGCGATCCGGACCCGCTGGGGCCTGGACGGCGACTGACCGCCTCCGCGCCGGGGGCGCCGCGTGCGCCAGGGTTTTCCGGCGCCGGATAACGGATCCTTGCCGGGGGCGGCGGGTCGCGTTTACCCGGGTCCGGGAAGCTTTGGGAGCGTGGGCGCTCCGTCGGTGCGGCTGTGGCACCGGGTGCTGCGCGACCCGTCGATCCGGACGAGGGTGACGGTCCGGGCCGTGCTGTTCGCGCTGCTCCTGGTGATCCCGCTGTACCTGGTGGCGATGCTGCTGGTCACCGTCGAGGCGCGGCACTCGCTGGAGAGCCGGGTCGCGCGGCGGGCGCGGATGGTGGCCGAGATGGCCCGCGCGGGACAGCTCGACCCGCGCATCGTCACCCGTCCGGGGGCACTCGTGCAGGTCGTGGACCTGACCGGGCGCGTGGTCGCGGTGAGCGACGCGATGAGGGGCCGTCCGCCGGTGCGGTTCGCCGTCCCGAGGGGCCTGGACAACCGCGTGGACGGGATCAGCTGCCACGTCAGCGCGCCCGGCGGGCGGTGCTTCCAGGTGGTGGCGCTGCGGGTGCACGACGGCCGCCGCGAGCTGGTCGTCTACGCGCTGCAGAGGACCCGTCCGTGGCTGCCGACACCCGGCCTGGCCGCGCTCACCGCGCTGATGATCCCGCTGGCGGCGGGCCTCATCGGCCTCGGCGCGTGGCGGGCGACCGGCCGCGCGCTGCGCCCGGTGGACGCGATCCGCCGCGACCTCGACGAGATCACCGCGACCGACCTGGAACGGCGCGTGCCCGAACCGTCCCGGGAGGACGAGATCCACGCGCTGGCCCGCAGCATCAACCAGACGCTCGACCGGCTGGAGCGGGCCGTCGCGCGGCAGCGCGCGTTCATCTCCGACATCTCGCACGAGCTGCGCAGCCCGCTCACCGGCCTGCGGACGGAGCTGGAGCTCGCCCGCTACGACCCGCACGGCGCGGACCTGGGCGAGACGACCGACGCGATGCTGCACAACGCCGACCGGCTGGAGCAGGTGCTCAACGACCTGCTCGCGCTCGCCCGCCTGGAGTCCGACCAGGGCCTGCGCACCGAGCCGCTCGACCTGCACGAGATCGCCGACCAGGAGGTGCTGCGCCGCCCCCGCCGGACGAAGGTGTCGGTCGTCGGCGACGCCCCGGTCGTGGTGCGCGCCGGACGGCTGGAGCTCGCCCGCGTGCTGACCAACCTGATCGACAACGCCGACCGGCACGCCGCGTCCGAGGTCACGGTGAAGGTCGGCGAGCACGAGGACCACGCGGTCGTCGAGGTCGTGGACGACGGCGGCGGCATCCTGCCCGAGGACCGCGAGCGCGTCTTCGACCGCTTCACCCGCCTCGCCGAGGCCCGGCACAAGGACGCCGGGGGAACCGGCCTCGGCCTCGCGATCTCCCGCGACATCATCGAGGCCCACGGCGGCACCCTGACCATCACCGACCGCTCGGACGGCGAGGAGGGCGCCTGCTTCGTCCTGCGCCTCCCGAAGGGCGACCCCAAGGACGGCGCGGGCCCCTAGACGCGAGCCCCAAGACGTGAGCCCCAAGACGTGAGCCCCAAGACGTGAGCCCCAAGGCGCGGGCGCCTAGTTCTCCAGGAACTCCACGATCGCCTCGGCCAGCTCGGGCCGGGTCACGGCGCTCATGTGGTTGCCGGGGATCTCGGTGTAGCGGCCGTTCGGCAGCGCTGCCGCCAGGTCCTTGGCGGAGCCGTTGTCGTGGTCGTCCGCGCCCGCCACGACCAGCGACGGCAGCGCGAGCCTCTCCAGCTCGGCGCGCGGCGTGTTCACGAACGTGTCGAGCACCCTCAGCAGCGCGACCCGGTCGCCGCCGACCGTCTTCAGGAACGCCTCGGCGCGCCACTCGGCGGTGCCGCGCTCGAACGTCCCCGGATTGCTGAGGACGTTCCGGAAGTGCTCCCCGCGCCCCTCGGTCTCGGTGATCCCGGTGAGCCCCATGCCCCCGAAGACGGCCCGCACCGGGTTCGCGCCGCGCGCGAGCATCCGCGCGGTCGTCCGCGCCCCGAGCGAGTAGCCGCCGAGGACGTAGTCGGTCAGGTCGAGGTGCTCCAGCAGCGCGAACCCGTCGTCGGCGAGCACGTCGGGCGGGTAGTTCGCCGGGTCGTGCGGCTTCCCGCTGTCCCCGTGCCCGCGCAGGTCCGGCATGATCACCCGGTAGCCGAGGTCGGCGAGCGCCTCCGCGTGCCCGTACCGGATCCAGTTCACCGTCGCGGTGGAGAAGTACCCGTGGATCAGCACGAGCGGCCGTCCCTCCCCCAGCTCCCGGAAGGCCAGCCGCACGCCGTCCCGCGCCGCGAAGTACTGAACAGGCACGTCGATCATGCCGTCCAACCTACCGCCGGCCGGACGCGCCGAAGACGTGATCCCCATCCCGCCGACCCACCCCCCGACGCGTCCGGCGGGCGTCCGGCGGGCGTCCGGCGGGGCGTCCGACGTCAGGGGGCGTGCTGGGCGGTGACGAGGGTGTCGCCGGCTCGGGTGCGGTAGTAGAGGACGGAGCGGCCCGAGCGGCGGCGGTCGGCGAGGCGGGCGTCCACGAGGATCTTCAGGTGGCGGCCGACCGAGCCGAGCGGGAGGCCGGTGAGGGCGACGAGCTGGGTGGTGCTCTTCGGGTCGTCCAGGAGGGTGAGCACGGCGGCGCGGCCCTCGCCGAGGAGACGGGCGAGGGCGCGCGGGGCGCGGACGGGCGCGGGGTCGGCGAGCTCGCCCGCGCAGGGGTAGATCATCGCGTAGCGGGCGTCGCGCTCCCAGGTCACCCAGCCGCGCGGGGACGTGACGGGCACGAGGAACAGCTGCGCGCCGGAGATCTCGCAGGGCGGGTAGTCGGCGGCGTTGACGCGCAGCCTCCCGTCGCCGAGCCAGCGGACGCCGGGTCGCAGTCCCTCCAGGGCGGCGGCCCAGCCGTCCCGGCCGAGCTGGCGGGTGCGGGCGATGATGTCCGCCTCCAGGACGCGGCGGCGGCGCGGCCAGTACGGTTCGACGGCCTCGCGCCAGACGCGGGTGAGGGTGTCGGCGGCGATGTCGGGGAGGTCGTCGCGGCGCAGGATCTCCGGCAGCGGCCCGCCCGAGGAGACCTCCATGTCGGCGCGCGCCTGGTCGGGCGCGGTGGCGCGGACGACGGCGACCTCGTCCTCGAAGGACGGCTCGAACTCGCCCGACGGCGGCGGCGTGAGGAAGTCGGCGTTCCAGCGGGTCTTCAGGGCGATGAGCCCCTCCCGGACGAGCCGGTGCGCGACCGGGTTCTCCCGCATGTGCGCGCGATGGCCGGGAAGCTCGGCCTCCAGCCACGCCCGGCGGCCGGGGTGCTCGGCCCGCTCCAGCTCCAGGTCGCGCAGGCAGCCGATCGTCTCGGCCAGCGGTGACAGGACGAACCGTCCGGTCGCCAGGGAATCCGCGTTGATCAGCCACAGGCCCATGACGTTTCGCCTCCCGGCGAAACTGTAACGCGCATCGGCCGACTCCCCGGACACTCCCGAACCATGCGCACCTATCGGGATCTGTTCCGTACGCCGGAGTACACCCCGCTGTTCGCGGTCGCTTCGGCGCACTCGGCGGGGATGGCGATGACCGGCCTCGCGCTCGGCACCCTCGTGTTCGAGGCGACGCGGTCCCCGCTGCTGTCGTCGCTGGCGATGTTCGGGCCGTCGTTCGCCCAGCTCGTCGGGGCGACGACGCTGCTCAGCGCGGCGGACCGGCTCCCGCCGCGCGCCGCGCTCACCATGACCGGCCTGGTGTTCGCGCTGGTCACGGCGCTGGTGGCGATCCCCGGGCTGCCGATGGCGGCGCTGTTCGCGCTGCTGGCCGTGCAGGGCCTCGCCGGGTCGGTCAGCGGCGGCGTCCGGTACGGGATGCTCACCGACATCCTGCCGAAGGACGGCTATGTCCTCGGACGGTCGGTGCTCAACATGTCGACCGGTCTGACGCAGATCGCCGGATTCGGGATCGGCGGAGTGCTGGTCGCGTTCCTGTCGCCGCGCGGCGCGGTGCTGGTCGGCGCGGGCCTGTACCTGGCGTCGGCGCTCGCGGCGCGGTTCGGGCTGACGGCGCGTCCGGCGCGGGGCGAGGGACGGCCGTCGATCGCCGCGACCTGGCGGATCAACGCGCGGCTGCTGACGTCCCCGGCCCGCCGCTGCGTGTTCGTCGCGCTGTGGGTGCCGAACGGGCTGATCGTCGGGTGCGAGTCGCTGTTCGTCCCGTACTCGCCGTCGCACGCGGGCCTGCTGCTCGCCGTCGCGGCGTTCGGGATGCTCGCCGGGGACGTCCTCGCCGGACGGTTCGTCCCGCCGGACTGGCGCGAGCGCCTCGGACCGTTCCTGCGGCTGCTGCTCGCCGCGCCCTACCTGGTGTTCGCGCTGGACCCGGCGCTGCCCGTCGCGGTCGTCGCGATCACGGCGGCGTCGGTCGGGTACTGCGCGACGCTGCTGCTCCAGGAGCGGCTGATGACCCTCACGCCGGACGAGATGCACGGGCAGGCGCTCGGCCTGTTCTCGTCCGGGATGCTCGCGATGCAGGCGGTCGGCGCGGCGATCGCGGGCGGGGTCGCGCAGGTCACCGGGCCTGCGGCGGCGATGGCGGTGATGGCGGCCGGCTCGGTGGCGGTCACCCTCGCGGTCGCGCCGGGCCTGCGCCCGCCCGTCCCCGCCGAGGCCGGCTGACCGCGCCACGTCGGCCCTGATCTGCTGCGCCGACCGGGCGCAGGTCGGGTGATCTCCAAGTCGCGGCCATGTTTTCCACAGGTCGGGTATCGGCCGGCGGACGCGCGGAGATCACCGTACGGTGACCGAGCAGAGCAGCGACCCGTACGACGAGCGGCTGTGGAACCGGGGCGACGTGGTCCTCCGGTTCCCGGGCGACCGCTCGGTGGGCGAGATCCAGATCGTCGCCGTCGGCGACGAGGACGACGACGTCGAGCTCCGCGAGGCGCGCGGCGAGGTGACCGTCCCGGCCGGGCACATGGCGTCGCTGGAGATGCCGGACGACACTCCGGCGGGTGACCTCGACTTCCTGGACGGCCTGCCCGAGCACGCGCTCGCAGGCTTCGCGGCGTCCGGGGTGAGCGCCGCGGGCCTCGGACGGCTCGCCCGGCAGAAGGAGCTGTTCCAGGTCGTCCTGGAGGAGCCCGCCCCGGACGACCACGCGCTCGCGCGCCTGTCGGACCTGACCGAGCTGGAGATCCTCGGCGTCGAGGACGACCGGAGCCCCGGCCGCTGGTTCGAGCGCTTCGCGGGCACCGGGCTGATGAACCTGGAGGTCACGCGGCAGCGGACCGGCGCGGAGGCGCTCGCCGGCATCGGCTCGATCGACGGCCTCTACTCGCTGCGCCTGATCACCGACGAGCTGGACGCGGACGGCCTCCGGGCGTTCGGCGCGCTCGACGGACTGGAGTCCCTCACGATCTGGACCGACACCCCGCTCGGACCGTCCCATCTCACGTTCGCCACCGAGATGCCGGAGCTGGAGGTCCTGGAGGTCAAGTCGGTCGACGGCGCGGATCTCCTCTCGCCCGAGCAGACCCTCGACGTCCTCCGGATGCTGCCGGACGTCGAGCTGAACGGCCTCTGGTTCACCGCGGAGAAGCTGCCGACCCTCACCCCGCAGGACATCGCGCACGCCGGCGACCGGGACGTCGTCGCCATCGAGGACCCGGACGCCTTCGACCACCTGGTCGCCCGCTCCGGCGACAGGCCCGTCCTCGCGTACTTCACCGCGAAGTGGTGCGGACCGTGCAAGCAGTTCGGCCCGCTCGTCGAGCGGTTCGCCACCGACAACGCCGACAAGGTCGCGACCGCCCGCATCGACATCGACGCCGCTCCCGAGCTGGCCGAACGCTACGAGATCCTCGGCGTCCCGACGCTGCTGGTGATCCGGCGCGGCGAGATCGTCGCGAGCCACGGCGGCTCGCTGCCGCGCCGCGACCTCGACCACTTCGTCAGGCACGCCCTGGCGGGTTAGGCACGTACACCTCGACGTTGCCCGCGTTCCGCCGGACGGCCAGTCGCGGCAGCGGCGCGAGCGGGCGCTTGAAGTGCTGCCGCAGGACGCGCCCGTCCAGGGCGAACAGCGACTCGTGGCACGGGCAGCGCAGCCCGTCGCCCTGGTGGTACAGCTCGCAGCCCTGATGCGTGCAGATCCCGGACACCGCCTGGAACCTTCCATCCCGCCTGGTCAGGAAGCCGGGCATCCCGCCCGCCTCGAACGCCTGCACGCCGCCCTCGGGCAGGGCGTCGGCCGCGACGACCGGATGCCAGACGCCGTGCAGCGGGGTGAGGTCGCCGTCCGGGGGCGCGGACGCGACGCCCCCGGACAGCGTGTGGTCGGCGACCGCGCCGACGGCGGCGCCTCCCACGGCCAGCGCTCCGCCCGCCAGCAGGGCCCGTCTGACCGGCGACCGGGGCGCGGGCGCTTCTTCGCCGCGCGCGGCGTGCGCGAGCTTGCGGTGCAGTTGCGTCACGAACTCCTCGCGCGGGGCGTCCGCTCCCGGACGCGCCGCCCGCAGCTCGATCGCGGCGCGCAGTTCCTCGGCCTCCGCCTCCGTCGGGCGGAACCGGCGCGGACGGCGGCCCCGCAGGAGGTCCCGCACGTGCCGGGTCAGGCCGTCGCTCATCGGTCCTCCCCGGGGCGCTCGCGGGCGGCGTCGGCCGCCAGCCGCAGCGCGCGATGCTGCATGACCTTCGCGTTCCCGGTGCTCACGCCCAGCTCGGCGGCCGTCTCACGGACCGAGTAGCCGTTCAGGAACCGCAGTTCGAGGACGCGACGATACCGCTCCGGCAGCGCCCCGAGGATGCGCCGCACCCGGTCGGCCGCGCCGCCGCCGGGACGCTCCGGCTCGTCCCGCGGCGGCTCGGCGATGTCGTCGTCCTCGATGCGGGTGATCTCGCGGCCGAGCGTCCGCCGCCAGTGCGCCGCGAGGACGGTCCGGGCCGTCGCCGCGAGGTAGGCGCGCACCTCCTCGGCCGCCGCGTTGAGCCGCAGCGGGCCGAGCGCGGCGAGGAACACCTCGGCGGTCAGGTCCTCGGCGTCCGGGCGGTTGCCGACCTTGGCGAACATCAGCCGGTACACCCACCGGACGTTGTCGTGGTACACGGCCTCCCAGTCGGGATACGCGCCGTCGCGCACCACGTGCAGGCGCGGGCAGGCATCGGCCTCGGCGCCGGCCTCGGCCGACGCGGCGTCCGGCGGCGGGTCGGCGCCGCCGCCGCGGAGCCTGCGGCGCATGGCGGATCCTCTCTCCGACGCCACGGTACGCCCGGCTCTCAGGCGAGCGTCTGGTCGCGGACGGCGAGGCCCGGCCGACCCCGGACATAACCGACCTCCCGGATGCCGAGCGCGTCGTGCAGCTTCCCGGCGGGCAGCGTCACCGGGGCGGGCGCGGGCCCCTGCCCCGGCTTCGGCAGCGGATAGGCCGTGGTCGTGGCGCTGTGGAACGTCACGTTGCCCTCGGTCTTCGTGAAGAGCTGGTGGATGTGCCCGTTCAGGCACGTCACCGACGAGAACCGCGCCAGCATCCGCAGGACGCGCGCCGCGTCGTCCGTCCCCCAGCCCCACGCCGGATACAGCGCGAACAGCGGGATGTGGCTGAACACCACGATCGGCGTGTCCGAATGCAGGCCCGCGATGTCGCGCTGCACCCACGCGATCTGGTCCTCGCCGAGATGACCGAGCTTCTTCAGGTTGAGCGTGTTCACCAGCCCGATGAAGTGGACGCCCTGGAGGTCGAAGCTGTACCAGCCGTCCCCCTGCGTCCCCTTGCCGAACGCCGCGCGGTACTTCTGCCCCGCGTCGTCGATCGAGTCGTGCTCCCCGGGGACGAACACGACCCGTCCCGCCTTGAGTTCGGAGGTCATCTGCTTGACCTGGTCGAACTGCGCGGGCGTCGCGAGATGCGTGAGGTCCCCGCTGTGCAGGACGAAGTCGGGCCGGTGCTTCAGCGCGTTGACCTGCTTGACCGCCCGGTGGAACGACCCGCTGACGTCGGTGTTCGCCGGGCCGGTGAACCCGATGTGGCTGTCGCTCACCTGGACGAACCGCAGCGTCGCGTCCTTCGGGAACGGGTCGGGCGCGTCGGCGTCGACGACCCGGCTGATCACCTCGCCGCCCGTCACGGCGAGCGCCACGGCCGCCCCGAACCACGCCCCGTGCTTGATCAGCTGCCGCCGGTTCATCTCGATCACGGCGTCACCACCACCGTCCCGTGCATGAACGGGTGGATGGTGCAGATGTAGGCGTAGGTGCCGGGCTTGGTGAAGGTGAACCGGAACGAAGCGCCCGCCACCAGAGCGGGGGACCGTGGACCGCCTCCTCCGGGAACGGTCACGGTGTGGGGGTCTTCGTCCCGGTTCGTCCATGTGACGGTAGTCCCGCGCTTCACCGTCAGCTTCGCGGGCGCGAACGCGAACCCGCTGATCGTCACCGCATCGGGCCCCGCCGCGGGCGGTTTCGCCGCCGACGAGTTCGACGGCATGCTCATGCCGCCCATCGGCGACGCCGCGGGAGTGCCCTTCCCGCCACCCCCGCAAGCCGCCGCCGACAAAAGGATCAGCGCGCCCCCGGCGGCCAACGCCGCCATCCGCGCACCAGACGCCGCGTCCATCAACGCCCCCTCCAGGAGATCCCGCCGTCTGCGGAACCCTCACGAGGAGATAGGCGAGGGGGTTACATCACCGCCGAGCGCGCCGAAGCACGTCCTCCCACGCGACCGCGCTCAACAGCAAC
The DNA here is from genome assembly GCF_042652125.1 of Actinomadura gamaensis. Taxonomy (NCBI): domain Bacteria; kingdom Bacillati; phylum Actinomycetota; class Actinomycetes; order Streptosporangiales; family Thermomonosporaceae; genus Actinomadura; species Actinomadura gamaensis. The sequence goes on along the minus strand of NZ_JBHSIT010000008.1, from coordinate 330,143 downwards.
TTGGGCCCATCTGGATCCTTGGAATCCCGAACCGCCACCGCAGCCGCAGCCCCCCGAACCTCAACACACGCCCCGCCGGTGTCCGTGCTGTGGCTGCTCTTCTGCCAGCCCACATCCCCAACCTCGACGCACTCGCCGCCGGTGTTCGTGCTGTGAGAACTCGTTCGCCAGTGAATATCAGCGACTTCAATACAGTTCCCGCCCGTACCGCCACTGTAGCTGCTCTTACGCCATCTCCTAGTCGACCAACCTGCTGCGTTCACTCGGCCTCCCAAGCTTCGCGCACGAGTTTCAGGGATTCACGGGCAGACAGGGCCACCCCCCTGATCAAGTCAAAGTTTAGTTGGTACTGCTGCACTGTGGGGCGATGCTCCGTGAGGTTCCCACCTACGTGACCCTCCGTATAGACCATGTGGGGTCGATCGGGGAAGCCGAGCAGATAGAAAGGGCCCATGATTCCTGGATAATATCCCGCATCAGCAGGCACGATATGCAGGGTCACATTGGGAAGCCCTGCGAGATCCAGCAAGTGCCGGTACTGGCCCCGCATTACCCCATCGTTCCCCAGACGCCGCCGCAGGGCGCTCTCATCGAGAACGACAATGACATTGGGCGGACTCTTCTGCAGCAACAGCTTTCCCCTGGCCATACGAGTAGCAACCAGCGCTTCCGCCTCGTCAGAGCTATAACCAGGCTTCACCGTTTCATAAGCGTACTCCGGCGTCTGAAGCAGGCCAGTAATCACATTGACCTCGAAGATGTGCCTGACCGTCGCCTTGGACTCCACTCTCAAGAATCTCTGGAAGCCGGGCGGGAGCAAGCTCAGGTCACGCTCTTCCCCTATCTCCTGCCAACGACGCACGAAAGTTCCCGGCGCATGGAAGAAAGAGTCGCAGTCTTCGGCGAAATCGCGCGAGGGGATGTTCTTGCACGCCTCGACCTGGCCGACGAGTGAAGCGTCGTAGCCGAGGCGGGCGGCCAGTTCGGACTTGGTGAGTCCCATCTGCTTGCGCCACGCGGTGAGGTCACTGGCGAAGCCCTTGATCGCCCGTCCCTCGTACGGCTCCCTACTAGCAGTCATCGCGTCTCCCTGTGGGGGTTTTGAGCACGCGGTCCAGGGGCGGTCCAGTCCGCTTCGAACCCGGTCCTGTCGCGGTCCGTTGCGGTCTGTAGCTGAGCGTAGCCGATGCTGCGAGGCTTGTGACGCACGCCACGCATGACTGACAAGGAACGCACGGCAGACAAGGCCGCATATGAGCACCCGAACCATTACCGAAGAGCAGGCGCTGGACGCCTTGCGTCGCGAGTACCCGGGCCACAACATCTGGCGGGCCCGCCGCAGGGACGGATCGCCGGGCGACTGGTGCGCCACTCTCCACGACGCGTCCGAGGGCATCGACCCGACCGTCATCCGCAGCTCCGCCGGCGACCTGTGGGACGAGTTGGCCCAGGAGCGCCGCCGCGCGCACAGCCGGGGCTCACTGTGATCACGCCTCTCCCGTCCCCCGGCCGCTTGCGCCGCCGCTGGATGCGCCATCGCCTGAACCGGATCCGCGCCTACCTACGCCACGAGGGCTGGATCGTGGACACGCGCTACGACTCCCCGATCCCGCTCATCCACGTGCGTTCGGCGTCGTCCCCGCACATCGGCGAAAGCGTCCTGGTCCTCCGGAGCCGGCGCGGCTGGCACTACCGCTCATCGAGCGGCGACTGCCTGGCGTCCCACCGCCGCCCCGACCTGGCCGCCGACCAGCTCAGCGCGATCCTCACCTACTGGACGGGCGCCGCGCCCCACCCCCACAACCACGAGAAGTGAACTGTCAGACACGAAAGGTAACGTCCCTCCCATGCCGAAATCCCCCCACGAGGCGCTCCACCAGATCTTCCGCGAAGATCGCGGACTCGCCTCCCGCCTGTTCGACCGGCTCTCCAAGGTGCCGCCGCCCGCGCTCGAGGACGCCATCGTCCTGAACACCGACCTCACCAGCATCAAGCTGGTGGAACGGCGCGCGGACACCGCGCTCATGCTCCGCGGGAGCCTTCGCGGTGAGGATCACATCCTCCTCTGCGAGGCTCAGCTCAACATCGACAAGGGCAAGCTCAAGAGCTGGCCTCACTATGTCTCCTACCTGCACGACAAGTACGACTGCGATGTCGATCTCCTGGTGATCTGCCAGAAGCCGAAGACGGCCGAATGGGCCAGGAAGATCATCAAGATCGGCCGCAACAAGAGGGCCCCGACCCTCTGGCTCAAAGCCCGGGTTCTCGGCCCGGACAACGCCCCCAAGATCACTGGCGTCGGCGAGGCCGTTCGCGACATCTACTTCGCGACGCTCTGCGCCATCACCCACGCCTACAGTCCGGCTCCAGAGGCCATACTGAAAGCGCTGGCCATGGCCTTCACCCGGATCGACGACGAGACCCGCGACGTGCTGTACCACTTCGTGACGTCCGGACTCGCCGACTCGCCCGCCCGCAACGTCTGGAGAGAACTCATGAAGGACACGGACACCTACGGCTACGCGAAGGAACTCGCCGACATGTACAGCCCCCTCGCCTACGAGGAAGGCGAGGCGAAGGGCGAGGCAAGGGGCGAAGCCAAGGGTGAGGTGAAGGGCGAGACGAAGGCCCTGCTCAGCGTCTTGGAGGCGCGCAACATCCCCCTGTCGGACGAGGTGACCGAAAAGATCGCCAACTGCCCCGACCCCGACACCCTGCTGACCTGGCTCCGCCGCGCCGCCCTCGCCACCAACGTCGAAGACGTCTTCCGCGACTGAGGAGCTTCAAAGCACCGCTCGAACGTGGCTGCGCCGCGCCCGCAGCCACGCCGCGGCCTTTCCCGCCGTCCGCTACGGCGGACACCGTTGTAACCCATCCTGGAAACCGGGAGCGCATCCGTGCCGGTGAAAGATCGCCGCTACGCCAACGAACTCCGCGAGGTCTTCGAGGGACCTGCCCGCAAGAAGGGCTTTGAGGAGGGCTTCGCGAGAGGAATGCGGAGCGCCACCATCGAACACATCCTCATGGTGCTCGGCTCGCGCTCCATCGCCGCGTGCCGGCATGACGTCGCGGAGATCGAGGAGTGCACAGAGCAGGCCACGCTTGACGTCTGGTTCGTCAGGTCCTTGTCCGCGGCCTCGGTCGAGGAGGTCTTTGGCGGCTGAGGTGGGGTGGGTGGGCCGGGTTTGTCGGGTTTGGGCGTGGTTGTTGCAAAGAGTTGTAATTGGGGTGCAAAGGGTTGTTTTTGGGGGTGTGAACGGGGCTGGAGCGGCGAGGCTTCGGACGCCGTGTGGGTTGTCCGAGGCGAGCTGGAGGAGCTATGTCCGCGCTAGGTGCCAGCCCTGTGCCCCTGGATCCGCTGTCGTCGCGGTCGTCGCTGACGATGGGGGTGGAGGAGGAGTTCCTTCTCGTCGACGCGCGCACGTTCGAGGCGGCGGCCGTGGCGCGGCGGGTGCTCGCCGACGCCGACGACGGCAGCGGGACGATGCACATGGAGGCCAGCCGTTACCAGGTGGAATCGGCTAGCCCGATCGCCTCTACTGCCGAGGAACTGCACGGTCAGTTGCTGCGGCTGCGGCGCGGGTTCGCCGAGGCGGCGGCGGCGCGTGGCTGCCGGCTGGTCGCCTGCGCCACGCCCGTGCTCCGACGCACCGGCGAGCCGCTTCTGGACGACATCTCGCGGCGGCACGAGCAGCGGGCGCGTTTCGGCGCGCTCACCGAGACGCTCGTGAACTGCGGCTGCCACGTCCATGTCGGCAGCCTCGACCTGGCCGAGGCCGTCAGCGCCGTCGATCACCTGCGACCCTGGCTGCCGACGCTGGTCGCGATCTCGGCCAACTCGCCGTTCCTGGACGGCACGGACACCGGCCATGCGAGCTGGCGGGCGGTCGCGGGGGCGGAGTGGCCCTGCGCCGGGATCCCGCCGCGGCTGGGCACGCCCGAGCGCTACCGGCGGCTCCTGGACACCCTGATCGCCTCCGGGACGATCATGGACGCCAAGATGGTCTACTGGGACGCCCGTCCGTCGATGACCTGGCCGACCGTCGAGATCCGCGCGTCCGACGTCTGCCCGACTGTCGAGGGAGCCGTGCTGCAGGCCGTCCTGACGCGGGCCCTGGTGCACGCCGCGCTGCGCGCCGGCCGGGAGGGACTGCCCGCTCCCGACGTCAGCGACGAGGTCCTGAAACTGGCGCGCTGGCGCGCCGCCCGGGACGGCCTGGAGGGGCAGGCCGTAGATCCCCGCACCGCCGAGCTCGTCCCCGCCCACGCCCTGGTCGACGACCTGATCATGCATGTGCAGGACGACCTGCGCGCGGCGGGCGACCTGGAGTACGTCGCGTCCGCCGTCGGACGGCTCCGGCGCGACGGCTCCGGCGCGTTCCGCCAGCGGAAGGTCTTCGAGCAGCGGCACCGGTTCACCGACGTGGTGCGCCACCTCGCCGACCTCACCGAGGCCCGGGAGACGTCATGAGCCGCTGGACGATGTCCGCGAACCTGGAGCTGAACCAGGCCGTGGAACGCCTGAACGCCGGTGGCGCGGACATCCTGAACCTGGCGTTCGGCGAATCGCGGCTGCCCGTCCTGGCGTCGCTGGCCGACCTGCTCGCCGCCGCGGCTCACGAGACCGCCTACGGGCCGGTCGCCGGGACGCCGGCGGTCCGCGACGCGGCGGCCGGGTTCTTCGGCCGCCGGGGGCTGCCCACCGACCCCGAGCAGGTGATCGTCACGCCGGGCAGCAAGCCCCTGCTCATGGCCGTCCAGCTCGTCGCCGGCGGGGACGTCCTGCTGCCGCAGCCCTGCTGGAACAGCTACGCGCCGCAGGCGCGGATGGCCGGCAGGACGCCGATCACGGTGCCGATCCCCCGCGAGTGCGGCGGCGTCCCCGACCCGGCCGCCCTGCGCGCGGCCATCCGGACCGCACGGGCGCGGGGCCTTGATCCCCGCCTGCTGATCTGCACCCTGCCCGACACCCCGACCGGCACCGTGGCCCCGCCCGACCTGGTGCGGGCGGTGTGCGAGATCGCCGAGGAGGCGGACCTGACCGTCCTGTCGGACGAGATCTACCGCGACACCCTCCACGACGTCCGCACCCCGCTGCTCAGCCCGGCCGAGGTCCTGCCGCACCGGACGGTGGTCACCACCGGCCTGTCCAAGAGCCTGGCGCTGGGAGGCTGGCGGATCGGCCTCGGCCGGTTCCCCGCCGGGGCGCTCGGGGAGCGGATCCGGGCCGGCGTGCTCGCGGTGGCCAGCGACCTGTGGTCCACGCTGGCCCGCCCGATGCAGGAGGCCGCGGGCTACGCGTTCGGCGACCCGCCCGAGATCCGGCACCGCCTGGCCGCGAGCGCGCGCCTGCACGGCGCGGTCGCCCGGACGCTGCACTCGATCATGGTCGCCGCGGGGGCGCGCTGCCGTCCGCCCACCGGGGCGTTCTACGTCTATCCCGACTTCGAGCCGCTGCGCGCGCCGCTGGCCGGGCTGGGCATCACCGATTCCCCCTCGCTCCAGCAGTACCTCCTGGACGAGTACGACATCTCCGTCCTGGCCGGTCACCAGCTCGGCGACGACGCCGGCGCGCTGCGTTTCAAGGCGGCCACGAGCATGCTCTACGGCCACACGGACGAGGAGCAGCACGCCGCGCTGGCCAGCACCGACCCGGTGTCGTTGCCCCACATCCGCAGGACCATGACGCGGATCGAGACCGCGCTGGCCGATCTCCACGCCCGCTGCCGCGCGGAACCGGTCGGCTGACCACGCCGACGGGGGCCGCGCGATGAGTTCCGCGCGTCGCGCCGGTCTGTCCGGGTGAGGTCCACTCGGAGAGGGAGACGGCATGGGCAAGATCATCGCGATGGAGCACGTGACGCTGGACGGCGTGATCCAGGCTCCGGCGCGTCCGGACGAGGACGCGCGCAACGGCTTCGCGCACGGCGGATGGGCTGCTCAGCGGCAGGACCCGGCCATGCAGCAGACCATGGGCGCGCGCATGTCGGACGCCTGGGCGCTGCTCGCCGGACGGATCACCTACGAAGATCTCTACGGCTACTGGCCGAAGCAGCCGTCCAACCCGATCAGCGACGCGTTCGAGCGCGTCCGGAAGTACGTGGTGTCGACGACGATGGGCGAGCCGCTGCCCTGGGAGGGATCGACGCTCCTCGGCGGCACGGACGACGTCGCGCGGGTCAAGCGGGAGCGGGACGAGAACCTGGTGGTCTTCGGTAGCGGCGTCCTCGTGCGGTCGCTGATCGCGGCCGGGCTGCTGGACGAGATGATCCTGATGATCCATCCGGTCGTGGTCGGCAGGGGCGAGCGGCTCTTCGCCGGCGAAGGGGACGAGCTGACCGGGTTCGATCTCGCCGAGTCCACCGTCACCGGAAACGGCGTCTTCATCGGGACGTACGTGCTCGCGAAAAGCTGAGAGCCCGTCCCCGGTGAGGGAGCGGGCTCTCGGACGGAGCGGTCAGGCGAGGTTGGCGGCGGTCACCGAGACCTCGATCTCCTCGGCCGCGGCCACGCCCATCGCGGCGGCCAGCTTGCGGTAGCGGGCGGCCTCGGCGGGACGGTTGCGGCGCTCCAGCGTGCGGGCCAGCGCCTCGTGCGCCCAGCCGTTGCAGGGGTCGAGGCCGATCAGGCGGCGGAAGGCGTCCTCGGCCCGGCCGAGCTGGGCGCTGTGGAAGTAGGCGCGGGCGAGCAGCTCGGCGACGGCGCCGTTGCCGGGCTCGGCCTCGGCGACCGGGGCCAGCAGGCGCGACGCCGAGATGTAGTCCTTCGCGTCGAAGAACATCTGGGCGCGCTGGAACTCGTCGTAGGTGTTCATCTGCTCCCTCCCCGGTTGTTGTTGAACCGTCAACCAGTTGGGGAGGTCGTTCATTCCACGCGGTTCGCTTACCGCGGTCCCTTCGACGCGGTTCACTCCACGGAGACGTCGTGGAACGAGAGCTGCGGGCCGTCGTGCCCGGCGTTGATCCGGCCGAGGTAGAGGTAGTGGCCCCGGTAGGACGTGTCGGACACCGTCACCCCCCGGGTGCCCGCGCGCTGGACGGTGATCGTCCACGGCGCGACGGTCACGGTCAGGGTCGCGGTGGTGCCGGCGCGGGTGATCGCCGGTGTGCGGACGGACGCCAGTTGCCGGTGGTCCTTGGTGAGGACGAGCCGTCCGTCCTCGCGCAGGGACAGGTCGTAGCCGGGCGTCCGGGCGCCGAACGGGTCGTCCGTGGGGGACGAGAAGTGGACGGCCGCGGCGTCCGAGCGGTGCGCGCCCAGCCGGTCGAAGCGGACGGTCGCGCGCAGCGTGTAGGAGCGGTCCAGGCGGGCCCAGCCCTGCCGGGTGTAGAGGTCGGCGCGGCCGTACGGGATCGTCCACCAGTCGGGGGCGGTGAAGCGTCCGCGCTGGTACTGGGTCATGGCGGCGGCGGTCTGCGTAGCGCCCATGTGCCCGGGCGCGTACGTGCCCGTGGCGAACGGGTCGGACGTCCGGCGGTAGCGGGTGCCGTGCAGGTAGACCGGATCGTCGGTGTCGATGCCGCGCACGCCGAGCCGGTACAGGTCGTCGCGGCGCGTCTGGGACTCGACGTTGAAGCAGGCGACGACCAGACCCGCGCGGACGTACTTCGCGATCAGCGAGTCCGGAAGCTGCGAGTTGATCGAGACGCGCTGGATCCCGGCGCGCCGGATCGTCTTCGGCGACACCGCCTCGCGCTCGGTGCCGATGAGGAACTGCGCGGTGATGCCCGCGCGCCTGGCCGCGACCGCGTCCGACAGCGTGTTCGTCTGCATCTGGACGTGCCCGGTGAGGTGCCGCGCGACGACGTGCCTGATGACGAGGCGCGCGGCGCGCGAGTCCTTCGGATGCGCGAGGAGCTGCTTGCGCTTGGCGTAGCTCGCGAGCACCTCGTCGAGGAGCAGCGGATGCGTGTCGCGCGCGGTGCCGCCGAACCAGGTGTGTGCGTCGATCCGCAGCCTCTTGAACTGCTTGCTCGTGCGCGCGTCCGCCCGTCCGGTCTCGGGCGTGATGCGGTTGACCGACAGGTCGTGCCAGACGCCGCCGACGCCGTCCCTGAGCACCTGGACGTCGAATTCGAGCAGGTCGGCGTCCGGGTCGCGGATGCCCGACTCGAACGCGGCGGCCGTGTTCTCCGGCGCGAGGAACGAGCCGGACGCCCGGTGCGCGATGAAGAACCGCTGCGGCAGCCGGAACCCGCCGTCCGCGCCGGCGGCGGGTGACCAGATCGGGACAAGGGCGGCCGCCGTGACGGCGGCGACGAGGGGGCGGCGCATGGCGACCTCGCAGGTGGGGGGAGCGTCGGCGGGAGCTTACTCACACCGGGTGATCCGGCGGCGACGGTCACGTGAACTCGGGCGTTCTGCCGGAATGCTCGTCTTTGTCCACGTCGGCCCCGACATTCAGTTAGATGTGCAGACTTCTGTTCACCGCACCGACACCTCACGAGGAGTTCGCTTGCTCAGGAAACTCGCCGTCACCGCCGCCGCCGGGCTCGTGGCCACCGGCATGGCCACCGCCCCCGCGAGCGCCGCGCCGTCGCCGACCGCGCCCGTCGCGCCGACCGTGTCCGCCGCGCGCTGCCACTCGCACAAGGTGCACCAGCACTGGGAGTGCATCACGCCGGGCTCCTACTGCCCGAAGGCCGCCCACCTGAAGTACGGCTACGCCTACAAGACCGGCAAGCGCTACCGCTGCGTCCGCTACACGAACGGCCAGTGGCGCTGGAAGCGCGGCTGACCCCGCGCTGACGCCCCACCCACCCGAGACGACCCACCGCCCCGCCCCGCCGGGGCGGTCCTCCTCCGCCTGCGGCGTCCGATGCCGGTTCGGTCTGGGACGCGGGCGGCGCGCGGCGGCCGGGGGACGGTGGATGGCGATCGCGTCCGCCCCACGGACGGGCGGCGCACCGGCATCCCGCCCGGGAGGAGCGTTGCGCACCCACCATCTCGCCGCCGTCGCCGCCGTAGCGGCCCTGGCGGGCGGCGTCTTCGGCTACCTCGCCCACCCCTCGACCGGCTCGGCGACGCCCGTCGCGTCCACCGCTACCACCGGCCGGTTGCACGTGGCGCTCAACATGCCCGCCGCCGACCGGACGCGCGCGGCGGCGCTCGGCTACAACCTGTTCGACGTCGGCCCTGACGAGATCGGGGCGCTGCCGAAGGACGGCCGCGCGCTCGTCTGGGTCGGGAACACCACGTGCGGCGGCTTCGAGATGTCGGCGGACGACTTCGGCGCGACGGTGAGGCGCCTCGCCCGCGATCCGCGCGTCTACGGCTGGTACCTGTCGGACGAGCCGAATCCCGCGCAGTGCCCCGGCATCGTCCGGCAGATCCGCGAGCGCGCCGACCTGATCCACCGGTACGCGCCGGGCCAGAAGGCGTTCGCGTCGCTGACCGACTGGACGATGGCGCCGCTCAAGCCGTCCGCGACGCGGCTCGACCTGATCGGCCTCGACCCGTATCCGTGCAGGTCGGACGCCTCCGGTTGCGACCCGAAGGCGATCGCGGCGATGGTCGGGCAGGCCGGCCGCGCCGGGTTCGCGCGGTCGATGATGGTCCCGGTGATCCAGACGTTCGGGCAGGCGTGCAGTTCGGGTGAGAAGACATGGAGGCTGCCGACGCCCGCGCAGCTCACCACGATCCTGAAGCAGTGGGACGCGTTGCTGCCGAATCCCGCGTTCGACATCAGCTACTCGTGGGGCCACCAGGCGGAATGGGCGTGCCCGACGCTCGCCGACTCCCCCGGCCTCCAGCAGGTCATGAAGGCTCACAACGCGCGTACGCCGTCGCGGTCGCGTCCTGTCGAGCCCTCGTCCGTGCCGTCCTGCCCGGCGACGACCGGACGGGCATGATGGGACATGATCTCTCTTCAGGGGATCGAGCACGCTTCCGAGGGGGCTCCCATGATCGAGAAGTCGGACGTCCGCGCCGCCGCCGCCCGGATCGCCGGGCACGTCCGCCGGACGCCGGTGCTGGAGAGCGACGCGTTCGGCGTCCCGCTGTGGCTGAAGCTGGAGCAGACGCAGCACACCGGGTCGTTCAAGGCGCGCGGCGCGTTCAACCGGCTGCTCGCCGCCGCCGAGGACGGCGCGCTTCCGCCGTCCGGCGTGGTCACGGCGTCGGGCGGGAACGCGGGCCTCGGCGTGGCCTATGCGGCCTCGAAGCTCGACGTGCCCGCGCGGGTGTTCCTGCCGCGCACCGCGCCCGAGGTGAAGGTCGCGAAGCTGCGCGCGCTCGGCGCGGACGTCCGGCCGGTCGGCGAGAAGTACGCCGACGCGCAGGAGGCCGCGCTCAAGGACGCCGCCGACACCGGCGCGCTGCTCTGCCACGCCTACGACCAGCCGGAGGTCTGCGCCGGTCAGGGCACGATCGGGCTGGAGCTGCTGGAGCAGACCGGCGGCGCGTTCGACACCGCGCTGATCGTGGTCGGGGGCGGCGGGCTGATGGCGGGGGTCGCGACCGCGCTGGACGGCGAGGCGAAGGTCGTCGCGGTGGAGCCGGAGCGCTGCCCGACCCTGCACACCGCCCTCGCGCAGGGCGAGCCCTCGACGGTCCCGGTGTCGGGGGTGGCGGCGGACTCGCTGGGCGCGTCCCGGGTCGGCGAGATCGCGTTCGACGTGGCGCGCCGCGCGGGCGTCGGGTCCGTGCTGGTCTCGGACGAGGCGATCGTCGAGGCGCGGCGGGCGCTCTGGGATCGGCACCGGCTGGTGGCCGAGCACGGCACCGCCGCCGCTCTCGCGGCGCTGGTCAGCGGGGCCTACCGGCCCGCGGCGGGTGAGCGGGTCGCGATCGTGGTATGCGGGGCGAACACCGATCCCTCCGATCTGGTGCGTCCGTGACGGCGATCCGGTGCGTCCGTGACGGCGATCTGGTGCGTCCGTGACGGCGGGGTGCGACCATGGCCGACATGAGTGATCTTGAGTTGGCTCCTGAGCGGACGGCGCTCGTCGCGATCGACCTGATGGAGCGGATCGTCGCGCAGCCGGTCGCCCCGCACGCCGGGAAGGACGTCCTCGCCCGGACGGTCCGCCTCGCGGACGCGCTGCGCGAGGCGGGCGGGACGGTCGTCTGGGTGCGCGTCGAGCGCCCCGGCGTGGACGAGCAGCCGCCCGGCAGCGGCCTCTCCCCCGAGATCGACGTCGCCGACGCGGACGTGGTCGTCGTGAAGCGCACCTGGGGCGCGTTCCAGGACACCGGGCTGGAGGACGAGCTGCGCCGGCGCGGCATCGACACGATCCTGCTCACCGGCCTGGTGACCAACTTCGGCGTCGAGTCCACCGGACGCGTCGCCGAGGAGGCCGGGTTCCGGACGGTCTTCGTCGAGGACGCCATGAGCGGCCTGGACGCGCACGCGCACGAGTTCGCCGTCGACTACGTGTTCCGCAGGCTGGGCCCGGTGGTGTCCACGGCGCGGGCGCTGGAGGCCGTTTCTTGCTCGTTTGCGCGATAGCTTTAGAGTAGGGGGTCGGATCGTCCTGGAAGGGGAGGGTGGCCATGGGAGAGCTGTCGCCGTCGCACTGGCTCATCGTGATCATCGTGGCTCTGCTGCTGTTCGGCTCGGCGAAGCTGCCCAAGATGGCACGCTCGCTCGGCCAGTCCGCGCGGATCCTGAAGGCCGAGATGAACGGCCTGCACGACAAGGACGAGGCCGAGGACGCGCCCCCGGCCGCGGCCCCGCAGGTCGCCGCGCCCCAGCCCGTGACACCTCAGCCCGTTGCGTCTCAGCCCGTCGCGACGCAGCCCGCCCCGCAGGCTGCGGCGGCGGAGGCTCCGCGCCTGGTCAGCCAGGACGGCCAGGCCGTCGACCGCCGGCACTGACCGCCGCGCACCGCGCCTGACCTTCCGCCACGCCCCCGGCGCCGCCGTCCCGCGGCACCGCCGTCGCGCGGCACCGGGGGCGTCGTGCTGACCAGCCGCCTCAGACGCCCGTCAGTGGGGGTCGGGGCGGGTCCGGGTGATGATCCAGTCGACCGTGTGCTGGGTGCGGGTGATCCGGCGCCGGACGCGCGGCTTGACCGGCATCGCGGACGGCCCGACCACGACCCGTCCGGGCGGCGGGACCGCCGGACGGCCCGGCACGCCCGCGTTCTCGGCCGCGACCTCGGCCAGCGCGGACAGCAGCCGGGCGGCGCGGGCCAGCTCGCGCAGCGCCTCCGCCTCGTCCTCCACCGACTCGGCGGTCAGGGCCGCCGCGTACAGGGCCTCGGCCTCCGCCATCCGCACGCCGAGCGAGAGCGTGGCCGCGTCCGCCGCCTTCTTCCCCCGTGTCATGAGCTGTGCTGCTCCCTCCGCGTTCCCCCGTCGATCCACCAGTGTCTCGACGATCAAACGTTTGCACAATCGCTTTACCGTCCGGTATCCCCGACACGTTGGATGCGCGGCGGCCCGCCGAGGTTGCCCCGGCGGCCCCGGAAAGTTGCCCCGGCGGCCCCTGCGCGGTTTCCCCGCCGATCTTGACCGACCGGTCCGGGCGATGGGGATACCCTCGTACGGGAGCCGCACGGCTCGGCAGCGGAACCCGCCCGGCGGGCGGGTCCACGGACAGCGGGGAGGCGCACCGGTGAAGGAGCGGACGCGGGACACGGCGCGGCCCCCGGAGACGCTCTCCCCCGAGCTGCTCCAGGAGGCCGCCGGGCGCTTCGGCATGCTCGCCGCCACCATGCGCCTGCACATGGTGTGGGTGCTCGCGCAGGGCGAGCAGGACGTCAGCTCGCTGGCCGAGCGGGTCGGCGGCACGGTGCCCGCCGTCAGCCAGCACCTCGCCAAGCTCAAGCTCGCCGGGCTCGTCCGGTCCCGCCGCGAGGGCCGCCACCAGGTGTACGTGGTGGACGACCCGCACGTCGCCGCGATCGTCGCGCAGATGGTCGCCCACCTCCAGGGCGACCCCGTGGAAGCGGCCCCCGTCCGTGGCCTCGGCGCCTGAGTCCGAGCCGTTCGGCCCGGCGGGCGCGCTCACCGAGGAGCCGGGGTCCGTCCCGGCGCCCCCGGACGGTTCCGGCGCGCTCCCCGACGTCCCGCGCACGCACGCGATGCTCGCCGGGTACGCCGACCGCCCGCCGCTGTCGGTGCTGCGCGGCCTGGAGACCTCCGCGCGCGGCCTGACCGAGACCGACGCCGAGGAGCGGCTGCTCCGCCAGGAGGCCGCCGCGTCCGGCGGCACCCGCCGGGGCGCCTCGCTGCGCCACCTCGCCCGCGTCGCCGCCGACCCGTTCGTGCTGGTCCTGGTGGTGCTGAGCACCGTCACCGCGGTCACCCGCGACCCGCGCGGCGCGGTGCTGATCGGCTCGCTGGCCGTGCTGAGCTGCCTGCTGCGGATGCGGCAGGAGCGGCGCGGCGGGCGGGCCGCCGCCGAGCTGCGCGCCCTCACGACCACGACCGCGACCGTGCTGCGCCGCGCCGACGCCGGATGCCCCGGCGTCGAGCGCGAGGTGCCGGTCGAGCAGGTCGTCCCCGGCGACGTGGTGCGGCTCGCGCCGGGCGACATGGTCCCGGCCGACCTGCGGCTGCTGAGCGCGACCGGGCTGCGCGTGGACCAGGCCGTGCTGACCGGCGAGTCGCTGCCCGCCGCGAAACGGGCCGCCTGGACGGGCCAGGCCCCGCCGCCCGACCCGGACGTGCCGCTGTTCGACCGTCCCGAGCTGTGCCTCATGGGGACGAGCGTCGTCAGCGGCACGGGAACGGCCGTCGCGGTCGCGACCGGCCCGCGCACCCACTTCGCCGCGCTCCAGCGGGACGTGCCGCGCGGCGCGCCGCGGACGGCGTTCGACCGCGGCGTCCGGACGGTGTCCTGGGCGCTGATCGCGATGGTCGCGGCGGCCGTCCCGGTCGCGCTGCTGTTCACCGAGCCGGGCCGCACCCCGTGGTCGCACGCGCTGCTGTTCGCGGTGTCGATCGCGGTCGCGCTGACGCCGGAGATGCTGCCGCTGGTCGTGACGACCACGCTGGCGCGCGGGGCGGCGGCGCTGACCCGCGACGGGGTGATCGTCAAGCGGCTGCCCGCCGTCCACGACCTCGGCGCGATGGACACCCTCTGCGCCGACAAGACCGGCACGCTCACGCTCGACCGGCTGTCCCTGACCTCCTGCCTGGACGGGTCGGGCGAGCCGTCGGACGAGGTGCTGCGCTGGGCCCGGCTGAACGCCTGGTTCGCCGCCGAGCTGGTCCCCGAAGCCGCCGGCGACACGATGGACGACGCGCTTCTCGACCACCTCGACGCCGATGCCGGCGGGGGCGCGGACCTGCCGGCCGGCGGCTTCCACGCCGTGGACGCCGTCCCGTTCGACTCCGACCGCCGCCGCGCGACCGTCGTCCTGCGGCAGGACGGCCGCCTCGGCCGCGACCTGCTGATCACCAAGGGCGCGGTCGAGGACGTGCTGCCGCTGTGCGACCGCGTCCGGACCGCGCCGGCGCCCGTCCCGGCGCTGGGCGCGGCCCACGACGCGGCCACCGGCGGCGAAGCCTTCGCGGACGTCCCGCTCACCCCGGACGAGCGCGACCGCCTCACCGCCCTCACCGACGAGCGCTCGGCGACCGGCGAGCGGCTGCTGGCCGTCGCCGTCGCGGACCGTCCGGCGGCCCGCCGCGACTACGCGCCCGGCGACGAGCGCGGCCTGACGCTCGTCGGCTTCGTCGGATTCCGGGACGAGCCGGACCCGTCCGCCCCGGCCGCGCTGGAGCGGCTCGCCGGGCTCGGCGTCGCGCTGGTCGTGGTGACCGGCGACCATCCGCTCGTCGCCGTCCGCACCTGCCGGGACACCGGCCTCACCCCGGGCCGGGTCGTGCTCGGCGCGGAGCTGGCCGACCTCCCCGACGCCGAGCTGGACGCCCTGATCACCCCGCCGGACGGCACGACGCCCGTGTTCGCCCGCGTCGACCCGCGGCAGAAGGCGCGCGTCGTCGGCGCGCTGCGCCGGGCGGGCCGGACGGTCGGCTTCCTCGGCGACGGGATCAACGACGCGCCCGCGCTGCGCGCCGCCGACGTCGGCATCTCCGTCACCGGCGCGGTGGACCTGGCGCGCGAGTCGTCCGACGTGGTGCTCGCGGGCCGGGACCTGTCGGTGCTGGCGCACGGCATCACCGAGGGCCGCCGCACGTTCGGCAACGGCGTCAAGTACATCCGGATCGCGGTGACCTCGAACCTGGGGAACGTGGCGTCCATGCTGGCGGCGAGCGTCCTGCTGCCGTTCATGCCGCTGCTGCCGCTCCAGGTGCTCGCGCAGAACCTGCTGTTCGACGTCTCGCAGCTCTCGCTCGCCCGGGACCGGGTCGACCCGGCCGACCTGCGCGGCCCGCGCACCTTCGACCCGCGCGACCTGGCCCGGTTCGTCGCGGTGTTCGGGCCGCTCGGCGCGCTGTTCGACCTGGCCGCGTTCGGGCTGTTCTGGTGGGTGCTGGAGGCGCGGACGGGCGCGGGCGGCGAGGCCCTGTTCCACACCGGGTTCCTGGTGGAGAACCTGCTCGCGCAGGCCCTCACCCTGCTCGTGCTGCGCGGCCGGGGCCGGATGCGGGGGTCGCCGCGCGCCAGCCGGACGGTCGTCGCCGCGGCCTGCCTGCTCGCGGTCACCGCGGTGCTGCTGCCGGTGTCCCCGGCGGCGGGACCGCTCGGGCTGGTGCCGCTGCCGCTGGCGGCCGTCCCGACGCTGGCGCTGGTCCTCGCCGGGTACGGCACGACGCTGGTCTTCGTCCGGAACCGCTACCTCAAGGCCGCCTGACCTGCCGCCTGCCCGGCCGCCTGCCCGGCCACCTGTCCGGACGCGCGCCGGCCCCGGCTCGCGGCGGGGACGCGGGCCGGGGCCGGGTGAACGGCGGTCAGTGCGACCGGCCGGTCTCGTCGGGGCTCGACTCCTGGGCGAGCTCGGCCTTGAGCCGGTCGCGCTCGGCCTCCAGGTCGGCGATCTGGCCCTCCAGCTCCTCGCGCATCTGGAGGTCCTGGCCGGAGTCGCCGAAATCCTGCGGGATCGAACCGTAGTCCGAGCCGAGGTCGGCGTCCTCACCGCGCAGCCGGCGCAGCGACGCCTCGACGTTCTCCAGCCGTTTTCGCAGGTCAGAAGAGCTCATGCCGGCTCATATTCCCGCCCGTTCCCGCACATAACGCGACGGCCCGCCGGGAAGTGGCCAAGAAAGGGTCGACGCAGGGGGTGGACGCCGCCGAGGGGTCATTCGGAGGACCGCGACCGCGGCTGATCTTTGGCGTCTGCGGTGTCCGCTGCGTCCCCGGTGTCCCGGGCGTCTGCGGCGTCCGCGGCTGAGATGGCCGCGTCGATCGCGGTGACGAACGACTCCAGATCGTGGGAGCCCTCGTACTGGTCGCCGTTCAGGAAGAAGGTCGGCGTCCCGCGCACGCCCGCCCGCCAGCCCGCCTTCTTGTCCTTGGCGACGCGGCGCTCCAGCTCCTTGACGTCCTCCCAGGGGAAGAAGCCCATCCGCTCGGAGTAGCCGAGCAGGTCGCGGTCGTTCAGTTCCAGCTGGTGGGAGAAGAGCACGTGGTGCATCTCCCAGAACTTGCCGTGGGCCGCCGCCGACTCGGCGACCAGCGCGGCGGGCATGGCGTGCGGGTGGATCTGCTGGAGCGGGAAGTGGCGGAACACCAGCCGCAGCCGGTCGCCGTAGCGCGCCTTCAGCTCGTCCAGGACGGGCTGGACGGCCCCGCAGTACGGGCACTCGTAGTCGCCGTACTCGATCAGCGTGACCGGGGCGTCCGCCGGGCCGAGCACGTGGTCGCGCTCGCCGACCGGAGGCGGCGGCTCGGGCGTGAAGTCGAGATCGGCGGCCGACGAGGACGGCGGCGCGCAGACCCCGCCGCGCCGCCAGGCCAGCTTGAAGATCAGCCAGCCGAGCCCGGCGGCCAGCACCGATCCGGCCAGGATGCCGATCTTGGCCTGGGACTGGAGCTGGGGCAGGTCGGCGAAGGCCAGGTCGGTGATGAACAGCGACACCGTGAACCCGATGCCCGCGACGGCCGCGCCGCCGAGCAGCTGGCCCCACACGAGGTTCCCGGGCAGGTCGCCCCAGTTCAGCCGGAGCGGCAGCCAGGTGCCGAGCGTGATCCCGGCGAACTTGCCGACGACCAGGCCGAGCACGATACCGATCGTCACCGGCGAGGTCGCGGCGCGGCGCAGCGACTCCGGGTCGAGCCGGACGCCCGCGTTGGCCAGCGCGAACAGCGGGACGATCACGTAGCCCGTCCACGGGTGCAGCAGGTGCTGGAGCAGGTCGTTGACCGAGACGGTCGAGGCGACCGACCGGCGCGCCCGCCGGGCCAGCTCGGGGCTCGGGTCGCGCTGGAGCGCCTGCACCAGCTCCCCCGCGCGCAGCCGCTCGGTGTCGGGCGGCGCGTACACGTTCACGAGGACGCCGAGCAGGATCCCGGCGATCGTCGGGTGGACGCCGCTGCGCAGCACCGCCACCCACATCAGGAAGCCGAGCAGCAGGTAGACCGGGCCGCGCCCGACGCTCAGCCACCGGACGGCCACGATCAGCGCGAACAGCAGGACGGCGACCGCCAGCGGCCCGAGCGACAGGTCGCGGGTGTAGAAGACGGCCACGACCGAGATCGCGCCCAGGTCGTCCACCACGGCGAGGGTGAGCAGGAAGACCCGCAGCGGCTCGGGGCAGCGCGCGCCGATCACCGCGAGCAGGCCCAGCACGAACGCGGTGTCGGACGCCATCGGGACGCCCCAGCCGCCCGAGCCCGTCCCGCCCGCGTTGACGGCGTAGTACAGCACGGCCGGGACGATCATCCCGCCGAACGCCGCCACCGCCGGGACGGCCGCCACCCGCCGGTCGCGCAGGTCCCCGACCTTGAACTCGCGGCTGATCTCCAGCCCGATGACGAAGAAGAACAGCGCCATCAGGCCGTCGTTGACCCACTCCTTGAGCGTCATGCCGAGCTCGTACCGCCCGGCCGTGACGGAGAAGTGGCTCTCCCAGAACCGGTCGTAGGTGTCGTGCCAGGGAATGTTCGCCCACAGCAGCCCGGCGAGGGTCGCGGCGAGCAGCAGCAGCGTGCTGCCGCTCTCGGTGTTGAGGAACGAGCGCAGGCCGTCCGGGACGACCCGGGCGGTCACAGGCCGCTCCGCCATCAGAGGCGGATCACGGTCTTGCCGCGCGCTCCCCCGCGCCTGGCGTCGGCGATCACCTCGGGCACCTCGGCGAGATCGACCTCCCGGCTGACGTGCACTCTCAGCTTCCCGGCGTCGATCATCCCGGCGAGCTCGGTGAGCAGCTCCCCGGACGGCTCGTTCCGGAAGTTGATCCCCTTCACGTCGCGCCCGGCCAGGCCCTCGACGTCCGCCTGCCCGATCAGGGACGCCACGACGCCGCCGCGCTTCACCGCCCTGGACAGCCGGTCCACGCCGTCCGCGTCCTCGACCAGGTCGAGCAGGACGTCGATCCCGTCCGGGTGGCCGCCGTCGATCGCGTCGAACAGGTCCTTCCCGGCGTAGTCGACGGTCTCGTCCGCGCCGTAGTCCAGCATCAGCTCGGTCATGTCGGGCCCGGCGGTCGCGATGACGTGCGCGCCCCGCATCGCCGCGAACTGCACCGCCTGCTGCCCGACGCCGCCGGTCGCGCCGACGACCAGGACGGTCTTCCCCTCGTCCACGCCGGCCGCCCCGACCAGGTTGTAAGCGGTCATCGACGCCATCGGCACGGCCGCGGCCCGACTGTAGATCATCTCGGCGGGCATCATCGCGATCGGGCCGTCCTGCCGGACGAGCGTGTACTCGGCGTAGCTGCCGAGGCCGCGCGGCGCGCCGAAGAACGACCCGTACACCTGCTCGCCGGGACGGAACCGGTCCACGCCCTCGCCCGCCGCCTCGACGACGCCCGCGCCGTCCTGGCCGAGGATCAGCGGGAACCGGACCGGGACCGCGCCCTCGAAGTCGCCGTCCGCGACCTTCCAGTCGAACGGGTTCATCCCGGCCGCGACGAGCTTGACCAGCACTTCCCCGGGCCCGGGTTCGGGCCGGTCCAGATCCATGAGCGACGGCGTCGCGCCGTACTCCGACACGGCGATGGCACGCATGCGGCTCCCCCCTGTTCCCCCGTCGGGGATGATCTACCCAGGGCGCGCCGGAACACACGACCGCGCAGGTCAGCGGCCTATCCGCGCGGTGCGCGGGAAGGCTCAGTGCTGGGGGCCGCCGCCCGGCTTGGGGCTCGGGGAGAGCGTCGGCGGCACGGTCGGCGAGGTGTCGGGGCCCCTGGTGTCAGGGCTCTTCGTGTCGCCGCCCTTCTTGTCCTTCTTGTCCTTCTTGTTCGGGTCGGTCTCGCCGTCGCCCATGCTGAAGTAGTGCGACGGCGGGTCGTGGAAGTCGGTCGCGGACGTGCCGTCCAGCGCCCCGGACATCGTGTCCTGCCAGATCGGGGCCGGGATCGTCGCGCCGAAGACCTCGCCGTAGCACTCCCCGTCCATGCACAGGTCGTCCATCGGGTACTTGTAGCCGCCGCGCGGGTCGCCGACCCAGACCGCCGACGCCAGGTCCGGCGTGTACCCGGCGAACCAGGCGGCGGAGAAGTTGTCCACGGTGCCGGTCTTCCCGGCCGCCGGACGCCCGATCCCCGACCCGGCGGCGGTCCCCTTGGTGAGCACGCCCTGCAGGACGTAGTTCACCGCGTCCGCGACGCCCTTGTCGATCACCTGCTTGCAGCCCGCGGTCGGCACCTTGAGCCGCTTGCCGTCGGTGCCCGTGATCGACGTGATCGCGATCGGCTTGCAGTACTTGCCGCGCGCGCCGAACGTCGCGTAGGCCGCCGCGAGCCGCAGCGGCGACACCTGGTTGAAGCCGAGCGTGAACGACGGGTACTCCTCCAGCGGCTTGCCGTTGGCCTGCCGCATTCCGAGCTTCTCGGCCATCTGCACGGTCTCGCAGAGCCCGACCTCCTTCTCCAGCCCGAGGAAGAAGGTGTTCACCGAGTGCCACGTGCCGGTGACCAGCGAGAACTGCTTGCCGCCCTCACCGTCGGCGGCGTTGCGCAGCGAGGCGTTCGGGTCGCCGACGCGCTTGCCGTCGCAGTTCCGGTAGCCGGTCGGGGTGAACTCGGTCGGCGCGTCCATCATGGTGCCGAACGGCATGTCGTCCTGGAGCGCCGCGGCCAGCGTGAACACCTTGAACGTGGACCCGGACTGCATGCCGATGCTCGACCCGTGGTCGGCGTCGGCGGCGAAGTTGATCCAGGTCTTGCCGCGCTGGCTGTCCGGGCCGAGGTCGCGGTCCACCGCCATGCCCTTGATCGCGCCGGTGCCCGGCTCGACCAGCGCCTCGGCGGCGGCCTTGTGCGCGGAGTTCTTCGGCGGGACGTGCCGGTCCACGGCCCTCTGCGCCGCGTTCTGCGTCTTCCAGTCCAGCGTCGTCCGGATGGTGAGGCCGCCCTGCTTGAGCAGCTTCTCGCGGTCCGCCCGGGTCTTTCCGAACGTCGGGTTGGTCAGGATCTCCCGCTGCACGTAGTCGCAGAAGAACGGCGCGGCGCTGCTCACGCAGCCGTTGCGCGCCTCGTGCACGTGGAGCTGCACCGGCTGGCCGGCGGCGGCGTCGGCGGTCGCCTTCGGGATCCAGTTCAGCTCCGCCATCCGGGCGAGCACCACGTCGCGGCGCTGGCGCGCGACGGCCGGGTGGTTCACCGGGTCGTAGGCGTACGGGTAGCGGACGACGCCCGCCAGCAGCGCCGCCTCCGGCAGCGTCAGCTTCGAGGCGTTCTTGGAGAAGTAGTGCCGGGCCGCGGCCTCGATGCCGTACGCGCCGTCGCCGAAGTAGGCGATGTTCAGATACCGGCGGAGGATCTCGTCCTTGGAGAACCTCTTCTCCACCGCGACCGCGTAGCGCAGCTCGCGCATCTTGCGGCCGGCCGAGACCTCCGTCGCGCCCTTGCGCTCGCTGTCGTTGGTGGCCTGCGTCAGCAGCAGGTTCTTGACGTACTGCTGCGTGATGCCCGACCCGCCCTGGGTGACCTGCCCCGAGCCGAGATTGCTGATCAGCGCGCGCAGCGTGCCCTTGGAGTCGAGCGCGCCGTGCTGGTAGAACCGGCTGTCCTCGATCGCGAGGACGGCCTGGCGCGCGACCGGCGCGATCTGGTCCAGCGGGACGTCGATGCGGTTCTGGTAGTAGAACGTCGCGATCGAGCCGCCGTCCGCCGCGAGGATCGTGGAACGCTCCGGCACGCCCCCGGTGTCGAGGCCGTCCGGGTCGTCCTCGAACCATCCGGCGGCGTCGCGGGTGGACACGCCCGCCGTGAACGCCGTCGGCAGCAGCAGGAGCGCGACCAGCACTCCGGCGAGCGCGCCGAACCCGAACAGGCCCCGCACGGCGCGGAACTTGTCCTGCGTCTCGTCGTCCCGTAGACCAGGCAGCACGGGCCCCAGGGTAAACGGAGGACCACGGGCGGGCCAGACCTTCGCCGATCTTCGTTCACCGATCGACGCGGCGCCGGAGCGGTCAGCCGGCGGGGTCGGCGGGGTGCTCGCGCTCCCAGGCGCGGACGCGGTCCGCGAACTCGCGGGACGCCGCGCGCAGCTCCGCCTCGGCGTCCACGCCCTCCGCCTGCGCCTGCCGGACGAGCGCGAACAGCCGCGTGACCAGGTCCGACCCGGCCACCTCGTAGGCGTCCTCGG
This sequence comes from Actinomadura gamaensis, assembly GCF_042652125.1. NCBI lineage: Bacteria > Bacillati > Actinomycetota > Actinomycetes > Streptosporangiales > Thermomonosporaceae > Actinomadura > Actinomadura gamaensis. The sequence goes on along the minus strand of NZ_JBHSIT010000008.1, from coordinate 308,536 downwards.
GCAGCTCCACGCGGGCGGCGCGGCGCTGCAACTGGGCGGCGAGGCTGAGCGCGGGCTGGCCCATCGGCACCCCGTCCAGGACGGAGGCGTCCGCGCCCCTCTTCTCGGCCCGCTCGGCGGCCTTGATCTGCTCCCAGTTCGCGTTCACCTCGTCGGCGTCCCGGACGGTCACGTCCGCGAACACGTGCGGGTGCCGCCGGACGAGCTTGTCCACGATCCCGGCGGCCACGTCGTCGATGGTGAACGCGGTGTCGTCGTCCCGCTCCGACGCGACGACCGCGTGGAAGGCGACCTGCATCAGCACGTCGCCGAGCTCCTCGCGCAGCGCGCCGTAGTCGCCGGTCGCGACGGTGTCCTCGACCTCGTAGGCCTCTTCGAGCAGGTACTTCACCAGCGACTCGTGGGTCTGCTTGCGGTCCCACGGGCACTCGCGGCGCAGCGTGTCCATGACCGTGACCAGGTCGAGCAGGCGCGCGCCGGGCAGGTCGTAGGAGCCGTGCAGCACCTCGACGTCGAGCGGGTCGTCCACGACGCGCCGCCCGATGTCGCGCATCAGCCGCTCGTCGCCGTCCTGCGCGGCGATCCAGAGGACGCCCTCCCGCCGCGCCAGCTCGACCAGCGCGGCGGGGTCCGGGTCGGTGACCTGCTCGGCCCGCACCCCCGCCTCGGCGAGGTACGGCAGCAGCGGATGGTCGTTCCGCGCCAGCACGCGCGGGGTCGAGCGCAGCGCCTCCCAGGCGCGCCAGGTCAGCAGACCGGGCGCCACCCGGTGGGACGTCGCGAGCAGGATGAGACTCATCGGTCAGCGCACACCTGATTCATGGGCGGACAGCCGGTACACGACCGGGTTGATCGCGACCTTGGTCGGGTCGAAGGTGCCGAAGCGGGGGTTCACGCGGACCTTCAGCTTGCGCGCGGCCTCGCCGAGCGCCTGGTCGAACCGCTGCATCGCGCGCTGCGCCGCCGGCGAGTCGCGCGTGTGGTCCCAGCCGAACCTGTCCATCAGCAGGAGCTGGATGGCGTTGAACCGGGCCACGTCGCGCACCCGGTCCTTCGGCAGGCCCGCGGCGAGCGTGGTGGACACCGCGTTGGAGTTCGGCGTCTGGTCCATCAGGGCGATGGCCTGGTCGACGTCGCCGCCGGTCGGCTCGACCCCATGGTCCCTGGCCGCCTGGTCGCCGACCTTGAGGAAGACCAGCGCGGTGAGCGTCGCGCGGACGTCGGACTCGCTCGCCGCGTCCCCGCCCATCTGCTGCTGCTCGGGCGGCTCGGCCCGGTTCGCGCTCGCCTGCGGGTCGGCCTTGAACTCCGGCCACCAGTCCCGGACGGTCCGGTCCAGCCCGGAGACGCTGATCCGCTCGTCCCCGACCAGCGCGGCGGCGCCCGCCTTCACCGGGCCGCCGCCGCAGCCGGACAGCAGCACGACCGACAGCGGCAGCGCCGCCAGTGCCGTGATCCTCGTCGTTTTCATGATCGGCACCCTAGGCCCGCGCGGGTTCGAGGAACAGGGCCTCGACGAGGTCGGTGGCCCATTTGAGCAGCTCCTGGTCGCGCAGTGGCGTCCCGCCGAGCGGCTTGGTCTTGGGCGCCGGGACCAGCAGCGTCCGGGTCGCGGGCTTGAGCAGGCTCTTCGGGTAGAGCCGCTGGAGCCGGACCTGCCGCGAGTCGGGCAGCTCGACCGGGGCGAACTTGACGAAGTTGCCCTGGACGACCACCTCGCTGAGCCCGGCCCGGCGCGCCTTCGCCCGGAACCGCGCGACCTCCAGGAGGTTCAGCACGGGGACGGGCAGCGGGCCGAACCGGTCCTTCAGCTCGTCGGCGACGGCCGCGATCTCCTCGTCGGAGGTGATCGCCGCGATCCGGCGGTAGGCGTCCAGGCGCAGCCGCTCGCCCGGCACGTACTCGTGCGGCAGGTGCGCGTCCACCGGCAGCTCGACCTTGGTCTCCGGAAGCTCCTCCGCGCGGGACCCGCCTTCCTTGAGGTCCCGGACGGCCTCCCCGACCATCCGGACGTACAGGTCGAACCCGACGCCCGCGACGTGCCCGGACTGCTCCGCGCCGAGGATGTTGCCCGCGCCGCGGATCTCCAGGTCCTTCATCGCTACGTACATGCCCGCGCCGACCTCGGTGTGCTGGGCCAGCGTCGCGAGCCGCTCGTGCGCGGTCTCGGTCAGCGGCGTCTCCGGCGGGTACAGGAAGTAGGCGTAGGCGCGCTCCCGGCCGCGTCCGACGCGTCCGCGGAGCTGGTGGAGCTGCGACAGGCCGTACATGTCGGCGCGGTCGACGATCAGGGTGTTGGCGTTCGGGACGTCCAGGCCGGACTCGACGATCGTGGTCGCCACGAGCACGTCGAAGTTCTTCTCCCAGAAGTCGACCATCACCTTCTCGAGCTCGTGCTCGTTCATCTGGCCGTGCGCGACCGCGACCCGCGCCTCCGGGACGAGCTGCTGGATCTGCGCGGCGACCTTGCCGATCGAGCGGACCCGGTTGTGCACGAAGAACACCTGGCCCTCGCGCAGCAGCTCGCGCCGGATCGCGGCGGCGATCTGCTTCTCCTCGTACGGCCCGACGAAGGTCAGCACGGGGTGCCGCTCCTCCGGCGGGGTGAGGATCGTGGACATCTCGCGGATGCCGGTCAGCCCCATCTCCAGCGTGCGCGGGATCGGCGTCGCGGACATCGCGAGCACGTCCACCTGGGTGCGCAGCCGCTTCAGCTCCTCCTTGTGCTCGACGCCGAACCGCTGCTCCTCGTCGATGATCACCAGGCCGAGGTTCTTGAACCGGGTCTGCGCCGACAGCAGCCGGTGCGTGCCGACCACGACGTCCACGGTGCCCTTGGCGAGGCCGTCGAGGGTCTCCTTGATCTCGGCCTCGGTCTGGAACCGGCTGATCGGCTTCACGCTGACCGGGAACGCCGAGAACCGCTCGGAGAAGGTGGACAGGTGCTGCTGGACGAGCAGCGTCGTCGGCACCAGCACCGCGACCTGGCGTCCGTCCTGGACGGCCTTGAACGCCGCCCGGACGGCGATCTCCGTCTTGCCGTAGCCGACGTCGCCGCAGATCAGCCGGTCCATCGGGACCGGCTTCTCCATGTCGGACTTGACCTCCTCGATGGCGGCGAGCTGGTCGGGCGTCTCCACGTAGGGGAAGGCGTCCTCCAGCTCGCGCTGCCACGGGGTGTCGGCGCCGAACGCGTGCCCGGGGCTCGCCATCCGCGCCGAGTACAGCCGGATCAGCTCGCCCGCGATCTGCTTGACCGCCTTGCGCGCCTTCGACTTGGCCTTCTGCCAGTCCGCGCCGCCGAGCCGGTGCAGGCTCGGGGCCTCGCCGCCGACGTAGCGGGTGAGCTCCTCGAGCTGGTCGGTCGGGACGAACAGCCGGTCGCTCTTGGCGTACTCCAGGATCAGGTACTCGCGGGTCGCGCCCTGCACGGTGCGGCTGACCATCTCGACGTACCGGCCGACGCCGTGCTGCTCGTGCACCACGTAGTCGCCGGGCCGGAGCTGGAGCGGGTCGATGCCGCCGCGCCGCCGGGACGGCATGCGCCGCATGTCCTTGGTGGACGCCTTCTGCCCGGACAGGTCCGTCTCGGTGAGGACGGCCAGCTTGACCTCGTCCCAGACGAAGCCGTTCTCCAGCAGGCCCGTGGACACGTTGACCAGGCCGGGCTTCGGCTCGTTCGCCAGGTCGGTGAGGGCCGCGCCGAGCCCCTCCTCGCCGATCAGCTGGACCAGCCGCTCGGCCGGCCCGTGCCCGGCGGTCACCAGGACGACCCGCCAGCCGCCGTCCACCCACGCCTTGAGGTCGGCCATCACCTTGGCGGTGTCGCCCCGGTACGCCTCGGCAGGGTGGACGCCCAGGTCGAGCTCGTCCTCCTGGGTGAGGGCCGAGACCGTCCAGCGGTACAGGCCGAGCGCGTCGTTGTGCTCGACGACGTCCTCCAGCGACCGGAACGCCGCCGCGCCGAGGTCGATCGGGGCCGCGCCCCCGGCCGCCGCGTTCACCCAGCTCGCCTCGAGGAACTCCTGGCTGGTGCGTACGAGCTCCGCCGACCGGGTGCGGATGCGCTCCGGCTCGCAGACCAGCAGCGCCGACCCCTTCGGCAGCAGGTCGGTGAGCAGCTCCATGCGCTCGGCGAGGACGGGCGAGAACGCCTCCATGCCCTCGACGGTGTCGCCGTCGGCGATGCGGAGCAGGATCTCCTCCAGCGCCGGATGCCGGTCGGCGAGGTTCTTGGCGCGTTCCCGGACGGCGTCGGTCAGCGGCAGCTCGCGGCACGGCGGGGCCCACAGGCCGTCCTGCGCGATCTCCAGGGAGCGCTGGTCGGCGGCCTTGAAGTAGCGGATCTCCTCGACCGTGTCGCCCCAGAACTCGACCCGGAGCGGGTGCTCCTCGGTCGGCGGGAACACGTCCAGGATGCCGCCGCGCACGGCGATCTCGCCGCGCTTCTCCACCAGGTCGACGCGGTGGTAGCCCGCGTCGACGAGCTTGCGGACGACGTCGTCCAGGTCGGCGTCCTCGCCGGAGCGCAGCCGCACCGGTTCGAGGTCGGCCAGGCCCGCGACGATCGGTTGCAGGACGGCCCGGACGGGCGTGACCACCACGTCCAGCCGTCCGCCGAGGCCCTCGTCCGCGCCGGGGTGGACCAGGCGGCGTAGCACGGCGAGCCGCTGGCCCACGGTGTCGGAGCGCGGCGACAGCTTCTCGTGCGGGAGGGTCTCCCACGCGGGGAAGTGCGCCACGCGGTCGGCGTCGAGCAGGCTGCTCAGCGCGGCGGCGAGGTCCTCGGCCTCGCGGGCGGTGGCCGTGACGGCCAGCACCACGCCGCCGTCGCCGCCGTTCCCGGTCCGGCGCAGGGCGCGCGACAGCGCCGCCCCGAGGATCGGCCAGAGGGACGGCGGAGCGACCACGGACCGGGGGTCGTCCGGGCTGGCCAGCGCCGTGCGCAGGGTGTCGTCGGAGTACGCGAGATCAACAAGTCCAGAAAGCGTCATCACTGCCTGCAACGTCATCGCCCCGCCGAACAATCCGCGGCGTCGCCCGCCGCGACCCGATTCGGGGCAGCCCGAAAACCCGGAAAAGCCGATGGCCCACCGGTGTCACCACCCACCCTACGCGGCGGCTGCGACACCCCGCGCGGACTCCTGCGCACTGGGACTCCTGCGCACTGGGACTCCTGCGCACTGGGCGCCCGCGCGCCGCGTCCGCGGTTATTCGCTTCGCGGATACGACAACGGCGTCTAGAATGAGACATAAATGTCGCACCCGAGACGTTGTGGACGGACATGCGCAGCACGGACGAGATCATCGGCGCGGCGATCCGCTGCCTGAACGCCGACCCGACCGCCTCGATGGCCCAGCTCGCCGAGGCCGCCGGGGTGAGCCGCGCCACCCTGCACCGGCACTTCGCCAGCCGCGAGGACCTGCTCCGGGCGCTCGGCGAGCGCGCCACCCGGCGCTGGGAGGAGTCCCAGGACGCCGCAGGGATCGACGCCGCCGCCGCGTCCGGCGATCCCGACCGGCTGGCCGCCGCGCTGCGCGCGCTGCTGACCGCCTTCGTGGCGGACGCCGACGACTTCGGCTTCGCGCTCACCGACCACTTCGTCAACCGCGTCCCGGAGCTGGTCGCGTGGGGCTCGCGGCTGGAGGAGCGCGAGATCGCGTTCTACACGGCCTGCCGGCGGGCGGGGGTGCTGCGCGCGGACCTGCCGGTCCGCTGGGTGAGCAACACCGTGTACGGACTGATGATCAGCGTGCGGGAGAGCCTGCGGCGCGGGGATGTGGCCCGCCGCGACGTGCCCGCCCTGCTGATCGAGACCTTTCTGACCGGCGCGGGAGGCGCGCCGGGAAGCGTGGACGACGGGGGGACGAGATGACGACCGCCGAGCCGGTCGAAACGGGACCGACGGGCCGGAACATCGCGGCGACGCGCCGCGACACCGGCACCACGGGCAGCGCGGCGACGGGCCGGGACACCGGCATTACGGGCCGCGGCGCGGCGACGGGCCGGGTCACCGGCACGACAGGCCACGACGCGACGATGGGCAGCGACGCGGCGGCGGGCGGCGACACCGCGCGGGCAGCCGGGCACGGCGCCGCGCGGGCGGCGCTGCCGCCGCCGCATCCGCGCAGGTGGGCGGGGCTGGCGGTGCTCTCGGCGAGCCTGCTGCTCGTCGTGATGGACATGACCGTCCTGAACGTGGCGCTGCCGGAGATCGCCGCCGACCTGCGGCCCGGCTCGATCTCGCTGCTGTGGATGGTCGACGTCTACTCGCTGGTCGTGTCGGGCCTGCTGGTCACCTGGGCGGCGGTCGGCGACCGGTGGGGACGCAAGCGGATGCTGCTCACCGGGTTCGCCCTGTTCGGGCTGGCCTCGCTCGCCGTGCTGTGGGCCAACACGCCCGGCGCGGTGATCGCCGTCCGGGCGGTGCTCGGCGTCGGCGGCGCGATGATCATGCCGTCCACGCTGTCCATGATCCGGAACCTGTTCCCCGACCCGCGCGAGCGCGCGACGGCGCTCGGCATCTGGGCGACCACGGCCGCGCTGGGCGGCGCGCTCGGCCCGATCCTCGGCGGCGCGCTGCTGGAGGCGTTCTCCTGGCACTCGGCGTTCCTGGTGAACGTGCCGGTCATGGCGGTCGCGCTGGTCGCGGGATGGCTCCTGCTGCCGGAGTCGCGCAACCCGAGGCCGGGCCCGTGGGACGCGCTCGGCGCGCTGCTGTCGATCGTCGGCATGGTCGCGCTCGTCTACGCGATCAAGCATTTCGGCAAGGACGGCGTCACCGGCGAGGCGCTCACCGCGGCCGCCGCCGCGGTCGTCGCGCTCGGCTGGTTCGCCCGGCGCTGCCTGCGCCGCGAGCACCCGCTGCTGGACATCCGGCTCCTGCGCGGACGGGCGTTCTCCGCCGGCGTCGTCACGGCGCTGACCGTGAGCACGGCCGCCGCCGCGACGATGCTGCTGCTCGCGCAGTGGATGCAGGTCGTCCAGGGGTACTCGCCGCTGGAGGCCGGGGTCCGGCTGCTGCCCGAGGCGGTCGGCGCGGCCGTCTTCTCGCCGCTCGCCCCGGCCATCGCGAACCGGATCGGCGCGCGGGCCGTGCTGTCCGGCGGGCTGCTGCTGATCGGCGCCGGGTTCGTGACGCTGTTCCTCGGCCCGCAGCCGCTCGGCTACCCGACCGTGGCGGCGGCGCTGCTCGTCGTCGGGATCGGGCTCGGCGCGCTGGCGGTGGCGTCCGCCGTGATCATGGCGGGCGCGCCCGCCGAGCGGTCCGGCAGCGCCGCCGCGTTCGAGGAGACCAGCTACGAGCTGGGCGGCGCGCTCGGCGTGGCGATCCTCGGCAGCTTCGCGGCGGCGGTGTTCCGGCACGGGCTGCCGGTGTCGGACCTGGCGTCCGCCGGGATCACCGGCCGCGCCGCCGACCAGGCCCGCGAGTCGATCGCGGGCGCGGTCGAGGTCGCCGGGCCGGCCGGCGCGCACCTGGTCGAGGAGGCCAAGGACGCCTTCACCACGTCCCTGGAATGGACGGGCCTGGCGGGCGGTGCGCTGATGCTCGCGGCGGCCGTCGCGGTGTGGCTGCTCACCCCGCGCGACCTGGACCTCGCCGAGGCCGAGCACTGACGGGCCACCGGCGGCGGGCACGGGCGGCGGGCACGGGCGGCGGGCATGAGCCGGCGGGCATAAGTCGGCTCAGAACCCCACCAAGAAACGGCAACCGGCGGACGCTGCGCGATCTTCCGGTTACGCTGCGACGTTGTGACCGAACTGCGCACGACACCGGTCAACCCCGGCGAGCTGTTCTCCGCACGCGTCCGCCAGCACGGCGCCGAGCGTCCGCCGCAGCGGCTGCGGCTGCTGGAGGCGGGCTGCGGCTGGGGGCACGCGCTCGACCTCGGCGACCTGGACTTCGAGATCATCGGCGTCGACCTCGACCTGCCCGCGCTGCGCGACCGCACCAGCGCCCGCGCCGACCTCGACGAGTGGCATCTGGGCGACCTGCGGGCCGTCCCGATGCCGCCGCGCGCCTACGACGTGGTGCACGCGCCGTACCTGATCGAGCGGCTCCGGAACGCCGAGCTGGTGCTCGACCGGATCGTCGCCTCGCTCAAGCCCGGCGGGCTGCTGCTCGTCCGGATGCGCGACCGCGACACCGCGTTCGGGTTCCTCGACCGGAAGGTCCCCCGGCCGCTGCGCCGGATCGCCGTCCGCACCGCCGCGGGCCGCGTCCCCCTCCCGGTCCGGGCCTCGCGGCATCCGCACGCCCCGCCCGAGCCGGACGGCCCGCCGGAGCACGCGTCCGGAGGGTCGCTGCCGCCGCCCGCGCCGACCGTCTACGACCGGGTGGCGTCGCGGGCCGGGATGCAGTGGTACTGCGGGATGCGCGGCCTGGTCGTCGCCGAGGAGTACACCTCGCGGGACTGCATGACCGCGCTCGGGGCCGGGACCGGCCTGGTCGCCGCGGCGTGCCGGGGCGTGGCGACGGCCAGCCGGGGACGGCTGCCCGCCACCCACTCGGAGATCGCGCTGGTGATCCGCAAACCGCAGAACCGGTACGCCCGCGTGATCTGACCGACCGCACCGAAGGTGCGCGGACGACCGCGGGCTCGGTATTTTTCTGCGGAAACCCCTATTGACCTGGATCGGCCCGGCCCCCGCCGGGCGGGATCGGAGACCGCGGTGACCGCCGAAGCCGGCCTTCCCGACATGCTGCGCGACCTGCCCACCTGGACGCCCGACCCGGTGGAGCTCGCGGATCTGGAGCTGCTGCTGTCGGGGGTGTACCGGCCGCTGCCGGGCTTCCTCGGGGCGTTCGACACGGCCATGGTGATCGCGGGCGGACGGCTCTCCGACGGAACTCCGTGGCCGGTCCCGGTCACGCTGACCGTCCCGAAGGACCTCACCGCGCACGAGCGGGTCGTCCTGCAGGACCCGGAGGGCGTGCCGCTCGCCGTCCTGACCGTCACCGAGGCCTGGCAGGACCCGACCACCCAGGGCTGGCGCCTCGCCGGCCCGCTGGAGCCGCTGCGCGCGCCCGCGCACGGCCCGTTCCACCGGCTCCGGCGCCGTCCGGACGAGATCGAGCCCGTCGAGGGGCCGGTGCTCGCCGTCGCGACGCGCGAGCCGCTGCACCGGCGCGCCCTCGGCCAGATCCGCCAGGTCGCGGAGCGGCTCGGCGCGCGGGTGCTCGTCCTGCCGCTGCTGAGCGGCGTGCACGACGAGTCGCTCGTGCGCGCGGTGCTGGCCGTCCGGCGGGAGCTGCCGGACGGCGCGCAGGTCGTCCCGGTGCCGCTCCCCGTCCGCCCGGCGAGCGGCGACCGCGCCCAGGACGCCACCACCCCCGCCCGCGACTCCGGACGCGACGCGTCCCGCGACGGCAGCCGCGACGCCGGACGTGACGCCGGACGCGACGGTGGGCGGGACGCCGGTCACGACGACGAGCGGGACATCCTCTTGCGCGCGCAGGTCGCCGCCGCTTACGGCGCGACGCACCTGCTGGCGTCCACCGAGGTCGAGGGGACCGCGATCCCCGTGGTCGTCCCGGAGCCGTGGGCGTTCGACGCGGACGTGGAGGTGTGGCGGCCGGTCGCGCGGATCGCGCCCGACCACGTCCAGGCGGAGCTGACCGCCGAGCAGCTCGGCGACCTGCTCGACCGCGGCGAGCCGATCCCCGACTGGTTCACCCCGCCCGCCGTCGCCGCCGAGCTGGCCGTCGCGCGCCCGCCCAAGCACGAGCGCGGCCTCACGGTGTTCTTCACCGGGCTGTCCGGCTCCGGGAAGTCGACGGTGGCGCGCGGCCTGTCCGATGCGATCGTCGAGCGCGGCGGCCGGACGGTCACGCTGCTGGACGGCGACGTCGTCCGCCGCCTCCTCTCGGCCGGCCTGACCTTCTCGCGCGGCGACCGGGACCTGAACATCCGCCGCATCGGGTTCGTCGCGGCCGAGATCACCCGGCACGGCGGCATCGCGGTCTGCGCGCCGATCGCGCCCTACGCCGCGACGCGCGCCGAGGTGCGCCGGATGGTCGAGGCGGCGGGCGACTTCGTGCTCGTCCACGTCTCGACGCCGCTGGAGGAGTGCGAGCGCCGCGACCGCAAGGGCCTCTACGCCAAGGCCCGCGCCGGGCTGATCCCCGAGTTCACCGGCGTCTCCGACCCCTACGAGGAGCCCGCGGACGCCGACCTCACCCTCGACACCTCGAAGCTGACCCCGGACGAGGCGGTCGCGCGCGTCGTGGACCTGCTCACGGCCGGAGGCTGGCTCCGCCCCGAGTGATCCATCCCGAGTTGATCCGCCCCACGTGATCCGCCCCACGTGTTCCGCCCCACGTGATCCGCCCCACGTGATCCCCGCCGCCGGGGTCGGGCTTCCCCCCCGGCGGCACCGCCTCGTACCCTGTTACGAGGTTTTCCTGTATGTCTGGTAGGTCATGCCGATGCACTTTGATTGGGCGATGGCGGGCGGCTCGTTCCTCGTGGCCGTCGTCGTCGGGCTGACCGGCATGGGCGGCGGGGCGCTGATGACCCCGATGCTCGTGACGTTCTTCGGCGTGAGCCCGCTGGCCGCGGTGTCCAGCGACCTCGTCGCGGCGGCCGTGATGAAGCCGGTCGGCAGCCTGGTCCACCTGCGCCGCGGGACGGTGAACCTGCGGCTGGTCGGCTGGCTGTGCGCCGGGTCGGTGCCGTCCGCGTTCGCCGGGGTGCTCGTCGCGCGCGCCCTCGGGGACGGCGCGTCCGTGCAGGACGTGGTGCAGAAGGCGATGGGCGTGGCGCTGCTGGTCGCCGCCGCCGGGATCGTCGTGAAGGCGTGGATGAGCCGCAGGCGCGCGGACGCCGGCGAGGGCGAGGACGAGAACCCCGAGATCGCCGTCCGGCCGCTGCCGACCGCGCTGGTCGGCTCCGCCGGCGGGCTCGTCGTCGGGATGACCTCGGTCGGGTCCGGCTCGCTGATCATCGTGGCGCTGCTGGCGCTGTACCCGGCGCTGCGCGCCAACCAGCTCGTCGGCACCGACCTGCTCCAGGCCGTGCCGCTGGTGTTCTCGGCCGCCCTCGGCCACCTGCTGTTCGGCGACTTCCAGATGGAGGTCACCGGCGCCCTGCTGGTCGGCTCGATCCCCGGCGTCTACTTGGGATCGCGGATCTCCTCGCGCGCGCCGGGCGGGATCATCCGGCGCGTGCTGGCGTTCGTCCTAGTGGTGTCCGGCCTGAAGATGTTCGGGGTGCCCGCCGTCCCGCTGGCCTGGACGATGGTCGGCCTGGCCGCCGCGGGCGGCCTGCTCTGGCTGTACGGGCGGCTCCTCGCCCCGGCCCGCCGCCCACGGCAGGACGGCCCCGGCGGCGTAGGTGAACCCGGCCGTCAGCAGGCCGGAGACCAGCCAGCCGCCGGCCACGTCGGTGATCCAGTGGCGTCCTAGGTCGAGGCGCGTGTAGCCCTCGACCGCGCCGAGCAGGACGACCAGGGTGAACGCGGCGGCGATCCAGCGCGGGTTCGACGCCCAGCGCATCCCCCGTGCGCGCGCGTACTGGAAGATCAGGAAGACGCAGAAGCCGCCCTGCGCGAGCAGCCGGATCGTCGCCCCGGACGGGTAGGTGCCCGGATTGGTCGGCGGGTGGCCGCGGTCCACGAGCGCGGCGAGCGCGAGCTGCCCCCAGTACTGCGTCAGGAACATCACCGCGATCAGCACGACCGGGACCCACCGGCGGCGGCGCGCCAGCAGCAGCGTCACCACCATGGAGAAGACCGCGAAGTAGCGGGTCGCGGGCCGGTCGCCGACCTGCGTGACCTGCGCCATCAGCCGGGTCCAGCCGCCGTGCAGCCGGTGCGCGGTGATCCAGTCGTAGACCGGCCAGTCGATCGCGTGCTGCCCGAACCGGAACGCCACCAGGCGCCCGAACGGCCACGCGACGACCAGCGTCGCGCCGATCACGGCCGCGGTCAGCAGCGCGTACGCGCCCCACGGCCCGAGCGCCCGGACGAGCTCGGCGCGCGCCAGCAGGAACCGCCGCCGGACGGCCGCGACCGGGTTCGCGCCGTCCGTGCCGCCCTTCAGGGCGTCCGCGACCCGGCCGACCAGAGCCGGGCGGACGACGAACGCCAGCCCGGCGCCGGCGATGACGGCGAGCACGACGGCACCGCAGAGCAGAACTGGCATGCGGCAACAATAGCCACTGGAAACGCCCGAACTAGCCCGAAACCCCTCGCGCAGCGGCCAGTTCGGGCTGCTCCCGCCCGGCCGGACGCGGATCGTCGCGGCGCAGCAGGAACCAGAGCAGCGCCGCCGAGACCAGCCCGCCGCCGCCCAGGCAGTACGGCGCGAGCGCGGCGTGGCTCGGCGCCGCCGCCAGCAGGCCGAGCAGCACCAGCAGCCCGAAGGCGCTCTCGACGCCGCGCACGGCGAACACCATGCGGGACTTCTTGCGCGCGGTCGCGAGGCTCGCCAGCGGGAGGGTGCAGGCGAAGCACACCGCGTAGATGCCCCAGCCCGCGAGCGCCGTCCGGTTCACGTCGAACGAGCCGCCGGTGACGACCGGGCCGAGCCAGTCGACCAGGACGATCCCGCCGAGGCTCAGCACCAGCGCGATGCCGGCCATCAGACCGCACGCGCGCAGCGCCGCGCGGGCGGGCATCGGCGTGCCCTCCCGCTCGGCCTTGGCGAAGTCGCCCAGCAGGAACCAGCCCGCGCCGTTCACGAACGTCATCGCGGGCGCGAGCAGCAGCCGCGCCGCCTCCACCCCGGCGAGCGCCGCCGTGGACGCGAACGCCGCGATCATGATGCGGGCGAGCAGCAGCGCGCCCGGCCGGACCCCGGCCTGCACCGACCGCCACCAGGCGAACCCGAGGATCTCCCGCAGCGCCGTCCCGCGCAGCGGCGCGCCCGCGTACTCCTCGGCGGGCAGCCGCAGCCGCGCCAGCGCGATCGAGCCGAGGCAGCCGACGCACATCGCGCCGAGCAGCAGCTCGACCGAGCCGTCCACGCCGAGGCCGACCGCGAGGCCGACGGTGGCGAGCGTCACCACCAGGTAGGACGCGTCGTTGACCGTGAGCCGCCAGAACTCCATCCGGGCGGTGAAGATCCGCCGCCCGGTCTCGTTCAGCAGCCAGAGCGCCACGAGCAGGGCGAACAGCGCCGTCCCGGCCACTCCGGCGAGGCCCATCGCGACCGACACGACCGCGCCGACGACCGCGCCGGCGGTGACCGTCCCGGCGACCGACCAGATCAGGGCGCCCCGGACCTTCGGGTCGAACCGGTCGTACACGGTGAGCGTGTCGCCGACGAAGCTCGTCTGCACCGACGTGATCATGACGAGCACGGCGAAGAACAGCGCGTACGCGCCGTACCCGGACGCGCCGAGCGTCCGCGCCGCGAGCGACTGCACCACCAGGCTCCCGCCCGCGGTGACGAACTGCACCGCCACCGCGCCGCCCGCCGACGACAGCAGCTTCGCGGCCTTGCCCGCGAACCGTCCGCCCATCAGTCGCGGTCGAACCGCGTGAGCGGCGAGTCGCCGGACAGGATCCCGGCCCCGTTCCCGGCGACGTCCTTCTTGTCCTCGCCGTCGGCGCCCTTGGTGCCCTTGGTGCCGTCGGACGAGCCGTTGGCCGCGCCCTTCACCGAACCCTTCGACGACGTGCCGTTGGACGGCTTGCCGGACTTCCCGGCGGCGGCGAGCATCTCGTCGTCCACGATCCGGAGGTCCTCGACCGTCCGGCCGGGGTCGCCCGCGAGGTCGGCGGGCTTGGCCTCGGTCTCGCCGGCGCCGTCGCCCTCGTCGCCGGGCTGGGGCGGCGTCATGGACAGGCCGGTCTCCAGCGCCTTCGCGGGATCGCGGAACGACCCGTCGTCGCGAGACGAGCCGCGCGAGTGCGCCCCGCCGGAACGTGCCCGCCCGTTGGCGCCGCCCTGCCCGCGCCCGGACGCGACGGGCGGCCCGTCCTCGCCGACGGTGCTCTTGGGCGTCCCCGCAGCAGCCGGAGCGGCAGCGGCCGGGGCGGGACTCGCAGGGGAAACACCCAGCTCAGGCGCACGCCCAAAGCTCGAACCGGTCCCGGTTCCGGTCCCGGGCGCCGTCCCGGCCCCGGTCGCCGAGTCGGACGAGGTCCGAGGGCCTATCAGCGGGTCGGACGAGCGCGAGTCGGTGCCCAGCGGGTCGGATGGCCGCACGTCAACGCCCAGCGGATCGGACGGTCGCACGTCGGCGCCCAGCGGATCGGACGGCCGCGGAGCGGCGGCGGGCCGGTTGGCCGAGTGCCGCCCGCCCGTGGACGTGCCTCCGGCCACGCGCCGCCCGTCCGGCTCGGACGCGGGCTGCGCGCGCCGCTCACCGCTGCCGGACGCCCCGAACCCGCTGCCGCCCGCAGTGCCGTTGACAGAGCCGCCGGCAGCGCCGTTGGCAGGGCCGCCGGCAGCGCCGTTGGCAGGGCCGTTCACGCTGCCGCTGACGGTGCCGTTGACGCCGGAAGCGCCCGGACGGGCCCCGAAGTCCGCGCGAGGGGCGGGATCGACCGGACGGGAGTGGCTGGGCGAGTACGAGGGCGAGGCGGGGTTCGGCGGGGTGCTCTGGCGCGGCGCGGGGCCGCTGTACCGCTGGTCGGCGGCCTGCCTGGGGTCCTGGATGATCCGGTTGGGGCCGGTGTTGCCCGGCGGGAGCGCGGGCCGGGGGGCCGCGCCGTAGACCTCCTCGTCGGTCCAGATCCGCTCGATGCGGCGCTCGGGCCCGGACGGCCGGGGCGACCGGGACCCGACCCGGCGCAGCGGCCCGCCCGAGGTGGCGCGCAGGAAGGACACGACGCAGGCGAGGATCGCGCCGATGGCCAGCCCGATGACCGCGTTCTGCGGCATCTGGTCGGGGGTGGAGGCGCGCGGATCGGCGTTGTCCACGAACTGGACGCCGTCGTTGGCGTTCGCCCGCGCCGACAGGACGCCGCTCTCCTGCGACTGGAGCTTGGCGAGGTTCGCGGCCAGCACCCGGCCTTCGCGCGTGCTGGCCGGCGTGGTCTCCAGGTTGCGGGTGATCTCGCGCTCGCTGTCCTGGATCTTCTTCAGCTGGTTGTCGAGCTTGGCGGTCGCCGTCGCGATCGTCTCCTCCTGGTACGCCTGGACGACGGCGTTGGCGATGAGGGCCGCCTGCGGCATGTCCCCGCCGGAGGCGTTGACGATCACGACGCCGCTGTCGGGCTTGGTGGAGGTCTTGACCCGTCCGCGCAGGGACGCGGCGGTCAGCGCGGGGCCGTGCTTGGACTTGATGATCTCCGCGGCGCGGCCCAGCACCGGCGCCGATCCGGCGAACGCGGCGCGCTGGGCGGTGTAGGCGGCGTAGCCGGGTCCCGACACCACGCCCTGGCGCAGGACGTTGTTGTTGTTGGTGGGGTCGGTCACGGCGAACCGGGCGGTGGCGGTCGCGCCGCCCAGGAAGAACGCGGTCGCCGCGACCGAGGCGAGCACGCAGGCCACCACGATGAGGGACGACATCAGCCGGTAGCGCCAGACGGCCTCGACGAGACTGATCTCGGACGCGGCCGGAGGGGCGGTGCTCGGTGCGGTCATCGGGTTGCTTCTCATCCTCTGGGAGGTCGGGCGGGTCCTTGCGGAGGGTAGGCGGTGCCGGGCGGGGCTCGCACCGGGAGGTCGGGCCGGCGACCGGGTCTGGACGTCGGTTCGGACGATCGGGTCAGGAGGTCGGTTCGGGCGATCGGCTCAGGAGGTCGGGACGGTCAGGGCGGTGACGGCCTCGCGCAGCTCCCGGTGGTAGCGGGCGGTGCCGAAGCGGGCGGCGGCGTCGGACCTGGCCCTCTTCGCCCTGGTCAGCGCCGCGTTCCAGTCGTCCAGCAGGCGGCTGATGCCGTCCGCCAGGGCCGCGGGGTCGGCGGGGGGCACCCGCACGCCGGTCTCGCCGTCCACGACGATCTCGGTGAGGCCCTGCGTGGCGGAGACCACGACGGGCCGTCCGGCCAGCATCGCCTCCACGGCGACGTTACCGAACGGCTCGACCCGCGAGGGCACGATCGCGAGGTCCGCTTCGGCGAACGACTCCCACACCGAGGGCCGGAATCCGGCGAACTCGATCGCGGCGCTGCCCGCCGCCAGGTCGCGCAGCTCGCGCTCGAACCACTCGTAACCGGGGAAGACGTCGCCGACGAGGGTCAGCCGGACCGGGACGCCGCGGTCCTCCAGCAGCCGGACGGCCCGGACGGCGACGTCGGTCCCCTTGCGCGGGGAGAGCCGTCCGACCAGGACGATCCGGGCGGGCCCGGTCAGCACGGCGCGCGGCTCGGGGACGGGGGCGGGCGGCTCGTCCACCCCGTTGTAGATGATCCGGGCGCGGCGTCCGGCCGAGCCGAGCGCGGCGGCGCTCGCGCGGCTGTTGACGATCACGGTGCGGGCGAGGCGCAGCGGCGCGGCGAGGGCCGCGCGCACCGGGCCGGGCACGCCGTCCTCGGCCTCGTGGACGTGGCAGAGCGCCGGGACGCGCGCCAGCCGCGCCGCGACCAGCCACAGCGGGATGGTCACGGTGTTGACGTAGAGGGCGGCGGCGCGCTCGCGGCGCAGCAGCCGCCAGGCGGCCGGCAGCGTCCGGGCCGCCGCGAAGGCCAGCCGGAACAGCCCCGCCGGGCTCATGTACGCCTTGCGCAGGACCGGAACCGGGAGCACCTCGACCCGCGCGCCGGCTTCGCGAAGCGCCTGCGACAGGGGGCCGTCCGCCGGTAGCGTCACCAGGACGCGCCAGTCGCGGGCGAGCCCGCGGACCGATTCGACGAGCATCCGGTCCGAGCCGTAGAGATCCGGCGACGGATGTGCCAGCACCACCACGGGTCCGCTTTCTCGCTGGCCCACGCTTCCCCTTCCGCCGCATCTGGCAGGCTTTGATAGAACAGACTCCCGCAACCCTCAGATTAACTCCGCTTTACCCCTGAACGCGCGGAGCCCGTCCGGTCCTCCCCCGCCGGCCCGGGCAGCAGCCCCAGGGAACGCTATCGACGCAACGGAGGCTCCCCGTGCGCATCGCCATGATCGGCACCCGTGGTGTACCGGCCCGCTACGGCGGTTTCGAGACGGCCGTGGAGGAGATCGGCCGCAGGCTGGCCGCCGCCGGGCACGAGGTCACGGTCTACTGCCGTGGCGAGCGCCATCCGGAGGGCACCTATCTCGGGATGCGGCTCGTCCACCTCCCCGCCGTGGAGCGGAAGGTCGCCGAGACGCTCAGCCACACCTCCCTGTCCGTGGCGCACGCGGCGGGCCGCCGCCTGACCGGGCGCGGCCCGGACGCGGCCCTCGTCTTCAACGCGGCGAACGCCCCGCTGCTGCCGGTGCTGCGGGCGCTGCGCGTCCCGGTCGCCACCCACGTGGACGGCCTGGAGTGGAAGCGCACCAAGTGGAGCGGCGCGGGCCGCCGCTACTACCTGGCCGTCGAGAGGCTCGCCGTCCGCTGGTCGGACGCGCTGATCGCGGACGCGATCGGCATCCGCGACTACTACCGGGACAAGTTCGGCGCGGAGTCGGTCTTCATCCCCTACGGCGCGCCCATCCTGGAGAGCCCCGACACGGCCAAGCTCGCCGAGGCGGGCTACAAGCCGGGCGAGTTCCACCTGGTCGTGGCGCGGTTCGAGCCGGAGAACCACGTCCACCTGGCGATCGAGGGGTACCGGCGCAGCGCGGCGCGGCGGCCCCTGGTGGTGGTCGGGTCGGCCCCGTACGCCGACGAGTACACCGCCCGCCTGCGCGAGCTCGCCGGCGACGACCCGCGCATCACGTTCCTCGGCGGCGTCTGGGACCAGGACCTCCTGGACGCCCTGTACGCCGGCGCGCTCACCTACGTCCACGGCCACTCGGTCGGCGGGACGAACCCGTCCCTGCTGCGGGCGATGGGCGCGGGCGCGTCCGTCCTCGCCTACGACG
Organism: Actinomadura gamaensis; assembly: GCF_042652125.1. Taxonomy (NCBI): domain Bacteria; kingdom Bacillati; phylum Actinomycetota; class Actinomycetes; order Streptosporangiales; family Thermomonosporaceae; genus Actinomadura; species Actinomadura gamaensis. Next base: position 290,648 of record NZ_JBHSIT010000008.1, on the reverse strand, counting down.
TGAACTTCAACCGCGAGGTGCTCGGCGAGGACGCGGGCCGCTTCTTCGGCGACCCGGCGTCGCTCGCGCGGGAGATCGAGCTGGCGGAGGCCGATCCGGGCCTGGCCGCCGACCGCGGCCGGGAGGCCCGCAAGCGCGCCTCCGAGCGGTACGTCTGGGACGACGTCGCCCGGCACTACGAGCGGCTCTGCGAGGACCTCGCGGCCCGCCGCCTCACCCGCCGCACGGTCCGTCCGAAGCGATGACGGCGTTCCAGCCGGGCGCGTTCGTGCGCGCGCCGGGGGCCGGGAACGTCCTGGTCCCCGTGTCGTCGCGGCGGGCGGCGCTGGCCGGGGTGGCGCTGCTGACGAAGTCGAAGCCGGTCGCGGTGGCGGCGCAGTGGGCGATGTACGGCGCGGTGGCCGTGGCCGGTCCGCGCGTCCTGCCCGGCGCGCGCACGTCCTGGGACGCACCGGACGATCCGGCGCTCTGGAAGGACGTCGCCGGAAGCGTCGGCGAGTTCGACGGCGTCGCGGTGTACGAGCGTCCGCAGGCGTCGCGGCGCGGCGGTGTCGCGGCCGTGCTGCTCCGAGCGGGGCGTCCTGTCGGTTTCCTGAAGGTCCGGACGGAGCCGGGCGAGCTCGACCGGGAGGAGCGCGCCCTCCGCGCGTTCGCGGACGGATGCTCGCCGGCCTTCCGCGTCCCGATCGTGCTCGGCCGGGGCGAGGCGGCGGACGGCCACTGGATGGTCATCGAGGCGATGCCGCCGCGTCCGGCGCGTCCGGTGCGGCGGCCGGACCTCGCGGGCGTCGTCGAGGCCGTCCGGGAAGCGCTGGCGCCCGTCCTGCCGCGCGGCGCGGACGTGCCGTCGCACTGGCTGCCGATGCACGGCGACCTCACCGCGTGGAACCTGCGCGTCTGCGGGCGCGGCCTGCCCTGGCTCATCGACTGGGAGGACGCGGCGTGGGCGCCCCCGCACGCCGACCTCGTCTACTACCGCGCGACCGCGAGCGCGGCCCTCGGCGCTCCGCTGGGCGCGCTGCCGCCGGGCACCGGTGAGGCCGCCGCCTTCTGGGCCGAGCGCGTCGCGCGGCGCTCCGGCGGCGACCACGACGCGGCCCTGAACCAGCGCCTCCTGGACATCCTGCGCGCGCTCTGAACGGCGCGCAGAAGCGGCGAAGCCGCCGTCCCCGGCGTCCGGGGACAGCGGCTTCTGCCTTGCAGAGCGTCAGTGTTGCCGAGCTTCGGCGCTGCCGAGCGTCAGCGGTAGACGGCGTTGGACGCCGGGGAGGTGACGACGTTCCCCAGCGGGTCCTTCACCCGGATCTTGTAGGTGTGCCGCCCCCTGGGCGCGGACGAGTCGGTGAAGGTCAGCGTCGGCGTCGTCCAGAACGCGGACGGCTTGGTCAGCGTGCCGATCGCCTTCGTCCCGTTGTCGCGCAGGACCTCGTAGGTGAGGTTGGCGTTGTCCATGTCCCAGGTGGACGTCCAGCGCAGGCTCACCTTGCCGGCGAAGGCGGTGGCGCGCGGCGCGCTCGGGCTGATCGGCCCGGACTTGTTCGGCGCCTTGGCCCTGGTCGTGAACCGGACCAGGCCCTGCTGCGCCTTGCCGTTCACCGAGGGGAACTCACCGCCGAGCGCGATGTAGCTGGCGTTGCCGGTGATCGCCCAGGCGGCCTGGTACTGCTTGGTGAAGGTGCCCATGGCCAGCGTGGGGAACCAGTGCAGCAGGCTCGGGATCGGCTGCTTGCTGTAGTTGCTGTTGCTGCCCGGCTCGGCCTTGTCACGGCCGGTCGGAGCGGCGGTCTCGGCGAGCGTCCGGTGGTAGGTCTCCGGCTTGGTCTCCTCGAACGCCCCGAGGGACGAGCAGTCGTGCGCGTGCGAGACGCTGTAGACGGCCTTGCCCAGCGGCAGGATCGAGTAGGTCGCGCCGTAGCAGTTGTCCAGCCAGATCAGGTCGCCGCCGTTGGCCTTGGCCGCGAAACGGCCGTCGTACCAGTGGTAGCCCTCGCCGTCCGCCGCGCCGAAGATCGTGTCGCCCTGCACCTGGAGGTCGGTCACGTACGAGAACTTGGTGCCCTGCCGGGTCGGCACCGGACGGCTGCTCCACGGCGCGAGCGAGCCGTTGGAGGTGTAGAGCGCGCCGACGCCCACCTTGTCCTGGCCGTCGAGCTTCTGGAACCGGCCGCCGACCACGATGGTCTTGCCGCCGGGCGCGAGCGCGAGCGCGAACACCTCGTCGTCGTCGGCGGTCGGACGCCAGGTGTCGATGTTCGCGCCGTTGGCCGCCTTCACCGCGGCGAGCCGGGTGCGCGGCTTGCCGTTGACGTTGAAGAAGTTGCCGCCGAAGTAGACGGTGTTGTTGGTCGCGGCGATCGCGCGGACCTTGTTGGACACCACCGGCTTGAACGCGTCCACCAGCTTGCCGGTCTTGGTGTCGAACGCCGCCAGCCGCGTGTGCGGCTTGCCGTCCACCGTGGTGAACTCGCCGCCCACATAGACCCGCTTGCCGTCCGGCGAGGCCACCACCCGCAGCCCCTGCCCGTTCAGCTTGTGGTTGAAGGACGTGACCAGATTGCCGGTGCTGAGGCTGAACGCCAGCAGGTTCTGCCGCGCCACCTCCTTCTTGTCGCCCGGCTTGGTGCCCGGCGGACGCGCCTTGGTGAAACTGCCGGTCGCATACACCGTGTCGCCCACGGTCGCCATGCTCCACACCACGCCGTTCACCTGCCAGGTCGGCAGCGGGTCCGCGCTCATCGTCGCGGGCGTCCCGGCCGCCGGAGCGGTGTCGGCGATCGCGGGCCCGGCCGGAACGAACGCCGCGCCCAGCAGGGCGGCCCCTCCGGCGAGCGCGATGCCGGAGCGTCTCCTCCGGCGGGTGGACGGTACTGGTCGCGTGTGAGCCCTCACGAATCGCTTCCCTTGTGTCCCCGGAGCCTCGGTGGCGCACGGCCACCCCTCGGTCAGGGAGAGATCGTAGTACTTGTCCGCAATGCCCTCAGTGCAACCCGGCGAATATTCAGCGAAGAGGGCGGGTCCTCCGGAAGAGGACCCGCCCTCGGCCGAGTCTGACGGCTCAGCGCTCAGCCTGACGGCTCAGAGGCCGGGCCGGACGGCTCATCAGGGGGCGAGCCGGTCCGCCCGCAGGTCGTCCAGCGAGAGCCGCACCGGGACGGCCGTGTTCTTCGCGGTGTACGCCCGCACCCCGACGCCGCCCGCGCGCTGGAGCGCGGCGGTCGCGTCGGTGGCGGAGACCAGCCACGCCGCCGGCTCGGACTGCCCGGCGACCCAGACCTTCGCGCGCAGCGTGGTCGGGGCCGACCCGACCGCCTGCACGCGCACCCGCAGCCGCGTCCACGCCTTGAACGCGATGCCCGGGACGGCCTTCTCCGCCCCGATCGCGGTCTCGGCGCCGGACGCGTTCGTCCGGCTCAGCCGCAGGTACACCTTGCCCGCCGCCATCCGGACGCGGGCCCGGTACTCGCCCGCGCCGCCGATCGTGCGGGGCGTGCCGTAGGCCGCGACGCCCGATCCGGTCGGGTTCCGGTCGGCGGAGAGCTGGAAGGCCAGGTCGTTGCTCGTGGACGACACGGCCTTCAGCCCGGCCCCGCCGAGCGCGCCGGTCTTGGTCATCTTGATCCAGCCGACGCCGCCGCTGGTCGAGAACGAGCCGCCGTAGACCGTCCACGCGCCGCCCGGCGACGTCGTGCCCCAGCCGGACGCGACCGTCCGGGTGAACGAGTCGGTGACGAGGTTCTGCGGCTTCACCGCGACGCTGCCGGTGGACTCCGCCGCGACGCCCTTGTCGTCGGTGACCTTCAGCTTGACGGTGTAGCTCCCGGCCGCCTGGTACAGGTGCGCCGGCTTCACTCCGGTGCCGGTCGTCTTGTCGCCGAAGTCCCACTCGTAGGACTTGATCGAGCCGTCCGGGTCGGCGGACTTGCCCGCGTCGAACGTGCACGACAGCTGCTTGCAGTCCGGGGTGAACGCCGCGACCGGCGGCACGTTCGGCTTCTCCTCGCCCGAGCCGATCCCGAAGTGGTGCTTCAGCGTCGCCGCGGTCAGCGCGGACGGGTAGACCGCCACCTCGTCGATGTCGCCCTTGAAGTACGGGCTGCTCGGCGCCTGCGGCCAGCCCGTGACGGTGTCGCCGCCGATCCGCCAGTAGCCGTCGTAGTTCTGCCCGAAGGTGGTGCCGGCGTCCTCGGCCTGCTGCTCGCCGTCCACGTACAGCCGCATACCGGCGGTGGAGCTGAGCGTCCCGGCGACGTGGTGCCACTTGCCGTCGTTGAGACCGCTCTTGCTGCTCAGGGTCTTGGTCTTGCCGTCGTTGACGCCGAAGACCACCACGCCCTTGTCGGTCATGTAGAGCTGCCGGTCGTAGGACGCGCTGAGCCCGGTCGCCTTGTCCCCGAACCCGACGATCTTCCCGCCGGACGAAGCCGAGGTCCTGATCCACGCCTCCACGGTCAGGTCGTCCGGCGCGGGCGTCGGGGCTCCCCCGGCCGTCCCGGACGAGGTGCCGTCGAAGGTCGCGGCGTGGTCGTCGTCGCCCGCGATCGCGCCCTGCGCGTCCCGCCGGACGCCGGAGCCGACCGTCAGGTCGCCCGCGCCCGCGTAGTCCATGGCCTTGCCGGACGCCTCGCCGAGCCGCCAGTAACCCGCCGGGTCGTCGGCGGCGACGATGTCCGCGTACGGGCCGACCTTGCCGTCACCGGGCTTCGCCGGGTTCGACTTCACGGTGCGGGCCGCGTTGCCCGAGGCGTCCTTGGCCCGGACCTCGTAGGTGTGCTCCACGCCCGGAGCCGCGGTCTTGTCGATGAACGCGACGGTCGGCCGGCTCCAGAACGTCGAGGTGCGCGTGATCGAGCCGACCGGCGTGCTGGCGCCGTCCCGGAGCACCTCGTAGGTGAGGGCCGGGTCGTCCATGTCCCATGTCGTCTGCCAGCCGACGCGGACGCGCCCGCCGGGCAGCGGCGTCGCGGTCGGGGCCGGGCCGTTGGGCGCGGCCCAGCCGTCCGCCTTCGGACCGGCCTTGTTCGGGGCCTTCGCCCGGCTCGCGAACCGGACGATCCCCTGCTGGGCCTGGCCGTTCACGGACGGGAACTCGCCGCCGAGTGCGATGTAGTCGTCGTTCCCGGTGACCGCCCAGGCCGCCTGACCCTGCTTGGTGAACGTGCCGGGGGCCAGCGTCGGGAACCAGTGCATCAGGCTCGGGATCGGCTGCCGGCTGTAGTTGCTGTTGCTGGCCGGCGGAGCGTGGTCCACGCCGGTCGGGTCCGCGGTCTCGGCGAGCGCGCGGTGCCACGTCACGGGGTTCGTCTCGCGGAAGTCGCCGAGCGAGGTGCAGTCGTGCGCGTGCGAGACGCTGTAGATCGTCTTGCCGCGCGGCAGCATCGAGTACGTCGCGCCGTAGCAGTTGTCGATCCAGACGAGCTTGCCGTCGTCGGCCTTCGCCGCGAACCGTCCGTCGTACCAGTGGTGGCCCTCGCCGTCGGCCGCGCCGTAGACCGTGTCGCCCTGCACCTGGAGGTCGGTCACGTACGAGAAGTTCGTCCCCTGCTTGGCCGGGACGGGCCTGGCCTCGAACGGCAGGGTCGCGCCGGAGGTCGGATCGACCTCGCCGACGCCGACGTGCGGCTCGCCGTTGATCGTCTGGAACCGCCCGCCGACCAGGATGCCGCCCTTGGGCGCGATGGCGAGCGCCATCACCTCGTCGTCGTCCGCCTTCGGCGCCCACGGCAGGTTCGACCCGTCGGACGCCTTGACGGCGGCGAGCCGCGTGCGGCCCTGGCCGTTGACGTTGAAGAAGTTGCCGCCGAAGTAGACGGTCGTGGCGGTCGCGGCGATGCCGCGGACCTTCGCGCTGACGTCCGGCTTGAAGGCGTCCACGAGCTGGCCGGTCGCGGTGTCGAACGCCGCGAGGCGCGTGTGCGGCTTGCCGTCCACGGTCGTGAACTCGCCGCCGACGTACACGCGCTTGCCGTCCGGGGACGCCACGACGCGGAGTCCCTGGCCGTTCAGCGTGTGGTCGAAGGACGTCACGAGCTGGCCGGTGCTGAGGCTGAACGCGAGCAGGTTGCTCCGCGCGACCTCCTGCTGCCCGGCGGGCGCGCCCGCCGGACGGGCCTTGGAGAAGTCGCCGGTCGCGTAGACCGTGTCGCCGACCGTCGCCATGCTCCAGACCACGCCGTTCACCTGGACGGTCGGCAGCGGATCCGCGCTGACCGTCGGCGGCGTCGAGACGGAGTCGGCCGCCGTGCTCGCCACGGTGGCCGAGTTGTCCGGGTCGATGAGCGCGACCGCGCCGGCGAGGGCGGCCGTCAACGCGACACCTCCGGCGAGCGCCGCGCGCCGCCGGGAAAGTCGCGGGGTGAGTCGTCTACTGGGACGAACGTTCACGAGCTGGGATCCTCCGCAGAAAGGGAGCGGGGCGTCACATCAACCCCAGAAGTAACCGTCAGGTTAACCACAACGTGAGGTCGTCCGCCGCCGGCGGGGTCAATGCGCCTGAATCGTGACCGGACGTCTCGCCCGTCCGCCTAGACTCGTATTTCCTCCGGCCTCCGGCCTCCGGCCCACGAGCCCGCGCCCCGCGTACGCCCCCGATCTGCGAGGAGTCCCCCACATGCCCGTTCCGCGTTCGCTCCGAGTGGCCCCGGTCGCGGTGCTGACCGTGGCGCTGGCGCTGACCGGCTGCTCGTCGGGGAAGAAGAAGGAGGCCAAGCCCGGTCCGCCGCCCCCGGCGCCGACCGAGCAGCCCGAGTCGCAGGCCAACGCCGCGCCCGGCGCGAAGGCGGTGACCATGTCGGGCGGGCTGAAGAAGCCGGTCACCTACGACGACAAGATCACGGTCGCGGTCAGCGGCGTCCGGTACGTGAAGAACACCAAGCAGGGTCCGGGCGAGGTCACCGGCAAGACGCTGACGATCTTCACGCTGAAGTTCACGAACGGGTCCGGGCAGGCGCTCGACCTGAACGGCGTCCGGGTCGTCGCGAAGTACGGCGCGGACAAGCAGACCGCCAGCCCGACGTCCTACGCGAACCTCAACGACTTCTACGGGACGGTCAAGCCCGGCGCGAGCCGGTCCGCCTCCTACGCCTTCGACCTGCCGAGCCAGGGCTACAAGTCGGTGATGCTGGGCGTCACGTTCGACGGCAAGCACAAGACCGCCCTGTTCACCGGCGCGATCCACCCCTAGCGCGTGGGACTCCGTCGCTCCGCCCGCGCGTGGCTGGCCACGGCCGCCGCGGTCCCGGTCATCGCCGGTGGCGTCGTCGGCTGGCAGCTCCTCCGGGAGGACTCCGCCGCCACCCCCCAGCCCGTGTACACCGCGCCCGCCGAGAAGGCCGAGGCCGGCGCCGGGTCGCTGCCGGTCGGGCGCACCGCCTACAAGGTCCCGCGCGGCGCGGTGATCGTCGCGCCGAACGGCAGCGACGGCGCGTCCGGGACGTCGTCGGCGCCGCTGCGCACGATCGCCGCCGCGATCTCCCGCGCGCCCGACGGCGGGACGATCGTGCTGCGGCGCGGCGTCTACCACGAGTCCGTGACCGTCCCGGACGGGCGGCGGCTCAAGATCCAGGCGCATCCCGGCGAGGCGGTGTGGCTGGACGGCAGCTCGCGCCTGACCGGCTGGAAGCCGTCCGGGAGCCGCTGGGAGTACGACGGCTGGACGTACCGGTTCGACGACAGCCCCAGCTACACCAAGGGCGAGTCCGACGGCGACAACCCCGCCTTCCGCTTCCTCGACCCGTCCTACCCGATGGCGTCGCACCCCGAGCAGGTCTGGGTGGACGGCGTCGCGCAGCAGCAGGTCGCGTCCGCCGACGAGGTGAAGCCCGGCACGTTCTTCGCCGACACCGACGGACGGCGGCTGCTGCTCGGCTCCGACCCGACCCGGCACGAGGTGCGGGCCGCGACGCTCCAGGAGGGCGTCACGCTCAAGGGCGCGGGCTCGGTGCTGCGCGGCGTCGGCGTGCGCCGGTACGCCACGTCCATCCCGCAGCTCGGCACGGTGAAGGTGCTCGGCCCGAACATCACGGTCGAGAACGTGACGGTCACCGACTCGGCGTCCACCGGGATCTCGGTGGACGCGCCGCACGCGCGGCTGCGCCGGGTCACCGCCCTGCGCGCCGGGATGCTCGGCCTGCACGCCAACTACGCCGACGACCTGCGGATGGAGAACGTCCTCGCGCGGGGCAACAACACCGAGCACTTCCGCGCCGCGCCGGTCTCCGGCGGCATCAAGATCACCCGGTCCCGGAAGGCGGCGGTGGTCGGCGGGGTGGTGTCCGACAACCGCGGCAAGGGCCTGTGGTTCGACGAGACCGTGCAGGACATCACCGTCACCGGGCTCCGCGTCGTCCGCAACACCGACCACGGCCTGGTGCTGGAGCTGTGCGCGCGGGCGGTGATCGCCGACAACGTGGTCGGCGACAACGGCGGCGACGGCGTGAAGATCAACGACACCTCCGAGGTGCGGATCTGGAACAACGTCCTGACCCGCAACGGCCGGAACCTGCACCTCATCCAGGACCACCGCGGGGACGACCCGAACGCGCCGTCCCACGCCACCGGCCGCGACCCGCGCCGCGCCCCCGACCCGGCGATGACCTGGCGGATCGGCCGGATCGTCGTCGCGGACAACGTGATCGCGTTCGGTCGCGACGGCTCCTCCTGCCTGCTCTGCGTCGAGGACACCACGCACCAGCGCGCGGCGTCCCAGCTCGCCCTCACCGTGGACGGCAACACCTACTACCGCCGCGACTCCGGCGACCCGGCAGTGCTGGTCGTCTGGCCCGTCGGCCAGGGCGACCCGAAGAGCTTCAAGAGCGAGTCGGAGTTCCGCAACGCCACCGGCCAGGAGAAGTCCAGAGACCCGCTGCCCCTCCCGGCCGATCTCGCTTCTCTCCTCGGCAAGCCCGCCGGAACCAGGCACCAGGGAGCCTGGCGCCCCTAGGGCTTGGTCCAGCCCCTAGGGCTTGGTCCAGCCCCTAGGCTTGGTCCGGCCCCTAGGGCTTGGTCCAGGGAAGCTCCCGCCCCAGGAGCTTCTCCAGGTCGGCGTTGAAGGGCGCGTAGTGCTCCGCGAGGGCCCGGCGCGTGCTGTCCTTCAGCTCCGCGCTGGGCGCGGGGTTCCAGACCTTGGACGCCGCCTTGGGCAGCGGGGCCGAGGGCAGGCCCAGGAAGGCCGCCACCTCGTCGATGGCCTTCTGCTGGTCGGCGTAGAACTCCTCGGCGACCAGGACGTGGACGCGCTCGGGCGGGAAGTGCAGGAGCCAGCGGCGCAGGTGCGGGGCGTACTCGCTCTGCGCCCGGTACGACTGCTGCTCGTGCGCGTAGCTGCGGTAGCCGGGGCGGGTGCGGATCTTCTCCTCCTCGCCCGCGAGCCGGTCGGCCTCGGCGGCGAGGGCGTCCTCGAAGGTGGGCAGCTCCTCGGCGTTCTGGCGGCGGCGCTCGCGGTAGTGCGAGAAGGCGCGCTCGACCGGATCGCGCAGGATCAGCAGGATCCTGGTGTCGGGGACGTCGTGCCCGGCCCGCTCGGCGGCGAGCGGGTGGAACAGGTAGTACGGCGAGCCCTCGCCGACCACGACGCGTCCGCCCGCCCGGCGGGACGCGGCGCGCCGGGCCGCGATCGTCGGGAAGTGCGAGCGGTACCAGGCGTCGCCCTCCTCGTAGTGCGAGTCGAAGTAGTGGACGCCCTTGGTGTCGTTCCGCTTGGGCAGCAGCCGGGCGCTCGGGAACAGCGGCATGATCCGCGGATGTTCGAGCAGCCCGTAGTACAGCGACGTCGATCCGCCCCGCTTGGCGCCGATCAGCAGGAAGTCGGGTCCGGGCCGGAGTGCGGCGGTCGTCATCCCGTAGCGGCGGATGAGGGTGCGTCCGGCGCCGATGACCGGTTCGGGGAGGAGGTCGCGATTCACGCTGACAGCGTAGTTGCGCGCGCGACCCCGCCTATCCTGTGGGAGCGATGCCTTCCCTTTTCCCCCGTCCGGCCGTCCGCCGCCCCGCCGTGGTCCTCGAACCGGGCCACCGCTGGGCGGTGCTGCTGCCGATGGCGTTGATGCTGGCCAGCGACTACAAGCTGCGCAGCCGTCCGGTGGACGAGACGGTCGGCGGCAGCCCCGACCTCACCGTCTTCCTGGAGATCGCGGTCTACGGCCTCGCCGCGCTCTACCTGTACTTCCGGTTCGGGATGCGGCCGCCGGCGCGGCGCACGACCGGGCTGCTGTTCGCCACCTGGGCGTTCGCCGGCTACGTGGCGATGTCGGCGCTGTGGTCGCCGTTCATGTCGCTCGGCGTGGTCCGGGGCGTGCAGCTGCTGATCACGATGGCGCTGGTCCAGGTGCTCGCGACCCGCGCGACCCTCGCCGACCTGCACCGGCTCGCGCACGCGTTCGTCGTGGTGGTGCTGGTCTCGGTGGCGATCGGCGTGGCGCACCCGTTCCCCCGGACGCCGCAGACCCGCACCCGGTTCAACTGGCTGTACGTGCACCCGGTGATCGCGGGCGTCTACCTCGGCGTCGCGGTCCTGCTGGTGTTCGGCCTGCTCGTGCGCAGCCGCCGGCAGGGCGAGCGGGCGCGCGGCTGGCCCCCGCTGGTGTACGCGGGCGTCCTGCTGGTGCTGATGGGCGCGCTGGTCGCGACCGGCACGCGCGGCGCGGCGGCCGGGGCGGCGGCCGGGCTTCTGGTGCTGATGGCGACCGCGCGCGGCCCGCGCGGACGCATCGACCTCGTCGTCATCGGCGGGGCGGTCGGCGCGGTCGGGGTGCTGGCCTTCTCCGACAAGATCATGAACTTCGTCGCGCGCGGCGAGTCGGCCGACAAGCTCGCCTCGCTGAACTCCCGCACCGACCTGTGGTCGCTCGCGATGCGCGCGTACGAGGAGAAGCCGATCTTCGGGCACGGGCTGGGCGCCTCGCGCGGGCTGTTCCTCCAGGACATCGGGCTCGGCGGCGGCCACAACGCGTTCGTCAACGCCCTGGTCGACAACGGGACGGTCGGCACGGCCCTGTTCGTGGTGCTGCTGCTCACCCTCGGCACGGTGCTGGTCACGCTCGTCCGGCGCCGCGAGCTGCGCGGCGACGCCGGGACGCTGCTCGGCATCCTGGCGTTCTTCCTGGTGGACGGCATCACCACCGAGGGCCTCGCGGTGCCCGCCAACGTCTCGGGCATCTGGCTGCTGCTCCTGGTCGCCTGGACCGAGACGCTGCGGCGCGGCCGGTTCCGGCCGGACGGCCCGCGCGTCGCGATCACCATCCCGGGCGCCGTCTCGGCCCCGGACGCAGCCCTGGACACGACCTCGGACGCGGCCCGGGATGCGGCCTCAGTCCCGGGCCCGGCCCGGGACGCGGCCTCAGTGCCGCACGCGCCGCCTGCCGCGCAGGTAGAGCCCGCCCCCCACCGCCCCTAGCAGGACGAGCCCGGCCACCGAGCCGGTGCCGAGCACGCCGCCCGGCAGGCTCTCCTTCGGGGCGCGGTAGTCCTCGGTGCGCGGCGCCGGGTCGGTCGCGGCGCGCCCCGGCACCGGGCCGGCGCTCTCGGTCTGCGGGCTCGGGGCGTCCGCCAGCGGCAGCGCCAGCACGCGCGGCCGGGAACCGCTCTCGGCGATCAGCACCCGGCGGCCGTCGGGGGCGACGGCGATCGCGTCGCCCTTCGCGCCGGTGCGCAGCACCTGGGTGACCTTGTCGCGGATCCCGGCGAGCACCCGGAGGTCGCCGCCGCCGCGCAGCACGACGCGTCCGTCCGGGGCGAACGCGCCGCCGCGCACGCCGAACGGCAGCCGCCGCACGCGGGTCAGCCGGTTCCCCACGTGCGAGCCGAGCGCGGCGGGCAGGGCGTACACCGAGGCGGCGTTCGCCGTCCGCGTCACCACGTACAGCCGCTGCTCGGACGGGTCGCCGAGGACGGTCCCCGCCTCGTGCGCGCCGTCCGGGTAGGTCACCTGGTAGGTCTTGGCGGTCAGCGCCGCGTCCGCGAGCCTGGCCGGTTCCGGCACCTTGTACAGGGTGAGGGTGTCGTGCTTGGCGCCCGTCCCGTTCAGGTCCGCGAGGAAGATCGTGCCCGCCCCGCCGTCGCCCTTGACGACCGCGAGCGTGTCCCAGCCGCGCGTCCCGGGGACGGTGAACGACGCCTTCGTCCGGCCGTCGTCGCCGAGCGCGAACAGCCGCTGCCTGCGGGCGTCGAGCGTCCACCAGACGTCCGGGTGGGCGATCCCCCTGGCCAGCGCGCCGGGATCGGCGAGCCGCGCGTCCTCGGCGCGGAACGCGACGGCGGCCTGCGGCGCGGAGGTCGGCACGGGGTTCGGCGCGGCGGCCCGCGCGGGCGTCTCGGCGAACGCGGCGAGGACCGCGACGGAACCGACGAGCACGCCGGTCCGGACGACGATGGAGGCGTCTGTCCGGACACCGGCGCAGGTGCTTGATCGCACGACGTGACCTGCCTCTCCTCGACCGACCGTGTGGCATTCTTGCGCATGTGGAACCACTTGGCATCAAGGGAGCCTTCCTCGTTACCCCCCGGGTACACGGGGACAGCCGCGGCTCCTTCCACGAGTGGCTGCGCGGGGACGTCCTGCGCGAGCGGCTCGGGCACGATCTGAAGCTGGAGCAGGCGAACTGCTCGGTGTCGGCGCGCGGCGTCCTGCGCGGCGTGCACTTCGCGGACGTGCCGCCGGGCCAGGCGAAGTACCTCGCCTGCGTGCGCGGCGCGCTCATCGACGTCGCCGTGGACCTCCGCGTGGGCTCGCCCACGTTCGGCCAGTGGGACGCGGTCCGGCTGGACGAGGAGAACCGCCGCTGCATGTACCTCGCCGAGGGCCTGGGCCACGCGTTCCTCTCGCTGGAGGACGACACCACCGCGATCTACCTGTGCTCCGAGCCGTACACGCCCCACCGGGAGCACGGCGTCCACCCGCTCGACCCCGACCTCGGCATCGCGTGGCCGTCCGACGTCGAGATTGTGATGTCGGACCGGGACGCCGCCGCGCCGTCCCTCAAGGAGGCGCTGGAGTCCGGTCTCCTCCCCGACTACCAGGACTGCCTCGCCTACTACGGCAAGCTCGGCGCGACCTTCCTCTGATCACGGCCGGTCGATCACGGCCTTTCGGTCACGGTCCTTCGCTCACAGCCCGCCGGTCACGGCCCTTCGGTCACAGCCCGCCGGGACGGCATTCGGGCCAGGCCGCGCGCAGGGCCTCGCGCCAGTCGCGGAGCGGCGGCAGGCCCGCGCGGTTCCAGCCGCCGTGTTCGAGCACGCTGTTGGACGGGCGGGCCGCGGGCCGCGGGAACCGGTCGGTCGTGGTGGGCCGGACGCGGTCGGGGTCGTGCCCCAGAAGGGTGAAGACCTCGCGCGCCAGCCCGTACCAGGTCGTCTCGCCCGCGTTCGTGCCGTGGTACACGCCGGGAGGCGCGTCGGCGGTGAGCAGTTCGACGATCCGGCCGGCGAGGTCGCCCGTCCAGGTGGGTTGGCCGCGCTGGTCGTCCACAACGTCCACGGTGTCGCGCTCGGCGGCGAGGCGGGCCATGGTCGCGACGAAGTTCGGCCCGTGCGCGCCGTACAGCCAGGCCGTGCGCACGACGTAGGCCCGCTCGTAGGAGAGGGCCGCGCGCTCGCCTGCGAGCTTCGTGCGGCCGTAGGCGTTGATCGGCGCGGTCGGAGCGTCCTCGGCGTACGGGCCGTGACCGGGGAACACGTAGTCGGTCGAGATCTGCACCAGGCGCGCGCCGGCGTCGCGGCAGGCGTCTGCCAGCGACCCCACGGCGGTGCCGTTGATCGCGAGGGCCTCGGCCTCGTGCTCCTCGGCGTCGTCCACGGCCGTCCAGGCGGCGCAGTTGATCACCGCGTCCGGGCGGTGCGCGGCGACGACGTCGCGGACGGCGCCCGCGTCGGTGAGGTCGAGGGCCGCGCGGTCCAGGGCGACGGCGTCCGGGAGGCGCGCGAGCAGATCGGTGCCGAGCATCCCGCCGGCACCGGTGACCAGGCATCTCACCGCGCGGCCTCGTTGCGCTTCTTCAGCGGCTCCCACCAGTCGCGGTGGTCGGCGTACCACTGGACGGTCTCGGCGAGCCCGTCCTCGAACGCGATCCGCGGCGCGTAGCCGAGGGCGCGGAGCTTGGCGTCGTCGAGCGAGTAGCGGCGGTCGTGGCCCTTGCGGTCGGGCACCCGCTCGACCTTCTCCCAGCCGACGCCGAGCGCGTCCAGCAGGCGCTGGGTGAGCTGGAGGTTCGTCATCTCGGCCGTGCCCGCGATGTGGTAGACCTCGCCGGGCTCGCCGCGCTCGGCCACGACCTGGATGCCCCGGCAGTGGTCGGCCGCGTGGATCCAGTCGCGGACGTTGCCGCCGTCCCCGTAGAGCGGCACGGTCAGGCCGTCCATGAGGTTCGTCACGAACAGCGGGACGACCTTCTCGGGGAACTGGTACGGCCCGTAGTTGTTGCCGCAGCGCGTGATCGACACCGGCAGCCCGTGCGTCACCGCGTACGCGCGCGCGATCATGTCGCCGCCCGCCTTCGCCGCCGAGTACGGCGACCGGGGCGCGAGCGGGGCGGACTCGTCCCACGAGCCCGTCTCGATGCTGCCGTACACCTCGTCGGTCGACACCTGGACGACCCTGGGCACGCCCGCGTCGAGGCACGCCTGCATGAGCGCCTGGACGCCCTGCACGTTCGTCCGGACGAACTCCCCGGCGCTCGCGATCGACCGGTCCACGTGCGACTCGGCCGCGAAGTTGAGCACCACGTCGTGGCCGGGCACGACCTCCGCGAGCAGCTCGGCGTCGCACACGTCGCCGCGCACGAAGTCGAACCCGCCCGCGACCGGCTCCAGGTTGGCCAGGTTGCCCGCGTACGTCAGCCGGTCGAGGACGGTCACGCGCGCCCCCGCGAACGCGGGGAACGCGCCGGAGACGAGGTCCCGCACGTACTGGGACCCGATGAACCCGGCCCCGCCGGTCACCAGAACTCTCATTGCCTGATCTGCACCTTGCTGTGGTCGCCGAGGACGAGGCGGTGCGCGCGGGGCACGTTCGGCGCGGGCGTCACCTCGGCCTCGCGGCCGATCAGCGAGCACTCGATCCGGCCCACCCCGTCGATGGACGCCCCGCGCAGCACGATGGAGTACTCGATCTCGCTGTCGATCACCCGGCAGTCCCGGTCGATCGAGGTGAACGGCCCGAGGTAGGAGTCGCGCACCTGCGACCCCGCGCCGACGATCACCGGCCCGACGATCCGGGACCCGGCCACGGTCGCGCCCGCCTCGACCACGACCCGCCCGATCAGCTCGGACGCCGCGTCCACGGTGCCCGCGACCGACGGCTCGACGCCCTCCAGCACCAGCCGGTTGACCTCCAGCATGTCGGTGACGTTGCCGGTGTCCTTCCAGTAGCCGGAGATCACCGTGGACTCGACCCGGTGCCCCGCGTCGATCAGGCCCTGGATCGCGTCGGTGATCTCCAGCTCGTCCCGCCAGGACGGCTTCAGCCGCGCGACCGCCTCGTGCACCCGCGCGCCGAAGATGTACACCCCGACGAGCGCCAGGTCGCTCTTGGGCCGCCGCGGCTTCTCCTCCAGGCCGACGACCCGCCCGTCCGCGTCGAGCTCGGCGACGCCGAACGCGCGCGGGTCGGAGACCTTGGTGAGCATGATCTGCGCGTCCGGGCGCTCGTCCCGGAACCGCTGGACGATCTCCTTGATGCCGCCGACGACGAAGTTGTCGCCGAGGTACATCACGAAGTCGTCGTCGCCGAGGTACTCGCGGGCGATGAGGACGGCGTGGGCGAGCCCGCGCGGCGCGTCCTGCGGGAGGTAGGTGACCTCCAGGCCGAACGCCGAGCCG
Source organism: Actinomadura gamaensis (assembly GCF_042652125.1). Classification (NCBI taxonomy): domain Bacteria; kingdom Bacillati; phylum Actinomycetota; class Actinomycetes; order Streptosporangiales; family Thermomonosporaceae; genus Actinomadura; species Actinomadura gamaensis. The sequence continues at coordinate 274,838 of NZ_JBHSIT010000008.1, read as the reverse complement.
TCGCCCACCGCCTCCTGGATCTCGGCGGCGGTGTCGCCGACGACGATCCCGACCTCGCGGATGCCGGCGTCCCGGAGCGCCTCCAGCCCGTAGAACAGCACGGGCTTGTTCGCCACCGGCACCAGCTGCTTCGCGGAGGTGTGCGTGATCGGCCGCAGCCGCGACCCCGAGCCGCCCGCCAGCACGAGCGCCTTCACAGGACGCCGCCCGGCCGGGGGGAAACGAGTGGGTTCACAGCGGCTCCAGGGGGACCGGGGGAAGTACTCCTCGACATTACCGGCCCCGGAAAGCGACCCGTCCCCGGTTGCCCCTGACCACAACCAGCCAGCCCCGGCCCCTTTGGCGCCGCTTCAGAGCCCGGCCGCCGGGCCCGGGGGCCCCGGCGGCCGGCGGTCCGGCGGGCGGCCGGCGGGTCGCTAGCGGGCGGAGATGATCATTCCGGCCGCGACGGTGTTGTTGGTGGCCTCGTCGATCAGGACGAAGCCGCCGGTCAGCCGGTTGCGGGCGTAGTCGTCCACGAACAGCGGCTGGGTCACCCGGAGGCTGATGCGGCCGATCTCGTTCAGGCCGAGGGCGGTCGCGTCCTCGTCGCGGTGCAGCGTGTTGACGTCGAGGCGGTAGTTGAGGTCCTTGACCATCGCCCGCGCGGTGCGGGTCGTGTGCTTGACGATCAGCTTGGTGCGCGGGGTGAGCTGCCGGTCCGGCGTCATCCAGCACACCATCGCCTCGATGTCCTGGGCGACCTCGGGCCGGTTGTTCGGCCGGGCGATCATGTCGCCGCGGCTGATGTCGATGTCGTCGGCCAGCCGCAGCGTGACCGACATGGGCGCGTACGCCTCGTCCACCGGGCCGGCCGGGCCGTCGATGTGGGTGATCGTCGTGGTCAGGCCGGACGGCAGGTGCACCACCTCGTCGCCCGGCTTCAGCACGCCGCCCGCGACCTGCCCCGCGTAGCCGCGGTAGTCGTGCAGCTCGGGGTCGGTGCTCTTGTGCGGCCGGATCACGTACTGCACCGGGAACCGGACGTCGATGAGGTTGCGGTCCGAGGCGATGTGCACGTGCTCCAGGTGGTGCAGCAGCGAGCTGCCCTCGTACCAGGGCGTGTTCCCCGAGCGCTCCACCACGTTGTCGCCGTGCAGCGCCGAGATCGGCACGAACGTCAGGTCGGTGATGTCCAGCTTGGCGGCGAACGCGGTGAACTCGTCCACGATCCGCTCGTAGACGGCCCGGTCGTAGCCGACCAGGTCCATCTTGTTCACCGCGACGACCAGGTGCGGCACCTTCAGCAGCGTCGCGAGGAACGCGTGCCGCCGGGACTGCTCCAGGATGCCCTTGCGCGCGTCCACCAGGATGATCGCGAGGTCCGCGGTGGACGCCCCGGTCACCATGTTCCGGGTGTACTGGATGTGCCCCGGGGTGTCGGCGATGATGAACTTGCGGCGCGGCGTCGCGAAGTACCGGTACGCCACGTCGATCGTGATGCCCTGCTCCCGCTCGGCGCGCAGGCCGTCGGTGAGCAGCGCGAGGTTGGTGTACTCCTCGCCGCGGTCGGCGGAGGTCCGCTCGACCGCCTCCAGCTGGTCCTCGAAGATCGACTTGGAGTCGAACAGCAGCCGGCCGATCAGGGTGGACTTGCCGTCGTCCACCGATCCCGCCGTCGCGAACCGCAGGATGTCCATGGGCTTGCCGGCACTCGTCACGGTGCTCACTAGAAGTAGCCCTCCTTCTTGCGGTCCTCCATCGCGGCCTCCGACGACCGGTCGTCGGCGCGGGTCTGCCCGCGCTCGGTGATCCGGGTGGCGGCGATCTCCTCCATCACCTGCTCCAGCGTCGCGGCGTTCGACTTCACCGCGCCGGTGCAGGACGCGTCGCCGACCGTCCGGTACCGGACGGTCGCCTCGAACTCGGGCTCGTCGTCGCCGCGGTTGGCGAAGCCGGTCTCGGCGTCCAGCAGCATCCCGTCGCGCTCGAACACCCGGCGGGTGTGCGCGAAGTAGATCGGCGGCAGCTCCAGGCCCTCGCGCCGGACGTAGTCCCAGATGTCCAGCTCGGTCCAGTTCGACAGCGGGAACACCCGGACGTGCTCGCCCTGCCGGATGCGCGTGTTGTACAGGTTCCAGAGCTCGGGACGCTGGTTCTTCGGGTCCCACTGGCCGAACTCGTCGCGGAACGACACGACGCGCTCCTTGGCGCGGGCCTTCTCCTCGTCGCGGCGGGCCCCGCCGAACGCGGCGTCGAACCGGTGCTCCTCGATCGCGTCCAGCAGCGTCGTCGTCTGGAGCCGGTTGCGGGACGCGCGGCGGCCGGTCTCCTCGACGACGCGTCCGGCGTCGATCGACTCCTGCACCGACGCCACGACCAGCCGCAGGCCGAGCTCGGCCACCCGGCGGTCGCGGTACTCGATCACCTCGGGGAAGTTGTGCCCGGTGTCGACGTGCATGACCGGGAACGGCACCGGCGCCGGCCAGAACGCCTTCTGCGCCAGGCGCAGCATCACGATGCTGTCCTTGCCGCCGGAGAAGAGCAGGACGGGCCGCTCGAACTCGGCGGCCACCTCGCGGATGATGTGGATCGACTCGGCTTCGAGCACGTCAAGCTGGGACAGCAGGTAATCGCAGCGCTGCATGGGTGGGGGCTTCCTGACTTCGGGGCCGGTCATCGGGCGACGTCCCGGATGCCGGACAGCAGCGTCGGTGCCGACACCGGATGGCACACCAGGATATCCGGGAGGCGCGGGTCCGCCCGGTTGTAGATCAGGGGGGCGCCGTCCACGCGGGACGCGTGCGCGCCGGCCGCGAGCGCGACCGCGGCCGGGGCGGCCGAGTCCCACTCGTACTGGCCGCCCGCGTGGACGTAGGCGTCCACCTCGCCGAGCAGCACGGCCGAGATCTTCGCGCCGGCCGATCCGATCGGCACGAGGTCGAGCTCCACGGGGACGCGCTCGGCGAGGTCGTCGAGGAACGCGGGCGGCCGCGACCGGCTCACCGCGATCCGGATCCTGCCGGGATCGGCCGGCTCCGGCACGGCCAGCGGCCCCGCCTTTGCGTTCCCGGAAGCGGCGTTCCCGGAAGCGGCGGTGCCGGCCGCCCCGGAAACGGCCGTCCCGGAAGCGGTGGTTCCGGACGTCCAGCCCGACGCGGCGGGGCCGGTCGGGAGGACGGCCGCGCCGTCCTCGGTGGTGTGCAGCGTCACGCCGCGTCCGGGGAGCGCGACCGCGCCCGCCGCGAGGCGGTCACCGGTCCAGAGCGCCACGTGGACGGCCCAGTCGAGCCGTCCCTCCTCGCTGAACTCGCGGGTGCCGTCCAGCGGGTCGACGATCCAGACGCGCGGGGCGGCCAGCCGGTCGGTGAGGGCGGTGTTCGCGGTCGGCGCCGCGGACGACCCGGCGGACCGCTTGCCCGCGACCGACGCCCGCCCCTCCTCGGAGAGCACGGCGTCGCGGGGACAGCGCTCGGCCAGGCGCGCCATCAGGTACTCGTGCGCCCGCAGGTCGCCCGTGTCCTTGAGCGCGCGCGAGTCGCCGAAGCCCAGCTCGTCCCGGACGTCCAGGAGGAGCCGGCCGGCCTCGGTCGCCAGTTCGGCCGCCAGCGCGTGGTCGGTCATGCCGTCCGTCACACCCCAATTCCCGACTCAGCCGATCAGTTGGGTTAAGAATCTCATGGCAGCCGAACGGCGGCCGACACCGGGTACCCGGTACGCGCAGCGTACGCGCCCGGAGCGGGCGGCAGTACCCGCGGCGGCCCGCCGGTCAGTAGGCCCCGGAGCCGCGGACCACGGCCGACCAGGTCTTCCACATGATCTGGAGGTCCATCGCGAGCGACCAGTTGTCCACGTAGCGCAGGTCGAGCCGGACCGACTCCTCCCAGCTCAGGTCGGACCGCCCGCTCACCTGCCAGAGCCCGGTCAGCCCCGGCCGGACGACCAGCCGCCGGTACACGTCGCCACCGTACCGGGCGACCTCCTCCGGCAGCGGGGGACGCGGGCCGACCAGCGACATCTCGCCGCGCAGCACGTTGATCAGCTGGGGCAGCTCGTCCAGCGAGTAGCGGCGCAGCAGCCGGCCCACCCGGGTCACCCGCGGATCCGAACGGATCTTGAACAGCACGCCGTCGTGCTCGTTGTCGGCCAGCAGCTCGGCCTTGCGGCGCTCGGCGTCCACGACCATGGTGCGGAACTTCAGCACGGTGAACTCGCGCCCGCCGCGCCCCACCCGGACCTGCCGGAACAGCACCGGGCCCCGGTCGGTCAGCTTGATCACGAAGGCCACGGTCAGCAGCAGCGGGCTCAGCAGGAGCAGCGCCGCCGCCGCGCCCACCCGGTCGAGCAGCGTCTTCAGCGCCTTGCGGACGCCGTCCAGCTCCGGGTGCTCCACGTGCAGCAGCGGCAGCCCGGACACCGGACGGATCGAGATGCGCGGACCCGCCACGTCCATCAGCGCGGGGGCGACGGCGAGCTCCACGTCGTCCCGTTCGAGCTGCCAGGCGAGCCGGCGCAGGGCCACCCCGTCCATCTCCGGGCAGGCCAGCACCGCGACCGAGTCGGCGCCGAGCCGTTCCACCACCTGCGCGACCTGCGCGAAGTCGCCGGCGACCGGCACCTTCGCGACCGGGCCGCCGCGGTCGTTCGGAGGCAGGCACACCGCCACGACGTCCATGCCGTGGTAGCGCTTCTGCCGCAGCAGGCGGATCAGGTCCGACAGGGCGGCGCGGTGGCCGACCGCGACCACCCGGCGCATGCAGTCGCCCTTCCAGCGCCGCGCGTGCAGCCGCTTGCGCAGCCGGTACCGCGCGACCAGGCACAGGAAGACGCCGAGCGGCAGCGCGAGCACCACGTACCCGCGCGCGACCTCGATCTTGAGCGCGTAGGAGACCATCGCGACCGAGGCGATCATCAGGAACCCCGCGCGCAGCACGCGGTGGAACTCCTCGTACCCGACGCCGGTGTAGCGCGGCTGGTAGGCCCGGCACAGCGCGAGCGCGACCAGCCAGAACAGCGGCAGCGCGAGCGAGAACACCGCGTACGGCAGGGTCATCCGGTCCGGGAAGCCGGGGAAGCGGGCGGCGAAGGCCACCCCGCCCGCCAGGAGCATGGCGAGCGCGTCCAGCGCCACGGCCGCCCGCTGGTAGCCGCGCGTCCACTGCTGGACGCTCGACCGTGCCCGGACGTCTCCGGAAGTCTCGCCTTTCGGCGACCGAAGCCCGTCCATCACGGCCATACCGACATCACCGCCTTGCCCAACTTGCCCCGGAACGCGGTTCCTATCCCAGAGACGGCCGAATACCGCTCGGGGTTCACATGCGCCCACATGCACCACGTTGTGATGCATCTTACGGGCGTTATGACGCGTGGAAGACGTTCTGCGCCGCGTCGAGGCCGCTGGTGAGCAACGCCTCCACGGCGTCGCCCGCGCGCTCGACGTTCAGGTCGAGCTCCTTGCGCTCGACCGAGGAGAAATCCTTGAGGACGAAGTCGGCGGCGTCCATCCGTCCGGGCGGGCGACCCACCCCGAAACGGACGCGCAGGTACTCCTTGTCGCCGAGCGACCGGGTGATCGAGCGCAGCCCGTTGTGCCCGTTGTCACCCCCGCCCTTCTTGATGCGGATCGCGCCGTACGGGATGTCGAGCTCGTCGTGCACCACGACCGTCCGCTCGACCGGGACCTTGTAGAAGTCGCGCAGCGCCTTCACCGGCCCGCCCGACTCGTTCATGTACGAGCGCGGCTTCGCCAGCACGACGCGCGAGCCCGCGAGGCGGCCCTCCAGGACGTCCGCGCGCGACCGGTGCGACTTGAACTTGCCGCCGGCGCGCCCGCCGAGGACGTCCAGCACCATGAAACCGGCGTTGTGCCGGTTGCCCGCGTAGGACGGCCCGGGATTGCCCAGCCCCACGACCAGCCACAGATCAGTGCTCACCACGGTTCTCCGGAGAGACGGGCACGGCCCCTTCCGGTGCGGACGCACCGGAAGGGGCCGTGCTCTGGAACTGCTGAACGAGCGTCAGACCGAACCGGTCGTCACTCGGCGGACTCCTCGCCCTCGGCCGGAGTCTCGGCCTCGGCCGGGGTCTCCTCGGCCTCGGCGGCCTCGCCCTCGGTGTCGCCCGCGGACGCGGTCGCGTCGTTGATCTGCAGGATCAGCGACTCGGGGTCGGTGACCAGGGTGGCGCCCGCCGGGAGCTTCACGTCGGAGGCGTGCACCTGGGTGCCGACCTCCAGGCCGCCGATCTCGACGTCCACGGCCTCGGGGATGTGGGTGGCCTCGGCCTCGACCGCCAGCTGCACGGTCTCCTGCGCGACGACGCCGCCGGCGACCACGTCGCCGGTCAGGTTCACCGGGATCTCGACGGTGACCTTCTCGCCGCGCTTCACCGCGAGCAGGTCGACGTGCTCCAGGAAGCCCTTGATCGGGTCGCGCTGGACGTCCTTCGGCAGGGCCAGCTCGGCGCCCTTGCCGGGGATGTCGATGGAGAGCAGCACGTTCGGGGTCTTGAGGGCGAGCATGAGCTCGTGGCCCGGCAGCGCGATGTGCACGGGGTCGGTGCCGTGGCCGTAGAGGACGGCGGGCACCTTGCCGGCCCGGCGGGTGCGCCGCGCGGCACCCTTACCGAACTCGGTGCGCGGCTCGGCGGCGATGCGTACCTCGGACACGGCGAAAACTCCTCGTTGTTGCGATCCACGGCCGACCGGCACGGTCGTCCGCTACGGACAGTGCGAATCAGGCGTTGCTCGATGCGTCGTGCGCCTCGAAGACTCGTTTACGCGTTCCTCCGGGGAGTGCGGAACCTGCCCAGGTTCCACTGCCAGGGCCGCACTGAACCGACCCGGGGGCATACGCGGATTCAAAGAGTCTAGCCGATGGCCGGAACGTCTCAGGCCACCACGGCCCAAGCGGGCGCCCGCGGGACGGCCGGAGCCGGGGCTTCGGGCGCCCCACCGGGGCCTGTCCGGCCGGACGCGCGAGCGCCCGGCCCGCACGAGGCGGACCGGGCGCTCGACGCCGCTCGAAGCCGGCGGTCTGGCCGCGATCTAGCTGTGACCGCCGAACAGGCTGGTCACCGAGCCGTCGGTGAACACCTCGTGGATCGCGCGGGCGACCATCGGGGCGATCGACAGGACGGTCAGCTTGTCGAACTGCTTGTCCTCCGGGATGGGCAGCGTGTTGGTCAGCACCACCTCGGAGATCTTGGAGTTCTTGAGCCGGTCCACCGCCGGGCCGGACAGCACGCCGTGCGTGGCGGCGACCACGACCCGCGTCGCGCCGTGCTCGAACAGCGCGTCGGCGGCCTTCACGATCGTGCCGGCGGTGTCGATCATGTCGTCGACCACCACGCAGGTGCGGCCCTCGACGTCGCCGACCACGTCGAACACCTTGACCTCGTTGGCCACGTCCGGGTCGCGCTTCTTGTGGATGATCGCCATCGGCACGCCGCCGAGCCGGTCCGACCAGCGCTCGGTGACCCGTACCCGGCCGGCGTCCGGCGCCACCACGGTGACCTGGGACAGGTCGAGCTTGTCCTCGAAGTGGTCGGCCAGCAGGTCCAGCGCGAACAGATGGTCGACCGGGCCGTCGAAGAAGCCCTGGATCTGCGCGGTGTGCAGGTCCACGGTGATCAGCCGGTCCGCGCCCGCGGTCTTGAACAGGTCGGCCATCAGCCGGGCCGAGATCGGCTCGCGGCCGCGGTGCTTCTTGTCCTGCCGGGCGTAGCCGAAGAACGGCGCGACCACGGTGATCCGCTTGGCGGAGGCGCGCTTGAGCGCGTCCACCATGATCAGCTGCTCCATGATCCACTGGTTGATCGGCGCGGTGTGGCTCTGGATCACGAACGCGTCGCTGCCCCGGACCGACTCCAGGAACCGCACGAAGGTCTCGCCGTTGGCGAAGTCGTAGGCGGAGGTCGGCGTCAGCTCGACGTCGAGATTCGCCGCTACCTCTTTGGCCAGTTCCGGGTGGGCGCGGCCGGTGAAGAGCATGAGCTTCTTCTCGCCGCTGGCCTTGATCCCACTCACTTGGACGACTCCCCCTCAGAGATCGTTGCGCCGCTCACTCGCCGGCCTTGTCCTCGCCGCGGTTCCGGTCGCGGGTCCCGCCCTGCTCCATGCCGCCCTGCTCCTTGCCGGCCCGCTCCGCGCCGCCCTGCTCCGCGCCGGCCTGCTCCGCGCCGTCCGGCCGGAGGCCGTCCCGCTCGCGGGCGCGGCGCGCCGCCTCGGCCTGGGGGGTGCCGGCGCGCCTGCGCTCGACCCACCCCTCGACGTTGCGCTGCCGCCCGCGGGCGACGGCGATCGCGCCGGGCGGCACGTCGTTGGTGATCGCCGATCCGGCGGCGGTGGTCGAGCCGTCGCCGACCTCGACCGGAGCGATCAGCACCGTGTTGCTGCCGACGAACGCGCGCTCGCCGATCACGGTGCGGGACTTGGTGACGCCGTCGTAGTTGGCGAAGATCGTGCCCGCGCCGATGTTGGCGGCGGGGCCGATCTCGGCGTCCCCGGCGTAGGTGAGGTGCGGGACCTTGGCGCCCTCGCCGACGTGCGAGTTCTTCATCTCGACGTACGTACCCGCCTTGGCCCCGCGGTCGAGCCGCGTGCCGGGCCGCAGGTAGGCGTAGGGGCCGACGGCCGCCTCGGGGCCGATCTCGGCCTGGACGCACACCGCGTTGACCACGCGGGCGTCCGCGCCGACGGTGGTGTCGGTGAGCGTGCAGCCGGGCCCGACCTCGGCCCCGGCGCCCAGGCGGGTCTCGCCGCGCAGCTGGGTGTTCGGGTGGACGACCGCGTCCGGTTCGGCGGTCACCTGCACGTCCACCCAGACCGACGCGGGGTCGACGATCGTCACCCCGGAGCGCATGAGCGACTCCAGGAGGCGGTCGTTGAGCTGGCGGCGGGCCTGCGCGAGCTGGACCCGGTCGTTCACGCCCTGGGTCTCGATCCAGTCCGGGACGCGGTAGGCGCCGGCGCGGTGGCCGTCGCCGCGCAGGATCGCGACGACGTCGGTGAGGTACTCCTCGCCGCTGGCGTTGTCGGTGCTCACCCGCTTCAGGGCGCCCGCGAGCAGCGCGCCGTCGAAGGCGTACATGCCGACGTTGATCTCGCGGACGGTGCGCTGCGCGGCCGTGGCGTCCTTGTGCTCGACGATCCCGGCGACCGCGCCGCCCTCCTCCCGCAGGATGCGGCCGTAGCCGGTGGCGTCGGGCATCTCGGTGGTCAGGACGGTGACGGCGTTGCCCTCGTCCTCGTGCGTGCGCACGAGCTCGGCGAGGGTCTCGCCGCGCAGCAGCGGGTGGTCGCCGTTGGTGACGACCACGGTCCCGCGCAGGTCGCCGACCTGCTCCAGCGCGGTCCGGACGGCGTGGCCGGTGCCGCCCTGCCGCTCCTGGACGACCGGCTCGGCGTGCGGCGAGGTGCGCTTCAGGTGCTCGACCACCTGCTCGCGCCGGTGGCCCACGACCACCAGCGTCCGCTCGGGGGCGAGGGCGCCCGCCGCGGCCAGCACGTGGCCGAGCATGGTGCGTCCGCACAGCTCGTGCAGGACCTTGGAGGTACGGGACTTCATCCGGGAGCCCTCACCTGCGGCGAGGACGATGACGGCAGCCGGGTGGCTGGCACTCACTAGGAGGCTCCTCGGCATCGCGGACGGGTGGGTCGCGGGACGCGGCGGCTGTGGAGGTTCACCTTCCGTCCACCGGGTCGGCAGGACGGCGTGGCAGGTCAGAGCGCGCCCGACACCCGAAGGATACCGTCCGGACCGGACCTGTCGGCCAGCACCCGGCGGGCACGGACCGACGGGGAGGAGCAGTTCGGCTCCGGCGCAAGGATTCGAACCTTGTCTAAGGGCACCAAAAACCCTTGTGCTGCCAGTTACACCACGCCGGATCGCCCGGCGGGACGAAACGCCCCGCCGATCACGCCAAGGATACCGAAGCCCACCATCGCCTCCGGTACACCTTTTCTCAGGCGCCGAGCCATTCGGGCAGGGGCTCGCGCGCGTCGAGCCACTGCCTCGGCGGCGCCGTCCGGACGCCGAGGATCCCGCCGGTGATGGCGGCCGTGGTGTCCATGTCGCCGCCGACCGACGCGCACGTTCGGACGGCCCGCTCGTACTCGTCGAGGTGGGTGGCGACGACCCACAGGCAGAACGGGACGGTGTCCGGCGCCGAGATGCGCGACCCGTTGCCGAGCTCGTGCGCGGCCTCCTTCGGCGACTGCCGGAGCAGGTCCAGCGCCCGGCGCAGCCCCCGCCGGACCTGCTCGCCCGACCCCGGCGTGTGGTCGAGGGCGATTTCGATCACATCGCGCGGCGCCGGGTCGTCCGTGCGGGCCACGTACGCCGCGGCGACCGCGACGGCGACCGCCCCGGCGACGCCCTCCGGGTGGACGTGGGTGACCTCGGCGGACAGCTCGGCCTCGCGCGCGGCGCGGTCCGGGTCGTCGGCGAAGTAGGCGCCGAGCGGCGCGACGCGCATCGCCGCGCCGTTGCCGTAGGACCCCTTGCCCTCGAAGGAGTCGCAGGCGGCGACGCGCCAGTCGTGCCCGGACCGCACGCGGGTGAGCAGTTCGAGCGCGCCGACGCCGTAGGCCCGGCCGACGTTCATCCGCTCGGCGAAGCGGGCGGCCAGCTCGTCCTGCTCGATCCGGTCGTACCGGGCGAGGACGTCCACGACCGTGCAGGCCATCTCCGTGTCGTCCGACCAGGCCCACGGGCGGGGCGGCAGGTCGCGGTCCGGCGACAGGCCGCGGTTCGCGAGTTCGAAGAACCGGTCGCCGAAGGCGTCGCCGACCGAGAGTCCGTCCAGGGATGCCAGGGCGCGGGTGAGGGGTGCCATGCGGGCTCCGTCCGAGCGTGGGGGCTGCCGTGGGTCCCGCCCCCGAGGGGGCGGGGCGGGGCGGGGTAACCGCATGGTGACCGTAACGCGAGTTTCGGCCGCTGTGCGCGATTTTACTTCCCGAAGCTGTTTAGCTACGGGAGCGTAGGTTACGGTGACGTAGGTAAGGGCTCTCTGAGCAGGAAGAAGTGGTGACGCATGACTACAGCCCCCGTTGTCGACGCTACGGAGCGACGCAAGGGCCAGCCGGAATTCGACGCCGAACCCCAGGGCACACTCGAGAAGATCCTCGTGGGCGTCTTCACCGGCGTTCCGTTCCTCGCACTCTTCGCCGCCGTCCCGATGCTGTGGGGCTCGTTCCTCTCCTGGACCGACGTCGTCCTCACGGCGATCTTCTACGTGCTGTCGGCGGGCGGGATCACGGTCGGCTACCACCGGTACTTCACGCACGGCTCCTTCAAGGCCAACCGGGGCCTGAAGATCTTCATGGCGCTCTGCGGCAGCCTCGCCGTCGAGGGCCCGGTGATCACGTGGGTCGCCGACCACCGGCGGCACCACAAGCACTCCGACATGGAGCTCGACCCGCACTCGCCGTGGCGGTTCGGCTCGGACTGGAAGGCCCTGGCCAAGGGCCTCGCCTGGGCGCACTACGGCTGGCTGTTCGACGGCAACCGCACCAACAAGCGCCGCTACGCCCCGGACCTGCTCAAGGACCGGGACATGACCGCCATCCACCGCTGGTTCCCCGGCATGGTCGCGGTGACGCTGCTGCTGCCCGGCGTCCTCGGCGGCCTCATCACCTGGTCCTGGATGGGCGCGGTCACCGCGTTCTTCTGGGCCGGCGTCGTCCGCGTGACGCTCGTCCACCACGTGACCTGGTCGATCAACTCGATCTGCCACACCTTCGGCAAGGAGCACTTCGAGGCCCGCGACAAGTCCCGCAACGTGTGGTGGCTCGCGATCCCGTCCCTCGGCGAGTCCTGGCACAACCTGCACCACTCCGACCCGACCTGCGCCCGGCACGGCGTGCTGAAGGGCCAGATCGACATCAGCGCCCGGATCATCTGGGCGTTCGAGAAGCTGGGCTGGGCCACCAACGTCCGCTGGCCCAACGCCGAGCGCCTCGCCGCCCGGCGGCTGGACGGCCGCGAAGGCGTCGAAACGGTCGCGGATCGCACCCGCGGCGACGAGAAGGCCGCGTGACCGTCACAATTGACGGCGTGACTGAACCCGTCCCGAGGTCGCGCAGGAAGCGCATGACCGGCAAGGAACGACGCGAGCAGCTCCTCACCATCGGCCGGACGCTGTTCGCCGAGCGGGGGCTGGACGGCACCTCGGTCGAGGAGATCGCCGGCGCGGCCGGGGTCTCCAAGCCGGTGGTGTACGAGCACTTCGGCGGGAAGGAGGGCCTGTACGCGGTGGTCGTGGACCGGGAGTTCGAGCGGCTCCTGTCCATGGTGACCGAGTCCCTGAACTCGGCGACCCACTACCGGTCCAAGCTGGAGAAGGCCGCCCTCGCGCTGCTCGCCTACATCGAGGAGCACCCCGACGGGTTCCGCATCCTCGTCCGCGACTCGCACGGCGGGACCGGAACCGGCTCGTACGCGAGCCTCCTCAGCGAGATCGCCGGTGAGGTCGAGCACATCCTGGCGCAGGAGTTCAAGCGCCACGGGTACGACGACAAGGCCGCGCCGATGTACGCGCAGTCCCTCGTCGGCATGGTCGCGCTGACCGGCCAGTGGTGGCTGGACGTGCGCAAGCCCGGCCGCGAGGAGGTCGCCGCGCACGTCGTCAACCTCGCCTGGAACGGCCTGTCCGGCCTGGAGCCCCGCCCCTACCTCGATCCGAAGCGGCGCCGCAAGGAGCTGGAGCGGTTGGAGAAGCAGCGCGAGAAGGACCGGGCCAGGGCCGAGAAGGCGGAGGCGAAGGCCGGGCGCGCCGCCGCGAAGGCCGAGAAGGCCCAGCGGAAGGCCCGGCGGGACGACCCGTCCGCCGAGGGCGCGGACGGCCCCGCCGCCGAGCTGGACGACCTCACCGAGGGCCTCGCCGCGGACGAGATCCCGGCGGACGCGGCCCTCCGCGAGACGAGCGAGATCGCCAGGTACTGAGGGCCGGGTACTGATCGCCACACGCGAGAAGAGGGCGGCTCCCGCACGCGCGGGAGCCGCCCTCTCTCCTGTGCGGCGTCAGGCGTCTGTGTGGCGTCAGGCGTGCCTGGGTGGCGTCAGGCGTCCCTGTGTGGCATCAGGCGTCTGTGTGGCGCCAGGCGTCCTGTGCGGCGTCAGGCGGGTTCCAGGAACTCCAGGCGGTTGCCCGCCGGGTCGGCGGCGTAGAAGCGCCGGTAGCCGGGGAACAGGCCGTCCGGGATCACCTCGTGCCCGGCCGCGCGCAGGCGGTCGGCGAGGCCGTCCAGATCGTCCACGAGGAAGGCCGGGTGCGCCTTCTTCGGGGCGCGGAACTCGGCGTCGATCCCCACGTGCAGTTCGAGGCCCGGGCCGCGGAACCACGCACCGCCGCGCTTGGCCAGCTTCTCCGGCTTGGGGATCTCCTCGAACCCCAGCACGCCCGAGTAGAAGCCGCGCATGGCGTCCTCGCTCCCGGCCGGAGCCGCGATCTGGACGTGGTGGTAGCCCTTGATGGCCATGGGTTCTCCTCGGAGGGTGTTGGACGCCGTCCGCCGCGCGGGGTGACGCACCGCAGGGGAACGGAATCGCTTCCCCCGCGCGGCGGACGGCATCCTGCTCTAGGGACCGGTGCGCTTCCCGGCCACCACGAAGATGCGCCGGAAGGGGAACACGGTTCCGTAGGAGGTCTTCGGGTACGCCTCGCGGAGGAGCTCCCGGTACTCGCCGAGGAACTCGTCCGCGTCGGACGGGCTGAGCGCCGTCAGGACGGGCCGCAACGCCGTCCCCTTGACCCACTCCAGCACCGGGTCGTCGCCCTGGAGGACCTGCGAGTAGGTCGTCTCCCAGGCGTCCACGACGCAGCCGAGGCGGGCGAGGGCGTCGAGGTATCCGGCCGGTTCGAGGACCGGATCGGTCCGCAGCACGCCGCCGAGCCGGTCGCGCCAGCGCGCCGACAGGCACAGCTCGCGCAGCAGCACGTGGCTGGGCGCGCCGAAGTTCCCGGGCACCTGGAAGGCGAGCCGGCCGCCGTCCGCGAGCGCGTCGAGCCAGCGCGGGAACATCTCCACGTGGCCGGGCACCCACTGCAGGACGGCGTTGGACACGATCAGATCGACCGGACGCTCGGGACGCCACTCCGCGACGTCCCACACGCCGAACTCCAGGCGTCCGGGGATCTCGTGCGCGCGGGCGGCCTGGACCATCTCCAGGGAGCTGTCGTAGCCGTCGATCACGGCGTCCGGCCAGCGCTCGGCCAGCGCGGCGGTCAGCTCGCCCGACCCGCAACCGAGGTCGACCACGTAGCCCGGGCTCCGCACCCCGGCACGCGCGACCAGTTCGAAGAACGGCCTGCCGCGCTCGCCGCCGAAGGCCCCGTACTGCGCGGGGTCCCAGACGGCCGCGGGCGGCCTGGGCATCGTTTCTCTCGACATCAAGACAGATGATGCCCCGCCGCTATCTTGATGTCAAGAAAGTCTTCTCGATATCAAGACAGGTAGGGTGACCCCATGCACGACGAGGTCGATCGGCTCGTCGAGGCCTGGCACGCCGAGCGGCCGGACCTCGACGTCTCTCCGCTGCTGGTGCTGAGCCGGGTCTCCCGCCTCGCCCGCCACCTGGACCGCGCCCGCCGCGCCGTGTTCGCCGAACACGACCTGGAATCCTGGGAGTTCGACGTCCTCACCGCCCTGCGCCGCGCGGGCGCGCCCTACGAGCTGTCCCCCGGCCGCCTGCTGCGCGCCACCCTGGTCACCTCCGGCACGATGACCAACCGCATCGACCGCCTCACCGAGGCCGGCCTGGTGGAACGCCACCCCGACCCGGCCGACAAGCGCGGCGTCCTCGTCCGACTCACCGAGGCCGGCCGCACCCGCGTCGACGCCGCCTTCGCCGCCCTCCTGGAACGCGAGCACGCCATCCTCGACGCCCTCTCCCCCGCCGACCGCGAAACCCTCGGCGGCCTCCTCAGGACCCTCCTGGTCCCCTTCGACACCAACCAGGACTGACCCCGAACCGGGGGCTGTCCGGTTATTCGACGTTTTCGGCGAGCATGAGCCACTCTTCTTCGACTTCGGCGGCTTCGGACTGGAGGGACCTCAGCTCGGCGTCGAGCTCCTGGAGCTTGGCGTAGTCGGTGGCGTGGGCGGCGAGCTGCTCGTGCAGGTCGGCCTGCTGCTTGGCCAGCTTCTCCAGGCGCCGCTCCAGGCGGTCCAGCTCTTTGCGGGCCTTCCAGTCCTGGGCGCTGCTCTTGGGCTTGGCGGCGGGACGGGCCTCCTGGGCACGGACGGCCTGGGCCGCCTGGGCGGTCTTCGTGGTCGCCCCGCCGGACGCGCGGCGGGCCAGGTACTCGTCCACGCCGCCGGGCAGGAAGGAGATCTTGCCGTTGCCGAGGAGCGCGACCACGCGGTCGGTGACGCGCTCCAGGAAGTAGCGGTCGTGGCTGACGACGACGAGCGTGCCCGGCCAGCCGTCGAGGATGTCCTCCAGCTCGGTCAGGGTCTCGATGTCGAGGTCGTTGGTCGGCTCGTCCAGCAGCAGGACGTTCGGCTCGCCCATCAGGAGCCGGAGCACCTGGAGGCGGCGGCGCTCGCCGCCGGACAGGTCGCCGACCGGCGTCCACTGCCGGTCGCCCTTGAAGCCGAGCCGTTCGAGGAGCTGGGACGCCGTCCATTCGCGCTTGCCGACGGTGATCCGGCGCTTGATCTCCTCGACCGACTCCAGGACGCGGCGGTCCGGGTCGAGCTCGTCCAGGTTCTGGGACAGGTGCGCGAGCTGGACGGTCTTGCCCCGGACCAGCCGGCCGGACGTCGGCCGGACCGCGCCGTCCAGCAGGCGGAGCAGGGTCGACTTGCCGCTGCCGTTCACGCCGACCAGGCCGAGCCGGTCGCCGGGGCCGAGCTGCCAGGTCACGTGCTCGAAGATCTCGTTGCCGCCGACCTCGACCGTCACGTCCTCCAGGTCGAAGACGGTCTTGCCGAGGCGGGCGGTCGCGAACTTCGTCAGCTCCACGGTGTCGCGCAGCGGCGGCTCGTCGGCGATCAGCGCCTGCGCGGCGTCCACCCGGAACTTGGGCTTGGACGTGCGGGCCTGCGGGCCGCGGCGCAGCCAGGCCAGCTCCTTGCGGAGCAGGTTCTGGCGCTTGGCCTCGGTCGCGGCGGCGATCCGGGACCGCTCGGCCTTCGCCAGGACGAACGCCGAGTAGCCGCCCTCGTAGCGCTCGACCGCGCCGTCCACGACCTCCCAGGTGCGGTCGGTGACCTCGTCCAGGAACCAGCGGTCGTGCGTGACGACGAGCAGAGCGACGCGGCGGGACTTCAGGTGCCGGGCGAGCCAGTCGATGGCCTCGATGTCGAGGTGGTTGGTCGGCTCGTCCAGGACGAGCAGATCGGACTCGGGCACCAGCAGCCGGGCCAGCGCAACCCGGCGTCGCTCCCCGCCCGACATCCCGGCGATCGGCGCGTCGAGCGCCAGGTCGGCCAGGAGGCCGGACAGGACGTCGCGGACGCGGGTGTCGCCCGCCCACTCGTGCTCGGCGCGGTCGCCCAGCACGACCGAGCGGACGGTCGCGTCCGGCGCGAACTCGTCGCGCTGGGTGAGGTAGCCCATGCGCAGGCCGCGCGCGTGCGTGACGCGGCCCTCGTCGGGTTTCAGGCGGCGGGCGAGGATCGCGACCAGGGTGGACTTGCCGCCCCCGTTGCGGCCGACGACGCCGATGCGGTCGCCCTCGTCCAGGCCCAGCGACACCCCGTCCAGCAGCGGGGACGGTCCGTACGACTTGCTGATGTTCTCAACGTTGATCAGATTCACGGCGTCACTCAGACTACCGTCGCGCCGGGGACCGGACCGTACGCCCGGACGACCTGCTTGGCCACGCCGGCTCCGGCGAGCGCGGCGGCGAGGCCGGCCGCGTGCTCGGCGGACTCGGCCAGGAACGCCGTGGTCGGGCCGGATCCGGAGACCAGCGAGCCGAGCGCGCCCAGCTCGCGGCCCGCGTCCAGGGTGCGGCGCAGCGACGGCCGCAGCGAGAGCGCGGCGGGCTGCAGGTCGTTGGCCAGGGCCGCGCCGAGCGCGCGGGCGTCCCCGGCGGCCAGCGCCTTCGCCAGCTCGTCGTAGGCGGGCGGCCACGGCACCCGCTCGCCGCGCGCCTCCCGCAGCCGGTCGCACTCGGCGTACACGGCGGGCGTGGACAGGCCGCCGTCGGCCGTCGCGAACACCCAGTGGAAGGTGCCGGACGTCTCCAGCGGCGTCAGCCGCTCCCCCCGGCCGAGGCCGATCGCGGACTCGCCGAGCAGCGCGAACGGCACGTCGCTGCCGATCTCGGCGCCGAGCTCGGGGAGCGCCGGGAGGAGCAGGTCGGCCTTCCAGAGCCGGGCGCAGGCCAGCAGCGCGGCGGCGGCGTCGGCGCTACCGCCCGCCATGCCGCCCGCGACCGGGATCGCCTTGCGGATGCGCAGCTCCACGTTCGGCTCGACGCCGGCCCGCTCCGCCAGCAGGCGCGCGGCGCGCATCGCGAGGTTGCCGCCGTCCAGCGGGACGTTCTGAATCGCGACCTGCGCGTCCGGGGCCGCCTCGACGGTCACCGACGGCGCGTCCGCCGGGACGGCCGTCACCTCGTCGAACAGCGACACGGCGTGGAACACGTTGACCAGGTCGTGGTAGCCGTCGTCACGGAGGGGCCCGACGCCGAGCTGGAGGTTCACCTTCGCGGGAACGCGTACCGTCACTGGTTTCACGCTTACCGAGCGTACGGGAAGCGCGCCCCCGCCCGGACCTTCGAGCCGCGGGGAAGGACCGGGTCAGGAGCCGGGGTCGGCCGGAGGCGACCGGGCCGGGAGCCGTGGGCGACCGGCTCAGGAGCCGGGGGTGACCGGGCCGGGAGCCGGGGGCGACCGGGTCGGGAGCCGGGGGCGACCGGGTCGGGAGCCGGGGGTGACCGGGTCAGGAGCCGGGGGTGACCGGGAGGTTGTGGGGGTTGAAGAACGGCGTGGTCGCCAGCTCGCGCAGCGCCGAGACGGCCCGCTTGTCGCCCGCGACGGAGTACATGTGCGACCGGTCGCGCGGCTCGTCGGCGTCCTCGTCGGAGTCGTAGTAGGACACGGCCTTCACCTGCGGGTGCTCCTGGAGGTACTGGCTGGCGTTGCGCAGCCACTCCGCCCGCCGGGACCCGTAGGACGCCGGGACGCCGAACTCCCCGATCATCACCGGGCGCGGGTGGTGCTGCGCCCACTCGAAGAACTTCCGGGACGCCTCGGACAGGTCGCGGTAGTCGTAGTCCGCGCCGGGGTAGACGTCGGCGCAGATCCAGTCCACCTCGTCGTCGCCGGGGTAGTAGTCCGGCGCGATGTCGGGGAAGCCGCGCGCGGACGGGCACCAGACCCAGGCGACGTTGTCCACCTTCTCCTCGGAGAAGATCAGCCGCAGGTGCTTCCAGGCCGCGATGAAGTCCACCGGGTCGTGGATCTTGGTGGTCGGGCCGAACCGGTCCATGTCCCGCTGCCAGCGCAGGAACACCGGCTTGCGGGTCGCCTTCAGGGCGCGGGCGCGCTGCCGCACCATGTCGTCGTACTTGCCGCCGAGGATCTGCTTGGTGTCGCCCGCCGACCAGGACAGCAGCAGGTAGCGGTCACCGGCGAGGACGGCCTTGTCCGCCTCGTCCGGGAACGCGGCCTTCCAGCCGTGGTAGCTCTGCGCGAAGTCCAGCCGGCGGCCGAGCTGCCGCTCGAAGCCCTCCAGCGCGGCCATCGACGCCGACGACGAGGACGACTCGTCCGGGCCGGGCGAGCCGGACGGCGACTTCGACGCGCTCGGGCCGACGCTCGGGCTGCCGCTGGGAAGCGCCGTGCGCTCGTCCGGGTTGACCCACGCGCCGAAGTACGCGCCGCGCTGCGGCGGGGTCGGCGCGACGCCCTGCTTGACGGTGGTGGTGATCCTCGGGGTGGCGCGCGCGCCGTCCGAACATCCGGACGCGGCCAGCGCCAGCACCGCCGCGACCGCCGTCCCCGTCAGGACCCGATCACGTTTCCGTACCGCCCGGAGGGCCCCCGTCACCCGCGCGCTCAGCATGATCCTCCGCCTCTTCCGGTGCCGCGGGCCGCCCGTGGCCGCGTACCTCGCCCACAGGACGATACTGGGCGATGCGGGCGAACGCGGCCACGTCGAGCTGCTCGCCCCGGGTCTTCGGATCCACCCCCGCGGCGCGCAGCGCCTCCTCGGCTGCGGCGGCCGAGCCCGCCCAGCCCGCGAGCGCGGCGCGCAGCGTCTTGCGGCGCTGCGCGAACGCCGCGTCGATCACGGCGAACACCTGCTCGCGCGTGGCGGTCGTCTCCGGAGGGGCCGTCCGGGTGAACGCGACCAGGCCCGAGTCGACGTTCGGGACGGGCCAGAACACGGCGCGCCCGACCGGCCCGGCCCGGCGCGCGTCCCCGTACCAGGCCAGCTTCACCGACGGCACGCCGTAGATCCGGCCGCCCGGCGCGGCGGTCATCCGGTCGGCGACCTCGGCCTGCACCATGACCAGCGCCCGGCGCAGCGACGGCAGGCGCTCCAGCAGGTGCAGGACGACCGGGACGGCCACGTTGTACGGCAGGTTCGCGACCAGCGCGGTCGGCGCCGGCCCCGGCAGTTCGGTGATCTTGAGCGCGTCCGCGTGCACGACCTCCAGCCGTCCGGCCAGCTCCGGTTCGCGGGCCGCCACGGTGATCGGCAGCGCGCGGGCGAGCGCCGCGTCGATCTCGACGGCCACCACCCGGCCCGCCTCGGGCAGCAGCGCCAGCGTCAGCGAGCCGAGGCCCGGCCCGACCTCGACGACCACGTCGTCCGGGTCGAGCTCGGCCGTCCGGACGATCCGCCGGACGGTGTTGGCGTCGATGACGAAGTTCTGCCCGAGCGTCTTGGTCGGCCGGATGCCGAGCGCCCCGGCCAGCTCGCGGATGTCGGCCGGGCCGAGAAGTCCCTGAGAGTCCCCCACGCGCCCCAGTCTCCCAGGTGCCGCGCGATGCTCCGGGCGCGCCCGCCCACCGGACGGCCTCCGGCGGGGCTGCGGGGCGGTCAGGAGAACAGGAAGTGGCCGCAGTTCGGCCACTGGCCCTGCCACCGTCCGCCGACCCGCTTGTAGAGCAGCTGCGCGCGGTAGGTCTGCTCGGCGGCCGGGGCGTCGCTCGGCTTGCCCGAACCGCCCACCGACGCCCACGACGGGATGGAGAACTGGTACAGCCCGTAGTACCCGGCGGGGTTCACCGAGTGCGGGTTGCCACCGGACTCGCACTGCGCGAGCGCCGCCCAGTTCAGCTTCGCCACGTCCCCGCCGGCCGCGCTCTGCGGGCCGATGCCGAGGATCCGCGGCACGGCCTTCTGCTTCAGCTTCTGCGAGAGCACGGCCTTGACCTTCTTGCCGTGCCGCCGCACCCACGCCACCTGGACGATCTTGATCTCCGGCCTGCCCTTCCGCAGCTCCTTCTGGCTGAACGGCGGCAGCGACGACACCTTCTTCTTCACCGTCGGCGGATCGGTCGTGATGGTCTTGGTCTGCGGCTTGGACAGCAGCCGCGTCACCTTGATCGTGTCCGCCGGCGCTTCCTGCTTGGCCGGGTTCACCAGGTCGTACTTGCCCAGCGCGATGTGCGCCTGGTCCAGCACCTGCTGGACGGTCTGCCCGGTCGTCATGACCTCCGTGCGGGCCGTGTCGACCACGATCACGACCTTCTTCGGCGGCGGGCCGGACGGCGCGGCGGCGTCGCCCGCCGGGCTCGACTTTCCGGGCGGCGGCGCGGCCTTCGCGCCGGACCCGCACGCGGCGGCGAGCAGCGTGACGGCGGCCAGGGGCACGACGAGACTCGGGTGACGGCGCACGATCTCCTCCGGGGGCGGGACGGTGGCAGGAGGGGGTGCCGGCCCGGACGCGCGGGTGGGGACGTCCGGGGCGGCCTGGGGGTTGTCGTCCCGATGGCCGATGAACCTAGCGCCACCGGCACCCCGCACGCCACTGCGCGCCCGCAACGTCCCTTTCGCTCCGGTAGCCTTCGCCCTCGTCGAGTACGCGGACATCCGCACCGCGCACCGGACGTCCACAACGAGCAGGAGGCGCCCGCAACGAGCACGGGGCGTCCCGAGGAGGGCCATGCGCACGTTCAGATCGCCCGGCGTGCTGATCCCCCTGCTGATCGTCGCCGCGGCCGCGATCTGGCCCGTGGCGGTCGGCTACACGGTGCTGGCGGGCGACAAGGCCACCGCGCGCGTCCTGTCGTGCCAGCGGACGCACACCGGCAGGTCCCAGACGCTCCACTGCCGCGGCGTCTGGGTCAAGCCCGACGGCACCACCGGCTCGGGTCACATCTACAACGTGAACATGGACGACTACGGGCGCGACGTCCCGATCCGTTTCGGCCCCTTCGGTCCTTACGGCCACGGTTTCGGCCGCAGCCTCATGGCGAGGATGGGCGGTTTCGGCATCGCCATCGGCGGATGCCTCGTCGTCGCGGTGGTCTTCGCCCGCGAACGCCGCAAGAAGGCCGCCCGCTGGCGCGCCTCCCAGCACCCCTGACCCCCGCCGCCACGGCTCCGGACCGGGTGCGGCGGGCGGCGGGCGGCAACGGGCTACGGCGAAGTGGTCACCAGGGACCGAAGACGCGCTCGCCGTTGGCGGCGATGGCCTCGCAGAGGTCGTCCAGCCGCACGCTCTTGTAGTCGGCCATGAAGCGGACGGTGTGCGGGATCAGGTAGGACGCGTTCGGCTTGCCCCGGTTCGGCACCGGTGTGAGGAACGGCGCGTCCGTCTCGACGAGGATCAGGTCGAGCGGGGCGACGTCCAGGGCCTCGCGGAGCGGCTGGGCGTTCTTGAAGGTGACGTTGCCCGCGAAGCTCATCACGTAGCCGCGCTCGACGCACACCTCGGCCATCGCGGCGTCGCCCGAGAAGCAGTGGAACACCGTGCGCTCGGGCGCGCCCTCCTCGTCGAGGACGCGCAGCACGTCGTCGTGCGCGTCGCGGTCGTGGATGACCAGCGCCTTGCCGGTGCGCTTGGCGATCTCGATGTGCGCGCGGAACGAGCGGTGCTGGTCGTCCTTCGGGGCCCAGTCGCGGTAGTAGTCGAGACCGGTCTCGCCGATCGCGCGCACCTTCGGATGCCGGGCGAGCTCGGCGATGTCGTTCAGGACGTCGTCGCCGACGCCCGTCGAGTCGTTCGGGTGGATCGCGACGCCCGCGTAGACGTCGTCGAACTCGCCCGCGGTCTCGACGCACAGCCGCGAGGACGGCAGGTCGACCCCGATCGTGACGATCCGGGTGATGCCCGCCGCCTTCGCGGACGCGAGCTGCTCCTCCACCGGCAGCCCGACCAGGTCGAGATGGCAGTGGCTGTCGAAGACGTCGACCGGCAGCCGGTCGGGCAGCGGCGGGAACGCGCGCGGGGCCTCGCCGTCGGTGCCCTCCGTCCCGCTCACTCGCCCTCCAGCCGGGCCAGCTCCTCCTCGACGACCGCGTCGTCCAGCTTCCTGAACAGCGGCGTCGGCTTGGCGAGCGGCACGCCCGGCGTGATCGGACGCGACTCCCAGACGGCCTTCTCGGCGGCGTAGTCGCCGGTCAGGATCGGGTAGTCGGGGCCGCCCTCCTCCGAGACGGTCTCCAGCCGCGGCTGCGCGGCCCACACGCCCTCGCCGCCGAGCATCTCGTGCACCTTCTGCGACGAGGACGGCAGGAACGGCGTGAGCAGCGACTTGGCGTCGTCCACGACCTGGAGCGCGGTGTACAGGATCGACTGGACGCGGGCCGGGTCGTCCTTCAGCTTCCAGGGCGCCTGGTCCGACAGGTAGCGGTTGGCGTCCCGGACGACGTCCAGCGCCTCGGAGATGCCGTTCTTGAACCGGGACCGGTCGAGTTCGGCCCCGACCTTGCCGAACGCCTCGCGGCTGCGCGCGAGCAGCGCCCGGTCGGCGTCGGTGAGGTCGCCCGGCGCCGGGATCGCGCCGTAGTTCTTGGCGGCCATGTTCACCGACCGGTTGACCAGGTTGCCCCAGGCCGCGACCAGCTCGTCGTTGTTGCGCCGGACGAACTCCGACCAGGTGAAGTCGGTGTCGTTGTTCTCCGGCCCGGCGACCGCGATGTAGTACCGCAGCGCGTCCACGTCGTAGCGTTCGAGGAAGTCCCGGACGTAGATCACGACCTGGCGGGACGAGGAGAACTTGCGGCCCTCCATGGTCAGGAACTCCGACGACACGACCTCGGTCGGCACGTTCAGCGCGCCGAGCGAGCCCGGCGTGCCGCCCTTGTCGCCCTGGCCGTCGTAGCCGAACAGCATCGCCGGCCAGATCTCGGCGTGGAAGACGATGTTGTCCTTGCCCATGAAGTAGTAGGACAGGGCGTTCGGGTCCTGCCACCAGGCGCGCCAGGCCTCCGGGTCGCCCGAGCGCCGCGCCCACTCGACCGACGCCGAGAAGTAGCCGACGACCGCGTCGAACCAGACGTACAGCTTCTTGGCCGGGTTCTCGCGCCAGCCGTCCAGCGGGATCGGGACGCCCCAGTCGAGGTCGCGGGAGATCGCGCGCGGCTGGAGGTCGTCGAGCAGGTTCAGGGCGAACTTCAGCACGTTCGGCCGCCACTGGCCCTGCTTGGACTTCAGGTACCGGCCGAGCACCTCGGTGAAGGCGGGCAGGTCGAGCATGAAGTGCTCGGTCTCGACGAACTTCGGCTTCTCGCCGTTGATCCGCGACACCGGGTCGATCAGGTCGATCGGGTCGAGCTGGTTGCCGCAGTTGTCGCACTGGTCGCCGCGCGCGCCGTCGTAGCCGCAGATCGGGCAGGTGCCCTCGATGTAGCGGTCGGGCAGCGTGCGGCCGGTGGACGGCGAGATCGCGCCCATCGTCGTCTTGGGGAAGATGTACCCGTTGTCGTACAGGCCCTTGAAGATCTCCTGGACGACGGCGTAGTGGTTGCGCGTGGTCGTCCGGGTGAACAGGTCGTAGCTCATGCCGAGACCGTGCAGGTCCTGCGCGATGGCGAGGTTGTAGCGGTCGGCGAGCTCGCGGGCGGACACGCCCTCCTTGTCGGCCTGGACCTGGATCGGCGTGCCGTGCTCGTCGGTGCCGCTCACCATCAGGACCTGGTTGCCCGCCATCCGCTGGTAGCGGCTGAACATGTCGGCGGGCAGCGCGAAACCGGAGACGTGCCCGAGGTGGCGGGGCCCGTTGGCGTACGGCCAGGCGGGCGCGGTGAGGATGTGTCGGCTCGACGAGGACATGTCTCAAGGGTAGAGGGCGCGCCCGCGCCGTCCGAACCGATATCCGCCCTGTGGATAACCCCGCCGGACGGGAACGGGAGGGGAACGAGTCGGGAACGGCGCGAGAAGTCCGAACAAGCGAGCACGTCCAGGCGGACGGTTCCTGAAAGCTGACTGACGGTTCGGCGTCGTCGCACGGCCCGGCCGGGGATCGGGGGCTAACCTGCTGACCTGGCCGATGACGTGCGGAGACGCTGAGCGGGAGCGGGTTTTGGTAGACGCGGATGCGGCCCGGACGGCCGTCTCTGAACCCTCGGTCGGCGAGGCCGGGGCGCCCCGGCCGGGCCCGTTCCGGCGGCATCGGCTCGCGCTGGCGCTCTGCGCCCTGGTCGCCGCCTGCGGGGTGGGCCTCCAGTACGTCCTCATGGTGCCGCCGCTGTACTTCGACCCGTACTACGTGTGGCTCGCGGCCCGCGACTGGCCGCACATCCCGCTGGAGCAGTGGCCGTTCTCCGAGGTCCCGCACCAGGTGACGCGGGTGGGGCTGGTGCTGCCCGCCCGGCTGGCGCAGGAGGTCCTCGGGCCGGGCCAGATCGCCTACTTCACGGTCACGGCCGTCGGCGTGGCGCTGTTCTTCGTCGGGTGCTTCCTGGCCGTCCGGTCGCTGTTCGGAAACGTGGCGGGCCTGGCGTCCGTGCTGGTGATCCTGGTCAACCCGCTGTTCACGATGACGAACCCGTACGGGCACGAGCTCGGCTGGTCCACCGGCGTGATGCTGCCGGACATGCCCGGCGCGGGGCTGTTCTCGCTGGGGATGGCCGCGCTCGTCACCGCGTCCCGCCGGACGGGACGGGACCGGACGCGCTGGCTCGTCGCCGCCGGAACCGCCTACGGGCTGGCCTTCCTGAGCCGCGAGTTCGTCGCGCTGATGTTCGTCGTCATCCCGGTCTTCCTCGTCCTCCTGCGGATTCCGTGGCGGCGCAACATCACGATCGGGATCCCGATGGCGGTCGTCTTCGGGGCCGATTTCGTGCACAACCAGATCGTCTGGGGGAACCCGCTCGCCGGGATCATCTCGGCAGCCGAGCACGGCGGGCTGTCCCGCGACCGCGTCACGCGCACGCTCGCCGCCGAGTCGTTCACCCGCGCGTTCCATGATTGGAGCGCTCTCGGCTCGGTGTTCATCGCGGCGCTCGCGCTGACCGTGGTCGGCTGGGCGGCCACCCGGGACCGGCGGCTGCTGCTCGTCCTGGTCTGGTTCCTCGCCCTCGGCGTCCCGATCACGCTGCTGTCGGGGGTGCTGAACCCGCAGTCGATCTCGCTGCGCGCCTGGCTCCCCCGCTACTGGGACGCCGTCCTCCCGGCCCTGCTCGCGGGCGGTTTCGGGACGGTCGCCCTGCTGTGGCAGCGCGTTCCGGACGGTCCGAGGCGGCGGCTCCGCACCCCCGCGGCGGCCCTCGCCGTCGTGGTGGCCGCCTCGTACGTCGTCGTGTGCGTCCGGGCCGTCCCGGACCTGCCGCGCGACACCGCCTGGAACGAGCTGAGGACCTGGCTGCGCGGCCGGAACGACATCACGACGATCTACTCCGACCGGCGGCTCGCGCAGACGCTGACCTTCTACGTCCGCGATCCGTGGGGCCGCAGGACCTGGAACGGCCGCATCGAGTCCTGGCCGCACGACCACTACAGCCTGCCGGTCGAGGCGTTCAGCGCGCCCGTCCTGTGGACGCGCTGGCGCGGCCAGGAGGCGCAGGTGCTCGGCGGCTGGCGGCCCCGGCGGGCGAAGGGCTGGCAGCGCCTCTGGAAGTCGTCCGACGGCGTCCTGCAGATCTGGGACCACCCGTCCACGCTCGGCCAGGTCCCGCCGAAGCTCACCCCGGCCGACCGCTCCGACCTGCACTGATCCGCTTCGAGGACGGCCGGTCGCGGTCGGACGGCGGTAGGCGGGGTCAGTCGCGGCGCCAAGCGACCCAGCTGCCGTCCTTGCTGGTCCGCTTCGCGACGATGTGCCAGCCGGGCGGCGGCGTGCCCTTCTTCCAGGTCCGCTCCGCCGGGACGTGCCCGGGACGCCGCCAGTCCAGGATGATCAGGTTCGCCCGGTGCGCGGGCGGCTTGCGCCGGTTGCCGTCGAACTCCAGCGGCCGGTGGAGCCCGGCGTCGTAGAGCATCGGGAGCCGCACCTTCCAGGGCACCTGCCAGTCCACCGCGACCCGGTCGCCGGGCCGGGCCACGCCGTCCAGCCGGGCGATCGGGCCGAACTCGCGGACGAGCGGGCGGGCGATCTCCGCCGTGGCCGTCCCGGTCATGCCGGCCTCGACGGCGACGAGCGTCCCGGCGAGGACGGCCATGGCCGCGCGCCCGCGCAGCGCCCACACGACCAGGACGGCCAGCCCGAGCAGCACCAGCCCCGCGACGGTCGCGCGCCACAGGTGGAAACGGTGCCAGTCCAGAGTCAGGAAAGACGACTCGGGGAAATCGAACGGGGTGAAGACGTACCTGGTCAGGCGGCTTCCCGCGTACGCGTACACGACGGCCCCGGACGCGGCGGCGAGCACGACCGTCCCGCCGGCCGCCCAGCCCAGCGTCCGCCGGGACGCCTGGACGAGCACCGCGATCCCCGCCGCGACCAGCACCGGCGCGAAACAGGCCAGGTAGCGGCCGTAGACGTAGTTCCCGACCCGCACCTCGTCGGGCAGCGCGGCGGACGTGGCGACCGCGATCCCCGCGATCGACGCCAGGACCGCCAGCGCGAGCGCCCGCAGCCGCGCCTCGGTGCCGCGCCGGACGGCCAGCGAGCCGCAGCCGAGCAGCCCGATGCCGGCGAGCCCGCCGGTGCCGACGATCAGGTACCAGACCTGCCCCACGGCCAGCGAGAACGTCCAGCCGAGGCCGCTCGCACTGGTCAGCCGCCGCAACAGGTTGCCTTCGAGATCGTTGTCGCCGGCCGGGTACAGCACGTGGAACAGGTGGGCGTTCAGCTTCGTCCCGGCGAGGAAGACCGCCGCCAGCGCCGCCAGCGCGAGCGCCGACTGCCAGACCGGACGCCACCGCCGCACGGTCGCCACCAGGACGAGAAGGGCGTGGACGGCGATGATCACCACGCCGCGTGAATGGGCCGCGCACGCGTATCCGGCCAGCAAAGAGGCGCCGATCGCGGCGGCCGGCTGAATTCGCGGATTCTCACTCGTGAGCCAGGTGTGCGTGAGAAGCAGCCAGCCGAGGACGACGGCCGGAAGAACGGCGTCGGTCAGCACGAACTCGCTGTAGAAAACGGCGGCGGGCAGCAACGCCACGACATTCGCGAAAAGGCAGGACCGTCCGCGGGAGAGGCCGAACCTGCGGAGCAGCACATAGGCGAGCGGCAATACCAGCGCACCGACCAGAGCGTTCGTGAGCAGGCACAGCCGGTAAACGGTGTCCGGGTCGTGCGCGAGCTTGAACGCGGGCAGGAGCAGCATCGGATAGCCGCCCCGGTAGACCGTCCCGTAGGACATGTCGGCGGGCGGCCCGCCGGTGAGGACCCGCGCGGCGAACAGGTAGCCCGTCTCGTCCGGCGTGGCGACCGGCATCGTCTGCCCGCTCGCGAACACCAGCCGGACGCCGACCTGCGCGATCCAGCCGAACAGGAGCAGCAGGCCCCAGCGCCGCCGTCCTTCGGAAAGGCCGGAACCGGCGTCGGCCCGCGTCCTCGACGGGGCCGGCCGCTCGGCCTGCCTGGTTTCCCCGGTCGCCGCGGCGGGATCGGTCAGCATCGGACCGGCGGCCGGGCGCGGACGGTCGCAAACGGTTGATCCATCGCCTTCTCAGGCTGCCACAGCCCGGCGCCGCCAACCCCGTCGGCCAGGAAACACTCAGCAACTTCTCGGCATACGCGACGGACGGTCATCCACGCTTCACCGGGACGTCACTTTCGCGGGGACGGCGGCCCCATACGGCCATTCCGGTTCGGCCCGCTCCGGGTTCGCGCCGTGAATGGCGGGAACGACGAACGAGCCCCGGCCCGAGGGCCCGGGGCTCGCCAGGGGTGTGAGATCGCGCGGCGTCGAGAGTGCCGCCGTGCGCGGTCATGCGATGCGATGCGGCGTGCCGCGGAAATGCGGCGCGGCGGTGCGGTGAAGCGGTGCGGTGCGGTGAAGCAGTGCGGTGCGGTGAAGCAGTGCGGGGGTGCGGTGCAGTGCGGGGCGGTGTGAGGTGACCCGGCGGTCAGGCCCCGGTCTTCTCCGGGTCCGCCTTCTCGGCCGTCCCGGCCTCGGCGGAGGCGGCGGCCTTCTCGGAGTCGGCCTTCTTGCGCTCGACCGCGACCTTCTCGACCGCGGCGTCCACGACGCCCGCGGCCTCGTCGGCGGCGTCCACCAGCGGCGGGTGCTGGCGGCGGCGGATGCCGAGGATCGAGACGAACATCGCCCCGAAGATCGTCTGGAAGCTCATCACCAGCGCCGTCGCGGACGGCACGACGATGCGCAGCGAGTGCCGCGGGTCGAGCTCGCCGAAGTTGTTGACCCGCCAGTGCATGACCGAGGCGACCAGTCCGGCGAGGCCCGCGAGGGCCAGCAGGCCGCCGAGGACCAGGCCCTTCTCCATGCTCAGCCAGGAGGTCAGCTTGCGGACGCGCGTGTCGGTGGGCAGGAAGCCCTCCTGCGCGGCGTACACCTTGGTGAGGACCGCGAAGATCACCGCCTGGAAGCCGATGACCATCGCCGCGCCCGCGCCCACGAGGGTGTCGACGTCGAAGGCGATGTCGCCGATGCGGACCGGGCCGAACGACAGCGCGATCCCGGCGACCAGTCCGAGCGTCATAAAGACGAGGCCGGGGATCAGGAACAGCCAGCGCGGGCTGTAGAGCAGAAGGAAGCGGAGATGACGCCAG
This sequence comes from Actinomadura gamaensis, assembly GCF_042652125.1. NCBI lineage: Bacteria > Bacillati > Actinomycetota > Actinomycetes > Streptosporangiales > Thermomonosporaceae > Actinomadura > Actinomadura gamaensis. The sequence goes on along the minus strand of NZ_JBHSIT010000008.1, from coordinate 245,824 downwards.
CCGTCCCGCCAGGTGTTCAGGTGCGGCGGACGGGACCGGCCGTCCTGCGACAGCGTGGTCGGCCGCTCCCGGATGTCCAGCTTGGCGAGGGTCGCCTTGACGACCATCTCGCTGGCGAACTCCATGCCGCCGGTCTGCAGGCCGAGCCGCAGGATCGACTCCTTGTTGAAGGCGCGCAGCCCGCAGTGGAAGTCGCCGATCTTGCTGCCGAAGAACAGCCGCCCGATGAAGCTCAGCACCGGGTTGCCCAGGTAGCGGTGCAGCGGCGGCATCGCGCCGTCGGCGATCCCGCCCTGGAACCGGTTGCCCATGACGAGGTCGGCGCCGTCGCGCAGGTCCTCCAGGAAGGGGCCGAGGGTCGCGAAGTCGTAGGAGTCGTCCGCGTCGCCCATGGCCACGTACTTGCCGCGGGCCGCGCGGATGCCGCCCATCAGCGCGTTGCCGTAGCCCCGGTCGGCGACCGGCACCACGCGGGCCCCGGCCTCGCGGGCGATCTGCTGGCTGCCGTCGGTGCTGCCGTTGTCCGCGATGACGACCTCGCCATCGATGCCCTGCTCCTCGAAGAACGCCAGCGTCTTGCGGATGCAGGTTTCGAGGGTCTCGGCCTCGTTCAGACATGGCATCACTACGGAGAGTTCCACGCGATCTCCTTCGTTACCCCTGGTGACCGTCTGCGGCACTTTCAACTACTCTCGACTTGTTCCGCCGGACGGCCCGTCATAGCTCATGATGCCCGCCGGAGACGGATGATGCGGGCCGCACCGCTCGAGAGCGCCCGTATCGTGTTGCCTGTTCGCAACTCGAAGGCCCTCTCCGCCGCGGCCGCCGGCGGCACTCTAGGGGCACAAGCATACGGGCACCTCGGCCCGGAAGGGGTGGGGGCGCTGTGACGCAGGCGGGAGAACGGGGATCCGCCGGGCCGGCCCCGGGAGCGAAGTCAGGAGGCGCCGCGATGGCGAAACCCCCGGTGGACGGGGCGACGCAGGTCCCGGCGGCGGCCGGCGGGGCGGCCCTGGACCCGCCCGCCGCCGGCGCGGGCGATCAGGTCGCCGAGACCGAGATCCAGGCCGTGATCGACGCCGCCGAGCAGGCCGCCGAACAGGACGCCGCGGCGGCCGACTCGCGGAGTGACCAGCGCGTTTCGGTCGGTGACCGGGCGCGGCGCGCGGCCTCTTATCTCGGCCGTTCAGTTCGGCGCAACCCACTGTTCACTGTGATCCTCGTCATAGCGGCGGTGCTGCGCGGGATCGCGATGGTCGGCTACCGGCCCGCGATGTTCTTCAACGACAGCTTCGACTACCTCCACGTGGCGCTGAAGCCGTACCCGCACCAGCTCCGGCCGGACGGCTACTCCTTCTACCTGTGGATGCTCAAGCCGTTCCACAGCTTCGCCCTGGTCGTCGGCGTCCAGCACCTGATGGGCCTCGCCATGGGCCTGATGGTCTACGCGCTGCTGCGGCACCGGTTCTCGCTGCCCGGCTGGGGCGCGACGCTCGCGGCCGTCCCCGTCCTGCTGGACGCCTACCAGATCCAGCTTGAGCAGCTGGTGCTGTCGGACGTCCAGTTCACCTTCCTGACCATGCTCGCGGTCACGCTGCTGCTCTGGAAGGACCGCCCGTCCTGGCGGATCGGCGCGGCGATCGGCCTGGTCATCGGCCTGTCCTGGCTCACCCGCTCGGTCGGGCTGCCGGTGCTGCTCGGCGTCCTCGGCTACATGGTCGTCCGCTGGATGAACTGGCGCGTGCTGGCCGCGACGGTGGTCGCCTGCGCCGTCCCGGTGGTGGCCTACATGTCCTGGTACCAGGCCGAGGAGGGCAAGTTCGCGATCACCGAGAGCAACGGGTTCTTCCTGTTCGCCCGGGTCTACAAGTTCGCCGACTGCCACAAGATCAAGAACCTGCCGGTGGAGGAGATGATCCTCTGCACCGAGAAGGACGGCACCCGGCTGCCCAACTCGCAGGACGGCATCTGGAACGCCGCGTCCCCGCTCAACCGCTACACCGGCACCCGCTGGGACCCAGAGAAGAACCGCCTCGGCAACGACTACGCCAAGCGCGTGATCATGGCCCAGCCCGGCGACTACGCCCGGACCGTCGCGCACGACTTCTTCCGCGTCTTCGACTGGGACCGGACGGTCTTCCCGGACAAGTCCACCTACTCGCAGTACGAGTTCGGCACCAGGGCCCGCCCGCTGCCGACCTGGCCCATGGGCAGCGGCGCGACCGCCGCCGAGGAGGCCAACGCCTACGAGCACGGCGCGGCGCGCACCCGGCTGACCCAGCCCTTCGCCGGCTTCATGCACACCTACCAGCAGTACGTCTACCTGCGCGGCACGCTGGTCGGCGTCCTGCTGATGATCGGCGTGGCGGGCATGCTGCCGCTCTGGCGCCGTTTCGGCGGCGCGGCGATCCTCCCCCTGGTCCTCGCGGTCGGGCTGCTCCTGGCCCCCGCCGCGACCGCGGAGTTCGACTACCGCTACGTCCTCCCCGCCGTCCCGCTGGCCTGCCTGGCCGCGGGCATGGCCTTCCAGCAGGACGTCCGGACCCGCTACGCCCGCCTCATGTTCTGGCGGAAGAAGCCCGCTCCCGCCTCGCAGCCCGAGCCCGAGGCGGAGATCGCCGCCGCCTGACGCCGACGACCGCCTGACGACGGCCGTGCCACGACGGCCGTCCGGCGATCGTCGACCGGCGACCGTCGACCGGCGCCCGTCGACCGGCGCGCCTGGAGCGGCAGCCGGTCGCGGCGGATCGTCGTCGATGGTCAGTACGCGTGCAGGCGGCGGAGGCGGAAGACGAGTTCGAGGTCGTCCCCCTTCCGCGTCGGGGGCACCGCGCGGCGGCGCCGCCACGGGGCCGGCCATGCCCTGACCCGGGCGCGCTGGCAGTCCGGGCACACGTGGTCGGTCCAGGGCGTGGTGCAGGAGTGGCCGTCGTGCTCGTAGGCGACCGCCTCACCGCCGTGCCCGTCGGCGACGTGCCGGACCTCGAACTCCTCGTCCCAGGTCCCGCCGCAGTTCTGGCACTCGTACACCCAGACCTCGTGGTTCGACCATGCGTCGTGCACGGCCCCACCCCCTCGGTGGACGTCCTAACAGACGGGTTCCATCCTTCTCCCGATCCGGAGCCCGAGGTGTTTATTCCCCACAATCCTACCTTTGGAGCGTTCCGCCGGTAGTGACTATTTACTGGCCGTGACGACCGCGTCGTAGACGACGCGCTTGGGCAGGCCGTTCTCCTTCGCGATCTCCACGATGGCCTGCTTGCGCGCCACGCCCGCCGCCTCCCGGTCCGCGACGGCCGCCGCCAGGTCGGACGGCTCGGACAGCCCGGCCCGTTCGGGCGCCCCGCCCACCACGATCGTGATCTCGCCGAGCACGCCGTTCGCGGCCCATTTGGCCAGCTCGGCGAGGGTTCCCCGGCGGACCTCCTCGTAGGTCTTGGTCAGCTCCCGGCACACCGCCGCCGGACGGTCCCGGCCGAACGCCTCGGCCATCGCGGCGAGCGTGTCGGCGAGGCGGCGCGGCGACTCGAAGAAGACCATCGTGCGCCGCTCGTCCGCTAGGGAGGAGAAACGGCGCGCCCGCTCGCCCTGTTTGCGCGGCGCGAAACCCTCGAAGCAGAAACGGTCGGTGGGCAGGCCCGAAACCACCAGGGCCGTGGTCACCGCGGACGGACCGGGCAGCACGGTCACCGGGACGCCCTCCGAGACGGCCGCGCGGACGAGCCGGTAGCCCGGGTCCGACACGCCCGGCATCCCGGCGTCGGTGATGACCAGGACGTCCCGTCCGGCGAGCAGCTCGGCGAGCAGGCCGTCCACGCTGGCGCGCTCGTTGTGCTCGTGGTGCGCGAGGACCCGGCCGGTGATCTCCACGCCGAGGTCGGCGGCGAGCCGGCGCAGCCGCCGGGTGTCCTCGGCCGCGACGACCGGGACGTCCGCGAGCGCCGCGAGCAGCCGCCGCGAGGCGTCCTCGGGCCGTCCGATCGGCGCCGCCGCCAGCAGCAGGGTTCCGGTGTCAGCCGTCATGCCCCCATTCTCGCCGCTCCCCACCGCCCCCAAGCCCGCCCGCTCCACCGCTCCCCGCCCGTGCCCCGCCCGCGCCCGGTCCGCGCCCCGCCCGCGCCCCGTCCGCGCCCCGCCCGCGCCCCGTCCGCGCCCCGCCCGCGCCCCCGTCCAGGCCCTGTCCACGCCCCGCCCGCGCCCCGTCCGCGCCCCGCCCGCGCCCCCTCCGCGCCGCCGCCCGCGCCGCCGCCCGTGCCCCGCCCGCGCCCGGTCCGCGCCCCGCCCGGTCCGCGCCGCCGTGCTCGCCCCGTGCTCGCGCGACACGCTCAACGCGAGCGGCCCGGACGACGCGCCGCGATCGCCTCAGCGCGCGGTGTGGCGGGGCACTGGGGGCGGGCGGGGAGGTGGAGGTCCGGAGGCGTCCCGGAAGGTCCGCGTTTGCGCGCGGGGGCTGCCCGTACGATGGGCGGATGGCGATGACGGACTTCACGCCCGCCGAGGCCGAGCCGGCCCCGCGGCATCCGCGCGCGCCGAGGCTGCGCGACTGGCTGGCGCCGCCGGTGCCGGGCGGCGCGCTGCTCGGCTGGGCGGGGCCGCTGCTGGTGACGGCGCTCGCCGCGCTGCTGCGCTTCTACCGGCTCGGCTCGCCCAAGGCGGTGGTCTTCGACGAGACCTACTACGCCAAGGACGCGCTGTCGCTGCTGAAGTTCGGCTACGAGCACACGACGGTGAAGGACGCCGACAAGATGCTCATCGCCGACCCGCACGCCAACATCTGGACGGACGGCGGCAGCTTCGTCGTCCATCCGCCGGCGGGCAAGTGGATGATCGCGATCGGCGAGCAGCTGTTCGGCGCGACGCCGTTCGGCTGGCGGTTCATGCCCGCGCTGTGCGGGACGCTCGCGGTCCTGATCCTCGCCCGCGTGGTGCGCAGGATGACCGGTTCGACGCTGCTCGGCTGCGCGGCGGGCCTGCTGCTCGCGCTGGACGGCCTGTCGTTCGTGACCGGACGCGCCGCGCTGCTCGACGTGTTCGTCATGTTCTGGGTCCTCGCCGGGTTCGGCTGCCTGGTCGTGGACCGGGACCGGTCGCGGCAGCGCCTGGCCGACAGGATCGAACGCGGCGAGACGTCGGTGTACGGGCCGTTCGTCCTGCACGGGTGGCGGATCGCCGCCGGGGTCTGCCTCGGCATGGCCGTCGCCACCAAGTGGACGGGCGTCTTCTACATCGCCGCCTTCGGCCTGATGGTCGTCTGCTGGGACTACGGCGCGCGGCGCGCGGCGGGGGTCCGCGAGCCGATGCTCGGCACCCTGATGCTGGACGCGGTCCCGGCGTTCGTGCAGCTCGTGCTGGTCTCGCTCGTCACCTACCTGGTGACGTGGTCGGGCTGGATCTTCAACGCGGGCGGCTGGGACCGGGGCAGGCCGTCGTCGAACCCGCTGTGGCGGCCGTTCGAGGCGATGCCGAAGCTGTGGAAGTACCACCGGGAGATGCTGGACTTCCACAACGGCCTGCACGACCACCATCCGTACCAGTCGTGGCCGTGGGACTGGCCGATCCTGCGGCGTCCGGTGGCGTTCTACTACACCGAGCCGTCGGGTTGCGGGGCGAGCAAGTGCTCCAGCGAGATCCTCGGCATCGGCACGCCGGCGCTGTGGTGGGGCGCGATCCTCGCCCTGGTCCTGGCCCTCGGCATCTGGCTGGTGACGCGCGACTGGCGGGCCGGGTCGGCCGTGCTGGGGTTCACCGCGGGCTGGCTCACCTGGTTCCCGTCGGCGTTCGCGGACCGGACGATGTTCCTGTTCTACGCCACCCCGATGGTCCCGTTCATGATCATCGCGATCGTGCTGGTGCTCGGGTACCTGATCGGGCCGGAGCGCCCGCCGGGGCCGCGCCGGGTGCTCGGCGCGGCCGCGACGGGCGCGTTCCTGCTGGTGGTGCTGGCGAACTTCGCCTACTTCTACCCGATCCTGTCCGCCCAGGTGATCAGCTTCGACGCCTGGCACGACCGGATCTGGTTCAAGTCCTGGATCTAGCCGCCGGACCGGCGGTCAGGACCTCAGCAGGCCGCCCATCTCGGTGATCTCGGCCTGCTGCGCCCGGACGATCTCGTCCGCCAGCGCCCTGGCCTCCGCGGACGCGCCGGACTTCCGCTCCTGCTCGGCCATGGTCACCGCGCCCTTGTGGTGCTCGATCATCATGGTCAGGAACATCCGGTCGACGTCCTTGCCGGACGCCCTGCCGAAGGCGGCCATCTGCTTCCCGGTCATCATGCCGGGCATCGCGTGCCCCATCCCGGACGTCGCGTGGCCGCCGTCGCCCTCGGCCGGGACGGACTCGCCCCACGCCTTCAGCCATCCGGACATCTTCTCGATCTCCGGAGCCTGCGCCTTCTCGATCCGTCCGGCGAGGTTCCTCACCTTCGGGTCGGCGCCCTTCGCGAGGACGGTCTTGGCCATCGCGACGGCCTGCCGGTGATGCGGGATCATCATCTGCGCGAACATCACGTCCTGCGCGTTGTGCCCGTTCTGCGAGGCCGGCGCCGTGGCGGACGGCATCGACATGCCCTCGTGCCCGGACGGCTCGTCCTTCTTGCCGGAGTCACCGCAGGCCACCGCGCCGAACCCGAGGACGGCCGCAGCCATGCCGATGGCCAGGATGCGCTGCTTCTTCATTTGTCGATCTCCACTTTTCGCGTGCTGGTTGGACCGTTCGTCGAGGACGGACGGACCTCTACAGCCGCAGCACGCAGAGCCGGTGGAGATCGGGCGGACGGCCCGATGGCGGCCCGCGCCGACGACGCAGGCGGACACCCGCCGGAAGCCGCGCGGGAAGCAGCGCGACGGACCGTCCGGCCAGGGCGACGGCCAGGACGCCGAACACCAGGAGGGCCAGGCAGACCGTCCCGCCCAGGCATCCGCCCATGTCGTGCGCCATCCCCGCATGTGCGGAGACCGCGGCCCCCGGCATCGCGTGGGGCGCGTGGTGGGCCGGCGCCGGCACCGTGACCTGGACGGGGTCGGAGAAGTGGATCGGGGACGGGCTCGCGGAGACCCCGTGCATGAGGAAGAGGCCGGCGAGCAGGGCGGTCAGGAGCAGCGTCAGCGCCGCGCCCCGAGATACCCCCCGCCCGTTCATGCTGCGATCCTACCCGCCGGGGGGAGGCGGGGGTGAAGGGAGCGGCGCGCCGGTCCTGAGGGGTGGCTCAGGAGACCGGCGCGCCGCAGATCGGGGCGTCCGCGCGGACCGGGCGCGGACGGAGGGTGCGGTGGCCGAGCAGGCAGACCACCAGGGCGAGGACGCCGCCGAGGCCCGCGCCGGCGAACGCGCCGGGCACGCCGCCGAGGTGCTCGCCGTAGCCGGAGACGAACGAGCCGAGCGCGCCGCCCGCGCCGATCGCGGCGACGATCCAGGCGAACGCCTCGGTGACCGTCCCGGTCGGGGCGAGCCGGTCCACCAGCGAGAACGAGCAGGCCAGCGTGGGCGCGAGGAACACGCCGCTGACGAACGCCAGGACGCTCATGACCGGCAGTCCCGGCGCCCAGGTGAGCGGCGCGTACCCGGCGGCGAGCAGGGCCAGCAGCCAGGGCAGCCGGACGTGCAGCTCGCCCGGCCAGTCCCGCGCGCCGTAGACGAGGCCGCCGACGAGCGCGCCCGCCGACATCGCGGCCAGCAGCACGCCGGACGCGATCTCCGAGTCGAGCCGTTCGGCGTAGGCGACGACGGCGACCGCGTACACGCCGAGCGCGATGCCCGCCATGCCCAGCGAGGTGAGCAGGACGCGCAGCCCGGACGAGCGCAGCGGCCCCGCCCAGTCCCCGGACCGCGGCTCGCCGCGCCACTGCCGCGAGGGCCGGGACGTGACGACCACGAGCGTCCCGGCGATGCCGAGCGCTCCGGTGAGCAGCAGCGCGGTCGGCGTGTTGATCGCGGCGGCGGCCACGACCAGCAGCGGCCCGACGGTGAAGAGGATCTCCTGGGCGGCGGCGTCCAGGGCGTAGGCGGCGTGGATCTGCTCCCGGCCGTCCAGCACGGACGGCCAGAGCGCGCGCAGCCCGGCCTCCAGCGGCGGCGTCGCGAACCCGGCCAGGATCACCGCGAGGACGGTCACCGGGAGCGGATCGGCCCCGAACGCCGCGAGCAGCGCGAACCCGGCGGCGGACGCGAAGGCGCCCGGAAGCAGGACCGGCGCCTGCCCGAACCGGTCCATCGTGCGGCCGAGGACGGGCTGGCCGACGGCCGTGGCGATCCCGAGCACCGCGCCGAGCGTCCCGGCCAGCGGGTATCCGCCGCCCGCGGCGCGCACGTGCAGCACGACGGCCAGCATCGCCATGCCGTTGGGCAGCCGCCCGAGCAGGGTCCCGCCGAGCAGCCGCGCCGCGAACGGCGCCCGCAGGAACTCCACGTAGCCGCGCATCACACTCCGAGGGGTCAGTCATACGTATTACTTGGACCTAGTCATACGTACCACGTGGCGCGGCCGGAGTCGAGTCGGATACCGCTAGCCTGCTCCTATGCCGATGACCAGCCGTCCTACGAGCCGGGACGTGGCTCGGGAGGCCGGGGTCTCCCAGTCCACGGTGTCGCTCGTGCTGGGCGGGAAGTGGTCGGGGCGGGTGTCCCCGGCGACCGTGGCGGCCGTCCACGACGCGGCCGAGCGGCTCGGGTACCGGCCGAACCGCGCCGCGCGCAGCCTGCGGCTCGGCTCGACGCGGACGGTGCTGCTGGTCGTCCCGACGCTGACCGCGCCGTTCTTCGGGGCGGTGCACGACGGCGCCGCGCGGGTCGCGGCGCGGCACGGCTTCGGGATCGTCGCCTATCCGTGGCCGGAGACGGCCGGGCCCGCCGACAGCCCGTTCGCCGCGCCGGACGAGGCGATCGACGGCATCCTCGCGTCGTCGCTGGCCGAGGACGCGATGAGCGGCTTCGCCGGGACGCCGGTCGTGATGCTCGACTCCGACCCGTCCGCGGCGGCCCCGACCGTCGTGTTCGGCGTCGAGGACGGGATGCGGGCGATCGTGACGCATCTCACCGGCCTCGGGCACCGGCGGTTCGGGCACGTCGCGTCGTCCATCGACCAGTGGACGTTCCACGCGCGCGGCCGGGCCCTCGCCGACGCCGTCGCGGCCGTGCCGGGCGCGTCCCTCGCCCGCGAGGACGGCGCGCTGGACGTGGCGGCGGCCAAGGACGCGGCGGGCCGCCTGCTCGACCGCCCGGAGCGTCCCACCGCGCTGGTCTGCGACGACGACGTGATGTCCGCCGGAGCGTACAAGGCGGCGCGGGCTCGCGGCCTGGAGATCCCGCGCGACCTGTCGGTGACGGGCTTCGACGACGTGCTGCTCGCCACGGCGCTGGAGCCGGAGCTGACGACCGTCCGGCTCCCCGCGGGCGAGCTGGGCGCGGCGGGCATGACCGCGCTGCTGGAGCTGCTGGAAGGCGGCCATCCCGCGTCGAGGTCGCTGCCGGGCGAGCTGGTCGTCCGGGGCTCGACGGGGCCCGTCCCGGTGGAGTAGGCGGGAACCGGTGGGTAAAGGGACGGCATGACAGCGAATCCGCCGACGACCGAAACCGACGGCGAGGGCACCCCCGGGATCCCTCGCGAAGGCACCGTCGACAGCGCCGACGGCGGCGACGGGGACCTCTACACCGAGCCGCCGCGCACCCGCGCCTGGCACCGGGGCACGCTGCAGGCGGAGAACTTCCCGGCGGACGACGTCAGCGAGTACCTCAAGAAGCCGGACACGAGCGTCTGGCTCGACCTGTGCGGCCCGCAGGACACGGCGATGCGGGTGATCAGCCGGGAACTGGGCCTGGACCCCGTGGCCGTCGAGGACGCGGTCTCCCGCCACGAGCGCACCAAGCTGGACCGCTACTCCGACTACATCTTCCTCAACCTCTACCTCCCGAAGGTCGAGGGCGCGCACATGAGGCTGTTCGAGGTGTCGGCGTTCGTGACGGAGACGGCGCTCGTGACCGTCCGGGCCGACCCCGACTTCCCGATCGACGAGCTGGTCGAGCGCTGGGACCGCAGCCCCGACATCAACCGCCACGAATTCGCCGCCAACACCGTCCCCCTGCTGCTGTACGCGCTGCTCGACCTGATCGTGGACTACCAGCTCAGCGCCGCGCAGGCGTTCGACGACGAGGCCGACGAGCTGGAGGAGCTGGTCTTCGACGACGCGTTCCCCGTCCGCGAGATCCAGGAGCGCAGCTTCCGGCTGCGCAAGAACCTGTTCGCGCTGCGCCGGGTGTCGATGCCGATGCGCGAGGTCCTCAACACGCTGCTGCGCCGGGACCTGCGGATCGTCACCCAGCCGCTCGTCCCCTACTACCAGGACGTCTACGACCACACGCTGCGGGTCGGCGAGTTCACCGACGGCCTGCGCGACCTGATCGCCAACCTCCTCGACACCCGGATCGCGCTCCAGGGCAACCGCCTCAACGAGGTGATGAAGAAGGTCACCAGCTGGGCCGCGATCATCGCGGTGCCGACCGCGATCACCGGCTTCTACGGGCAGAACGTCCCGTATCCCGGATACGGGCACCACTGGGGGTTCTGGTTCAGCTCGGCGCTGATCGTCGTGCTCGGCGGCCTGCTCTACGCGGTGTTCAAGGTTCGCGACTGGCTCTGAGCCCGTCCAGCAGGGCGCGCGCCTCGCCGGCCTCGGCGACGCCGAGCCGGGTGAAGACCTCCAGGGCCTCGGTCCAGCAGGCGCGCGCCGCGCCCGCGTCGCCGAGCGCGGCGTGCGCCCGGCCGAGCGCGACGCGGGCGCGGCCGACCTGGAACTCCTCGCCGATCTCCCGGCCGATCGCGAGCGACTGGCCGGCGCTGCCCAGCGCCTCCTCCGGACGGTCGCGCCGGAGCTGCGTCTCGGCGAGCCGCAGCAGGACGTAGGACTCGCGGGCGCGCAGCCCCTGGGACCAGCAGATCGCGAGCGCGTCGTCGTAGCGGGCGACGGCCTCGTCCAGGCGTCCGGCGCGGTCCAGGGCCATGCCGAGGGTGTAGAGCGCGTACGCCTCGCCCGCGCCGTAGCCGAGCTCGCGGGCGAGGGCGCGCGCGTCCTCGGCCCAGTCGATCGCGCGGGCCGGCTCGTCCAGCTCGACGTGGGTGTAGGCGAGGCTGGCGAGGCGCTCCATCTCCCCGGCGCGGTCGCCCACCTCGCGGCCGAGGGTGAGGGCGCGTTCGAGGTGGTCGGCGGCCTCGCGCGGACGCAGCCGGTAGAACGCGACGTGCGCGAGCAGATCGTGGGACGCGACGCGCAGCGCGGTGTCGCCGACGAGCCCGGCGAGCTCGGCGGCGCGGGCGGCGGCGCGCTCCGCCTCGTCCAGGCGGCTGGTGTGGACGGCCACCCGGCCGAGGACGTACCGGGCCCGGCCCTCGGCGTACGGCCCGGGCGCGGCGTCCGCGAGGGTCCGCGCGGCCGGTTCGACCTCGGACCAGCGGTACCCCTCCTCCAGCAGCGGGTCGAGGGTGAACAGCAGGTCGGCGGCCGTGGCGGGCGCGGTCTTCTCTCGGGCGACCTGCCGGAGGACCGAGAGCATCACGTCGAGGTGCTCGAACGTCCAGTCGCGAGCGCGCGCGGCCGACCCGAACGCGATCTCTTCCTCGGCGGCCGAGACATTCGGGGCGAAGAGACCGGGGCGGACGAGGCCGGTCACCGACCGCTGGACGGTCAGCAGGTGCGTCAGCAGCCGGACGGGCACGGCAGCGCGCTCGGTGGCGGTGTCCAGCCGTTCGGCGGTCTGCCGCGCGAACAGCCAGAGCAGGTCGTGGTAGCGGTAGCGGCCGGGCGCGGGCGAGTCGAGCAGGCCGAGATCGACGAGCGACTCCAGGACGTCCTCGACGGCGATCGCGTCGTCCGCGCCGAGGGCGGCGGCCGCCGCGCCCGCGGACAGCGCGGTCGCCTCGGGCAGCGCGAGCAGCCGGAACGCGCGGGCCTGCGCGGCGTCGAGCTGGTCGTAGCCGAGCCGGAAGGTCGCCTCGACGGCGAGCGAGCCGATCCGCAGCTCGGCGAGGCGGCGGCGGCCGTCGGCGAGCCGGGCGGCGAGCGCGCGGACCGTCCAGGACGGCCGGGCGGCGAGCCGCGCGGCGACGATCCGGACGGCGAGCGGCAGCAGCCCGCAGAGCCCGACGACGTCCACCACGGCGGCGCGTTCGGCGGCGACCCGGTCGCGGCCCGCGATCGCGCCGAACAGCTCGATCGCCTCGACCGGGTCCAGGACGTCCAGGTCCACGTGCCGCGCCCCGGACAGCCCGGCCTGCCGCGCCCGGGCGGTGACCAGCACCGAGCAGCCGCGCTCGCCGGGCAGCAGCGGCCTCAGCTGCGCGGCGTCGCGCGCGTTGTCGAGCACGATCAGCACGCGCCGGTCGGCGAGCCGCGACCGCAGCAGCGCCGCCCGCTCGGCCTCGCCCTCCGGGATCGACTCCTCGCGGACGCCGAGCGCGCGCAGGAACCCGGCGAGCACGACGGACGGATCGAGCGGCCGGTCCCCGACGCCCTGGAGATCGACGTAGAGCTGCCCGTCGGGGTGGGCCTCCCGGACGGCGTGCGCGACGTGCACGGCCAGCGCCGTCTTCCCGACGCCGCCGACGCCGCTCACGCAGACCACCGGCGGCGCGGCGCGCTCCTCCACGGGCTCGGTGAGCGCGCGGACGAGCTCCTCGGCGAGGACCGTCCGGCCGGTGAAGTCGGGCAGGTCGGCGGGGAGCGCGGCGGGCTTGGGCAGGACGAGCCGCTCCGGCCCCGCCTCCGGCCCGGGCCGCTCCGGTTCCGGCCCCGCCTCCGGGACGGGCAGCGGGCCGGCGTCCTGGTCCGGCGCGTCCAGGGACGGGTCGTTGCGCAGGATCCGCTGGTGCAGGTCGGTCAGCTCCGGACCGGGCCGGACGCCCAGCTCGGCCGCGAGGACGCGCTGGGCCACGCCGAAGGCGGCCAGCGCCTCGGCCTGGCGTCCGCACCGGTAGAGCGCGGTCATCAGCAGCGCGTGAACGCGTTCGTCCAGGGGATTCTCCCCGGCGAGGAGGCCGAGCTCGGCGACCGCGGAGGCGTGCCGTCCGAGGGCCAGGTCGAGGTCGAGGCGGGCGAGGAGCACGTCGAGGCGCCGCTCCTCCAGGCGCGTCCGCCATGCGTCGGCGTCCGGGCCGGGCACGCCGGTCAGCGGGCCGCCGGTGAAGCCGCGCAGCGCGGCGTCGAGCAGGTCGCGCCGGGCCTTCGGGCAGCTCTCCGCGTCGGCCTTCGCCACGCCCGCCTCGAAGACGCGGACGTCCACGGCCTCGTCCGGGACGACCAGGGCGTACCCGTCGCCGTCCGACCGCAGGATCTCGGGACGCGTCCGGTCGCGCTCCAGCACCTGGCGCAGCCTCGACGCATACGTCCGGACGGTCCCGACGGCGCGGGCGGGCGGCTCGTCCCCCCACAGCGCGGCGACGATCCGGTCCATCGGCAGGGCGCGCCCTCCGGCGGCGAGCAGCGCGGCGACGAACGCGCGCTGCTGCGGGCCGCCGAGCGGCAGTTCCGTGCCGCCCCGGAAAGCGCGCACCGGCCCCAGCACGGCGAACCGGAGACCCCGATCGCTGTCCATAAACTCCCATTCTGGCCCATTTGCAACTACCGCCGCCCCTTTCGGCGACCTTGCCTTCCGCCACTCGCCGACCCGCCCGCGTGCCGCTCCCCGGCCGCGGCGACCGGAGCCGGCCGCGGGCGAGCGGGCGGCCCGCGGTCCTGGGATGAGCTGCGGCGATCTACGCTTGCCCCGATGGAGACGCAGATCACGCCGTTGCGGTTCCGCCTGCTCGGGCCGCCGCGCGGCTGGCGGGGCGACACCGAGCTCGACCTCGGCTCGCCCCAGCAGCGCGCTCTGCTCGCCATGCTGCTGCTCCGCGAGGGCGCGCCGGTGTCCGCGCCGGAACTCGTCGCCGGCGTCTGGGACGGCGATCCGCCGCCGCGCGCGATCGGCACCCTGCGGACGTACGCGTCCCGGCTGCGCCGCCTGTTCGACCCGGACCGCGCGGGCGGACGCTCGCTTTCCGGCCGATCACCGATCGGTCGGGCGTCGGCCGATCGCTCGCCTTCCGGCCGCTCGCCGATCAGCCGCTCGTCGGGCGGACGGGGGTCGGGCGGCCGCTCGTCGGGCGGACGGGGATCGGGTGGACGGTCGCCGGAAACCCTGGTGACCGTCGGGAGCGGATACGCGTTACGCGTCCCAGCCGATGCCCTGGACACCGTCCACTTCACGCGCCGGATCGCCGAGGCCGACCAGGCGAACGCGGCCGGCGACCTCGCGCGCGCACGAGAGCTGCTGAGCGAGGCCCTGAGCCTCTGGCACGGCGAGGCGCTCGAAGGCATCCCCGGACCGTTCGCCGAGGCGCAACGCGTGCGGCTGACCGAGCGGCTGGTCGCGGCCCAGGTCGGCAAGCTCGACCTCGACGTCCAGCTCGGCGATCACGCCGCCGCCGTCCCCGAGCTGGAGGCGCTGATCGCGCGGTATCCGCTGCGCGAGCGGCCGCGCGAGCTGCTGATGCTCGCGCTGTGGCGGGCGGGCCGTCCGGCCGAGGCGCTCGACGTCTACCTCGACGCGCGCCGCGTCCTGGTGGACGAACTGGGCATCGAACCCGGCCCGGCGCTGACCGCGCTGCACGAACGCGTCCTCGCCGCGTCCTCCCCGACGCCCGCGACCAGCGCGCGTCCCGCCCAGCTTCCCGGCGCGGTCGCCGACTTCACCGGACGGGACGCCCACGTGGACGGCCTGCGCCGCGCCCTCGCGGACGGCGGCGTCGCGACCGTCGCCGGAGTCGCGGGCGTCGGCAAGTCGGCCCTCGCCCTCCGCGTCGCGCACCTGATGCGCGCCGACCACCCGGACGGCCAGCTCTACGCCGACCTGCACGGCGCGCACGACCGCCCGGCCGACCCGCACCTGGTGCTCGGCGCGTTCCTGAAGGCGTTCGGCGTCTCCCCGGACGCCGTCCCCAACGACCTCGACGACCGCGCCGCCCTGCTCCACCGCATCCTCGCCGGACGACGCGTCCTGATCGTCCTGGACGACGCCCGCGACGCCGCGCAGATCCGTCCCCTCCTTCCCGCCCCCGGCGCGGGGGGCGGCACGGTGATCGTCACCAGCCGCCATCGTCTGGACCTGCCCGGCGCCCACCACGTCGACCTGGACGTCTTCGAGCTCGACGAGGCGCGCGAGCTGCTCGTCCGGGTCGCCGGGCCGGAACGGGTGACGGCCGAGCCGGACGCCGTCCGCGATCTCCTGGAGGCGTGCGGGCAGCTTCCGCTCGCCGTCCGCGTCGCCGCCGCGCGGCTCGCCGCCCGCCCGTCCTGGACCGTCCGGGCGCTGGTGGACCGGCTGGCCGACCGGCGCCGGCGGCTCGCCGAGCTCCGCGTCGCCGACCTGGCCGTCGAGGCGGTGTTCCAGCTCGGCTACAACCAGCTCGCGCCCGCGCCGCGCCGCGCGTTCCGGCTGCTCGCCCTGCCGGACGGCCCGTCCTTCTCGGTGCCCGCCGCCGCGGCCGTCCTCGGCGTCCCCGACGACCGGGCCGCCGACCTGTGCCGGGCGCTGGAGCGGGCCAGCCTCCTCCGCTCGACCGCCCCCGGCCAGTACCGCTACCACGACCTCCTGCGCCTGTACGCGCGCCAGCGCGCCGAGGCCGAGGAGCCCGCCGCCGAACGCGACGCCGCCCTCCGCCGCCTGATCGGCTTCTGCATCGCCACCGCCCGGGCGGCCCATCTGACCATCAACCCCGGCGACGGCCGGGCCCGCCCCGCGCCCGCAGCGGGAGTGCGTTTCGCTGACCAGAAGGACGCACGGGACTGGCTGTTCGCACAGGGATCGGCACTGCTCGCGCTGATCGGTCAGGCGGCGCGAGCCGGCCTGACCGGACCGGCCGCCGATCTGCTGCTGATGACCGACACGCTCGTGAACTCGGGATTCCACGCGCGGGCCTGCGAGCAGGCGGCGCACGCGGTGATCGACGGCGCGTGGGAGCACCGGGACCCGCGCGCCGAGGGACGCGCGCACCTGCTGCTCGGCTGGCTGTACTACCACTCCGACCGGATCGGCGATGCCGAGGCGGTCTGCCGGGTCGCGCTGCACCGGGCCCGCCAGACCGGCGACACCTGGACCGCCGCTGACGCGCTCAGCCGCCTCGGCAACTGCGCCTACCTGCTCGGACGGCGCGAAGAGGCGCTCGGCCTCGACCGGGAGGCGCTCGCCGCGTTCCGCGCGCACGGCGACCGGCACGGCGAGGGGATCACGCTCGCGGCGATGGGCCGCGCCCTGCTCGACGTCGGGCGTCCCGCGGAGGCCGCCGAGGCCGTGACCGCCGGGCTCGCGCTGCACCGCGAACTCGGCGGCGAGTACGGCGTCGGATACGCCCTCTACCAGGCGGGCGTCGTCCTGCGGGACGTGCGGGGGCACAAGGAGGCGCTCGACCTGCACGTGGAGGCGCTCGACCACTTCCGCTCCGGCGGATACCGCGTCTGGGAAGGGCTGTCGCTGTTCCGCGTCGCCCTCGCGCGGCTCGACCTCGGCGACGCCGAGGCCGCCGAAGCGGACGCCCGGCACGCCCTGGCCGTCCTGCGCGAGGTCGGCGACCCGTGGGGGCAGGGCATGGCACTGGACGCGCTCGCCCGCGCCCACGCGGCGCGCGGTGACACCACCTCGGCCCGCGCCCACTGGACCGAAGCGCTCCGGATCCTGGAGGAGCAAGGCGTACCCGAGGCGAACGCCGTCCGCGCCCGCCTCGCGCCCTGACCACCGCCTTGCGGCGGGTGCCGAGCGCCGGCGGCCTTGCGGCGAGTACCGGGAGTCCTGTGGCGGACACCGGAGGCCTTGCGGCAGGCGCCGGGCGCCTTACGGCGGACGCCGGGCGCCTTACGGCGGACGCCGGGCGCCTTACGGCGGACGCCGGGCGCCTTGCGGCGAGGGCCGGGGGCTTGTGGCGGGTGCCGAGCGCCGGCGGCCCTGCGGCGAGTACCAAGAGTCCTGTGGCGGACACCGGAGGCCTTGCGGCGGGTGCGGGGGCTTGTGGCGGGTGCCGGGGGGTCGTCCGCAACGCCAGAGTGGACGTGCCCACCGGCACCCGGCACCGGGGGGTCGGGCCGGGCGCGCCCGTAGCCGACGGAGATCCTGACCCCGCCCCCGCCAAGAAACGAGGTCGACCGTCATCGCGCCCGGCCCGTCCTCGACAGCCTGCCGGATCCCGATCAACAACCGTTCAACGCCCGAAAACCGAAGTCAGGCAGCGGTTTTCAGGAACTTGGCGGCGATCGGGGCGGCCGCCTCCGCGCCGGTGCCGCCGCCCTCGACGATCACCGCGAAGGCCAGGTCGCCCTTGTAGCCGATGAACCAGGCGTGCGTGGGCGGGTTGTCGCCGGAGCCGAACTCGGCCGTGCCGGTCTTGCCCGCCGTCCCGGAGGGGAAGTCCACGTCCTTCGCCGTCCCCTCGGAGACGACCGCCGGCATCAGCGAGTGCAGCGCCGTCTTGATGGCCGGGTCGAGCCGGTGCGGCGGCTCGGGCTTGCGTCCGTTGGCGTCGACGGCCTGGGACGCGAGGTCGGCCGGGACGAGCCGGGGCGTCCGCCAGGTGCCGTCCGCCGCCGCGGCCGCGACGCTCGCCATGTTCAGCGGGCTCGTCAGGACCTCGCCCTGCCCGAACGCCTCGGCCGCGAACGCGGTGTCGTCCTTCGCGGCCGGGAACGCGGCGCGGACGGCGGGCAGCCCGCCCACGACCGGCGCGTTGAACCCGAACTGCTGCGCGACGGCGGTCAGCTTCTCCCGGCCGAGCTTCTGCACCGCGAGCTGCGCGAACGTCGTGTTGCAGGAGTGCGCGAAAGCCTCCCGCAGCGGGATCGTGCCGAAACTCTCGTGGTGGTAGTTCTTGAACGTCCGGCCGCCGATGTTGATCGTCGCCGGGCACGGCACCGGGGTGCCGGCGTCCATCCCGCCCGCGACGAGCGCGGCGGCGGTGACGACCTTGAACGTCGAACCCGGCGGGTAGTGCCCGA
Organism: Actinomadura gamaensis; assembly: GCF_042652125.1. Taxonomy (NCBI): domain Bacteria; kingdom Bacillati; phylum Actinomycetota; class Actinomycetes; order Streptosporangiales; family Thermomonosporaceae; genus Actinomadura; species Actinomadura gamaensis. Next base: position 227,819 of record NZ_JBHSIT010000008.1, on the reverse strand, counting down.
GCAGCGCACGGTTCAGCCCGCCCGGCTTGTTCGCGACGGCGAGGATCTCCCCGGTGGACGGCCGCAGCGCGACCAGCGACGCGGGCTTGCTCACGTCCGACAGCGCCTGGTTGGCGGCCTTCTGCGTCTTCGGATCGATCGTCGTCCGGATCGGCTGGCCGTCCTGCCCGCCGAACCGCTTGATCGTCGAGACCTGCTTCCCGCTCGCGTCCACGACCTGGACGGTCAGCGCGGGCGTCCCGGCGAGCCGCTTCTCGTACTGCTTGTTCAGGCCGTCCAGCCCGACGGTGTCACCCTTGCGGTACGGCGCGCCGAGCTTCTTCGCGGTGTCGTCCGGCGCCGGGCCGAGCGGCCCCACGAGCTGCTGGACGGACCCGGACGGCGAGCCCACCATGGACGACCCGTCCGCGTAGTCGATCTGCCCGCGGGCCGGCCACGCGCGCGCCGCCTGGAGCCGCTGCCCCTCCTTGAGCGTCGGGTAGAGCAGGCCCGGCGCCCAGTCCACCTTCCACTTGCCGCCGGACTTGGTGAACCCGAAGGTCCCGTCGTAGCTCCACGTGCGTCCCCCGGCGAGCGTGAGCCGCGCGGAGTACGCGCCGCCCGCCTCGCCGCCCTTCGGCTTGCCGACCGACGCGACGGTGTACTCCTGCGCGGTCGCGCCGAGGTCGTCGCGCTGCTTGGCGAGCCGGGTCGTGAAGTCGGCGGGCGCGCCGGCGGTGAGGTCGCGCATCGCGGCGTAGTCCCCCTTGCTCCACGCCGCGACGAACTTCCCGGCCGTCCCCTTCGGCCCGTCGTCGCCGCCCCCGAGCAGCCAGAACGCCCCGGCCGCCACGAGCACGACGGCCGTCACGGCGGCGGCGACGGCCGCCCACCGGGATCGGGTCATGACATCCCCCTTCGGTGCGGTGAGCCCATAGAACACCAGGCCGGAACCGGCATGTCCAAGATCGATATCGAGTCCGCAGCATGTCGGGGATTGATATCGTCGCTGGTCATGGACATCGTTGGGCATCTCGCCCACTTCGTCGCCGTGGCCGAGGAACTGCACTTCGGCCGCGCGGCGGAGCGGCTCGGCATGGCGCAGCCGCCGCTGAGCCAGCGCATCCGGCGGCTGGAGGACGAGCTGGGCGTGCGGCTCTTCGATCGTACGAGCCGGCGGGTCGAGCTGACCGCCGCCGGCCGCCTCCTGCTGCCCGAGGCCAGGGACGTCCTCGGACGCGTCGGCCGGATCCGGGAGCTCGCCGAGCGCTCGCGCAGCGGCGAGATCGGCCTCGTCCGCGCGGGCCTGCCCGCCGACCTCGGCGGCGACGTGGTCGCCGCGCTCGTCTCGGCGTTCCGCGGACGCCACCCGGACCTGCGGCTCACGCTGCGCGAGACGGGCACCGCCGAGCAGGTCGCCGCGCTCGCCGACGGGTCGCTCGACATCGCCGTCCTGCGCCATCCGTGCGACACGCGCGGCCTCTCCCTCGGTCCGATGCTCGCCCAGCCCCTCGGGGTCCTGCTCGCCGCGGACGACCCGCTCGCGGACGACCCGGAAATCCGGGCCGAGGCCCTCGCCGGTCGCGACCTGGTCCTCTTCCCGCGCGAGGAGGCCCCCGGCGTCCACGACGACCTGCTCGCCGCCTGCCGGCGGAACGGATTCGACCCGCCCGCGGTTCACGAGGCGCGGCATCCGCAGTTCGCGCTGGGCCTCGTCCTGGTCGGCACGGCCGTCGCGCTCGTCCCCCGCCCGGCCGACGCGCCCGGCGCCGGCAGGACGGACGGAACGGGCGGCGGGGCCGCCGCGGGCGGCGCGGTGTGGCGTCCGCTGGCCGGATCCCCGCTGGTCCTGCGCACGTCCTGCGCCTGGCGACGCGACGCCGCCCCCGGCCCGGTGGCAGACTTCGCCGCCGTGACCACCGACGTCCTGCGCGAGGTCGCCGCGATGCGGCCGCTCGACCCCACCCCGCCGCGCCGCGTCGTGCTGCGCCCGTCCTCCGGCTTCCTGTCATGACCCCCCACAACCCCGACCCGCCCGCCACCACCGGCCCCGGCGACCCGAAACGAGCCTCCGACGCGCCAGACCAGCAACAAGCCCCGGGCGCACCCGCCCAGCAACACCCCAGCACCCCGCCCGCTCGCAAAAGCAGCGCCCGCGCAGGCGACCGCGGACCCAACGACCGCCCGGGCGGTCGCGGGCGGGGCGCGGGCGGGCGCGAGGGGGACGTGGCGCGGGCGATCGAGGAGGCGTTCCGGGCGGCGGGCGTGACCGGGCACCTGCACGCCGCGGACATCGACACCGGGCGCGAGATCGGTGTCGGCGCCGACGAGCCGGTGGTGCTGGCGTCCGTCTACAAGGTGCCGCTGCTGGTGGCGTTCTTCCGGCTGGCGGCGCGCGGCGCGCTGGACCCGACGACGCAGGTCACCCTGCGTCCGGACGAGCGGACCGAGGGCGGCACCGGCCTGACGGTGATGCTGGACGACGTGACCATGTCCCTGCGCGACCTGGCCTGCCTGATGATCACCGTCAGCGACAACGCGGCGGCGGACGCGGTGTACGCGCGGGTCGGCCGGGACGAGATCAACGCCGCGCTCCACGCGCTCGGCCTGCGCCGCGTCCACGTCGTCGGCGACGGGCAGGACCTCTTCGACGCGCTGCTCGCCGACTCCGGGACGGCCGGCCTCGGCGAGCTGTGGCAGCGCCTGGACGAGCCCGGCATGCTGGACCGGCTCGGCTCCCTCGACCCGTCCCGCACCAGCTACGGCACCCCGCGCGAGCTGACCCGGCTGCTGGCGATGATCTGGCGGGACGAGGCCGCCCCCGCCGCCGAGTGCGCGCTGATGCGCCGGATGCTCGGCCTCCAGGTCTGGCCGCACCGCCTGTCCTCGGGCTTCCCCCACGACGACGTCCAGGTCAGCGGCAAGACCGGGACCCTGCTGACGCTGCGCAACGAGATCGGTGTCGTGGAGTACCCCGACGGGGGCCGCTACTCGGTGGCCGTCTTCACGCGCGCGTCCGAGACGGTGGCCGTCCAGCCCCGCGCGGACGCGGTCATCGGCACCACCGCCCGCCTGGCCGTCGAGTTCCTGCGCGCCTGACCCCCGCCGCGAAAGCGCTCACGAAACCAGCGAGCGTCCCGCCGTAGCGAGAGCGGCAAGCGGGATGCGAAGGGAAAGCCGCAAGCGGGCGCTGAAGGCGCCTGCAACGCGCAGGCATTCGCAACATGTCCAGCGCGCTCCTACCGCGGATGGAGCGCGCCTTGAAGCGGATCCAGCGCGCCCCTGAGGCAGCGCACCGGGCGGGACCCGAAACGGACGCGAGCGGCGGAGCGCGAAGCAGGCGCAAGGGGCATGTCCGACGCAGGCGCAAGGGCAGGACTCCACGCGGGCGTGAAGGGGTGGCACCCACAACGGGCGGGAGCGGCGGAGCGCGAAGCCAGCGCGAACAGCGGAGCGCGAAAACGGCGCGAGCGGCGGAGCGCGAAAACGGGCGTGTGGGGCCGGGGGCCGAAGCGGGTGCCGCGGTGGGCTGTCGGAGGAGGTTCGGCGGGATCCCGGACGGTGGTTGGCCGTCCGGGATCCGCGCTGAGGGAGTGCCTGGCCTGTACGCAGCGGTCGTAGTGAGGCCAAGCCAACGCTCGGCACGCCTGCCAACCCCCTGGAGGCGCGCCGACGGGGGCGACCCTCGCACGAGTCGATCAACGCTGGATTACCGCGCAGGTCAGGCGAGGTTCTCGGGACGCCAGGGTTTGATCCACGGGGTCTCGGGCCAGCCTTCGGCGGCGGCCATGAGGGGGTAGGCGGTGGCGCCGTCGATCGACTCGCGGACGATGTCGGCGTGCCCGGCGTGCCGCGCGGTCTCGTGGATCAGGTGCAGCAGGACCCAGCGGACCGACCAGGCGTCCACGTCCTGCGGGAACCAGGGGACGTGCTTCGGGACCGGCACCGGATAGGCCAGGTCGTCGATCGTGCCCACGACCTTCTCGGTGCGCTCGGCGGCGCGGGCGTACTCGGCGAGGACCTGTTCGAGGGTGTCGTCCGGCCCGAAGACGAAGCCCTCGGCGTAGTCGTCGGCACCGGCGCCCGCGTCCGGGGGCAGGCGCTCGACCATGTCCATCCAGCTGTGTTCGACGCGGGCGAGGTGCTTGATCAGGCCGCCGACGCTGAGCGAGCCGGCGGTCGGGGTCAGGCCCGCCTGCTCGTCGGTCAGCCCGTAGGCGGCGATGCGCACCACGTGCCGCTCGTGGGCGAGATAGGCCATCAGGCCGTCGCGCTCGTCCGCGACGGGGCGCACGTTTCCGGGCATATGGGGCTCCTTCGCCTCGGCGGGGCGCCGGCGGCGACCCAGCGGAGATCGTCCGAACGGACGGATCCATCCTCGCACCCGCCTACGACGTTTCCCCGGACAGCCGACACCCGCCGCCAGCCCACGGCAGCCCCCGCCTCACCGGACGGCCGACACCCAGCACTCGCCGGACGACCGGGACCCGCGCTCGCCAGAACGCCGCGCCCCAGCCTTCGCCGGGCGACCGCCACCCAGCACGCGGCAGAAGATCAGGGCACGCGCTCACCGGACGGCCGACACCCAGCGCTCGCCGGACGACCGGGACCCCGCGTTCACCGAGGAGCCCGGACATGCGCTCGCCGGCAACCCGTAGCCCGGCGCTCGCCGAACAGGCGGGATCCGGTGTCGCCGGACGGCCGGAAGCGGCGCTCGCCAGGCGGCCGGGAACCGGCGTTCGGCGGGCGGCCGGGAACCGGTGTTCGGCGGGGCGGGGCGGGAGGCGGTGTTCGGCGGGGTGGGCGGTGGGTGCCATGTGAGGAAGACGCTCTCGACGGGACGGGCGGGGAGGCGGAGACTGGCGGGGTCCGGCGGCGGGCGGGAGATCGCCGGATGGGGGCCGGCACGCGCGGGCGCCGGGGCCGGAGCGGACCTCCGGGGACCGGACCGGGCGACACGTCCGGAAACGTAGGCTGTTACCCCTGTTTAGGACGTCCCTGGGGAGAATGCGTTGCGGCTGCCGGAGCACCTGGAACTGCTGCTCACCGACGAGCCGGTCCTCGACGTGTACGCGCACGGCCCGTGGCGCGTGCCGGACGGCCTGTTCGAGGAGATCGCCGCCCGGATCGACGCGCTGGCCGCCGACCCCCGCGCGGTCGGCCTGACGACCGACGAGCACAAGCTGCTGACGCTGCCCGCGTCCCTGGTGACCGCGGAGATCTTCGCGATGCTGGCGTTCCTGCCGGGCGGCGGCGCGATCAAGGCCGGGTCGTGGTCGCAGCTCCCCGAGCGGCTGCTGTACGGGCACCTGGCGAATCCGGCGCCGCTGAGCACCCGGATGACGCGCTGCGATGCGCCCGGCGGCCGGTGGCGGCCGCCGCTGGACTGGCTGGTGGAGGCCCCGGACCGGGAGCTCGCCATCGAGCTGGCCCGCGAGTGCCTCGTCGCGCTGGAGGGCATCGAGCCGCTGGAGACCCGCCGCCGCGCGCTGATCGAGCTGTACGACGCGCCGCCGCCCGGCGAGGTGAACCTGCCGAAGATGGAGCTGCGCGAGCAGTGGCACGCGCACGCTCCCGAGCGCGTCCTCGCCGCGGTGCCGGAGCTGCTCGGCCCGGTCGGGTACCTGGAGTGGGTGTGCGAGGGGCTGCTCGCCGCGCGCGATCACCTGATGGCGGTCGCGCCCCGCGAGGAGTCGGTGGAGACGCACCTCGTCCAGCTGCTGCTCCAGGGCAGCATGGAGCACGTGCCGCCGGAGCTCGCGGCCGCGGTCGGCGAGGACCGGTACCGCGAGGTCCGCGCCCGCTTCCCGGTCGAGCGGCGCGGGTTCAAGGCGGCGGCGTGGCAGGAGCAGACCCGGTCCTGGCTGGTCGCGGCGCTGGTGTCGGGGGCGGCGGACGCCTGCCGCGCCTGGCTCGACATGGCGATGCGGTTCGTCGCGATCGTCCAGGGGCTGCCCGGCGACCCGTGGTTCCCGCGTCCGGAGTGGATTCCGGTCGTGCAGTTCCAGACGGACCTGCGGCGGCTGTTCGCGCCGCGCCGCCGGGTGCCGAACCCGCTCGCCGAACGGCTGCGGGTGGCTCCGGGCGAGCCCGCGGCCGTGCCCGCCGCGCCGTCCACCGGGCTGGTCGACCAGCCGGAGGTGTCCGCCGCGCTGGACGAGCTGATCGCCGGTGCGGGCGCGAGCGCGAGCGCGGCGGACGGGTCGCCGCGTCCGGGCGTCCGGCTGCTGCTCGCCGGCCCGGACGGCACGGGCAAGCGGGACGCCGCGCAGGAGCTCAGCCGCGCCCTGTCCCTCAGCCGCGACCCGCTCTGGCTGACCGCGAACCTGCTGGTCGGGCAGCGGCTGCCGGACGCCGTCGCCAAGCTGCACGGCGACGTGCGGGACTGCGGCGCCGACCGGCTGCTGGTGTTCGAGGGGCTGGACGCCGTGTGCGCCGATCCGAGCCTCGGCGAGGCTGTCGCCGAGGAGCTGCACCGGCTGCTGGCGATCCACCCGGAACTGCACGTCGCCGCCCTGTGCGACGCGGACGGCGACCGGCGGATCGGCGAGATCAACCCCGTCCTGCCGCAGCGGTTCCGGATCGCGCGGACGCGTCCGTTCACCGCCGAGGGGCACGCCGAGCTGTTCCGGCGGGCGCTCGCCGCGCGCGGGGCCCGGGCGACGCGGCACGCCCTCGCCGCCGCCGGGACGCTGCTCGCCGCGACGCCGCCCGTCCAGACGCTCCGGAACGCGCGGCTGGCGCCCTACCTGGCGGAGCTCGTCCTGGACGGCCTGAAGACCCCCGAGGGCGAGCAGCCGGTCGTCCGGAAGGGCGACATCCCGGCGACGCTCGACACCGCGAAGGCCGCGGGCGACCCGATGGCCGAGCTCTCCGAACTCATCGGGCTGGAGGACGTCAAGCACGAGATCGCGCTGCTCGCCGCGACGGCGCGGGTGGACCGGGTGCGCGTCCGGTCCGGCCTGCGGGTGACGACGCCGACCCGGCACATGGTGTTCACCGGCAGCCCCGGCACCGGCAAGACCATGGTCGCCCGGCTGCTCGGCCGGATCTACCGGCGGCTCGGCGTGCTGTCGTCCGGGCACCTGGTCGAGGCGTCCCGCACCCACCTGGTCGGCGAGTACATCGGGCAGACCGCGCCGCGCACCCGCCGCCTGGTGGAGCGTGCCGTCGGCGGCGTGCTGTTCATCGACGAGGCGTACACCCTCACCCAGTCGCCGCTGAAGGGCGACTACGGGCACGAGGCGATCGCCGAGCTGGTGAAGCTGATGGAGGACCACCGGGACGACCTGGTGGTCATCGTCGCCGGATACCAGCGGGAGATGGCCGAGTTCCTCGCCGCCAACCCCGGCCTGGACTCGCGCTTCCCCAAGCAGATCCACTTCCCTGACTACACCGACGAGGAACTGGTCGCGGTGTTCGGCGCGCTCGCCGCGGCGGACGGGTTCCGGCTGGACGACGACCTGCCCGAGACCCTGGCCGGAATGCTGCGCCGCGTCCCGCGCGGGCCGGGTTTCGGCAACGGCCGGCTCATGCGGAACCTGCTGGACATGGCCGTCGCCAACCAGGCACAACGCATCGCCGCCCTGCCCGAACGGCCGGACCGCGAGGCCCTCATCACCCTCGTGGCCGACGACATGCCCCCGATCTGGGACCACCCTGAGGAGCTGTACGGCCTCTACCTCTAGGTCCACAGTGAGCCGAGAGGGCTTGAGCACGGCCCGCAGGACAGCTCGACGGACGTCCCGCAGAACAACCCGGAGACCGACTCAACGGCCAGGCCGGCGGACGACTCGGCAGATGGCTCGGCAGACGGCTCGGCGGGCGACTCGGCGAACGGCCGGAGGATGGCTTCGGGAGACGGCTCGGCGGACGACTCGGCAGACGGCTCGGCAGACGGCTCGGCAGACGGCCGGAGGACGGCCTCGGGAGACGGCTCGGCGGATGGCTGGGAGGCGCGATGGCGACGGCCCGGACGGACGCGCTGGGCCGCCTGCGCGTGCTCGCGGCGCGGCACGACTGCCTGCCGCCCGACCAGAGCGACGCCTACGCGATCGCGCATGAGCTCGCCCACGCCTTGCGTCCGGGCGACGAGCCCGACCGGGGTCGTCCTTGCCGAGGGCAGCGCCGCGTCGAGGCGGACCTGGTCGCGCATTGGGTTCTGACCGAACTGGGGATCGCTTCGCGTCCGCCGTTCGCCGCGTCCGCGCCTTGGGGCGGGCCGGATGTGGGCGATCGGGTCGTCCGTTTGGGGGAGGCGATCGTCCGGCACGTCCGTGCGCCGTCGAGATCCGTGTTGGCGGACGCGCAGGAGTTCTTCCTCGCGTGCGCGCGCGTGGGATGGGTGCCCGCGTACTTGGCGGGTCGTGGTTTCGGCGTCCGCGTCCAGCGGCGATGGCAGATCGGGTGGGCTCCGCCCGAAGCAGGGGCACTGACGGCGCGGCTGCGCGACCTCGGTCACCCGGACGAGTCGATCGTGGCCGCCGGGCTCGCACGTCGAGGACGCGGCGGACGCCTCAGAGACGTGTTCCGCGACCGCGCGACCTTCCCGCTCCGCACCGCGGACGGCACGATCGCCGGATTCATCGGACGTCGAGCGGACGGCGGACGCGGACCGAAATACCTGAACAGCCCCAGCTCAGAACTTTTCCACAAGAGCGAACTGCTCTTCGGGCTGTACGAGTCGCGCGGGCCGCTCGCCCGCGGCGCCCGCCCCGTTCTGGTGGAGGGGCCTTTGGACGCCGTCGCCGTCGCCCTCACCGGACGTCCCGCCGTCGCGACCTGCGGCGTCGCCTTCACACCGGGCCAACTCGCCGCCCTCTCGGCCGCAGCGGACCTCGACCGCACGGGCCTGCTCGTGGCGTTCGACGGCGACGCCTCCGGCCTTCGCGCCGCGCGCCGGGTCTGGCGAGTAACGCGCGCATCCGACAGCCCGCGGCCGGTTCATGGGCCCCTCGATCACGTGCAACTTCCAGCGGGAACGGATCCAGCGGGCCTTCTCGCAGACGGCGGCCGGCCCGCACTCCGCGAGGCCCTCCGTTCACCAAGGCCGCTTCTCGATCTGGTCGTGGACGACGCCCTCGATCGTTCCCTCGACACCGTGGAAAGCCGCCTCGCGGCCGCCCGCGCCGTCGCCGCAGCGATCGCGCTGGGCCGTCCGAACGACTCAGCACGCCAGGTCGTCCGAGTAGCGTCCCGCCTGCAAATCCCGCCCTCCCTGATGACCGAAATCCTCACCGACACGATCAGCCCGCCATAACCGACCGCCCCGCACAACTCCCTCGCCCCTATGCGCCCGCCCGCCGTCTACACACCCCTGCTCCACGACTTCACCGCACGGCTCGCCATCCATCCCGCACGCCCCGCCCCGCACACTCTTGTGCCGCAGGCTTCCGCCCCGAGCGGTCCGTCCGCGTCCGCGTCCGCGTCTTCGTCCCGCCGCCCCGTCGCGTGTCGCCCGTCCCTCACGCCCCGTGGCGCGCGGGCTCGTGCGGGGCTGATCGTGCTTTCGTGCCGTCCGTCCTGCGTGATCGACCGTTCACCGCAAGTGAGCGACCGCTTGCCGACGCGCGCGGGAACCGCGTGAACCTGCGCGCCGTCTCCCACTAACTTCGTGCGCACCCAAGTGGAGACGTTCGCGAAGGCCCAAGGGGGGCGGAGCGGAGGCGCGGGAGGGCGCGTCCGCTCCGGGCCTGACGCGCCGGGTCCGCCTGCGGTGGTGGGGGGACGGGGTCACGGCGGGGCAGTGCCCGCCGTGGCTCCCCACCCCCGTTCTGTCGGTGGCGTCGCCTAGCCTGGCGAGGGTGGAGGCGGAGTACGTCCGGTACCGGCCGGCGGCGGCGCTGCGGCCGTGGGTCTCGGGTGGCGCGGGCTACCGGATGGACGGTCCGCCCGGGCGGCATCAGGGGCTGCCGTCCGGGCGGCTCACGCTGATCTTCTGCCTGTCCGGCAGCGTGGACGTCGTCCGGATGCCGGATCCGGGGCGCGCGCCCGGCTCGTTCCGGACGCTGCTCGGCGGCCTGCACGACGCGCCCGCCGTGATCGAGCACGACGGGCGGCAGCACGGCGTCCAGCTCGAGGTGACCTGGCGCGGGGCGCGGACACTGTTCGGCGTGCCGGCGGGCGAGCTGGCCGGAGACGTCGTCGACCTGTCCGCCCTGGTCGGCGGGCGCGCGATGGAGATCGCCGAGCGGCTGGCCACCGCCTCGACCTGGGACGATCGCTTCGCCGTCCTGGACGAGTCGCTCCTCGCCCTCGCCTCCCGCGACGCGACCGCCGGGCCGCCCGTCCAGGTGGCCCGGGCCTGGGACCGGCTCGAACGCAGCGGCGGCGCGGTCCCCGTGGGCGCGCTCGCCGCCGAGCTGGGCTGGTCCCGCCGCCACCTGGCCGGACGGTTCCAGCGCGAGTTCGGCCTGTCCCCGAAGTCCGCCGCGCGGGTCATCCGGTTCGAGGCCGCCTGCCGCCTGCTGCGCACCCCGGCCCCGCCGCCGCTCGCCGAGGTCGCGGCCCGCTGCGGCTACTTCGACCAGGCGCACATGGCCCGCGACTTCCGCGACCTCGGCGGGACGACCGCGACCGCCTGGCTCGCCGAACTGCACGCGACGATCATCACCCCGGCTTCTGCGCGCTGACCCGCTTCCGGCGGGGCGGACGAACGCGTCCTGCGCGACGCCATCCCGATCGTCCGCGCTGAGAGGGCTCCGCTGGGCGAACCATGCGACACGACGGGGACCGAACGTGACGGTCGAGCCGCACGACGACGCGACGGTCGAACCGCGCGACAACGCGACGGTCGAACCGCTTGCCACGCGGCGTCCGCGAACGCGCCCCGGGTCCGCTCCGCCGCCGCCCTCCCGCTCCGTAGGACGCCGCTCTCCCACCTCGCCCTCGTTCCGCCGGTTCTTCTCCGCCGTCTTCTGCTCTCGCCGTCGCTCCACCGGGTTGCTCTCCGCTGCTACTTCGCCCCGGTGGCGTTCGCAGGTTCCCATCCGTCCAAGACCGGCCGGGGGTGCGGTGCCGACGATGAGGTCATGAGTGAGAACAAGGTCTGGCCCTGCTTCAGCTACCCCGACGCCCGCGCCGCGATCGACTTCCTCGTCGAGGCGTTCGGGCTCGTCGAGCGCACCTGCTACACCGACGACGACCGCATCGTCCACGCCCAGCTCGACTGGCCCGCGGGCGGCGGCGTCATGATCGGCACCAGCGATCCGGCCAACGAGTGCTCGCAGCCCACCGGCGGCGGCTCGGTCTACCTCGTCACGGACGAACCGGACGCCCTGCACGATCGCGCCGTCGCCGCCGGAGCGAAGATCGTCCGCGGTCTGCGGGACGAGGACTACGGCAGCCGCGGCTTCACCGCCCGCGACGTCGCAGGCAACCTCTGGAGCTTCGGCACCTACCGCGGCGAGTGACACCCGGCCCGACCCGTCCGGCCCCCGACCCGTCCGGCCCCCGGCCCGTCCGGCACTCGGCCCGTCCGGCACCCGGCACCCGGCCGTCCGGTGCTCGGGGGCCGGACGGGTCGGGGGCGGCGCGGTGTCAGGCGGGCATGTCGCGGCGCTTGAGCTTGGCCATCCGGCCGTCCGGCGCGTGCCAGACGATGCCCTCGTAGGGGTGGGCGTGCAGCCACTCGCGCAGCCCGTCGAAGTCCAGCGGGACGCCGACCAGGCGCTCCGACCCGTGCAGGACGAGCCGGTGGTCGTCCACGCCCTCGGGGTTGCCGTTGACCTTCGGGCCGATCAGCTCGTAGGTGCCCTCCTCCGACGCGCCGTCTCCGATGGCCGCGCGCAGGTACTTCCAGAACGAGGACCCTTCGGCGGGCTCCCAGCCCACGGTCTTGCCGGTCGCCTCGTCCGTCCCGAGCGGGACGAAGCCGTCCGGGGCCGTCCGCCCGGCGCGGACCTCGCGCCGAGCCCACCAGCGGGTCCCGTCGAACCGGACGCAGGTGCCGTCGAACTTGCGGGTCGGGACGCCCTCACCCGCCAGTACCCAGGCGCACTCGGGGTGGGGAACGCGGGTCACGAACTTCGGATCCGCTTCCCAGTCACGGACGAACACCGTCGGAATCTTGCGCATGTCCCCGATTGTGCGATGGATCCAGGTCTTCCTCGACCGGTTTTCGCACGGCTAGGGTTCGCCCATGATCCAAGATCACAAAGGCCGGGCGCGGCGGCTGACCGCGCTCTGGGCGGCGTCCGCGACCGCGCTGTCCCTCCTCCTGGCCTCCCCCGCCTCAGCCTCGGCCGACACCGTGGGGATCACGATCCCCAAGGACGAGTCGCCCCACAACGCCACCCGCGAGTGGTACTACTACACCGGCCACCTCACCGGCGTGGACAGCAAGGGCAAGCGCCACAACTACGGCTTCGAGCAGGTCTTCTTCCGCAACCAGATCCAGTACCCGACGCTGTCGGGCTACGCGGGCAACCTCGCGGTCACCGACCTCACGGCCGACAACTTCAAGTGGGAGTCGCGCTCCGCCGGGCAGCCGGACAACATCCCGGCGGACGGCGGTTACGACATCGCCGTCCAGGACTGGAACATGTCCGGCAAGAGCGGCAGCTACAAGCTCGGCGGCGGCTTCGAGGACGGCTCGTACAAGCTCGACCTCTCGCTCAACCAGAGCACCCCGCCCGCGCTGCACGGCGACTACAAGGGCGTGCGCGGCCTCATCGACTACGCGCAGTGGGGCCAGTCCTACTACTACTCCTACACCAACCTGAAGACCTCGGGCACGGTGTACGACCACGGTGAGGCGATCAAGGTCACCGGCCAGTCCTGGTTCGACCACCAGTACGGCGACTTCACCTCGGGCTACGGCCGCTGGGACTGGTTCAGCATCCAGCTGACCAACGGCAGCCAGTACATGGTCTACCTGATCAGCGACAAGACCGGCCTGGTGCGGCGGGCCGGGACGCTCGTCCGGCCGGACGGCACGACCGTCGACCTCGACCCGTCCAAGCTCTCCATGAGCCCGACGGGCAGCTGGACGAGCCCGGTGACGAACCTGACCTACACCAGCGGCTGGAAGGTCCGCGTCCCCGGCGGCCAGTTCACCGTCACACCGCAGCGCCGCGACCAGGAGGTCGCCTGGGACAACGCGCCCGGCGGCGGCTACTGGGAGGGCGCCTCGACGGTCACCGGCACGGTCGACGGCTGCAAAGTCGCCGGCCAGAGCTACGTGGAGATCACGACCCCCGACACCGTCTTCTGACCCGCGTCCGGGGCGGCGGCACATCCCCCTCACCGCCGCCCCGGAACCCTCGCATCCCCAGCCCCTCGGGGCGCGCGCGTCCCCACCCCCGGGCGCGCGCCCCAGCCCCAAGCGCGTGCATCCCCAGCCCTCCCTCGCGCGCACCCCCAGCCGCCCGGGACGCGCGCGTCCTTACCCCCGGGTGCGCGCGTCCCAGCCCCAGACGCGTGCATCCCCAGCCCTCCCTCGCGTGCATCCCCAGCCGCCTAGGACGCGCGCGTCCCAGGCGCGTGGGGCGCGCGTCCCCAGCCACACCCTGGCGCGCTCGTCCCCAGGGCTCGGCGCCCCTTGAATCTCCCCTGAGGGCAGATGCCAGGGTGGACGCATGGAGGGCGATTACTCGATCGGTGAACTGGCCCGCACGGCCGGGGTGACGGTGAAGGCCGTCCGCCTCTACACCGACCGGGGGATCGTCCCCGCCCGCCGGACGCCTTCGGGCCACCGTCGCTACGGTCCCGACGCGGTGGCGCGCCTGGCCCTGGTCCGGACGCTGCGTGACCTGGGCCTCGACCTCGGCACGATCCGGCGCGTCGTCGATCGCGAGACCTCCGCCGCCGAGGCCGCGGCGGCGCACGCCGACGCCGTGGCCGTCCAGATGCGCGTCCTCCGCCTCCGGCACGCCGTCCTGACCACCGCGGCCCGCCGCGGCAGCACCCCCGAGGAACTCGAACTGATGCACCGCCTCGCCCGCCTCTCCACCGCCGAGCGCGACGAGCTCGTCGCCGACTTCCTCGACACCGCCTTCGGCGCCCCTGACGGCCCCCTCCCCCGCGTCCTGCGCCGTTCCCTCACGCCCGAGCTCCCCGACGACCCCACCTCCGAGCAGGTCGCCGCCTGGGTCGAACTGGCCGAACTCACCCAGGACGAGGACTTCCGCGCGCTCATGCGGTTCCTCTTCAACGATCACCTGCCCACCGGCCCGTCCGGCCCGCCCCGCAAGCACGCCGTCGGCCTGATCACCGAAACCGTCCGCCCGCTCCTGAACGCCAAAGTCGCCCTGGACTCCGCTCAGGCCGCCGACGTGGTCACCCAGGTGGTCAACGCCTACGCCGCGTCCCAGAACCAACCGGACACTCCGTCCCTCCGCACCCGCCTGGCCGCCTACCTGACCGCCGCCAACGACCCCCGCCGCGAGCGCTACCTGACCCTCCTGGCGACCGTGAACGGCTGGCTGCCCCCAACCCACCCCCGCCAAGAGCTGAACTGGTTCCTCACCGCCCTGAAGGCCCATTCGCACCCCTGAACCGCAGCTCACCCCCTGTCTCCTCATTTCGGACGCCTTGGGACGCCCAGCGAAGCCCGTAACCGGCTCTCCGTCCCGCCGAATGTCCGACCGCCACTCACGCCCGCCCCCGGCTTCCAAGGGCCACTGACGCAGGGGCGGCGGTTCACTCCAGGGGGTGGTTGTCCGGGCCCGGTCACCGCCCGAACCGCGTTTCGCGCGCGGACGTGCCCAACGCCGAGACCGCGAGAACCCATGGAGGCAACCCATGAGCGGTAACGCAAAACGTCTCGGCATCGCGCTGGCGGGCATCGGCACGGCCGCGCTCGTAGCGGTGGCCGGGCTCCCCGCACAGGCCGAGCAGGGTCAGGCCGGCGCTCATCAGGGGCGTGCGCCGGCGCCGACCCGGTTCGTCGAGCGGGACCTGGTCGCCGACCAGCCCGGACGCGCCAAACTCACCGATCCGACGCTGGTCAACCCGTGGGGCGTCGCCCTCGGCCCGGACACGCCCGTGTGGGTCGGCGACAACGGCGCCGACGCCGCCACCCGCTACCGGGACGGCGCGGTGAAGGTCCCGCCGAACATCGCCGTCGAGGGCGGCGCGCCCACCGGCGAGGTCTACAACGACACCGGCTCGTTCACCGTCCACGGCGCGCCCGCGAGGTTCATCCTCGCGAGCGAGGCGGGGCTGATCACTGCCTGGAACCCGGCCACCGGCACCCGCGCGGTGAAGGTCGCGTCCGGCGCCGACGCCGTCTACAAGGGCCTCGCCCTCGTGCACGCGTCCGACGGCCCGAGGCTGCTCGCCGCCGACTTCCACAACCACCGCGTGGACATCTTCACCGGGACTTTCCAGCGCGTGTCGATCCCCGGCGCGTTCACCGACCCGACCCTCCCGCCGTCCTACTCCCCCTTCGACGTCGCCACCATCGGCGGCCTCGTCTACGTCGCCTACGCCCAGAAGCAGGCCAACGGGGACGACGAGGTGGACGGCCCGGGCCTCGGCTTCGTCGACGTCTACACACCGCTCGGCCAGAAGGTCCGCCGCCTGGTCAGCCAGGGCGCCCTGAACGCGCCGTGGGCGATGGTCCGGGCCCCGCAGAGCTTCGGCACGTACGCGGGCGACATCCTCATCGGCAACTTCGGCGACGGACGGATCAACGCCTACACGCCGTCCGGTGTGCCTAAAGGCCCGCTGACCACGGCGTCCGGCCAGCCGCTCACGATCGGCGGCCTCTGGGGCCTCGCGCGCGGCAACGCCGTCGCCGGCGGCCCCGGCAACCTCTGGTTCGCCGCCGGCACCGACGACGAAGCCCACGGCACCCTGGGCCTGATCACCCCGGCCCCCTGAGAATCCGCGAACCTCACACGAATACAGGCCGCGCCCATCCGCCAACTGCCCGCCCGCACCTCGCCGAGGCCGCCATCCCTGCGACGAAGTGCCGTAAAACGACCGAGGGCCTGGCCGGAATCTCTCCCGACCAGGCCCTCGACCTGCAATCACGCGGTGGAGCTGAGGGGATTTGAACCCCTGACCCCCTCGATGCGAACGAGGTGCGCTACCGGACTGCGCTACAGCCCCGCGGACGTGCATAAGGTTAGCGCACTTTGGCAGTGCTTCGCGCACTGGAAAACGGGCGGGTTACTCGCCGACGGCGCGGCGGTCGTCGGCGAACTGGTCGAAGACCTCGTCCTCGGGGCGGCCGACGAACTCCAGGACCTCCGCGGAGTCCTCGGGGACGGCCTGCTCGGCGTCCGGTTCGGCCTCCGCCTGGACCCGGGCGGCTTCTGCGCGGGCGGCCTCTGCGCGGAGCGCCTCGGCGCGGGCGGCCTCGGCCTCCTCGTGGGCGCGCGCCTGGTCCATCTGGACGGCGACGCGGAGCAGGGTGAGGTGGCCGGCCAGGAGCAGGACGGGCGGCGCGATGATCCACCAGGGGGCGACGCCCGCGGCGGACACGGCGACGGCGGTCAGGACGAGCAGGGTCAGGCCGACCGTCCGGCGGCGGCGACGCGCGATCACCGCGGCCCGGCCGGGACGCCGGTTGACGGACGGCGACGTCTGCTCGGCGGGCGGCTCACCCTCCACGCTGGGCTCGCCTTCCACGAGAGATTCGTCTTCGGCCGTGATCTCGTGCTCGGCCTGGTGCTGCTCGGTTCCGGCCGGCTCGTCGTGATCGAGATCAAGGTCCGCGCCGTCTTCCTCGGGACGCTTGTGGAGGAGCCGCGAGAAGGCCGGCGCCTCAGTGTCGCGGCGGAGCCACATGGGGACCAGAACGACGGCCCACACGGCGACGATGGCGAGGTAGAGGAAGGCGCTGCTCATCGGCCCACCACCGGACGGAACCGTCCCCGGGCACGGCGGGACGCCGAGCCGACATTCGGCGCGCGCACGTGCATTGGGAACAGGGTCACGCCCCGCACGGTACGAGTCGGTGTCAGAGCTTGACGAGCATTAGGGGCGGTGTGTCGCGAGATCGTTCCCGCGGTTACTCTCTGTTTGCCAAGCCTTCTCTTCCGGAGGATTCTTACGAGGCGGTACCCGAAAGTCTTCCCGCCGGTCAGGGTCATGAGGGAGATCGGGGAAAGGCCTGCTTGGCGGAGGCCAGCCAGCGCGACCGCAGGCCGCCCGGCACGTCCTCGACGGTCAGCGCGTAGCAGATGTGGTCGCGCCACGCGCCGTCGATGTGGAGTTGGCGGCGCCGAATTCCCTCTTCCCGGAATCCGAGCTTTTCGACGACGCGCCGGCTCGCGGTGTTCTCCGGCCGGATATTGGCCTCCACCCGGTGCAGGCCGACGGTGAAGAAACAGTGGTCGACGGCGAGCGCGACGGCGGTCGGAATGACGCCGCGTCCGGCCACGGCCTTGTCCACCCAGTAACCGATCTGCGCGGAACGGGCCGAACCCCACACGATCGCGCCGATGGTGAGCTGTCCGGCGAAGTTCCCGTCATAGGTGACCACCCACGGCAGCGCCAGCCCCTGCCGCGCCTCGCGCCGCATGGTGTGCACCATGCTCACGTAAGGCCCGAGCCCCGTGCGGAACAGCGGCGTCTCCGGATTGGTCGGCTCCCACGGCCGCAGCCAGTCGGCGTTGCGCACCCGCAGGTCACGCCATACCGCCGCGTCACGATGCCGCAGAGGACGCAGCCCGACCGGGCCCTCGCTCAAGGTGACCGGCCATCCACGCATCCGTTCCACGGCTCCCATGATTCCCCGGACGACGGTTCGGACGCCATCAATTGTCCCCGACAACTGAATCCGGCTTCCGACCCGACCCGGAAGAACCCCACCGACCCCCGCACCCCGACCCGTCCCATCGCACCCCGCACCGTGCCCTCCGCGTCCGCCGAGAACCGCGCCCCGCGAACGCATCGCGCACGGGCCCCCTCGCGGGCGCATCGCGCACGAGCCCCCGCCAACACATCGCGCCCGATCCCCGCGGGCGCATAGGGCGCGGGGATCGGGCGAACGCATCGCACATGATCCCTCCGCCGGCGCATTGCCCCTGAGCCCTCCGCCAACGCCCCGCAAGCGAATCCTCCGCCAGCGCCGCGCAAGCGGCCCCTCCGCTAGCGCCACGCGAGCGGCCCCTCCGCCAACGCCTCGCGAGCGAACCCTCCGCCAGCGCCGCGCCCACGAGCCCGCCGCGGCGCGGTGCGCGCGAGCCCTCCGCTGGCGCCGCGCCCACGAGCCCACCGCGGCGCAAGGCGCGCGAACCCTCCGCCGGCGCCGCGCCCACATGTCCCCCGCCGGGCGCGGCGTTCTCACAGCGGACGGGGCTGGCGAGGCGCGGGAGGATCAGGCTGCGCGGAGGACGCCGAGGAGGCGGGTGATCTCGGCGGCGACGGCGTCTCGGGCCGGGGCGGCGTACTTGCGCGGGTCGACCATGGACGGGTGGGCGTCGAGGATCCGGCGGAGTTCGCCCGTGTAGACCTTGTTGAGCTGGGTCGCGATGTTGATCTTCGTCATGCCGCGTTCGACGGCGGCGGTGAGCGTCTCGTCCGGGACGCCCGACGATCCGTGCAGGACGAGCGGGACCGGCACCGCGGCCCGCAGCTCCGCGATCAGCTCCAGGTCGAGGACGGCGTCCCGGGTGAGCATGGCGTGGGAGCTCCCCACCGCCACGGCCAGGGCGTCCACGCCGGTCGCGGCGGTGTAGGCGACGGCCTCGGACGCTTTCGTGCGGACGCCCGGCGCGTGCACGCCGTCCTTGCCGCCGACCTCGCCGAGCTCCGCCTCCACCCAGACGCCCTGGTCATGGCACCAGGCGGCGATCGAGGCTGTCTCGGACACGTTGTCCTCATAGGACATCGTGGACGCGTCGAACATCACCGATCCGACGCCGAGCCGCACCGCCTCGCGCACCAGATCGGTGGACGTCGCATGATCGAGATGGACGGCGACGGGCACCGCGGCCCCGCGCGCGACCGCGAGCGTCCCGGCCAGGATCGGCTCCAGCTCCCCGTGGTAGCGCACGCAGTTCTCGCTGATCTGGAGGATCATGGGCGCCCCCGCGGCCTCCGCACCGCGCGCGATCGCGGTGGCGTGCTCCAGGTGAATGACGTTGAACGCGCCGACACCGCGCCGCTCGGACGCCGCGAAGGCGACGATCTCGCCGGTTCCTACGAGGGGCATGGAAGTCCTTCGATCTTGATTTCGGGAAGAAGACGGACATACAGGTCGGGATCGAAATCCCCCGCGACGGGAGCGGCGACCGCCGCGGCGGACAGCGCGACCGCGTCCCGCAGCAACTCGTCCCAGGGCCGTTCGAGCAGCAGGGCGCGGGCGGTGGCGGCGACGGCCGCGTCGCCCGCCCCGGTCGGGTTTCCGACGACGACCCGGGGCGGCACCGCCCGCCAGACTCCGTCGGACGTGACGGCGAGCATTCCGTCCGCCCCGAGCGAGACCAGGACGGACCCGGCACCGGCCGCCCGCAACGAGGCCGCCCGGCTCACGACCTCGCTCGCACCTGCGGGATTTCCGCCGTTGGAAACCGTCCCGGCGGTCACGCGCCGCAGCTCGTCGGCATTGGGTTTGATCACATCAGGACGTCCCGGGACGCCTTCCGTCAGCGCCGTGCCGTCCGTGTCCAGGACGACCCGTCCGGGCGCGCGCCGGACCAGCTCGGCATACGCGTCCGTAGGAAGGCCCGGCGGAAGGCTGCCCGAAAGGACGACCACTGCCGCGGACGCGGCGAGCGTCCCGAAATGGTCGAGGAACGCCTGCCATTCCTCGGGCCGAACGTCCGGTCCCGCCTCGTTCAGGACGGTCGCCTCGCCGGTTTCAGTCTCCACGATCGTGAGCGTTCGCCGCGATGTCCCCGCTATGTCCGCGAAGTCGTGAGCGATCCCCGACTGGTCGAGGTCGTCCCGCACGAGATCTCCGACAGCGCCGCCGAGCAGCCCGGTCGCGACGACCTCGCACTCGAGGGCCGTGGCCACGCGCGCGACGTTGACGCCCTTGCCTCCGGCGCGTTCCCGGACGGTTCGGACCCGGTGCGACCCGCCCTGCTCCAGCGCCCCGACCTCATAGGTGACATCGAGCGCCGCGTTCAGTGTGACGGTGAGGATCATCGCCAGCGTCCGTCCTTCATCACGCGCGCGACGGACCGGCCTTCGTCGAGGACGACCAGGTCAGCACGCTTGCCACGCTCCAGCGATCCGACTTCGTGATCAAGGCCGAGCGCGCGGGCCGGGGCCAGCGACGCGGCGCTCGACGCGTCCTCGATCGGGATGCCGACGATGTCGATCGCCCGCCGGAACGCCTCCGCCATGGTGATCGTGCTGCCCGCGATGGACGTCCCGTCCGCGAGCATCGCCCGACCGTCCGAGACGGTGACGGACATCACACCGAGGTGATAGGTGCCGTCGCCCATCCCGGCGGCGGCCATCGCGTCGGTGATCAGCGCGACCCGTCCGGGCGCGGCGGCGAACACCAGCCGGACGACCTCGGGCTCCACGTGCACCCCGTCGTTGATCAGCTCGACGGTCACCCGCGCGTCCCCGAGCGCCGCCGCCACCGGGCCGCCCTCGCGGTGATGCAGCGGTCGCATGCCGTTGAACAGGTGCGTCGCGACACGCGCCCCCGCGTCGAACGCCTCCCGCACGCGAGCTCCGGCCGCGTCCGTGTGCCCGACGGCCGCCACCACGCCCGCCTGGACGGCTTCCTTCACCAGCCTTGCCGCGCCCGGCAGCTCCGGCGCCAGCGTGATCATGCGGACATGGCCGCGCCCGGCCTCGACCAACCGCGCGAACTCGTCCGGATCCGGCGTCCGCAGCAGGGTGGGATCGTGCGCCCCGCAACGGTTCGACGCCAGGTACGGCCCTTCGAGATGGATCCCGGCCACCAGTCCCTCGTCGGCGACGTCCGCGAGCCCGGAGACCGCTGCCTCCATCGCCTCCCGCGATCCGGTCACCAGACTCGCGACGGTCGTGGTCGTCCCGCACCCGAGGTGGTACTCGGCGACCTGCCGAGCTTCTTCTGCCCTGCCCGGCTGGTACGAGGCTCCGGCCCCGCCGTGGACGTGCATGTCGACGAACCCGGGCACGACATACCGCCCGCCCAGGTTCTCAACGACCTCCCCCGGTTCCTCCGCAGCCAAATCCACGCCCCCTGACGGGCCCCCGTCCGAAGCGTCCCCGGAACGCGCGACGACACGTGCAAGGGGCGAAGGCGCACCTGTACCGAGCGCCGCGATCCGGCCGTCCCGGACGCGGAGCCAGCCGTGGATCACTCCTTCGGGAAGAACAAGACGCGCGTTGGCCAACGTCAGCGTGCCGATCGGCCCAGCAGTCGCCGTCATAGCCCCTCCTTTCGGTGCATGAGCTTCCGGGCTGACGTCTGCCGGTTCCCCAGGCCGCCCCACAGTCGCTGGCAAGCGCGAGTGCGAGGGCGAGGGCGAGGGTGAGGGTGAGAACGGAGACAGGGACGAGGTCGGAGCCGAGGACGTAGGGACATCAGCCGAGAATTACGGAACGGGTGAGATTGCGGGGAGTGTCCGGGTCGTACCCGGCCTGGAGAGCCAGGTGCAGCGCGAGACGGTGGACGCGGATCAGCTCGGCGAGCGGGTCAAGCGGGCTGACGAGCATGGTGCCGCCCACGCCGGCGACCTGCTCGGCGAGCCCGGCCGGGGGCTCGCCGAACATCCAGGCCACGCGGCCCGGACCGGTGATTGCGATGGGGCCGTGCCGGTACTCCATCGCGGGGTAGGACTCGGTCCACGCCGTCGCGGCCTCCCGCATCTTCAGCGCGGCCTCGTGCGCGAGGCCGACCGTCCAGCCGCGTCCGAGGAACGTGAACTGCTCGGCGGTCAGCGCCGCCTCGGGGAGCGGTTCGGCGAGCGCCCGCTCCGCGTCGGCGATCGCGCCGCTCACGTCCTCACCGAGATGCGCGCGCAGCAGGACGAGCTGGCTCGTCGCGAAGCGCGTCTGCACGACCGACTGCTCGTCCGCGTAGTCGAGCACGATGACCTCGTCCGCCGCCGTCATCACCGGGGTGGACGGGTCGGCGGTGATCGCGACGGTCGGCAGGTCGGTGCGGTCGAGCAGCTCCAGGACCTCGGTCGTGGTGCCGGACCGGCTGAGCGCCAGCACCCGGTCGTACCGCCGCCCGGAGGGGAACTCGGAGGCGGCGAACGCGTCGGTCTCCCCTAGGCCGGCGGCCTCGCGCAGCGCCGCGTACGACTGGGCGATGAACCAGGACGTCCCGCAGCCCACCACGGCGACCCGTTCGCCCGGGCGCGGCAGCGCGGCCGAGACGCCGCCCGCCCCGTCGCGGGCGGCGCGCCGCCACAGGTCCGGCTGTGAGCCGATCTCGCTCTCGGTGTGGTTCCCCGCCATGGTGACCTTCCCTCGCTGCTCATTAATGCTCGTTTCTTATCTCAAACAGACACAAAGAAACAAGGCCGTGCACGGCTAGACTCCCCTGCGTGACCCGTCACGAACGCTTGAACGCGCTGCTGGAACTGCTCGCCGACGCCGGGCAGCTGAGCGTCGAGGAGGCCGCCGCGCGCATGGCGGTGTCCGCCGCGACGATCCGCCGCGACTTCGACGAACTCGCCCAGCAGCAGATGCTGACCCGGACCCGCGGCGGCGCGGTCGCCAACAGCGTCAGCTACGACCTGCCGCTGCGCTACAAGACCGCCCGGCACGCGTCCGAGAAGCAGCGCATCGCCGCCGCGACCGCCGGGATCGTCCCGATGGGCGCGATCATCGGCCTCAACGGCGGCACCACCACGACGGAGGTCGCCCGCGTCCTCGCCACCCGGCCCGACCCGGGCGGCGGCCGCCCCGCCCTCACGATCGTGACGAACGCCCTGAACATCGCCAGCGAGCTGGCCGTCCGCCCGCACGTGAAGATCGTCCTCACCGGCGGTGTGCCCCGGCCCCAGTCGTACGAGCTGACCGGACCGCTGGCCGCCGGCATCTTCGACCACGTGACCCTGGACATCGCCGTCCTGGGCGTGACCGGCATCACCGCCGAGCACGGCGCGACCTGCCCCAACGAGGACGAGGCCGCCGTCAACCGCCTCCTCGCCGACCGCGCCGAACGGGTCGTGGTCGTCGCCGACGGCTCCAAGGTCGGCCGCCGCGACTTCGCCCGCATCTGCGACACCACCACGATCGACACCCTCGTCACCGACGAGACCCTGAGCGACGAGGCCGCCGCCGCCTTCACCGAGGCAGGCGTAGAAGTCATCCGCGCCTGACCCGCTTTCCGCCCCTGACCCCGTCCTACGCTCGCCCTGCCCCTGCCCGAAGCCAAGCTCCCGGCCCTTGCCCGAAGCCAAGTACCCACCTCAAGGCTCAAGGCTGCAAGGCGACGGACTGGGTCGGTGGGGCCGCTGATAGGCGGGGCTCGACGTGTGGTCAGAGGTAGAAGATGCGGTCGGCGTTGGCCTCCAGTAGGTGCTCGTTGTGGTCGGTGCCTCCAGGGAGGTTGACGGAGCGGAAGACTGGCGGCGTGATGCCGCTCGCGGCGAGGCGTTCGATGATCGCAGCGGTCAGGGCTTGGAGCAGGGCCGTGACGATGACACCGGATGTGGCGCAGAACGGTTCGGGAACGGCCGGATCGCTCAGGACCGCGTCGCCGATCGGCACGTGGTTGTCCAGGACCACGTGCGCCACGTCGGCCAAGCGGGTGCCATAGGCGCGCGAGGTGACCGCCAGCACCTTCACTTCGCGAGCGACGGCGAGCTCGGCCAGTTCTACCGGGAGCGCGTTGCGGCCCGAGACCGAGACCACGATCAGGACGTCGCCCTCCCGGAGGGGTGAGTTGTCCAGGAGCGCCGCCGCATACCCGGGCAGGCGTTCGAGCGCCGTTCCCAGGGTCACGGGTCGGGTCTCGGCCCCGGAGAGGCCCGGGGCGGTCAGGGGGTTGACCAGCATCAGGCCGCCCGCGCGATAGACGATGTCCTGCACGGGCAGCGCCGAGTGCGAGCTGCCGAACGCGAACAGCCGCCGCCCGGAGGCGAGCGCCGCAGCGGTCGTCTCGGCCGCCTCGTCGATCCGCTCTCGCTCGGCGTCCCGGACAGTCCGCAGCAGCTCGGTCACCGCGTCGAAATATGCGTCGCTCATCCGGCTCACACCGGCATGTTCCGCCGTCACGGCGGCCTCGTGAACTCTCTCTCACAGCCATGTCCACGAGCCTAGAAAGCCCGCCGAGCGTTCGAAAGCCAGCGGCCGATCTGTGGATAACTCACGTACCCGCAGGTCAAGCGGGTCGCGGATGATCTCCACCGGCGATCTGGTCCACCGCGTGGGCCAGCACCGGGGCCAGGACGGC
This sequence comes from Actinomadura gamaensis, assembly GCF_042652125.1. Classification (NCBI taxonomy): domain Bacteria; kingdom Bacillati; phylum Actinomycetota; class Actinomycetes; order Streptosporangiales; family Thermomonosporaceae; genus Actinomadura; species Actinomadura gamaensis. Next base: position 203,584 of record NZ_JBHSIT010000008.1, on the reverse strand, counting down.
CATTCCGTCCCGGACGCCGCCGGTGGACCCGGGCAGGTTCACGATCAAGGTACGACCGGCGGTGCCCGCCAGCCCCCGCGACAGGATCGACGTCGGAACGCTGTCCCGGCTGACAGCCCGGATGGCCTCCGCGATGCCGGGAATCTCCCGATCCAGTACGCGTCGCGTCATTTCGGGAGTGCGGTCGGTCGGAGTGAGGCCCGTCCCGCCCGTGGTCACGACGACGTCGTACCCCTCCGACAGGGCGGTCCGGAGGGCCTCCTCGACCGGCTCGCCGTCCGGGACGACGCGCGGCCCGTCCACCCGGCATCCCGCCTCGGTGAGAAGCGCGACCAGGACCGGCCCCGACCTGTCCACGTAAACACCGGCGGAAGCGCGGTTCGAAACGGTCACAGCCAACGCGCGAATCACTGGATGCCCTCCTTGCGAACGCCTACACCGAGCACGCCAGGCGCTACCGCCGAAGCGCCGCCCCAACCGCCCGGCTACCGGACGACCACTATGCCAAGACGCCACACCCCATCAGCCGATCCCTCACGCGCGCGCCCTGCGCAACCCCACCGCGCGCGCGTCAGCGCAACCACGCCTCGCACGCGTCAGCGCAACCACGCCTCGCACGCGTCAGCGCAACCACGCCTCGCACGCGTCAGCGCAACCACGCCTCGCACGCGTCGGTGTGACTGGCCTTGCGTTAGGGCGGTGCCTGGTGCTGGGCGGGTTAGCGGGCGGGTTTCGGGTGGCGTTGCCAGCGGCCGGTTTTGCCGCCGGTCTTCTCCTCCACGCGGACGTCCGTGATGACCGCGGCCGGGTCGATGGCCTTCACCATGTCGATGAGGGCCAGGCCCGCGACGGTGACCGACGTGAGCGCCTCCATCTCGACGCCCGTGCGGTCGGCCGTCCGGACGACCGCGGCGATGGCGACGCCGCCGTCCTCGACGGAGAGGTCCACCTCGACGCCGTGAAGGGCGATCGGGTGGCACAGCGGCACGAGGTCAGGCGTGCGCTTGGCGCCCATGATGCCTGCGATGCGCGCGACGGACAGGGCGTCCCCCTTGGGCACCTCGCCCTCGCGCAACGCGGACACGCACGCCGGCGACAGCCGGACGAATCCGGTCGCGGTCGCCGTGCGGGACGTGACGGACTTGGCCGAGACGTCCACCATCCGGGCCGCGCCCGCGTCGTCCAGGTGGGTGAACCCGGCGAACTCCGAACCCATGGTCATGACGGCAACCTCATCACCTCGACGTGGGATCCCGCGGTCGCCACGTCGGCGTCCTCGGGCAGGACGATGAGCGCGTTGGCCGAGGCCAGCGAGCCCAGTTGGTGCGAGCCCTGCCCTTCGGCGGGCGACACCGCGTAGCCCTCGGGGCCGTAGCTCAGTCTCGCGCGCAGGTAGTGCCTGATGCCCGCGGGAGACTTCACGTCACGGTCCAGCAGGGCCGAGACAGTCGGAAGCGGCTCAGGTGGCAGTCCCTGCATCGCGCGTAGGGCGGGCCTGACGAACACCTGGAACGACACGTACGCGCTGACCGGATTGCCGGGCAGAGTGAAAATCGGGGTTCCTTGCAGCAAGCCGAATCCCTGCGGCTTACCGGGACGCATCGCGACCTTGTGGAACTTCACCGTTCCGGTTCCGGTCAGGACTTCCTTGACGACGTCCCTGGTGCCCATCGAGACGCCTCCGGACGTGACGACCGCGTCCGCGCGCACGAGCTGGTCCTCCAGCGTCTCCAGAACCTTGTCCGGCTCGTCCCCGACCGTTGTCTGCCGGTAGCCCACACCGCCCGCCTCGATGACCGCGGCGGTGAGCATGAAGCTGTTGGAATCCCAGATCTGCCCGGGCGCGAGCGTGGAACCGGGCTCGCGCAGCTCGTTCCCCGTGGAGAGCACCACCACGCGCGGACGAGGACGGACCATGACGCGGGGCTTCCCCACGGCGGCCATCATGCCGAGCTGGGTCGCGCCGAGCCGGGTCCCGGACGGCGCCACGACCTGGCCTTCGAGAATGTCCTCCCCAGCGCGCCGGATGTAGTTTCCGGACGGCGCCGAACGGGTGATCCGGACGGACGTGCTGCCGCCGTCGGTCCATTCGACCGGGACGACCGCGTCCGCGCCCGCGGGCAGCGGCGCGCCCGTCATAATCCGCGCGGTGAGTCCGGGGCGGATCGCCGCGACGCCGCCGTCGCCGGCGAGGATGTCGCCGACGACGGGCAGCGTCACCGGAGTCTCCTCGGACGCGCGCGCGATGTCGGCCGCCACGACCGCGTAGCCGTCCATCGCCGAGTTGTCGAACGGCGGCAGCGGCACCGGCGACGCGACGTCCTCCGCCAGCACACCGCCGCCCGCCTCCAGCAGCGCGAGGTCGAGCGGCGGAAGCACCGGCACGGCGGCCAGGATGTCCGCCAGATGCTCTTCGACCGTCCTCATGGTCCGTCCTCCAGGCGGGTCGTCACGCGTCCTTCGCGGCGTCCGCTCCGTCATGCGCGCGCACGAACTCGCGCAGCCACGCCATGAACTCGGCGGACAGGTCGTCGCGTTCCGAGGCGAACTGCACGACGGTCCGCAGGTACTCCAGCTTGTTGCCGGTGTCGTAGCGGCGGCCGCGGAACTTCACACCGTAGACGCCTCCGCCCTCCTCGGCGGGCGTGTCGGCGAGGGTGCGCAGCGCGTCGGTGAGCTGGATCTCTCCCCCGCGCCCGGGCGGGGTCTTCTCCAGCACGTCGAAGACCGCCGGGTCGCAGACGTAGCGCCCGATGATGATCCAGTTGCTCGGCGCCTCGTCGCGGGCGGGCTTCTCGACCAGATCAGTGATCTTGACGACATCGTCCTCGTCGGTCGCCTCGATCGCGGCGCAGCCGTAGGCCGAGACCTGGTCGGGCTCGACCTCCATCAGCGCGACGACGCTGCCGCCGTACCGGTTGCGGACCTCGATCATGCGCTTGAGCAGCGGGTCCCTGGCGTCGATCATGTCGTCGCCGAGGAGCACGGCGAACGGCTCGGACCCCACGTGCTGGCGCGCGCAGTACACCGCGTGGCCGAGGCCGCGCGGCTCGCCCTGCCGGACGTAGTGCATGATCGCGAGGTCGGCGGACTCGCGGATGGCGGCGAGTCGTTCGTCGTCGCCCTTCGCGTACAGCGTCTCCTCGAGTTCGTATGCGCGGTCGAAGTGGTCCTCGATAGAACGCTTGTTGCGTCCTGTGATCATCAGCACGTCGGAGAGCCCGGCGTCCACCGCCTCCTCGACGACGTACTGGATCGCAGGTTTGTCGACGATGGGCAGCATTTCCTTGGGAGTCGCCTTGGTGGCGGGCAAGAATCGGGTTCCGAGCCCTGCCGCCGGAACGACGGCCTTGCGTACAGGTGCGAAGTCGGCCATGTAGAGACCCTAGTCACCGTGAAGGACCAGAGCGTGCACGACATCGGCTCGAAACCCGCGCTGCGGGCTGAACTTCTGGCCAACCGAGCGGAACTGTCCGTCGACGTCCGTTCGGCGGCGGGTCGCTCCATTAGGGACGCCTTGCTAGGCGTTCCCGAGCTGGAGATGGCGGGAACGGTCGCCGCTTACGCCTCCATAGGCAGCGAACCGGAGACGCATGGGTTGCTCTTCGCTTTGTGGAAGCGTGGCACATACGTGATCCTCCCTCGACTCCTCCCGGACGGCGATCTCGACTGGGCTTCCTACGAAGGCCCCGATTCTCTCGTTCCCGGCCCATTCGGCTTGCTGGAGCCGACCGAGCGCGCACGAGGAGTGGACGCGATTGCGAGCGCCGATGTGGTTCTCGTACCAGCCCTGGCTGTGGACCGGACCGGTGTTCGGCTAGGACGAGGTGGAGGTTCCTATGACCGCGTCCTCGCGCGCGTGAGTCCGGCCGTCCTCACAGTGGCGCTCGTTTACGAAGGTGAGTTGCTGGACGCCCTTCCCGTCGAGCCGCACGACCGCCGGGTGCGCGCGGCCGTGACGCCGGACTCGGGGCTTCACCTGCTGGGGGACGCCAATTAGGGTTGCCCCCGCACCGAGATCTGTCGGCCGCTCCGGTCCGTCGCGCGTCCCCACCCCGGCGTGACGGTCCGCCAGGAGCGGCCAGCCCATGCAGCTGCCCACGGACGCATGTCTCGCGCGTACGCACGAGACATGCGTCCGATCTGCTGCGCAGGACGGCCGGCTGACAAGAAGCCGCCGTCCACATGCGGCTTCCGCCGCTGAGCCGGGACGTCTGGCGGCGTTCGTCCCGGCAACGGATCCTCGTGCGCACGCGGCCGGTCACCGGCGGAAGAAGGGATGGCGAGGACGGGATGACGACGACACCGTGGAATGTGCTGGCGCTCGCGCCACTGGACGAGGGCATCGTCCGTGGGCTGTTCGCGCCGCTGGGGGACGCGGTACGGGTCTCGTTCCCTCCATCGCGCGACCGCGCAGGGCTGCACACCGCGATCGCCGGCGCCGACGTGGTCGTCTCCGACTTCTCCGGCCAACTGGCTCTCGACGCCGAAGCCGTCGGCCTGGCGTCTCGGCTCGCGTTCGTGCAACTGCCCCAAGTGGGCTCGGACAACGTCGATCTGGAAGCTCTCACTCAGGCGGGCGTCCCTGTCGCGAACACGGCGGGCGTCAACGCGCGCGCGGTGGCCGAGTGGGCTGTCGGAGCCGCCTTCTCGCTCTGCCGCAGCCTCGCGTGGGCGGACCGCGCCATCCGAGCCGGCGGCTGGCCCCAGATGGAGACGCTCGTGCGCGGGGGAAGGGAACTCCATACGCAACGCGTCGGGATCGTCGGTTACGGCGCGATCGGCTCGGAAGCAGCCCGGTTGTTCTCAGCGCTGGGCTGCCCGGTCTCCTACTGGACGCGTCGCCGCCGTCCTGAGGCACCCGCCACCTACCGCGAACTGGACGATCTCCTCGCACACTCCGACATCCTGGTCATCGCCCTGCCGCTGACCGACGAGACCCGGAACCTGCTGGACGACGCGAAGCTCGCGCTTCTGCCGCCCAAAGCACTGGTCATCAACGTCGCGCGCGCAGGCATCGTCCCGGAAGACAGCCTCCTGGCGGCCCTCGATTCCGGCCATCTCGCCGGGGCGGCGCTGGACGTGTTCGAGGACGAGCCCCCTGCCCTCGACCACCCGCTGCGCACGCACGAGAGCGTCCTACTGTCCCCGCATGCGGCATGGGCCACCGCTCAGGCGCAGATCAACAGCGCTGTCGTCATCCAGGACAACGTGAAGGCCGCCGTAGAGGGGCGCCCGGTGCGCAACGTCATCAACGGGCTGCCCCCGAAAATCGAGCGGCGCTAAGCGCGCCCACCCGCACACATCCTCGCCGACCCGCGCACGTCGCGCATGCCCACGAGCGTCCGGCGTGCGCCCACGGCCGCCCCCTGTCCCTACAAACGTCCGCACACGCTCACAAACGTCCTGCGTAGGGCTACGGACGACGCGCGCGCCCGTGGGCGTCCTGTGTAGGAACAGGTGCCTCCCGGGCAGGTCCTCGCACGCCCAGCGGGTGTGCGCGCGCTCGCGCGCGCCTTCGTTCGCCTGAGTCAGCCCAGGTCAGAGGGATTACTGAACGCCCGTTATGCGATTGATGGGCGAACTGCATAGGATCTCTTAACGATCACCTAGGCGAAAGGTGGGATGTGCAGCTCGACCTCTGGCTACTCCTCGGAGCCTCGCTCATACTCTGCGCGATCGTCGCGGTACGGCTGTCCACCAGCGCAGGGCTCCCCACGCTCCTCGCCTACCTCGGCCTGGGCCTGCTGATCGGCGAATCCGGATTCGGGATCCACTTCGACGACGCGGAACTCGCCGAAGTCCTGGGCCTGGCGGCCCTGGTACTCATCCTCGCCGAGGGAGGCATCACCACCGACTGGCAGAAAGTACGCCGATCGGTCCCGGCGGCCCTGTCGGTCTCCACGATCGGCACGCTCATCAGCATCGGCGTCGTCGCCGTGGCCGCCGCCTGGCTGCTCGGCATGGACTGGCGCCTCGCGTTCCTCCTGGGCGCCGTCCTGGCGCCCACCGACGCGGCCGCCGTGTTCTCGGTGCTCCGGCGCCTCCCGCTCCCCCCGCGCCTGACGGGCCTCCTCGAGGCGGAATCCGGCTTCAACGACGCGCCCGTAGTGATCGTCGTAGTGACGCTGAGCGCCTCGGAAGCCGCGCACGGGGTGCCCAACCTGGCCGAACTCGCCGGGGTCATGGTCTACGAGCTGATCGTCGGCGGCCTCATCGGCTTCGCCGCCGGATGGGCCGGCGTGTTCGCGCTGCGGCGGATGGCCCTCCCCGCGTCCGGCCTCTACCCGATCGCGGTCCTGTCCCTCACGGTCGGCTCGTACGGCGCGGCGAACCTCCTCCACTCCAGCGGGTTCCTGGCGGTTTACGTAAGCGCGCTCGTACTGGGCAACGCGCGCCTACCGCACCGCCCGGCCACAAGGGGCTTCGCAGAGGGAATCGCTTGGCTGGCCCAGATCGGCCTGTTCGTCATGCTCGGCCTACTCGCCTCCCCCAGCGACCTGCCCGCGCAGATCGTCCCGGCGCTCGTCATCGGCTTCGTTCTCCTGCTCGTAGCGCGGCCCCTGTCGATCCTGATCTCCACGGCCGGATTCAAGCTCTCCCTTGGGGAAAAGCTCTTCGCCTCTTGGGCGGGCCTACGCGGCGCGGTCCCGATCGTCCTCGCGACCATCCCCTGGGTGAAGGACGTACCGGGCGCCCCACGCCTCTTCGCGATCGTCTTCACCGTGGTGGTTCTCTTCACGCTCCTCCAAGGGCCGACACTGCCCCTGGTCGCGCGCTGGTGCCGCCTGAAGGACGACTCGCGCGCACGCGAACTCGGCGTCGAAGCCGCTCCCCTGGAGGAGCTCCACGCGGATCTGCTGGAGGTGCGCATCCCGGAGGACTCCCACCTGAACGGGGTCGAGATCTTCGAACTTCGGCTTCCGCGTGGGGCGTCGATCACACTCGTCGTCCGGGACGGCGAAAGCTTCGTGCCGGAGCCGACCACCACCCTGCGCGCAGGAGACACGCTGTTGGTCGTGTCCACGGCGGATGTCCGGGACACGGCGGAACGCCGCCTGCGCGCGGTGAGCCGCCGCGGCAAACTCGCAGGCTGGTTCGGCGAGACGGGGGCTTAGCGGCCCTCCCGGACGCGCGTTCGGGAGGCTCGGGCCAGAGCCGCAGCCCGGGCCGGGAACAGATCGGTTGCGAATCCGGTTCACTACATCGGTACCATTAGCAGTCATCTAAGGTGAGTGCCAGCCCGGAATCCCGGTCTGAGGCGACAAGGAGGGACCGTGCCGACGTATCAGTACGTTTGCACCGAGTGCGGCGAGCCTCTGGAGGCCGTGCAGAAGTTCAGCGACGACGCCCTGACCGAGTGCCCGGCATGCGGCGGCAAGCTTCGCAAGGTCTTCTCGGCCGCGGGCATCATCTTCAAGGGTTCGGGCTTCTACCGCACCGACAGCCGTGGCGGCTCGTCCTCGACGGTCGGCACCGGAGCCTCCGCCAAGTCGTCCTCGAACGGCTCGTCGGACAGCTCCTCGTCGAGCTCGTCCTCTTCGGACTCGTCGTCCTCGTCTTCTTCCACGGCGAGCACGTCGTCCTCCGAGAAGGTCGCCTGACCGCCTGACGGTTCACAAGTTTCGTCACAGCCGGGGTCTCCCATACGCGGAGGCTCCGGCTGTTGCTGTTTCCGAACGAGCCCTAGCGGCTGGACGGCTGTCCGTCGAACAGCGGCCGTCCACGCGCGTGTACTGGGCCGAACTCCGTTGAGCGCGAAGTTATCCACAGTCGGCGGCCGGGTTTCTGCCGGGCCGGGCGGGCTGGCTAGGGTCGCGGCATGTCCCTTCCGACTTCTGCGTCCGCCGAGATCGGCGTCATCGGCGGCTCCGGCTTCTACTCGTTCCTCGACAACGTCACCGAGGTGGAGATCGAGACCCCGTACGGCCCGCCGAGCGACCCGATCACGCTCGGCGAGCTGGGCGGCCGCCGGGTCGCGTTCGTCCCCCGGCACGGCCGCGATCACCGGTTCCCGCCGCACCGGATCCCGTACCGGGCGAACCTCTGGGCCTTGCGCTCCCTGGGCGTCCGGCAGGTCCTGGCCCCGAGCGCCGTCGGCTCGCTCACGCCCGAGTACGGCCCCGGCACCCTCGCCGTCCCGGACCAGCTCGTCGACCGGACGTCGGCGCGTCCGCAGACCTTCTACGACGAAGGCGCGGCCGTCCACGTCTCCTTCTCGGACCCGTACTGCCCCGACGGCCGCGGCATCGCCCTCTCCACCGCCCGGGCCGCCGAATGGCCTCCGGTGGACGGCGGCACCCTCGTCGTCATCGAAGGCCCCCGCTTCTCCACCCGCGCCGAATCCCAGTGGTTCGCCGGCCAGGGCTGGACGCTCGTCGGCATGACCGGGCACCCCGAGGCCGTCCTAGCGCGCGAACTCGCCCTCTGCTACACCCCCCTCTGCCTGGTCACCGACCTCGACGCGGGCATCGAAGAAGGCGAGGGCGTCACGATGGACGAGGTCTTCCGCGTGTTCGCCGAGAACATCGATCGCCTCCGCCCCCTGGTCGCCGACATCGTCGCCGCCCTCCCCCGCGAACGCACCTGCCCCTGCGCGAACGTGCTGGACGGCATGAAGCTCCCCATCACCCTCCCCTGACCGCGCTCTCGGCGTCCGCCTAGCCACCCACCCCGTCCCGACGAATCCTGTCCGCCCCACGAGCCCGTCCACGACAGCTCGGCAAACATCCTCCGGGCCTTCGAAGCGTTCGCAAGATCGCTTCGATAACCCATGACCGAACTCAACTACACACCGTTGTCGGTCGATCGCGCTAGGCACGCAGTCTTTGGCGTTCGATCGAGCCACCTCGCCGCCATGAAGGACGGTTCGAGCGACCGGCCACGAAAACCAGCCCCCTTCCGCTCACAGAGGAGAGATGAACGCATGCAAGTACGGGAAACGCCGAGCTGCCCGAGTTCATGCGCAAGTCGAAAGCAGCCGCCCACCGACGTCTTCAAGTCTCCTGGAGCAGGCCGTGAATGAGGGATTCGGACGTCGGCGCCGCCTGTTAGCCGCCCTGTTCGCTGCGCTCGGCGCGGGCCTTGCCATATTGGCGGTCCAGCCCCCTGCGCCCGATACTGTCCGTATCGCGGTCGCCGCGCGAGACCTGGCCGCCGGTGCCACTCTTCGCGGTCCCGACATTCGACTCGCGGAGCTTCCACCGGTGGTTCGTCCGGATGGGGCGTTTCGAAGTCCGCCGGTTGGCCGCGTCCTCGCGGGGGCCGTCCGGAAGGGCGAAGCACTCACGGATGCCCGCATCCTCGGCCCGGGCCTTCTCGATGAGCAGCCGCCGGGTACCGTCGCCACTCCGATCCGCGTGGCGGACGCCGCGGCGGCGCGTCTCCTGCGCCCGGGCGACCGAATAGACGTCCTGGCGGCCACACCTCCAGGCACCGTCCAAGATCTGCCACCCGCGACGGACGGTCCCTCACCCGCTCCTAGCCCAGGCGGGAAGGCACCCCCTCTCGGGAAATCACCCAGTCAAGCAGCGGCGCCCGCTTCGCGCGCGGACGGCGTTCCCTTGACGCCACCTGCCAGCGACACAGTGACGGACAACCACTCCAGCGAACTCCGAACCGGGCCACCCCCTCACACCATTCCCCTACCGGAGATCGAAAGTGGAACCGGCCTGGAGAACAGCATGGAGCCAGCCCCAGAGAGACGATCCTCAGAGCGGAACTGGCCACATGAAACAATCATCGCTCCAATATCCGACGGAGATCTAGTCCCACCTACTACCGCGGCCTCAGCCAAGGAGGCGAACGAGCGCACACCATTGCCGACGTATGCCAAGCCAACTCGCGAACGGGCCTCTCCCCTCTCAGAAGAGAGCGCGAGTCCAGCCGGCACGGGCGAAGGCGTTCGAGAAGCCGAGTCGGGAAGTTGGGCTCGGGTCATCGTCGCGTCCGTCGTCGTCCTTGCCGTCCCCCACGAAGAGAGTGGGCTTGGCGCTGCCGGGCAAGGTGCCTTGGTGGTGTTGGCGACCAGCCGCGCACAAGCGGCCGCTCTGGCCGGAGTCGGAGGACCGCTGCTGGTGACACTGGTGCGGGATTGACCGCATCAATGTGTTACGGTTTGACGACTCTGAGCGACGGAAGGGGTAAGTCCATGGACGGGTTCAAGAAGTTTCTGTTCCGAGGGAATCTGGTCGACCTCGCCGTCGCCGTCGTCGTCGGTGCCGCGTTCAGCGCTCTGATCACTGCCTTCGTGAACTCGTTCATCGGCCCGCTGATAGCCCTGATCGGGGGCAAGCCGGACTTCACCGACCTGCGTTTCAAAATCAACGGGACGGTCTTCCCTTACGGCCAGTTCCTCACGGCGCTCATCTCGTTCCTGATCACCGCAGCAGTGGTCTACTTCTTCGTCGTCCTACCGATGGCCAAGCTGCTGCAGCGCATCACCCGCAAGGAGGAGGCCTCGGAGCACCCTTGCCCGCACTGCCTGAGCGAGATCCCGCTCGCGGCGACCCGCTGCAGGTTCTGCACGTCCGAGGTCGAGCCAGCCTCCTGACCAGCCCGGACGGGCGTCCGCAGCACCTCAGAAGCCGACGGCCGACGAGACGCAGACCAGGGCAGAGCGCAAGGTGTGAACGACGCCTTGATCAGTCCACGGAATTGTCGGGCCGACTGATCGGCTGAATGCTGAAGCCCCAGATCACTGACCGCCCGTGCCGTCCCCGCGATGCGGCGAGCGGCGCCGGGCCGGTTCCCCAGGCCGGACAAGCCTCCACGCGCAGTCCAGCGGCCTACTCGCCGCAGGATCCGCTCGCTGAGAGCCCTCTTTAGCCGGGCAAGGCCGCGCCAGTGAAGCACGCGCGGTCCCAATCGCCGCCCAGCACTGGCCCCCGCGTCCTTGCCCAACGCGCGGCCTCTCCCGCCTCCTGCCCTTGCCTGCCCCCACGCATGGGCCCACCCGCGCATTAGCTGGCGCGGGCCATAGCCTGACCGCGTTTTCGCTTCCGAGCAAGGATCCGCCCCCACAAGGGCCCGCCCTGCACATCACCCCGACCGCGCAGCGGCCCGTCCCGTCCAGCAACCCGCCCCGCACAACGGCCCGACCGCACAAGGCTCGCCCACGGCCGGGGGGCCGCGGGTTCGGGCCTCCCACCGCTCAAGCTCACGGTGGGGGACCAAGGTGCGCGCGGCTAGGGCCTATTTCTTAGATCTGCTGACAGGTGGCGCAGACCCAGACGGGGGCGGACGCGGACGGCGCGACGCGGACGGGGCGACGCGGACGGGGTGATGTAGACGGGGCGATGCGAAGGGGTGGGGACGTGGGTAGCGCGGACGTGGTGGGTGCAGGGGTGGGGCTGGGCGGAGGGGGCTTTGGGGGGGATTGAGGTTGGGGCGGGGCTTGGGGGTTTGGGTGGGGGTTGATTTGGGGCGGGGTGGGTTGGTGGGGTGCCGGGAAGGCGGATTGCGGTGGGTGGGGACGGAGGTTGGGTGTGGACGTCGAGGCGGTTTTCGCGGGGCGGCGGGAGTTGTTGCTTGGAGTCGCCTATCGGGTTCTCGGGCGGGTGGCGGATGCCGAGGATGTGGTGCAGGAAGCCTGGCTGAGGTGGTCCAGGGCTGCCGGGAGCGGGGAGGTGAACGATCCTGAGGGGTTTCTCATAACAGTGACCACGCGGCTGGCGATCGATCGGTTGCGGCGTGTCCAGGCGCGGCGGGAGTCGTATGTCGGGGAGTGGTTGCCGGAGCCGTTGATGACGGCCGAGGACGTGGCCGACGACATCGTCCGGGCCGAGTCGGTTTCGATGGCGCTGCTCGTGGTGCTGGAGACGTTGTCGCCTCTTGAGCGGGCGGTCTTCGTGCTGCGGGACGTCTTCTCGTTCTCGTATGCGGAGATCGCTAAGGCGTTGGAGAAGAGCGAGCCGGCCGTCCGGCAGTTGGCGGCTCGGGCGCGGGGTCACGTGCGGGAGCGGCGGCCTCGGTTCGAGGTCGATCCGGCGGTGTGGCGGCAGGTCAACGACAGGTTCATCGGGGCGTGCCTGGACGGCGGCGTCGAGGGGCTGATGGAGTTGCTCGCGCCGGACGTCCGGCTCGTCGCGGACAGCGGGGGCAACGCGGTGGCGCCGCGCAGGGTGCTGGTCGGGGCCGAGCGGGTCGCGCCGTTCGTCCTCAAGATCATGCAGTTCGGCTCGTCCTTCCTGCGGTCGGCCGGTGTGGGGCCGGACGCGCACATCGAGTACCGGCTGGTCGTCGCCAACGGCGGGCCCGCGATCCAGGCGGTCGCGGACGGCAGGCCGTTCGTGCACTTCCAGGTCCAGGTGACGGACGGGAAGGTCAGCGCCTGCTACCTGATCGTGAATCCGGAGAAGTTCGGCGGCGTCATGTCACGGGACGGATGGGTGCTGCGTCCTTGACGGTATGACGACCAACGGCACCACCATCACCATCGTCGGCGGCGGTCTGGGCGGGCTGACGGCGGCCATCGCGTGCGCCGAGGAGGGCGCGTCCGTCGTCCTGCACGAGGCGCATCGGGCGCTCGGCGGACGCGGGCGCGCGACGTCCGGCGCGCCGTACGTGGCGCATGACGGCGCGCACGTCTTCTACGCGGACGGCCCGCATTACCGGTGGCTGGCGAAGCGCGGCCTGGTCAGAGGGTTGGGCTGGCCGTCCCCGCTCGGCTTCTCGCGGATGCGGTTCCGCGTGGACGGACGGCTGCGGTTCGCTCCCCCGGTGAACGTCCTGCGCGCGCAGTCGCGTGGCCGGCTGAAGGCTCCGGTCGAGGAGGACTTCCACAGGTGGGCGTCCGGCCGCTGGGGCGAGCGGACGGCGCGGCGGCTGGCCAGCATGATCAGCGTGGCCACCTACGACGCCGACACCGGACGGCTGTCCGCCGCGTTCGTCTGGGACCTGTTCCAGCGCGTGTACGGGCCGCGCGTCCCGGCCGTCCGGTGGGTGAAGGGCGGCTGGCAGACCGTCCTCGACCGGATGGCCGAGCGTGCGCGTGAGCTGGGCGTGCGGATCGAGACCGGGTCGCGGGTGGACGCGCTCCCGACGGACGGCCCGGTGATCGTCGCGACGCAGCTTGCGTCGGCGGCCCGACTGCTGGGTGACAATGACCTGTCCTGGACGAGCGGACACTGTGCCCTCCTCGACATAGCCGTCCGCTCCGACCGCCGAGACCGCACGCTCGTCTTCGACCTCGACGAGGGCGCCTTCCACGAGAGCTACACCATGCAGGACGACTCGACCGCCCCGCGCGGCGAGTCCCTGTACCAGCTCCAGATGCCCGTCCGCCGGGGCGAGCGGCACGAGGAGACCCACCGGCGGCTGCGCGCCTTCGCCGATCAGGTGCTGCCCGGATGGTCCGACCGGGTCACCTTCGAGCGCACGGCGATCGCCAAGGGACGCACCGGGGCGCTCGACCTTCCCGGACAGACCTGGAAGGACCGTCCGGCCATCGATCGCGGCGATGGCGTCTACCTCGTCGGCGACATGGTGGCCGCGCCGGGCATGCGCGGCGAGATCGCCATCAACAGCGCCCTCACCGCCGCCCGCCTCGCCGTCGAAGCGGCCACGCAGCCCCGCCCCATCCGGAACAACCGTTAACGGCCCCGACGTCGTGGCGGACGAGCGTGCCGGCTCGTCCGCCACGACGTGGCCCGGCCACGAGCGCGCGCAACACCAACACCTCAACGCCATCACCTCGCCGCTGTCAGCTCGCCGCCGTCACCTTGCCGCTGTCGCGTCGCCGCGGTCAGCTTGCCGCTGTCGCGTCGCCGCCGTCCCGTACTGGTTGGTCAGCGGTAGCGGGCCAGCTCATCGTGATGTTGCTGGAGAGCCGGGGACAGCGCGACGCGGCCCGGCTGGAGAAGGTTGCGGGCCATCGCGCCGGCGGCGGGCTCGCCCTTGCCGAACGCTTGGGCGATGTGCTGCGCATGGGTGGGTTGCAGGCTTTCGCCGAAGGGTGTTTCGTACGGGTCGGTGACCGCTTCGATCAGGCACGGTCCGTCCGTGCTCATCGCTTCGGCGAACACCCCTGCCGCCTGACCCGGTTCGTCGATGCGGAAGGAACGTAGCCCGCAGGCGCGGGCGACGGCGGCGAAGTCGATCGGGTGCAGCTCACAGCCCATCTGGGGATTGCCCAGCAGGGCGGTCTGCTCCCAGACTTCCAGGGCGAGGCAGTCGTTGCGGACGACGACGACCTTGACGGGCAGGTTGTACTGGGCGAGCGTGGCGAGTTCGCCCATGCCCATGCTCATCGAGCCGTCCCCGGTGAAGGCGATGACCGGCCGGTCGGGATGGGCGCACTGGGCGCCGATGGCGTACGGCAGCGCGGACCCCATGCTGCACAGGGTGCCGGAGAACGAGTACTGCATCCCGCGGCGCAGCCGCAGCCGGCCGCCCCACGCCGTCACGGTGCCCGCGTCCCCGGTGACGATCGCCCCGTCCGGGAGGGCTTTGGACAGCTCCCACGTCACCACCTGCGGCCGCATCGGGACGCCGGAGTCGGCGGCCTGCTCGCCGATCAGCTCCCACCAACGCCGGTAGGTGTCCTGCGCGCGCTCCAGGAAGGACCGGTCGGACTTGCGGTCCAGGAGAGGCAGCAGCGCCTCCAGAGCGGGCCCGGCATGACCGACCAGGCCGACCTCTACCGGATAGCGCATCGCGATGCGGTCGGCGTTCAGATCGATCTGCACCCCGCGAGCCTGCCCGGGCTTGGGCCAGAACTCGTAGTAGGGAGTGGAGGACCCCACGATGAGGAACCCGTCACAGGTCTCCATCGCCTCGTGGGACGCGCGCGTCCCGATCAGGCCCATGCCACCCGTCGTGTAGGGGCTGTCGTCGGGCACGCAGTCCTTGCCCAGCCCGGCCTTGATGATCGGTGCGCCGAGGAGCTCGGCCACCCGTTCCAACTGCTCCCCGGCCCCGCGAGCCCCCGCGCCCGCGCAGATCGCCACTCGCTCGCAGCCGTTCAGAACCTCCGCCGCCGCCCGCACCTGATCACCGGGCGGGGTGACGACGAACGGCTGCGCGGCCGTCGAGAGATGTCCTGGCACGTTCTTGGGCGAAGAGGTGTCCTGGTCCAGCACGAAGGACTGGACGTCGATCGGGATCGCCAGGTGCGAAGGGGTGCGGTTCATCAGGGCGCTGCGCACGGCCAGGTCCGTGGCGGGCACGGCGTGCGCGGGCCCCATGATCCGCTCGGAGAACATGCAGGCGTGCTCCAGCAGCCGGTCGGACGGCAGGTCCTGCAGGAAATGCGCGCCGATCGTGTCGTGGTACGACAGGCCGGTGATCGCGATGACGGGTACGCCGTCGATGCGCGCGTCGTACAGCCCGTTGAGCAGATGGACCGCACCGGGCCCGGCGGTCGCCACGCACGCGGCCGGACGTCCGGTGAACTTGGCGTATCCCACACACGCCAGCGCCGCGTTCTCCTCGTGCCGCACATGCACGAACCGCATCTCCGGATGGGTACGCAGAGATTCGAAGAACCCGTTCACCTGGTCGCCGCAAATACCGAAGCAGGTGTCGATGCCCCACTCCAGCAGCCGCTCCACGACCAGATCCGAGGTCGTCTTCCCGCCCGACCCCGCCGCTTCGTCCCCACCCATCCCGACCGCCGTCCCGTCCACCCGTCATTCAGCCCGCAGCGCGGAAGAGCCGGCCCCGGACCCCAACTGCCGAGAACCTGCCCACCCGCGCCAGAACCACCCCACCCGTCCGTGACCTTGGCGAACACAAGATCAACCGTTGACACCCCCCTGACGCCGCGCGGAATCCACCCACCTTCCAAAAGGCCAATCCGCGCGCACCACGCCACCCGAATTCCGAGGAAGGTGACTGAAAGCCATGGTCCTGCGCTTCCTCCTCCTCGCCGCGCTCTTCTTGGGAGGGCTGTACCAGTTCGCAACAGCGGCATTCGCCCGCACAGGATTCCTGGCCATCGTCTACACGCTCGGAGGCATTGGCCTCTGGACAACGGCCGCGGCTATCTGGATGGCCCATCGAGCGCACGGCCGCCGATGATGGCAGCCATCAGCCGTAAAGCCGCGAAGGCGGCTCGGCACTAACATCGCAGTGGACGCCGAAGCACGCCCCGGCGAGGCCCCGCGTTCGTCTCGCGTCATCGGCGCGACCACGCAGAAGGGACGCCCAAAGAGGCGTTTCCGCAGGTCATACGCCTGCAAGGCTGGTGCCCCCGGCAGGATTCGAACCTGCGGCACCCGCTTTAGGAGACAGGGACACATTCGACGCCGATCACGGCATTTACCTGCACTTTAGCGGAGCGGTGTATAGCCCGACGCCCGCTTTGGGCACGCATTGGGATGATCAGCGCTCTGAGACGCCGTTTCCGGGCCCCAACTCGCCGCCCATGCCCAGACCTTCGGGAAGCCCCGAACGTCCCTCTGTGTCTGTTTCAGACGGGCGACTCGCCGGACGGTGCAGCCCCAGCGAGTCCCTGCGGTAGCCGCGCGCCTCGAACGCGGTGCGGGTCTTCGTCACGCGGCGACGAACAGTCTCGTGGTGGATTCCGCTCTTGCCGGCGAGTGTCCGCCAGGTCCATCCGTGCGTGTCACGCCCAGCCCACAGCATGGTCAAAGCCCCTTTTGGCCTGACAGCCCGGTATTGGTCGGCGCGCGCAAGGTTGTCGCCGGTACTTCAACCACCGCGGCCAAATCTAGGCCTGGACTGCACACAGTCGGCAGGGGATGCTTGAAGCATGGCCCAGCTAAGCATGACGCGTCAACGATGGGAAGAACTGAGTGCGCTGCTGAAGGATGAGCAGAAGCTACAAGCCCGGTTTCCCAAGGTCGCTGAGTACCTGGACATGGCTGCCGGGCTGGCGGGAACTGGAGACGACCAAGCGGACGCGGAGTTTGATCTACGTTTCGTGCATTATATGACTGGCGATCGTAGCGTCAGCTCAAATCCGTACTGGGACATCGTTGAATCGTCCGTTGATGTGCGCAACGGACGCCGCGTGGTTGATGGCGGACGGCCAGAAGGAAGCGCACGACTCGCCTACGCTCAGATGCTGTTGCAGGCGACGTACGCTTATGCGATACCTTCACCTGAAACCGTCGAATGGGTTAAGAGTTTTTGTGGCGAAACTCCCATCGTGGAGCTTGGCGCAGGACGTGGCTATTGGGCTGCTCAGCTCAACAAGGCCGGGCTAAATATCGAGGCGTACGATTCCGAGCCTCCAGACAAGGTGGCGAACGTTTCATTTCCGAGAGTAGTCGGGCAGGTGGATATATGGCACCCTGTTCGAAGTCTCGATGATTTTGCGGTTCGCGGCCAAACGGCAGACTATACACTGCTCCTCTGTTGGCCGCCCGGATGGGGAAGTCAGATGTCCTCTCAGGCGCTCAACAAGTTCGAGGAGGCCGAGGGTGAGCGACTCGTGTATATCGGGGAACCGAGGGGCGGAAAGACGGGGAACGATCCGTTCTTCGAGGCGCTAAACGCGCGGTGGCGCCTGGAAAGCGAAGATCCGGACTATGTTTCGTGGTGGACGGATGCGGACCGAGCCCAAGGGTGGGTTCGACGTTAAGTAGCTGCACAGAATAAGAGGGCGCCGACCGAGTCGGCGCCCTCTTATTCCTCTCCCTACTTAAGGCTCATCCGAAAGACGAACGCGTCGTATCGATCACGGGGGTACGACACGTCAGAGACCATGATGATTCGCTTGTCGCTTGCAAGGAAGCGCTGGTGGACAGTCTTCACGAGATCACCGGGCGTCGTCCGTAGCCAGGCAGCGTGTGCCGCGGTGGGCATCTGATCGGCGATCGTCTCTTCGAGGAACGCGGCGTCCGAGATGTCTGCGACCTCCAACGGCGTGTAGGTGTCCGAGATCGAGATTGGCCGCCCGCCTTCACTGGCGCGGGTGATGACGTGCTTGATCTCCTCACCAACCGGGATGCCGAGAGCCTCCGCGAGTTGACTTGTAGCTGGGATCTGTTCGCTGTCCCGCTCGATCACAGTCTGTTGGTCCGACTCGTTCTCGAACGAGCGTTCTGCGGACTCCATCTGGCGTTCGGGAGACACGCGAACGAGGTTGGGACGGTCGGCAACGAAGATGCCTCGCCGCCGCACGGAACGAACGAGGCCCTGACTCTGGAGGAGTTCGAGGGCCTTGCGGACCACGATGTCCGACACGCCGTTCTGCCGAGCCAGCTCGGCGTAGCTCGGTAGCTGCGTGCCGGCCGGAAGCTCTCCAGCTCGGATGCGGCGAGCGTACTCACCTGCGATGCGGACGTAGGCCGGTTCTGCCACTGCCTGATCAACCCCTTCGACGCTCTTGGTGGCACTCCCACCAGCGTATACGCATCATCGTATACCTAGCCTCTTGTGCGTATACGAAGCTACGTATACGCTGCTCGCAGTTGCTCGCCCGAACTGGTGAGTCACCAGCAGTAGTCCGGCGATCAGGAGGTCACCGATGCTTCCCCAGTCCCGACGGATCTGGCCCTCTCTCGTGCTCATCGCCGTTCTGGCGTTCGCGATCAAGAACCCGGTCGGCGCCGCGCACGGCGTCAACCACGTCGCGCACAGCGCGCTCGCCTTCATGGGCGCGCTGGGCTGACGCCCTCGTCCTGGCGGGCGCCGTCGGTCAGCCACCAAGACCTACCCCGCGCCGACGGCCGTCCGCTGTTCCAGCCGATCACGTTCCCGAACTCGAAGGAGTCTGCTGTGAGAACGCCTTTCCCGCCCGGATCGGGCGCTCGTCTGCGTGAGGAGTTGGCCGATCAGGTCGCGTGCCGGTTCGACCCGGAGTTGCACGACGGGCCGGAGCCCCAGGCCGGCGAGTCGCCGGAGTGGCGGGCCGCCCGTGAGGAGGTCGCGCGGCAGGTCTGCGCCGAATGCCCGCTGCGGACGACGTCGTGTCTGGCCTACGTGCGGCGGGTGCGGCCCAAGCGCGGTGTCTGGGCCGGACTGACGCCCGAACAGATCGCCGAGCTGCCGAGCTGGCGATCGCGGAAGGCGGCCTGAGATGCGTGTCCGCATGGTCGGCCTGCCTGACGAGATCGCCCCGATCGTGGAGGCGCTGCACACCGCCCTGGACGTGGTGGAGGTCTCGGCCCCGTACCCGTGCCGCGGCGCCTCCCGCAACGTCCGCGTGTACGCCGAGGTTCGCCCGCTGTCGGACGCGGCCGACGGCATCACCGCCGAGCTGCGCGCGGTCCGGGACCGGATCGACGCGTCGTTCGCGCCGGACGCCGACAAGCACACCGCCGACTCGCACCTGACCCTCGAAGCCGTCCACGAGCACCTGACCGCCCTGATCGCTCGCCTGGAAGGACCCGAATCGCGATGACCACGCGCAATACCGTGACCGCGCCGCAGGCAGGACTGGTGCTGTTGTCGGTGGACCTGCCGCACGGCGCCATCCAGGCCCGCACCGAGCCCGGCCGCACGGTCGCCGAGGTGACCGTCACGACCGAAGACCCGGCGCTGGCCGAGGCCGTCCGCGACACCGCATCGTCCTGGAACCCCGCCCGTGACGAGCTGATCGTGCGGGTGCCCGACACCGGCGCCAGCACGCACACCACGGTCATCTCCCACGGCGCCACGGTGACCGGCATGGACTTCACCGGCGGCGTGGTCAACGTCGGCGGAGGCACGGTCACCATCAGCGGGATGACGATCGCGGGTGACACCGTGGTCGGGGGAGCCGTCGGGGCGGTCACCGTCACCGCGCTGCTGCCGGAGGGGTCCGGGCTGGTGACCCACACGCGCAGCGCGGACGTGGACGCCAAGGGCACCTTCGAGGGCGTCAAGGCCACGTCCGCCTCCGGTTCGGTGGACGTGGCCAGGGTGCGGTACCTGATCGTCAACACCGCCTCGGGCAGCGTCCGCGCGGACGTCGCCGAGCACGTCGCGGTGCACACCAAGTCGGGAAGCGTCCGCGTCGGTCACACGGTGGACGTTTCCGTCTCCACCAAGTCCGGCACGATCACGGTGGGCGACTACGCCAGCTACGGCACCGGCGGTACCGCCCACCTGGAAGCGGCCTCGGGGGCCATCGCCCTGACCGCGTCCGGCCCCGGCCACGTCACCGCCCGGTCGGGGTCGGGCCGCGTGGACATCGACGCCGGTCCGCACCTGGACCCCGCCACGCTGACCGTGCGGGCTTCCTCCCGCACCGGCCGCGTGCGCACGCCGGGAGGTGCCCGGTGAAGCCGCACGAGCACTACGCCGAGGCCGGTCGGCTGTTGGAGCAGGCCGACCACTGGCTGGACGCCGACACCGGCTGGCGGGCGTCGCTGTCCACCGCCGAGCGGCTGGCGCACCGTGACAGCGACCTGGCCGCCGCGCAGGTGCACGCGCTGCTGGCGATTGCCGCCCGCCTCTCGGCCGGGAGCCCGCGATGAACGCCGCCGCCGTGGTCTTCGCGTGCGTGTTCATCGCGCTGTACGCCGCGCACGAGCTGGGCGACTACTGGTTGCAGACGCACGGGCAGGCGTGCGGCAAGGGCGCCGCCGGCCGGGCCGGTCGGCTGGCGTGCGCCCGGCACGTGGCCACCCTGACCGCCGCCAAGGCCGTGTTCGTCACGGTGACCGGTCTGGCGCTGCACCTGCCGCTCAGCCTCGGCTGGACCGCGGGCGCGCTGGCCGCCGACGCCGTCTCGCACTACTGGGCCGACCGCCGCACCACCCTGGCGTGGTTGGCGGCGCTGCTGGGCCGCACCCTCGTGCCGGGCAAGGGCGAGTTCGTCACCCTCGGCGCCCCGCGCCCCGGCCACGACGACAACCCCACGCTCGGCACCGGCGCCGCCGCCCTGGACCAGTCCTTCCACAAGGTGGCCCTGTTCGCCGCCGCGCTGCTGGCCGCGCTGGGGGTGGCCTGAGATGACCAGCAACCACCTCGGCGCGCCGCGCACTGACGGCCGGTCCCTCAGTGAGCTGCTGCTGACCGCCTGCGTCTGCTTCGCGCTGGCCTGCCTGGCCGCGTGTCTGCTCTGGTTCGCCGTCACCGGATTCCTGGCGGTTCCCCTCGCCCCGATCACCCTGTTCGGCTCGATCACCGGCCTGACGACCCTGGCCACTCGCCGCTCCGGAGGTACCCGATGACCACCCACCCGCACACCGCCACCTGGCCGGACACGGACGCCGAGGCGCGCAGGCGGCAGGCCGAGCGGCGCTGGCTGCGCGGCACCTGGACCCGCGTCCACCTGCGCTACGCCCGCGCCCTGCACGAGTTGTCGCAGGTGCCGACCGCGCTGGCGCTGGGCCAGTTCGCCGCCTTCCCCGACGGGCAGGACGCTCGGGACGCCGCCGAGGCCATCGAGACCGCGGTGCAGGCCGCCTACAGCGAGTTGGACCACATCCTCACCTACGTGGCCGCGGTGCTGGACCCCGGCCCGGCCACCTGCCAGACCTGCGGCGGCGGCCTGTGCAGCACCCACGGCCAGGGCCCGGCCGTCTGGGAGCACTGGCGTCAGCTCAGCGACGCCCCGCCCGGCTTCGAGCGCTACACCGCCGACCACCCGCCCGCCGTCACCTTCGGGCAGCCCGACCGGCCCGACTGGACCGCCAGCGACACCGACCTGACGCCGTCCCGGTGCAACACCTCCGCCAGCACGCCCACCCACCACGAAGGGGTCACCCGATGATCGAGATCCGTACCGACGCCGACGCCCGGCCCGCGCGCCTGGACGGCGGGCACCACCCGGCCCAGACCATCGCGATCGCCGACGGCATCGCCGAGGCCGTCCGGCTGCTGAACTACGCCACCGACCCCGGCAAGCACGGGCTGCGCTACCCGGCCGAGGTCTACAGCGTGCTCGGGTCGCTGACCAGCGCCCTGGGCATGCTGCCGCAGGCCCTGACCCAGATCAGCCAGTTCATCGGCCACGGCGTCGCCGACCGGCGCATCACCGAGAACCCGCACTACGGGTCGCACGGAGGCGACGCCCACGCCGCGCACACCGAAATGCACGACGCCATCACCGCGGCCATCGGCCGGCTGGGAACGGCGCTGACGAGTCTCCAGACCGCGCACTCCGCACTGTCCGGCCTGGAAGCCGCCGAGCCGCCCCGCCGCCGCACCTCCCTGAACTGACCGAAGGCATTGACATGACCTGCCTGGCCGCGGCCAGCAACCCGCTCGACGCCCGGCCCGCGCACGGGGACGGCGGGCGTCACCCGCAGCGAACCATCGCGATCGACGACGCAAGAAGGGACCAGACAATGAGCAACTTGCTCCCGCCCCGCACCTGGGTGCTGTCGGCTGGCGGCTCGCTCGGCCAGGTGGTCGGGCACGAGCGCTGGCGGGGAGCCGACTGGTACTTCGTCAGCTTCAACGACATCACCCTCCCCTACACCGGCATGGCCGACCGGGTGAACGCCGAGTCGGTGACGCCCGCCGTCCTGGGCGAGAACGTGTGCCGCAAGCGCTGGCTTAAGTGCTTCTGCGGACTCAAGCACATCCCCCACCCCGAACTGTTGGCCGAATCGGCCGAGCCGTCCCGCACCTGCCGGGACTGACCGGAGGCATGACCATGACCCGCTCGTCCGCACCGGCCCGGCACGGCGTTCAGCCACCAAGCACGACGCCGTCCCGGACGCTCCGACCGATCACGCTCCCGAACGAGCCCGACGCTCCGGCCACCCGCCCGGCCGCCGGCCGCTCCGCCGGTCCGGCCGTCAGGGGCGCCGCCCCCAAGGCGTGCCCGACCTGCCGCACCGCCTTGGACGGCGGCCCGGTGCACTTCCGGTGCCCGTCCTGCCAGCGCGCCGTGATGGCCGCCGACCTCGACCACGAGACCCACGCCCCGCTGACCGTGCCCGCCTGGGCCCGCACCCCCGTCCGCTCCGACCTTGGGAGGGCCGCGTGATCGCCGTGCTCCTGCTGCTCACCGCGCTCACCGCGTTGCTGGGGTGGCTGTGCCTGTCCCCGGCTCGCCTGGCCGCCGCCGGAACGGTGCTGCTGATCGCGCACCCCGTGCTGACGGTGACCCTCACGACCCTGGCCGCCCTGGCGCTGACGGTGGCCGCTGCCCGGATCGTCTACCGGTCGCTGCGTGACGGCGGCTGGCATCTGGTCACCATCCAGCGGCCCGCGTTCGCCGTGAGCCAGGCGGGAGGGATGGCGCCATGACCACCTTCACCCCGCCCCCGGAGTTCGGCCGCCCCGACCACGCCAACGGCTGGCAGGCCGAGACCGCCGGAGCCACCTCCGACCCGCACGGCCGTCCGGTGCAGGTGTTCAACCTGCGCTACCTGCCCGGCTTCCTGACCCGCCGCCGTACCACCACGGCCGAGGACACCGCCGCCGCAGACCGGGTCGGGGGCTGGCTGCTGGCCGGCGCCGCGCTCCTGCTGCTGGCCCTGGCCCTGGCCCAGGGCTATGTCTCCTACCGGGCCCAGTACCAGTTCGTACACGCGGTCAAGCATGAGCACCTGGCGTCCACCCTGGAAGCCCTCGGGCTGGACGCCGCCGCGGTCATCTTCGCGCTGCTGGCCCTGGCCCAAGCCCGGCTCGGACGTCCGGCGGTCGCCGAGCGGACGCTGAACCTGGCGTGCGTCGCCGGATCGCTGCTCATGAACGCCCTGAGCGCCGACATCGGGTCCGCCAAGTCGGTCGCCGCCTGGGTACTGCCCGCCGCGCTGTACGCCGCCGCGTCCGACCGGCTGATCGCGGTCGTCCGCCGCCGCGCGCTGGCCGGACGCGACACCGCCGACACCACCTCGCCGCTGGCCGCCGCGCGCGGCATCGGCCTGTGGGTGCTGCGCCTCGGACTGGCCCCAGTCACCACCTGCAAGGGATTCCGCGCCTGGGTCCTGGACGAAGCCCCGGTGGCGCCCGGACGCCGCGCCCTGCCCGCACCCGGACCGTCCACCTCGCCGTCCGCGCTGCCGTCCGGAGAGCGCCCGGCCATCGAGGCCGGACCGTCCACCCCGTCCGAGTCCGGACCGTCCGACCGGACGTCCGTCCCGTCCGCGCCGTCGTCCGCTGGACCGTCCAGCACGGCCGGACGGACCGGGACCCGGACGCGTAGGACGCCGTCCAGCCGGACTGGTGGCGGACGGTCCAAGCGCTCGTCCCGCACCTCCGCGCCCGCCCCGGTGGACGTGACCGACCTGATTCCGCTGGGCCAGCAGATCGCCGCCGAGTTGGCTGCGCGCGGTGAACCACTCACCCGCGACAGCCTGGCCGCCCAGTTGCGGCAGGCCGGTCACACCGCAGGCAACGCACGCGTCGGCGCCCTGCTCACTCACCTGAAGACCGACACCGCACCGGCGGACTCCGCCGCGTCCCCGTCCGACTCGACCACGGCCACGGAAGGACAGGCCGCATGAACACCCCCAACACCCCGCCCCGCGACGCCGCACCGCAGGACACCACGCGGGCCCTGGACGGCCAGCCCGGCACACCGCCGCCCGGACGCCGATTCCCCGACCCGGTGGACGGCCAGGGCCAAGGGGACGCCGAAGTCATCCCGCTGCGCCCCGACGACGCCCCCGACACCGAGGGCCAGGACGAGGCGCGGCAGGCGCCCCACACCGAAACGCCCGTCCCCACCGACGGGGACGGACCGGAACGCCGTCCGATCATCCCGACCGCATGGAACCGCGACAACTGGCGCGCGACCGTGGCGTTCCACGCGGGACTGTGGTCCTACAAGGCGCGCTACCACGCCCTGCGCTGCCCGCTGTACGTCCTGGCCACCGCGTG
Source organism: Actinomadura gamaensis (assembly GCF_042652125.1). Lineage (NCBI taxonomy): Bacteria > Bacillati > Actinomycetota > Actinomycetes > Streptosporangiales > Thermomonosporaceae > Actinomadura > Actinomadura gamaensis. The sequence continues at coordinate 178,909 of NZ_JBHSIT010000008.1, read as the reverse complement.
GTACGCCCTGGCAGGCGCGCGCAGCAGCGCCGCGCGGCTGTGGGCGTGGTGGCAGTGGACCGATGGCTGGGTGCTGGAGTCGCTGGCGGTCGCCGACGGCCGCCCCGGCCACCACGACGCGATGAACGTGCACCGCGAGGGCAAGAAGACCCGAGCCGCCCGCACCCAGATCCTCGCCGCCTCTGCGGTCGGCGCGCTGGTGCTGCTGCTGGTTCTGGCGCTCTTCCTGCCCTGGTGGGGATGGCTGGCCCTGGCCGGTGTGGCGGTGTGGCTGCTGGCCCGCGAAGGTGTCCCCGAGGGCCAGCCGATCGTCCGCGCAGCCGTGGTCGCCCCCGCCTACCAGGCCCCGACCCCCGAACTCATCACCCGCGCGCTCGGGGCACTGAACATCGGCGCGATCACCGCCGTCATCAAAGACGGCACCGGCCTGGCGTTCATCTCCGACGTGCACCGCGACGGCGACGGCTGGGGCGTTGAACTGGACCTGCCGCACGGCGTGACCGCCACCGACATCATCAAGCGCCGCGAGGCGCTGGCGTCCGGGCTGCGGCGCCCGCACTCGGCGACCTGGCCCGAGGCCGTGCCGCACGAGCACGCCGGACGGCTGTACCTGTGGATCGGGCGCCGCGACATCTCCAAGGCCAAGCCCGCCGCCTACCCGCTGCTGCGCGGGGGCACCACCGATGTGTTCGCCGGTGTGCCGTTCGCCGTCACCCCGCGCGGCCAGCGAGTCAACGCCCCGATGTTCGAGATGAACTGGGTGATCGGCGCTGCGCCCGGTCAGGGCAAGACCACCGCTGTGCGGGCCCTGGCCTGCGGCGCCGCCCTGGATGTGGTCTGTGACCTGTGGATTCACGAGCTGGCGGGCAAGGGCGACCTGGAACCGCTGGCGCAGGTCTGCCACCGCTACACCTCCGGCATGGACGATGAGGCCGTCGCCTACACCGCCGAGTCGGCGCGGCTGCTGCGCGCCGAGTTGGAGCGGCGCCAGAAGCTGTTCAAGAAGATCCCGCGCGATGACAAGCCCGACGGCAAGCTCACCCGCGAACTGGCCACCCGGTTCGCCAAGCTGCGCCCGATCGCAGCGTTCTTCGACGAGGTCCAGAACGTCATCCTGCACCCGACCTACGGCGCCAAGTTCGTAGACGACCTGGCCTACGTGGAGCGGCTGGGCCGCGCCTACGGAATCATGATCTTCCTGGCGACCCAGCGTCCCGACGGCGAGTGCCTGCCGCCCAAGATCCGTGACCTGTGCATCGCCAAGTTCTGCCTCAAGGTCCCTGACCAGGTCACCAACGACATGATCCTGGGAACCGGCGCCTACAAGGCCGGCTACCGCGCCAGCGAGTTCCGCCCCAAGACCGACGCCGGACTGGGCTGGCTCAAGGGCGAGAACGAGACCCAGGCAGTGCGCACCCACTACCTGACCCTGCCCGATACCGCCCGCGTCGCCGCCCGCGCCCGCGCGATGCGCCAAGCCGCCGGAGTGCTGTCCGGCTACGCCCTCGGCGACGACGATGACGCGGCCGACCCCAAGCGCAGCTTCGCCGCCGACGCGCTGAGCGTGTTCGGTGACGACCAAAAGCTGTGGTCCGAAACGATCGCCGCCCGGCTCCGCGAGGCGCTGCCGGGGGTGTACGCCGACATCACCCAGCCGGTGGTGTCCAGTCAGCTTCGCGCCCTCGGGGTGGAGGTCAAGGACGTCCGCGAGACCGGCAAGGCCAATCGCAAGGGCTGCACCCGTGACGACCTTCAGGCCGTCCTGGACGATGCCCGACCGACGACCGACGACCACGCGGAACCGGCCCCGGCGTCGCGCGACATCCCGTGAACCGTCGCGGCGCCGCGACACCCGCCCACCTGCACAAAACGCGCGGCGCCGCGACACCGCCAACCATCCGCGACGCACTGACCTGCACTGTCGCGACGTCGCGGACCCAAGATCCAGTCCGCTGCCCGTTCCGCTCCTAGCGACACCGTCCCCGACACCGACCCCAACCGCGCGACCCCCGCGACACCGACTCTCGGGAGACACCCGTCATGGCGATCACGATGTTCACCTGCGGCCGATGCCGCAAGCGGTACAGCAACCCGCTGACCCACACCTGCGTCACCCGGCTGAACAGCAGGCGCCGCCCCGGCAAGACCCGCTTCACGCCGCAGGCGAGCGTGAAGTGCTCCAAGTGCGGCAAGCCCTACACCAACCCGCTCACCCACACCTGCCAGGTCACCACCGACTTCCGCCAGCGCAAGGCCGCCCAGGCCCGCAAGGTCAAGGCCGCCAAGAAGCGCGCCACCCGCAAGGCCCGCGCCGAACGCGCCAAGCAGCGCGCCCAGCAGCGCGCGCAGGCGCGCGCCAAGGCCCGCCCCGCCGACACCAACTCGCCCGCTCCCGGCGCGGGCACTACCACCCCCGCATCCCCCTCCGTGCCCAAGCCCTCGGCCAAGCCCGGCTTGAAGCCGCCGTCCCGGCCCGCACCCCGCACGGCACCCAAGCACGACCCCCGCGAGTGCTTCCAGACGGTCCGGACCGGCGAGGGCCCCGACGCCGCCCACGAGTGCGAGCGGTTCCCCTGCCGCATCTACCGCGAGGGCTACGCCCACGGCCACAGCACCGGCCACCGGGTCGGCTACACCCTCGGCCACCGCGCCGGCTACGAGAAGGGCTACACGCAGGGCTACGCCGACGGCTGGGCGCGCGGCTACAACCAGGGCGCCGTCGAAGGCTTCAAAGCCGGAGCCGAAGAGGGCCACAAGGTCGGCTACGAGTCCGGATACAAGGCCGGGCTGTCGGCCGGAAGCGCGCGGTGACCCCGATGGCCCTCACCGTGCTGATCGTCTTGGCCGCCCTCGCCCTGTGGCTGCTGTCGCTGCTGTCGCGCCCGATCACCGGGTGCCGCCGCTGCGGTGGCCGGACCGTGGTCGCCACCCGCACCCCCGGCCGCGTCCGCGCCTGCCGCGCCTGCCGCGGCACCGGCTACCGCCGCCGCATCGGCGCCACCACCGTGCACCGCCTGTACTGGACGATCCGCAACCGCCCCCACCCCGAAACCAAACACCACCCTCACACCCAGCCCACCCCCGACCACCACGACGGCCCCTGGCCGCCCGGCCCCGACACCATCCCGGCCCCGCCGCACATCCCTACCCCGCGCATCCCCGACCCGCCAAGCGCACCGGAGGACCCGCGATAATCACCGCCGCCCACCAGGCCACCACCGCGGGCTCCGCCGTGGACCTGCTGTCGGTGCTGCTCGCCATCGCCGCCGCGATCTGGCTGATCCGCTGGGCCCTGCGCGGACGCGGCGCGTGTGGTCGCTGCCAGGGCACCGGCGTACACCGGGGACTGCTCAGCGACAACCGGTGCCGCCGCTGCGGCGGCACCGGCCAGCACTGAAGACCCATCCGTCCGCCGACCCGAAGGACAACTGGCCATGTCCGACCACAGCAGCATCGAATGGACCGACGCGACCTGGAACCCGGTCACCGGCTGCACCAAGGTCTCGCCCGGCTGCACCAACTGCTACGCCGCCACCTTCGCCGAACGCTTCCGCGACGTCCCCGGCCACCACTTCGAGCACGGCTTCGACCTGACCCTGCGCCCCGCCAAGCTCACCCAGCCGCTGCACTGGCGCCGCGGTCGCCGGATCTTCGTCAACTCCATGTCCGACCTGTTCCACACCGGCGTGCCCGCCGACTACATCGCCCGCGTGTTCGCCGTGATGGCCGCCAGCCCCCGGCACACCTTCCAGGTGCTCACCAAGCGGCACGCCCGCATGCGCACCCTGCTGAACCTGCCCGACTTCGCGCACACCGTCCGCGCCCTGGCCGCCACCGACTACGGCGCCGCTGGCACCACCGCGTGGGCGTGGCCGCTGCCCAACGTCTGGCTCGGGGTGTCGGTGGAGAACCAGAAGTGGGCCGACATCCGTGTCCCCGCCCTGCTGAACACCTCCGCCGCCGTCCGGTTCCTGTCGGCCGAACCGCTGCTGGGACCGATCGACCTGACGCAGGCGGTCCGCACGATGGGCAGCGAGCGCGGGCACGGCCTCACCGCCTCGTTCGTCCACGCGGGCGGCTGCTGCCAGCGCCGGTTCCACGGGATCGACTGGGTGATCGCCGGAGGCGAGTCCGGCCCGGCTGCCCGCCCCGCACACCCCGACTGGTTCCGGTCGCTGCGCGCTCAGTGCGACGGCGCGCAGGTGCCGTTCTTCTTCAAGCAGTGGGGGATGTTCGCCCCCGCGTCCGAGGACCAGCCGCACGGCCCGATCGTCCTGGTTGACCAGCGCGGACGTACCCACTCGCCCCGCGTCGGTGTGTTCGCGCCCGCCGATGCGGTCCGCATGAAGCGCCTGACCAAACATCGTGCCGGGCGCGTCCTGGACGGCCGTACTCACGACGCGTTCCCCGCGCCGCTGACCGTCCGCCCCGGCCTGAGCCAAGGAGCCTCGTCATGAAGCCCGAAGACGTGCCCGCCGAGTACGTGGACACCCTCGCCGACATCCTCGACGACGACGCCCACGAGGGATGCGGCGCCGACGGGACGCCGTGCCCCGGCAACGTCCTGCCCTACTACCAGAACGTCGCGCGCGTCGCGCTCGCCGAGATCCTGCCCCAGCACGAAAAGCAGATCCGCGCCCTCGTCCGCGCCGAGACCACGGCCGTACACGACGCCGCCTGACTGCGGCCCCTACCCGAAGACGGAGCGACCCCCAGCGGTCAGCCACCAAGCACGCCGCTGGGGGTCCTGCCCCAACCGATCACGTTCCCGAACGAGCCAGGCCCGCCCGAGACCTAGAAGGAGCCCCACCATCATGACGCACAACCCTCCGCGACGCCCACCCTCCGAACAGTGGCCGTCACCGGCCTTCCCGGACTGCCCGACCTGCCGCACCGACCGCCGCGTCCGCTGGATCGCCTCGGCCAACCGCCTGACCGACGGCGCCCCGGTCCTGGTCTGGCTGTGCGCCGCCTGCCAGGACGCCTGGACCACCCCGGCCACGTCCTGGCCGGTCCTGGACGGCCCCGACTGCCCGACCGCCGGATGCGGCGCGGTCGGCACCCGCTGGCACGCCATCGACCCCGACCACCTCGCCGACCTGTGGTCCTGCCCGTTCGGCCACCTGTTCCTGCTGGACCCCGAGGGCATGGTGTCCCCGCTCACCGCCGACGGCACCGACGGCACCGACGGGGGTGCGGTGTGACGGTCACGCTGTACGACGAGTTCGCCGGCGGAGGCGGATCGACCGACGGCGCCTCGCAGGTGCCCGGTGTCGAGCCGGTCCAGGCCGCCAACCACAACCCGCTCGCCCTGGAGACGCACGGGACCAACTTCCCCGACGTCGATCACATCCTGGGCGACGTCACCAAGACCGACATCGTCCGGTTCGCCCGCGCGGACCTGTTCTGGGCGTCCCCGGCCTGCCCGCCCTGGACCGACGCCCGCGGCAAGAAGCGCGACTTCGACAAGTCCACCTTCCAGGCGCTTCCCGGCATGCCCGACGACCCCGCCACCGCCGACGCGCAGACGCTGCGCGCCCGCAAGCTCATGGAGGAAATCCCCCGCTACCTGGCGCACTGGCACCTGCGCGGCCGGCCCGTGCTGGCCGGGGTGGTGGAGAACGTGGTGCAGTGCCGCCGCTGGGCCGAATGGCACCGCTGGCTCGGCGAGATCCAAGCCCTCGGCTACCGGACCCGGCTGATCGCGCTGAACAGCATGCACGTCCGGCCGGTCCGCACCGCCCGCGCCCCGCAGTCCCGCGACCGGCTGTACCTGGCGTACTGGCTGGACAAGCTGCCCCGCCCCGACTTCGACAAGTGGCTGCGCCCCCAGGCATGGTGCCCGTCCTGCGATCAGGTCATCGACGCCGTCCAGGTGTTCAAGAACCCCCGCAACGAAATGGGCCGCTACGGCATCCGGCACGGCCAGTACGTCTACAAGTGCCCCCGCCACACCTGCCGCGGCCAGATCGTCGAACCCGAAGCGCTGCCCGCGCTGGCCGCGATCGACTGGACGCTGCCCGCCGCCCGCATCGGCGAACGCGCCGACCTGGGCAAGGAGCCGCTGGAAGACGCCACCCTGGCACGCATCCGCGTCGGCATCAGCAAGTACGCCGTCCCGCTGCTCACCCCGGCGGGCGGCACCTGGCGCGACACCGCGCTGCCGGTCACCGCGCCGATGCCGACCCGAACCACCCGCGAGAACGACGGCCTCGCCGTGCCGCCGCTGCTGGTTCCGGTCGAAGGCCGCCCCGGCAAGACCGCCGCACCCGCCGCGGCGCCCCTGCGGACCCAGACCGCCCGCAACGAAACCGGCCTGGCCTGGCTGCCGTTCATCGTCCCGATGCGCGGCGGAGGCGACAAGGAACGCGCCCGCGACATCGGCCAGCCCCTGCACACCGTCACCGCGGGCGGGAACCACCACGGCCTCACCCTGCCCGAACCGCTCGCCCCGTGGGAACACCTGCTGGTTCCCTACAACGGCAAGGGCTACGCCCGCCCCGTCACCGCCCCGGTCGGCGCCCAACCCACCCGCGACCGCTGGGCCCTGGCCTCAGGCATCACCACCGACATCGACCTGGACGACGTCCGGTTCCGGATGCTCGAACCCCACGAGATCCAGCGCGCCATGGCCTTCCGCGACGACTACACCATCTGCGGCACCTCCAAGCGCGCCAAGGTCCGCCAGCTCGGCAACGCCGTCACCCCACCCGCCGCCGAAGTCATCGTCTCCGCCCTGGTGGAAGCCATCACCGGCCAAGACCTCGAACGCGCCCCCCAGCCCCGGACGGAGGCCGCATGACCATGATCGGACGCACCTACCTCGAACGCGGACACCCCGTCGTCGTCCTGGCCCGCTGGGGCAAGGGCGGCGGACCCCGCAACGTCCTCATCCGCCGCGCCGACGGCACCTTGACCGTTCGGCCCTTCCGGGGACTGCGCAAACCCAAGACCACCGGGCCCGACGCGTGTGAGGTGCCCGTATGACCGCCGTCCAGCTCGTCACCGTGGCCGGGCGTACCTACAAGGTGCAGAACGGGCGCCCCTGGCTGGACTGGAAGGACAAGCGCATGCTGACGCACCCCGAGGGCGGGTGCCTGCTGTGCTGCACCAACCGGACCCAGGTTCGCCCCGGCGCCGTCCCGGTCCACCCCGGCCAGGCGTGTCCGCAGTGCGGGCCGGCCTGGCGCGGTGCCCGCCCTGACCTGTGCCGGTTCTGCGGCCGGACCGCGCACTTCACCGAGGCCGGTCGGCCCGTCCACAAGACCTGCCTGGAGGCCGCCATCACGGCGGCCTGGCGCCAGCAGCAGACTCCCCACCAGGACGCCGCATGAGCACCCGCACCCCGCACCCGCACCGGCCGATCGACCTCGCCGAGGCCGTCCCCGGCCCCGACGCCGCCGTGGTGGCCCGGTGGCTGATCGCCCGCGGCATGTACGTGTTCACCGTCGATCACCCGGCCCTGCCCGTCTGCGTCGGCGCGCACCGGCCCGACGCGCCCTGCGACGGCGACCGCGGCAAACACCCGGTCGGCCGGTGGAGCCAGCGCGCCACCCGCGACCCGGCCGCCATCGGCCGCGACCTGGCGCGCGGGCCCCGGAACCTGGGGATCGCGTGCAAGCCGTCCGGACTGCTGGTGATCGACGAAGACCGGCCCGGCGCGTTCACCGACTTCGCCCACACACTCGGCGAGCAGGTCCCGGCCACCTTCACCGTCGATACCGCCAAGGGCCGTCACTTCTACTTCGCCCAACCCGCCGACGGGCCCCTGGGCAACAGTCCGGGCGCCCTGCCCGACGGCATCGACGTGCGCGGCGCCGCCGGGCAGGGCGGCTACGTGGTCGCCCCCGGCTCCCTGCACCAGACCGGCATCCGGTACACCCCGGTGGACTCCACCGCCCCCGTCCTGACCGCCCCGTCCTGGCTCACCAACGTTCTGCGCGCCCGCCCCGGACAGCACACCGCCCGCCATCGACCGGCGCAGCGACCGGCCGTGCCCGCCGAGGGCGGGCGCCCGTTCCGGGTGCTGTGCGCGCTGGTGAACACCGTCTTGGCCGCCACCACCGGCGACCGCAACAACCGGCTGTACTGGGCCGCCTGTCGCATGTACGAACACGCCGACCGCGGCCTGTTCGACGAAGGCGCGGCCCGCGCCGCGCTCGCCGACGCCGCCCACCACGTCGGCCTCGGCGACAGCGAGACCGAACACACCTTGGACTCCGCCCGCGCCATGACCGCCCACGGAGGCGCCGCATGACCGCCCCGGCCGAGCAACCGTCCACCGAGCCCCAACCCGCCAACACCGCACCCGCCGCCCACAGCGAGCCCGAACCCGCCGCCGACGCCCGCGCCGACAGCTCGGCTACCGCTGCGGACATCGTCGGGCGGCACGTCGCCAAGGAAGACAAGGGGCCGTCCCAGGCCGCGATCCTGGTCAAGATCGCCAAAGACCGGTTCACCTTCTGTGTGTCCGGGGACGGCCGCCCCTATGCCGTGCCCATCGACGGCCCCAACGTCGCGCTGCCGTTGCGCGGCAAGAACGGGCTGCGGTCCCAGCTCGCCCGCATCTACAACGACGAACAGAACCAGGCCGTCTTCTCCCAGTCCGCCCAGGCCGACGCCATGACGGTGTTGGAAGGCATCGCCCAGACCGCCGAGTTGAACACCCCGCACCTGCGCGCCGCGCGCACTCCCGACAGCATCCACCCCGGCGACGGGAACGGCGTGGTGGTGGACCTGGGCACCCCCGACGGCCGCTGCGTGGTCATCACCCCGGCCGGCTGGCAGCGCGTGCCGCGCTCCCCGGTGCTGTTCCGCCGGTCGGGCGCCATGAAGCCGCTGCCCGACCCGGTCCGCGACGGCGACGGCCTGGCCCGGCTCGGCGCGCTGCTGAACCTGGATGAGGACGCTTTCCACCTGCTGGTTGCCTGGTTGGTCGCCGCGTTCATCCCGGACCTGCCGCACCCGATCCTGACCTTTCGGGGAGAGCAGGGCACCGGAAAGTCCAAGTCCGCGCAGATGGTCATCGGGATCATCGACCCGTCCGGCGCACCCAAACGCACCGCGCCCCGCGACCTGAAGTCCTGGGCCACCCAGGCGTTCAACTCCTGGGCGCTGTGCCTGGACAACATCTCCTTCATCCCCGACTGGCTCAGCGACGCGCTGTGCCGCGCGGTCACCGGCGACGGCATGGTGGACCGCGCGCTGTACTCCGACGACGACGTAGTGGTGTTGGAATTCCGGCGCGTGCTCGCCCTGACCACCATCGACGCCGGAGCGCTCGCCGGCGACCTCGCCGAGCGTCTCCTCACCCTCGAACTGAACCTGATCCCCGACCACGCCCGCCGCGAGGAAGCCGAACTGGACGCCGCCTACCGCGACGCCCACCCCGCCATCCTCGCCTCCCTGTTCGACCTGCTGGCCCAGGTACTCAAGGCACTGCCGGACGTGGAACTCACCCACCGGCCGCGCATGGCCGACTTCGCCCGCGTGCTGGCCGCCACCGACCACGTCACCGGCTGGCACACCCTGGACACCTACACCGCCGGAGCCCGCGACGCCGTCGCCGACGTCCTGGACGGCGACCCCTTCGCCCAAGCCCTCATCGCCCTGGTAGACCAGGCCGGGCCCGAAGGGATCGCCGCCACCGCCCAAGAGATCCTTGACCAAGTCCCGACCCCCGAACGCCTGCCCAAGAAATGGCCCAAAGACGCCACCCGCGCCGGAGGCCAGATCAAACGCCTCGCCCCCGCCCTCCGCCACGTCGGCATCGACGTGGACGACACCGGCCGCGGCCCCCGCCCCAAGCGGCAGCGGATCTACCGTCTGACCCCGACATCGGAGAGGGGACGCATTCCAGCGTCCACAGCGTCCACCCCCTCCCCTGAACCTGACCTGACCAGCCACAACACGGCGGACGCTAGCAGGCTTGCGCAGCGTCCCCCCAGCGTCCACCTAGCGTCCACAGCGTCCGCCGAACCCCGCCAGGCGGACGCTGTGGACGCTCAGGCGGACGCTGGCCCCCCGCACAGCGTCCGCCTAGCTCAATCCCTTGACCAGCGGAAACAGCCCTCGGCGGACGCTGGGGACGCTGTGGACGCTGAAATGCACTACCCCTCCGATGTCGGCACCTGCGCCGTCTGCCGACAGCCGATGACGCTCGTCGAACTCGGCCAGACCACACACCCCAACTGCCAGCCGGAACCGCCCATCGGGGCAGCCCACGCAGCCACCTGACCCATTTTCAGATTCGACCCGTGAAGCCAGGGCGCTCAGCCACCAAGCACGGCGCCCGCGACCGACCAACCGATCACGTCCCGAGAAAGAGGCCCGAGGATGAAGAAGCCTTCCACCGACCGGATGCTGACCGTGGACGAGTTCTGCGACAACCTTCGGATCACCCAGCGCACCTTCTATGAATGGCGTGCCAAGGGCACGGCCCCGCGCTGCATCAAGATTCCGAACGGGCAGCTTCGAATCCGGCCCGCCGACTACGAACGCTGGCTCGATTCCCGCCAGGAGGTCGCGGCCTGATGCGCACTACCTACAAGGTCCGGGTGTTCAAGACCGAAGTCCGCCGGAACAAGGCAGGCAAGGCCACCTCGTACCGCGTCCGCTGGAAGACCGACAACCTGCCCGAGTGGAAGCGCAGCTTCCCGAAGGACGCGCAAGCCGACTCCTACCGGAGCAGCCTGATCACGGCCGCGCGCAACGGCGAGGCGTTTAGCCTCGCCACCGGCGAACCGGTGTCCTGGGGGCGCAAGGACAAGCAGGACATGAGCTGGTACGACTTCGCCTGCAAGTACGTGGACATGAAATGGAAGCCCGCATCCGGCCGGTACCGCGATGACATCGCCCGTGCGCTCACCGCGATCACTCCGGCGCTGCTCACGAGCCGACGCGGAAAGCCCGATGACAAGCGCCTGCGCGCCGCCATGCGGCGCTGGGGATACAACACCAAAAACCGGGCGAACGCGCCCGACGACGTGGCCAAAGCGCTCGCGTGGCTGGCCGATAGCACCAAGCCGGTCTCGGCTCTCGCCGAGGAAGAGACCGCACGTGCCGCGCTGGACGCCGCCACCTCGAAGCTGGACGGTACCGGCGCCGCCGCGACCACCGCCCGCAAGCACCGGATGATCCTGGCCAACGCCCTGGACTACGCGGTCGAACTCGACCTGCTGGCTTCCAACCCCGTGCGCGCATTGAAGTGGAAACCCCCGCGCATCACCGGCGAGGTGGACCGGCGCCGTGTCATCAACCACGCCCAGGCTCGTGCGCTGCTGGCCGCCGTCGGTCGCCAGCCTCGAAGCGGGAGGCGTCTCGTTGCCTTCTTCGCAGTGATGTACTACTCAGCCCTGCGGCCCGAGGAAGTCGTGAACCTGCGGCGTGACCACATCACACTTCCCGAGCTGGTCACCAATCCCGAGACCGGTGAGCAGGAAGAGCCCGCCGACGGCTGGGGCGAGATCGTCGTGTACAAGGCGGCGCCGTTCGTCGGGCGCGACTGGACCGATGACGGCGCGCTGCGAGAGGAGCGCGCACTCAAGCACCGCGCCGACGATGAAGCCCGGCACGTCCCATGCCCGCCGGAGCTGGTCACCATCCTGCGGAGCCACCTGGCGGAGTTCACCGAGGGCCCTGACGGGCGCGTGTTCTACGGCGTGCGGGGTGGTGAGCTTCCCAACATCACATACCGCAGGTCCTGGCAGGTCGCGCGAACGGACGCGCTGACCGCGGCCCAGGCCGCATCCCCGTTGGCCGAACGCCCCTACGACCTGCGGCACGCCTGCGTCTCCACCTGGCTCAACGGAGGCGTCCCGGCCGCCCAGGTCGCCGAATGGGCCGGCCACAGCGTGGAAGTCCTGCTGCGGATCTACGCCAAGTGCATCGACGGGAAGGACGAGGTCGCCAAGAAGCGGATCTCGGCCGCGCTCCGCGAGTCCTGAGCCCCCGCCCGTGGGCAAGCATTGGGCAGAACCAGCCGCATGCAGCCGCACCCTGCCGCATACAACCGCATAGATCAAGAGGTCCCTGACCGGCGTTCGCGCTGGTCAGGGACCTCTTTTCGCTGCTTGACCTTGTGCCCCCGGCAGGATTCGAACCTGCGGCACCCGCTTTAGGAGAGCGGTGCTCTATCCCCTGAGCTACGGAGGCTTGCCGTTCGCCGTAGAGCGTAGCGGACGGCGGTACCAGGGTAGGGGACGGGAGGGGTCGGGGTGGAACCCGATTTGGGGCTAGGCCCGGTGGGGCGGGGGTGAGTACAGTGCGGTGCCGTGGTGGGTCGGCATCGTGGGTCGGCGCGGCCCGGGGATGGCGGCCTCGGGCGGACGCCTCGGCGGGTGTGGCTGGTGGCCGGGGGGATCGCCGTTCCCGTGGTGTTGGCCGGGGCGGTTCTGGTCGGGGTGTCCGGGGGACGGCCCGAGGCGGTGAGTGATCGGCCGACGGTCGCGGCGTCTCCGGAGAGCAATCCCACTGTGGGCGGTTATGTGCCGCCTCAGCCGAAGCCGGCCACGCGGTCGCCGGTGGTGGAGCGGTCCGTCCGGCCGAAGGCGACCAGGTCGTCGCCGCCGGTGCCCTCGCGGAGACCGCGGCGGCCTCCGGATCGGGAGCGGCCGGGGTGCCCGCCGGGGTGGCAAGACTTCCCGATCCTGCGCCGCTGGTGCGAGAGGCACGGTTACGGCGGGCGGTAAGGCCCTGATCACCGCCTGACCTGTAGTAGCGTTCCTGCGGCTCTTCGGCTTCGGGCATCAGGAGGAAACTGGACGTGCCGATTCCTCGGTCGGCGGTGCTGACCGCGGTGGTCCTGATGGTGGTCACGTTGGTGTCACCGAGCGGTGCCGCGGCGAGCGGCGCCCTGGACCGCGACGGCGACGCGGCCGAGCAGCTGCGGAAGGCCGCGAGCAAGGCCCGGACGGACCTGCAGGCGGCGACGAGGCAGATGGAGGACCGGCGGCGGGCGCTCGCCGTGGCCCAGGACAAGCTGCGGGCGACGCTGAAGGACCTCGCGGCGGCGGACGCGCAGTTCGACCGCATCCGCGCTCCGCTGTCGCGGCTGGCGAACGCCTCGTACCAGCAGCCCGGAGTCGTCGGCTCCATGGCCGTTTTCGGCTCGGGTGGCGATATGTCGGCGTTGCGCTCCACGGCCGATGTGAACCATCTGGCGGACTCCCAGCAGGCCCTGATCGGGCAGGCGGACCGGTTGCAGAAGCGGAAGCAGGCGCTGGCGTCGGCGGCGCAGGAGTTGCAGGCGGACAACGCGGTCGAGCAGACCCGGTTGCAGCAGCAGATCGACGGGTTGAAGCAGAAGTCGGCGCAGCTCACCGCGCAGTTGGAGGGCATGCTGCGCAAGCTCGATCCGGACAAGCGCCTGGAGCTGGGGTGTGACAAGAGCCTGGCGGCGCAGTCCACCAAGTTCCCGAACGGCCTGATCCCGGACAAGTACCTCTGCCCGCTGCCGCAGAAGGGCATGAAGCTGCGCGCGGACGCGGCGCTGGCCTTCTACAAGGTGAACGCGGCCTACCGGCGCCGGTTCGGGCACAACATGTGCGTGACGTCCAGCTACCGGAGCCTGGCCGACCAGCACCGGGTGTACGCGGAGCGGCCCGGGTTCGCGGCGGTTCCGGGCACCAGCAACCACGGCAAGGGCCAGGCCGTCGATCTCTGCGACGGCGTGGAGAACCAGGGGTCGACCCAGTTCAACTGGATGAAGGCCAACTCCGGGAAGTACGGCTGGTTCCATCCGACCTGGGCCTACAGCAACCCGTTCGAGCCCTGGCATTGGGAGTACGGGACCGACAGCGACCACTAGGCACTGACCGGAACCCGACGAGCGATCACTGGGCGCGGGCGGGGAGCGGCTCCTCGGTGATGGTGCCGTCGGTGATCGCGAGGACGCGGTCGGCGTGGTCGATGACGATCGGGTCGTGCGTGGCGACCAGGACGGTGACGCCCTCGGCGGCGATCACGGCGCGGAGCAGGGGCATGATCGCGCGGGAGGTCTCCGAGTCGAGCTGGCCGGTCGGCTCGTCCGCGAGGAGGAGCCGGGGCCGCGACGCCAGGGCCCGCGCGATCGCCACCCGCTGGCGCTGCCCGCCGGACAGCTCGTAGGGACGTTGACGGGCGTGGTCGGCGAGCCCGACGAGGGCCAGGAGGGTCTCGACGCGCTTGTCGCGCTCGGCGGGGGCGGTGCGGGCCAGGCGCAGCGGGACCTCGACGTTCTCGGCCGCCGACAGGACGGGGATCAGGCCGTGCGACTGGAAGACGAAGCTGATCGTCTCGCGGCGCAGCCGGATGAGGCCGTCCTCGTCGAGGGAGGTGACGTCGTGGCCGTCCAGGCGGACGGTCCCGGAGTCGGCGGTGTCGAGGCCGCCGATCAGGTTGAGCAGGGTGGTCTTGCCGGAGCCGGAACGGCCCTTCAGGACGACCAGTTCCCCGCGCTGCACGGTGAACGAGACGCCGCGCAGGGCCTGCACCTCGACCTTGCCCGTCCGGTACGTCCGCACGAGGTCGGAGACGACGAGGATGGGATCGGAGGCGGCCGGAACCGCCCCGGAGACGGCCGGAACCGAGCCGGAGACGGCCGGAACCGAGCCGGAGACGGCCGGAACCGGTCCGGAGGCGGTCGGGGTCGGGTCACTCACCGGGGTCCTCCTCCGCCGGGTGGACGGCCACGTGGTCGGTCTCCAGGTCCAGCCGGACCCGGTCCCGCATGTCGAGCGCGTCGATGAAGCGGCGCGGAAGCTGGACGCGGCCGACGCGGTCGAGGACGGCGTACTCCTCGGCGACCCGGACGGTGCGGCCGTCGGCGTCGACCGTGCTGCGCCGCCGGACCTCGCTGCTGGTCCGGCCGTCACGGATGCCGACGGTGCGCTCGACCTGCTCGGACACGTGCGGGTCGTGGGTGACGATCACGGTGGTGGTGCCGAGTTCGGCGTTGACGCGGCGCAGCGCGTCGAAGACCTGCTCGGCGGTGGCGGAGTCGAGCTCGCCGGTGGGCTCGTCGGCGAGCAGGACGTCCGGCTCGTTGGCGACGGCGACGGCGATCGCGACGCGCTGCTGCTGGCCGCCGGACAGCTCGGCCGGGCGGCGTCCGGCCAGCTCGCCGATGCCGAGGACGCCGAGCAGTTCGGCGGCGCGGGCGCGGCGGTCTTGCCGGGACCGCCCGGCGAACCGCATCGGGAGCTGGACGTTCTGCTCGGCGGTCAGGTAGGGCAGCAGGTTGCGGGCGGTCTGCTGCCAGACGAACCCGACCTTCTCGCGCCGGAACGTGAGGCGCTGCGCGGCCTTCATCGTCAGCAGGTCGATCCCGCCGACGCGGGCGATCCCGGCGGTCGGGACGTCGAGTCCGGACAGGATGTTCAGCAGCGTGGACTTCCCCGAGCCGGACGCGCCGACGATGGCGATCAGCTCGCCGGGGTCCACGAGCAGGTCGAGGCCCTGGAGCGCGACGACCTCGATGCCGTCGGCCTTGTAGATCCGGACGAGGTTGTCGCACACGATGTGCGCGCCCTCGCCGTAGACGGGGCCCCGGTCGGTCGCGCGGCGTTCGAGTTCCGCGAGGCTCGGGGTCTCGGTCATGTCTCCTCCCCCGTTCGAAGCACTTCGCCCAGCCGGTGGCGGGCGTCGAAGAGCCGGTCCACGAGCACCGCGGCGAGCCCGGCGACGGCCAGGACGGCGGCCAGCGCGGCCAGGTGCAGGGGTTCGACGGCGTGGTTGGACGCCGCGAACCCGAGCGTGTAGGGACGCAGGTTCACCACGGGTCCGGTCAGGCGCGGCAGCAGCATGCCGACGAGCCATCCGCCGAGGACGGCGCAGAGCACGACCGGGCCGATCTCGATGAGCGCGAGCGTCCGGCGTTGCGCGCGGCTCAGCCCGAGGACTTCGAGGTGCGCGATGGCCCGTCCGCGTTCGCGCGCGCCCACGAGGAGGACGAGCAGCACCGACAGCAGGCCGTACACGACGACGATGAGCGCGCAGTCGGCGAACGCCTGGTGGACGACCCGGACCATCGGCCCCTGCTTGAGCTGCTTCTCGACGTCCCCCTGGTAGCGGATGAAGGACGGTCCGATCGAGTTGGCCGCGAAGTCGGGCACGGCCTTCCGCGCGGTCCGGTCGAGCGCGGCGCGGTCGATGCCGCGTCCCTGGACGAACACCCTGGTCGGGAACGAGTCGATGTCCCGGAGCCGCTGGTACGGGATGATCACGTACGGGGTGGTGGCGTCCTGGCCGGGGAAGCGGTTGACGATCCCCGCCGGCCGGACGGGCAGCACCTTGTTGAACCAGTTGAGCGTCGTGGGCTTCGTCCCGACGTACTGGACGGCCGCGGGGGACACCAGCATCGCGTCGGGGTCGGACGGCGCGTCCGGGACGAACCGGGCCGCGCCGCCCGCGATGGCCCGCAGCGCGTTCAGATCGACGGCGAGCACGGTGACCTCGGGTTTGCCCTCGCCCGCGGCGCCGCCGACGCTCGCGTCCGGGATCGACCGGAGCGGCACGGCCGCGGTCACGCCGCGCACGGATCTCAGCCACTGGGGCAGCCGGTAGTCGAACTGGGTGGCGGTGACCTGGGCGTCGGAGCCGACCGCGTACCAGGCGCCGGTGCCCTGGCCGCGCTGGAGCGCGGCGTCCACGGTCGCGCCGAACCCGGCGACGGCCGCGGCGAGCAGCAGCACGACCAGCGGGAGGGCGGTCACGACCTGCTGCCGGGACGCGCGGGCGAACCCGACGAATCCGACCATGGACCGGCCGCGTCCGAACAGCCGTCCGGCGAGCCGGAGCGGCCAGGGGAAGCCGCGCAGCACGATCAGCGCGGACGCGACGCCGAGCAGCACCGGGACGGCCCAGACCAGCGGATCCGCGCCGAGTTGCGCCTGCGCTGCGAGGCCGCGGCGGCGCAGCACGACGAGGCTGATCACAGCGAGGGCGAGCACCAGCAGCTCCAGCACGAGCCGCCGCCGGGACGCCTTGGGCGTGACCGTCTCCGGACGCCGCGTCGTGAGCGTCGCGCCGCGGTTCCAGCGCGCGGCGAGCACGCACGGGAACCCCACGGCGAGGACCGCGACGATCGCCGCCAGGTAGGCGGAGACGATCTGCGTTGGCCCGGCATGGACGAGCAGCCCGGCGCCGTAGCCGATCGCCGCTCCGGGCAGCAGCGTCGGCGCGGTCAGCCAGCCGACCGTCCGGCACAGCTGGAAGAGCGAGGAGCCTCGCGCGCGCATGACGCCGAGCGCGCCGCGCAGCCGTTCGGTGAACAGCGCCAGCCCGAGCAGCAGCGCGCCGACGAGCACGGCGGCGAGGCCGCTGAAGGCCAGCCCGGTGATCACCTGGGCGGTGGCGTACTGGCCGACGAAGTCCTTGATCCGCGTGTCCAGCGGGGTCTGGACCTGGCAGGGGAAGATGTCCTGCCGTCCGGCGACGGCGACCCGGTACCGGTCGAGGTCGCGGGACAGGTCCGGCATACCGGAGGCCGTGATCCCGCCCGGATTCAGCGGGAAGCGCCAGGTGTAGGTGAACTTGCCGTTGTACCTGGTGAGGAACTGCGAGTAGGCCGCGGAGTTCATCAGCGCGCCGCCGACGAGCACCTCGCTGCCGTTGCCACTCACCTCGACGTGCGGGTTGACGGTCGATCCGCGGGCCGCCCAGTAGCCGTCCCCCGGGTCGTTCGGCCGGATGATCTGGGAGACGGTCAGGTCGATCGGCGCCGCGCCGTGGTCGAACCGGACGACCGAGCCGATCTTGAGACCGAACTGCGCGGCCGTCTCCGGGGTGATCGCGATCTCCGGACGGGCCGGGTCCGGGTAGGCGGGCCCTTGAACCGCGCGGTAGGGACCGGTCGGCTCCGAGTTGGCGGTGAGGCCGAGGACGGCGGGGCGCTGCCCGGCCGGCCGCGCGATGCGGGCGCCGGAGGCGAACGCGAAGGCGTCCGCGCCCTGCGTCGCGCGGGCGAGCCGCGCGGGCATCATGCCGTGCCACGTGTCGCCCTGGGGCGCCATGCCGGCCGGGTTCGGGAACATGCCGAGCCCGATCGGACCGCCGGCCTCGCCGGACACCGTCACCGAGGCGTCCCTGCCGCCGAGCAGGCCCGCCGCGGCCCGGTCGTAGCCGTGGACGGCGCGCGCCGGGAACACCACGGCGAGCGCGGTCGTGACCGCCGCCATGACGGTCACCGCGAGCAGCGCCGCCCAGTGCGTCCGGGCGAGCCGGAGCCGGGGCCCGTTCATCGGTCCTCCCCCGCGCGCAGGTCACCGCCGAGGCCGCGCCTTCGCAGCACCCGGATCACCACCGCCAGGACAAGGCCGAGCATCACCGCGACCCCGGCCGCGAGGCCCGCCACCGCGAGCCACGGGACGACCAGCTCGGCCGGCGGGTAGGGCTTGGACGCCTGGACGGTCAGGACGATGTGCGGGACGACGAGCCGCGCCACGACGAGCCCGAGCACGAGCCCGCCGGCCAGGCCGAGCCCGACGAGGATCGCCTGCTCGACCGCGAGCATCCCGGACACCTGCCGCTGGTGCAGGCCGAGCGCGCGCAGCACGGTGAACTCGCGCGCTCTCTCCCGGACGGCCACGGCGGCGTTCACGGTGAACGCGATCAGCGTGAAGGCCAGCGCGGCGCCGAAGCCGAGCAGCAGCGCGCCCTGGAGGGACGCGGCGAGCGGCGCGTCCCGCAGCTCCCGGCGGAGCTGGACCCGGTCGGCGGCGACGTCGCCCCAGGCGTCGTGGTCGCGGAGCTGCGCGGCGGCCGGGGCCGTCCGCGCGTCGCGCACCGAGAGCCACCATTCGTCCGGGTTCGCTCCGGTGTCGGAGGACGCCCCGGCCGCCTGCCAGCGGTCGGCGAGCGTCGGCAGGTCGACGAGCGCGCCGCCGGTCCCGGCGTCGAGCCCCGGCAGCGCCGGGACGATCGCGGCGACCTTGATCGGCTGCTGGCCGGTGCCGAGGTGGACCTGGACGGTGTCGCCGACCCTGGCGTGCGCCTGGTCGGCAAGGGCGCGGTCGATGACGCCGGTCACGGCCGGGAGCGGCGCGATCGCGCCCGACTGCTCGTTGTCGTGCGGCGGGGCGTCGGCGCGCGCGACGAACATGTTCACCCGCGCGGTCGGTGCGCCCGGCGGGAAGCCGGACAGCACGGTCGCCGGGATCGAGGAGGTCAGGAGCACGTTCGGCCGCTGCGTGGCGGTGACCTTCCCCATCTTCGCGCCCGGTCCGGTGCCGTCGTCCCACCACAGGTCCCAGTTCGCGCCCTGCGGGAGCGCGGCCGGGCCGCCTCCGGGACCCTCGCCGCGCGCGCCGAGCACCTCCAGCGTGAGGGGGCCGTGGAGCGGGTTGTCGCCGTCCGACCAGCGCAGGCCGCGCAGCGACAGCGGGTAGGAGATGGCGCCGTCCGGGCCGGCGAGGGACGTGACGTCCACCGTGGAGGTCCGGGTCCTGCCGTCCGCCTTGAGGCCGGTCAAGTCGATCGAGTGGGCCACGCCGCGCGCGTCCTGGAGGATCGCGGTGACCTCGTAGGTGGCGGCGTACGGATCCCAGGGGGCGAAGTAGGCGTCGGGCGGCAGCGGCGGGGCGGAGCCGGCCGCGGTCAGCCGCAGGTCCATGGCCAGCTTGGCGGGCCGTCCGGGCAGCGGGACCAGGTGCGTGGCGGGCCGCGCGGCGGCGAGCGTGCCGAGCTTCAGCGCTCGGGCGAGGTCGGGACGCACCCGCAGCACGTCCCCGAGGTTGCGGATGTCGGTGGCGAGCAGGAAGCCTTCGGCGTTGCCGTAACTGGCCGATCGCCGCGTGACGGGGAGGGCCTTCGTGACGCCGGGCAGGGAGGCGTAGCGTGCGCCGCGTCCGAGCGGGCCGAGCGCGACGTCGCCGGACGGTTCGTTGACGCGCAGGTCGGCGGCGGCGCGGAAGTCGGCCTGCTCGGTCTGCGAGCGCCGCCACGTGCCCATCGTCGTCGCGGACAGCACCCCGACGGCCATCGCGAGGACGAGCAGCAGCGCCGGCCCCGCGTACCGCAGCGGACGCCGCGCGACCTGCCGGGCGCCGAGCGCGGGGGCGAGGCCGCGTCCGCGCGAGGTGAACCGCTCGGCGACGCGCGAGGTGACCGGGACGAGCCGCAGCATCAGCACGCCGCCCGCCAGCAGCGCGAGCGCGGGACCGGACACGATGAACGGGTCGACCCCGCCCGCGCCGGACACGCGCGGCGTGCTGCCGTAGCGGGTGAGCTGCCAGACGCCGAGCCCGGCGACGACGAGCAGCGCGAGGTCCGCGCCGGTGCCCGCCCACGCGCTGCGCCGGCCGCGGCTGATCGCTGCCTCGGTCTCCACGAACGTCCCCCGGACGGCCCGCAGCGTCGGGACGGTCACGGCGGCGACGAACGCGAGCGCGGCGATGCCCGCGACCGTCCAGAGCGTGCTCGGCGAGCCGGCGGACAGCCGGATTCCCGTCGCCCTGACGGCGGGCGCGTGCCCGGCGAGCCGCAGCAGCGGATCCGCGAGCAGCGGCCCTATCAGCACGGAGGGCAGGACTACGGCGAACCCTTCGGCGACGGTGATTCCGGCGAGTTGCCGCATTCCCGCACCGCGCGTGCGCATGAGCGCGAGCTCGGTGCGGCGGTGGTCGGCGAGGAGCCTGGCGACGAGCAGCCACGCGTACCCGGCAAGCAAAATCAGCTGGAGCACGGGCACGAACATGGTGGAGCGCGCTACCAGGACGGCGCTCGCGAGCTGCTCGGCGAGCTGCGGCAGGTCGGTGGTGACGGCGAAGGTCGTGCCGTCGCCGTACCTGCGCAGCGAGGTGGTCGCGTCCTGCATGCGGTGCCCGAGCGCCCGGAGGCCGGAGACGTCCAGGTGGGACAGGTCGTTGCGGACGAACCACGTGACGTCGCCGCCCGCCGCGGCGAACCGCGCCCGGTACGCCTCGGGCGTCAGGACGAGCGGCCCGTAGGTCGTGTAGTTCTGCTGGTCGGCGCCGGTCGTGACGAGCCGGTCGCGGTGCCAGAGGTAGTCGTCCTGGCGGAGCACGTCGAACGTGCCGACGACCCGCACCTTGACGGCCGAGGTCCTGTCGACGCGTCCGTGGACGGTGAAGACCGCGCCCGGCTTCAGCCCCGTCGAGCGGGCGGCGGCGCTGGGCAGGACGGCTTCGGCGACGCCGTGGGACGTGGCGGCGGGCCAGCGTCCGGACGTCAGTTTCGCGTGCTGCTCGATGCCCGAGTAGGTCGCGAACTTCGTCAGCTCGGGATGCTGGGCGCGCTCCTGGCCGGGCAGCGTGTAGGTGTCGCTGTGCGCCGTCGTCTCCAGCCGGTACGGGATGTCCCCGTACGTCCGGCGGAGGGAGGCGTCGAGCTGCCTGCCGGTCTCGGCGTTCTGGCCGGGCAGGACGGTCACCACGACCGTCGCGCCGATCTGCGCGTCGCGCGCGAGCGTGCGGTGCAGGCCGTCGCGCGTCACCGCGCCCGCGTAGCCGACGAGGGCCGCGAGGACGGTCGTGGCGAACAGCGCGGTGGCGCAGGCCGCCGAGACCAGGGTCCGGTCGCCGGCCATCCGCCGCAGTACCAGCCCCGGATGCCACATAGACGCCGATGATCAGGTGAACGTGAACCGTGCCACAAGTCCCTGTCATCGTTTCTTGGACAAACCGCAACCTTCACCGGATAGGCCCCGACAGCTCCCCCTCTATCGGCCTGACCCAAACCGCGCGGTTCAGCCGACCGGAGTGGCGGCGCAGGCGTACAGCAGCTCACGGAGACCGGGCAGCGCCTCCCGGTCCGACCGCCACACCAGTCGCAGGCTGATGTCCGGGACCGGCAGGTCGAGCCCGGCCAGGGACCCCTGCCGCAGCGCGTCGGCGACGGCGAAGCCGGGCAGCAGCGCGATCCCGAGCCCCTGCTCCGCCCACGCCCGCAGCACCGGCACACCCCCGGCGCGCACGCGCGTCGGCCCGGGTCCGAGGAACCGGTCGGCGGCGAGCCGGAACGAGCAGTTCTCCACGTTGACCAGCAGCGACTGCCCGTCCAGATCGTCCGGACGGAGATCGCGGCGACCGGCCAGCGGGTTGTCCGGCGCCGCCACGACGACGAGCGGGACGGGTTCGACGTCCACGAACGTCAGCGGCTCCTCGGGCGGGGCGAAGCCGAGATCGCCCAGCGCGTCGCCGGTGTCGAGGAGCAGCGCCACGTCGAGCGTCCCGCCGATCACCTCGGCCAGCAGCTCGTCCCGGACGCCCGAGGCGCGGATCTCGGTGGCGACGTCCGGGGATCGGGCGGCCAGGCGGGCGAGCACGCGCGGGACGAGGGTGGCGGCGATCGTCTCCAGCGCGCCGAGGCGCAGGGCCGACGCCGTGCCGACGACCTCGCGGCGGGCCTGGTCCGCCGCGTCCAGGAGGCGTCGCGCCCAGGTCAGCATCCGCTCGCCGGACGGCGTGAGCCGCATCCCGCGCGCGGTCCGTTCGAAGAGCGGCACGCCGAGGCCGTCCTCCAGCGCGCGGATCCTGGCCGAGACGCTGGACGGCGCGAGATCGAGCGCGTGGGCCGCGTCGGTGACCGTCCTGTGCCGGACGACGGCCTCGAAGATCCTCAGTTGCCGAAGCTCCATGAGTCGCTCCCACCACGACCGTTCGGTTTTTCCGAACACAGCGTACGCGACGGCCGGTGGAACGGGACGCCGCCTCCGCCGATGCTGGGCCGCATGACGATCACCGCTACGACGAGGCGCGCGCGGGCCGGGACGCGGACGATCCCGCTGCTCGGCGTCTCCCTCGGCTATTTCATGGTGCTGCTGGACATGACCGTCCTGTCGGTGGCCGAACCCGACCTGGCTTCCTCGCTGCACGCCTCGGTGTCCGGATTGCAGTGGGCGACGACCTCCTACACCGTCGTCTTCGCCGCACTCCTGCTCACGGCCGGTGCGGTCGCCGACCGCTTCGGGGCGCACCGGGTGTTCCGCTCCGGAATCGCCGCGTTCGGGGTTCTCTCGCTGCTGTGTGCGGCGGCGCCCGGACTGTGGACGCTGGTCGCGCTGCGCGGTCTGCTGGGCGTCGCGGCGGCGGCCTGCGTCCCCGCCTCGATGGCGATGATCACGCGCCTCTACCCGGACGCGCCGGACCGGACCCGCGCGCTCGCGACCTGGGCCGCGATCAGCGGCAGCGCGGTCGCGGCGGGTCCCGTGCTCGGCGGCCTGC
The DNA here is from genome assembly GCF_042652125.1 of Actinomadura gamaensis. Lineage (NCBI taxonomy): Bacteria > Bacillati > Actinomycetota > Actinomycetes > Streptosporangiales > Thermomonosporaceae > Actinomadura > Actinomadura gamaensis. Next base: position 155,750 of record NZ_JBHSIT010000008.1, on the reverse strand, counting down.
TGGTCGGGGCGGCGGGCTGGCGCGCGGTCTTCGTCGTGAACGGCCCGATCGCGGTCGCGGTGCTCGCGCTGACGGCGGGCGCGGCGGTGCGCTGCCCGCGCGGCACGCGGCGGATCAACGTGCGCTCGCAGCTCGCGGTCTGCGCCGTCCTCGGCCTCGCGACGGACGCGCTGATCGCGGCGGGCGCGAGCGCCTGGCCGCACGCGGCGATCTCCGCCGTCGCCGCGATCGCCGCCGCGGTCGTCCTCGTGGCGCTCGAACGCCGGGCTCGCGGCAAGGCGGACGCGGAGGCGGTCGTGAACCCGGCGCTGCTGCGCAGCGGCGGCGTGCTGATGGGGCTGGGCGTCGGCGCGGCGGTCAACTTCGCGCTGACCGGCGACCTGTTCGTGCTGCCGCTGACGCTGCACCGCGGGCCGGTCGCGACCGGGCTCGCGATGCTGCCGATGACCGTGCCGTTCATCCTCGGGCCGCCGATCACCGGACGGATCGTCGCGCGTTTCGGTCCCCGGCCCGCCCTGCTCGGCGGGACGACGCTGCTCGCGGTCGGCGGTGTGCTGCTGGCCTGCCACGTCCTGACCGCCGGACTGCTGCTGACCGGATGCGGGGTCGCGCTCGCGCTCCCGTCGCTCGCCGCCGCCGTGATGGCCGCCGCGCCGGACGGCACCGCCGGGTCGGCGGGCGGGCTGCTCAACGCCGTCCGGCAGTGCGGGGCGACGCTCGGCGTCGCGGTCGCGGGGGCCTTCGCCACCTCGCATCCCTCGGTGGCGCTGCTCGTGCCGGGCGTGGTCTGCGCGGTCGCCGGCCTCTCCCTCGCCCTCGGCTGACGGAGGTCAGCGCTTGCGGCGGACCTTGATGTCGCGCATGTCGGTGACGACCGTCCTCAGCACCTCGTACGGGTAGCCGTACGCGTCGAGGGCGGCCAGGGCGGCGAGGCCCGCGTCGTCCTCGTCGTCGTCCGGGCCGGCCGGGACCTGGACGCGGAAGGTGAAGACCGAGAACGAGCCGTCGCAGGTGAAGGTGCCGCGTTCGGTGAAGGCGGTGTCGAAGGCGTCGCCGCTGCTCAGGGCGGCGCGGGACGCGTCGTCCAGGTCGCCGAACTTGCCGCGCACGGACACGCGGAAGGCGTTCATCTCGTTTCGTCCTCTCGGGTGGCGCGGGTCTCGCGGACGGCGCCGGTCTCTGGGGTGGCGCGGGTCTCGCGGGCGGCGCCGGTCTCTGGGGTGGCGCGGGTCTCGCGGGCGGCGGAGGGCTCGCGGACGGCGGAGGGCTCGCGGACGGCGGAGAGCTCGCGGGTGGCGTAGGTCAGGACGCGGTCGCCGAGCAGCGACTCCAGCACGTCCAGCAGCTCGTGCATGGCGGCGGCGATCTCGCCCGGCGGCTCGTCGCGGGCGGTGCGGGCGGCGATCTCGGCGAACATCTGCTCCTGCACCCACGCGATCTGCGCGGCGACGAGCCGGGGCAGCAGGTCGTCCGGGGACGCGCCGGCCGCGGCGGCCAGCTCGGCGGCGAGGGCCTCGCGCATCTCCGCGCCGACGCGGTCGAAGCGCGCGAGCAGCGTCGGGGACTCCTTCACCATCCGCATGAACCGGCCGTAGCCGAGGGTGAGGCCGACGCTGCGGTCGCGGCGGCTCAGCTCGCCGTGCAGGTTCCGCAGGACGGCCCGCGCCGCCGACTCCCCCGGCTCCCGGTCCCGGACGAACGCGGCGAGCCGGTCGCCGGACGCCTCGCCCTCCGGGAGGACGAGGTCCTCCTTGGCGCCGAAGTAGTTGTAGACGGTCTTCACCGACACGTCCGCCGCCTCGGCGACCTCGGCGATCGTGACGGCCTCGAAGCCGCGCTCCACGAACAGCCGGGTCGCGACCTCGGCCAGGTGCCGCCGGGTCGCGCGCTTCTTCCGCTCACGCAGGCTCTCCGTCACGGCCGACAGCTTACACGCCATACGAAACTTATAGTCAGTTGTAAATTTCGCATCTGCTGTGCTTTCCTGTCGGGCATGACCTCCCCTGTTCTCGACGTCCGCGGGCTGACCCGCACGTTCCGGCTGCGGTCCGGGGACGTCCACGCGGTGCGCGGCATCGACCTGGCGGCCGAGCGCGGCGAGATCCTCGGCGTCCTCGGCCCGAACGGCGCCGGCAAGACGACCACCGTCCGGATGCTCGCCACGCTGCTGCCGCCGTCCGGAGGCCGGGCCGTCGTCGCGGGCCGCGACCTGCTCGCCGACCCCGCCGGAGTGCGCGCCCGGATCGGGTACGTCGCCCAGTCCGGCGGCCTCGACCCGCACTGCCCCGCCGGCGAGGAGCTGGTCACGCAGGGCCGGATGCACCGGCTGTCCCGCGCCGAGGCCCGCGCCCGCGCCGCCGAACTCGCCGCCGACCTGAACCTGACCGACCTCCTCGACCGGCCGACCGCCGCGCTCTCCGGCGGCCAGCGCCGCCGCCTGGAGATCGCGCTCGGCCTGGTCAACCGGCCCGAGGTGCTCTTCCTGGACGAGCCGACCACCGGCCTCGACCCGGGCAGCCGCGCCGACCTGTGGGACCTCGTCCGGCGCGTCCGCCGCGACCACGGCACGACCGTCCTGCTGACCACGCACTACCTGGACGAGGCCGACGCGCTCGCCGACCGCCTCGTCGTCGTGGACGCCGGAGCCGTCGTCGCCGAGGGCACCCCGGCCGAGCTCAAGGCCGCGCACGGCGCCGGGACCCTCCAGGACGCCTTCCTCGCCATCACCGGACGCGCCTCCCACGCGCCCGCCGCCGTCTAGGACCCGCCATGAACCGACTCCTCACCGACACCGGCGTGATCTTCGGCCGCTCGCTGCGGCAGACGCTCCGCTCGAAGACCGCGCTGACCTTCGGCATGCTGCAACCGCTGCTGTTCCTCGCCCTGATGGGCCCGCTGCTGTCCAAGCTCGACCTGCGGACGGGCGGGACGTCCTGGCAGGCGTTCGTGCCGGGGCTGCTCGTCCAGCTCTCGCTGCTCGGCGGGATGTTCGTCGGGCTCGGCATCCTCGTCGAGCGGCAGGTCGGCGTGATCGACCGCATGCGCGTCACCCCGCTGCACCCCGCCGCGCCGCTCCTCGGCCGGATGCTGCGGGACGTCGTGCAGCTCGTCCTCCAGTCGGCGCTGCTCGTCCTGCTCGGCGTCGCGTTCGGGCTGCGCGCCCCCGTGGGCGGCGTGCTGCTCGGGTTCGTGTTCGTGGCGCTGCTGTCGGCGGCGCTGTCCATGCTGTCCTACGGCCTGGCGATGAACGTGCGGACCGCGCCCGAGTTCGCCGCGATCGCCAACACGACCGTCCTGCCGCTGATGCTGCTCGCGGGCCTGCTGCTACCCATGACGCTCGCGCCGGGCTGGCTGGACGGCGCGTCGCGCGTCGTCCCGTTCCGCTACACCGTGGACGCCGTCCGGCACCTGTACCTGGGCGAGTACGCCGACCGGACGGTCCTCACCGGCCTCGCGGTCACCACGGCGCTGGCCGTCCTCGGCCTCGCGGGCGGTCTGGCCCTTTTCCGCAGGTCAGGCAGTACGCCATGATTTCCGGAAAAAACTTCGGGCGTCATGTCGATCCGGCCCTCCCTCGATCGACGCCCTGGTGAAGGCGACACCGAGCGAGAAGGAGAAGGCCATGCGGTTCCTCATGATGACGGTCGACGACGGCACCCCCCAGGAGCAGCCGGACGAGGCGCTCCAGGCCGAGATGGGCGCGTTCATCGCCGAGCTGAGCAGGTCGGGCGTGCTGCTCGCCACCGGCGGCCTCGACCCGCGCGCCACCCACATCGTCGCCAGGGACGGCAAGGCCGAGGTCGTCGACGGCCCGTTCAGCGAGTCCAAGGAGTTCGTGGCCGGTTTCGCGCTCATCGAGACCCGCACCGAGGAGGAGGCCATCGAGCTCTCCCGCCGCTTCTGGTCCATCGTCGGCAGCGGCCGCGGCACCATCCAGCGCGTCTACGGCCCCGAAGACACCCCCACCCCCTGACCCACCCCTCCCCCACGCCCGCCGCGCCCAACGCGCGGCGGGCGTGCTGCTGTCCGCGCGGGGCTGCCGCTCGCGGGGGGAGCGTGTCGTTCGCGGACGCCCGGCCGCTCGCGGACGCGCCGCCGTTCGGGCGGCGCGTCGCCGCGTGGGCACACTGCCGCCCGCGGGCCCGTGCCCTCCGCAGGCGTGCTGCTGTTTGCGGGTCCTTGTCGCTTGCAGGCGCGCCGCCGTTCGCGAGCGTTGCCGTTCGCGCAGGCCCGTCCCGCCCGCAGGCGCACTGCGTTCACGGGCGCGCCGCCGCCCGCGGGCGTGTTGCTGTTTGCGCGTCCTTGTCGCTTGCAGGCGCGCCGCCGTTCGCGAGCGTTGCCGTGCGCGCAGGCCCGTGCCGTCCGCGGACGCGCTGCGTTCACGGGCGCACTGCCGCTTGCGGGTGTGGGGCTGCTTGCGGGTGTGTTGCTGTTCGGGTGGGGAGGTGTTCTGATCGGGCGCGTGAGGGATGTGGAGCGGACGGTCGAGGCGGTGTGGCGGCTGGAGGCGCCGCGGATCATCGCGGGGCTCGCGCGGCTGGTCAACGACGTCGGGCTGGCCGAGGAGCTGGCGCAGGACGCGCTCGTCGCGGCGCTGGAGCAGTGGCCCGGGCAGGGCGTCCCGGACAATCCCGGCGCGTGGCTGATGTCGGTCGCCAAGCGGCGCGGGATCGACCGGATCCGGCGCGAGCAGACGTTCGCGCGGAAGGTCGAGGAGATCGGGCAGGCCCTGGAGGCCGCGACCGAGATGCCCGAGCCGGACGAGATCGCCGACGACCTGCTGCGGCTGGTGTTCACGGCCTGCCATCCGGTGCTGTCGCGGTCCGCGCGGGTGGCGCTGACGCTGCGCATGCTCGGCGGCCTCACCACCGACGAGATCGCGCGGGCGTTCCTGGTGCCCGAGGCGACCGTCGCGCAGCGGATCGTCCGGGCGAAGAGGACGCTGAGCGCGTCGGGCGTCCCGTTCGAGGCGCCGGAGGGGCCGGAGCGCGCGGCGCGGCTCGACTCGGTGTTGGAGGTCGTCTACCTCGTGTTCAACGAGGGGTACGTGGCGACCGCCGGGTCCGACTGGCTCCGCGTCGATCTCTGCCTGGAGGCGCTCCGCCTCGGACGGCTCATCGCCGAGCTCGCGCCGCGCGAACCCGAGGTGCACGGGCTCGTCGCGCTCATGGAGATCCAGGCGTCGCGCACGCGCGCGCGGGTGGACGAGGACGGCGCGCCCGTGCCGCTGCCCGACCAGGACCGCGGCCTCTGGGACAGGCTGCTCATCGCGCGCGGCTTCGCCGCCCTCCTGCGCGCCCAGGAGATCGGCGCCCCGCCGGGCCCGTACGTGCTGCAAGCGGCCATCGCCGCGTGCCACGCGCAGGCGGCGTCCGCCGAGGAGACCGACTGGGAGCAGATCGCGGGCCTGTACGAACTGCTCGTGCGGGCCGAGCCGTCCCCGGTCGTGCAGGTGAACCGGGCGTTCGCGCTCGGGATGGCGTTCGGGCCGCGGCGCGGCCTGGACCTGCTCGACGCGCTCGCGGACGTGCCGTCCATGAAGGGCTACCACCTGCTGCCGAGCGTGCGCGGGGACCTGCTCGCGCGGCTCGGCGAGCGGTCCGGCGCGGCGCGCGAGTTCGCCCGCGCGGCCGAGCTGACCAGGAACGAGGCCGAGCGGAGCGTCCTGCTGAAGCGGGCCGCCGAACTTTCTTAGAAAAAACTTCCGGCGGGTGTCGATCGGGGCGGCGGCCGATCGACGCATGAGCGAGACGGAAAACAAACCGGAAGGACCCCAGCCATGGCCACCGCCACCACCGCCGTTCAGACCAGCGTCACGACGACCCGCTCGCGCCGCCGGTCCGTCCTGTGGGTGCTCCAGATCCTCGTCGGCGCGTTTCTGCTGGTCGGATCGGCGATGCCGAAGTTCGCCGGCCAGAAGGACGCGGTCGAGACCTTCGCCGAGATCGGGATCGGCCAGTGGTTCCGGTACGTGGTCGGGGCCCTCGAGGCGGCCGGGGCGATCGGGCTGATGGTCCCCCGGCTGGCCGGGCTCGCCGCGACCGGGCTGATCGGCCTGATGGTCGGGGCCGCGATCACGCAGGTCGTCTGGCTGGTCCCGGCCTGGGCGGCGTTCCCGCTGGCGCTCGGCGTGGTGTTCGCCCTGGTCGCCCGCGACCGGCGCGCCGAGACCCGCGCCCTCCTGACCGCCCTGCGCGGCTCGCGGAAGTGAGCAATCGGCGGATCAGACCCCGAACGCGACGAAGGCGGACGGCCCGGGCACCCCACGCGCCCGGGCCGTCCGTATCCGGGATGGTCGGTCGGCCGCTCCCGCCGGTCAGCAGTTGCTCTGCGCCGGCTTGCCGTTGAAGCGGTCGGCGAGGAAGGCCGTCACGTCCCCGGCCGCGCCCCAGTCGGTCGTGAGGTGCTCGGTCGGGTAGGTGTTCTTCCAGGTCGTGTTGATGCCGGCCTTGCAGTAGGCGTCGTGCGTGGCGTCCTCGGTCTCGTGCGGGATGATCTCCTCCAGCCAGCCGCGGTACTGGAACACCGGGAAGCCGATCTTGTACTTCGCCCCGGACGACGCCGGCCCGATGTCCACGCCGAGCTTCTGCCGGTCCACGATGTCGCCCCAGGACGTCCCATCCGGGCCCTTGAGCGCGTAGATCTGGTCGAGGGTCAGGTGGTCGGTGGAGTAGTTCTCCACGTGCGCCCCCGCGAACACCGCGAGCGTCCCGTACAGGCAGTTCGACTTGACGTCCTGGATCGCCTTGCGGCCCGCGTCGTTCATCAGGCTGTCGAACGGCATCTCCGGGTAGGCGCTGTGCAGGCCGACGAGGGCGTCGGCGGCGAAGCCCGCGAAGGCGCCGCCGTTGAGGAACTTCGCGGTGACCTTGAGGTCGCCGGGAACCCCGCCCGCCGCCGCGCCGACGACCTTCAGCTCGGGCGCGTAGGACGCGGCGAGCTGCGCGCCCCACAGCGACGCCTGGCCGCCCTCGGAGTAACCGGAGATGCCGACCGGGCCGTCCGCGGTGAGGGTGCCGCCGGGGATCTTCCGGGACGCGCGGACGATGTCGAGCAGCGCGTGCCCGGCGTTCTGCCCGACCACGTAGGTGTGCGTCGAGTCCTTGAGGTAGCCGACGCCGTCGGTCGCGGCGACCGCCATCCCCGCCTTCAGGAACAGGCCGAGGTTGCCGCCCTCGTACATGTCGACGTACTGGCCCGCGAGCTGCTTGGAGAACGCGCACTGCTGGCCGAGGCCGAGCGTGCCGGGATTGAAGGCGACCGTGGGCCGCGCGCCGCCGCCCGGCCACGCCGCGTCCGGGATGGCGACCGTCCCGGACACCGCGATCTTCTCGCCCTTGACGTTCGTGGAGACGTACCGGACCTTCCACGCCTTCATCGGGATGTCGCCGGGAATGTTCGACAGCTTGGTGGGAGCGCAGGCCAGCAGGTCGCCGGCATTTCCGGTGACACCGACCGACGGGGCGTAGATGTCGTCGTCGGTCGCGGTGCACCCGCTCGGCGCGGCGGCCGGGGCGGCGGCCGGGGCGGCGGCCGAGGCCGCGGGCGGAAGCGCGACGGCGCCCGCGACGCTCGCCGCCCCGAGGACGGCCGCACTGATCATGGACCGCAGTTTCATCGCCACTCACTCCTGGGAGCCGGAAAGTGATCGGTGACGACTGTGGCGCAGCGGATCAGCGCGGCGGTACGCAGCCAGGCAACAGGAGTGCCCCGCCGGTTAGCATCCGGTCACAACGAGGCGAGGACGGAGTCGACCGCGCGGACGTAGGCGTAGAACGCCGCCGTGCGGTGCCGGGGGTCGGCGATCCAGGCGGCGTCGAGGCGCCCGCCCCTGAAGAACGCCTTGCGCTGCGCGGTGGTGATCTCCAGCTGGACGCCCTTGCCGCGCGCGTTGCGGTTGCAGATGTTCTTCGGGTCGTTGCCGTCGATGCGTCCGGGCGGCGCGGACACCGTGAAGCCCTTCGCGCGCAGCGCCCTGGTGATCTTCTGCGCCAGCGCGGCGTCGCGGCCCCCGACGTAGGTCGTGGCGGTGTCGCCCTTCGCCGCGTGCCACGACACCGTGTACTTCACCGTCTTCAGGAGCTTCAGCGCGCGCGGCTCGTCGAAGTGGGTGGAGGTGATGTGGAGCGCCTGGTTGCCGGACTTCTTGAGGCCCTCGAACGAGTAGAAGGCGTCCTTGCCGGTGCTGGACGCGTAGTCGGCGAGCTGCGTGGTCGGCGGCTCGATCTGCCCGCCGTGGATCGCGATCTGCGCGACGCGGGCGCCCTTCGGCGTCCGCTGGACGCGCCTGTAGTCGCGTCCCTCCTTCTCGTGCCGGGCGAGGTCGGCGTAGTTCCTGTACCTGTCGGCGGCGGCCGAGACCTGCGCGGCGACGGGCCTGGCGTTCGCGACCGCGCCGGACGAGGACGAGGCGCCTCCGCACGCCGACAGCGGCAGCACGGCGACGACCAGCCCCGCGGCGGGCAGCAGCTTCTTCACGAGGACACTCCTAGATCAGAACCGTTAGACCGGCCGGCGTCTCGACCGGTCGGGAACTCGAAAGTCGGGGTGGAGGGCCGGAGCAGCCGGTCAAGGCAGCCGGTCAAGGCAGCCGCTCGGCGGTCAAGGCAGCCGCTCGGCGGTCAAGGCAGGCACTCGGCGGTCAAGGCAGGCACTCGGCGGTCAGGAAACCGCCGCGCACGCCCTCCGGGGGCGTCCTGCCGTAGGACGCCGCCGCCTCGGCCAGGACGTGCCGCTCGACGCGCCAGCCGTGCTCTTCCAGCCACGCGGTGGACGCTTCGCCGAGCCCGCCCTTCCACAGCGGCCCGGCCGGGAACTCGTCCGGGTCGGCGCGTGCCTGCTCGATCAGCCATGCGGTGCCCGAGCCGTCCTCGAAGGCGAGCCGGCTGCCCGGCGCGGACTCCCCGTCGATGCCGTCCAGCAGCGCCGCCGCGTCGTCCCGGGACAGGTAGATCAGCAGCCCCTCGACGAGCCACGCCGTCGGACGGGACGGGTCGAACCCGGCGTCCCGCAGCCGGGCCGCCCAGTCCTCGCGCAGGTCGGCGGCCACGGCGACGCGGCCCGCGCGCGGCTCGGCGTCGCCGAGCGTGGCGTCCTTGAACGCGAGCACGTCGGGCAGGTCGGCCTCGAAGACGCGGACGCCGTCCGGCCAGTCGAGCCGGAACGCGCGCGTGTCGAGCCCGGCCGCGAGCAGCACGACCTGCCGGATCCCGGCGGCGGTGGCGGCGAGCAGGTAATCGTCGTAGAACCGGGTACGGATGACCACCTGGAAGATCATCAGGTTCCGCACCTCGTGGCCGGCGCGCGGCACGACGGGCGGCCCCGCCGCGCCGAAGGACGCGGCGAACGGGTCGGCGAAGAGCCGGTCCGGACGGCGGTGCTCGACGGCGCGCATCCGGGCGACGCTCAGCGCGGTCCGCCCGACTCCCCGCAACGGCTGGTCCATTCCGATCACCCTACTCCCGGACGGAGACCCCCACGATGAAGATCGCCCACGTCGTCACCGGAGCGGGCCGGGGCATCGGCCGCGCCGTCGTGACCCGCCTGCTCGCCGACCCCGACACCGTGGTGGTGGCGGTGGAGCGCGACGCCGGGACGCTGGACTGGGCCGCGGCCGAACCCCGCGTCCGGACGGTGACCGGCGACGCCGGGGACGCCGCGACCGCCGAGCGCGCCGCCGACCTCGCCGAGGAGTCCGGGACGCTGGCGGGCTGGGTCAACAACGCGGCCGTGTTCCGCGACGCGTCCCCGCACACCGCGTCCGCGCGCGAGCTGATGGACCTGGTCGCGCTGAACCTCGGCATGCCCATGACCGGCTGCACGACCGCGATCCGGCGCTTCCTCGCGGCCGGGACGCCGGGCGCGATCGTCAACGTCACCTCGCACCAGGCGCGGCGGGCCGTTCCCGGCTGCGTCCCGTACGTGACGGCCAAGGCGGCGATCGAGGGCCTGACCCGCGCGCTCGCCGTCGAGTACGGGCCGCGCGGGATCCGGGTCAACGCCGTCGCGCCGGGGTCCGTCCGCACCGAGCGGTACAACGCGTTCCTCGCCGACCTCGGCCCGGAGCGCGCCGCGGACGTCGAGCGGCAGATGGGCGAGCTGCACCCGCTCGGCCGCGTCGCGCTCGCCTCGGAGGTCGCCGCGGCGGTCGTCCACCTGCTGTCGGACGAGGCGTCGTTCATCACCGGGGCGACCGTCCCGGTGGACGGCGGCCGGTCCGTCCTGGCCCACGACCCGGAGGCGCACTAGGGGTCAGGGATTCGGGGTGAGGAACCCCAGCGGCAGGAAGCGCGTCGTGGTCCCGGACGCGATCGAGTCGGCGGCCGAGGGCCCGCAGAGGGCCTGGAGGGCGTGCGCGCCCAGGGCGTTGTCGATCGGGTCCGGGATCGGCACGCCCTGGCCGTCGAGGCGCTGGTATCTGGCCCGGTTCAGCGCGAACGTGAGCTGGCGCGCGCCGTCCTGGCTGGTCAGCGACTGGGTCGCCGCGCCCCACACCAGGCCGTCGTGCCCCCAGAAGCGCCCGCAGGGCAGGTTCACCGCGTAGATCCCGAGGCCGTAGTCGAGGACGGTCTGCCCGGTCGCGTCCTTCACCGGCACGGTCTTCTGCATCTCGGCGAGCGCGTCCTTGCTGGTCAGGCCGCCGGTGAGCAGGTCGCGGTAGAAGTGGTTCAGGTCGTCGGCGGTCGAGACCAGCGAGCCCGCCGTGGACGCCCAGCTCATGTCGTACTCGCTGTAGTCGCGCGGCGGGTCGAGCACGCCGTACAGCGACTCGTACATCTTCGGGTGCGGGCCGTGGATCACCGGGTCGCCGCCCGGGAAGTAGGTGTGCCGCAGCCCGGCGCGGCGGATGACGTTCGCGGTGATGTAGTCCGTCGCGCTCCGGCCGGTGACCTTCTCCAGGAGCAGGCCGAGGATGACGTAGTTGGTGTTGGAGTAGGACCAGTTCTGGCCCGGGTCGCCGGTCGGCTTGGCGGCCAGTCCCCACGCGACCAGTTGCTTCGGGCTCAGCCGCCGGTACCGGTTCGCGTCGAGGCTCGCCGGGGACGGGTCGTCCAACGAGGGGAACGCGGCGGGCACGTAGTCGCCGATGCCGCTGGTGTGGTCGAGCAGCATCCGGACGGTGACCTGCCGTCCGCGCGGGCCGGGCACGAGATCCGGCAGGTAGGCGGCGATCGGGTCGTCCAGCCGGACGCGTCCCCGGTCGACCTGCTGCAGGACGGCCGTGGCGACGAACGTCTTGGTGATGCTGCCGACGCGCTGCCGCATGTCGGCACGGACGGGACGTCCGGTCGCGGTGTCGGCGACGCCGGACGCGCCCTGCCAGGACGCGTCGCCGTCCCGGACCGCCGAGAACAGGCCGGTCATCCCGGCCTGGTGGGTGGCGTCGAGGGTGGCCTGGAGCTTGGCCCCGTCCAGCTCGAATGGCGCCGTCCGGACGTCCGTACCCGCGCCGTCCTGCACCTGGGTCCGCTGGACTTCGGCACTCTGGGCTCCGGCGCTCTGCGCGGCGCCGCTCTGCGCCGGGGCGAGCGGGCTGCCCGGTGCGGCGGGCAGCGGCGCGGTCCAGGGAAGCGGCGGTGTGAGTCCCGCCGGCGTCGCCTGCCGGACGTCTCCCGGGGGGACGGCGGCCGCCGTCCCGGCCGTGACCGCCGCCGTCGCCAGCGCCGCCGCGGCAAGAAGCCGCCGGAGCCGCCTGGTCTCCATCCCGCCACTCCAGTCCCTGAACCGGCCGGGCAGCGCGCCCGGTCGGCGTCCACTCTGGCACCACAACTCAACGCAAGTCCGACATCAAGGCGAACCGGACATGGAGATGTGACGAGACGGTGATCCCCGCGGGTTCATCGTGATCGGCATGAGACCCGTCACGGGAACTTCTAGGCTCGACCTAGAAGTAGGTCAGAGCCATTTTCATGCGAGAATGCGGGCATGAGCCGCACGACGAAAGGCACGTCCGCAAGCACCGGCGAGGACAGGCCGGAAGGATTGCGGGCGCTGAAGAAGCGCCAGACGAGGCAGGCCATTTCCCACGCCGCGACCCGCCTCTTCCTGGCGCGCGGCTTCGACCGGGTCACGATCGCCGAGATCGCCGAGGCGGCGCAGGTCGCGAAGATGACCGTCACGAACTACTTCCCGCGCAAGGAGGACCTGGCCCTCGACGTCCACGCCGAGTTCGTGGCCTGGCTCGCCGGGACCGTCCGGGACCGGGACGCCGGCGAGTCGGCCCTGACCGCCCTCCGCCGCGCCTACCTGGACGCCGTGGACCGCCGCGAGGCGGTGATCGGCTTCAGCGGCGAGCCGTTCGCCCGGATGCTCCTCGGCAGCCCGACGCTCGTCGCCCGGATCCGCGAGCTGCACGAGGAACGCGAGCGCGCCCTCGCCGAAGCCCTCGCCGAGGACACCGGCGAGAGCGCGGACGCCCTGACTCCCCGGCTCGCGGCGTCCCAGTTCGGAGGCGTCCACCGGGTGCTGTTCGACGAGGCCCTGCGCCGGACCGTGGACGGCGAGACCCACGACGAGATCGCCACGGCGCTCATCGAGGCCGCCGGGGTCGCCTTCGGGCTCCTGGAACCCTCGCTGGGGAATTACGCCATAAGGGCAGACCAGTAAACCTGGCCCCAGTTGTCGCGGGGACGGCCTAACCTTTACGCCGGGTTTGTAGGTGAGGGGGGTCTTGCGTGGCGCTGCCGGAGCATCTGGAGCTGCTGGTCACCGATGAGCCGGTCTGCGACTACTGGGCTCACGGTCCCTGGCGGGTGCCGGACGGGCTGTTCGCCGAGATCCGCGAGCGGGTCGAGACGCTGGTCAACGACCCGCGCTGCAAGGACCTCACCACCGACGACCTGGAGCTGCTGAAGGCGCCCGCACCGCTCGTCCTCGGCGACCTCGTCCTCGCCCTGGAGTTCCTCGGCGGCGGTTCGGCGGTGTGCACCGGATCACACTCCCGCCTCCAGTACCAGTTCTTCGGCAAGTACCACCGCGAGCCGCGCGACCTCCTGCTGGAGTTCCCGTCGTGGATCGTGACCAGCGGCAACTTCCGTCCGCTGGAATGGCTCGGCGACAGCGGCGACCGGGAGCTCGCGCTGACCCTGGCCCGCGAGTCCCTCGACGTCCTGGCCGGCGTCGAACCGCTGGAGCCGAGGCGGCGGGCGCTGGCCGAGCTGCTCGCCGACCCGCCGCCCGCGCTCGACATCACCGACCACCTCGTCGATCAGCGGCAGGCCTGGATGGACCACGCCGGCGACGACGTGATCGCCGCGCTGCCCGAGCTCGCCGGGCCGATCGGCTACCTGGAGTGGATCTGCGCCGGGCTCGCCCCGGTGCACGAGCACCTGCGGGCCGCCGCGCCGCGCGAGGAGACCGTCCAGGACCTGTACGTCCACCTGCTCCTCCAGGGCGGGCTGCGGGAGGTCCCGGCCGAGCTGTCCGCCGTCCTCGGCGAGGACGGCTACGGCGAGCTGCTCGAACGGTTCGCCCACGTCCGGGACGCCGGGTTCGAGGCGGGCGAGTGGAGCGAGGGCGTGCGGGCGTGGCTCGCGCGGGCGCTCGGCGCGGGCGAGGCCGACGCCTGCCGGGGCTGGCTCGACATGGCCGTCCGGTTCACCGGATCCGTGCAGGGGCTGCCCGCCGACTGCGACATCCCCGACCCCCAGTCGATCCCCGTCAGCCAGTTCCAGTACGACCTGCGGCGGCTGTTCCGGCCGCGCCGCCGGGTCGTGAACCCGCTCGCCGCGTCCGTCGGGAAGGGCACGCCACGCTCGCGCCGCCCGCGCCCGGGCGGCGAGGTCGGCGCCGGACTGGTCGGGCAGGACGACGTCGTCGCCGCGCTCGCCCGCATCGCCGAGGGGGACGCGCCCGTCCGGCTGATGCTGGTCGGCCCGGACGGCACCGGCAAGCGGGACGCCGCGCAGGAGGTCGCCCGGCTGCTGCTCGACCGCGGGGTCACCGCGTCCCCGCTGTGGCTCGCCGACGACTTCTTCGCGGGCAAGGAGGTCTCGGCCGCCACCACCCATCTCTACAACGACGCGCGCGAGTCCGCCGGTTCCCGGCTCATGGTGATCGACGGCCTGGACGACATGTCCCGCGACCCGCGCAGCGGCGAGGCCATCGTCGAGGAGCTGCACCGCGCCCTCGACGTCCACGACGACCTGCACGTCGTCGCCCTGTGCGAGCCCGGAGGCGACGAGCGGATCCGCGAGGTGAACCCGGCGCTGTCGCTGCGGTTCGAGATCGTCCACACCCGCCCGTTCACGCCCGAGGCGTTCGCCGAGCTGTTCTCCCGCGCCCTCGCCGCGCGCGGCGCCCGCGCCCACAAGCGCGCCCTCACCGCCGCCGGGGACCTGCTCGCCCGCACCCCGGCCGTCCGGAACCTGCGCAACGCCCGGCTCGCCCAGCGGCTCGCCGACGTCGTCGTCGCCGACGTCCGCGCGCGGACCGCGCCCGGCGAGGAGCTGGTCGTCAAGCGCGCCGACGTCCCGGCCCGGTTCGACGCCGCCGGAACCGCGTCCGACCCGTACGCCGAGCTCGCCTCCCTCGTCGGCCTCGGACCGGTGAAGCAGGAGATCGAGCTGCTCGTCGCCGGGGCCAACGCCGCCCGGCTGCGCCGCGACGCCGGGCTGCCCGCCGCCGCGCCGTCCCGGCACATGCTGTTCACCGGCAACCCCGGCACCGGCAAGACCGAGGTCGCGCGGCTGCTCGCCCGGCTCTACAAGGACCTCGGCGTCCTCTCCTCCGGCCACCTCGTCGAGGTCTCCCGCGCCCAGCTCGTCGGCCAGTACCTCGGCGAGACCGCCGTGAAGACCCGCGAGGTCGTCCGGCGGGCGATCGGCGGCGTGCTGTTCATCGACGAGGCCTACTCGCTCGCCCAGTCCGACCTCGCCGAGGACTACGGGCCCGAGGCCGTCGCCGAGCTGGTCAAGATGATGGAGGACCACCGCGACGACCTCGTCGTGATCGCGGCGGGCTACGAGCGCGAGATGCAGCGGTTCGTCGCGTCCGACCCGGGCCTGTCCTCGCGGTTCCCGGTGACCGTCCGGTTCCCCGACTTCACCGACGCCGAACTCGTCGAGATCTTCACCCGGATGGCCGCCGCCGCGGGGCTCACCGTGACCGCGGACGCGTCCGCGAAGGTCGCCGACCTCCTGCGCCGCGCCCCGCGCGGACGCTCCTTCGGCAACGCCCGCCTGATGCGCAACCTGTGCGAGCGCGCCCAGTCCCTCCAGGCCCGCCGCGTCACCGCGCTGAAGCGCCCGTCCGCCGAGCGCCTCGCCGAACTGCTGCCCGCCGACATCCCCGACTCGCTCACCGGCGCGTCCCGCACCGTCGCCGCCGCCGACCCGCTCGCCGCCCTCGACGCGCTCGTCGGCCTCCGCGACGTCAAGACCGAGGTCCACCGCCTGGTCGCCGAGGCCCGCAGCGCCGAGCTCCGCCGCACCGCCGGCCTCCCCGCCGCCTCCCCCACCCGCCACATGGTCTTCACCGGCGGCCCCGGCACCGCCAAGACCACCGTCGCCCGCCTCGTCGCCGCCGTCCACGCCGACCTCGGCCTGCTCTCCTCCGGCCACCTCGTCGAGGTCGGACGCGGCGATCTCGTCGGCGGCTACCTCGGCCAGACCGCCCCCCGCGTCAAGGCCGCCGTCGAGCAGGCCCTCGGCGGCGTCCTGTTCATCGACGAGGCCTACGCCCTCGGTTCCGACGCCTACGGAGCCGAGGCCGTCGCCACCCTCGTCAAGCTCATGGAGGAGTACCGCGGCGACCTGCTGATCATCGTCGCGGGCTACGAGCGCGAGATGACCTCGTTCCTCACCGCCAACCCCGGCCTCGAATCCCGCTTTCCCAAGCGGCTGAAGTTCCCGGACTACACCGACTCCGAGCTCGTCCAGATCTTCGAGCTCCTCGCCGCCGCCGACGGCCTCACCCTCGCGGACGGCGTCCGCGACGCCCTCCGCGCCCTCCTGACGACCGTCCCCCGCGGCCCGTCCTTCGGCAACGGCCGCTTCATCCGCAACCTCCTCGACGCCGCCGTGGCCACCCAGTCCGTCCGCCTCACCACCACCGCCACCCAGGACCCCGCCGTCCTCCGCCCCGAAGACCTCCCCACCACCCTCCCCACCCCCGCCACCGCCCCCGGCCTCTACCTCTGACCGCTCCAGCGCCTCTGGCATCTCCGACTTTTACCGACTTCCTGACTGCTCGGACCCCGGCCGCTAAGGTCTTCCGCGATCTTCTGGACGTCGCGGGAGGCGCCGGATGCAGGCCGGGCGGTCAGTCCGACGTGAGCAGGCAGTCCAGGGAACTCACGGTGACGCTGAAACTGGACGATCCGAACGACCAGAGCGGTCTCAGCGCGCAACGCATGATCGTCCTGCGGAGACAGGACGCGCAGATGCGGTCCGGCCATTACGCGGACGTCACCCCGACCAGGGACAGCCGCCTTGTCAAAGGCCCTTTCAGACCGGTGGACGGGCCGGACGGGCTGGGTGTCGAGGCGTATACCGAGGAGTACCGGATCGTGCAGGGGCCGCCGCTGCCGACGGACACTCAGGTCGTCGAACTGACCGCCGCCTACCGCGACCTGATGGTCATGGTCGCCTACAGGGGCGAGGACGTCGCCGCCGGGAAGCCCGGGGAGCAGAACGTCATCCCGCTGCCCGCCGAGACGGCCCGGGCGGGGGCGCTCGCCGTGGCCCGCGAAGTGATCGCCTCGCTGAACGCGTGCCGGACCTGCCGCCGCTAGCCCTCCCCAAGGTCAGGGGGTGCGGCGGCGGATCTCGTTGATGATTTTCTGCATGTCCTCCTTCTCGGCGGTGGGGCCGGTGAGCTGGACGGCGACGGCGGTGTCGACGGGGCCGCCTTGGCGGGAGGCGAAGACGTGGCTCATGGCGACGCGGACGACCTTCTCGTTCTTGTCGTTGGTGCCGGCCTCCTCGGCGTACTGGGTGGTGGGGTCGGTGGCGTGCCAGTCCTTGGCGGTGATGACCATGGTGTTGCGGGCCGACTCGCGCTGGGCGGGGCCGCAGCCGGACGGGCAGGGCTGGATCGCGACCAGGCCGCCGGCGCTGGTGCCGCCGGTCGGCGGGAAGCCCTTGCCCTCGTGGGCGCAGATCCAGCGGTCGGAGAACGGGGGCTTGTCGCTGCGCATGCAGCCCCATTCGTCCGGGACGTTGAAGTTGAAGGGGAAGCCGTTCAGCTTCATGAAGTAGAGCTTGTCGCCGCTGCCGAAGGTGGGGCCCGCGACGTGGGCCCTGTCGTCGGTGGCGGTGAGTTTGGGGACGTCCGAGGTCGTCGGGGACGCGGCCGGGGTGTCGGAAGGGGTGTCGGACGAGGGCGCGGTCGGGACCGGCGGGGCGGGCGAGGCCGCCGTGGTCGAGGCGCCGTCGTCGCCGGTGAGCAGGAAGTAGGCGACGCCGCCGAGGGCGAGGATGACGGCCGCGACGGCGACGAGCGGGATGACCACCGGCAGGCGGGACGGGCCGGGCGGCGGCGGAGCCGAGACCGGCAGGGGGTTGTGCGGCTCGGGCGACCAGTGCGGGGCGAAGCCGGGCACGTGCGCCGGGCTCGGGGCGGACGCCGACAGCGCGGTGGTGTCGAGGACGCCGAGGATCTCCTGCACCGCGCCTCCGGAGTAGGGCACGGCCACCCAGATCGGCGGGACGGCCGTGGCGGAGGCGACGATCTCCCGGTTCTCGGCCAGCGCGCCGACGGCGGAGGCGAACCGGGCGCGGACGCCCGGATCGGCGGCCGCGGTCGGGTAGGGGACGCCGACGACGACCCTGTTGCGGCGGTGGTCCTCGCCGAGGAAGACGGTGCCCGCGCCGTGCGAGCTGAGGCGGCCGAGCAGGGTCAGGCCGCCCATCAGCCTCGGGTCGGCGATGCGCAGCGGTTCCGGATCAGGCTCCACGGCTCTCCCTTCGGTTCGCATGCTCCGTCCGGCCCGATGAAGTTAGCGGTGCGAAAGTTTTTTTGGGAAGCGGCCGCTCGGCTGGAATACCCGGATGGATCTTGCGGTTGCAACTATCACGCGTACAAGATCCCGCACGGCGGGTGACCCCTCTTCGATCCGAAGGAGATCACCGTGCAGAGCAGTATTCCGAAGCCTCGTCACGACGAGAACAAGACCGTGCGGACCCGCTCGCTCCGGGCGCTCGCGGTGGCGGCCCGGCTGGAACGCCACCACGCCCCCGAGGCGCCGCCGGGCTCCCAGGTGGGCCGCGGTGCGCACCGGCCCGTCCAGCGGGCCACCGAGAACGCCTGAAACCGCAGGTTCCGTCGAGGCCCTCGCGCGAGATTTCGCGCGGGGGCCTCACCTCTACGTGGGACAAACTAGGATTTTCTGACCAGCCCACGGGAACGCATGCGACGGGAGCGAGCCGAGTGACGGACAGGACGATGCCCGACGCCCATCCGCTGCGCGCCGGGGATCCCAGCGATCTCGGCGCGTACCAGGTGCTCGGACGGCTCGGCGAGGGCGGCCAGGGCTCGGTCTTCCTCGGCCGGAGCCGGACCGAACCGGCCGAGCTGGTCGCGATCAAGCTGCTGCACACCGGGCTGGCCGGGGACGAGGCGGCACGCGCCCGGTTCGTCCGGGAGCTGGAGGTCGCCAAGCGGGTCGCCCGGTTCTGCACCGCGCAGGTGCTCGACGCGGACGTGGCCGGCGACCGCCCGTACATCGTCAGCGAGTACGTGCCGGGGCTGTCGCTGCACCGGCTCGTCCTGGAGGACGGCCCGCGCGCCGCCGGCGCTCTGGAACGTCTCGCGATCGGCACCCTGACCGCCCTTCTGGCCATCCACCAGGCCGGTATCGTCCACCGCGACTTCAAGCCGCACAACGTGATGATGGGGCCGGACGGCCCGCGCGTGATCGACTTCGGCGTCGCGCGCGCCCTCGGCGCGGCGGGCGAGACGCAGAACGTCGGCACCCCGGCGTACATGTCGCCGGAGCACTTCACCGGCGGCGAGGTCGGACCCGCCGCCGACATGTTCGCCTGGGGCACCACGATGGCCTTCGCCGCCAACGGCCGCCCCGCCTTCGGCAACGACGAGATGGCCGGTGTGATGCACCGGATCCTGACCGGGGAGCCCGACCTCGGCGACCTGCCCGACCCCCTCCGCTCGATCGTGCTGGCCTGCCTGGACAAGGACCCGGCCCGCCGCCCCGGCGCCCGGGAGGCGCAGGAACGCCTGGTCGGCGCGGCGACCGGCATCACCCCGGTGCCCACGCCGGCCCCCGCCGTGTGGCCGGCCCCCGAGGACGTGACGACCCCCGGCAACCATCCTGCCGCCCCGCACGACCTCGGCAACTCCGGCGCGTCACCTGTGGATAACAGCAACGCCAACGGAGTTTCGCCGTTCGGCGCCGCCACGCCGCCCCCCGGCGGCCTCGGGAACGCGTCCAACCCAGGCCATCCCGCTAACGGGCAGTGGCCAGTCGCTCATGGCGTCCCAGGGAACGCAGCCGCTCAAAGCTTCCCGGGGAACGCAGCCGCTCCGGGCGTCCCAGGGAACTCTGACGGACGCACGAATCCGAACGTCCCGCCTGGCGGAGGCTGGAACGGCGGCCCCAACGGTGGCCCGCCGAACCGGAACGACGGCAAGGACGGCAAGGGACGACGCAAGCTCCTCGTCCCCATCGCCGCCGCAGCGGCAGTGCTCACCGTGGTGGCGGGCGGAGCGGTATGGGCGGCGACCCGTTCCGGGGGCGACGGCGACAAGAACAAGACGGTCGCTCAGGGCGACGGTGCGAACGGTAACAACCCCACAGCCGGTCCCGGTGGAGGCTCCGCCAACAACCTGGGTGGCAAGACGTCGTCGCCTAGCGGAAAGCCCAGTGCGAAGCCGTCCTCTGGCAATCCGACGAAGGAGAGCTCACCGAAGCCCGGATCCGACGGTGACGGGAAGCCCGGCTCATCGCCGGGCGGCGGCGGGGGCAACTCGCCTTCCGGGCAGGAACCGCCGAACAAGTTCACGCCGCAGCAGGCCTGCGACTCGGGCGGGCATGGCGGCGGGTACTACGTGCAGCGGTCCATGCCCGCTTCGGGTGGGACGGCCTACCTGCTCTACAACAGCTCCGGCTACAACTGCGCCGTCACGATGAAGACCAGTGGAGTAGGCCGTAACACGCCGGTCTCGGTGTGGATCCAGGCCACCGGAGGTTCGCAGGTCGCGGACTCCGGCTCGTTCCAGTGGTACGCAGGCCCGGTGTATGTGAAGGCGCCCAAGAAGTGCGTTCGGTTCGGCGGGAACGGAGCGTCCGCTCCCTGGGGCAACTGCGGCTGAGCCTTCCCTTGCGGGCGCTGAGCCGCTCCCAAAGGGCAACCGTGGCTGGACCACCGTCGCCCCTGGGGGCCGCTCAGCGCGGTCTCAGTTGTCGGACGGTGTGATGAGGTGGTCGAAGTCGCCGTCCTTCGCGCCGAGGATGAGCGCCTCGATCTCCGGACGGGTGTAGATGAGGGCCGGGCCCTCGGGATGGCGTGAGTTTCGCATGGCGACACGGTCGCCGGGCAGTTCCGCGATCTCGACGCAGTTGCCTTGGGAGTTGCTACGGCGCGACTTCAGCCAGCGCGCGCCGCGCAGGTTGGTCGCGGGCATCCCGTTGTACGGATAGGGGACGGCGTGGGGCCGACCGTCACCGGTCGGGAGCGGGGGCTCGTCGGTCGGGAGCATCATGTCTCTCTGAGGAAATCACCGAGAAGCTCGACGGTGTGCTCCGGGGTCGCACTGTCGACGGACAGACGTTCCATGGCCTGGAGGTACGTGTCGACGTCGTCGCGCTTGTCGAGGTACATCGCGCCGGTGAGGCTCTCCACGTACACCACGTCCGGAAGGTCCTGCTCGGGGAACCGGAGGATGGTGAACGCGCCGCCCTCAGCGGCGTGCGCGCCGAACTTGAACGGCATGACCTGGATGGTGACGTTCGGCAGTTTCGACACCTCGATGAGGTGCTCCAGCTGGCCGCGCATCACCTCGGGGCCGCCGATCGGCCGCTTCAGCGCGCTCTCGTCCAGGACGGCCCACAGGCGGGGCGCGTCCGGAGCGGTGAGCCGTTCCTGGCGCTGCAGGCGCAGGCTCACGCGTTGTTCGATCTCGCTTTCGGGTGCGCCCGCGTTGCCCTGCTGGATGATGGCCCGCGCGTAGCCCTCCGACTGCAGAAGCCCCGGAACGAACTGCAGCTCGTAGGTGCGGATGAGCGCCGCCGACTCCTCCAGACCGACATACGTCTGGAACCAGCTCGGCAGGACGTCGGTGTAGCGGTGCCACCAACCGGGCGTGTTCGCGTCCCGGGCGAGCTGCAGCAGAGCCTCGCGCTCGCGCGGGTCGGTCACGCCGTACAGGGTCAGCAGGTCTTCGACGTCGCGTTCCTTGAAGCTGACCCGCCCCAGCTCCAGTCGGCTGATCTTGGACTCGGACGCGCGGATGACGTAACCCGCGTCCTGGCGGCTCACGCCCTTCGCCTCGCGCAGGCGACGGAGCTGTGAGCCGAGCAGGATGCGGCGGACCGTCGATCCGGTACCCGGCGTCTCTGGAGCCACGCCCAACCTCCCGGCCGTTCTGGCGGACAGCGAACCTAGTGTGCCATCGCCCGGCGGGATCCGCCGGGGGGCGCGGGGATCATGATCCCCTTTCGACTGTTGACCTTGGAATCCGTCTCCCGGGTACCTCCGATCCGGTCTGCCGCGCGGTGTACTGGAGCGTGCAGACGTCAGATGCACGTGCATCGGCCGATGCATTTGGCTCTTGCATTCGCACGCTACGATGCGCAGGATAACGCACGAGACTTCCGAGCCATGGCTGCACAACGAGATCACTCTGCGGGGTCCCGGGAATGACGTCACGCCACGCGCACGACGACACGCGCTGGAGGGTCGAGTCCGCCGCGCGCGCAGCGTCCTCAGCGCCGTCCGCCATGCCAGCCTCCACCGTGCCGCCCGCCGGGTTCCCCGGCGGGCCCGCGACAGGCGTCCCGGAGGCCGCAGACCTCCCGCCCCACCTCGACCACGCGCTGCGCGACCTGGTGCTGCCGTGCGGCGCCACGGTGTCCTTCACGGTCCTGCCCGACCCGGAGTCGGTCACCGCGGCCCGGCACTTCACCCTCACCCGCCTCGACGAGTGGGGGCTCGCGCCGCTCGGCGACGACGTCGGCCTCGTCGTCTCGGAACTGGTCACCAACGCGCTGCGGCACAGCGGCGGCACCAGCTCCTGGTGGACGAGCCCGGACGGGCACCGCGGCGACGTCCACGAGTTCGGGGACGCCTCCGACCCGCTCTGCTCGGCGCCCACCGCCATCCGGCTCCGCCTCCTGCACCGCGCGGACTGGCTGCTGTGCGGAATCTTCGACGCCAGCTCCGACGGCCCGCGCCGTAAGGAGCCCGACTACATCGCCGAAACGGGCAGGGGACTCCACCTCGTGGAGTCGTTCAGCTCCCGCTGGGGCTGGTCGTCCCTCCCGTTCGGCAAGGTCGTCTGGGCGATGTTCCAGACCGCCTGACTTTGCCCGGGGGATAACCGGCCGCGCCCCGGGTATGGACAACCACCCATCCGGAGCGCTGACAGGGAGTACTCGTGGAATTCGCCGTCGAGCACAGGGCCGTGCGGGAACTCACCGTCGTGAAGATCAGCGGCGAGATCGACGTGTTCACCAGCCCGCGCCTGCGCGAGATGCTGCTCGACATCATCGACAACGGCGGCCTGCACCTGGTGGTCGACCTCGGCGAGGTCACCTTCCTCGACTCCACCGGGCTCGGCGTCCTGGTCGGCATCTACCACCGCCTGCGCGCGCGGGACGGCTCCATGTCGTTCATGGGCGTCAACGACCGCGTCCGCCGCGTCTTCCACGTCACCCAGCTCACCAAGATCTTCGTCCTGCACCAGGACCTGGACGAGGCCCTGGCCGCCTACGACGCCGCCGCGTCGTCCCAGGAGTCCCGCTCCACTCCGTGAGCACTTCCGGTGGCCTGACGACTCCCGTCCGGTCGCTCCGTTCGGCCACTCTCGTCGGTCGCTCCTACGCGACGGCGGCCGACCGACCAGTCCGGCTAGGCGTGAGGTGAAGCCCCAGCCGGTACGGTGAATCAGGGGATCAAGACCGCTGCCGGGCGGGCGGCGACGCTTTCCCCGGAACCGATCCACCGACCGGACTGGAGCGCTTCGTGGCCGAACAGCCGCTGCACGAGCACACGCTCGGCAATGGCCTGCGGGTGGTGGTCTGTGAGGACCATGTCGTACCGCTGGCCGCCGTCAACATCTGGTACGGCGTGGGCTCGCGGCACGAGCGCGCGGGCCGCACGGGCCTGGCCCACCTCTTCGAGCACCTGATGTTCCAGGGCTCGGGCAACGTCGCCGAAGGCGAGCACGCCGCGCTGCTGGAAGCAGCCGGGGCGTCCTTCAACGCGAGCACGTCCTTCGAGCGCACCAACTACTACGAGACCGTCCCGGTCAGCCACCTGGAGCTCGCCCTGTGGCTGGAGGCCGACCGCATGGGGACGCTCCCGGCCGCGCTCACCCAGGCGAACCTCGACAACCAGCGCGACGTCGTCAAGAACGAGCGCCGCCAGCGTTACGACAACCAGCCCTACGGGACGGCCTTCGAGCGCTTGTGCCGCCTGACGTTCCCGGAGGGGCACCCGTACGCGCACACGCCGATCGGGTCCATGGAGGACCTGGACGCCACCACGCTGGACGACTGCAAGGACTTCTTCGCCACCTGGTACGCGCCGCACAACGCGGTGCTGTCCGTCGTCGGCGACGTCGACCCCGAGGAGACGCTGAGAGCCGTCGAGAAGTACTTCGGGGGCATCCCGGCGGGTCCGGCCACCCCCGCGGCGCGTCCGGGCGATCTGGGCCCGCTCAGCGGCGTCACGGGGGAGCCCGTGGACGAGGACGTGCCGTCCCCCGCGTACTTCGCGATGTTCACGCTCCCGACGGACGGCGGCGACGACATCGAGGCCGCCGAGATGGCCGCCGAGGTGCTCGGCGGCGGGTCCGGATCGCGCCTGTACGACCGGATGGTCCGGCGTGACCAGATCGCCACCGAGGTGTGGGCGGGCGTCACGCGGCTCGCGAACGGGCCGTCCCTCGCGCTGGTCGAGGCGGTCGGACCGGACCCGGAGAAGATCTCCGCGGTGCTGGACGAGGAGCTCGCCCGGTTCGCGGCCGAGGGCCCGACCGACGACGAGACCGCGCGCGCGACCGCGCAGGCCGAACGCGGCTTCCTGGAGCGCACCGAGACCGTCACCGGGCTCGCCAACGCGCTCTCCCAGAACGCCACCCAGTTCGGCGACCCGTCCAGGGTCTTCACCGCGCCCGCGCGCGCGGCCGCCGTCACCGGCGACCAGATCAAGCAGATGGCGGGCCGCTGGCTGGCGCCGGGCGCCCGCACCGCGCTCACCTACGGAGGTGCGTCCAAGTGACTGAGGTGAGGCTCGCCGAGCGCCCCGTCCCCGGCCCGTTCCCGGCCTGGGAGTTCCCGGCCGCGACGTCCGGGCGGGTGCCGTCCGGCCCCGGCACGCTGCGCTGCGAACTGCCCGGCCGCCGCCTGGCCGCCGTCCGGCTCGTCCTCGACGCGGGCGCGGGACGCGACGCCGCGGGACAGGACGGCGTGGCCACGCTGACCGCACGCGCGCTTCTGGAAGGCACCGAGGCCGGTGGCGGGACGGCCCTGACGAACGCGTTCGAGCGCCTTGGGGCGTCCCTGTACGCGTCGGCCGACCTGACGGCCCTGCGCATCGCTCTCGACGCTCCCGTCACGCGTCTCGCGCCCGCGCTGGAGCTCCTCGGGGCAGTCCTGCGTGGACCCGCGCTCGCCGACTCCGACGTCCGTCGCCTGGTGAACGAGCGGCTGGAGGAGATCTCGCAGGACGACGCCGACCCCGGCTCACGCGCGGCGCGCGAACTGCGCGCGGTGCTCTTCCCCGCGGAGGCGCGCGCGTCACGGCCGACCGGTGGTTCGCGCGCGTCGGTCGAGGGGCTGACGGGCGAGGCGGTGCGCTCGTTCTTCGGTTCGATCGTCCCCGCCGAGGGCACGGCCGTCGTCGCCGGCGACATCGCGGGCACCGACGTGGACGCCACGCTCGCCGAGGCCCTGTC
The DNA here is from genome assembly GCF_042652125.1 of Actinomadura gamaensis. Classification (NCBI taxonomy): domain Bacteria; kingdom Bacillati; phylum Actinomycetota; class Actinomycetes; order Streptosporangiales; family Thermomonosporaceae; genus Actinomadura; species Actinomadura gamaensis. Next base: position 130,673 of record NZ_JBHSIT010000008.1, on the reverse strand, counting down.
CGGCTGGACGTCGTCCGGGCCGGGGCTCGCCACGGCCGACACGATCGCGCCCGTGAACGAGCCGCGCATCGTCATCGTGGACCGTCCGGGTTCCGTGCAGACGTACCTCAACATCAGCCACAGCGTCCCGGACCGGACCGATCCGGACTGGCCGCTGCTGTCGGTCGCCGCGCACGTCCTCGGCGGCGGCCTCACGTCCCGGCTGAACGCCGTGCTGCGCGAGGAGAAGGGCTACACCTACGGCGTCCGCACGGGAATCCTGCGGATGCCGTACTGCGGCGTCTTCGTCACGCAGGGCTCGGTGCACACCGAGGTCACCGGCGACGCCGTCGCGGACGCCCTGACCCAGCTGCGCTCGATCGGCGAGCGCGGCGTCGAGGCGGACGAGGCCACCGCCGCGATCAGCGCGCTGGCCGACCGCGCGCCCGGCGAGTACGAGACGTCCCGCGCGGTCGCCGCCGAACTCGCCGACGCGTCCGCGAGCGGCCTGGGCGCGGACTACACGTCCCGCTACCTGGCCGCCGTCCGGGCCGCGACGCCGGAGTCGATCGCGCGCGCGTACACGGGCCACGTCGACACCGAGCGCCTGACCGTCATCGCGGTCGGCGACGCGTCGCAGATCCGGGAACCCCTGGAGAAGCTCGGTTACGCGAGCGTGAGCGTGACTTCGAAGTAGTTATCCACAGCCCCGGCGGCCGTTGGGCCGCCGGGGCGTGCCGGGCGTAGTGTGCCGCTTGTCGATGACGAGAGGAGATCGTCCAGTGGGATACGGGGGACCGGCGGTGGACACCGTCCTGGCCGAGCCGCGCTGCGCGCCCGGCGGGGTCGCGGCGGGCCACGTCCACCTGCGCGGCGGGGCCGCACCCACCGACATCCGGCACGTCACGATCGCGCTCATGCCCCGCATGCGCGACCCGCACGGCCGCGACGTCGCGGGCCCCGAGGTCTACCGCGGCGCGCTCACCCGCTCGTTCACGCTCGGCCCCGGCGAGGAGCGGGCGCTCCCGTTCTCCATCCCGCTGCCCTACGAGCTGCCGTTCACCACCGTCCTCGGCCGCGAGCTGCCCGGCTTCACCCTCGGCCTGTGCACCGAGGTCGACGTCCGCGGCGGCCCCGACCCGGGCGACGTCGACCCGATCTCCGTCGAGCCGCTCCGCTCCCAGCAGTGGGTGCTCGCGGCCGCCGCGCGCATGGGCTTCACCATCACCACGGTCGCCTTCGAGACCTCCGAGGTGCCGGGGCTGTCCCAGCGGCTCCCGTTCCACCAGGAGATCCTGCTCAACCCGCCGCCGCAGTTCCAGCGACTCGACGGCGTCGGGCTCACCTTCATCGCCAGCCCCACCACGATGGGGTTCAAGCTCCGCGCCCTCGGCCGCTCCGGCCCCTACGACGACGAGTCGTTCGGCGCGTTCATCGTCGAGCACCCCGAATCCGCCGAGACCGACTGGACAGCCCGCCTCACCGAGTGGCTCGAATCCGCCGTCCTGCTGCCGCCGTCCCTGGATTACACCCCCGGCCCGCCGGGCGCGCGGATGCCTGGCCCCGCGGCCCCTCCCGGCCTCCCACCCGGCTTCGCGCCCGCCGCCCACGGCATGCCCCCCGCAGGCCCGCCTGGCGTGAGCGGCCCCGGCGTGGGCGGCCCCGGCGCGCCTGGCTTCGGCCCCGGAGGGCCGGGCGGCCCTGGCGGTCCCGGCGTTCCTAACGGCCCGGGCGTTCCCGGTGGGCCGGCTTTCGGCCCGGGTCCGGGAGCACCCGGCGTACCGCCGCACCCGATCGGCCAGGGGTCGCCGTCGGGTCCTCCGGGCGCGGGCATGCCGGCGCCCCCGTTCGGCTCGCCTCCCATGCAGCCCGGCCCGGGTATGCCCCATGGCGCACCCGGCCTTCCCCCGGCCGGTCCGGGAGGCCCCGGAGCATCCGGATACGCGGGGCAACCGTCCCCGAACGCCATGGGCCCCGCCGGACCGCCCGGCCCGAACGCCCCCATGCCGTCCGGCCCAGGACCCCAGGGAGCCCCGTTCCCCGGCGCGGCACCTCACGGCGCATCCTTCCCGGGCCCTGGCCCCCAAGGCCCGCCACCCGGAGGACTTTCCCACCCCGGCGCGTCTGCGCCCGGTCCGGCCGCTGGTCCTCCTGGCTCCGGCATGCCCCCGTATCCGCCCCTCGCCGCACCACCTGTCGGCGGAGGGGCGCCACCAGCCCCCTACCAGGGGCCTCCTCCAGGTGCGCCGCTTCCGCCGCCACCAGGCGCGGCCCCGATGCCTCCGCCTCCCGCGCCCGCGATGCATCCGGGACCGCCCCCGGCCGCGCCGTTCCCACCACCCATGTACGGCCCGCCGATGTACCACCACGGCGGCCACCCGCACTACCACCACCACCCGGGCGCGGACGTGGCGGCGGCCGGCGCGATCATCGCGGGCGGCATCGTCGCCGAAGCAGCCGTCCACGCCGCGAGTCACGCCGTGGTGGACGGCGCGGACGCCTTCCTCGACATCCTCGACCTCTTCGGCTGACCCACGCGCCCCCACCCCGCTGGGAGCAACGCGGCCGCCGAGCGGCCACGGCGAGCAGGCACGGCGAGCAGGCGCGGCGGATGGGCACGGCGGACGGCGCGCAAGCGGGCAGGGCAAGAAAAGGGCGCGGCAAGCGAGCGCGGCGGGTGCGCACGGCGGGTGCGCACGGCGGGTGCGCACGGCGGGTGCGCACGGCGGGTGGGGGCGGCGGGTGTGCGCGGCAGACGAGGACGGGCGGCGATGGTCGGGCTGGTGCCGTCCGAGGATGAGCAATGGCAGTGGAGGCGTCCGGACAACTGAACAGGGGCCTTAGCTACCGGCTGCTGCCGCGGTGGTCTTGGGACACGGATGGCGGGGGTCGGTGGCTGTGGTTCCGTTGCGCGAGCGGTTCCGGGACGTGGACGAGCGGAAGGGGGACGTCAGGGATTCAGCGCATATTCGGTGTAGCGGCCTTCGGGAACGAAGCCGAGACGGCGGTAGACGGGCTCGCCGTCAGCGGAGGCTTGGAGCACGGCGGTTCGATAACCGTGGTCGCGGGCGAGGTGGAGGGTGGCCAGGGTGATGGCGCCGCCGTAGCCGCGGCGGCGTTCGGATTCCAGCGTCGAGATGTTGTAGATGCCCGCGACGTCCGCGCAGAGAAAGACCTCCGCGGAGCTGACCGGGCGGCCGTCCCGGTAGCCGACCAGGTACCGGGCGGGGCTGTCGGGGGCGAGGGCGCCGTGTGCGGCGCGGGCGTAGAACTGCTGGACGGTGGTCGCGGGCGGATCCCAGTTGGCGGCCAGGACGCGGGCGTAGTCGGCCAGCCGATCGGGCGTCCTCACCTCGCGGATGTCCAGGTCGAGGGCGGGTTGGGGCGGCAAGGGCGCGGTCAGGTCTCGCCACATCCCCGTCTCGGTCTCGGACGGCGCGAGACCGGCGGCGGCGAGGCGGGCCGTGAGGTCGGCGGGCTCGGACGCGGGCCCCACCCACCACGAGAAGTGTCGGCCCGTCGCGGCGACCTCGCTGATGATCTCCGCGATGCGCCGTCCTGCGGTCTCGGGGGTGAAGCGCGCGGCGGCGACGATGTTGAAGGTGTCGTCGTCCAGGCCGCTATCGGCGATCAGAAGGTCGCCGGAGTCGGTGACGGACGCCTGCGGGACGTGCCGGTGCAGATGGCGAGCGTGCTCGGCCAGGTTCCGTTCCATCCTCGCCGCGAGGCCGTCCCGCCGGTCATCCGGCCCGTCCAGCCGGGAGGCGGTCACGTCGCACCGAGGCGCACCAGTGTCATCCGCCACCGATGCGGTCGGGACCTCCCCGCCGGCACCAAGATCGTCCTGCCGGAAGACAGGCGTGACGCGTCGGCGGGTACCGGGGTCGTCCGTCCCGGAGGCGGTTGGAGTGCGCCCAGGGGCGTATCGAGACTGTCCTGCCGGGCGGTGGCCGGGGCGGATCGGCGAGTTTCGGGGTCGTCCGGACGAGGGCCGTTCATGGCGATCAGTACATCAGCGAAGGGGGGGACGGACCGGATCCGAGGGTTCGGCGTGTCCGAACCGGGTAGCGGGCACCGGAACAGATCGGGAAATGAGCGTGTGAATCGGACGAGTTGCGGCGCGGCAGAGGTCAGTCGGGCCGTGGGTGGTTAGGGTCGAGTGCGGTGCCCGCCCCCGAGGGAGCTGTATGACCACCACTGTGATCCTGGTGCTGCTGTGCCTGGCGATCGCCGGGCGTGAACTGTATCTGGCGTCCGACAAACGGCTCCCCCGCGCCCAGGCGGAGTTGCGCGAACTGCGCGACCGCGTGGCCGACCTCACCCGGCGGCAGGAGTCGCTTCGCGCCGATATGGATCGCTCCGTCCAGTCCGCGTCGCCGGAACCGCGGCCCGCCGTCGTCTCGGGCGACGGACCGTCCCACGAACTGGCCGGGCACCTCGACGCGCTCACCGACCGGGTGGACCGCGTCGAGAAGGAGCTCGGCACGCTGTCCGGGCGGTTCGCCGAGCTGGAGCTCGACCGCGAGGCGCAGCGCGCCCTCGCCCGCTCGCTGGACGCCGTCGAACAGGACGTCCGGGGGCTCCATCAGGAGATGCTCGACCGGCTGGCGTCCGAGAAGGGCGTGGTCGCGGGACTGGTGCTGAGCGAGGAGGGCGAGGCCGAGGCCCTGCTCACCGAGGCGTTCGAGCGGTGCGCCGCCGAATACGGACTGCGCGTGCGCATCCGCGACGAACGCGTCGCGCAGGCCGCCGAGGGCGGTTTCTCGGGAACGTCCTACTACCTGTCCGGACGACGCCCGGAAGCGCTCGCGGAGGAGCTGTTCGCGTACGCCCGCGGTCTGTACGACCCGCAGGACCCGTCCGGCCTGACGGCGCTGCTCACCGAACTCGCCCACCTGCGTGGCGGCGGGCTCGTCCGCTACGGCTCCTTCACGGCCGTGCGAACGCTGGACGCCCTGCTGTGCGGCCTTCTCCCAGAGGACGCCGACTCGTCCGCCGAGACTTCGGACGAACCGCGGGACCTCGCCGCCCGCATCCGCGAGCTTCCCGACGACCAGCAGTGCGACCTGACCTGGCTCCGCACCGACGACTGACCGCCGGGGATCCCACTCCGACCTCCTGCAAGCGTCCCGCCGACGCGTCGGAACGGACCACCAGCCCCAGCGTTGTGCGCCCACCCGGTCGCGTCCTGCCCAGCGGCGGTGCGCCGCCCCTTCACCCTCTTACTGCTGACACGTCAGCAGGCGACGCTCATCGCGATCCGCAGTTCACTGCGTTGCCGCAACTGAACTGGCCCGGCCCCGGGCGGCGTCCCCGAGTGCCACCCAGGGGTGAGTGGCTTCGGGCGAGCCGGGATGATCCGGCGGATCGTCCCGGCTGCTGGCGGTTGGGGTGACTTCAGTGCGGGCGGGGGTCGAGGCGGGTTAGGGGCGGACGAAGCAGGGGGTTGTGGCTTCCTTGCGGTCGATGCGGAAGGCCAGGAGGCAGCGGGGTGCGCCGCGGTCGTCCAGGGCTAGGCACAGGCCGAGGCCCAGCCGCGGATCGACCAGGACGACCCGGCGGAGGGAACGCAAGGTGCGGCGGGCTCGGGGCCAGGTTTCGGGACGGCGCGGGTCGCGGAGGGTGTCGGCGATGACGCGCGAGGCGTAGCGCCAGAGGGCCGGGGCGTCCAGGACGCGGACTCCGGCGGCGGTGAGATCGGCGACGATCACGACGCCTGTGTCGTCTTCGTCGTCCTTTGTCCGGCCTCGGTTGTGTTCGTCGGGGTGGTCGAAGGGCGTGTCGAACGTCGTCGGGCCGGAGTCGAAGGACGATGCGCCGCCGAGCAGGTCGGACGCGGACGATGGTGAATCGCCGAACGGGTCGGCTCCGAAGTCGTCGTAGGGCTCGTCCAAACGATCGTGCGGCGCGCTGGGGCCGCTGACCGGACGGTGGTAGCGGAGCGGATCGACGGTGTCCACGACCAGCGCGTTCGCGTATGGCCGGGACGCGCGCGCACGAGGGCGGGCCGGCTGCTTGGGCGTGGCATGGAGGTGGGCGCTGAGATCGACCTCCAGACCGTTCGGGCCCATCCACGCGGGAACGCCGAGGCGGGTTATGGCTCCGCGTTCGTCCAGCGGGGCGATCTCGCGCCAGATCTCGTCCGCGGTGGTGGCGAGGGTCGCGGCGACGCCGTGGCCCGGGAAGGCCCCTTCAAGGACGACGAGGAGCGCTTGCCAGGTGGGTCCGCCTACGAAGTCGCCGACGAACTCGTCGACGAGGGCCCGGCGGGCTCGCGGGTCCAGCCGGGACATGTCGGACGAGCCGGGCGAAGGCGCCTTGGCGCGCGGCTCTCGTCCAGGGTGGGACGGGCTGCTGGGGACGCGGTCGCGCGCGGTGACGTCCGGCCTCGTCCTGGACGGCTCCGTGCCGCTCGGACGGTCGTCGAGAGCTTCCGGTCGACGGCTCGGCCAGTCGGAAGCCGTGAGAGGGCTTTCGGGAAGGTCGCTTGGAGGCTGGTCCGAGAGGCCGTTCGCCTCGGCGAGGTTGCGGTGTGCTCCCGGCTGTCCCTCGGGGCGCCCGGCGGCAGGCTCGGGTGAACGGTGGCGGCCTCCGCTCTGGGACGGCGTCCACACATCTGTCTCAGATACCGGGACGGCCGACCCTGCCGGGGGCGCGTCGGTACCGAACGAAGGCGGATTCGCCGCCGCGCGGGACGGCGAATCCTTGGGCGGAGATGCCGCTTCCTCTACAACGCCAGGTCGCTCGTTGGCTACGGGACGTTCGCTGAAGCGGACGTCATCGGCGGACGGCTCGGCGTGCGCGCGCGGGGAGGCGGCCTCGGCGTCGCTGGGATCGCTAGCCGGAACGGCCGGAGTCTCTGGGACGTGCTGCTGCGTGTCCGGGGGCAGGTCTTCCGCATGGGCGGCTCTCGCCGTAGCCGATGTCCGGTCGGCGTCCGGAGTGGGCGCCTTGCCAGGGGCCGATGGCGCGTCGCGGCGAGTCGCAGATGGTCCGGTGACGCCGGGCTTGCGTACGGTCATCCAAAGTTCGTCGTCTTGGTTCTGGGTGTCCGGCGAGGGGGGCGAGGCGCTTTGCCGGGAGGCTTGCGTTTCCGCAGGAGACGGGGTGGCGTTGGTCGCGCCTGGATGGTTGCCTTCGCTGGCGTCTTCGTGGACATCCGAAGGTGAGAGGGCGCGTCGGGGGGACGACGGGGTTGCGTCGTCCGGCCTTGGTACGCGCTCCCAGGGCTCGCCAGCATCGCTGCCCGCTGGGGGCCGGAAGTCCGGTTGGACGGGTATCTCCGCATGTGTCTGGGGCGCGGGATCGGCATCGTCCTTGGGCGGTGGATCTTGCGGAGTGGTGGACGGGCTTGCGCTGTCTGAGTTGCGCACGCTGGTCCAGGGCTCGTCCGTGGGGACGGGCGACGGCTCGGCTGACGGGTCGAGGTCGGCGCGTCCGGCGTGGCGCTCGGCTGGAGTCCCCGCGGCGGGATGCGGATTGTCCTGGGCGGTCGCTGGATTGGCCGTGATCGGCGTCCAGTCGGGCGGCGGAGGCGACGGCGGAGGCATCTTCACGTTCGCTTGTTCCGCGGGCGAGCTCGCAGGATCGGTTCCCCACGTTGCCTCAGTGGGAGGCGGCGCGGGAGGGGTTATCGGCTGTTCGGCGGCGGGGCGGCGGGGTGCGCCGCCTGCGACTCGGACGTCCCCCGGGTGGGGCACCTGCGCCGGTGGGACGGGGCGCGGGTGCCGGGGCACGGGCGGGTCGGCGCGCGGAGGCCGGACGGGCTCGTGATCGCCGGGCTCGTCGGAGGGCGGGCCGGAATGGTCGCGTGGGCCGAATCTCACGTCCACGATCCTGTGCAGAGAACAAGATCGTCGGCAAGCTCTGCGCTGATCATCTTCTCCTCGCTCGGACGGCGGCCACGCGTGGTGGCGGCACAGGTTCAGGACGGACCGAAAAGCGCGGCACAGAGATGTTCGAGACGGTCGGGCCCGTCGTCGGCGGCGAGGACGGACAGGACGGCGGGGGGGCCGCCCGCCGGCTCGTCCAGGCGGAGCCGGACGGACACCTCGCGGCGCATGGGCTCGTCGATGCCCTGAGCTGCGGCGACGTCCTGGAGGCCGACGGAGACGACCTCGGGAAGATCGACGAACACGGGCAGCTCGTCCGCGAGGAGCTGCTCGATCCAGAGGTCGAGCAGGCGCCGCGCGAGACCGTTGAGAAGGCGCCCCCACTCCTCGACCAGCGGGGGCGGGACGTTCTCCGTCTGGAGCTCGGGAAGGCCGAAACGCGCCAGGCCGTTCGTCGCGAACCAGAAGCCGTGCGCCCCGCGGTCGTGCGTGAGCAGGATCCAGTCGGTGAGCCGGATCATCCCGTCCGGGCCGGGCAGGGAGCGTTCCAGCCGGTCCCGGCCGAGCACCTCGGGCGTGAAGCCGTCCACGACCGGCATGCTCAGGGCCGTTCCGACCGCCCCGGCGACGGCCCGCGCCGCCCATTCGTGCGCGGGCGGCCAGCCCGGCCGGTACGCGGCGTGGACGGCCAGCAGGTGGGACGCGGCGGACACCGCGCCCAGCTCCGCCCGGGACGCGCCGTACGCGGCGAGCAGGTCCAGCGGGAGCGGCGGGAACTCGCCCGCCGGACGCATGTCGAGGGTCAGCAGCGGACTGGCCAGCATCCCGAGGACGAGATCGCGGAGCGGCGGACGGACGAGCCGGGCGACCTGCGCCCGGGCCAGCTCCCGCGGATCGGCGGGCGGCGCGGCGAGGGCCACGGCATAGGTCGCATGCAGGTTCTCCGGAACCGGCAGCGTCAGACTCTCTCCCAAAGCGCCCACTCCCCGACGACGCCGGCTCGGCGGAGCCCGGCGTCCACCCGACCGACACTACAGATCGGACGCGGAGCGTCTCCGGAAAACGATCTGTCGCAAAAGGGACAATTTCCTACCGACCGTCCCCACCTGTCCCTCAGCGTCTGCGGCGCCCACTCCGCGCCCTCGCGGCTCCAGTCCCCCACCACGCGCCGTCCCCTCAAGGACGCCGCCCAGCACCTCGGCCCTCCCCCATCGACTTCAACTGCGTCGCGCCGACGAGCCGCCCACGCGCCCCGCCGACAGCGAGTGAGCATTCACTCGCGGTGGGTGAGCACTCACTCACCCGTTGAGGTGAGTGTTCATTCACCACACGGAGACCCGAGCGAGCTTCACCGCAAGCATGGGAGCGAGCGAGCCCGACTGCCCGGCCTTGCCGACAGGTCGCGGTCGGTGAGCGTTCACTCACCCTCATGAAGGTCGCCGAAAATCGGTTGCACTCACGTGGCGCGCTCTATACCGTGCGCCGGAAGTGGAACGGGACACTTGGGCGGCAATGTGACTGACGCCACGCAACCTTTTGGACCGTCCCAAGCGTCCTACTTTGTGAGAACGCCACCGACGAGGTGATGGCTCGATCCGGCAAGGCCCGCGACGTCCCGTGACCCGGGGTCGCCCTGGCGAAGCCGATCCGGTTCCATCCCTCCCTCGGCCCACCTCCCAAGCGTGGCCGAGACCCCGCCCGGCGCGAACACTCATCCTTCAGGGAGACGCCGCCCGCGCGCACGAGCCCCTCCGGCTCCTCCGCGCCGGTCGTCGTGAGTACGCGCCGAACCCATCGGGACGGTGGCACGTACGAAAGAAACGGGGGGCGGCACGTCCGCCCGAACTCGACGCGCCGACCGCGCGTCCACCGCCGGCCCACCAGGCCCTCAACCCTCGGGGAGCGACGATGACCGCTGCGACCACGGCTGTCCGCCCAATGGACGACACCTTCCGCCACAACGTCGACCGCTACGAGCGCGACGTGCTTCCGCTCGTCGACCCGCTCTACGCGAGCGCCGTCCGGATGACCCGCAACAGCGCCGACGCCGAGGACCTCGTGCAGGAGACGCTCGCCAAGGCATACGTGAACTTCCACCAGTTCCAGGAGGGCACGAACCTCAAGGCGTGGCTGCACCGCATCCTGACCAACAACTTCATCAACACCTACCGCAAGAAGCAGCGCGAGCCGCAGCGCGCGGGCTCCGAGGAGCTGGAGGAGTGGCAGATCGCCCAGGCCGAGGCGCACTCGGAGGGCTTCCGGTCCGCCGAGTCCGAAGCCCTGGACCGCATCCCCGACCAGCGCGTCGTCACCGCCCTGCGCTCCCTCCCGCAGGACTTCCGGGACGCCGTCTACCTCGCGGACGTCGAGGGCTACGCCTACAAGGAGATCGCGGCCATGATGGGCACCCCCATCGGCACCGTGATGTCCCGCCTGCACCGCGGCCGCAAGCAGCTCCGCGAGGCCCTCGCCGACCACCCCGCGCGCGTCACCCATGAGCTCGCCGCCTGAGCCCTCCCGGCTCCCCCGCCCCCCGAGGGTGCGACCACCGAGGTCGCACCCTCGTTCCGTCTCCGCGACAGGAACGCCGTGGCGCCCCAACCCCGAACAGCCCGGTGGCTGGCTGCGGCGTGGGGGTCGCGGCGTGGCGGGTGTCTGGTTGGGGCGGGTGGAAATGGGCTGTCTTCGGGGCCCTGGAGAACCTTCCGAAATCGCACCCACGCTGGGTAGCCGAATGGATACATTAGGCGACGGTTCTTCTGCGATCGTGGGGAGTGGTTGTGAAGTACCTGATCTCTGGTGTTCTCGTGGGAGCGCTCGCCGCCGGGCTGGCCGCGGCGCCCGCGGAGGCGAGCGCCGACGATGGAGGGTTCGCCGGATCGACGAGCCTGCGGTTGACGGTGTCCTATCCGGCGAACACCCTCTCCGGCACGCGGACGGTCGTCCTGTCGTGTGACCCGGCCGGCGGGTCGCATCCGCAAGCGGCGCGCGCGTGCGCCGACCTGAGGGCCCACCACGGGGCGGTCGATCATGATCCGGCGGAGGGGATCTGCCCGATGATCTACCGGCCGGTGATCGCCCGGGCCGTCGGACGCTGGCACGACCGGGCCGTCAGCTTCCGGCGGGAGTACGGCAACGACTGCCTCATGCACGCGCGTACTGGAAGCGTCTTCGCGTTCTGAGCCGTCGTGCTGGAAGGAAGTTCGCGTTCTGAGCCGACCCATCGGACGGCGTGAACGGCCCGGAGGATCCGTCCGGGCCGTTCGGCATATCCGGCGGATCGCTGGGTAGGGCGCGCTCGCGACGTGACGGGGCATGCGCGCGAACGGGAGGTACCGGCGATGTCTTCTGGAATACCTCGGGTGAGCGACGTGATGACGGCGCGTCCGCGGTCCCTTCCCCGCGACGCCACCCTGCACGAGGCGGCCCGGCTGATGCGGGACGAGGACATCGGCGGTGTCCTGGTCACCGTGGCCGGACGCCTCTGCGGCATGGTCACCGACCGGGACATCGTGGTGCGCGCCCTCGCCGAGGACCGGGACCCCCGCATCATCTCGCTCGGGGAGGTCTGCACCGCCGACCTGGCGACCGTCCGGCCGGACGACGACACCGCCACCGCCGTCCGGCTGATGCGGGAGCGGGCCGTCCGGCGGCTGCCCGTCGTGGACGAGTCGCGGCGTCCGGTGGGGGTCGTGTCGCTCGGCGACCTCGCGATCAACGACGGGCTGACCGCTCCGACGCTGGAGGAGATCTGGCGGGCGCCCCCCAACGTTTAGGTCGGCCGGCGCGTCAGTAGTGGCGAGGGGATACCGTCGGGAGGGTGCCAGCCACCACCGTCCTGACCGACCGGCTCGCCGTGGAGATCGCCCGCCTCGGCATGGTCGGAGAATCCTCCGATGTGGGGACGCTCAGCCGCGTCGCCGAACTCGCCGCGCAGGCGATCCCCGGGTGCGCCGGAGCCTCCGGCGTGCGCTGGGCCATGCCGGACGAGAGCTCCCCCGGCGAGGCTCCCGAACCGCTCGCGCACGCCGCGAGCCATCCCGATCTCGCCGAGATCACCGACCGCCAGCTCGCCCGTGGAAAGGGTCCGGTCTTCGACGTCGTCGCGACCCGGCGTCCGCTCGCCGCGGACGACGTCCTCGCCGAGACTCGCTGGTCGGAGGCCACGTCGGACATGCTCCGGCGCGGCGTCCGGTGCTTCAGCACGACGCCGCACGACCACACCTCGCCGGTGCTGGTGACGCTGACCCTGTACGGCGTCACACCGGGCGCCCTGGCGCCGGGCCAGCACGCCCTGGCCGCGCTCCTCGCGGCCCAGGGCAGCGCCGCCGTGTCCAACACCCTCCAGTACGACGAGGTCCACCGCACGGCCGCCCAGCTGAGGGAGGCCGTGGAGTCCCGCGCCGTCGTCGACCAGGCCAAGGGCATCCTGATGCACGCCCTCGGCTGCGACGCCGACCAGGCGTTCGCCGAGATGCGCCGCATCTCCCAGACCCGCCACCTCAAGCTGACCGCCCTGGCCCAGCGCATAGTCGGCGGCCGCGGCGTCTCCTGACCCGCCAGACAGACTCCCGCAGCACCACACCAGCCCTCCGCCACCCTCAACGAACCCGCAGCCACCGCCGGGCTATGGGAAGCCCCTTCCCATAGCCCGCGCCCCGGCCGTCCTCTCCGCCTCTTCGCATGCGCGCATGACCTCGTCCGGGCGGACGGGGATCAGTGATCGACATCGCAGTCGTTCGCGGCGGCCGAGCCCCCGGCCGGTGGCACGGAAGCGGGGCGGGTGGAAGGCCGGGGGACGGAGGGCGTGGCGGTGAGGTGATGATCACGTTGGAGGGGGTGGGGGTGGGTAGGAAGGGGTGCATGGGCTGGTGGAGAGCGGGGTGCCGGGTGCGCGGAGGTTGAGCGCGGGGCCCCGTGGGGGTATTGGGATGGGTGGGGCCGGTGGTGATGTTCGGGGGCGGGAGGGCCGTCTCCGTACAGCGAGGGCCATTCCGGGAATAGGCTGCGAAGGTCGGCCGGAGGGCCGTGCCGGCGGTCGGCCGGTGCACGGCCGATCAGAGCGTGCGTCGTCGAGGACAGGAGGGGTTCGATGCCCGAGCAGCTCGACCCCGAAAGCGTGCTGCGCGAGGTCGCGGGCCTGGAGGAGCGGATCGAGGAGCTGCGGCGGTCCGCCGGGCTCCCGGACGCGGACGCGCGGGCGACGCTCGACGCGGCGATGGTCGAGCTGGAGCTGGCGCTCGCGGCGCTGCGGACGATCGGCGGGGAGCAGAGCGGCGCGCCCGGACGGTCCGCCGCGACCGAGGACGAGCGGCGCGTCCTGAAGACGGTCTTCACCGACGCGCCGGTCCCGCTGTTCCTGCTCGACCGGGACGGCGGCGTCCGGCGGGTGAACCGGCAGGCGGCCGAGCTGCTCGGCACGTCCACCGGGTACGTGTCGGGCAAGCAGTTCACGGCGTTCTGCGACCTGGCCACGCGCGCGCCTTTGCGGTCGCAGCTCGCGGCCGTGATCCGGACGGGGCGGCGCTGCCGCGTGCCGGTCCGGTTCCTCGGCGGTGAGCGGCCGGTGGACGCGATCGTCACGCTGGCGCGGGTGTGGATCCGCGGCGAGCCCGATCCGATGGTCGTCGCGGTCGCCGGGCCGGCCACCACGCCGATCCGGTTCTCGGCGACCTCGGAGCCTGCCGCCGAGCGGGAGGTCGAGGCGGCCTCGACGGCGCGCGTGCAGGCGGCCAGGGCCGCCGAGGCGTCCGCGAAGTCGTCCGGCGTGTCGACGACGGTCGGGGTGGACACCTCCGGGGACGAGGCGATCGCCTCGCTGGTCCACCGGATGGACGTGCTCGGGGCCGTCACCGAGATGCTGCTCGACGAGCCGGTGTTCAACGAGACCGTCGCGGTGCGGCGGTGCGCGCGGCTGCTGGCGACGGAGCTGGCCGAGTGGGTGTTCATCGACCTGGTCCCGCAGCGGAAGGCCGAGGGCGGCGGGCAGCCGGGGACGGCGCGGAACGGCGACGCCGACCCGCTGCGGTACGTCGTCATGGGCCCGGAGGACGAGGCCGCCGAGGAGGCGGCGCGGCGGTTCTCGGAGGTGGACCCGGCCCCCGGCACGCTGCCCTGGACGGTCTTCGAGAGCGGCCAGAGCGCGCTGCGGGCGCACGCCGACGAGCCGGACCTGCTCGGGACGTGCCCGGACGGGCAGCCCGTGCTGAGCCTGATCGGCGCGACGTCGGTGCTGTGCGTGCCGGTGACCGACGGCGACGCGACGATCGGCACGATCACGCTCGGCGGCAGCGGCGAGCACGGCCCGTTCTCGCTGCTGGACCTGTCGGTCTGCCAGCGCATCGGACGGTACCTGGGGCTGGTCGTCCGGGCGGCGCGGCTGTACCGGCGGCGGGCCGAGGTCGCGGCGACGCTCCAGGCGAGCCTGCTGCCGCGGACCCTGCCGGAGATCGAGGGCGTCGAGCTGGCCGCCCGGTACACCTCGGCGACGCACGGCACGGAGGTCGGCGGCGACTTCTACGACGCGTTCCGCACCAAGGACGGCTGGGGCCTGGTCCTCGGCGACGTGTGCGGGAAGGGCGAGGACGCGGCGGCGGTGACGGCGACGGCCCGGCACGGCGTCCGGCTGGTGTCGCGGTGGCGGACGCATCCGGCGGAGGTGCTGGCCGCGGTCAACGAGGCGCTGCTGACCGAGGACCGGTTCGTCACGGCCGTCCTCGCGGGGATCACGCCGCGGGGCGAGGGCGTCCGGGTGACGCTCGGCATCGCGGGGCATCCCCCGGCGATCGTGGTCCGCGCGGACGGCGTGATCAGGACGGCGTCCCGGGGCGGCGTGCCGCTCGGCCTGTTCGAGGATTTCGAGGCCGGGCTCGACACGCTCGACCTCGCGCCGGGCGACACGCTCGTCCTGCACTCCGACGGCGTCCTGGAGGCGTGCGACGTCGGCCGCCGCCAGTACGGGCAGGCCCGGCTGCTGGAGACGCTGGCCGCGCACGCCGTGGAGCCGGTGGACGAGATGCTCAGCGCGGTCGAGCGCTCGCTGCTCGACTTCTGCGACGGCGACCTGCGGGACGACGTGTCGATGCTGGCCCTCCGCGTCCTGCCGCCGTCCCTCAACTGACCCGCTGACCGGCGGGCGGGAGCGAGAGGCAAAACCGGACGGGCCGGGGCGACAGTGTCGCTCCGGCCCGTCCGATCGAACGCGCAATTGATCGAGTGCGCGTCGAAGCCGCGCCGCGGGTCGCTCAGTAGGCGCGGCCGAAGATGACGCGCTTGCCGTACGCGGACGGCTGGCCGCACTTGACGCAGGCGCCGGTCTCCTCCGGGGCGTCCATGGGGATGACGCGCGGGGTGGCGGCGGTGTCGGCCTTGATGTCGTCCTCGCACTCGGCGCGCCCGCAGTGGAAGGCGCGGGCCCAGCCCTCGGCGACCTGGGCGGCGAACGCGTCCCAGGTGTCGACCGTCGCGGTGTGCTCCTCGCGGAACGCCTCGGCGCGGGCGAGCAGGAAGGACTGGAAGTCGGCGAGGATGCCGGGCAGCAGCTCGGGCACCTTCTCCAGCGGGATCTGCTCCTTGCCCTGGCCCTCCACGGCGGGCAGGCGGCGGGCGAGGGTGGCGACGCCGTTCTCGATGTCGCGCAGGCCGAGCTCGATGCGGACGGGCACGCCGCGCATCTCCCACTCGTTGAACTTGAAGCCGGGCGAGAGCTGCGGGCGGTTGTCGTCGACGTGCACGCGGATGCCCGTGGCCTTGATCGCGCCGGCGAGCCGGCGGGCCTCGGCGGCGGCCCGCTCGCCCTGCTCCTTGCGCCCGATCGGGACGATCACGACCTGGTAGGGCGCGAGCCGCGGCGGCAGCACCAGGCCCTTGTCGTCGCCGTGGGTCATGATCACGCCGCCGATCATGCGGGTGGACATGCCCCAGGACGTGGTGTGGGCGAGGGTGAGCCTGCCGTCCTCGTCCTGGTACTGGATCTCGAACGCCTTGGCGAAGTTGGTGCCGAGGTAGTGCGAGGTGCCGGCCTGGAGGGCGCGGCCGTCCCGCATCATGCCCTCGATCGTGTAGGTCCGGACGGCGCCGGCGAACCGCTCGCCGGGGGTCTTCTCGCCGGCGACGACGGGCATCGCGGCGAGCTCGCGCGCGACCGAGGCGTAGGCGTCCAGGGCCCACATGGTCTCGCGCATGGCGTCGGTCTCGTCGATGTGCGCGGTGTGCCCCTCCTGCCAGAGGAACTCGGTGGTGCGCAGGAACATGCGGGGGCGCATCTCCCAGCGGACGACGTTCGCCCACTGGTTGAGCAGCAGCGGAAGGTCCCGGTGGGAGTCGATCCACTTGGCCATGTACTCGCCGATGACCGTCTCGGAGGTGGGCCGCACGACGAGCGGCTCCTCCAGCTGCTTGCCGCCCGCGATGGTGACGACCGCGAGCTCCGGCGAGAACCCCTCGACGTGCTCGGCCTCGCGCTTGAGGTAGGACTCCGGGATGAACAGCGGGAAGACCGCGTTGTCGTGCCCGGCCTCCTTGATCCGGCGGTCCAGGTCCGCCTGGAGGAGCTCCCATACCCGGTACCCGTACGGGCGGATGACCATCGTGCCGCGCACCGGGCCACGGTCCACGAGCTGCGCCCGGACGACGAGCTCGTTGTACCAGGCGGAGAAATCCTCGCTCTGCGGCGTCACACCTTCTCGACTCACGCCCCCAGGGTACTGACGCCGGGCACCAGCGAATAACTCAATACCGGCGGCGCGTCCGCACCGTTATGGTCGGCCGCATGCGCTGGTCACGAATGTTCGTCCCGACCCTGCGGCAGGATCCGGCGGACGCGGACGCGCCGAGCCACCGCCTGCTGCTGCGCGCGGGGTACGTCCGGCAGCTCCACGCGGGGCACTATTCGCTGCTGCCGCTGGCGGTGCGGGTGCGGGCGAAGGTGATCGGGATCGTCCGGGAGGAGCTGGAGCGGATCGGGGCGCAGGAGATGCTGCTGCCCGCGCTGCACGCGGCCGAGCCGTGGCGGCGGTCCGGACGCTGGGATTCGGTCGGGCCGGAGATGTTCCGGCTGACCGATCGGCGGGGCAACGAGCTGGCCCTCGGCATGACGCACGAGGAGATCTTCACGACGCTCGGCCTGGAGCTGACCTCGTACAGGCAGCTCCCC
This sequence comes from Actinomadura gamaensis, assembly GCF_042652125.1. Lineage (NCBI taxonomy): Bacteria > Bacillati > Actinomycetota > Actinomycetes > Streptosporangiales > Thermomonosporaceae > Actinomadura > Actinomadura gamaensis. Next base: position 113,708 of record NZ_JBHSIT010000008.1, on the reverse strand, counting down.
CAGCACTGGTTCCAGTTCCAGACCAAGTTCCGGGACGAGCCGCGCCCCAAGGGCGGCCTCATGCGGGTGCGCGAGTTCACCATGAAGGACGCCTACTCCTTCGACATCTACCAGGCCGGGCTGGACGCGTCGTTCGAGGCGTACCGGACGGCCTACCTCCGGATCTTCGAGCGGCTCGGGATTCCGGCGATCCCGGTGGAGGCGTCGAACGGCGCGATGGGCGGGACGGGCTCGACCGAGTTCGTCCGGCCGGCCGACGTGGGCGAGGACGCCGTGGCGCACTGCCCGTCCTGCGGGTACGCGGCGAACGTCGAGAAGGCGACGTCCCGCCTGGCGCCCGTCGCCGACGAGGACGGCCCGGACGCGCCGGAGCCGTTCGACACGCCCGGCGTCCGGACGATCGAGGACCTCGCCGCCGGGTACGGCGCGCCCGCCGACCGGCAGATCAAGACGCTCGTCCACGTCCTGGACGGCAAGCTCACCCTCGTCCTGCTGCGCGGTGATCATGCCCTGCATGAGCAGAAGCTCGCCGACGCGACCGGCGCGAACGACGTCCGGGCCGCCGAACCGGACGAGATCCGGGACGCCCTCGGCGCGCTGCCCGGCAGCCTCGGCGCGGTCGGCGTGACGAGCCTGCCCGTCCTCGCGGACGAGGCGCTGCGCGGCCGCCGGAACATGTTCACCGGCGCGAACCGCGACGGCGTCCACCTGCGCGGCGTGGACGTGGCGCGCGACATCCCGTCCGCGACCTGGGCGGATCTGCGCGAGGTGGCGGCCGGCGAGCCGTGCCCGGCCTGCGGGACGCCCCTGGAGGTCTTCACGGCGCTGGAGGTCGGCCACATCTTCAAGCTCGGCGACCGCTACACCCGCGCGCTGGACCTGGCCGTCCTCGCGGCGGACGGTGGCCGCGTCCACCCGCTGATGGGCTGCTACGGCATCGGGATCGAGCGGGCGATGGCCGCGATCGTGGAGGCCCACCACGACGAGCGCGGGATCGTCTGGCCGGAGGCCGTGGCGCCCTTCGCGGTCGCCGTCGTCCCGGCCCAGACCGACGATCCGGAGGTCGGCGAGACGGCCGAGCGCCTCTACCGCGACCTGCGCGCCGCCGGTGTGGACGCCGTGATCGACGACCGTCCCGAGCGGGCGGGCGTGAAGTTCCGCGACATCGAGCTGACCGGAATCCCGCACCGCCTGACCGTGGGGCGCCGGAGCCTGGCCGAGGGCGTCGTGGAGCACACCGTCCGGGCCACCTCGGAAACCGCGAAGCTGCCGGTCGCCGAGGCCGTCCCGCACCTGTCGGCCTTGCTCGGAGCGGCGAAAACGAGTTGACCGGGGCCGCCGCGCGTCCGGAGACTCGGGTCCCATGGGTCACGTCGAGGTCGGGCATCTCAGCCACACGCTGCCGGACGGGCGGGTGCTGCTGGAGGACGTGTCGTTCCGGGTCGCGGACGGCGTCACGGCGGCGCTCGTCGGGCCGAACGGGGCCGGGAAGACGACGCTGCTCCGGATGATCGCGGGTGATCTCGCACCGCAGGAGGGCTCGGTCGCGCACAGCGGCGGGCTCGGCGTCATGCGGCAGTTCGTCGGGAACGTCCGGGACGGGTCGTCGGTCCAGGACCTGCTGCTGACCACGGCGCCGCCCCGGCTGCGGGACGCGGCGGACGTGCTGGAGGCCGCCGAGCTCGCCATGATCGAGAAGGACGACGAGCCGGCGCAGATGCGCTACGCCGAGGCGCTGGCCGGGTGGGGCGACGCGGGCGGGTACGAGGCCGAGGTGCTCTGGGACGCCTGCACGGTCGCCGCGCTCGGCGTCCCCTTCGAGCGGTGCCGGTACCGGGACGTGTCGACGCTGTCGGGCGGGGAGCAGAAGCGGCTCGTCCTGGAGGCGCTGCTGCGCGGGCCGGACGAGGTGCTCCTGCTGGACGAGCCGGACAACTACCTCGACGTGCCGGGCAAGCGCTGGCTTGAGGAGAGGCTGCGCGAGACGTCCAAGACGGTGCTGCTGGTGTCGCACGACCGGGAGCTGCTCGACCGGGTGGCCGACCGGATCGTGACCGTGGAGGCCGGGACGGTCTGGATCCACGGCGGGCGGTTCGCGACGTACGCCGAGGCGCGGCGGGACCGGAACGAGCGGCTGGAGGAGCTGCGCCGCCGCTGGGACGAGGAGCACGCCAAGCTCAGGGCGCTCGTCCAGATGATGAAGAACAAGGCGACCTACAACGACTCGATGGCGTCGCGGTACCAGGCGGCGCAGACGCGGTTGCGGAAGTTCGAGGAGGCCGGGCCGCCGGAGGTGCCGCCGCGCGACCAGAGCCTCAAGATGCGGCTGCGCGGCGGACGCACCGGGAAGCGGGCCGTGATCTGCGAGGACCTGGAGCTGACCGGGCTGATGCGGCCGTTCGCGGCCGAGTTCTGGTACGGCGAGCGGATCGCGGTGCTCGGGTCGAACGGGTCGGGCAAGTCGCACTTCCTGCGGCTCCTCGCGCACGTGGCGGAGGTGCTGCCGAGGGGCGCGACGCCGGTCGAGCCCGTGGCGCACACGGGCGTCGCGCGGCTCGGGGCGCGCGTGGTGCCGGGCCTGTTCGCGCAGACGCACGCCCGGCCGGACCTGGCCGGGCGGACGCCGTGCGAGATCGTCATGACCGAGCACGCGCGGCTGCGGAACGACGCCATGAACGCGCTCGCCCGGTACGAGTTGCAGTACTGCGCCGAGCAGCCGTTCGAGACGCTGTCGGGCGGCCAGCAGGCGCGGTTGCAGATCCTGCTGCTGGAGCTGGGCGGCGCGACGCTGCTCCTGCTGGACGAGCCGACCGACAACCTCGACCTCGCGAGCGCCGAGGCGCTCCAGGAGGGGCTGGAGTCGTTCGAGGGCACGGTCGTCGCCGTCACGCACGACCGGTGGTTCGCGCGGTCCTTCGACCGGTTCCTGGTGTTCCGGTCGGACGGTTCGGTCACCGAGTCGCCCGAGCCGGTCTGGGACGAGCGCCGGGTCGTCCGCGCCCGCTGAGCCTGCCGCGTCTTCCTAGCGGCAGGCTCAGCGGGCGCTGAAACCGTCGGGGCATCTGCGGCGTCTCTATAGGGTGCTTCGGTGCGAGTTGTGGTGACAGGGGCGGCCGGGTTCATCGGGGGCCGCGTGGCGCGGGCGGCGGCGGAGGCCGGGCATGACGTGCTGGCCGTGGACGCCCCCGGCCGCGCGCTCGCGCCCGCGACCGCCCGCCGCAACTGGGACGCGCTCCCCCTGGAGAAGGCCGAACTCGACCTGGCGTCCGCCGATCTCGCGCCGCTGACCTCGGCGGACGTGGTCGTCCACCTCGCCGGACGGCCCGGGATCCGCTCGTCGTGGGGCGCCGAGGAGGACATCCGCCGCGACAACGTCCTGGCGTCCCGGCGCGTCCTCGCGGCGGCCGGTGGACGGGTGGTCGTGGCGTCCAGCTCGTCGGTCTACGGCTCGGCCGGACGGGACCGCCCGACCCGCGAGGACGACCCGCTCGCGCCCGCCAGCCCGTACGCGGCGAGCAAGGTCGCGGTCGAGCGGCTGGCCCGGCGGCGGCCGGAAACGGTCATCCTGCGCTACTTCTCGGTCTACGGCCCCGGGCAGCGTCCCGACATGGCGTTCCACCGGTTCGCCGAGGCCGCGCTGGCGGGGCGTCCGCTGCCGGTGTTCGGCGACGGCCGCAAGGCCCGCTCGTTCACGCACGTGGACGACGTCGTGGCCGCCACGCTCGCCGCGATGTCGGCCACGACGCCCGCCGGGACGGCGATCAACGTCGGGCATCCGGAGCCGGTGACCGTCCGCGAGGCGATCGACCTGCTCGGCCGGATCCTGGGCGTCCGGCCGGAGATCGAGAGCGCCGCGCCGGTCGCCGGGGACGCCGACCGCACGTGGGCCGACCCGTCCCGCGCCCGCGACCTGCTCGGCTGGACGCCCCGGATCGCGCTCGCGGACGGTCTCGCCGACCAGATCGCCTGGCACCGCGCCAGCACCCTGGCGCCCGCATGAGGCATCGCGCGGCGTACTTCGCCTTCGACCTGTTCCCGTCCACCAAGGGCGCGGCGGTGCACATCGCGCAGATGGCGGACGAGCTGTTCACCCATTTCGGCGGCGGCCTGCTCGGCGTGACGGGCGGCGGGAGCCTGCCGTCCCGGCAGGTCGAGGGCGACCGGGAGATCGTCCGGTTCGGGGACGCCGTGCCGAACCTGCTCGGCCGGTTCGAGGCGTTCTCGGCGTGGGTGGCCGGGCACGTCGCCGCGCACGCCGGGACGCTGGAGCTGTGCCACGTCCGGGACCCGTGGGGCGCGCTGCCCGTCGTGTCCGCGCCGGACCGCCGGTACCGGGTGGTCTACGAGGTGAACGGGCTGCCGTCGATCGAGCTGCGGCACACGCGGCCGGGCGTCCCGGAGCGGACGCTCGCCAAGATCCGCGAGCTGGAGCACCGGTGCCTGCACGCGGCGGACGCGATCATCGTGCCGTCGCGGGTGAACGCGCGGGCCGTCCGCGCGTACGGCGTCCCGGACGAGAAGATCACGGTCGTCCCGAACGGCGCGGACGTCCCCGAGCCGCGTCCCAGACCGGAGGACGCGCCCGGCCGCTACATCGTCTACGTCGGCGCGCTCCAGCCCTGGCAGGGCCTGGACGTGCTGCTGCGGGCGTTCGCGCGCCTCGCCGACCTGGACGACCTGCGCCTCGTGATCTGCTCGTCGGTCCCGGCGCGGCGGGCCAAGCCGCTGCGGCGGCTGGCGCGGCACCTCGGCGTCGAGGACCGGATCGAGTGGCGGTTCACCGTCCCGCATGCGCAGGTCGCGGCCTGGCTGGAGCACGCGGAGCTGTCGGTCGCGCCGCTCACCGCCTGCGCCCGCAACCTCGACCAGGGCTGCGCGCCGCTGAAGGTGCTGGAGTCCATGGCGGCCGGGACCCCGGTCGTCGCCTCCGACCTGCCGGTGGTGCGCGAGCTGATGGCCGACCGGGAGCACGGACGGCTCGTCCCGGCGGACCGTCCGGCCGAGCTGGCCCGGGCCGTCCGGGTGCTGCTGGAATACCCGGACCTCGCCCGCGACCTGGGCGCGCGCGCCCGCGAGCACGTCGCGGGGACGCTGACGTGGGCGGCCTCGCGCGCCCGCCTTGCGGAGGTCTACCGTACGTTGTCCGCCCGACCCGTCGATCGGTGGTGACGCATGTTCTGGCGTAAGCAGCGCCAGGCGTTGGAACGCCTGCATCCCCTGCACCGGCAGCTCGTGGAGGAGCACCGCTTCTCCGCGACGCTCCCCGCCACCGACTGGTCGGCGCTGGTGGCGAGCCTCGCCCGGCACGAGCAGTCGATCAAGCGGCACAAGTGGCGGCTGCCGGCGCAGGCGCACGCCGTGGTCGTCCCCATGCTGCGGATCCTCCAGGAGGACATGGAGCCGGGCGCGCCGCTCGGCGTGACGGCGGACCTGCGCGGCCCGCGGGTCGCCGACAAGCGCGGGCCGTCCCGGCGGCTCCCGGTGCAGCGGCCGGTCCGGTCCGCGACCGAGACGGTCTTCACCGACCCGTGGTTCGTCGCCCGCGCCGAGCTGCGCGACGGCAGCGTGCTGGACGTGGCGGTCGTCGAGCGGCTGCGAGTGCGCAACGTCGTCAAGACCAGCCGCAGCGGCAAGACCAAGCACAAGTCGAAGTCGAAGACCGTGCGGGTCGTCCAGGCGACGCGGCGGCTGCCGAAGGGCATGCCGGTCCGGCGGCCGGAGCCGCCCGCGCCGCCGTGGCTGGCCGTGCGCGTCCAGCAGAAGGACAACGGCCGGACGGTGCTGCGCTCGTCGGCGAAGCTCCGGCCCGGCGCGGACGCCGACGCGCCCGCGCAGATCCTGACCGTCACGGGCGAGCTGTTCCGCTGGACGCCCGCCGCGCCGCCCGCCTCCGCGGCGTCCGCGCCGGCCCCGAGGAGGACCCGTTGACCACGCCGCCGATGCCGCCGATGCCGGGGACGCCGCCGCAGCCCGGCCGCCCGGTCTTCTGCTCGGTGCTCACCGGGTTCTTCGTGCTGCGCCGCTGCGAGCGGTACGCCGCCGCGCCCTGCGCCCGGTGCGGACGGCCCGCCTGCCCGCACCACCTCGGCCACGACGGCCGGTGCCCGGAGTGCGCGGGCCACCTGAGCCGGAACCCGTACGACCGGAGCTGGACGCACGGCTACCGGCGCAGCCACTACCACCACACGACGACCGTCTACGGGAACGACGGCTGGTACTCGTCCTTCGACCAGTACGACCGGGACTCCTTCGAGCCGGGCGGCGGCGGGGGCGGTGACGGCGGCGAGTGGGCCGCGGCCTCCGGCGACTTCGGCGGCGACGAGTGGGACGGCACCGACACCGGCACCGACACCGACACCGGCACCGGCTCCGACGACTGGGACTCCGGCGGCGACGACGGGCTCGTGGACAGCTGATGGCCCGCGTCCTGTGGCTCACCGAGCACTATCCGCCCAGCAAGGGCGGCATGTCCGAGTCGTGCGACCGGATCGTGCGCGGGCTGCGCGCCGCCGGGGTGGAGATCGACCTCGTCCATCTCACCCGGCGCGAGCTGCCGTGGGACGTGCGGCGAGAGGTCGGCGGACGGCGGGTCACCGCGCCGCTCGGCACCGACCCCGAGCACGCGCTGCGCCGCCTCTGGACGCAGCTGACCGCCGCGCGCATGACCGCGTACACGCACGTCGCCGCGTTCGGCGGGGTGTTCGCCACGCTCGCCGCGCCCGTCCTCGCGGCGCTGCTCGACGCCCCGCTGATCACGCTGCTCCGGGGCAACGACATCGACGTGGGCCTGTTCTCGATGCGGCGGCGCGGCACGCTGACCGACGCGCTCCGGGCGTCCGCGCGGGTCTGCGTGGTCGCGCGCTCGCACATCCCGCTGGTCCGAGCCCTCGCGCCCGCGACGGACGTGACGTTCGTGGCGAACAGCGTGGACACCTCGTCCTGGGAGCTGCTGCCGTCGGAGCGGCGGCGCGCGGACGGGTGGCGGGCCGCGAACGTCGCGGGCGGCCTGCGGACGCTCGGCGTGATCGGGCAGCTCAAGGCCAAGAAGGGCGTGGACCTCCTGCTCGACGCGCTCCCGTCCGACGCGTTCCACCTCGTCCTCGCCGGTGAGGTGGACGAGGCCGTGACCGCGCGGCTGGACCGCTTCGCCCACTCGGTGCTGCCGTTCCAGGAGCGCTACGACCTCCCGGCCGTGTACGCGGCGTGCGATCTGGTCGCGCTGCCGTCGTTCTACGACGGAATGCCGAACGTGGCGCTGGAGGCCGCCGCGCTGGGCGTCCCGCTGCTCTGCTCGGACGCGGGCGGCCTCGCCGACGTCGCGGACGACGAGATCGGCTTCACCTTCGCGGCGGGCGACGCGGACGGCTGCCGCGACGCGGTCCGGCGCGCCCTGGCCGCCTCGGACGCCGAACTCGCCAAGCTCGGCGCGGCCGGGGCCGAGCGGGTCCGCCGCGATTTCACGCCCGCCGCCGAGACCGCCGGCTACCTGCGCGTCCTGACCGAAACGTCCCGAGACGCGAGCGGCGCCGCAGGAACCGGATGAGCGGGTGATCGCCTGCTACGCGCGCGGCGCGGGCCTGGGGCATCTCACCCGCGTCCGGGCGGCGCTGCGCGCTCTGGGCCGCGAGGACGAGCCGGTGGCGCTCGTCTCCGGCTCCCCGTTCGTCCAGCGCGGCGCGCCCGGCTGGGACGTCGTCCCCTCGCTGGACGACGTGCGCGCTGACGAGGTCTGGATCGACGCCTTCCCGGCCGGGATCAACGGCGAACTGGAGATTCCGGACGGCCGGCGCGTCGTCCATCTGGCGAGGCTGCTGCGCTGGCCCGTGTACGAGAAGCTGCTGCCCGCCGTCCGCCCGAGGTTCGACGTCACGTACGTCTGCGAGCCTCTCGCGCCCGCGCACGAGGCGTTCCTACGCGACGTCTCGGACGAGTTGAAACCGCTGAAGCTGGTAGATCCGCCTGCGCGATGCGACGTTCAGGTGGACGGGTGGCTGATCGTCCATTCCGGCCCGGACGACGAGATCCGCGAACTGGTCGGCTACGCCCTCGACATGGCCGCCGCCGAAGGCGCGAGCCCGACGTTCACGCTCATCGCGCCGAGGCGTCCGGACGGCCTTCCCGCACAGGTCGTCCACCACGACGTCTATCCGGCCTGGCCGCTCGGCGCGCGGGCGGAGCGGATCGTCACGGCGGGCGGGTTCAACGCCGTCCGGCAGTTCGCGCCGTGGCGGGAACGGCACCGGATCATGCCGTTCCCGCGCCGCCTGGACGACCAGTTCGCGCGCGCCGCCCGCGTCCGCGCCGAGACCGGCCTCGAAGACGTCGGCCTCAGAAGTACTTCGGGTACAGGTCCCCGGCCGGCCACCTCGTGACCGCGTTCGCCGCCTTGTGCAGCGCGCCGTCGATGTCGCCGTAGGACGGCTGATCGCCCTCCTGCCGCTGGTCGAACAGCACGGCCCAGGTCAGCCCGTCGAAGCGGCGGACGAGCAGGGTGCTCGTCCCGGCGAGGCTGCCGTCGTGCCAGGTGTTGCGGCCGCCGGTGACGGGGCGGACCATCCAGCCGGTGCCGTAGTACCAGCCGTTCGCGTTGATCCCGGTCTCCGGCTTGGCGAACGCCCGCGCGATGGACGCCGCGTTCAGCACCGACGTGCCGCCGTCGTAGATCTGCGCGAACCGGGTCAGGTCCACGGCGGTCGAGAGCCAGCCGCCGTGCGCGTCCATGTTCTCGATGTTGAACCCGCCGTACGGGAACGGCACCTGCCTGCCGCTGTTGTCGTAGACGGTCGTCCCCTTGTACGAGGAGTAGTAGGGGACCTCGCCGGCGGCCTTGGTGAGGCCGTGCGCGAGCTTCATCCGCTTGATGCCGCGCGGGCCGAGCACCTTCTGCTGGACGTAGGTCGCGTAGCTCTGCCCGGAGACCTTCTCGATGATCCGGCCGAGCAGCAGGAAGCCGTAGTTGCTGTAGGCGTAGGTCGAGCCGGGCTTGTGGTCGAGCTTGCGGCCGGACTCCCACTTCATGATGTCGGCGCGGCTGACCGGCAGCTTCTTGTGGAGGGCGCGGGCGATCGCCGCGTCCTGGAACATCGGGTCGGGGGAGATGTCGCGGTCCCAGCCGCCGAGGTGCTGGAGCAGCCGCAGGACGGTCACGTCCTTCAGCCTGGGGTCGGCCGTGGTGGGGAGCTTCAGCAGCGTCGCGACCTTGTCGGTGGGCTTGAGCCTGCCCTCCTGGATGAGCCGCAGGACGGCGGTCGCGGTGATCGGCTTGGAAACGCTCGCGATGCGGAACAGCGAGGTCGGCTGCGTCTTGAGCGCCGCGTCCGAGCTCCAGGTGTAGCCGCGCGCGAGCAGCAGCTTGCCCTTGCGCGCGACGGCGAGCTGGCCGCACGGGATGTTCCGCGCCTGCATGAAGCTCTTCACCGTGGAGTCGAAGCCGCCGAGCCCGGCCAGCGCCTGGCCGGTCACCTTCCAGGTGCGCGTCGCGGCCACCGAGGACGCGTCGTGGGAGCCGCCGCCCTCGCCGCACGCGGCCAGCAGCGCGGGCCCGCCCACGCCGAGGGCCGCCAGCCTGCCGAAGTCCCTTCGCCTGAACGCCGGAGTTTCCATGGTTCGCGACCGTAGCGCACGTTGATCGCTTATGTCGGCCCGTTGGAAGATCATCCGTTCAGCGGCCGGTGCAGCCGACCTGTTCAGCGGCCGGTGCAGGTGACCTTGGGTTCGGGCTGGTAGACGGTGTGGAAGCGGTCGCGGCGGACCGTCCGGCCCTGGCGCGTCAGCGTCCGGTACACGTCGATCTGGAAGCCCGGCCCGCCCGGCATCGGGACGCAGCGGCGGCTCGCGTCGCGGAACGTCCCGGCCCGCGTGTACCGGTACCGCTTGGACGAGGCGGTCCTCACCTCGTACCTGGGCGCGCCCCACAGCGAGACGGTGAGCGAGTCGCCGGTGACCTCGGCCTGGATCCGGACCGGGGCGCCGGAGTCGTTGCGCCACACGAAGTCGAGCGAGGGCCAGGCGACGGCCGCCTCGCGGCCCTGCGGGTACTCCGGCATCCACAGCGTGTGCGGGTGCGACTCGCTGATCTTGAGTCCGGCCTGGAACACCGCGTTCCAGAGCGTCGCCGAGACCTGGCAGATGCCGCCGCCGAGATCGTCCACCAGCCGGGACCCGACGATCGTCGGCGCGGGCACGTAGCCGCGCGCGGCGCTGCGCGGGCCGACGACCTTGTTGAACGAGAACGCCTCGCCCGCCCTCACCACGTGCCCGTCGATCGCCTTCGCGCCGAGCCGGATGTTCCTCACCCGGGCCTCGCCCGGCTTGAACTTCGTGGTGTAGCCGGCGAGCCGCTGCGAACCGTCGCTCGGTCCGGACGAGACGGGCCGCGCCCGGCTGGAGTCGGCCGGACGGCGCTCGCCCGACCCGGCCGCGTCGGTGCCGCCGTCCGCGGCGACGAACCCCGCGCCGAGCGCCGCGGCCGCGACCGGGACACCGGCCAGGACGGGCCACCATCGGCGCATCCGCTGCCGCTTCTCCGGACGCCTCCTCCGATGCCGAACCATGACCGGGCCCCACCCCCAAAAGTGGACAACCCGGCCAACGTTACGCACAGATCACGGCCGGGTGCCCACTTTCGGACGACCCGAATGAGATAGATCACGCGCGGTAAACCAACGGCCCTCCCCGGCCGTCGCCATCACGTCTCAGCAGGTCAGATCACCAGGCCCGGACGATGGTCTCGGGATTGAACACGGGACTGGTGGCGTCCGCCGGAAGCACCTCCAACGGCCGCGCGATCTCCTTTTCGGTCAGGCCCACACGGTCGGCCAGGGGACGCAGGAAATCGAGGTCGAAGCCGTAGACGCGGGCCGCGTTCCCGGCGACGATCCGGTTCAGCTCGTCCGCCGGGACGTCGTGGAACGACCGCCGCAGCGCCTCGCGGCTGTAGGGGAAGGTGCCCTCGTCGTGCGGGAAGTCGCTGCCCCACATCAGCCGGTCCACGCCGATCTCGTGCCGCAGCGGCGTCTCGGACGGCTTCATGAACGTCGCGCCGACCACGCAGTTGCGCGCGAAGTACTCGCTCGGACGCAGCGACAGCCCCGCCACGGCCGGTCCGCCGAACTTCGCCTCGGCCGTCGCGTCCCCGGAGCGGAACCGGTCGAAGTAGTAGTCCAGCGTGGTCAGCACGTTCGGGATCCAGTCCGCGCCCTGCTCGGTCAGCACGAGCCGCAGGTTCGGGTGGCGCTCGAAGACGCCCCCGAAGATCAGATGCCAGAGCGCCCGGTGCGCGTACCAGCTCACCTCCACGATGAAGACGGCGAGCGCGACGGGGTTCGGCTCCAGGCCGGGCGCGCCCGTGCCGCCGTGGTGGTTGACCGGCAGGCCGAGCTCGGCGCAGGTCCGCCAGAGCGGCTCGTAGACCGGGTCGTACAGCGGCGGGACGGGCGCGCCGGGCGCGACGCCGGGCAGCAGGACTCCCCCGCGAAGGCCCGCCTCGTGCGTCCGGCGGACTTCCGCGACGGCGTCGTCCACGTCGTTCAGCATGATCTCGGCGACCCCCGCACGGCGGCCCGGCGCCTCGGCGCAGAAGTCGGCGAGCCAGCGGTTGTGCGCGCGGCAGCCCGCCCAGCGCAGCTCGTACTCGGCCGCGGACGGCAGCGGCGCGGTCAGGTTCCCGGACGGGAAGAACGGCGGGATCGTGTTCGGGAACAGCACCTCGGCGACGATCCCGTCCTGCTCCAGCTCGCGCAGGCGGCGGGCCGAGTTCCAGTTCCGCTCGGCCTCGGGCGCCTGGAGGTCGGCGAACGGGTTGACGTACGCCTTCGCCCAGGCGTCGAACTCCTCGTGGTAGCGCGACTCCAGGTAGGGCCGGTAGTCGAGCAGGTCGGCGCCGGCGTGCCCGTCGGCGGAGATCACGATCATCGCGTGCCTTCCTTCCGCGCCGCGCCTTCCTTCCGCGCCGCGCCTTCCTTCCGCGCCGCGCCTTCCTTCCGCGCCGCGCCTTCCTTCCGGGCCGCGCCCACGACGGCCGGGACGTCCGGGCCGGTCAGCCAGTGCCGTCCGGTCTCGCGCGCCCGGTCCCACACGGACGTGTCGGCCTTGTCCTGCCCCAGGTCGGACGGCCTCGGACCGATGCGCTCGGCGTGCGGACGCAGCCGTGCCACGTCGAAGCCGTAGTTCGCGGCGGCCGAAAGGCCGAGCATCGCGCGCGTCTCGTCCACCGGGATGTCGGAGAAGGCGTGCACGAGCCATTCGCGCGTGTGCGGCCACGTCCCCTCGGGATGCGGGAAGTCGTTGCCCCACAGCAGGTTCCCGACGCCCACCTCGTACCGGTGGGACAGCTCGCGGCGCTTCGGCGTGGACATCCCGAGGAAGCAGTTCCGGTCGAAGTACTCCGACGGCCGCATCCTCATGTGCTCGCCGAACGAGGCGAGCTTGCGGGTGCCGTGCTCGCGGTCGAACGCGACGTCCATCTGCCAGAGCAGGTTCCCGGCCCACCAGACGCCCGCTTCGGTGACGCCGAACCGCAGATCGGGATGGCGCTCGAACACGCCCGTCCAGATGAGGAACCACAGCGGACGCGCCGACCACCACGTCACCTCGGTGATGTAGAGCCCCAGGTGGGCGCCCAGTTCGTCGCGCGGGGCCGCGCCCACGTGGGTGTGGACGGGAAGCCCCAGCTCGGCGCAGGTCGCCCATACCGGGTCGTAGCACGCGTCGTGGTAGGGCGCTTGGCCGTGTCCCCAGATGGACGGGATCATGACGCCGCCGCGCAGGCCGTCCGCGTGCGCGCGGCGGATCTCGGCGACCGCCCCGGCGACGTCCCCGACGATCGGCGCGACGATCACGCCCCGGCGGCGCTCCGGCGACTCGCGGCAGAGCTCGGCGAGCCAGCGGTTGTGCGCGCGGGCCCCGGCGAGCGCGAGCTCCGGGTCGTAGTCGGAGCCGATCATGCCGAGGCCTGCGCCGAACGGGGCCTGCGTCCCGGCGGCCACGGCGTCCGCGTCCGGGAAGATCACCTCGCCGACGACGCCGTCCGCGTCGAGCTCGCGGTCGCGCCGGGAGGCGTCCCATCCGGCGCGCAGCTCCTCCTCGTGCTCGCCGAACCACTCTTCGGCGAACTCCTCGTTCTCCAGACCGAACTTGCGGCGGGCCTCGGCCATCGCCTCCTGCTTGGCGAGGAAGCCGTCGAAGGCCTCCCGGTAGGCCGGATCCAGGTACGGGCGGTACTCGGCGGTCGGCAGGCCCGCGTGCGTGTCGGACGAGATGATCAGGTACGGGTCGTCGGCCCGGTCGTCGGTCATGGCGCTTCCCGGAGGTAGGCGGGGTCGGAGCGGGTGAGCAGCGAGTCCGCGCGGGCGCGGACGAGCGCGTCGGTGCGGTCGCTCGGCGGCAGGATCCAGAACCGGTCCGCGCGGACGGCCTCGACGACCTGCTCCGCGACGTCCTCGACCGGCGTGAACTCGGGGGTCAGGCCGTGCGCGCGCATCGCCTCGGCGATCTCGTCGGCCGTGCGCGGCACCGGCCCGGCCTGGGCGCGGGCGTGCCGCGCGGGACGGTTCCGCTCGGCGGTGAAGATCCCCGTGCGCAGCATGTGCGGGCCGGGGAACAGCGCCGAGACGCCGATCCGCGTGCCGTCGAGCTGGCCCTTCAGGCATTCGGTGAGCGTGACGACGGCCGCCTTCGTGACCGCGTAGACGGCGGCGGACGGGATCGGCGCGATGCCGCCGTTCCCGGACGCGGTGTTGACCACGTGGCCGTCCTCGCCGGACGCGAGCATCCGGGGCAGGAACGCGCGGACGCCGTGCAGCACGCCGAGCACGTTCACCTCCAGCCCCCAGCGCCAGTCGCCGAGCTCCTGCTCCCAGAGCCACGGCGCGGCCGACGGCCCGACGCCCGCGTTGTTGCACAGGACGTGGACCGCGCCGTGCGTCGCGAAGACGCGGTCGGCGAGCGCGTCCATGGAGTCCTGGTCCGCGACGTCCGCCGCCAGGGCCGTCGCGCCGGGCAGTTCGGCGCGGGCCTTGTCGAGCGCGGCCTCCTCGACGTCCGCGAGGACGACCCGCATCCCGCGCGCCGCGAACGCCTTCCCGAGCGCGAGGCCGAGACCGCCCCCGCCGCCGGTGACCACGGCGACCCGGCCGTCCAGCTCACGCATCGAGCACCTGCATCGGGTCGTCGTACCGCTGGTGGACGAACGGCAGGACGGCCGCGGCGGGCACGCGCTCGACGATCCGCCCCTCCTGCGTGGACGTCCGCTCTTCCAGCGTGATCTCGACCAGGCGGCGGACGGGCAGGTCGGCCACGGGATCGAAGGGCGAATCGGTCAGCGTGACCGCGCCGTCCACGCGGCGCAGGGCGCGGGTCCGGCCGCGCCGCGTGCAGTGGACGAGCGCCGCGTCCGAGTCGAGGCCGTCGCCGTCGGGGGCGGGCAGGAACTTGAGGTAGAAGTCGAGGTTCTCGTGCGGCGGCGGAAGCTCCAGCTCCTCGCCGGCCGTTCCGGAGACCCGCACGAACGCGATCCCGTGCCGGGTCAGGGACGCCTCGACGCGGCCGTCCGCGACGGTCACCTCGACCTCGCCGAGCTTCTTCGGCTCGCCGAACACCTCCCGCCCGCCGATCAGCGCGCGCTCGGTCGTCATCGGCATGACCAGCGGATAGTCGCCCTCCTGCCCGTCGTGGACGGCCCGCACCGCCACCGACCCCGCGCCGAGCGCGTGGCCGCCGGGCAGGTCCACCCGGCTGATCACGGCCCGCACGAGGGGCCGCGGCGCGGGCTTGAGCGGTGGCGGGAGGACCTGCGCGGCGGCGTCCGGATCGGTCTCCCATACGGCGATCACCCCGGTGGACCAGACGTCCGGGATCCGGGCCGCCGCCTCCCGCGCGGCGCTCAGCTCCTCGGCGGATCGTGGACCGTAGCGGACGCGGCGCATCGTTCCTCCTCGGCGTCGGGAGTGTTCCGGCATCGAGGGCGCCGGGGCACTCTGTAACACCGTTACAGGGATCGGGCCGTCCGTCGAGACCCACCGCGGGACAGGTCTTTGTCACCTTGATCGGAGCATCGCGCAGTGTCACGGTCACTCTGTGGATGTCATCGGCGCCGGGTACGGACGGACCGGCACGCTGTCCCTGAAGACCGCCCTCGAACAGCTCGGTTTCGGGCCCTGCCACCACATGCTGGAGATGCGGCGGCCCGGCCAGCTCGAAGCGTGGCTGGCCAAGACGCGCGGCGAGCCCGTGCCGTGGGAGACGCTGTTCCCCGGCTACCGCTCGTGCGTGGACTGGCCGTCCGCCGCCTACTGGCGCGAGACGACCGAGTACTACAAGGAAGCGAAGGTGGTGCTGAGCGTCCGGGACCCGCGCGGCTGGGTCGCCAGCATGCGCAAGACGATCCTGGGCGAGCGCGCCAAGCAGGACCGGCCCGGGCGCAAGGCCCTGGTCCTGCTGTCGTCGGCGCTCGGCACGCGGCTCGCGCCGTTCGCCCGGATGACCTCGTCCATGCCGGGCACGCAGCACCTCGGCGAGCTCACCGACGACGAGCTCGCCGCCGAGTTCGAGCGGCACACCGCCGAGGTCGTGGAGGCCGTCCCGGCCGACCGGCTGCTCGTCTACGACGTGCGGCAGGGCTGGGACCCGCTCTGCGAGTTCCTGGAGGTCCCGGTGCCGGACCGGCCGTTCCCGCAGGTGAACGACACCGCCGAGTTCGCCGCCCGGTCGCGGCGCATGGTCCTGCGCATGGCGGTGACGCGGTAGCCGCCCCCGCCGGACGGCACAATGGGCGCGAGATGGAGACGCCCAGGCTCAGCCGCGACGCGGTGCTCGACACCGCGCTGCGGATCGTCGAGGAACGCGGCCTCGCCGCGCTCACCATGCGCGGCCTGGCCGCCGACCTCGGCGTGGCCGCCACCGCGATCTACTGGCACGTCGGCAACCGCGACGCCCTCGTCGCCGCCCTCACCGACCGCGTCCTCGGCGATCTCGGGGACCTCACCCCGCCCGGGTCGGCGGACGGGCCGCAGGAGCGGATCGTCGGCGTGGGGCGGGTTCTGCGGCGGCGGATCCTGGCGCGCCCGCACGCGATCGCGCTGCTGCACGAGCAGGGCCGGACGGCGGTGATGATGCGGCCGGCGCAACGAGCGCTCGCGGCCGAGGTGGCGGCGGCCGGGCTCGGCGGGGAGCGCGCGGCGACCGTGGTGCGGGCCGTCCTGCACCACGTCGTCGGGTTCGTCCTGCTGGAGCGGGCCGTCCAGCGGGGGCCGGAGCCGCACCCCGGCCCGGACGAGGTGTGGCGCGATCCGGACGGCGTCGATCCCGCGCTCGCCCACGAGCTGGGTCGCCCGCACGACCCGGACGCCCTGTTCGAAGTCTCCCTGTCCGCGCTGGTCAGCGGCCTGCTGGCAGCGGACACCTGAGCCCGCCGCGGCGGCGAGCGCCGACCGCCTGCGCCCGCTGCGGCGCCAGGTACCGGGCGAACGGGCGCCCGGTCAGCGGGCGCGGGCTCCGGCGCGGAGCCGCTCCGGGTCGATCTCGCGGGCCGGTTTGCGGCGCAGGTACTCCGCCTCGTACTGGTTCATCCGGCGCGTGTGCTCGCTGAACGCGTTGTCGGACCCGTGGCGCAGCGTGTCCATGCGGGTCGTGTAGAGGTGGTTCAGCTCGCGCAGGAGGTCGTCCTCGTCGAGCCGGCTCGGGTCAACACCGTTGGACCTGGGGTCCGTGGCTTGGGACATGGCGGTCTCCCTCCGCGCTTGTCGATCAGCACCGTCCCCACACCTACCCGGCCGCGCCCGGACGAACCGGAAGAACCCTTGCGCGGACGGAGGCACCTACCTAGCGTTTGCTCCATGACTGAGACGATCACGGTCGGGCACGTCCACGACGACGACCTCCCCTGGGTCCAGGCCGGCCCGGTAGGCCTCAAAGTGCTGCGCGCCTCCTCCGACACCTGGGTGGTACGCAACCGCTTCCCCGCCGGGTTCCAACTGCCAAAGCACAAGCACACCGGCGGGGTCCACGCCCATACATTCTCCGGCCGCTGGCGGTACGCCGAGTACGGCATCGACTATGTCGCCGGCACGTTCATCTACGAGCCGCCCGGGTCAGTGCATACCCTGATGGTGCTGGAAGACGACACGGAGATCCTCTTCGTCATCCAGGGAGTGTTCATCGAATACGCTCCTACGGAAGGCGAGCAGTCGGCTACCGTTGATGATGGGCGAGAGCCTTGGCGCACGCGCGATGACGGCGCGAGCGAGGATCGCAACATCGAATTCGACGAAACGGGACAGATCAGCGGGGTCGTGGACGCCGAGTCGACGCTGAACGCCTACCTGGCGCTCTGCGACGCCGCCGGTCTCCCGCGTCCGACCGGCATCCTCCGGTGATCTCCGAGAAGTTCCCGGACGACGGGTCCTACGAGCACGGGCATCCGGTCGGCCTCTACGCGGAGATCCGCGAGCGGAGCCCGGTCCGGCATCCGGCGCTGCCCCTGTGGATCGCCGGGACGCACGCGCAGGTGCAGCGGGTCGCGGCCGAGCCCGAGACGTTCCGGTCCCGGGACGGGATCCTGATCCCGGAGATCGGGCACGCCTACGACGCGCCGCCGACGCTCATGCACACCGACCCGCCGGACCACACCCGCTACCGCGCGCTGGTCGCGCCCGCGTTCCGCCCGGCCGTCACGCGCGGGCTCGCCGGCGCCGTCCGCGACCGGGTCCGCGCGCTGCTGGACGGCCTGCCGTCCGGCTTCGACGCGGTGGGCGAGCTGGCCGTCCCGCTGCCGCTCCAGGTGATCTGCCTGCTGCTCGGCGTCCCGGAGTCGGACTGGCCGCGGTTCCACCGCTGGACCGAGGCGGTCATCCCCGGCGTGTCCGGCCTGCCGGAGGACGAGCGGACCGCGCTGCGCGTCGAGTGCGGGTCCTACCTGCTGGAGACCGCGCACCGCCGCCGCGCCGACCCGCGCGACGACGTGATCTCCGGGCTGGCCCTCGCCGAGCTGGACGGGGACCGGCTGACCGACCTCGAACTGGTCATGTTCCTGATCCAGCTGCTCGTGGCCGGGAACGAGACGACCCGGCACGCGATCTCCGGCGGGCTGCTGGCCCTCGCGACGCACCCGTCCCAGTGGACGGCGCTGCGGGACCGTCCGGGCCTGCTGCCGACCGCCGTCGAGGAGATCCTGCGCTGGACGTCACCGGTGTCCTACTTCCTGCGCACCGCCGCCCGGGAACGTCCGGCTCGGGGACGCGGAGATCGCCGAGGGCGAGCACGTGATGCTGCTGTTCGGCTCCGCGAACCACGATCCGGCCGCGTTCGGCCCGGACGCCGACCGCTTCGACATCACCCGCGAGCCGTCCGCGCCCGGCCTGGCCTTCGGCCACGGGCCGCACTTCTGCCTCGGCGCGGCGCTGGCCCGGATGGAGATCCGCGTCCTGCTGGAGGAGGCGGCGCTGCGCCATCCGCGCCTGCCCCTGGCCGGGACGCCGGAATGGAACGGGTCGCCGATCGTGACGGGCCTCTCCCGGCTGCCGCTGGGAAGCGCCTTCCGCTAGTGCGGCTTGCGCGGGACGAAGACCTGGAGGGCGCGGGGCTCGACCGTGAACCGGACCGCCGGGGGCAGGTCGGTGACCTCGCCGTCGAAGGCGAGCTTGAAGCCGCCCGACCGGTCGGTGAGGTCCAGGCTGCCGCCCTTCCACGCCTTGTAGCCGGGCGCGACGTGGATGCCGCCGCCCAGGACGGACGCCAGCGCCCGCAGGCGCGGGACGCGGCGGCCGAGGTGGACGATCCGGATGTCGAGCAGCCCGTCGCTCAGGTCCGTCCGCCAGGTCGGGGCGGGCCCGCGCGAGTTGTAGACGCCGTTGCCGACGAACGCGAGCCAGACCTTGCGCGGACGGCCGTCGAGGACCATGTCGTGCGGTTCGAGATCGCGCAGGGTGCGGACGGTCGCGACGGCGAGCGCGGGCCACTTGCCGAGCCGTCCCTGCAGCTTCTCGCGCCGGTTGACCAGCTCGGTGTAGGCGCCGAAGCTGGCGGTGTTGAGGAACGTCACGCCGCCGGGCGAGATCCGGCCGACGTCCACCCGGCCGAGGAGCCCGTCCCGGTAGGCGGCCACGGCGTCGCCGGCGGTCTCGACGCCGAGGGCGCGGGCGAAGTGGTCGAACGTCCCGCCGGGGACGGTCAGCAGCGGCACCTTGTGGGTGATCGCGGCGCGCGCGGCGGCGTTGACCGTGCCGTCGCCGCCGACGACGGCGAGGGTCTCGGCGCGGGCGGCGGCCTGGTCCAGGACGGCGGCCAGGTCGCCGCCCGCCTCGAACCGGATGATCTCGGCGCCCGGCAGCTCGCGCTCCAGGATCCGCGCGACCGACTCGGCGCGGCTCGGCAGCCGGGAGTCGTCGCCGAGGTTGGAGCCGGAGCCCATGTTCACGACGGCGACGACGCCGCGCCCGTCGGGGTCGACGACGACCTGCTCGGTGGTGGTGTGCGAGACCTTCGCGACGGCCGGGCGGGCGGGCCAGGCCAGCCGGGTGCCGACGGCGGCGAGGACGCCGACCGCGGCGCCCGCCAGGACGTCGCCCGGATAGTGCGCGCCGGTGTAGACGCGGGAGAAGCAGACGGCGGCGGCGGCGCCCGCGACCGGGACGGCCACGGCGGGCGCGGCCTCCATGGCGACGCCGGCGGCGAACGCGGCGGCCGACGCCGAGTGGCCGGACGGGAAGGCGTGCGAGGTCGGCAGCTTCCACCGGATCCGGACCGGCGGGACGAGGTCGACCACCGGACGGCGGCGGCGGAACGCCTGTTTGCCGAGCAGGTTGACGACCGGGCTGGCCACGGCGATCCCGATCAGGCCGCGCAGCGCGGCGCGGCGCAGCCGGGGCCGGCCGGACGCGCCGAGCGCCGCCGCCGTCCCGAACCAGAGCAGGCCGTGGTCGGCGGCCCGGGAGAGCCGGGGCAGGACGTACTCCAGGCCGGGCAGCTCGGCCGTGGCGACCCGCTCGAACGCGTCCCGGTCCAGCCGGCCGAGCCGTGCCAGCGGTCCTCCGCCGCTGGTCGGGGCCCGACCCGTGACGGGGGGTGACATCCTCGGTGACGTACGGTGAGTCGCGCGCATGACTCGGGTATCCCCCGGGAGCCGGACATGATTCCCCGGAGATCACATCGGGACGGCCGGCCCTGTACGGTGTGATGTGCGCCACGTTCCGCCCTGCCGTCCCAGAACCTCCCGTTTTCGGTCTATGTGGGGTTTCGAATAAGGGCGAACGTCTCGCACAGAGTCCGGTCTGCAATAGGCTTCCGACCATGAGTCACCCGGAACCGACCGGCTCCTCGGGTGGCGAGTCGGTCGGCACACTCGCCAAACCTCCACGCGGAAACGTCGGAAGCAGCGAGTCCCTGGCCGCCTACGCCGCCCGCTTCGGCCTGAAGCGGAGCGCGGCCCGCCCCCCGCTGCGCAAATACATCGCCGACGTCTGGCAGCGACGCCACTTCATCTGGGCGTTCGCCTCCGCCAAGAACATCGCGATGTACAGCGACTCCCGCCTGGGCCAGGTGTGGCAGCTGCTGACCCCGCTGCTCAACGTCGGGGTCTACTTCCTGATCTTCGGCCTGCTGCTGAACACCTCGCGCGGCCTGCCCGACTTCCTGCCGTTCCTGGTGACCGGCGTGTTCATGTTCGGGTTCATGCAACGGTCCATCCAGTCGGGGTCCAAGTCGGTCGGCGACAACCTGTCGCTGATCCGGGCCCTGCACTTCCCGCGCGCCACGCTGCCGCTCGCCATCGCCGTGGTCGAGTTCCAGCAGCTGCTGCTGTCGCTGGTCGTCCTCATGATCATCGTGGTGGCGTTCGGCGAGCCGCTGAGCCTGCACATGCTGCTGTTCATCCCGGTCGTCGGGCTCCAGCTCATGTTCAACGTCGGCGCGGGCATGATGATGGCCCGGCTGGGCGCGTTCAACCGCGACATCACCCAGCTGCTGCCGTTCGTCACCCGCACCTGGCTGTACCTGTCCGGCGTGATCTGGTCCATCCCGGCCCTGATCCAGGACAGCCACTTCCTGAAGGAGCACGCCTGGATCGGCGAGGTCCTCAAGGCGAACCCCGGGTACGTGTACGTGGAGCTGAGCCGCCACACCCTGCTCGGCAAGTACCGGCACTACGTCCACCACCATCTGCACGAGCACTCGACCAGCCAGCTGTGGATCTACGCGGTGATCTGGTCGGTGGTGGCGCTCGTGGCCGGGTTCATGTACTTCTACCGTGCCGAGGAGCGATACGGCCGTGGTTAACGCCCAGCTGGCGCAGAGCCCCGTGGTGATCGACCCGGAGCGGGAGCCGATCGTCGTCGTGGACGGCCTGCACATCATCTACCGGGTGTACGGCGCGGGCGGCAAGGGCAACGCCGCGTCGGCGATGTCGCGGGTGATCAAGCGGCAGAAGCGCCCGAGCATGACCGAGGTGCACGCGATCAAGGGCCTGTCGTTCGTCGCCTACCGCGGCGAGGCGGTCGGCGTGATCGGCACCAACGGGTCCGGCAAGTCCACGCTGCTCCAGGCCATCGCCGGCCTGCTCCCGCCGGCCCGCGGCGGCGTCTACACCGACGGCCAGCCGTCCCTGCTGGGCGTCAACGCGGCCCTGATGAAGGACCTCACCGGCGAGCGCAACATCGTCCTCGGCTGCCTCGCGATGGGCATGACCCCGCAGGAGACGCGGGAGAAGTACCAGGAGGTCGTCGACTTCGCCGGCCTCAAGGAGGGCTTCATCAACTACCCCATGCGGACGTACTCGTCCGGCATGGGCGCCCGGCTCCGGTTCGCGATCGCCGCGGCCAAGACCCACGACGTGCTGCTGATCGACGAGGCGCTGGCCACCGGTGACGCCAAGTTCCGCACCAAGTCGCAGAAGCGCATCGAGGAGCTGCGCGGCGAGGCGGGCGCGGTGTTCCTGGTCGCGCACCAGCTCGACGTCGTCCGCGAGACCTGCGACCGGGTGATCTGGCTGGACGACGGCCAGATGCGCATGGACGGCGACCCCGACGAGGTCATCGACGCCTACACCGAGGCCACCCAGAAGTGACCAGGGCGCCCGCACCGGGCGCCTACACCGAGGCCGTGCCGAAGTAAACGCCTCGTCCGCGGACCCCGCCCGATTGGCCGTGACCGGTCACGGGCGGGGTTCGCCGTTTCCGGAGTGACGCGTGGGACGGGAGTAGCGGGTCGTTCCCCAGCCGCCCCTGGATGCGCCTCGCGTCCCGTCCTACCGTCGGACGAGGAGACGATCGGGCGACGAGGTGCGGCCATGGCCGACGGCATCAGCAGGCGCGGGTTCCTGGGCACAGCGGCGATCACGGGCGGTCTGGCGGCGGCGGGCGCCGCGGCCGGGTGCGCGAGCGACACGAGCGGGCCGAAGGCGAAACCGTCCGGGCGGGCCCCGACGGAGGTCTTCTCGCCGCCGGCGAAGAAGCTCAAGGGGTCGCTGACCATCCTGATGTGGAGCCACTTCGTGCCGCGGCACGACACCTGGTTCGACAAGTTCGTGGCCGACTGGGGCAAGCGGGTCGGCGTGAACGTCCGGGTGGACCACATCAACACCGTGGACGTGCCGAGGCGGGCCGCGTCGGAGATCCAGTCGGGGCACGGGCACGACCTGATCCAGCACATCGCGCCGCTGTCGCAGTACGAGCCGTCCGTGCTGGACATGGCCGACGTCGTCCAGGAGGCGACCCGGCGGTGGGGCCAGCAGCTCGAACTGTGCCGCAAGTCCAGCTACAACCCCAACACCCGGCGGTTCTACGCCTACTGCCCCGGCTGGGCGCCGGATCCGGGCGACTACCGGAAGTCGATGTGGCAGAAGGTCGGCCTGCCGAACGGCCCGCACACCTACGACGACCTGCTGCGCGGCGCGGCGGAGATCAAGCGGACGACCGGGATCCCGTGCGGCGTCGGGCTGTCCCCGGAGACCGACACCAACATGGCGATGCGGGCGCTGATGTGGTCGTACGGCGCGTCCGAGCAGGACGCGAACGAGCGCGTCGTGATCGGCTCGGACGCGACGGTCGCGGCCGTCGACTTCATGGCCCGGCTGTGGCGGCAGGCCGAGACCAGCGAGGTGTTCTCCTGGACGCCCGCCTCGAACAACCAGGCGCTGATCGCGGGCCGGTCGTCCTACATCCTCAACTCGATCTCGGCCTGGCGGACGGCCCAGGCGACGAACACGGCCGTCAGCGACGACATCTTCTTCGTCCCCGCCCTGCGCGGGCCGAAGGCGGCGCTCGCGGCGCAGCACGTGATCCAGCAGTGGATCGTCCCGAAGTACTCCGCGAACGCCGACGCGGCGAAGGAGTTCCTGCTGCACTACACGGCGAACTTCGCGTCCGCCTCCTACTACTCCGAGCTGTACGACTTCCCGGGGTGGCCGTCGCTGGTGCCGCAGCTCGACGGCTGGCTCGGCAAGGACCCGTGGGGCGCGCGCCCGGCGGACAAGCTGTCGCTGCTGAAGTCGGCCGTGTCGTGGAGCGCGAACATCGGGTATCCGGGGCCGTCCAACCCGGCCGTCGGGGAGATCTTCAACACCAACGTGCTGCCGACGATGTTCGCGCGGGCGGCGCGCGGCCAGGTCAGCGCGAAGCAGGCGGTCGCGGAGGCGGCCGGGCAGGTCAACACGATCTTCGCGAACTGGCGGGCGCGCGGGCTCGTCGGCGGCTGACGCAATGGCGACGCAGTGGCGACGCGGCGGGCGACGCGGCGGGCGATGCGGCGGGCGACGCGGCGGGCGACGCGGTGGGCGACGCGGCGGGGAGGGGTAGGCGGTTCGCGGTGAAGACGGTCGAGGTGCGGGCGCTCGTCAAGGTCTACGAGGGGCATCGGAGGCTGGGCACGGAGTCCGTCCGGGCGCTCGCCGGAGTGGATCTGGCGGCCGAACCCGGCGAGTACCTGGTGCTGCTCGGCCCGTCCGGGTGCGGGAAGACGACGTTGCTGCGCACGATCGCCGGGCTGGAGCAGCCGACCGAGGGCGAGGTGCTGATCGACGGGCAGGTCGTGAACGGGCTGCCGCCGCGCGCCCGCCAGGTCGCGATGGTGTTCCAGTCGTACGCGCTCTACCCGCACAAGACCGTCCTCGCGAACATCGAGTTCCCGCTGAAGGCGGAGCGGTCGCTCGACCGGACGGCCCGCGCGGAGAAGGCGCGCTGGGCGGCCGGGCTCCTCGGGATCGAACCGCTGCTGGCGCGGCGTCCGCGGCACCTGTCGGGCGGCGAGCGGCAGCGGGTGGCGCTGGCCCGCGCGCTCGTCCGGGACCCGGCCGTCTTCCTGCTGGACGAGCCGCTGTCGAACCTGGACGCCAAGACGCGCACCGCCGCGCGGGACGAGCTGAAGCGGTTCCAGCGGCGGGTCGGCACGACGACCGTCTACGTCACGCACGACCAGGCCGAGGCGATGGGCCTCGGCGACCGGATCGCCGTCCTGTCGGACGGCCGGGTCCGGCAGGTCGGGACGCCCGCCGAGGTGTACGACGACCCGGCCGACACGTTCGTCGCGACGTTCATCGGGTCGCCGCCGATGAACCTCGTCCGGCGGGACGACCGGCTCGTCGGGTTCCGTCCCGAGCACCTGCTGCCGGTCGAGGCCGTCCCGTCCGGCGAGCGCGTGACGATGCCGCTGCGGATCGAGCGGATGGAGTACCTGTCCGGCGACCGGCACGTCTACGCCACGGCCGGAGGGTTCGGCGCGGGGACGCGGGTGATCGCGCGGCTTCCCGCGACGGTCGAGACGCCGCTGCGTCCGGAGGAGACGCACGAGTTCGCCGTGGACGCGTCGCGGCTGCGGTTCTTCGAGGCCGAGTCGGGCCTCCGGGCGTCGGCGGTGCGGCTGTGACCCCCGCGAGAAGGAACCCGGCGGCACGGCGCCGGGCAAAGGCGCGCGAGGCGAAGGCGGGCGCGGCGAAGGCCGGCGCGGCGAAGGTGGGCGCAGCGGCGGGCGCGGCGGACGCGGCGGGAGGGCGTGGGGTGGGGCCGAAGGCGCGGCTCTCGGATCGGGAGGGCTTCCTGGCCTGGGCGATGCTGCTTCCGTCGGTGGTCTACATCGCCGCGCTGGTCGGCGTGCCCTTCCTGCTGGCGATCGCGTTCGCGTTCTCCGACGTCACGACCGGCGACCCGTCCTACCACTTCGTCGGGTTCCGGAACTTCCGGGAGATCTTCCACGACGGGGTGTTCTGGCAGGCGCTCGGGAACACGCTGCTGTTCACGGTCGCGTCGATGGCGCTGATCGTGGTGTTCGGGAAGATCCTGGCGAACATCCTGGTCGCGGACTTCCGGGGGAAGTGGTTCGTCCGGTTCCTGGTGCTACTGCCCTGGACCACCCCGGTGGCGCTGTCGTCGATCTCGTGGCTGTGGTTCCTCGACTCGATCTACTCGCCGGTGGACTGGACGCTGCGGAGGCTGGGCCTGCTGCACGGGAACGTGATCTGGCTGGGGCACTCGTCCACGGCGATGCTCTCGGTCGTGTTCGTCCAGGCGTGGCGGCTGACGCCGCTCGCCGCCGTGATCGTCCTGGCCGGGCTGGTCGCGATCCCGCGCGACCTGGAGGAGGCCGCCCGGGTGGACGGCGCGGGCTACTGGCGGCGGATGTTCGAGGTGACGATCCCGCTGACGCTGCCGGTGATCGCGGTCGCCGCGCTGTTCGGGGCGATCATGACGTTCACCGACATGACCGTCCCGTACGTGCTGACGCGGGGTGGGCCGACGCACGCGACGGACGTGCTGGCGTCCTGGGCGTACTTCCGGGGCATCGAGGGCGGGGACGTCGGGCAGGGCGCGGCGATCGCGCTGTTCCTGTTCCCGATCCTGCTCGCGGCGGTGATCGCGGTGCTGCGGGCCGTCCGGCGGCTGGGGGCGCTGTGAGCGCCGACACCGCGGCCCTGCGCCGCCGCTACGCCCGCCGGTACGTGCTCGGACGCGTCACCCTGTACCTGCTGGCGATCCTGGCGGCGCTGGTCTGCGCGCTGCCGTTCCTGTGGAGCCTGGTCAGCGCGTTCAAGCAGAACCAGGACCTCTACAACCCGTCCAACGACCCGTTCGCGTTCAACCGGCCCGCGACGCCCGACCACGTCCGGTACCTGTTCACCGACACCGGGTTCCCGACGTTCGTGACGAACACGCTGCTGGTCGGCGCGGCGGTCGTGGTGATCACGCTGCTGCTGGCGCTGCCCGCCGCCTACTCGCTCGCCCGCCTGGACCGCCCCTGGGGCACGCCGATGGGGATCGGGATCTTCCTGGTCTACCTCGTCCCGCCGTCCCTGCTGTTCCTGTCGATGACGCGCGTGGTGGTCGCGCTGGGCCTCGCCGACTCGCTCTGGTCGATGATCGTCGTGTACCCGACCTTCACGGTCCCGGTGTCGGTGTGGCTGCTGATCGGGTTCCTCAGGGCCGTCCCGAAGGACGTCGAGGAGCAGGCGATGGTGGACGGGCACAGCCGGCTGAGCGCGTTCGCCCGGGTCGTCCTGCCGCTGGTGTTCCCGGGGATCGTCGCGGTGGTCGTGTTCGCCTTCACCCTCACCGCGAGCGAGTTCGTGTACGCGCTGGCCTTCGTCTCCGCCGCGCCGAAGATGGTGGTGAGCACCGGCGTCCCGACGCAGCTCGTGCGCGGGGACGTCTTCTACTGGCAGTCGCTCCAGGCGGCGGCGGTGTTCACGGCGGTCCCGATCGCGTTCGTGTTCAACCTGTTCCTGGACCGGTTCGTCACCGGCTTCACCATGGGCGCGGTGAAGACGTAGACCCTGATAGGTATGGGAGAAACGGCTATCAGGAGGAGGACTGACCATGGCCGGTAAGCCGCCGCTCCCGCACGAGCACCTGCCCGAGGTCCCGTCGTTCACGCTGGAGAGCGACGACATCGCCGACGGCGAGCACCTCGCGAACAAGCACGTGTTCGACGACTGGGGCTTCTCCGGCGAGAACCTGTCGCCGCACCTGCGCTGGTCCGGGTTCCCCGCCGAGACCAGGAGCTTCGCGGTGACCTGCTACGACCCGGACGCGCCGACCGGCTCGGGCTTCTGGCACTGGGTGCTGTTCGACGTCCCGGCGGACGTGACCGAGCTGCCGACCGGCGCCGGGACCGCCGACTCCAAGATCGGCGTCCACGCGCGCAACGACTACGGCAACAAGGAGTTCGGCGGCGCGGCCCCGCCGCCCGGCGACCCGCACCGCTACGTCTTCACCGTGCACGCCCTGGACGTGGAGTCGCTCGGCATCCCGTCGGACGCCATGCCCGCCGTGGTGGGCTTCAACGTCACCGCCCACACGCTGGCCCGCGCCACCCTCGTCCCGGTCTACGGCACCAAGTGACCCGCCGGTGAGGGCACCGTCCCGCGGTGCCCTCACTCCCCCGGCTGTTCTCGGCGCGCGTTGCGGCGGGCCTCGCCGAGCACCTCGGACGCCTCCTCCGCCTCGTCCAGGGTGGTGGTGAGCGCCTCCTCGTAGGACGGACGGGCCCGCCGGTAGCGTTCGCGGCCGGCGTCCGTGATCACCGTGTAGACGCCGCGCTTGTCGTCCGGGCAGAGGTCGCGGTAGCTGAACCCGGCCTCGTTGAGCCGTCCGACGAGCCTGGTCACCGAGCTCTGGTTGAGCCCGAGGCCGCTCGCGAGATCCTGCATGCGCAGTTCGCCGTCCGGGGCCTCGGCGAGCAGCGCGAGCGCCCGGTACTCCGACAGGCCGAGGCCGTGCTGCCGTTGCAGGACGGTCCCGAGCCTGTGCTCCACGCGCGCGTGCAGCGCGAGCACCCGGTTCCAGAGCCGCACGTCGGCCCGCCCCTGAAGCGTCGCTTCCATCTGCGCCGTCCCTCCCGTGCTCGTTGACACCAGCTTACTTGTACATACATACTCTTGCTCGTCCGAAAGAACTTGCATATACATACAAGCACTTGGAGGTGCTCATGGCCTGGCTGTACCTGCTGGTCGCGTCCGTCTTCGAGGTGGTGTTCGCGCTCGCCACCAACGCCACGCACGGCTTCACCGAACTCTGGCCGTCCCTGCTGACCGCCGGGGCGGCGGCCGGCGGGATCTTCTTCCTCAGCCAGGCGCTGAAGACCCTGGACGTCGGCGTCGGCTACACCGTCTGGACCGGCATCGGCTCGGTCGGCACCGTCTCCCTCGGCACGGTGATCTTCCACGAGTCGATGACCGCCGCGAAGGCGCTCGCGTTCGTCCTGATCATCGGCGGCGTGCTCGGCCTCAAGCTCGCCGACAAGCTCGCCCCGTCGAACTGAATCCCCGACCTGAACCCCTCCCCCGCCCCCTTCACGGAACGGAAGCGACGACACCATGGCCTGGTTCTTCCTCGCGCTCGCCATCGTCTTCGAGATCGCCTTCGCCCTCGGCACCAACGCCACGCACGGCTTCACCCGGCTGTGGCCGTCGGTCCTGACGCTGCTGGCCGCGAGCGGCGGCATCTTCACCCTCAGCCTCGCCCTGCGCACCCTGGACGTGAGCGTCGGCTACACGATCTGGACGGGCATCGGCTCGATCGGGACCGTCCTGTTCGGCGCCCTGATCTACAAGGAGCGGATCACCCTGCCCAAGCTGCTCTCCTTCGCCGCGATCATCGCCGGGGCGATCACCCTGAAGCTCGCCGCGGGCCTCTGAGGCCCCCCGCGGCGCGGGTGCCCCTCGGCCGCCGTCAGGATCGTCGTACCGGCGATCTAGCATCTCGGACCATGCGCGGGTACTTCTCAGTGGACGGGCGACGGCTGTCATACCTGGACTTCGGCGGTCCGGGGAGGCCGCTGATCGCCCTCCACGGCCATTACAACGAGGCGTCCGT
The DNA here is from genome assembly GCF_042652125.1 of Actinomadura gamaensis. Lineage (NCBI taxonomy): Bacteria > Bacillati > Actinomycetota > Actinomycetes > Streptosporangiales > Thermomonosporaceae > Actinomadura > Actinomadura gamaensis. The sequence continues at coordinate 84,918 of NZ_JBHSIT010000008.1, read as the reverse complement.
CTGGGCGCCGCTGGCCGAGGCGCTGTCCCCCGAGTGGCGGGTCCTCGCGCTCGACCAGCGCGGCCACGGCGAGTCCGACCGGGCCGGGACCTACGGACGCGACGACTACGTCTCGGACCTCGCCGCCTTCCACCGGCACCTGGGTCTCGGCCCCGTCGCCCTGCTCGGGCACTCGCTGGGCGGCGTCAACGCCTACCAGTACGCCGCGAGGCACCCGGGGCGGGTCAGCGCGCTGATCGTGGAGGACATCGGCGCGGTCGTGGACTCCGACTGGAACTTCACCCTGCGGCTGCCCACGCACGCGCCCACGCGCGAGGAGCTGGTCGCCGCCCTCGGCGGTCTCGCCCCGTACGTCGAGGGTTCGCTGCGTCCGTCCGGGGACGGGTGGGGCCTGTCCTTCGACATCGGCGACACGGTCGCGTCCCAGAAGGCGCTGACCGCCGACCACTGGGCCGACTGGAACGCCCTGACCTGCCCGACGCTGCTGATCCACGGCGAGCGCAGCGACGAGCTCCCGGCCTCGCACGCGACCGAGATGGCCGAGCGCCTCCCCGCCCTGCTGGTCTCGCTGGACGCCGGCCACGTCGTCCACCACGACGCGCCGGAGGCGTTCACCGACGCCGTCCGCGCCTTCCTGGACGCCCAGACCGCCTGATTTTCCGGTGGGGGTGGTCCTCTGGGCTGACGGACCGCAGGCCGATGTGCTCGCGGGGCGGGCCTGCCAGCGTGGGCCCATGATCGAAGTCGAGGGGCTGAGCAAGCGGTACGGGCCGGTCGCGGCCGTGGACGATCTCACGTTCACGGCCCGGCCGGGACGCGTGACGGGGTTCCTGGGACCGAACGGCGCCGGGAAGTCCACGACGATGCGCATGATCCTCGGGCTGGCGTCCCCGGACGGCGGGCGCGCCCTGGTGGGCGGGCGCCGCTACCGCGATCTCCGGCGTCCGCTGTGCGAGGTCGGCGCCCTGCTGGAGACGGCCGCGCCGCATCGCGGGCGAACCGGGTACGCGCATCTGCTGTGGCTCGCGCGGACGGCCGGAATCGGTCCGCGCCGGGTCCAGGAGGTGCTGGAACTCGTCGGGTTGCCGGACGCCGCCCGTCGCCGGGTCGGCGGGTACTCGCAGGGGATGCGGCAGCGGCTCGGCCTCGCGGCGGCGCTGCTCGGCGACCCCGGGATCGTGATCCTCGACGAGCCCGCGAACGGCCTCGACCCCGAGGGCCTCCGGTGGCTGCGGGGCCTGCTGCGCGGGCTCGCCGCCGAGGGCCGGACGGTGCTGGTGTCGAGCCATCTCATCGGTGAGGTGGGGCGGACGGCCGACCGGCTCGTGATCGTCGCGCGCGGACGGCTCGTCGCCGACGCGGACACCGCCGCGTTCACCGGCGATCTGGAGGACGAGTTCCTGCGGATGACGGGCGGTGTCCGGTGATCGACGCGGTGCGCGCCGAGTTCGTGAAGCTGCGCAGCCTGCGCGGGCCGAGGGTCGCGCTGGCGCTGGTGCCGATGATCAGCGTCGGTGTCGGAGCGCTGGACGGATGGTCCGGACGGCAGGCGCTCGACTCCCACGATCCGTCGATACGGCCCGATTTCACGGCGCAGCAGGCGGGGTTCGACGGCGTCCAGTACGGGATGCTCGCGCTGATCGTGTTCGGGGTGCTCGCGGTGTCCGGCGACCCGCTCGGGCCCGCGCTGCTCGCGGTGCCGCGGCGGGCGCGGTTCCACGCGGCGAAGATGATCGCGGTCGCGGTGGTGGCGCTGCCGGTCGTCGCGTTCTCGGTGATCGTCTCGGATCTCGCCACGCAGCTCGCGCTCGGCCGCCACGGGACGTCGCTCGGCGCGGACGGCGTGCCGAGGTCGCTGGCCGGGGCCGTCCTTCACCTGACGCTCATGTGCCTGCTCGCGGCCGGTTGCACGATGGTGACGCGGACCGCGCTGGTCCCGCTCGCGGTGCTGTTGCCGCTGGTCACCGTGGGGTCGCAGCTGATGACGGTCGCGCAGTCGAGCAGGTTCGCGGCGAACCTGCTGCCCGATCGGGCGGGGGCGCAGTTGCTGACCGTCCGGCCCGGGGAGGACGCGCTGGGGCCACTGCTCGGCGGCGCGGTGCTGCTCGCATGGACGGCCGCGGCCGTCCTCGGCGGCCTGCTCGCGCTGCGGCGGCGGGACGTCTGACGGTTACGCTTCGGGCATTCCGAGGGCGGGAGGCGTGCTGAGCGAGACGGTCCGGGTCCTGATCGCGGAGGACCAGGCGTTGCTGCGGGGCAGCTTCCGGCTGCTCGTCGACTACGCGCCCGACCTGGAGGTCGTCGGCGAGGCGGGCGACGGGGAGCGGGCGGTGGAGCTGGCGCGGCGGCTGCGTCCGGACGTGGTGCTCATGGACGTCCGCATGCCCGTCCTGGACGGCGTGGAGGCGACCCGCCGGATCTGCGGCGACCCGGAGGCGGGCGGCGCGCGCGTGCTCGTCCTGACGATGTTCGACCTGGACGCCTACGTCTTCGCGGCGCTGCGCGCCGGGGCGAGCGGTTTCCTGCTGAAGGACACGCGTCCGGCGGACCTGCTGGAGGGGATCAGGGTGGTGGCGGCCGGGGACAGCATGCTCGCGCCGTCGGTCGCACGGCGGCTGGTCGAGGCGTTCGCCCGCCGCACGGACGTCGCGATCGACGGCATCACCGACCGGGAGCGGGACGTGCTGAAACTGATCGCCGCCGGGCTGAGCAACGCCGAGATCGCCGAGCGGCTCCGGCTCAGCCTGCCGACCGTGAAGACGCACGTCGGACGGCTGCTGAGCAAGCTCCACGCGCGCGACCGCGCCCAGCTCGTCATCGTGGCCTACGAATCGGGACTGGCCGGACGATGAACCGCGACTCCGTGGACGTCCGGACGCGGGAGGGGCTGAAACGCCTCGCGGTGGACGCGGCGCTGGTTCTCGGTCTGGTCGCTTTCCCGCAGGTCACCGGGCTTCAGGGCATGACTGCCGGGGCGTGGACGGTCTCGATGGCGGCGGCGTTGCCGCTGGTCGTGCGGCGCCGGTGGCCGGTAGCGGTCTTCGCGGCGTCGGCGGCCGTGTCGGTGATCGGGATCTCGGTCGGCGCCGGCGCGTTCCTCGCCGCCGCGCTCGCGATGTACACGGTCGCGTCGCGGCGTCGCGCGGCGCGCGCGCCCTCGACGCGGCTCGTCGGCGCCTTCAGCGCGGCGGGCGCGGTCGGGCTGGCCGCCGTGGGCGCTCCGGCGGGCGCGGTCGGGACCGTCCTGCCGCGCGCGCTGCTCGGGCTCGTCCTGCTCGGCTGCGCCTGGACGGCAGGGCAGGCCGTCGCCGAGCGCCGCCGGAACGCCGAACGCGAGATCGAGCGCGCCCGGGCGGACGAGCGGCTCCGCATCGCGCGCGAGATGCACGACGTGGTGTCGCACGGCATGGGCCTCATCGCCGTCCAGGCCGGGGTCGCGAACCACGTCGTCGCCGACCGTCCGGAGGAGGCGCGGCGCGCGCTCGAAGTGATCGAGGAGGTCAGCCGGACGTCGCTCGGCGAGATGCGGGCGATGCTCGGCGTCCTGCGCGGCGAGGCCGACGAGACCGCCCTCGGCCCCGCGCCCGGCCTGCGGGACCTTCCCGGCCTCGTCCGGGCGGCGGGCGCGAGATTCGAGCTCCACCTCGACGGCTCGCGGTCCGAGGGCGGAGTGCAGGTGTCCGGCGATCCGGGCGGCGGCGGGTTCGGGGAGGTGCCTGAGGGCGTGCAGGTCGCGGCATTTCGGATCGCCCAGGAGGCGGTGACGAACGTGACACGGCATGCGGACGCGTCCGCATGTTGCCAGGTGCGCGTCCGGAACCGGCCAGGGCGGCTGGAGGTGGAGGTGCGCGATACCGGTCCGGCGCGCGGCGGGACGTCCGGCGGGGGTTTCGGTCTGCTCGGAATGCGGGAGCGGGCGCTCGCGCACGGCGGCGCGTTCGAGGCCGGGACGACCCCGGACGGCGGGTTCGCGGTGCGAGCCGTCCTGCGCTACTGACTTCTGCGCCACTGACTCCTGGGCCACTGACTCCTGCGCCACTGAGGCCTGCGCTACTGAGGCCTGCGCTACTGAGCGGCCTTACGGCGGTATCCCGCTGTCGAGCAGAGCCTCGCCCAGCTCGGTGCGCCGATACAGGACGGCGCGTCCGTACCGGTCCCGCGCGACCAGGCCGCAGTCGCGCAGGACGGCCAGGTGGTCGCCGACGTTGCCGAGGCTCATCCCGAGCAGCGCGGACAGGCGGGTCGTCGTGGTCGGCTCGTCCAGGGCGCGCAGCACGTCGGCGCGGGTGCGGCCGATCAGCTTGGGCAGGCCGTCGTTCGGCGGCGCGTCGCGGAGCCAGAGCGCCGCGACGCCGCGCGCCCGGTACAGCAGGGTGTTGCGCCACGGCGGTTCGGTCGAGTAGCCGAGCCCCGCGAAGACCGACGGCTGGAAGAGCAGCCCCGCGCCGTTGAGGGACGTGCGCGGCCCCTCCAGGCCCGCCAGCTCGATCGCGCCGCCGGTCTCGGACGGATGCCAGTGCACCCGCGGGGACAGTCCGGCCAGGGCTTCGGCCCAGCCGTAAACGGCGAGGCGACCGGCCCGGTACAGCAGGTCCCGCTCGAAGATCGTCCGGATCGTGGGCCAGTCCGGCTCGATCAGCGCGCCGAACGCTCTGGCCAGGCCGTTCGCCAGCAGATCCACCACGTCGTCGGAGTCCAGGACGGTGCGGACGGCCCGGTCCGGCGCGGGCAGGCCCGCCCGGTTCTGCGCCAGCTCGTGCCGCGCGAGCGCCAGCGGCGTGGCCCTGACCTGCGCGAGCTGCTCCTCCAGCGTGACGTGGACGCGCTCGGGCGGCGGCGTCACGAAATCGGCCATGTAGCCGCCGCGGCGGCGCAGGAAGGCGAGCGCCCGGACGGACGGGTCGTCCATCAGGGCGCGGAAGGTGGGGCGGGCGCGCCGCACCCACGGTTCGAGCGGTCCCAGCTCGTGCCGCCCGGACAGGACGCCGAGCGCGCTGGTGACCTCCGCCAGAGGCGACACCGCGAACCTCGACGCGGTGACGTCCCCCGGACCGACCTCGATCCACGCCATGTTTCGCTCCTGCCCGAAACCTTAGCCTCGGCGGCGATATGCCGCGAAGGTGCGTGTCGTGACGACGACTCCTACCACGTCCCCCGCCACCGTCGCCTACCGCGACATCTTCGCCGTCCGCGAGTTCCGCGTCCTGTTCGCGCTCCGAGTGATCCTCGTGGGCGGCGACATGGTGCGGATGCTGGCGCTGTCCGTGCTGGTCTACCAGCGCACCGGATCGTCCCTGCTCGCGGCGCTCGCCTACACCGCCGAGATGTTCCCCTACGTCATCGGCGGTGCGCTGCTGCTCTCGCACACCGACCGGCTCCCGCCGCGCCGGCTGCTCGTCGGCGTCTACCTCGTCCAGTCCGCGACGTCCGCCCTGCTCGCGCTGGACGTGCTGCCCGTCGGCGGCACGCTCTGCGTGATGTTCGGCCTCGGCCTGCTGATGCCGCTCGCGTCCGCGTCCACGTGGGCGATGCTCAGCGAGATCCTGCCCGGCGACGGCGGCTACGTCCTCGGCCGCTCGGTGTTCACCATGACGGCGGGCGGCGCCCAGATCGCCGGGCAGGCGTGCGGCGGGCTGCTGATCACCGCCGTCGGGCCGTCCAGCACGCTGTGGCTCTCCACCGCGACCGCCGGATGCGCCGCCCTGTTCGCGCGGATCGGGCTGGCGGCCCGTCCGCCGCGCGTCGAGGGCGAGCGCGACGGCGGGGCCGCGCGGGAGACCTGGCGGGTCAACAAGGCGCTGCTGCGCGATCCGGTCATCCGCGGCGGGCTGGTCGCGATGTGGCTGCCCGCGGCGCTCGCGACCGGCGCGGAGGGCGTGGTGATCCCTTACGCCGCGTCCATCGGGAAGGCCGAGCAGGCCGGCTTCGTGCTGGCCTCGATCGCCGCCGGGATGCTGCTCGGCAACTTCGTCGTCGGACGGTTCGTCCCGCTGGCGCTGCGCGAGCGGATCGGACTGCTGCTGGCCGTCCTGAACGGCGCGCCGCTGGTGCTGTTCGCGCTCAGGCCGGGCATCGCGATCGCCTGCGTCCTCGGCCTCGCCGGGGCGGCCGGGCTGAGCTACGAGCTGAGCATCCAGCAGCGGTTCGTGGACGCCGTCCCCGAGGAACGGCGCGGGCAGGCGTTCGGGCTCCTGACCACCGGCAGCATGACCCTCCAGTCCGGCGCGATGGCCGGTGCGGGCGCGCTCGCCGAGGGCCTCTCCCCCGGCATCACGATGGCGCTGTTCGGCGGCGCGTCGGTGTGCGCGGCCCTCGCCCTGTCCCGCCACCTCAGCTGACCCCGCCCGCCGGACGGCGCGTCCGCCGGACGGCTCGCACACCGGACGGTTCGCCCGCCCGAGGGTGGGCACGCCGGACGGTTCGCCCGCCCGAGGGCTCGCATGCCCGAGGGTGGGCACGCCGGACGGTTCGCATGCCGGTTCGCTGACCGGGGAGTTCCGCCCTGGACTCCCCGGTCACGCCCGTCGGGTTACGCCTCGAAGGGGAACTTGTCGGCGAAGGCGGGCTTGAGGTCGTCCAGCCAGACCGCGTTCGGGTCGAACTTGGCGTAGAAGGGCCGGTTCACCAGCGACGAGTCGCGCGCCTGGATGAAGTGCAGCGCGAAGACCTTCTCGCCGAACAGGTCCAGGACGCCGTCCACGCAGACCTTGCCGGGCGTCGCGGACATGGACGGGCCGCGCACCGTCCGGGAGAGGCCGGAGACGTTCGCGTACGCGTCCCGGAAGATCTCGTAGGCGTCGGCCAGCGGGACGGCGAAGTAGTCCTGCGGCCCCGTGTCACGCTCCACGAACATGTAGTACGGCACGAGGCCCATGCGGGTCTGGGTGCGCCACATGTTCTCCCAGACCTTCGGGTCGTCGTTGATCGTGCGGATCAGCGGGGCCTGCGTCCGGATCACCGCGCCGGTGTCCCGGATCCGCCGGCACGCCTCGGCGACCATCAGCGGCTCCAGCTCGCGCGGGTGCGTGAAGTGCGCCATGAACGCGAGGTTCTTGCCCGACTGGACGACCTGCTCGAACAGCCGCAGCATCGCGTCGGCGTCCGGGTCGGTGACGAACTTCTGCGGCCAGTAGGCCAGCGACTTGGTGCCGATCCGGATCGACTCGAGCTGCTCCAGGTCGAGCAGCGGCTCGATGTAGCGGCGCAGCACCGGCTCGCCCATGATCATGGCGTCGCCGCCGGTGAACAGGACGCTGGTCACCTCGGGGTGCGCGAGCAGGTACCGGCGGAGCTGGTCCGGCTCGTCCCCGGCCATCTTGAGGTCCGGCTCGCCGACGAACTGCGCCCAGCGGAAGCAGTAGGTGCAGTACGCGTGGCAGGTCTGGCCCTGCTTGGGGAAGTAGAGCACGGTCTCGTCGTACTTGTGCTGGAGACCGGGGATCTTGCCGTCCCCGAAGGTCGGGATGTTCAGCTCCATCTGCCCCGCGGGGTGCGGGTTGAGCTTCATCCGCACCGCGTGCGCGGCGGCCTCGACCTCGGCCTTGGGCGCCTCCCGGCGCAGCAGGCCGGCCAGGTGGGCGACGTCCGCCTCGGGGAGCATGTCCTCCTGCGGGAAGACCAGCCGGTAGATCGGGTCGTCCGGCGCGGCGGACCAGTCGATGAGCTCCTCGATGACGTAGGCGTTGGTACGGAAGGGCAGTACGGTCGCCACCGCCCGTACCGCCAACTGCTGGTCCGGCGAGAGGCCTGCACGGGCGGTCAGCTCGTCCAGGTGCTTCGCCGTGAAGGCGCGGAACTTGCGACCGGAGGATCGCGTGTGGGGAGCCGCGTCGTTCACCATCGTCACGTGTGGGTACTCCTTGAGTTCAGCGGGGGATGCGGGCACCGCGCCCGGGACGGTGAACGTCCGCGAAGCCGCACCCGCCGGGGGGTTTCACTTCGTCACCGACAGTCATCGTCCGGGTCCGGGCCACCCCCATTGAAGCGTCGAAAATCGGTACATGCCGAATGGATACCCCCTTACCAGTACAAAGAAGCAGGTCAGCGCCAGCGCGCGCCCGGCGGTCCGAGGGCACTTACGGACCCGCACCAGATACAACGATTACGCGGCGTAAAAGTGGCGAGCCGACGCGGCTCCCTATGCTGGTGTGGAGATACTTGCAAAGGGAACGCTCGATGCACACGAGGCGTTCGACGCTGTACCGGCGACTCCGCGCGGGCGACTGCGAGCGCCAGTGCCGAAGGACGCGACCGACGCTTGAGGGGGGCCGGTGAAGGCGACCGGGCACGACAGGCCCAGGGGGCGCGAGCCGGTGCCCCACGCCGCCGCGGACGACCACGACCCGCCGTCCGCCACCGACCCGAACGACCGCAAACGGACGCCCGAAAGCGCCGAACGGCCGCTCGAAAGCCGCGAGCCGACGCCCCGAAGCGCCGCAGGCGAGGAACGCATGGCGCCGGCGCAGCCCGGAGAAACCGCGGCGCAGCCCGAAGGGGCGGCGGCGCGGCGCGGCGACGCGAGCGCGCGACCCGAAGCAACGGCAGCCCGGCGCGGCGACGCGAGCGCGCGACCCGAAGCGACGGCAGCGCGGCGCGGCGACGCGAGCACGCGGCCCGAAGGGGCGGCGGCGCTGGGTGGGGTGGCGGCGGTGCGGCCGGGGGTGGCGCCGCTGTTCGCGGCGGTGATCGCGGCCGTCGCGGGCGTGAGTTACGCCACGTTCATGCTGGAGCACCTGCTGAGCCCCGCGCTGGACGTCGTGAACGGGTACGTGAGCGAGCTGTCCGCCCGCGACCAGCCGTACCACCTGGTCTACAGCGGCGGCGACCTGGTCACCGGGGTGCTGTCGATCATCGTCGCGGGCACCGCGCTGGCCACCCTGCGCCGCCGGTTCTGGAGCACGCTCGGCTGGAGCTTCCTCGGCCTGTTCGGGCTGTGCGCGATGGGCGACGCGCTGTTCCCGCTCGACTGCGCGCCCAGCCTGGAGACGTGGTGCGCGCTGCGCGAGCGCGCCGACCAGGTGTCGTTCTCGCACTCCTTCCACTCGGTGACCAGCAGCGCGGTGATCGCCTGCGGCGTCGCGGCGCTGCTCACGCTGTCGATCGCGGCCCGCCGGTACGGCTGGTGGCCCGCGCTCGCCCGGTTCGGCTGGCTCCTCGCGGTCGTCGAGACCGCGTTCGCGCTCGCGACCGTCGTCGCGATGCTGGTCGGCGAGTGGCTCGGCATCCTGCAGCGCATCCAGATCAGCATCCTGTGCCTCGGCCTGCTCACGATCGCGTGGGCGCTGTGGGCCGACTGGCGGGCCGCGTGGCGCGCGCCGCAGACCCGCCCCGTCCAGGCGAAGGAGACGACGGCCCGGTGACGCGCGGCGAGCGGACGACGGTGGAGCGGGACGGCGCGGACGGCGGTCCGGTCGCGCCCGGCGGGCGCATCGCCGCGGCCGGGGGCGAGCGGGTGCACGTGGTCGAGTCCGGTCCGCCGGACGCGCCCGCGCTGCTGCTCAGCACCGGCCTCGGCGGGGCGTGGTTCGACTGGGAACCGGTCATCGGCCTGCTGCACGACCGGTACCGGGTGATCGCGTTCGACCGTCCGGGGCTCGGGCTGAGCCCGGCGGCGCGGCGTCCGGCGAGCCTGCGCCGAGACGTCGGCGTCCTCGCCGACCTCGCGCGCGCGAGCGGCGGGCCGGTCACGGTCGTCGCGCACTCGATGGCCGGGTTCCACGCCGAGGCGCTGGCCCGGCTGCATCCGGACGCCGTGCGCGCGCTGGTGCTGGTCGATCCGAGCTGCGAGGAGCGGGTCAACTGCGCCGGGCTGCGGATCAGCGCCGCCGTCCATCCCGTCCTGCGCGCGACCGGGGCCGGCCTGGAGGCGACCCGGCTGTCCCGGGTGATCGGGCCGTTCGGGCGGCGCATCACACTGAAGCAGGTCACCGAGCGCGCGGAGCCGGTGCCGCCCGAGGTCGTCCGGTCGGTGTACGGGCGCGGCGCGGTGCTCGGCGCGGTCATCGCCGAGGACGTCGCGTACCGCGAGGCCGCCGCCGACCTGCTGGCGCTGCGCGAGCGGCGACCGCTTCCGGCCATCCCGCTGGAGGTGCTGACCGCGCTCGGCGACGCGGGCGACGGCCTCGAATGGGCGGGCTGCCACCGCCGCCTCGCCGGGATGTCCCCGCGCGGCCACCAGGTGGATCTTCCGGACTGCCCGCACATGGTGCAGTTCGACCGTCCCGACGCGGTGGCGGACGCCGTCGACCGCGTCCACGGGGGCGCGTCGTGACCGCCCCGGCCCGCGGACGCCTGAGGCGCCGCCTCGGTGTGATGTTCGTCGCGTCGATCGCGGTGGCCGGGCTCAGCGGATGCGGCGTCATGCAGCGGATCTCCGAGGGCGCGTACCGCAACGCGGTGGCGGACGGCGCGTCCGCCGACCTGCGCGCGCAAGGCGTCCGGCTGGAGGGCCGCCCGGCCTGCCAGACGCCGCCGACCGGCGCGTTCGCCGAGGTCCGGATCACCTGCACCGCCCGCACCACCGGCGGCGAGCCCGTCGCGATCACCGGGACGGTCAGCGACGCCGACACGTCCAACCCGCGCGAGCGCTACCAGGTGACCGTCGGCGGACGCGTGCTGATCGACCGCGACTGCCTCGGCACCGGCTGCCGGCACACCTGAGCCGCCGCCCCGCCGCCCCGCCGCCCGCCGCTCCGCCGCTCCGCCGCCCGCCGATCCGCCGCTCCGCCGCCCGGCGACGCGACGCCCAAACCACGCGAACGCGGCGGAAGGTCTGGACGCGGGCATGCGCTGACCGGCGGCACGTGAAGCACGCGTAACGAGTCCGCATGATCGACAAAGATCGGGACGGCGTCCGCGTGCCGCGCCGACCGAGCGGTGACGTCTACAGCCGTGAAGATCACTCGAACGAGAGCCCTGGTCATGGGCACGCTGGCCGTCGTCGTCGCCGGCTTCGCCGCGGGCGCCGCCTACCTGACGGTCTCCGGCTCCAAGGAACTGCGCTACCCGTCCCAGAAGGCGCTGCGCACGGGGGTCGCGCGCGTCGGCGGAGCCGAGCTGGCCCGCCGCGGCGTCACCCTCACCTCCGGCCTGACCTGCGCGGACGCGCCGGGATGGACGAAGGAGAAGATGCGCGTCAGCTGCACCGCCAGCACCGCGGACCACCGTCCGGTGCAGGTGATCGGCGCGGGCGAGGACGCGACGCAGACCCAGTACTACACGGTCCTCGTCAACGGCCGTCCGATCGTGCAGAACGCCGACTGCCTCGGGACGGACTGCGCCAAGAAGCACTGATCCGGCGGGAGGGACGGAGCGTCGTCCCTCCCGGGGGCGGGACGGCGGAGGCCCGGCGATCGCTGGATACCATGCGATGAGCTGCCCCGTCGTGGCGCGGCGCCTCTCTCCCCGTCCCCTCTGGAGTGCTGATGACCGGCAATGGCGAGCAGGCACGTCCCTCGCCGGTCGGTGCCACCGGCCCCGCTCCGGCCACGCACCCCCACCCCGGTTGCTCCCGCCCAGCCCAAGCTCCGCACCCCCAAGCAACGCAGGACGCACGAACCCGCACAAGCCAGAACCTGCTAGCGCGGGCGCGCACGAGCCGGGCTGCCCGAGCTCGCACGAGCCAGGCCCCGCGGACGCGCACGAACCAGGCCCCGCGAGCGCGTGCGCACACGAGCCACGACCCGCGGGCGCACACAAGCCAGACCCCGCTAGCGCGAGCGCGCACGAGCCGGGCTGCCCGAGCTCGCACGAGCCAGGCCCCGCGGGCGCGCACGAACCAGACCCCGCTAGCGCGGGCGCGCACGAGCCAGGACTTGCGGACGCGGGTGGCTGGGACGGGCGGGCGCGCATGAGCCAGGATTCGCGAGCGCGGGCGGCGCAGGAGCCGCGGGTGCGGCCCGCGCCGATCGCGGTGGACACCATGGGCGGCGACCACGCGCCCGAAGAGATCATCGACGGCGCGGTGGCCGCGTTCCGCGAGCACGGCGTGCGGGTCGTCCTGGTGGGGCAGGCGCCGCGGATCCGGGCGCGCCTCGACCTGCTCGGCATCGCCGGGGAGATCCCGATCGTGCACGCGGACGAGGCGCTCGACATGGGCGAGGGCGCGCTCGCGAGCTGGCGCAAGCCGCGCTCGTCGGTCGCGATCGCCTGCCATCTGGTCAAGCAGGGCCGCGCGTCCGCGCTGGTGTCGGCGGGTTCGACGGCCGGGGTGGTCGCCACGTCGCGGCTGCGGCTGAAGGCCCAGCAGGGCGTGATGAAGCCCGCGATCGCGGTGACGCTCCCGACCCGTCCGCGTCCGACCGTCCTGCTGGACGCGGGCGCGACCGCCGACGTGAAGCCGGAGACGTTGGTGCAGTTCGCCGCGCTCGGCACGGCCTACGCGCAGATCCGCCTCGGCCTCGCGCGCCCGCGCGTGGGACTGCTCAACATCGGCTCGGAGGCGGGCAAGGGCAACAAGCTCGCCAAGCGCGCGCACGAGCTGCTCGCGTCCGGACACCACGGCGTCGAGTTCGCCGGGAACGTCGAGGGCCACGACCTGCTCGCGGGCAAGGTGGACGTGATCGTCACCGACGGCTTCACCGGGAACGTCGCGCTCAAGACCCTGGAGGGCACCGTCCGGACGGCGTTCGCCGAGATCCGCGAGGCCGTCACCTCGTCCCGGACCGCCCGCGTCGGCGCGCTGCTGCAACGCCGCAAGCTCACCGAGCTCAGGGACCGCCTCGACTCCGACACCTACGGCGGCGGCGTCCTGCTCGGCCTGAACGGAACAGTGATCATCGCGCACGGGGCGGCGCGCGCCCGCGCGATCACCTCGGCCTGCCTGCTCGCGCACGAGCTGGCCGCGGGCCGCATCGTCGAACGCATCCGCGACCAGGTCGCCGCGACCAAGACGTCCCGCTTCCCCCGCTGGCCCCACGGCGACCGCGACGCCTCCAAGGACGCCAAGGACAGCCGCGACGACCACGAGCCCAAGGACGGACGCGACGCCAAGGACAGCCGCGACGCCAAGGGCCGCGACGATCGCGATCCCAAGAAGGGCCGCGACGCCCGCCCCGGCCGTGAGGGCAAGGACGGACGCGACGCTCGGGACGGGCGCGAGCCGCGGGACGCGCGGGAGACCGGAGGCGGCACGGACGCCGCCGCGAAGGCCGTCACGGCGAAGGAAGGCTCGGCGAAGGGCGGCTCGGCGAAGGACGCGGCCGCTCGCGAAAATCACCGGGACGATGACCCCAACGTTCCGAGGCCGTCACACGTTGTAGAGGGTGAAGGTGAACGGGGGCCGGGTGCGGACGCCGAGTCGGCGGCGCGTCCGGTGACGGGACGGGCGGCCGAGCGGCCGGACCGGGGCGCCGCGGGTCGCTGAGCGGACCCCGGGGTTGTCCCAGTCGATCTCTGGGAATGGGGCTTCCAACGGGGGGAAGATGACTGACGTGGAGCAGGCCGCGCGGGGCGGGCTCAGCGACGCGCAGGTCCGCGAACGCGTTGCGGCCGGCCAGGTCAACGACGTGCCGCGCCGCACCAGCCGGTCGGTCGGCGAGATCGTCCGGGCGAACGTCCTCACCCGTTTCAACGCGCTGATCGGCTCCCTGTTCGTGCTGGTCATGCTGTTCGGCGAGTGGCAGGACGGCCTGTTCGGCGGGATCATCGTCGCCAACTCGGCGATCGGCGTCGTCCAGGAGCTGCGCGCCAAGCGCACCCTCGACCGGCTCGCCGTGATCGGCGAGGCGCCGGTCCGGGTCGTCCGCGACGGGACGGCCCGGGATGTGCGCCAGCACGAGGTCGTGCGGGACGACCTGATCGCGCTCGGCACCGGCGACAAGATCGTCGTGGACGGCCCGGTCGTCGCCTCCAGCGGCCTGGAGGTCGACGAGTCGCTGCTGACGGGCGAGGCCGATCCCGTCCATAAGCGGGCGGGCGACGAGCTGAAGTCGGGCAGCTTCGTGGTCGCGGGCAGCGGCACGTTCACCGCCGCGAAGGTCGGCAGGGACGCCTACGCGGCCCGGCTCACCGAGGAGGCCAGCCGGTTCACCCTCACCCGCTCGGAGCTGATGGAGGGCATCAACCGGTTCCTCAAGTACGTGACCTGGCTGATCATCCCGGTCGCGATCCTGCTGTTCGCGAGCCAGTTCCGGTCGGCGGGCGGCGTCTCGAACGCCGTGGTCGGCGCGGTCGCGGGCGTGGTCACCATGATCCCCGAGGGCCTGGTCCTGATGACGAGCATCGCGTTCGCGGTCGGGGTCGTCCGGCTGGGCCGCCGGCAGGCGCTCGTGCAGGAACTCCCCGCCATCGAGGGCCTCGCCCGCGTGGACGTCCTGTGCGTGGACAAGACCGGCACCCTCACCGAGCCGGGCATGGATTTCGACCACCTGGTCCCCCTCGACACCCCACCCCCCACCGCCCCAGCCCCCCATGCACCGGACGCACAGGCACCGAAGACGCAGGAACCGGACACGCAGGCACCGGGCGCGCAGGAGCTGGATGCACGGGTGCCGGGTGCACAAGCACCAGACACACAGGCGCCGGACGCACGAACGCCGGGTGCACAGGCCCCGGATGCGCAGGGGGCGGGTCCGGCGGATGCGCAAGGGGCGGATGCGCGGGAGTCGGGTGCGCAAGGGGCGGGTGCGCAGGGGGCCTCTGGGGGGCGGGGGGCTGGGGAGCGGGCTTTGGCGGCGTTGGCTTATGCGGATCCGGATCCGAACGCGACGATGCAGGCTGTGAAGGACGGGCTCGACGTTCCCGATCCGGGCTGGAGGCGGGAGGACGCCGTCCCGTTCTCGTCCGCGCGCAAGTGGAGTGGGGCGAGGTTCGAGGGGCACGGGTCCTGGGTGTTCGGCGCGGCCGACGTGCTGCTCGGGCCGGACGATCCGGCTCGCGCGAAGGCCGAGGAGCTCGGGTCCACCGGGCTGCGCGTCCTCGCGCTCGCCCGGGTTCCGGACGGCGCGTTCGCCGATCCGGACCGGCTCGACGTCGCGTCCACCGCGCGGCCCGCGCTGCTCATCGTGCTGCGGCAGCGGGTCCGCCCCGACGCCGAGGAGACCCTCGCCTACTTCGCGAAGCAGGACGTCACGGTCAAGGTCATCTCCGGGGACAACCCGGTCTCGGTGGGCGCGATCGCCACCTCGCTCGGCCTGCCCGACGCCGAGCATCCCGTGGACGCCCGCACCCTGCCGTCCGACATCGGCGACATGGCCGAGGTGCTGGAGCACAACTCCGTGTTCGGCCGGGTCACCCCGCAGCAGAAGCGCGACATGGTCGCGGCGCTCCAGGCCGGGGGCCACACGGTCGCGATGACCGGCGACGGCGTCAACGACGTGCTCGCCCTGAAGGACTCCGACCTCGGCATCGCCATGGGCTCCGGCAGCGACGCCACCCGCGCCGTCGCGCAGATCGTCCTGCTGGACAACCGCTTCGCGACCCTGCCGCACGTCGTCGGCGAGGGGCGGCGGGTGCTCGGGAACATCGAGCGCGTCGCCAACCTGTTCCTCACCAAGACCGTCTACTCGATCATCCTGTCGGTGCTGGTCGGGCTGATGCACGTCCGGTTCCCGTTCCTGCCGCGGCACCTGACGCTGATCAGCTCCCTCACGATCGGCGTCCCGGCGTTCTTCCTCGCGCTCGCGCCGAACTCCGAGCGCGCCCGGCCCGGCTTCGTGCCGCGCGTCCTGCGGTTCGCGGTCCCGGCCGGGCTCGCCTGCGGCGTCGCCACGTTCGCGGGCTACTGGATCGCCACCCGCAACCCGGAGAGCAGCTTCGAGGAGGACTCGTCGTCCGCGTCCCTGTCGCTGTTCCTGCTGGCCCTGTGGGTGCTGGTGCTGATCGCGCGGCCGTGGAACTGGTGGCGGCTCGGCCTGGTCGGGGCGATGGGCGCGGCGTTTCTGATCGTCCTCGCCGTGCCCTGGCTGCGGCACTTCTTCGCGCTGCGCCCCGACAGCCTCGGCAACGATCTGGACGCCCTGGTGATCGCGGGCGTCGCCGGGGTGCTGCTGACCCTTGTCCTGAAGGCCCTTAAACAGCAAACCATTACCGGTTCCACACCGCCGCGCCGATAACCTTGAGACATGTCCGACCCGCAACTCGTACTCGCTGACAGGGTCCGGGCCGCGCTCGCCGCCGCCTTCGGACCGTCGTTCGCGGACACCGACCCGGTCATCCGGCCGTCGCAGTTCGCCGACCTGCAGGCCAACGTCGCCATGTCGCTGGTCAAGCCGCTCACCCAGGAGCGAGGCGAGAAGCAGAACCCGCGCGGCATCGCCGAGGAGATCGTGGCGCGGCTCGACGTGGACGGGCTGGTCTCCAAGGTCGAGATCAGCGGGCCGGGCTTCATCAACCTCACCCTGTCCGACGAGTGGATCGCGGGCCGGGCGCAGGACGCGCTCGCCGACGACCGGCTCGGCGTGCCGCCGGCCGAGCACCCGCAGAAGGTGATCGTCGAGTACTCGTCGCCGAACGTGGCGAAGGAGATGCACGTCGGGCACCTGCGCACCACGATCGTCGGCGACGCCATCGCCCGGATCGGCGAGTTCCTCGGCGAGAACGTCGTCCGGGACAACCACGTCGGCGACTGGGGCACGCCGTTCGGCATGCTGATCGAGCAGCTGCTCGACGTCGGCGTGGACGCCGCGGAGCGGAACGACTCGTCGGTCAGCGACCTCACCGCCTTCTACCAGGCCGCCCGGCAGAAGTTCGACTCCGACCCCGGCTTCGCCGAGCGGTCCCGGACCCGGGTCGTCAAGCTCCAGGCGGGCGACCCGGAGACCATGCGGCTCTGGCAGATCCTCGTGGACGTGTCGAAGCGGTACTTCAACCACGTCTACGCGCGGCTGGGCGTCACGCTCACCGACGACGACATCAAGGGCGAGTCGTTCTACAACGACCTGCTCGCGCCGACCGCGCAGGAGCTCACCGACAAGGGCATCGCCGAGATCAGCGACGGCGCGCTCGTGGTGTTCCCGCCCGGCTTCAAGGGCCGCGAGGGCGACCCGCTGCCGGTGATCGTCCGCAAGAGCGACGGCGGCTACAACTACTCGACCACCGACCTCGCGACCATCCGGTACCGGTCCGACACCGAGCACGCCGACCGGGTGATCTACGTCGTCGGCGCGCCGCAGTCCCTGCACTTCCAGATGGCCTTCGCGGTCGCCCGGATGGCGGGCTGGGTCAACGACGGGATGGTGCTGGAGCACGCCGAGATCGGCAACGTCCTCGGCACCGACGGCAAGATCCTGCGGACCCGGGCGGGCGGCACGGTCAAGCTCGCCGAGCTGCTGGACGAGGCCGTCGAGCGGGCCGGGGCCGAGTTCGACAAGCTCAACCACGACGGCTCCTTCGACGCCGCCGAGCGGGAGGCGATCGTCGAGGCCGTCGGCATCGGCGCGGTCAAGTACGCCGACCTGTCGGTCGCCCGCGACAGCGAGTACATCTTCGACTTCGACCGGATGATCTCCTTCAAGGGCAACACCGGCCCGTACCTCCAGTACGCCGCCACCCGGATCCGGTCGATCTTCCGCAAGGCGGGCGTCTCCCCGGACGACGCGCACGGCCCGATCACCGTCCGCGAGCCCGCCGAACGCGCCCTGGCCCTGCACCTGCTCGGCTTCGGAGCCGCCGTCAAGAGCGCCTTCGAGACCGCCGAGCCGCACCGGCTCGCGACCTACCTGTTCGAACTCGCGTCGGCCTACACGGCCTTCTACGAGAACTGCCCCGTCCTGAAGGCGCCGGACGACGAGACCAGGCAGTCCCGGCTGGCCCTGTGCGCCCTCACCCTGCGCACGCTGGTCACCGGCCTCGGCCTCCTCGGCGTCCCCACCCCGGAACGCATGTAGCTCCCGGAACGCACGAGAGCCGTCCACCCCGCCGGGTGGACGGCTCTTTCCGTCCCATTCAGGCCAGAACCCGCCCAGACGATCCCGGAACACCGATCTACCGAGTTCGCCCGTCAAAACCCATTTCAGCCCCGCAGAGGGCCAGCTAGCTTCCCAAACCGGACACCAACCACACCGCGAGGCCAGGACTCCGACGCGCAACAGCATCCCTGACCAAGGCACAACACCGCGCCCCGAGCAGCCTCCGCGGCGCGGGCCCCGCGCTCCACCAGGCCGCAGTAAGCCGCTCCGCGGGACCGGAAGATCACGCCGCCCCAAGCGGGCAAGCACATGCCGAGCGGGGCGTGATGGCGCGGCCAGCGAGACGCGATGGCGCCGGTTAGCGGGGCGGGACAGCGCCGGTTAGCGGGGCGGGACAGCGCCGGTTAGCGGGGCGGGACAGCGCCGGTTAGCGGGGCGGGACGGCGCGGCCGGCGAGACGCGATGCCGCTGGTCTAGCAGGGCGGAAGGGCGCGGCCGGCGAGGCGGGATGGCGCCGGTCAGCAGGGTGGGACGTGGCCTGAGACGAGCTTCACGTAGTGGGCCGCCACGTACTCGTGGCGAGCAGTCGCCAGGCGGTACCAGGTGCGGTTGCCGTAGATGCGCTGTCCCTTGACGGAGCAGCGGAGCGCCACGGTCGTGCCGTTCGGCAGCCGGCGGTAGGTCTGGCTGAGGCGGTTCGCCTTGCTGCGGACGCGCAGCGGGACCGGCGCGTGGACGCGGCCCTGCGCGACGGCGGCCGTCCGCGCGGCGGTCAGGGCGACGGCGGGTCGCGCGGACGCCGACGCCTGCGTCAGCGCGATGAAAGGTACGGCCGCGACCAGGACGGTCCCCACGGTCACGGCTTGCGGCAGGCCCTTCACAGCGGCCCTCTTCCCCTGGCACGCGGCGCCCCCGTCGGGTGCCGTCTCAGCTCATGAGACGACGCGTCGGCCGTGTGGGTCGGCGCACCGGCCGGTTCTTCCCCGGCCGCATCCGGTCAGGGAGAGCAGCGGCCCTCGGCCCGCACCCTCCCGGCGAGGCCGGGCAGCCAGGAGATGTCAGCCGAGTTTTCCGGCCGAGGTGCCCGGGCCGGCCCGTCCCGTCGCCAGGTGGGCGACAGGGGCGGGTGGGGCGCTGGTGGGCGCGGGTTACTGGAGGTAGCCCTCGACCGCGGCGCCGGGGCGGGCGGTGGCGTCGTCCGGGTTCTGGCCGGCGTCGCGGCGGGCGCGGCGCTGGCGGAGGAGGTCCCAGCACTGGTCGAGTTCCACTTCCAGGGCGCGCAGGCGCTGCTGCTCCTCGCCCTGGGAGAGCTCGCCCCGCTGGAGCTTCTCGCGCAGCTTCGCCTCCTCGGCGACGTACTCGTCGATGTGCGAAAGGATCTGCTTGTCGTCCATGCGTCCTCCGTAGGCTCGTCCACTCACCGGCCGAGCCCCGACCCGCGCGGACGCGGGACAGGGCTCTGCACCGTCGAGGATCCCACCCTCGTCAACCGCCTTCGGCCCCCCGGTTCATCCCGGACAGGACGCCGCCGTTCGGCGACGGCGTGGAGCTCGCACCGACGGGCGCGGTCTTCGGATCGACCAGGGTCGTGTCCGAGGCGGCCGAGGCCGCGCCGCTCGAGGTGGCCGACGCGGGCGAGGACACCGTGCGGCGCGCGGGCCCGCGGCTGCTCGACGCCGCCTTGGTGCGCGGACGCGTCGGCTCCGACCTCGTCCCCGCCGACTTGCGCGCGGTGGTCTTCCTGGTCGTGGAGCGCTTGGCGGGCGCCCGCTTGGCGGTCGAGGCCGACGACGCCGACTTCGCCCGGCCCGACGCGGCGCTCGTCCGCTTGGCGGTCGCCTTCTTGCCGGTGGCCGCCTTCTTCGCGGTGGTCGCGCTCTTGGCCGTACCGGCCTTCTTGGCGGTGGACGCCTTGCGCGCCGTCGTCTTCTTCGCCGTGGACTTCCGCGCGCTCGTCGACTTCTTCGCCGCCGACTTCTTGGCGGTCGACTTCTTCGCGGTGGCCGACTTGCGCGTGGACGCCTTCTTGGCGGTCGACTTGCGGGCGGTCGAACCGCGCGCGGTCCCCCCGCCCGACCCCGAGCCGCCGACGGCCTTCGCGGCGACGTTCATCGCCTTCGCGGCGTCCGCCATCGCCTTGGTCGCGGTGGTCATCGCCTTGGTCATCGCCGTCATGGCCTTCACCGAGGCGTTCGCCTTGGTCGCCACCGACTTCATCTTCGTCGCGGCGGACTTGGCCTGCGTCGCGGCGCTCGTCACCTTCTTGGCGGCGGCCGCCGTGCCGCGGGACGGGGCGGCTGCCGCGCTGCGGCGGGTTCCCGCCGTCCGCTTCGCCGCCGTCGAGGACGACCCGCGTTTCGCGGTCGTCCTCCCGGCCGTCGACTTCCTGGCCGCGGTCGTCCGCGTGCCGTTCCGGGACGGTCCCGACCCGGCGGACGCGCGGCGCGTGCCGGTCGCCTTCTTGGCGGCCGTGCCCCGCGACGCGGACGTCCGGCTCCCGGTGGCCGCCCGGCCGGCGGTCTTGCGCGCCGTCCCGGTGCGTGCCGTGACCGTGGACCTTGCCGCCGTCGACTTCGCGGCGGCGCTGGTCCGCTTCGGCGCCGACCGCTTCGCGGTGGTCGCCTTGGTCTTCCTTGCGGTTGTCTTCGCGCGCCCGGCCGTGCTTCGGCTCGAGGTCGTACGCGATGTGGTCCTGGTAGGCACCTGATCTACCCCCCGTGCATGATCAGCTACGGAGAGATCTATTCCACACTTCGCGACGATCTACACACCGGGCGCGCGACGGGCGTTACACACCCACCGGATGCCAGACCGTCTTCGTCTCCAGGAACGCGGTCATCCGGTCGATGCCGGGATCGTCCGACCAGTCGTGCACACCGGGGCGGAGCACGCGCTTGAGGTTGTCCGCGGCGGCCCGCTCCAGGTCCGCGACGGCGTCCGCGGAGACGCCCGCGAGATCGATCGCGTTCACGTCCATGTGGGACGCCAGCCACGGCGCGAGCTCGGCGCGCCGTCCGGTCAGCAGGTTCACCACGCCGCCCGGCAGGTCGGACGTCGCGAGCACCTCGGCGAGCGTGATCGCGGGCAGCGGCGCGGGCTCGGACGCGACGACGACCGTCGTGTTGCCCGTGACGATCGCGGGCGCGACCACCGAGACCAGCCCGAGCAGCGGCGAGTCCGGCGCGACGATCCCGACGACGCCGGACGGCTCCGGCGTGGACAGGTTGAAGAACGGCCCCGCCACCGGGTTCGCGTTCCCGGCGACCGCGCCGACCTTGTCGGCCCAGCCCGCATACCAGACCCACCGGTCGATCGCCGCGTCCACCTCGGCGGACGCCGCGGTCTTGGCGATCCCGGCCGCGCGCAGCTCGTCCACGAACTGGACGCGCCGCCCCTCCAGCATCTCCGCGATCCGGTACAGGATCTGCCCGCGGTTGTACGGCGTCCGGGACGACCAGCCGCCGAACGCCTTGCGCGCCGCGACGACCGCGTCCCGCACGTCCTTGCGCGACGCCTGGGACGCGTTGGCGAGGAACCGCCCCTTCGCGTCGTTCACCACGTACGACCGTCCGGACTCCGAGCGGGGGAACGCGCCCCCGATGTACAGCTTGTAGGTCTTACGAACACTCAGCCGCTCAGCGCTCATCGGCTCGCCTCCGCTCGCCGCTTCGCGGCCGTGGGACCGCACCGTCTTCCCTCGTCACTCGTCCCTCGCTCCTCAGCCCAGACGATGCGCGACCGCTCAGACATCGAGATACGCCTCCAGGCCGTGGCGTCCGCCCTCGCGGCCGAAGCCGGACTCCTTGTAGCCGCCGAACGGCGACGCCGGGTCGAACTTGTTGAAGGTGTTGGCCCAGACGACGCCCGCGCGCAGCTTCTCGGCCGCCCACAGGATGCGCGAGCCCTTCTCCGTCCAGACGCCGGCGGAGAGGCCGTAGGGGGTGTTGTTGGCCTTCTCGATCGCCTCGTCCGGCGTGCGGAAGGTCAGCACCGACAGCACCGGGCCGAAGATCTCCTCGCGCGCGATGCGGTGCGACTGCGCGACACCGGTGAACACCGTCGGCGCGAACCAGAAGCCGCGCTGCGGCAGCTCGCACGGCGGGGACCAGCGCTCGGCGCCCTCGCTCTCGCCGCTGTCGGCCAGCTCGCGGATCTTCGCGAGCTGCTCGGCGCTGTTGATCGCGCCGACGTCGGTGTTCTTGTCCAGCGGGTCGCCGACGCGGAGCGTGGCCATCCGCGCCTTCAGCCGGTCGAGCAGCTCGCCTGCGACCGACTCCTGGACGAGCAGCCGCGACCCGGCGCAGCACACGTGCCCCTGGTTGAAGAAGATCGCGTTGACGATCCCCTCGACGGCCTGGTCGAGCGGCGCGTCGTCGAACACGATGTTCGCGGCCTTGCCGCCGAGCTCCAGCGTGAGCCGCTTGCGGGTGCCGGCGACCGTCCGCGCGATCTCCCTGCCCACCTCGGTGGACCCGGTGAACGCGACCTTGTCGACGCCGTCGTGCCCGACCAGCAGCCGGCCGGTGTCGCCCGCGCCGGTGACGATGTTGACCACGCCGTTCGGCAGCTCCGCCTGCCGGCAGATCTCCGCGAACAGCAGCGCGGTCAGCGGCGTCGTCTCGGCGGGCTTCAGGACGACCGTGTTGCCCGTCGCGAGCGCCGGAGCGATCTTCCACGCCAGCATCAGCAGCGGGAAGTTCCACGGGATGACCTGGCCGGCGACGCCGAGCGGGCGCGGGTCCGGGCCGAAGCCGGCGTGGCCGAGCTTGTCGGCCCAGCCCGCGTAGTAGAAGAAGTGCGCGGCGACCAGCGGGACGTCCACGTCGCGCGACTCGCGGATCGGCTTGCCGTTGTCGATCGACTCCAGGACGGCCAGCTCCCGCGACCGCTCCTGGATGATCCGGGCGATCCGGTACAGGTACTTGGCGCGCTCGCGGCCCGGCATCGGGCCCCAGACCTTGTCGAAGGCGCGCCGCGCGGCGGCGACGGCGCGGTCGACGTCGGAGGCGTCCGCGCAGGCGATCTCGGCGAGCGGCTCCTCGCTGGACGGGTCGAGCGACTTGAACGGCTCGCCGTGCCCGTCGGTGAACTCGCCGTCCACGAACAGCCCGTAGGAGGGCCGGATGTCCACCACGCTCCGCGACTCGGGAGCCGGCGCGTACTCGAAGTCCATCGTCCTCAGTCCAGGGTGAAGTGGTCGGGACCGGAGTAGACCCCGGTGGCGAGCTTGCGGCGCTGCATCAGCAGGTCGTTCAGCAGGCTGGACGCGCCGATCCGGAACAGGTCCGGGGTCAGCCAGTCGGGACCGGCGACCTCGTTGACCATGACCAGGTACTTGATCGCGTCCTTGGTGGTGCGGATGCCGCCCGCGGGCTTCACGCCGACCGTCCGTCCGGTGGCGGCGCGGAAGTCCCGCACCGCCTCCAGCATGATCATCGTGACCGGGGGCGTGGCGGCCGGGGAGATCTTGCCCGTGGAGGTCTTGATGAAGTCGGCCCCGGCCCGCATCGCCAGCCAGGACGCCCGCCGCACGTTGTCGTAGGTGCGCAGCTCGCCGGTCTCCAGGATGACCTTCAGGTGCGCGTCCCCGCAGGCCCGCTTGGTCTCGACGATCTCCTCGTGGACCTTGAGGTAGTCGCCGGCCAGGAACGCGCCCCGGTCGATCACCATGTCGATCTCGGTCGCCCCGGCCGCGACCGCGGCGCGGGTGTCGGCGAGCTTGGCCTCCAGCGGGGCGCGCCCGGCCGGGAACGCCGTGGCCACCGAGGCGACGCCGATCCCGGAGCCGCGCAGCGCGTCCACCGCGACCCCGACCAGGTCCGAGTACACGCACACGGCCCCGACCTTCGGCGCGTCCGGCTGGGCGGGATCCGGCCGGACGGCCTTGGCGCACAGCGCCCGCACCTTCCCGGCCGTGTCCGCGCCCTCCAGGGTGGTCAGGTCCACCATGGAGATCGCGAGATCGATCGCCGCCGCCTTGGCCGTCGTCTTGATCGACCGCGTGCCGAGGCGAGCGGCCCGCTCGTCCGCCCCGACCTGGTCGACGCCGGGCAGTCCGTGCAGGAAGCCCCGCAGCTCGACCCCGGTGGGCATAGTCTCCGTTGACACCTCCCCAGGATCACGCACAGAACGCGGTGGCACAAACCGGACCCGCGATCACCCGTCCAGCGGGGTCATCGTCCACTTCCGCTGGTCAGCCCCGAGGTAGGCGGTCCGTCCGACCATCCCGCGCACTCCGCCGGACGCCTCCAGCGCCCGGAAGGCCCGGCCCAGCGCCTCGATCCGGAGATCCATCCCGTGCCAGCCGTACACGATCACCGATTCGCCGCGGCTGCCGGTCGAGGAACCCTGGTACTGCCGGTAGAGAGCGGGATATCTGGCGACACGGGTGTTCGGACCGCTTTCCTTGGGTTTGGCGTCCTTGCTGCCATCACCGACCTTCTGGCCGGCCTGCGGGGCACCGACGTCCCGCTGCGCCGGTGCGAGACTCACGGAGAATCCGTCGGCGTCGGCGGTCCCGTGGGCGGGGACGAGTACGAGATCCATCTCCGAGGTCGGGGTCACCGACGCGCGGGCGATCCGCATTCCGGACGGGACGCCGCCGAGCCGAAGGGGGAAGGCCGCCGCCGCGTCGCCCCCGCCGAAACGGATGTTGTCGACGATCCGGCGCACGGTCGCCTCCGTCGCGACGTCCTTGTCGCCGACCACCAGCTCGGCCCAGCGGCCGTCGGCGGGCTGCCACCGGAAGTCGGCGGGCACCTGGTCCGAGCCGTCCGCGCCCGGCTTGATCACCCAGTAGGCCGGACGGCCGTGGACGGGCTCGGTCGCCGTACGGTGCCCGGGCCGTCCACCCGGCAGGTTCGGTATCCCCGGCTCCGCACCCCTGGTGAGCTGGAGCAACAGCCCGCCCGCCTTCTGCTTCGGCGTGCCCGCCGCGAGCGTGTACCCGTCGTCGCCCTGGCCCGTCCGGACGGTCGTGTAGCCGCCCGGCAGCCATCCGAAGGTCGCCTCCTTCACCAGGACCGTGCCGTAGCCGCCGCGCGCCGCCTGCACCGCCGGGGCTTGCCTGCCGTCCGACCCGACCAGCGTCGGCACGCCGGCCCCGGCGGCGACCACCAGCACCGTCGCCCCGGCGGCGAGCGCCTGCCGCCGGTGCCTGATCCGCCGCCCGCGCCGCACGGCCAGGCTCGCGCTCACGCCGGGCGCGTCGGCCGGACGCGGCGTCGCGGTGATCTTCTCCAGGTCGTCCCTGAGTGCGTTCATCTGCGCGTCTCCTCCAGAGAACGGCGCAGGGCCGCCAGGCCGCGCGCCGAATGGCTCTTGACCGTCCCGCTCGTGCATCCGAGGACCTCGGCCGTCTGCTCGACCGACAGATCGCAGTAGAACCGCAGCACGACCACGGCCCGCTGGCGGGCGGGCAGCGTCTTCAGCGCCTCCCGCACGTCGAGCGCGGCGTCCCGGTCGTCCGGACGGGACGGAGCGTCCGGGACGTCGCGGACCGGCCGGACGCGCCGCCACCACCCGGCCCGCTGCTCGGCCAGGTACACGCGAACCAGGACGGTCCGCGCGTAACCGTCGAGGTTCCCGCTGCCGGACGCCCGCCGCCAGTTCAGGTACAGCCGGGTGATCGCCGTCTGCACCAGGTCGTCGGCCCGGTGCCAGTCCTGGCACAGCAGGTACGCGACCCGCTGGAGCCAGGCCGTCCGCGCGGTGACGTAGGTGACGAACTCCTCATCGGCCATGCGCCCGCCTCAGCCTTGAATGCCTCACGTTCCACTAATGCGTCCGGCGGCTCCCCAGGTTGTCACCTCATGCCAGGCTTGTTCGGCATGGATGATCTCGCCGTGGCCCTCGCGCTGGCCGACCTCGCCGACGACGTCACGATGCGCCACTTCCGCCGGGCCGGTCTCGTCGTCCGGACGAAGCCGGACCGCAGCCCGGTCACCGAGGCGGACACCGAGACCGAGCGGGCCCTCCGCGCCCACCTGGCCGCACATCGCCCGGACGACAGCGTCCTCGGCGAGGAGCAGGGCGGGACGCAGGGACCGCGCTGCTGGGTGATCGACCCGGTCGACCACACCGCCAACTTCGCGCGCGGCATGCCGGTCTTCGGCACCCTGATCGCCCTGACCGAGCAGGGCCGTCCGACCGTCGGCGTCGTCAGCGCCCCGGCTCTGGGGCGCCGCTGGTGGGCGTCCCGCGGCCAGGGCGCGTTCGCCGACGGCACCCGCATGCGCGTCTCCGCCGTGGACGACCTCTCCGAGGCCACGCTCTCCTTCGCCGCCCTCCACCGCTGGGACGACCGCGACCTGCTCCCCGAGATCGCCGACCTGTCCCGGCGGGCGCTGCACACCTGGGGCTCGGGCGGTTTCTGGGCCCAGATGCTCGTCGCCGAGGGCCGCCTCGACGCCTGCCTGGACCCCTGGGGCAAGCCCTGGGACCTGGCCGCCTCGAAGATCATCGTCGAGGAGGCGGGCGGCCTGCTGACCGACCTGACCGGCGCCCCGCGCATCGACCAGGACTGCGCCCTGGCGTCCAACGGCCTGCTGCACAAGCAACTCCTGGACGCCCTGGCTCCGCGAGAGTGAACCAGGCGTGCCGCCGCCGCAGGCAGCACGCCCTCACTCAGCGAAACCAGGCCAGGCTCAGCGGAACAGCTCAGCGGACGCGCCGACCGTTCCGGCACGCGTCAGCCACTCCCGAAGCCGCTCGGGATCCGTGCACGCCAGCACGCGCTCGCACTCGTCGCTCGACACCGTCAGGCCGCGGCCCTCCAGCACCAGCAGCACGCCTTCGGCCTGCCCCTCGATCCGTCCTTCCCGCACTCCCCGGGCACGCGCCTCGGACGCGTACCGGAAGACGTTGCCCGTCACCCGAAGACGTCCTCCTCCGAAGAAGCCGTGGCCGCCCGCAGCAGCCACTCATGCAGGACGTCCGGATCCGCGCACTCCCGAACCCGCCGCCGCGCCTTCTCGGAAACGGAGATCCCTCGCCCCTCCAGGACCAGCAGCAGCGAATCCCCCTGCCCCTCGACGCGCCCCTTCGCAAGGCCCTCGTTCACCCCCTCCTCCCGAAGGACGGAGACATAACGCGGGTTGTAAGTCTTCACGAACTGCCTCCAGAGTTCCCGGGTCTCGCCGACGAGACCGGCTTCGACGAACTCGTTCAGGTTTCTCTGCGTCGAGTCCTTCACCTCGCTGAGGACCAGAGCCAGCGGCTCCAGTATCGCATCCGGATCCGGAGAGTGGCTGTGGACCAGGGCGGAGAGCACCGCGAAGACGTGGTCGTCGCGGGTCTCCTCGAGCGTCGTGACGCGCGGGACGTTGTGCGGCCCGAAGACGGCGGCGCGGACGATCAGGCTCGTCCAGCCGTCGACGCCGACGCACATCGGCTTCTCGAACTTCTTCGCGTCCTCGGCGTCGTGGGTGATGACGATGAGCAGGACGTCGCACTCGTACTTGTCGTGGACGAACGCGACGTAGTACGGCCAGCGGCTCTGCTTGATCTCCTTGTTGTCCAGCTGCGCCTCGAAGATCATCGCGATGTCGCGGGCGTCCGTGCGGAGCTTGACGAGCGAGTCGACGCGGCGCTCGACGGCTTCGATGGTGGTGAGGTCGACGTTGAGGATCTCCGCGTCCCGCACCCGGGGGAGGCGCAGGCCGTGGACGCGTCGTAGAGCCCGCTCGACGGTCTCGGGGTTGTCGCGCGCTATCTGGTGCAGCGCTTCGTGTCTGGGGGTGACCATGACGCGAAGTTACCCACCGCGCTCGTTCGATTGCAGAGAATGACGGTTAATGGCTCGATGTGATCAGAGCCCACCCGCCCAGCCGGAACTGGGGGGTGACTCAGTTCGTCAGCAACTGACTCTCGGAACTATTTCGCTTCGGCGCCCGGATTACGAGGGTTGCCTTAGGCAGCGCCTAGTGGTTCCGCTTGGGCGCGGCTACGGACTTTACTCAGCGTCCCAGTTTAAGGATCGCGTCGTAGCGAGCTACCTCGCGCTTGTCCTGCAGCGCTCCGACCGCCCATACGGACGTGCCGCCCGGGATGAACGCCATCCCGTAGACAGCCGTCTTGTAGCCGCTGCGGGACGGCACGGGCGTGCTCGTCCACTTGCCCTTGCTGTAGTGGAAGAAGCGGCCATCCGCCTCGGCCCAGAACCCGGACGCGCCGTCCTTCGTGAGAGCGGTCAGTCCTTGCTTCGTCTTGGGCGCGGCGACCTGCTTCCAGGACGAGCCGTTCCAGTGCGCGAGGAACGGCGTGCTGGTCTCGCCGCTGGTACGCCGCCCGGAGACCCACACGTCCTTGGCGCTCTTGGCGACCACGCTGGAGTAGTCGGCGTAGGACGTCAGCGGCAGTGGCCGGAACGTCTTCCAGCTCTTCCCGTTCCAGTGGTAGACGCCCCCGGCCATCCCCGCGCGGTACGCGTTCGCGCCCACGGCCCAGATGTCCTTGGACGAGAGCGCCCTGACCTCGAAGACGATCCCCGGCCCCGCGACCTTCGACCAGCGGCTTCCGTTGTAGTGCCGGACGTCCGGGTAGAAGGGCCCGTCGCCCTTCCAGCCGAAGCTCCACACGTCCTTGGCACTGATGGCGAGGAGTTTCGGAGCCACCGGCTCGCTGAGGTCGGGGCCGGTGATGACCTTCCAGGTACGGCCGTTCCAGTGCAGCCAGAACTGCGTGGACCTGCCGTTGTGGCCGCCGATCCACACGTTGGACGACGACGAGGCGCTGACGCTGAGGAGGGAGGCTCCGGCAGCGGCCTTGGGCAGCGCGACCTTGGTCCAGGTGCGGCCGTTCCAGTGCCGCACGAGGGGGCCGGCCTTACCGCCGCCCACCGCCCAGGCGTCCTTTGCGCTCACCACGGCGACGTCGTGGAGTTCGGCGCCTGCGTCCGGAGCCGCGGTGAGGCGCCAGCCCGTGGCCGCCTCGGCGGTGGTGGCCGGAGCGAGGGCGGCGACGGCGACGGCCGCGGCGATGATCGCGGCCTGTACCCGATTGTTCACATGTTTTCCGTTCGACTGGTTCGTCCGAAGTCGGCGCAGCCTAACGGAGGTAAGGAAGGGGTCAGTACGGGGAGGGGCCGCCGAACATTTCGCTGAGGCGGGGGGCCAGCTCGAAGTCGCCGCGGATCTTGAGGCGGCCGTCCATGAGGAGGGTGGCGGGGTTGGCGTCGCCCGCGAGGACGCGCAGGAAGTCGGGGGTGGACGCGGTGATGGTGAGGGACGGGTCGCCGGACGGGCCCGGGCGCGGGTGGGCGCGGTCGCCGGCGATGGTCATCGTCCAGGTGGTGGACGAGCCGTCCGACCTGGTCAGGCGGAAGTCGATGTCGCCCTTGAAACCGCCGGACATGGACGGGTCGTAGGCGCGCGCCATGCCGGTGAAGAAGAGGCGCTGGGCGCGGGGGCCGAAGCGGCGTTCGATGGCTTCGTCCGAGGCGCTGTGGACGATCCGGTACAAGCCCTTCTGGGCGCGGTGACGGGCCTCGTGCCGGACGTCCGACAGGGTGGGACGGCGCAACCGCGGGCCTTTGTGGGCGCGGGCCACTTCGGCGTCTTCGTCCATGCGGTAGCCGATGGGCAGAGAACGGGCGGGTTCACGGCGCGCCAAGGCTCGTTCGATGGCGGGCGCTAGGCGAGCGGCTTTTTCGGCTTCTCGTTCGTCGCGTCCTTCGGTGAAGCGCGGCAGGACGGATTTACCGAACAGTTCGAGTGCTTCACAGATGTGCTCGTGTTTGTTGGGTCCGGCTTGCAGGACGAAGCCGATTTGGTCCACGCCTACGTTTTCGTAGCGGTGGATGAGGTCGGCCACTTGGTCGGGTGTTCCGATCGCTCCGCGTAGCGAACCTACGTTTACGCGCAGCGTTTGGGAATTGGCGATAATTTGCTCTCGGTCGAACCCTTGGGCGGCTCGTCGTTGCTGGAACGCCTCCCAGACATTGGTGCGTCCGGGGTCGTGGGGGGTCGTCCCGTAGTAGTGCGCTAGGGCGAAGCCGAAGAAATGCGCGCCGTCAATGCCGCGGTCGATCGCTGTGGCCTCGTCCTCGTGCAGCATCATCGGCAGGACGACGCACACGTTCGGGTTCACGGCGAAGCCCGCCGGGACGCATTCGTCCGACTCGATGATGCGGTAGTACTCCTCGACCCACTTCGCGGCGTCCTCGGGCTCGACGAACGAGAACGAGAGCGCGCCGATGCCGTTGCGGGCGGCGAACTGGATGGTCTCGCGCCGCGAGCAGGCCACCCACAGCGGCGGATGCGGCTTCTGGACGGGTTTGGGGATCACGTTGCGCGGCGGCATCCGCAGGGACGGCGAGTTCCAGCCCGCGAACGGCTCCTCCACGAACATGCGGGTGACGGCGTCGATCGAGTCCTGCCACTGGGCGCGCTTGTCGGTGCGCCGCACCCCGAATCCGCCCAGCTCGGCGCTCGACGACGACTCCCCCGTGCCGAATTCGACGCGCCCGTTCGACACCAGGTCGAGCGTGGCGATCCGCTCCGCGACGCGCGCGGGATGGTTGACGGCGGGCGGCAGCTGGACGATCCCGTGCCCGAGCCGGATCCGTTTCGTCCGCTGGGAGGCCGCCGCCAGGAACACTTCGGGGGCCGACGAATGGCTGTATTCCTCAAGGAAGTGATGTTCCACTTCCCAGCAGACGTCGAAGCCCACCCGGTCCGCGATCTCGATCTGGTCGAGCGCGTCCTGGTACAGCCGTCGTTCCCGCCCGTCGTCCCAGGGGCGCGGCAACTGGTGTTCGTAGAAGAGGGAGAACCGGATCTCGACCACCTCCACCGTCCTGACCAGGCACGACGGCCCGGTCGACCTTGACCGCCCCCGGCCAGCGTCTCCCCCGTTGGACGCGCCGTCAACACCCGTGAGCGAGAATGTGAACAAGCGCTCGCTTGACGCATCGTCCGCGGCACCGGCACCGTGGGAGCCACCAAGCCCTCGGATCGAAGCCCCGCGAGCCCCGGGAGGAGCGCGATGGCCCCGCTGTCCGGACTGCGCGTCCTGGACCTGACCATGTGGCGACCCGGCCCGTACGCCACCCAGCTGCTCGCCCAGCTCGGCGCGGACGTGCTGAAGGTCGAACCGCCCGGCGGCGAGCCGATGCGGGCGTTCCGGTCCCATTTCGACCTCCTCAACCAGCACAAACGCAGCGTCGTGCTCGATCTCAAGAGCGCGGAGGGACGGGCCCGGTGCCGGGAGCTGGCCGCGGCGGCGGAGGTGTTCGTCGAGGGTTTCAGGCCGGGCGTCGCCGACCGGCTCGGGGTCGGGCACGCGGAGCTGCGCCGGGCGAATCCGGCGCTCGTCTACTGCTCGCTGTCCGGCTACGGCGCCGAAGGGCCACTGGCGGACGTCCCCGGACACGACATCAACTACCGCGCGCACGCCGCCGCCCTCGCCCCCGACGCGATCTCCCCCACTGCCGACGAACTGCCCGTCGCGGACATGTCAGCCGCGACGATGGCCGCGTTCGCCATCACCGCGGCCGTCCTGCACGCGCGCGCGACGGGCGAGGGCGAGCGCATCGACCTCGGCATGGCGGACGTCCTGGCCCACTGGGTCGCGACCGTCCCGGAAGCCACCACTACGACCGCCCCAAGCACAGAAGCCCCCGTACCGAACGCGACGCAGCATCGCGTGGGGCCGGTCCCGGGCTACGGCGTGTATCGCACGAGCGACGGACGGGGGATCACCCTGGGCGTCGTCTCGGAAGACCGCCTCTGGGCCGCCGTGTGCCGGGCCCTCGAACTCCCCGACCTCGCGGGGCTGGGCTTCGGAGAACGCCTCAAACGCGTCCGCGAGCTGGACGAGACCGTCGCGGCGGCCGTCGCCCGGTTCCGCGCAGATGAGGCCCTGAAGCGCCTGCGGGCCGAGGGCGCGCCCGTCGCGCCCATCCTCACCAGAGCCGAGATGATGGCGCACCCGCACTTCGTCGCGCGGGGCGTCGTGGCGGACGGGACGGTCGGCAGCCCGGTGCGGACGGCCGTGGCGAAGCCGCTCCCACCTGGGGAGGCGCCCGAGCTGGACGCCCACCGCGGGGAGTTCTGGCGCGGCTGAAATAGGGACGAGAATGTCGGATCCGGCTGGCATGCTGGAGGGCGTGAGCGCACACGGGACGTCCCCCATCATGGTCGGCCGGGCCGGGCAGCTCGACCTGCTGACCGAGGCCCTCGCCGCGGCGCCCGGCGCGGTGCTGGTCGGCGGCGAGGCCGGGCTGGGCAAGACGCGGCTGGTCCGCGAGTTCGGCGCGGCCGTCAAGGACGGCGCGCGGATGCTGGTCGGCGGCTGCCTGGAGCTCGGTTCGGAGGGCCTGCCGTTCGCGCCGTTCACGACCGTCCTGCGCGGCCTCGTCCGGGACGTCGGCGTGGACGGCGTGGCGGAGCTGCTGCCGCACGGCGCGCCGGGCAAGCTGGCGCGGCTGCTGCCGGAGTTCGGCGAGCCGGAGTCGGACGCGGCGTCCGGCGAGGAGCGCGCCCGGCTGTTCGAGACGATGCTGACGCTGCTGGAGCGCCTGGCCGAGCGGTCCCCGGTCGCGCTGGTGATCGAGGACGCGCACTGGGCCGACCGCTCCACCCGCGACCTGCTGTCGTTCCTGATCCGCAACGTCGGCGCCGCGCCGCTGCTGATCGTGGTCACCTACCGGTCGGACGAGCTGCACCGCACGCATCCGCTGCGCCCGCTGCTCGCCGAGCTCGCCCGGCTCGACCGGGTGCGGCGGCTGGACCTGCCGCGCCTGTCCCGCGAGGAGGTCGGCGAGCTGGTCGCCGACATCCTCGGCCGCACGCCGGACCCGGAGTTGATCGACACCGTCTGCTCGCGCAGCGAGGGCAACCCGCTGTTCGTCGAGACCCTCGTCGACTGCGACGAGGGCGCGCTCGTCTGCGAGCTTCCCGAGACGCTGCGCGACCTGCTGCTCGCCGGGGTGCAGCGGCTTCCGGAGGAGACCCAGGAGGCGCTGCGGGACGCGTCCGGCGGCGGCACCCGGATCGAGCACCGGCTGCTCGCCGCGGTGACCAGGCTGGACGACGCGGCGCTGACCCGCGTGCTGCGCCCGGCGGTCGCCGCGAACGTCCTGGTGGTGGACGGCGACGGGTACGCGTTCCGGCACGCCCTGATCCGCGAGGCGCTCCACGACGACCTGCTGCCGGGCGAGCACACCCGGCTGCACACCCGGTACGCCGAGGCGCTGGAGAACGACCCGGACCTCGTCTCCGCCGACCGCCTCTGGCACGAGCTCAGCCACCACTGGCACGCCGCGCACGACGCGCTGTGGGCGCTCGTCGCGTCCTGGCGGGCGGCCGGGGAGGCGCGCCGCCGGGTCGCCTACGCCGAGTGCCTGGACATGCTCGCCCGCGTCCTGGAGCTGTGGGACCGGGTGCCCGACGCGGCGACGCGCATCGGCGCGTCCCGGATCGAGGTGTTCGAGCAGGCGATCATGGCCGCGGAGAGCGCCGGGGAGCTCGACCGGGGCGTGAAGTTCGCGACCGGCGCGCTGCGGATGGTCCCGGACGTCCCGGAGAACGCCGCCCGCCGCGCCGCGCTGCTGGAACGGCGCGGCCGGATGCTGTTCGACCAGACCGTCCCGGAGGCGGTGGACGACCTGCGCGAGGCCGTCCGGCTGCTGCCCGCCGACCCGCCCACGGCCCAGCGCGCGCGGACGCTCAACACGCTCGCCACCGTCGGCCGCCTGCTCCAGCACTCGGACGAGCCCAAGCGCGCCGCGCACGAGGCCCTCGCGATCGCCCGGACGGTCGGCGACCGGCAGGCCGAGGTGGAAGCGCTGCTCACGCTGTCCTGCGTCGACTTCGACTACGGCGCCGGCTACGGGCACGGCGGCTCGCCGACCGAGGAGGTGCTCCGCAACTCCCAGCGGCTCGCCGAGCAGGAGAACGACGACCGGCTGCGGCTGCGCGTCGCGATCAACTGGTCGCACTACCTGGAGGGCTCCGGACGGCACGCCGAGGCCGTCGAGGTCGCCCGCCGCGGCGTCGCCAAGGCGCAGGAGAACGGGGTCGCCCGCACCCAGGGCGCGTTCCTCGCCATCAACCAGGCCGAGCCGATGGTCTCGCTCGGCCGCTGGGACGAGGCGGACGCGCTGCTGCGCCGCACCATCGACCAGCGCCCGCCGCTCAAGATCCGCACCTCGCTGTTCGCGCTCGCCGGGGAGATCGCCACCGCGCGCGGCGACCTCGACCGCGCCGTCCGGATGCTCGGCCGCGCCCGCGAGGTCACCTGGCCCAAGGTGCAGGACCTGTTCGCCACGCGCCGCATGGAGGCGGCGCTGCGGCTCGCCCAGGGCCGTCCGGACGCGGCGCTCGTCGCCATCGAACCCGTCCTCGACGACCCGGACCAGACGCTTCCCGACGACAGCCGCTACGCGTGGCCCGTCCTGGTGCACGCCGCGACGGCCTGCGCCGAACTCGGCTGCCCGCCCGACTTCGAGCGCGTGGAGAAGCGCGCGCAGGCGACGCTGGTCCTGGGCGAGTTGCAGCAGGCCTGGAAGCTCACCTACGACGCGACCGCCGCGCGCGCACGAGGCGACCTGAACGCCGACGACTGGGACGAGGCCGCGGCCGCATGGCAGGCGCTCGGGAACCCGTACCAGGAGGCGCTCGCCCTCTCCTGGGCCGGTCAGTCCGCGCTGCACGCCGGGAACCGGGACGCCGCCCGCGCCCGCCTGTCCCGCGCCACCGACCTCGCCCGCGGGCTCGGCGCCGTCCCGCTGCTGGACCGGCTGTCCGCGCTGACCCAGCGGGCCCGGCTCGGCGCGCAGGCCGAACCCGCCGCCGCGCCGTTCGGCCTCACCCCGCGCGAGTTCGAGGTGCTGCGCCTGGTCGCCGAGGGGCACAGCAACCGCGACAT
The DNA here is from genome assembly GCF_042652125.1 of Actinomadura gamaensis. NCBI lineage: Bacteria > Bacillati > Actinomycetota > Actinomycetes > Streptosporangiales > Thermomonosporaceae > Actinomadura > Actinomadura gamaensis. Next base: position 50,203 of record NZ_JBHSIT010000008.1, on the reverse strand, counting down.
CGCCGAGGCCCTGTTCATCTCCGCGAAGACGGCCAGCGTGCACGTCTCCAACATCCTGGCGAAGCTGGAGGTGACCAGCCGGGGCGAGGCCGCCGCCACCGCGCACCGCCTGTCGCTGTTCACCCCGGCCGCCCAGCACTGACACCGCCGGCCGCGAGAGCGAACGGCCCGGCCGTCCGCGTGGACGGCCGGGCCGCACTCTCCAGACCCGCCCCTGGCCCGGTCCCTGTGCTCCCCGATGGGACGGGCCGCCCCCCGGTCGGCCCGTCCTTCCCCCCGCTGGTCCAGCCGTCGCAAGCACGACTACCGCCGCTCCGGGTGCCCGCCGGTCCATGTGCCCGCCGGTCCGTGTGCCGCCGGTCCGGTCATGCCGTGGGAGTAGCACGCCCGGACCGGCGGGACCGGACGCCGCCGGCGGGACGGCCGCGCCCAGGAATCCGTCCGGCCGGTGGCACACTCCGGGGTTCGCCACGCGCTCCCGGGTCCGGTCCGGGTCCGATGACGGGCGCCTCCCCTCCCGGGCACCCGCCACCGGACCGTCGGACCACACGGGAACTTCAGTGGCTGTCCTCGCGGAGCGGAGTTCGCGGAAGCCGCGGGGCTCCTCCATGCAGGAGGGGCGTTCTCCGAACCGCTCGGACCCCACCGAGTCTGCCGGTCCGGGGCGTCCGGGGCATCGGCAAACCTCCCGAGCGGGATACCTAAAAGGCGATACGGATACCGTCCGGAAGTACCGAGTGACGCATGCGGACAGGGCCCGGCGCGCCGTACGGCGTACCGGGCCCTGCCAGGTGGGAGGCGTCCTCCCGGGTCACTTCGGGACGCGGGCCACGCAGAGGACGGTCTGCCCGAACGGCGGCCGGACGATCCGCTCGATGGCGCGGGTCGTCGGGATGACCGTCCGGTCGTAGATCTTGACCAGGCGGGGGTCGGGGTAGCCCGCGCCGCCGCGCCGGACCGCCGCCCACCAGGCGATGCCGCCCAGGAAGTTGATCGGCTTCAGCACGTCCGGCACCAGGCCCGCCTCGCGGACCGACTTCTCCAGCGTGGCCGGCGTGTACCGCTGGACGTGCCCGACCTTGCGGTCGAAGTCGCCGTACAGCTGCATGTAGCCGGGCACCCAGATGACGATCCGGCCGCCGGGCTCGGTCACCGCGGCGAGGTCGCGCAGCGCCTGGACGTCGTCCTTGATGTGCTCCAAAACGTTCATCATGACGACGGTGTCGACCTTCTGCCGGATCTCGATCGTCGCCGGGAGCTCCAGGTCGAGGACCTCGACGTCGTCGTTGCCGTCGTAGCGCTTGCGCAGCTCGCCGACGCAGTAGGGGTCGTTGTCGCTGACGACCAGGTAGTCCAGGCGGCCCGCGAACTGCTCGGAGAAGTGGCCGAGCCCGGAGCCGATCTCCAGCAGCTTGCGCCCCACGTGCGGGGCGACCATGTCGTACTCGTACTTGCGGTAGTTGCGAGCCTCGTCGCCGCCGAGATGGTTCTCCAGCGCCCCCTCGCCCGCGGCGGGCTGGACGACGTCCTCGCCGGCGGCGGGCGGCGCGGCGGGCCCGCCGTGCTTCGGGCCGCTGCTCAGCAGATTGAGGACGCCGCCCATGATGCTCTTCTTCTGACCTGGTGACTGCATACTTCCCGCTCGCTCGGATGCTGTTCGACAGACCGATGCCGATCTCGGGCACAAAGGTCGGGCCAGTCTACCCACAGCGGACGCCGCGGACGGTCCCATCGGCCCGGCCGCGCCGGGCCGGGAGATCACCAGGTCAGCGTCCGGTGAACTCCCGGCCGGGCAGCGGTGAACTGCCGGTGGGGCGGCGGTGAACCGCGCGGTCAGCCGCCGGTGAACTCCCTGGCGGCCCGCCTAGGGCCCGCGGGTCCCGAGAGGTTCCAGGTGACGTCGCCGTACCGGACGCTGTAGAGGTGGTCGCGGAGGGCCTGCTCCTCCGGGTCCGGACGCCGGGTGCGCGCGATCCCGTACACGTCCATGATCTCGCTCAGCACGGCCGCGCGGACGGTGTCGAGCGTGATGGGCGCGCCGAGGTCGGCGAGGGTGTGCCGGCCGGACACCTCGGACGGCGGAGGGTTCCGGCCGCGCGCCGTCCCGCCGTCCGGCGGCATGAGGTACACCGGCCCGTACGCGTTGATCGGCGTGACGTGCACCGCGAGGTGGGTCAGGACGGCGTCCCGCGCGTGCAGCCACGCCACCTGCACGATCCCGCCCGCGTTGCCCCCGAGACCGCCGCCCGCCTTGCCGCTGAGACCCGCGCCCGCCTTGCCGCCGAGGCCGCCGGACGCGAGGACGTCGGGCGGGTAGCCGAGGCGGCCGAGCGCCGTGCGGACGAGGACGTCGAGGTCGGGCGCGTCCGGTGAGATCCGTCGTTCGCCCGGGCGGGGCCGCCTGACCAGGCTGAACAGCAGCGTGCCCGAGTCGGTGTAGACCGCGCCGCCGCCGCTCGCCCGGCGTACGACCCGGACGCCGTCGCGCGCGCAGGCGGCGAGGTCCACGACCTCCTCCACGTTCTGGAAGCGTCCGATCACCACGCTCGGCGCGTTCTGCCACACCCGCAGCACCGGGACGGACCGCTCGGCGGCCGTGCGCCCGGACGGGACGCCGTAGGGCGAGACACCGTAAGGCGGGACACCGTAGGGCGCGGCGCCGTGCGACGGCACGCCCGGCCGTTGCGGCGGCACCGAGCCCGGTCTCCCCGGTCTTCCCCGGCGCCGGGGAGCCGGGCGCCGCCCCCCGCGCGGCCCGGGCACCCGCGCCAGGGCCTCGTCCAGCGCGAGGTTCCACGCCGGTTCCCGCACGTCGTCGACGATCATGCTGAGCATCCCGCCGTCCCTCCGCTCACCTCCGTGTCGACCGTCTCGGCCGATCCGGCCGCCGGGCGCCCCGGCGATCGCACCACCGCCGGATGGCTGAAACATATCGACACACCGGGCCGATGACAGGCGGAGAGTTTTCATATGGTGACACTGTGCGATGATCCCCGGGTAGTCCGTCCTCTCGGGAGTCTCATGTTCAGGGCCGGCGCGGGCGGGCGGCCCACCCCGGACGGTCAGCCGATGAACCGGTGGACGTCCTCCCGCTCGCTCGGCCCCGGCTCGGCGGGCGCGATCCACGGCCCGGGGACGGACGGGTCGAGCACGCCCTCCTCCAGCCAGGCGAAGTCGCCGTCGAGCACCTCGCGGGCGAGCCGTCCGTCCTCGGCGTCGGTGTTGCGCCAGAGCGCGTCGAACAGCTCCTCGACGCGCACGCGCGACTGGCGGCAGAACGCGTCCGCCAGCCGGATCGCCGAGGCGGGCGGCTCGACGCGCGTCTCGCCGACCGGCTCGCCCTCGGGATGGGCGTCGGCGTAGGCGCGCACGCAGACCGCGCTCATCGCGTACAGCTCCGCGCCGATGTCGACCATCCGGCCGAGGAAGCCCTGCCGGCGTTCGAGACCGCCCTGCCAGCGCGCCGCCGCGTAGAACGTCGAGCGCGCGAGCTTGCGCGATGCCCGCTCGACGTACCGCACGTGCTTCGCCAGCGGCCCGAACTGGCCGTACGCCCCCGGGCGCCGCCCCGCGCCGGTGACCAGCGTCGGCAGCCAGCGCGCGTAGAAGCCCCCGGCGCGCGCCGCCGCCCGCGCCTTCTCCCGGGCCGACGCGTCGGGGTCGATGATGTCACCGGCCACCGACAGATGCGCGTCCACCGCCTCGCGCGCGATCAGCAGGTGCATGATCTCGGTCGAGCCCTCGAAGATCCGGTTGATGCGCAGGTCGCGGAGCACCTGCTCGGCGGGCACGCCGCGCTCGCCGCGCGCGACGAGCGACTCGGCGGTCTCGTAGCCGCGCCCGCCGCGGAGCTGGACGAGCTCGTCGGCGATCCGGCAGGCCATCTCGGACGCCCAGAGCTTGGCGAGCGCGGCCTCGATCCGGATGTCGTTGCGCTCGTCGTCGGCGAGCTGCCCGGACAGGTCGAGCATGGCCTCCAGCGCGTACGAGGTGGCGGCGATGAACGCGACCTTCTTGGAGATCGCCTCGTGCTCGCCGACGCGCCGTCCCCACTGGACGCGTTCGTTCGTCCAGCCGCGGGCGATCCCTGTGGCCCACTTCCCGGCCGCCGCGCACATCGCGGGCAGCGAGAGGCGTCCGGTGTTCAGCGTGGTCAGCGCGACCTTGAGGCCCGCGCCCTCCGGCCCGATCAGGTTCGCGGCCGGGACCCGGACGTCGTGGAACCGCGTCACGCCGTTCTCGATGCCGCGCAGCCCCATGAACGCGTTGCGGTGCTCGACCGTGATGCCGGGACTGCGCATGTCCACGACGAACGCCGAGATCCCGCCGTGATGCCCCTCGCCCTTCGGGACGCGCGCCATCACGACGACCAGGTCGGCGACGACGCCGTTGGTCGTCCACAGCTTGACCCCGTTGAGGACGTACTCGTCACCGTCCGGGACGGCGGTGGCGCGCAGCCTGGCCGGGTCGGACCCGACGTCCGGCTCGGTGAGCAGGAACGCGGTGACCGAGCGGGCGCTGACCGGCAGCCAGGCGTCCTTCTGCTCGTCGGTGCCGAACAGCTTGACCGGCTGCGGGACGCCGATGGACTGGTGCGCCGAGACGAGCGCGCCGAGCGCCGGGCTGACCGAGCCGACCACCATCAGCGCACGGCCGTAGTGGTACTGGCTGAGGCCGAGCCCGCCGTACCGTTCGGGGATCTTCATGCCGAGCGCGCCGAGCTCGCGCAGGCCCTTGACGACCTCGTCCGGGATGCGGGCCTGGCGTTCGATCTGCGCGGCGTCGACGCGGGTGGCGCAGAACTCGCGGAGGCGCGCGAGGAACTCCTCGCCCTTGCGGCGCGCCTCGGCGTCCGGGCGCGGGTGGGGATGGATCAGGTCCAGGCGGAAGTCGCCCAGGAAGAGCTGCTTGCCGAAGCTGGGCAGGCGCCACTCGGTCTCGCGGGCCTCCTCGGCGACCCTGCGGGCGGTGCGCTCGTCCACCTGCGTCCCAGCGTGGACGGCGTGGGCGGCCTGCGTTGCGGGGGTCGCCTCTGCGGCGGAAGTCGCCTCTGCGGCGGAAGTCGCCTCTGCGGCGGAAGTCGCCTCTGCGGCGGAGGTCGCCTGTGCGGCGTGGGCGGCGTGGTCCGGCTGGTTCATGCCGACTCCTCGGACGTGCTCCCGAAGGCTCTCCCCCGCGAAGTTACTCCCGAGTGGTACCGATGAGTAGGGGCGCCGCCGAGACCGACTTGGCGAAAACGCCCTCCGGGCCGGACGGAAGGTGATCCAATGGTCGCGTACCGCCCATGTCCTTGGCCTCTGCCCGGCCGGAGGGGTTCGCTGTGCGTGATGGATGAGACACGGAAACCTACTCTCATCTCCTCGGTGCAGCGCGCGTTGCGGCTGATGGAGGCCGTGGCCTCGCATCCCAACGGCGCGCCCGCCAAGCAGCTGTCCCGCGAGGCGGGACTGCCGCTCGCCACCACGTATCACCTGCTCCGCACCCTCGCCCACGAGGGCTACGCGCTGCGGCTCACCGACGGCGCGTGGGTGCTGGGCGACCGCGTCCACTCGCTCCAGGGCCAGGCGCGCGCGCAGCAGCTGCTGACGCGGATCCGCCCGGCGCTGGTCGCGCTCCGCGACGAGCTGGGCGTCGCGTCCTACTTCGGCATGCACGTGGACGACGAGATCCGCATCGTGGACATCGCCGACGGCCCGCGCGCGCCGCGGGTGGACCTGTGGGTCGGCTTCGACGAGGCCGCGCACGCGACCGCGATCGGCAAGTGCATGCTCGGCCAGCTCGACGACGCCCGCCGCCGCGACTACCTGGCCCGGCACCCGCTGGTGGACCTGACGCCGCACACGATCACCGAGCCGCGCCGCCTGATGCACGTGCTGAACGCGCAGGCGGAGCTGTCCCTCGACCATGAGGAGTACGCGCTCGGCACGGGGTGCGCGGCCGTCCCGGTCAGCGACGCGAAGGGCACCGTGGTCGGCGCGCTCGCGATCTCGTGCCGGTCCACGAAGCTGCCGAAGGTGGAGGCGCGGGTGCACCGGATGCAGGCGACGGCCGCGCGGATCCAGCGCACGCTGAGCCTCACCCTCTGACCTTCATGTAACTGTCGAAACGGGATTGACTAGTTACGGTCCCGACCCTACGGTCGTAACTGTCATTATTGCTCATGACAGTTACGGAGGTCGTCGTGACGCGGAGTCGCCTGCCCCGGAGCGTCTGGCTGCTCGTCGCCGCGCGGGCCGTCAACCGGCTGGGGGCGTTCTCGGTGCCGTTCCTCGCGGCGCTCACCGTGACCCGGTTCGGCGCGAGCCCCGCGACGGCCGGGCTGATCATCGCGGCGTTCGGGGTGGCGACGGTACCGTCCCGGCTGATCGGCGGGCGGCTCGCCGACCGGATCGGCCGCCGCCGGTCGATCCTGCTCGGCCTGGCCGGATGCGCGGTCGCGCAGCTCGCGATCGCCGCCGCCGGGACGGTCTGGCAGGTGCTCGCGTTCGCGGTCCTGCTCGGGCTGGTCTACGAGATCTACGAGCCGGCGAGCCAGGCCATGATCGCCGACGCGGTCGGCGCGGCGGACCGGGCCCGCGCCTACAACCTGCTCAACGCGGCCCTCGCCGCCGGCGGCACCGGCGCCGGGCTGCTCGCCGCCGCCGTCGGACGCTGGGACCTGCGCTGGCTGTTCGTGCTCGACGCCGCGTCCTGCCTGGTCTGCGCGGTGGTGGTGCGGTGCGTGCTGCCGTTCGACGCGCCGCTGCGCACCGGGACGCGCCGCGCCGGCGCCTCGCCCTGGCGCGATCCGGCCCTACTGGCGCTGCTCGCCTGCGGGACGTTCTACGCGCTCGTCTACACGCAGGTGATGGTCGCGCTGCCCCTGTCGATGCGGCAGAGCGGGCTGAACCCCGCCGACGCCGGGATCCTGTTCGCCGTCGCGGCCGTGACGACGATCGCGGGCCAGCCGCTGATGCGCCTCGGACGGCTGGCCGCGATGTCCACGCCCGTCATGGTCGCGAGCGGCTGCGTCCTGCTCGCCGCCGGGTTCGGCGGGTACGCGTTCGCGTCCGGCCTCGTCCCGCTCGGGTTCGCGACGGTCGTGTGGAGCGTCGGCGACCTGTTCATCTTCGGCCGCGTGTACGCGGCCGTCGCCGATCTCGCCCCGGCGGAGGCGCGCGGACACTACCTGTCGGTGTTCGGGCTGAGCTGGGGTTTCGCCGCCATCGCCGCCCCGGTCGGCGCGACGCAGCTGCTCGAACGCGCGGGCGTCGCCGCGCTCTGGTCGAGCACGGCCGCCGTCTGCCTCGTCCTCGCCGCGCTCCAGTTCCTCGTGGTCAGGCGCCTGCTCCCGGACGCGTCGCCGGACGTCCCGGAGGAGGCCGTCGTCACGGAGGCGGTCGCCGTCCCGGCCGTGCCGCCGGCCGGGAGTTGAACACTCGGCTCGGAGTCGGGGCTTTCATCCCCACAGGCACCGTTTCGCCCCTATGCTGCCGCCAGCCCAGACGATCACGGAGGTCACACGGCGATGCGGCGGACGGCACGGATCACGGTACTCACGGCCGGCGCGGGCGTGCTCGCCTGCGGGGCCACGGCGGCCGTCGCGGTGGCCGCGACCGGCGGCGGGCCGGGTGGCGGCTCCGGCGGCGGGCCGGGCGGGCAGGGCACGGCGGTCTCCGCGGTGGCCGGGCGCACGGTGCTGGCGTCCTCCCCGGCCGATCTCCAGAAGAAGGTCAACGCGGCCCGGCCGGGCGACACCGTCCTGCTCCGGGACGGGTCGTACACGCTGGACGAGCCGGTCGCGATCACCGGACGGGCCGGGACGAAACGGGCGCGGATCACGGTCGGCGCGCAGCACACCGGCAAGGTCGTCCTGTCCGGAAAGGGTGGGATCACGCTGTCGCGTTCGCCCTACGTGACCCTCTCCGGGTTCGTCTTCCACACCCGGCAGGCTCCGGCCGTGCCCGCCGACTCGCCCGGCGTCCGGCTGACCCGCAACACCTTCCGGCTCGCCGAGCCCTCGGGGAAGAACAACTGGGTGAGCGTCGAGGCCGACGACGTCCAGGTGGACCACAACACGTTCGCGCACAAGCGGTCCCAGGGCGTGTACCTCCAGATCAACGGGCCCGGCAAGACGATGGCGCAGCGGACGCACGTCAACGCCAACCTCTTCAGCGACCACGGGTACGGCGGGTCCAACGGCGGCGAGTGCGTCCGGCTCGGCTACGGCGACAAGGGCGCGGTCCCTGCGCACGCGCTGGTCGAGGGCAACCTGCTCGACCGCGCGAACGGCGACGTCGAGGGCATCTCGGTCAAGTCGTCGAACAACGTCATCCGCTACAACACGTTCCGGAACAGCAAGGGCTGGATCGTCCTGCGCTTTAGCAACGACTCGCAGGTGTACGGCAACCACCTGTTCGGTACGTCCGGCATCCGGTTCTACGGACGCGGCCACGACATCCACACGAACTACGTGGAGGGTGGCGTGACCGTGGGCGGCGGGACGTCCGACCCGAACGCCTACTGGCCCGCCGACCATGTGCGGTTCACGCACAACACCGTCCTCGGCCAGGTGAAGAGCGACCATTCGGGCGGAGGCAAGGCGCACGACCTGACCTTCGCCGACAACGTCGTCCGGACGGCGAAGGCCCCGGCGGTGAGCCTGAGCGTGCTGAATTCGGCCTTCGCGGGGAACCTGTTCTTCGCGCCGTCCGCCGGAGCGCCGGGCGTCCCGGCGTCCGGCTACCGGTTCGCCGACCCCAAGCTGAAGGCGTCCGGCGGCTTCCAGCACATCGTCAAGGGCAGCCCCGCCGTGAACGCCGCGAAGAACCCGTTCCCCGGCACCGGCAACGGCGTCGGCGCCGACATCGACGGCCAGCCCGCCGCCGGGCGCGCGGACATCGGCGCGGACGAGCTGTCCACCGCCCGCGTCACCCGCACGCCGCTGACCACCGCCGACGTCGGCCCGTCCGCCCGCTGAGCCCTGACCGCTGAGCCTTGACAACCCTGACCGCTGAGCGGTGACCGCGGCGCCTCCTCGGACGGTCAGCGGCCCTTGAAGTCGGGGGTCCGCCGTTCGAGGAAGGCGGTGATGCCCTCCTTGGCGTCCTCGGTGGCGGCGAGTTCGACCAGCTCGCCGAGCAGGTACTCGACGGCGTCCTCCAGCGGACGGCCCTCGACGGCGAAGAAGGCGTCCCGCCCGCGCCGCAGCCCGATCGGCGACTTGGCCGCGATCGTGCGGGCCAGCTCGTCCACCCGGGCGTCCAGCTCGGCGCGCGGGACGACCTCGGTGACCAGGCCGATCTCGCGCCCCTCGGCGGCGCTGATCTTCTCGCCGGTGTAGTAGAGCTTGAACGCGTGCTTCGGCGCGACGTTCCGGTTGATGATCGCCATGATCATCATGGGCCAGAGGCCCACGTTGACCTCGGGCGTCGCGAGCTTCACGTCGTCGGCCGCGATGACCAGGTCGCAGGCGGCGGCGAGGCCGAGGCCGCCCGCGACGGCGTGCCCGCCGAGCCGGGCGAGCACCGGCTTGCCGATCGTCGGGAACGCGGTGAACAGCCGGAACGGCGCGCTGGCCCGCAGCTCCTCGGGCGTGGCCGCCACCCCGGACGCCGCGAGCCCGCCCAGGTCGGCCCCGGCGCAGAACGCCCGGTCTCCCGCCCCGGTCAGGACGATCACCCGCACCTCGTCGTCGCCGCGCGCGCGGTCGAAGGCGTCGAGCAGCTCGTCCACCATCACGTCGTTCAGCGAGTTCCGGGCGTCCGGACGGTTCAGCGTGATGCGCGCGACCCGCTCGGACACGGAGTACAGGATCGTCGAGTACAAGGGTCCTCCAAGAAGAACGGGCGGGACCAACAACGTGGTCCCGCCCGAACGATGCCAGACGTCAGCGGCCGGAGGCGCTCAAAGGCGCAGCCTCAGCGGCGCCCGAAGGCGCAGCCTCAAGGGCGCTCAACAGGCGGAGCCTCAGAGGCGCTCGATGATGGTGGCGTTGGCCTGGCCGCCGCCCTCGCACATCGTCTGGAGGCCGTAGCGGGCGCCGGTGCGCTCCAGCTCGTGCAGCAGCTTGGTCATCAGGATGCCGCCGGTCGCGCCCAGCGGGTGGCCGAGGGCGATCGCGCCGCCGTTCGGGTTGGTCTTCTCCAGGGACGCCCCGGTCTCCTGCGCCCACGCCATCGGCACCGGCGCGAACGCCTCGTTGACCTCGAACACGTCGATGTCGTCGATGGACAGGCCGCTCTTGGCCAGCGCCTTCTCGGTCGCCGGGATCGGGCCGGTCAGCATGTAGACCGGGTCCGAGCCGGTGACGGCGAGCGTGTGGATGCGGGCGCGCGGGGTGAGGTTGTGCCGCCGGACGGCCTCCTCGGACGCGATCAGCAGCGCGGACGCGCCGATCGAGATCTGCGACGACACGGCCGCGGTGATGACGCCGCCCTCGCGGAGCGTCTTCAGCGTGGCCATCTTCTCCATCGTGGTGTCGGGGCGGGCGCCCTCGTCCTTGGTCACCCCGGCGAGCGGGGCGATCTCGCGGTCGAAGTGGCCGGCCTCGATGGCCTTGGCGGCGCGCCGGTGCGACTCCAGCGCGAACCGCTCCAGGTCCTCGCGGCTGTAGCCCCACTTCTCGGCCATCAGCTCGGCGCCGCGGAACTGGGAGATCTCCTGCATGCCGTAGCGCTCGGCCCAGCCCTCGCCGTACGGGAAGTCGAGGCCCTGCACGATGGACGCGCCCATCGGCACCTTCGCCATGTGCTCGACGCCGGACGCGACGACCAGGTCCTGGGTGCCGGACAGCACGCCCTGCGCGGCGAAGTGGATCGCCTGCTGGGACGAGCCGCACTGCCGGTCGATGGTCACGCCGGGCACGTTCTCCGGCAGCCCGGCCGACAGCCACGCGGTGCGCGCGATGTCGAGGGCCTGGCCGCCGACCTGCATGACGCAGCCCATGATGTTGTCCTCGACCGCGGACGGGTCGACGCCGGTCCGGTTGACCAGCTCCTTCAGCACGTGCGCGCCGAGGTCGGCGGGGTGGACGTCCTTCAGTGCGCCCTTCTTGGTACCGACGGGGGTACGGACCGCGCCGACGATGTACGCCTCGGCCACTGCGCCTCCAAAAGCCAGGGGTTGGGGTTCCGTCCCGAAACCGAGTGAGATTCGGTCAGTCAGTATGAGATTACAACGCCACCGGCGCAATCCCGTGTGACCTGGGTCTCGGTAGCCCCGTCCAGGCTAGTGGGCGCGGTGCCGGCCGCCGGAGTGCACGGCGCGTCCCTCGGCGTCGTCGCCCAGCGTGGCCCGGCTGAGCCGGGTCAGGACGTCGGCCAGCTCCGGGTTCTCGTCCGGGGACCAGTCGGAGATCTGTCGCGCCAGAGCCGCGCGCCGCGCCCGGATCAGCCGCTCGGCGACCTCCGTGCCGCGCAGGGTGGGCGCGAGCACCCCGTCGTCCGAGGTGACCAGGCCCTCGTCCACCAGGCGGCGGACGTGCGGACGGCCCTCCTCGACCGACACCCCGGCGCGTTCGGCCAGCTCCGGGCCCGAGACCGAGCCGTCCCGGACGATCCGGCACAGCGCCCACATCTGCTCGGGCGGCATCGAGACCCCGGCCGCCTGCGCGAGCCGCGCGTACAGGTCCAGCGCGGACGGGTCGTTCCGGATGAGCTCGCTGAGCGCGCGCTCGGCCGCGTGCCGCGACGAGCCGTCCCCGGGCGCCTGGACGGCCCCGGTCGCCGCCGCCGACCGCAGCGGCGTCTCCTTCATGAACCAGGTCAGCACGCACGCGACGATCGCGACCGGCACCGCCCACAGGAACACCGTGGAGATCGCGTCCGAGTAGGCGTGCAGCAGGTCCGTGCGGACGTTCGGCGGCAGCTTGTCCATCAGCTTCGGGTCGCCCTGGACGGCCGCGGGGTTGAACCCGCCGCGCAGCTCGCCCTTCTTCGCCAGGTCGGTGATGTTGTCGGAGAGCCGGTTCGCGAACACCGTGCCGAACGCCGCGACGCCGAACGACCCGCCGATCTGCCGGAAGAACGTCACGCCGGACGTGGCCGCGCCGAGGTCGGCGTAGTCCACCCGGTTCTGCACCGCGATGACCAGCACCTGCATGACCAGGCCGAGCCCGAACCCGAGCAGCGCGAACCGCAGGCTCATCGTCCACGTGGACGACCCGACCCCCATCCGGGACAGCAGCCACAGCGCGATCGCGACGAGCGGCGTGCCGACGACCGGGTAGATCCGGTACCGGCCGGTCCGGCTGATCAGCTGCCCGGACCCGATCGAGGCGACCAGCAGCCCGAGCATCATCGGGAGCAGGTGGACGCCCGACATCGTCGGCGACACCCCGTGCACGACCTGGAGGAACAGCGGGATGTAGACCATCGCGCCGAACATCGCGAAGCCGATCACGAACCCGATCGCCGAGGACAGGTCGAAGGTCGAGTCGCGGAACAGCCGCAGCGGGATGATCGGCTCGGCCGCCCGGTGCTCCGCCCAGACCCACGCGACGATCAGCACCACGGCCAGCACGCCGAGCCCGATGATCTGCGGCGACACCCAGTGGTACTCGGTGCCGCCCCAGGTCGTCATCAGCACCAGCGCCACCGACCAGCCGATGATCAGGAGCGTGCCGAGGTAGTCGATCCGGTGCCGGTGCCGCTCGGACCGCGCGTGCAGCGCGAACGCGATCGCGGCCAGCGCGAGCAGCCCGACCGGCAGGTTGATGTAGAAGACCCAGTGCCAGGAGAGGTTGTCCACGAACCAGCCGCCGAGCAGCGGCCCGCACACGCTGGACACCCCGAACACCGCGCCGAACAGGCCCTGGTACCGGCCGCGCTCGCGGGGCGGCACCACGTCCCCGACGATCGCGATGGCGAGCACCATCAGGCCGCCGCCGCCCACGCCCTGGAGCGCGCGGAACGCGATCAGCTGGCCCATGCTCGCCGACAGGCCGCACAGCGCCGAGCCGACCAGGAAGATCACGATGGACGCCTGGAACAGCCGCTTGCGCCCGTACTGGTCGCCGAGCTTGCCCCACAGCGGCGTGCACGCCGTGGACGACAGCAGGTACGCCGTCACCACCCAGGACAGGTGGTTCAGCCCGCCGAGATCGCCGACGATCGTCGGCAGCGCCGTCGACACGATCGTCTGGTCGAGCGCCGCCAGCAGCATCGAGAGCATCAGCGCGCCGAGGACGACCGCCAGGTCCCGCCCCTTCGGCATCTGCGGCGTGCCGGATTCAACCGCTGTTGTGGACATCCCACGCCCCCCAAAGGCCCGTCCGGTCCCCCCGAACCGTCCGCACGTCTCGCAGGGGACCTACCCAGAGCCCCGCAAAGATCACGTGTTTGGCCGGGAGACCAGGTCACGGGCGACCTCGGCCGCGCCGAGGGCCCTCTCCCGCGCCGCGAGGACGCCTCTGCGGGTTATGGTCGGAGGCGAAGGCCAGTCCCCCGGAACGAAGGTGGCCGTCCATGCAAGCACTCCTGACCCTGCTCGTCATGGGGCTGCTCGCCGCGTTCTGCGTGCGCTGGGTGGCGGTGAGGCTGCGGGTGAACGCTCCCACGCGGACCGCCGTCATCACCGTGTTCGTGCTGGTCGTGCTGGCCCTGTTCGGTCGCCAGTTCGGCGGCTGACCGCCGCGGACGGGCCCGGCGTGGCCTCCTCCGGCCAGGTTCTCCGGGAACCGGATCCAGACGTTCTCCATCGGAGTCGAACCTATCCCCGGGTCACGGAGTCATAACTGACGAAACCGGCTTCACCCCTCCCCGCTCGGCGCCCGCCGGACGTCCCCGTCCGGCGGCGGGCGGGTGGGACCCCGCCGCATCGCCGCCCCCGAGCCGAGGGAGAGTCCAGACGTGCCGCACCCGGCGACCACACTCCAGGAGCCCGGCCGCGCCGTCGCCCCCCACCTGCGGCGGCTGCTCGACTTCGCCGAACCCCGCGCCGACGACGTCTGCCTGGACGTCGCGCGCGGCCCGGGACCGCTGCCCGCCGCGCTCACCGGCCTGGTGCGCCGGGTGACCGCCGTGGACGCCGCGTCCCCGCCGCGCTCCCCGAGCCCGCTCGGCGCCCGGAACCCGCGGACGGCCACGACGACCTTCGCGACCGGCCCGGTCCGCATCGCCGTCCTCGGGGACGAGCCGCCGGACGCCGTCCCGCCGTCCTCCGGGGCGCCGTTCGAGGCGCGCCGCCTCCCGGCGGGCGCGGTGCGCGCCGACGCGTCCGCGCTGCCGTACCGGAACCGGTCCTTCTCCCTGGTCACGACGCGGTTCGCGCTGTTCCACCTGGGCCGTCCGGAGCTGGTCCTGCGCGAGCTGCTGCGGGTCTGCCGCCGGGACGGCCGGGTCGTGATCGCCGACCTCGTGCGCGGCAACACCGCGGGCACCGACCGGGACCGGATCGAGCGCCTCCGCGACCCGAACCATCCGGGCACGCCGTCCATCGCGGGGCTCACCGAGCTGATCGTGTCGGCGGGCGCGAACGTCCGGCGGCTGGACGTGTTCACCGTGGAGCGCCCGCTCGAACCGTGGCTGGCCGGGGCGTCCGACGCCGACGCCGCCGACGTGATCCGCACCGAGCTGCTGGACGAGGTGGACGGCGGCCCGCGCACCGGTGCGAAGCCGCGCATCATCGGCGGCGAGCTCTGGTTCACCCAGTCCTGGGCGCACCTGGCCGTCGAGCCCATCTGAGCCCGGCCGCCCCGTCCGAGCCCGGCCGCCCCGTCCGAGCCCGGCCGCCTCCTCCGAGGCCGTCTGAGGGCCGCCGGGGCCGTCCGGCGTAGCGTGGGGGCATGCGCGCGTGGACGGTCCCCGAGCCGGGGACGCTGCTGCGGACCGAACGGGACGCGCCCGAGCCGGGCCCCGGCGAACTGCTCGTGCGGGTGCTCGCGTGCGGGGTGTGCCGCACCGACCTGCACGTCCTGGACGGCGACCTGCCCGTCCACCGGAAGGGCGTCGTGCCCGGCCACGAGATCGTCGGCGAGGTGGTCGCGGCCGGGCCGGGATGCCTGCGCGGCCCCGGAGACCGCGTCGGCGTCGCCTGGCTGCGCGGCACCTGCGGTGCCTGCAAGTTCTGCCGCCGCGGCGCGGAGAACCTCTGCCCCAACTCCGTCTACACCGGCTGGGACGCCGACGGCGGATACGCCGATTTCGCGATCGCCGTCGACGCGTTCGCCTACCCGCTCCCCGACGAGCTGGACGTCGTCGGCACCGCGCCGCTGCTCTGCGCGGGCATCATCGGCTACCGCGCCCTGCGCCGCGCGGACGTCCCGCCCGGCGGGCGCCTCGGCATCTGGGGGTTCGGCGGATCCGCCCACCTGGCCGCGCAGATCGCCCTGGCCGAGGGCGCGGAGGTCCACGTCTACACGCGCGGCGCGCAGGCCCGCGAGCTCGCCCTGGAACTCGGCGCGGCGTGGGCCGGCGACTCCTTCGACGAGGGTCCGGCCCTCCTGGACGCCGCCATCTGCTTCGCCCCCGCCGGAGAGCTCGTCCCGGCCGCCCTCGAACGGCTCGACCGCGGCGGCACGCTCGCCATCGCGGGCATCCACCTCACCGACGTCCCGTCCCTGGACTACCAGCGCCACCTGTTCCGGGAACGCCAGGTGCGCTCGGTGACGGCCAACACCCGCGCGGACGGCGAGGAGTTCCTCACCCTCGCCGCCCGGCTCGGCCTGAAGGTCACCACGCACCCGTACCCGCTGGACGCCGCCGGCCGTGCCCTGGACGACCTGCGCGCCGACCGCTTCGCCGGCGCGGCCGTCCTGATCCCCTGACGCATCCGCCCGCCGCGCGCCCGGGGGGATGTCGCCTATCGCAGTGGAAGTTGGAACCAGACGGCCTTGCCGTCCTGGGTGGGGCGGGCGCCCCAGCGGGTGGCGAGCTGGTCGACCAGGTACAGGCCGCGCCC
The DNA here is from genome assembly GCF_042652125.1 of Actinomadura gamaensis. Classification (NCBI taxonomy): domain Bacteria; kingdom Bacillati; phylum Actinomycetota; class Actinomycetes; order Streptosporangiales; family Thermomonosporaceae; genus Actinomadura; species Actinomadura gamaensis. The sequence continues at coordinate 34,324 of NZ_JBHSIT010000008.1, read as the reverse complement.
GCCCTCGTCGGTCTCCCCGGCGCTGCGGATGCGGGGCAGCCGCATGTCGGTGTCGAAGACCTCGACCCACACGGCGTCCGCGCCCTTGCGGAGGCGGACCCGGAACTCCTTGGTGGGGGGTTCGCGGCGGCCCAGCTCGGCGCCCAGCACCGCGGACGGGTCGGGCCCGCCGGGCGCGGGCAGGCCCCAGTCGTCCTCGTCCAGGTTGAAGTGGACCGGAGGGCCGCCGTCGAGCACCAGCTCGCGCCGGGGCGCGGGCGTCGCGGTGGCGTGCAGGACGACGTTGGTGACGACCTCCGACACCAGCAGGCAGGCGAGTTCGGCCTGCTCGGCGGGCATGCCCCAGGCGGCGAACGCGTCGGAGGCCATCCGCCGCGCCTCCGAGACCATGATCGGCTCGGCCGGGAAGGTGCGGTCGGCGACGGGCAGCTCCTCCGGCGACGTGCGGATCACGACGATCGCCACGTCGTCGGCGATGTCGCCGGGGATGGCGTCGTAGGCGGCGCCCGCGATGGCCTCCACGTCCTTGCCCGCGACGGCCGCGACGGCCTTGCGGACCGCCTCGCGCGCCTGCTCGCGGGTGTGGTAGCCGCCGTCGTCGCGCGGACGCCGGTCGATCAGCCCGTCGGTGTACAGCACGAGCGTGGAGCCCGGTTTCAGCTCGGTGGTCTCCTCGTTGAACAGGATCTCGCCGCCGATGCCCTGGGCGCGGACGCCGAGCATCGCGCCCTCGCTCTCGAACTCCAGCTCGCGCACCTCGCCGTCCACCACCAGCAGGGGCGGGTCGTGCCCGGCGTTCGCGAACTCCAGCACCCGCGACCACGCGTCGTAGACGAAGTAGGTGCACGAGACCAGCGGCGGCCGGACGAGGTCGTCGTTGTTCCAGCCCGAGGTCATCCGGGACGGCCGGGTCATCGTGCGGACCCACTCGTCCAGCTTGCGCAGGATGTCGGCGGGGGGCTTGTCGTCCTGCGCGAACGCGCGCAGCGCCGCGCGGAGCTGGCCCATCACGGCGGCGGCCCGCGCGCCGCGGCCCTCGACGTCGCCGATGACGAGGCCGACGCGTCCGGCCGACAGCGGGATCACGTCGTACCAGTCGCCGCCGACCTGGGTCTGGATGCCGTGGCCGTGCGACTCCAGCGGGCGGGCGGGCTCGTACCGCCAGGCGATCTGGAGGCCGTCCGGCCGCGGCGGGCGCTCGCCGGGCAGCAGGTGCTTCTGGAAGGCGAGCGCGGTCTCGCGCTCCTCCTCGAACAGCAGCGCGTTGTCGACGGCGAGCGCGATCCGGGACGCGATCGCGCCGATCAGGTCGCGGTCGAAGCCGTCGTAGTGCGGGTCCGGACGGCGGGACAGGTTGGACAGCGCCAGCGACATCACGCCGAGCAGCTCGCCCCTGGCCAGCAGCGGCGCGGCGATCACCGAGGTGACGCCCATCGCGTCGCCGAGCCGCTGGGACTCCTGCGTCGGCGCGGAGAACCGGTGCTGGAGCATGTCCTCGACGAGGACGGCGTCGCGGCGGTTCATCGCGCGGGTCGCGAAGTGGCCGGGCGGGTACGACACGGGCTCGCCGACCTCGGCCCAGGTGCCGGGCGGCGGCTCCCAGTCGTTCGCGTGCGCCGACACCCGCCGGTACAGCCGGTCGCCGCTGAACAGGTCGATGAAGCAGTGGTCGGCGAACTGCGGGACGAGCGTCTCGGCGACCCGCTGGAGGGTTCCGGCCAGCTCCAGCGACGCCGACAGGCGCTCGCCGATACGTTCCAGAAGGCCGTACCGGTCCTGCTCGCGCTGGTTGGAGCGGAGCGCCTCCCGGGCGAAGATCACGATGCCGTCCACCGCGCCGGACGGGTGCCGCAGCGGGACAGCGTGCGCGCGCGTGTACACGGTCGAGCCGTCGGCGCGCTGGTTGCAGAACGTGCCCTCCCAGACACCGCCCTTGAGCACGTGCTTGGCCAGCTCGGTGGCCTGCTCGTGGTCCTCCTCGGCGATGCCGAGGGACAGGATCGAGTGCCCGATCACGTCCTCGTCGCCGTAGCCGAACAGCTGCCGCGCGAACTGGTTCCCGTAGATGACGTTGGAGAACCGGTCGCACACCACGACCGCCATCTCCATCTGGGCGAGGACCGTCTCGGGCGGCAGGTGCGCCTCGAAGGGCGACTCACCCCATCGCTTCATGATCCGCTCCCCCGGGGGGCGACGCGCCGGCCCGGGGCGGGACGCGCCCCACCCGTGCCGGCCTCGCCGGTCTCCGTTCGTCCGCTCACCACAGCCCTTCCGCGCGACGCGTCCCGGGGCGGACGGACTGGCCGACCCGCGCCGGACGCCACTTGAGGTATTGAACGACGAACCGGCGTCCCGGACGCGCCGGATCGTGGCGACGAATCGGAGATCTTTGGTGTGGCTCCGCCCATGGGGGCATGGGCGGCCCCGTCAGCGGCGGCTGACGAACACGTGTCCGGCGATGTCCACCGGAAGGTCGGTCTCCGGGCCGTCGGTCTCGTCGTCACAGACCACCCGCACCCCGTCGTCGGTCGTCCGAAGAGTCACCTCTCGTCCCGGTTGTATCCCGATCTGCTTGAGTCTAAGCATGAGATCACTGTCACTCTGCACCTGTTCGGAAATACGCCGAACAATCGCCTGCGTCCCGGCCGCGGACGCCGCCGCGGACATCGGCACCACCGGCGCCTCGTCGTCCCCGGCGTGACCGCCGAGCTCCGACAGGCCGGGGATCGGGTTGCCGTGCGGGCACATGGTCGGGTTGTCGAGCAGGGCGACCAGCCGCCGCTCGACCTCCTCGCTCATCACGTGCTCCCAGCGGCACGCCTCGATGTGGACGTCCTCCCAGGGCAGGCCGATGACGTTCACCAGCAAGCACTCGGCCAGCCGGTGCTTGCGCATCACCGACACCGCCAGGCTCCGGCCGGAGTCGGTCAGTTCAAGGTGCCGATCCCCCTCGACCCTGAGCAGGCCGTCCCGCTCCATGCGGGCGACCGTCTGGCTCACCGTCGGGCCACTCTGCGAGAGGCGCTCGGCGATGCGCGCGCGGAGGGGGACGATCCCCTCCTCTTCGAGCTCGAACACCGTCCGGAGGTACATCTCCGTGGTGTCGATCAGGCCGTGTGAGGTCACGAGCTCCCTCCAGTGTCGTGGCCACCGAGTCTACTTGCTGCGGCCCCTCCGGACCGGGGCGTGCGAAGATCCCGCCGGCGCCGGATATGACACAACACCGCGGGTCCGGCCGATCTTCCCGGCGCCGCCCCGTCCCGCCCGCACCAGGGCGGACCGCCACCTGTCACCCGCCGTCTCCGCCCGGCTCAGTCGCGGGTGTCGTAGGTCATCAGAGTCGGGACGGTCAGTCCGACGATCACCACGAGCACCGCGCAGGCCACGCCGCCGCCGACCCAGGACGCGCCCGCCCCGGTGACCGACGCCACCGCGCCGGCGCGCAGGTCGCCGAGCCTCGGCCCGCCCGCGACGACCACGGTGAACACGCCCTGGAGGCGTCCGCGCATCTCGTCCGGGGCGTAGGTCTGCAGGATCGACTGGCGGAAGACCGAGGACACCAGGTCGGCCGCGCCGCCCACGGCGAGCAGCGCGAACGCCAGCCAGAGCGAGTGCGCGAGCCCGGCGACGGCGACCGCGACGCCCCAGACCGCGACGGCCGCGACGAGGGCCGCGCCCTGCCGGTGGATCCGGCCGATCCAGCCGGACAGCAGCCCGCCGAGCAGCGCACCGAAGCCGATCGCGGCGACCAGCCAGCCGACCGCCGCCTGGCTGTGGAACCGGGTCTCGGCCATCTCGGGGAACAGCGCGCGGGGCATCGCGACGACCATGGCGATGAGGTCCACGACGAACGACATCAGCAGGACGGGCTGGGTGACGATGAAGCGCAGGCCGTCCACGACCGAGCGCAGGCCGAGCACGCCGGTGCCGCCGCCGAGCGGCGGGATCGCGGGCAGCCGCACCGCCGCGTACAGGCCGACGGCGAACAGGACGGCGTCCAGCGCGTAGGCGGCCGGGTAGCTCCAGTGCGTGAGGATCAGCCCGGCGAGCAGCGGCCCGCACAGCGTCCCCACGGTCTGGACGGTGAAGTTCAGCGTGTTCGCGGCCGGGACGAGCGGCTCGTCCAGCAGCCGCGGGATGATCGCGCCGCGGGTCGGCGAGGACACCGCGAACCCGACCGACTGGATCGCCACGGCGGCGAGGATCAGCGCCAGGCTGCCCGCGTGCAGCAGCGCCTGGAGCATCAGCGCCAGCGTCGCCGCCCAGGACACGCAGGACGCGGCCAGCAGCAGCCGCCGCCGGTCCATGTGGTCGGCGACCGCGCCGCCCCACAGGCCGAACACGATCAGCGGGACGAGGTTGGCGATGCCCAGCACGCCCACCCAGAGGGACGAGTGGGTCATGTCGTACACCTGGACGGGCACGGCGACCGACGTCACCTGGAACCCGACGAACGACACCCCCTGGCCGAGCCAGAGCCGCCGGTACGCGGGATGCGCCAGCGGGCGGGTGTCGATCGCGACGCGCCGCCAGAGCGGCGTCTTCTCCGGCCGTCCGTCCGCGCCCTCGCCGGGCGTGGCCGCTTCGCCGGGCCGCGCCGTTTTGCCTGGTCGCACCGCTTCGCTTGGTCGCCCTGCTTCGCCGGGCCGCACCGCTTCGCCGGGCTCGGCGGCCCGGCCCGGTTCGACGGCCCTGGCGACCTCCTGTGCGGCCTCGACGGGGTCGTCGGATCCGGCGCGTTCGCCGGCTTCCTCGGGTTCGTCAGGTTCTTCGGGTTCGTCAGGTTCTTCGGGTCCGGCGGGTCCGGCGGCGTCCGCGGGGGCGTCCTCCCGGAGGGCGGACGAGACGGACGGGCCGGTCTGCTTCTGGTCTTGTCGTTCGGGGGAGCTCACGGGGCGAGTCTCTCGACCTTCCATTCGTCGCCGTCACGGCGGTACCTGATCCTGTCGTGGAGGCGGTTGAGGCGTCCCTGCCAGAACTCCACCGCCTCGGGGACGACGAGGTAGCCGCCCCAGAAGTCGGGGAGCGGCACGTCGTCCGGCCACCGCTCCGACAACGCCGCGTAGCGCTCGTCGATTTCCGCGCGGCCCCCGACGACCTCGGACTGGCGGCTCGCCCAGGCCCCGATCCGGGACCCGTGCGGGCGGCTGTCGAAGTAGGCCCGGACGTCCTCGCGGGGCAGTTCCTCGACCGTCCCCTCGACCCTGACCTGGCGGTACATCGGGTGCCAGGGGAAGACGAGCGCGGCCCGCGGGTTCGCGGCCAGCTCGCGGCCCTTGCGCGAGCCGAGGTTGGTGAAGAACCGGAAGCCGTCCGGTCCGAAGCCCTTGAGCAGGACGGTCCGGGCCGAGGGGGCGCCGTCCGGCGCGGCGGTCGCGACGATCATCGCGTTCGGTTCCGGCAGGCCGACCGCCGCGGCCTCGGAGAACCACTGGGCGAACAGCGGCAGCGGCTCGGCGGGGAGGCCCTCCTCCGGCAGTTCGCCGCGTGCGTAGGATTCCCGGAGCCGTGCGGGATCGGGCGCATTCACATCGCTTGAGCCTCTCACCTGGGCATTGTGCAACTCACAGGGGCCTGGGTACTAGCCAGTAGGGCGGACAGGGTTCAATGGCACGGCACCGCCTTATCACTCATGGGGACGAAAGGCAGGACGACATGTCCGACTTCAAACCCGGTCTTGAGGGGGTCGTAGCCTTCGAGACCGAGATCGCCGAACCGGACAAGGAGGGCGGCGCCCTCCGTTACCGCGGCGTGGACATCGAGGAACTCGTCGGGCGCGTCTCCTTCGGCGACGCCTGGGGCCTCCTGGTCGACGACTCCTTCGACCCGGGCCTCACCCCGGCGCCGCCGCTCGCGCTGCCGGTCGTCTCCGGCGACGTCCGGGTGGACGCCCAGGCCGGGCTGCCGGCCCTCGCCACCCGCTACGGCCTGCGGCCGCTGCTCGACATCTCCGACGAGCAGGCCCGCGCCGACCTCGCCCTCGTGTCGGCGAACGCGCTGTCGTTCGTCGCGCAGTCCGCGCGCGGCGTCGGCGTCCCGGTCGTCCCGCAGTCCCGGGTGGACGAGGCGCGGACGATCACCGAGCGGTTCATGATCCAGTGGCGCGGTGAGCCGGACCCCCGGCACGTGCAGGCCATCGACGCCTACTGGGTTTCCGCCGCCGAGCACGGCATGAACGCCTCGACCTTCACCGCCCGCGTCATCGCCTCCACCGGCGCGGACGTCGCCGCGTCCATCGCGGGCGCGATCGGCGCGATGTCCGGCCCGCTGCACGGCGGGGCCCCGGCCCGCGTGCTGCCGATGATCGAGAAGGTCGAGCAGATCGGCGACGCGCGCCGCGTGGTCACCGACATCCTCGACTCCGGCGACCGGCTGATGGGCTTCGGCCACCGCGTCTACCGCGCCGAGGACCCGCGCGCCCGCGTGCTCCGCCGCACCGCCAAGGAGCTGGACGCGCCGCGCTTCGAGGCGGCCAAGGCGCTGGAGGACGCCGCCCTCGCCGTCCTGCGCGAGCGCCGTCCGGACCGCGCGATCGAGACCAACGTCGAGTTCTGGGCCGCGGTCATCCTCGACTTCGCCGAGGTCCCGACCGCGATGATGCCCGCGATGTTCACCTGCGGCCGCACCGCCGGCTGGGCGGCGCACATCCTGGAGCAGAAGCGCACCGGCCGGCTCGTCCGCCCCTCGGCCCGCTACACCGGCCCCGGCTCGCGCTCGATCAACGACGTGGCCGGCTCCTCCGACGCCCTCAAGCGTTACGCGGCCTGACCTCCCTCCGCGACGCCCCCCGGCGACACGGCGCATGAGGCCCCTGGTTCACCAGGGGCCTTTTCGTGTCTACCCTCTGCGTCCATGGACGACGAACCCCTCGAAGGCGATATCGGCCCGTCCGCCTCGGTGACCGCCGAGCGGCGTCCGCCCGCCGCGCCCTCCGCGGACGTCCCCGCACCGGACGACGCGCGGCGGGTCGCGGCGGAGATGCGGCGGCTGGAGGCCGAGCGCGAGGAACGCCGCCGCCGCACGAACGCGGTCGCCGGACGGGTCGCGTTCTGGCTGCTCTCGCTCTTCCTGGCCTTCCTGGCGTACGACTCGGCCGAGACCGCGCACGAGGCGCGGGAACGCGGCGACGACTGGGTCTACCCGCCCGCGGTGAACGCGGTCCTGTGCATCCTCGGCGTCCTGCTCCTGGTCGGGTTCGCCCTCTGGCGCCGCCACCGCCGACGCCCTCACAGGTGAGAAGCGTCTCGGCATGTGAACCGGACGGCGATCTTGAAAGGCCGGTCGGTACCCTTCGGGAGTGACCGAGAGCGCGAATCCATCCCTTGTCATTCCCGCCGATCTGAAGCCCGCCGACGGCCGCTTCGGCTGCGGGCCGTCCAAGGTCCGTCCCGAGCAGCTCGCCGCCCTCGCCGAGTCCGGCGACACCTACCTGGGCACCTCCCACCGGCAGAAGCCGGTCAAGTCGCTGGTCGGCCGCGTCCGCGCCGGGCTGGCCGACCTGTTCTCCCTCCCGGACGGCTACGAGGTCCTGCTCAGCAACGGCGGCACCACCGCCTTCTGGGACGCCGCGTCGTTCGGGCTCGTCCGGAACAGGTCGCAGCACCTGTCGTTCGGCGAGTTCTCCAGCAAGTTCGCCAAGGTCACCAAGGGCGCGCCGTGGCTGGACGACCCGTCGGTGATCGGCGCCGACCCGGGCTCCCACCCGCAGGCGCGGGCCGAGGACGGCGTGGACGTCTACGCCCTCACCCACAACGAGACCTCCACCGGCGTCGCCATGCCGATCGCGCGCCCCGAGGGCACCTCGGCGGACGAGGCGCTCGTGCTCGTGGACGCCACGTCCGGCGCGGGCGGCCTCCCCGTGGACGTCAGCGAGACCGACGTCTACTACTTCGCGCCGCAGAAGTGCTTCGCGGCCGACGGCGGCCTGTGGATCGGCCTCGCCTCCCCGGCGGCGCTGGCCCGGATCGAGGAGATCGCCGCGTCCGACCGGTACGTCCCGGAGTTCTTCAACCTGAAGACGGTCGTGGACAACTCGGCCAAGGACCAGACCTACAACACGCCCGCCGTCGCCACCCTGCTGCTCCTCGCCGAGCAGATCGAGTGGATGAACGGCAACGGCGGCCTGGCCTGGACCACCGCCCGCACCGCCGACTCGTCCCAGCGCCTCTACACCTGGGCCGAGAAGACGTCCTACACCACGCCGTTCGTCGCCGACCCGGCCCAGCGCTCCCAGGTCGTCGGCACGATCGACTTCTCCGACGAGGTGGACGCCGCCGCCGTCGCGAAGGTCCTGCGCGCCAACGGCATCGTGGACACCGAGCCCTACCGGAAGCTGGGCAAGAACCAGCTCCGCATCGGCATGTTCCCCGCGATCGACCCCGCCGACGTCGAGGCCCTGACCCACTGCATCGACTACGTCGTCGAGAACCTCTAGCAAGAACCCGAGTCGTGCCCCCGGCGCCAAGACGGCGCCGGGGGCACGACGCATTCCTCAGCCCCCAGGCGGAAGCTGATACGGACCCGGCACCTGACGCAAACCCGCGGACAAGCGCAGACGCGGGGATTGATGCAGACACCGGGCAGGCACGTACGCGCGGGCAGGCGCGGGCGCGGGGGTTAGCGCGGGCGCGGGGGTTAGCGCGGGCGCGGGGGTTAGCGCGGGCGTGGGGGGAGTTGGGGGCGTTAGGCGACGGTGGCGGGTTCTTCCGCCGGAGGGGTGGGGACCAACGGGGCCACGCGGTGGCGGAGGGCGGCGCGGTCACGGGCGCGGTCGGTGGGGGTGAAGCCCGTCCAGACGCGGTCGTCCAGGTCGAAGGCGCGGGCGGTGGGGGTGAAGCCGGCGCCGGTGAGGATCTCCGGGGGCGCGCCGGGGGACGGCGGGCCAAGCCGCAGGTAGGTGCCCTCGCGGAGCATGACGATCGTCGCGAAGCGGACGCTGGTGTGGCGCTCGGCCAGCCGGAACCACTTCGGATTGGACGCCCAGTAGATGTTCTGCTCCTCGTCCACCGCGACGGTGAGCGGGCTCACGGCGGCGCGGGCGAGATGGACGACGTCCGGACGGGCGCGCTCCACCCAGGCGAGGGCGGCGCGGCCGACGAGCGCGGTGAGGGCGGCGGTGACGTCCGGGACGGACGCGCGGCCCGCGAGCACCTGGAAGATCGGCTCGGAGTCGGTGCCGCCGGTGGGCGGGGGCGGGCCGTACCGGGCGCGCAGCGCGCCCGCCTCGATGTCGCCGTTGTGAGTGGCGACGATCCCGGCGGCGCGGGCCGCGAGCGGGCCCGCCGCGGCGGCGCCGCCGACCACGAGCGGGCTGGCGTTGTCGAGCGAGTGCGGCGTGCCCTGCGTGGCCCAGCGGGTGTGGCCGAGGACGGCGGGCGCGGCGTCCAGCTCGGGCAGCAGGTCCGGGCGCCAGACGGCCGAGAAGGCGCCGCGTCCCTTGACCACGCGGCATCCGTCGTGGCGCAGGTCGCTGCCGCGCTCGTCGGCGACGCCCTCCAGCGGGGCCGCGTCGCGTCCGGCGGGACGGCCCGTCAGGAGGGCCAGTCCGGCCGAGTCGGTGCCGCGTTCCTCGGCGAGGGTCCCCAGGGCGACGACGACGTCCGACGCGCGGTCCGGGTGGGCCGCGGCGGGCGAGCGCAACAGCCCGAACAATCCGCACATGCTGGATGAGACGTATCTCATGAGGGGCCGGTTCGAGGCCCTTCCGCGGCCGAATAAGCTCGGAACGTGAACCGCGCGCCCCGATGGCTGCTCCCGACCGTGCTGACCGCGCTCGTGCTCGCCGTGGTCATCGGCTCCGTGCTGCGTTGAGCCGGGTCGCCGCGTCGGTGCTGGCGCTCGCCGTCGTGTCCGCCTCCCTCTGGCCGGTTCCGGCCGCCGCCGTGCCCCTTTCGCCCCGTTCCGGTCCATCCGCGTCCGGTCACGGGCCGTCCGCCCCGCCCGCATCCGCGCCGCCCGCGTCCGCCCCGCTCGCATCCGCCCCGCCCGCGTCCGCCCTGACGGGCTTCAGCGTGCCCGCGTCCGGCACGCCCGCCTCCAGCGCGCCCGCGTCCGGGGCGCCCGCGTCCGGTCCGGGGCCGTCGGCCTCGGGGGGAACAGGCGGGGCGCGGGTCGCGTTCAAGATCGACGATGAGCGGATCAGGGAGTCGAGCGGGCTGGCGGCCAGCGCCGCGCATCCCGGCGTCGTGTACACGCACAACGACTCCGGCGGCACCGCGCAGATCTTCGCGATCGGCCCGGACGGCGGCGTGCGCGCCGTGCTGACCGTCGGGGGCGCGCGGAACCGCGACTGGGAGGCCATCGCGATGGGCCGCGACGACCGCGGCCGTCCGGCGATCTTCGTCGCGGACATCGGCGACAACCTGGGCGGGGCGTGGCCGTACGTGACCGTGTACCGGATCACCGAGCCGCCCGTGCTGCGCAGCCAGACCATCGAGGCCACCGCGTTCCGCCTGAAGTACGAGGACGGCCCGCGCAACGCCGAGACACTGATGATCAACCCGCGCACGAACCGCCTCTACATCGCGAGCAAGCTGCTGGCCGGCGCCCTGTACGAGGCCCCGGCGAAGCTGTCCGCGAGCGGGTTCAACAAGCTCCGCCGCGTCGGCGACGCCCCGCCCATCGCCACGGACGGCGCGTTCGCGCCCGACGGCAACAGCTTCGTCATCCGCACGTACTTCGGCGCGCGCATCTACCGGATGAAGCCGGACGGCACGCCCGGCGACTCGCACTCGATCCCGCTCCCGCAGCAGAAGCAGGGCGAATCGGTCACCTACACGCCGGACGGCTCGTCCCTGCTCGTCGGTTCCGAGGGCGACGCGCAGCCGGTGTACCAGGTGCCGCTGACCGGCGCGGACGCGGTCAACGGCGCGACCCCGCCGCCCGATCCGAGCGGTCTCGCCTCGCCGCCGGCGAAGGGCAGGGACGATCATGACAGGGGCCGGCTGAAGCACCCCGACGGCAGGCGGGTCGCGCTCGTCCTGACCCTGGGGATCGCCGCGCTCGTCGGTTACGGACTGGTACGGCGCCGACACTGAACCGGCGCAAACCCCCTACTGACCGTCAGAACGGCCACCGGATCGGAAAAGGAGGCGACGTGCCCGGCGGTTCCCGCGAGAGGATGCGGACTGTGGAACATGAGCTGGTCGGCCTGCACGGGTTCGGCGGCCGGTTTCGCCCGGTCGCGCCGGGACCGTTCGTCCTGCTGGCAGTGGCGGCGGCGCTCGCGCCGGTGCGTCCCGGCTGGCTGTGGGGCGCACTGATCTTCGCCGCGGCGGCCGGGCCGTGGCTGGCCGGCGCGGTCGCGGCCGTCCTGCCGTGGACGGCGCGGCGGCGCGGCCCGGCCTACTGGCGGCTGTCCGAGCGCGGCCTGGAGCGGATCGGCCCGGACGGCTCGGTCCTCACCCGGTACGAGCGCGACCGCATCGAGGGCCTTGGCGTCACCACCGGGGACGGCGTGCTGGTCGTCCAGCACAAGTTCGGCACCGCCGCGATCGGCCCGCTCCAGGCGCTCGGCCTGGAGCCGCTGGCGCTGTTCGTGACCGCGCGCCGCGTCGGGATCCCGGTGCGGCTGGTGCACGGCGAGGTGTCCGACCTGCTCGACCCCGCGCTGGACGACTCGGGCCGTCCGCCCGGCATGGACGACGACGCCGAGGTGGTCATCCCGCTCGGCCCGACCCGCGACCTGGCGGCCGAGCGGCGGCTCCTCGACCAGGAGGCCGCGCTGCTCGCCGCCGCGCACGAGGAGATCACCGAGGAGTCGGCCGCGTCCCCGGCGGAGCCCGCCGTGCTGGCGTCGGCGGAGCCGGTGCCGTCCCGCCGCCGCGTCCTGCTGCTGGGCGGGCTCGCGGGCGCGCTCGGCGCGGTCATGATGCTGCGGCTCGCGGTGGACGGTCCGGCCGGGTTCGGCGTCCGGGTCGCGGCGGCCTGCTGGATCCTGGCGTCGCTGGTCGCCGTCCTCGCGACCCGCCGCCGCTCGCTGGCGTCCGGACGCACCGTCTGGACGATCGACCGCGACCTGATCCAGGTCTCCCGCCGCCCGCGCCGCAAACGCCCCTCCTCCTCCGCCGCGCCCACCGGTTCCCCATCCTCCGCCGCGCCCACCGGCTCCTCGCCCGCCGCCGCGCCTGCCGACTCCTCGCCCGCCGCCGCGCCCGCCGGCTCCTCATCCGCCGGCTCTTCGCCCGCCGGTTCCTCGCCGGCCGCTGCCGCATCCGCCGGCTCCTCGTCCGCCGTGCGGGTGTCGCCGGCGGCGGAGGCGCGCGGCGTCGTTCCGGCACGCGGGGCGCTCGTCGTTCCGGCGTCCGAGATCGCCGCGCTCGTCGTCGGGCCCGGCCTGCGCGCCGACCCGCTGACCGGACGGCCCCGGCGCAGCGAGCTGTCGGTGCTGGCGTTCGACCACCGGCTGCGGCTGGTCGCGCGGCTGCCCGCCCACGGCCTGGACGCCTTCCAGCTCGCGCACGCCCTCGCCGACCGCGGCTACCGCGTGGTCACGCCCGGCGCGCGCCCGCCCCGCTCCCCCGAGTACGGCCTGGAGGGCCTGCCCGACATCTTCGCCCGCGTCCCGGGCGGGCGGCTCGTCGTCGAGGACGGCGGCCTCGGCTGGGCGGACGCGGCGGGCGAGGTCGTCCTGCGCATGCCCGAGGAGCGCCTGGGCGGCATCGAGCTGCTCACCATCGCCGGACACGCCTGGGTCCGGCTCTACGACTCCGACGGGGACGAGTTCTTCGCCGCGCCGCTGTCCGCGCTGCGCATCACGCGCACGGATCTTCGTGAGGCGGCCCGCCGCGAGGGCCTGCCGGTGAACGACGCCGAGTACGACGCCTACCTGAGCGCGGCCTTCCACTCGGCGGTGTCCACGTTGACGCTCCCCGCGTCCGGGGACGCCGAGACCCCCGCTCTGACCGCGGGCGTCGAGGCCGAGACCGTCGCGGTGCCCGAGCTGACGGCGCCGCCCGCGCCGTCCCCGGCCGACGCGCCCGGCGTCCTGCTGGACGCGACGCGCCGGTCCCGGTTCGGCACCTACGGCGTGAGCCTGGTCCTCGCCGAGATCGTCGCCGTCGTCGGGGCCGCGTGGCTCGGCCCGGAGCTCGGCGGGTTCCTCACCACCGCGAGCTGGTCCATCCCGGCCGGGCTCCTGGTGGGCCTCGGCGGCTACTGGCTGCACGACCGGGACCGTCCGCGCCTGCGGGTCTCCCCGGCGGGCATCGCCGTCGTGACGCGTCGCGGGCGCGTCCGCTGGGAGCTGGCCCGCGACCGCGTGGCGGGCATCGGCATCGACGACGCCGCCGAGCGCCTTCCCCGCCTCGTCGTCTGGAGCCCCACCGGACGCGTCCTCCGGCAGGTCACCTTTCCGCCCGACCTCGCCGAGCTCCGCCGCGCCTGCGAACGCTACGGACTCCCCTGGGGCCCGCCCGACGCCGACCACCCGACACCTCCGCCACCCGAGCTCTGACCCCACCCGCCCAGCGGGCGCTCTAGTCCCTGGGGGCTCTGAGGGGCCAGGACTCCAGGGGTTCGTAGTCGACCTTCGTGCGGCCTCCGGCGGGGAGGCGGCTGCGGATCAGGTGGACGGTGGCCGCCGTCCAGGGCGCGCTCGCGAAGGACGACATGGGCTCCAGCAGCGGGCGGACGTCCACGGGCCGGCGGCTGCGGGCGAGCGTCAGGTGCGGGCGGAAGGTGCGGTGGCTGTCCGGCGGGGTTCCGGCGCGGCGTCCGGCGGCGGCGGTGGAGGCGGCGAGCCCGGCGAGGCCGCGCCGGTCGCCGTAGAGGCCCGTCCAGAGGACGCGGGCGTGCGCGCCGCCGCCGGGGAAGGCGCCGCCGCCCGCCAGGGACAGGCTGAGGCGGTCATGGCGCCCTGTGGCGCGTTCCAGGCGCGGCAGGAGGCGCTCCAGCGTCCGGTCGTCCACCTCGCCGAGGAAGCTGAGCGTGACGTGCAGCAGGTCGCGGTGCGTCCAGCGCAGGCCGGGGACGACCTGGCGCAGCGGCGCGACGAACGTCTCCAGCTCGTCCAGGACGTCCCGGGGCGGCAGAAGTGCGACGAACAACCTCATGCGACCGTCCGGGCTCCCACATGCTCCAGCCTTTCAGCCCGAACCCGTCCTTGTCACGTGGAACGCCCCTCCCACGTGCGAGATCAGCCTCCCCGGCGGGCGCGGCGCGCGCCACGCGGGGTCAGCGTCCCCGCGGTCGCGGGCGCGGGGCGCGGCGCGCGGGGTCTGCGCCTCGCGAGGGCGGTGGGGGCGGTGGGGGCCGTGGGGGTCAGCGTCCGGCGGTTGTGGCGCGTAGGCGTGCGAAGAGGGGGGCGATCTGGGCGCGCGGGATCGCGGCGATGCCGACGGCCAGGGTCGCGACGATCGCCACGAGCCCGCCGATCACGACGCTGGACCGGGGGCCGAACGTCTCGGACATCCAGCCGACCATGGGCGCGCCGAGCGGGTTCGTCCCGAGGAAGACCAGCATGTAGAGGCCCATGACGCGGCCGCGCATCTCCGGCTCGACGCCGAGCTGCATGGTCGCGTTCGCGGACGTCGTGAAGGTCATCATCGCGATCCCGGCGGGCACCAGGGAGATCACGTAGGACCAGTACGTCGGCATGAGCCCGCTCGCGACGACCAGGACGGCGAAGACCAGCGCCGCCCCGAGCAGCACCCGGAACCTCGGCCGCGCCGCCCGCCGGGCCGCCAGCAGCGCGCCGGTGAGCGCGCCGACCGCCATCATCGTGGACGCCAGCCCGAACGTGGACGCGCCGGAGTGGAACACCTGCCGCGAGATCAGCGCCACCGTGATCTGGAAGTTCATCGCGAACATCGACACGACGCCGATGAGCACGAGGACGAGCATCAGGTCGCGCCGTCCGCGCACGTAGCGGAGCCCTTCGCGGAGCTGGCCCCTGGCCCTGGCGACGGGCTCGACGGTGCTCAGCTCGTCCGTCCGCATCAGGTAGAGCCCCAGCAGGACGGCCCCGAACGACGCCGCGTTGAGGAAGAACACCGGGCCGGTGCCGATCGCGGCGATCAGCAGTCCGGCGACCGCCGGGCCGACGAGCCGGGCGCCGTTGAACGTGGCGCTGTTCAGCGCGATCGCGTTGGGCAGGTCGTCCCGGCCGACCATCTCCACCACGAACGACTGCCGCGTGGGATTGTCGACCACGGTCGCGAGGCCGAGCAGGAAGGCCAGGACGTACACGTGCCAGACCCGTGCCTGCCCGGTGACGGCGAGGACACCGAGGACCAGCGCCAGCATGCCCATCGCCGTCTGGGTGAGCATCAGCACGCGCCGCTTCGGGTACCGGTCGGCGATCACGCCGCCCCACAGCCCGAACAGCAGCAGCGGCAGGAACTGGAGCCCGGTCGTGATGCCGAGCGCGCTGCCGCCGTTGCCGTGCGCGAGGCCCAGCACGAGCCAGTCCTGCGCCACCCGCTGCATCCAGGTCCCGGTGTTGGACACGACCTGCCCGCCGGTGAACAGCCGGTAGTTCCTGTTCTTCAGCGACCGGAACATCCCGCCCCGGGCCGCGCGCCCCTCGGCGACCCTCTCGTCGGCCCCTTCGGCACGCTCGGTCTTCTCCGCCGTCTCGGTCCCGAGGGCCACCCCCACGCAGACACACCTCCGCCGCTCGCAAAGTCTTTTACTTTGCTAACGATATGCCCGCGCGTTGCATTCCGCTATCACCGCGGTCGTGACGAACGGGCAGCGGACGCGGCGAATCAGGTGGAGCGGCTGAGCTTGTCCAGCACCGGAGCCGCCCGGTGGAGGATCTCGCGCTCCTCCTCGGTGAGGTCGGCCAGGCGGCGCGCCAGCCACTGCTCCTTGCGCCGCCGCTCCTCCGCCAGCAGGGCCTTGCCCGCCTCGGTCGGCGCCAGGACGGCCTGCCGGCCGTCGGTCGGATGCGGCGTGCGGGCCAGGAGCCCCTGGTCCTCCAGGAAGGCGATGACGCGCGTCATCGACGGCGGCTGGACCTTCTCGTGGTCGGCCAGCTCGCGCGGGGTCATCGTGCCGTGCCGGGCCAGCGCGGCCAGCGCCGCGAACTGGGTCAGCGTGAGCGGCGGGCGGGTGTCGTCCGGACGGGCCGGACGCAGCGTGCGCAGGCGGCGGGAGAGCCGCGCGACGGAGATGCGCAGCTCCTCGGCCAGGCTGTCGGCGGTGGTGTCCAACGGTCAGATGCCCTCTCCCTGCGGTGCGCTGCCTCCATCGTCCCACGTCGGCGGCGGAATCGAACCCGGCCCGGGGACCCGGACGGCGCGGCCAGCGCCTAGGCTGAGCGCATGAGCCGTCCGCGCCGCCCCGACCCGCCGCCGCTGGCGACCAATGACGTCCACCTCGCGATCGCCGGGACGGTCGCGTGGGGGATCGCGCTCGTCGTCCTGCTGCTCGTCGGGCTGCCGTCCGGGGAGCGCTGGTGGCTGTGGGTGTGCGTCGTCGGCATGGGCTGCGGGCTGTTCGGCGTCTGGTACATCCCGCGCCTGCACTCGTCGCGGGCGCGCCTGGCCGCCGAACGCGCAGCCAAACGCGGCTCCTAACCCCCTCCCCGAGTTCCCCACGCGCGCAACCTCACCGCGCGACCTCACCGCGCAACCTCACCGCGCGACCTCACCGCGCAACCTCACCGCGCAACCTCACCGCGCAACCTCACCGCGCGGAGGGGTTACCGGGCGGAGGGGTTACCGGGCGGAGGGGTTACCGGGCGGAGGGGTTACCGCGCGGGGGTTACCGCGCGGGCGGTTCCGGGCGGGAGCGTGGGGTTAGGGCTCTAGGTCGGCTTCGGCCAGCAGGGCCGCGGTGTGCTGCGGGTCGCGCAGGACGGCCTCGGCGAGGTGCCGGTCGGACCATGCGCCGCTCGTCCAGGCCAGGGCGCGCGCCAGGCCGGACGGCCCGGCCGCGTGGATCTCGCCGTCGCCGACCCACCACGGGACGTCCACGCCGTCCACGGTCAGGCGGTCGTGCGCCAGATACGTGCCGGGGACGTCCGGAAGGACGGCCCGCACCGCATCCGGAACCGGCGTCGGCGTCCCCAGCTCGGACGGCGTGCCCGTGACCTCCTCGCTCGCGCGGGGCAGGTCGAGCAGTTCGGCGAGCGTCCCAGCCGCGCCGGACGCGGCGATCACCAGCGGCTGGCCGGTCAGCAGGGGCAGCAGGTCGGGACGGTCCAGGACGAGCGCGTCGGCGGCGTCCACGACCTCGACGCGGCCGTCCACGATCGCCCGGACGGCCTCGGGCGGCTCCACGGCCCGCCCGGACGCCGCGAGCGCCGTCCACAGCACGCCCAGGTGCTCGCGGGAGATCTCGCGCGCCGGATCGGCCATGCGGTCGAGGAGTTCGGCCGCGCCGCCGGGCTCGTCGAGGAGGTCGTCCAGGGTGGTGCGGACGCCGAGCGCGAGCAGGAAGCCCTCGTCCAGGCCCGGCGGGGCCTCGTCGTAGAGGCCGCTCAGGAGGTCGTCGCCGTCCGGGAGGCGGTACCGGCCGGGGAGGCGGCCGTCCAGGACGGGATGCCGCCGCAGCCACCACGCGGTGTAGGACGGCACACCCGCGCGGCGGCCGTCGTCCAGGCTGACCAGGGCGGGTTCGACCACGGCCGCGCGCAGCGGCGGCCGGGCGAGCAGCTCCAGCGCGGCGGCCCAGTCGTGCACGAGCTCCAGGTCGCGGACGGCGGCGAACTCGGGGATCAGCGGCGGGAGGTCCTGGTCGCCGATGCGCCGCAGCACCTCCTCGGCCCACTCCTCCTCGCCGTCGAGGTGGAGGGTGTCGGCGGCGTCGGCGAGGCCGATCACGTTGACGTCCTCGGCGCGCAGGGTCGCCAGGCCGTCCAGGACGCCGGCGGCGGCGAGGGTCTCGGGCCCGAAGCGGTCGGCCAGCTCGGCGGACACGGTCGCGAACGGCGCGTCGTCCGCCATGATCGCGTGCAGCGGGCTGCCGGGCAGCAGCAGCTCCCCCGCCGCGTACAGCTCGCCGTCGCCGTCGGGCAGGGCCAGGTTCTCCAGCCACGGCTCGTCGCCGGGGTCGAGCCGCGCGTCCCGGACGAGGGTCAGCACCGCCTCGGCGAGCGCGTCCGGGTCGTCGGCGTCGAAGGACTCCTCGACCGCCGCCCGGACCGGCGGGTCGGCGAGGATCTGGCGCGGCCCCGCCTCGATCGCGCCGAGCCTGGTCAGCAGCCCGTGGACGGCCTCGGGATGGACGATCCGCAGGCCGAGCGGTTCCAGCGCGGCGACGTCCCCGGAAGTGATCAGCGTCCCGCGCGGGCCGCGCGCGAGGCGGCCGTCGGCGAGCGGGACGGGCAGCGCGCCGAGCCCGTCGGTGGACGCGCCCGACAGCGCCTCGTAGAGCGACTTCCACCACGCGGGCGGGCGCTCCAGGGAGATCAGCGCGTCCACGACGTCGGCGATCTCCATCCGCCGGACGCCGAGCGCGTCCAGCGCGGGGTTCCGGACCGGCCAGCCGGGCGGCAGCAGGCCGGGCATGACCTCGGCCATGAGGTCGAGGAACGGCGGCGGCGCGTCCAGCGCCACGGCGTCCCGGCCGCGCATCGGCCCTGGCAGAAGCGGGGTTTCGGGCAGCCGCGCCAGGATCGCGCGGCGGAGCCTGGCGTCCAGCTCCCCGGCTCCCACCGGCCCGGGGACGAGGTCCAGCACGGCGGGCGCGACGGGCAGCCCGCGCATCAGCTCGACATAGGCGTCGGCGGCACGCTCGATCAGGAAGTCGGTCAGGGGCCCGGGCGCGACATGCCGCCGGTCCGGCGCGAGCGGGAACGACGCGATCAGCAGCGCGGGAAGATCGATCCGCTCGTCCGAAGGCGTCGGCGCATGCAGGACCGCGGGAACGCCGGCCTTCTCCGCCGACACCACACCCGAAGCCCCGAATCCGTCGGAGGCGTCCGGGCCGGTCGTCGGGTCCGGGAGAGCCCAGCGGACTTGCCAGGCCCCGCGCAGGCGCTCCTCGGTCGGACGGTCGGCGAGCAGGTCGGCGGGGATGTCGCCATGGGCCTCGACCGTCCGCCACGCGCCGAGCACGACCTCGCGGACGTCGCCGTCCACGTCGATCTCGACCGATTCCAGTGCCGGGAGGGCCAGCAGAAGCGCGGGACCGACCTCGCCGAGCTGCGCCCGGACGCGATCGACCGCCGTCCCGTCCCGCAGCGGCAGCCGTACGACCGTCGCGAACCCCTCCGGGACCGCGACGTGCGCCTCGTCCTCGGCGAAAGGCAGCCGCAGCAGCGGAACGTGGCCCGATCGCGCGGACAGCTCGGCGGCGAGTTCCGGCACGTCCGCGACCAGCGTCCGCGCCCGCTCCAGCGACCAGGCGACGCCGCCCGAAGCGGACGAGATGGACGGCTCGTCGCTGACCGAAACGACCGCGGCGAAGCCGACGCCGAAACGCCCGACCGATCCGGCCTCGTCCCGCTTCGCCGAGGCGCGCAGCGTGGACAGCGCCTCGACGCCCTCCGCGGTCAGCGGCGCGCCCGTGTTCGCCGCCGTCAGCACGTCACCGCGCAGCGCGAGGCGCAGGCGTCCGGGAACGCCCGCGCGCAGGGCGGCGTCCGCCGCGTTCTGCGCCAGCTCGACCACGACCCGGTCGCGGTAGCCGCCGAGCGCGAAATCCTCTTCGGTGTTGGCGTCGGCGCGGAAGCGCGCGGGCGACTCGGCCCAGGCCCTCAGGACACGCGCGCGCAGCGCTTCCGTGCCGAACGGATCGTCCACAGCCGCGTCAGCCGTCGCCGCCGTCCGCCACAGGTTCGGCATCGGCGTCGGCGGCCTTGGCCGCGCTCCGCTTCCGCGTGCGCCCCTTGGCGGCCGTGGTGCCGTCTTCGGCGCGCCGCGCGCGGCTCCTGGTCGTCTTGGCCTTCGTGCCGGTGCCCGCGTCCTCGGGCGCGTCGCCTGCGGCGTCCGCGGCCTCCGGAGCCGTCTCGGCCTTCGCCGTGGAACGTGCCTTGCGCGGCGCGCGCGCCTTGGGTGCGGCGGCCTCCACGTCCCCGCCCTCCGCGACGGCGTCAGCGTCGGCGTCGGTTTCGGCGTCGGCGGACTTGCGCTTGGAGGTGCTCGACGCTGCGCGCTTGGACGCCGCACGCGGCTGCCGGGTGCGCTTAGGAGCCGCGACGGTCTCGGACGCGCCGTCCTCCTGCCCACCAACCTCGGACGCCGCGTCGCCGTGCTCGACCGCGGCAGACCCCTCGGCCGCGGCGGGGACGCCCTCAGCGGCCTCCCCAGCGGCGTCGGCGGCTTCCTCGGCGGCGTCGGCGCGCTTGGACGCCTTCCTCGTCGCGGTGCGCGTCTTGCGGGCAACGGGCTTGGAGGCCTTCGCGTCCGTAGCCACCTCGGCAGCAGCGCTCTCCGGCTCGTCCGACTCCTCGGCAGAGGTGTTCGGCACGACCTCGAAGTCGAGCTCGTCCAGGACGGGCGGCCCGTGCTCGGAGGCCGCCGGAAGCGTGATCGCGTCCGAGTGCGCGCCGCAGCCGTGGTCGGCCGACACGACGCGGCCGTCGTCGGGGGCGTACTCGTTGGCGCAGACGCCGAAGACCTGGCGCAGGCCGCCGGCGAGCGGCACGTAGAAACCGCAGGTCGCGCAGTGAGCGGGCGCGGACGTCGCGATCGGGGCGCGCGGGCCCGCGACGCCCTCGTACCAGCGCTCGGCGGCCTCGTCGCGTCCCTCGGCGGACAGCACGCGCGGGCGCCCGAGCCCCAGCTCCCACTGGACCTGGCGCTCCTCGGCGTCGCTCGTCTCGGTGTAGCCGGGCGCGAGGCGCGGGTCGTCCGGCGCGGTGGGCATGAGGTCGCCGGGGCCGAGGTCGCCGGGGCGCAGCCGCTCCAGCCACGGCACCCAGGCCGGGGCGAGCAGCGCGTCGTCGCCGGGCAGCAGCACGCACTCGTCGACGGTCACGTTCCGGGCGCGGGACGCGCGGGCGACGGTGACCGCCCAGCGCCAGCCGCGGTAGCCCGGGTCCAGGCAGGCGAAGTAGTGGGTGACGACGCGCTCGGCCTCGGCGTGCACCCCCAGGTGCTCGCCGACCTCGGCGGGCGCGGCGGTCTCCGCCGCGGCGGCGCGGGCGAGCTCGACCGCCTCGGCGCAGGCGGCGTCGACGGCGGGCGGACGGCTGCGCCGCGCCCCGCCCGCGGCGGCGCCGGCGCCTGACACGCCGGACCGGGAGCCGGTGGAACGCTCGGTGCTGGACTGACGGGTTGGGCTCACCCTCCAATTCTCGCCCATGGAAGGACGTGGCCGGGCACGCGCCCGCCCTCCGGACGGTCGATCACCGCTCCGGCGGGAACATACCCTCGTTACAGGCCCCCGGCCGACCGTCCGCCACCGAGGAGCACGCCCGGCCCAGATGTCCGAATCCGCAGGTCATCCCGCTGAGGACCGCCGACACCGCGGCCCCGGTGGCGCACGCGCCGGCGCGGGTCACACCTCGGCCACGAACTCGGCGGGCCCCGGCCGGACGCGTGTCCTCGGGCGGGTCCGGAGCGGAGCGCGGTCGGTCGGCGGCGGTTTCCGGCGGGTCGGACGGGCCACCCGGCGCGCCACGTACGCGCAGGGCGCGGGCCGCAGCGGGCTCGGCGCGCTGATCGAGAGCACCGCGGTCAACTCGGCCGGGGACGCGCTGGTCGCGGTCGCGCTCGCCGGAACCCTGTTCTTCAACCTGGACGTGAACCAGGCGCGCGGCCAGGTGGCGCTGTACCTGCTGGTGACGATGGCGCCGTTCGCCCTGGTCGCGCCGCTGATCGGCCCGGCGCTGGACCGGACGCGGCACGTCCGCCGGTACGCGCTGGCCGCGACGATGGCCGGGCGCGGCCTGCTCTGCTGGGCGATGGCGGGCGCGGTCCTGCACGGCGACCAGGTGACCTTCCTGCCCGCCGCGTTCGGCGTGCTGGTGCTGTCGAAGGCGTTCGGGGTGCTGAAGTCGGCGGTCACCCCGCGCGTCCTGCCGGACGGGATCACGCTGGTCACGGCCAACGCCCGCGTGTCGTTCGCGGGGCTGCTGGCGGCGGCGGTCGCGGCGCCGCTCGGCGGCGGCGTGGCGCTGCTGGTCGGCGCGGACTGGCTGCTGCGGCTCGCGCCGGTCGTGTTCGGGCTCGGCGTCGTCCTCGTCCTGCGGCTGCCCGAGCACGTGGACGACCCCGACGCCGCCAAGCCGCCACGCCCCGCGGACGGCGAGGCCGCAAAGCCGCCGTCCGCCGCGGAAGGCGAGGCCGCCACGCCGCCACGCGCCGCGGTCGGCGAGGCCGACGGGACGTCCACCGGCCCGGACCGCGCGGCGGAGACCGTCCGGGGACGGTGGCGGACGCTGCACCGGGTCGGCCCGGTCGTGGCCGAGGCGATGCAGGCGAACGCCGTGCTCCGCGCGTTCTCCGGCTTCCTGATCATCTATCTGGCGTTCGTGCTGCGGCAGGAGAAGTTCGAGCCCGTCCCGCACAACGTGGCGCTCGGGCTGCTCGCCGCGTGCGCGGGCGCGGGAGGCCTCGCCGGGACGGCCCTGGGCGCGTGGATGAAGGCCCGCGCCCCGCAGTTCATCGTCTACGCGACGCTCGGCTTCGTCACGGCCGTCGCGGCGGCGAGCGCGGCCCTGTTCGGGCTGTGGGCGGCGCTCGCCGTCGCGTTCGCGGGCGCGGTCGGGCAGACCCTCGGCAAGCTCTCGCTGGACGCGGTGGTGCAGCGGGAGATCGGCGAGGAGGTCCGCTCGTCCACCTTCGCGGTGTCGGAGACCCTGCACCAGCTGGTCTGGGTGGCGGGCGGCCTGCTCGGCCTGGCCATGTCCATGGTCGCGGACGGCCGGGTCGCGCTGATGCTCGTCGCCGCCGTCCTGGGGATCGCCCTGGCCCTGCTGCTCGTCCGCCGCTCGGGCGCGCGCCGCTCCGCCCGTCCCGGCTAGCCGGAACGGACCGACCGAATCCCGGCCGAACCCCGACCTATCCCCGACCGAACCCCGGACGAACCGGTCGAAGCTAGGGAGCCGCGAGGTCGTCGGCGACGGCGCGCAGGACGGTCGCGATCTTCTTCGCCTCGGCCGGAGCCGGGTGCTTGCCGCGCCGGTAGGTGTTGGAGATGCCGTCCAGGAGCTTGATGAGGTCCTCGGTGATGACGACCATCTCGTCCGGCTTCTTCCGCTTCTGCCGTGCGATGGCCTTCTCCACCGAGGGCAGGGTGTCGAGCGTGCGCAACTGGTGGGCCTGCTGGCCGCGCCTGCCCTCGACCACGCCGAACTCGACGCGCTGACCGGGCTTCAGCGTCGTCACGCCGCCGGGGAGCGCCGAGGAATGCACGAAGACCTCACCGCCGTCGTCGCGGGTGAGGAAGCCGAATCCCTTGTCGGCGTCGTACCACTTGACCTTGCCAGTGGGCACGGGAACCTCGTCTAGCTCGTTCTGGGTTGGCCCTCAAGATTAGTGCCTCGCCGACTGCCGGAGAACACGCCCTCGACTCCGGAAACCCCTGCGCGGCAAGGACTGAAGCTACAGCCGGACGTCCGGAACGGCATCCGAATATCCCTCCCTGCGCCCTTCCGGATGACCGTTCGCGTAACCGCCTGCGTAACGGCCGGTCAGCCAATCCGGGAAAGCGTGCAGGTCGGGCAGGACGATGTCCGCGCCGTAGTCGATGAGGGCCGCGACGTCGTATCCGCCGGTGGCGACGCCGATCGAGGTGATCTGCGCGGCGCGGGCCGCGTCCACGTCGCCCGGATGGTCGCCCACGTACGCCGTCGCGCGGTGTTCCCGCAGCGCGACGCCCTTGTCGGGGCCGAACAGGCCGCCGACCACGACGTCCACGGGAAGGTCCAGGTGCCGGACGGTCCGCTCGGTGTCGGCCTGGTTCTTGCCGGACACCACGACCACCCGCGCGCCCATGGCGCGCACCGCGTCGAGGGCCTCGCGCGCGCCCGCCATCGCCACGGTCGCCGGGATCGCGATGGACGGGTACACCGCGCGGTACCGGGCCGCCATCTCGGTGACCCGCTCCGGCGGGTACCAGTAGGCGATCTCCTCCTCCAGCGGCGGCCCGATCCGCCGGACGACCGCGTCGGTGTCGATCGGCACGCCCGTCTCGGCGGAGAGCGCGCGGTAGACGGCCGCGATGGCCGTCCGGGTGTCGGCGAGGGTCAGGTCGAGGTCGAAACCGATGGCGAAGGGCTCTTGGTAAGGCACGCCCCAAAGGGTAAAGGGGAGTTATGACGGTTCCGCCGGTGGCGGCCGCCCGCCGGTCGCGGTCCGCCCCCACCCCTCCCCCGCGGGAAGGTCCCCTGAACACGCGTACCCGCGCTCTCCCGGTAGTGGCGATGCGACGGGATCCGAGTAGGAGAGCGCGGGAGCTTTGTACGCGTCCGGTGCTGCACCGGTGCGGTGTTGTGGTGGTGCCTGCTGGAGTTATCCCCGCCGCCCCCGGCGAGAACCTCCTCATCAGGCAAAACACCGGTCTGGAAAGTCCCATGCGCTTCCCGGGAGGATGCGATGACGCACGAGCGTGACTCCGCGGCCCGTACCGAGCCCGGCGGGACGTCCCGCACCCGGCGGCTCGGGCCGTCCGGTGAGGGCGGCGGCGTCGCGGCGGCCCGGCGGCGCGCCGTCGCCTGGGCCGTGACGCTGATCTCGGTCGTGACGGGCGTCGTGGTGGTGATCCTCGCCGTCCACATCGTCTTCGTGGCGTTCGACGCCAACACCGGCAACGCCCTGGTGCACCGGATCAGCGTGTGGGCGGACAACCTGGCCTGGGAGTTCAAGGACGTCTTCCAGCCGAAGAACCACAAGGCCGAGGTCGCGGTGAACTACGGCCTGGCCGCCGTCGTGTACCTGGTGATCGGACGGCTCCTGATCGCGCTCGTGCGGCGCGTCCGCTAGCCGGCCCTGGCAGGACGAGGACGGCGTCCGCCGTAATCCGGGTGTCCGTAATCAACCTCGGACGCCGCGCGACACGCCCGACGATCCGGACCGTCCGTAACAGCCCGGGCGTGACGCGCAGCCGGCGCCGAAGCCGCGGAAAGCCGACGCGGAAAGCGGGCTCAGAAGGGTTCGAGCGGGACCGCCTCGACGAGTTCGGGCGGCCCGCCGTCCGGGTCCAGGACGCGGACGGCCACGAACGGCCACGACCCGAGCCAGTGCCGGACGAAGTCGGCCAGCTCCTTCCCGAGCCCCGGACGGTCGCCGTTCGACCGCACCCAGAACGACAGGACCGCCTGCGCTCCGTCCGCCGCGTCCGGCTCGGCCGGGAACACGTGGATGCGGCCGAGCTGGCGTTCCTCGTCGGGGGTCGTCACGACGTAGGTGAACTGGCGGCGCAGTTGGCCTTCCTTCTGCATCCACGCCACGTCCACCAGGGCCTGCTCGACGGTGAAGTCCGGCTCCGGCCAGCCCCACTCGGCGTGGAAGCGTTCCCGCAGCTCGGGCAGGCTGTCCATCACCGCGGCGTAGTCGCGCACGGCGTCGTGCACGGTGATCGGACGGATCCGGAAGCCCTGCCCGGCGACCAGGGTGGGCACCACGAAGTCCTCGGGCAGGAAGTCCGCCCGGACTCCCGGCCGCGGCGACAGCGCCATCGTCGAACCTTCCCGCTCCGGCCCCTCCCGGCGACGGGGGCGCGAAGCCAACGACTCTAGCCGCAGGCGGCCCACCCGAACCCGGTAACCCGGTTTCGGGCCGCCCGGCGGCGGGGTGAGGGCGCGCCCGGCCGGGCTCGATGCCTTAGCCTTTGAGCGGAGGGGTGCACATCAACATGACGACTTCTACGCGCGAGCGGATCGTGGCCGAGTCGCTCCGGCTGTTCGCCGACCGGGGCTACGCCGCGACGTCGGTCGCCGAGATCGAGGCGGCGGCGGGCCTGTCGCCCGGCGCGGGCGGCCTGTACCGCCACTTCCGGTCCAAGGAGGAGGTGCTCGCCTCGGCCATCCGCGAGCACATCGAGCGGACCCGGCAGCAGGTCAGCGACGTCCTGGACCAGGCGGCCCAGTACGAGGAGCGCCCGCTGGAGGTCCGGCTGCGGATGACCTGCCAGGCCGGGCTGGCCAAGATGCGCGAGGAGCAGGACCTCATCCGCGTCCTGTTCCGCGACCTGGACCAGTTCCCGAACCTCGTCGCCGAGATGCGCGAGGGCATCGTGAACCCGCTCTACGACGGCATCGCCACCTGGCTCTCGCAGCAGCCGGAGTTCGCGGACGCCGACGAGGACTGGGCCGCGATCGCCTCCATCCTCGGCGGCGCGGTGGTGAACTACTGGCTGGCCAACGAGTCGATGTACGAGCCGCCGACCCGGATCGACGAGAAGCGGTTCGTCGCCGGCTGGGCCCGGCTCGGCCTCGGCCTGGTCAACCTGGACCGCGCGCCCGCCTCGTCCTGACGCCGCGTCCGGCCATGGTGGACAGCTTCGCGGACTGGTTGCGCGGACGCGACGACGGCGAGCTGCGGGCGCTGCTCGCGGCGCGCCCCGAGCTCGTCGCGCCCGTGCCCGCCGACCTGACCGCGCTGGCCGCCCGCGCCGCGTCGCCCGCCGCGGTCGCCCGCGCGCTGGACCGGCTGGACGCGTTCGCCCTCGCCGTCCTCGCCGGGGTGCTGGTGCTGCCCGATCCGGTCCGGGTCACCGACCTGGCCGTCGCGCTGCCCGCGCCGCGCCGCGCCGTGTCGGCGACGCTCGCCGCGCTGCGCCGCGACGCGCTCGTCTGGGGCACCAAGACGTCCCGCGCGGCGCCCGGCGTCCGGCAGGCGCTGCCGCATCCGGCGGGTCTCGGCCCGCCCGCCGCCGAGGTGTTCGCCACCTACTCCCCCGAACGGCTCGCCGGGCTGCTCGCCGACATCGGCGGCGAGGTCCCGCGCGGGTTCACCGACGCGGGCCGGCTGATCGCGCGGATCGCCGAGCGGCTCGCCGAACCGGCCGACCTGGTCGCGGACGCCGGCGACGAGGCCCGCGCCGCGCTGGACCGGCTCGTCTGGGGCCCGCCGGTCGGACGCGTCGCCGACGCCCGCCGCCCGGTCCGCATCGACACCGCCGAGACCCCGATCGAACGGCTCCTCGCCCGCGGCCTCCTCGCCGCCGAGGACGACCGGACCGTGACCGTCCCCCGCGAGGTCGCCCTCCACCTGCGCGGCGGCCGCCTCTTCCGCGACCTCGCCGCCGCCCCGCCGCCGCTCGACGGCGGCGGCGCGCGCGCCCGCGACGAGGACACCGTCGTCCGCGGCGCCGCGGGCGAGGCGTTCACGGTCGTCCGCCAGGTCGAGGAGCTGCTGGAACGCTGGGGCCTGGAGCCGCCGCCCGTGCTGCGCAGCGGCGGCCTCGCCGTCCGCGACCTGCGCGCCGCCGCCGCGCTGCTCGACGTCCCCGAGTGGCGCGCGGCGCTGCTCGCCGAGATCGCGCAGGCGGCGGGCCTGCTCACCCGCTCCGGCGACCTGGACGGCGAGTGGCTGCCCACCCCCGCCTACGACCTGTGGCTGCGCCGCGACATCGCGGGCCGCTGGGCCGAGCTCGCGCACGGGTGGCTGCGCACCGACCGCGTCCCCGGCCTGGTCGGCGAGCGCGACGACCGCGACCGGCTCGTCAACGCGCTCAGCGAGTACGCCCGGCACGGCAGCGCGCCCGCGACGCGGCACGCGGTCCTGTCCGTCCTCGCGGACGCGCCGGACGGCACGCCCGTCACCGCGGACGCCGTCCGCGCGCGCCTCGACTGGCTCCAGCCCCGCCGCGGCGGACCGTTCCGCGACCGGCTCGCCGACTGGACGCTCCGCGAGGCCGCCGTCCTCGGCCTGACCGGCTTCGGCGTCCTGTCGCCCTTCGCCCGCGACCTGCTGGACGGCGCCGACCCCGAGCCCGGCCTCGCCAAGCACCTGCCCGAGCCCGGCGACAAGGTCCTCATCCAGGCCGACCTGACCGCCGTCGCGCCCGGCCCGCTCGTCACCGACCTCGCCCGCGAGCTGGCCCTCACCGCCGACGTCGAGTCCACCGGCGGCGCGACCGTCTACCGGTTCACCGCCGAGTCGATCCGCCGCGCCCTGGACGCCGGACGGTCCGCCACCGACGTGCTCGACCTGCTGGCCAAGCACTCCGCGACGCCCGTCCCGCAGCCGCTGACCTACCTCGTCGAGGACGTCGCGCGGCGGCACGGCCAGCTCCGCGTCGGCTCGCTGGTCTCCTACGTCCGCGCCGACAACCCCGCGACGCTGGACGAGATCCTCGCCGACCGCCGCGCCGACGGGCTGCGGCTGCACCGGCTCGCGCCGACCGTCCTGGCGTCCGGGCTGGGCCGCGCCGACCTGCTCACCGGGCTGCGCGGGCTCGGTCTCGCCCCGGTCGCCGAGTCGCCGGGCGGCGGCGTGATCGTCACCCGCCCGGACGCGCGGCGCGCCGAGCCGCCGCCGTCCACCGAGATCGTCCGGCTGCGTCCGGCCGACGCCGCCGAGGACTCGGTGATCGCCGCTACCGTCCGGGCGCTGCGCGCGGGCGAGGAGGCGTCCCGTCTCGGCGCCGCCAGGCAGGCCGCCGCCGGCCCGGACGGCGAGCCGCCGCGCTCCCCCGCCGTCGCGACCGTCGAGCTGCTGCGCGGCGCGGTCGAGAAGGGCGGCCGCGTCTGGATCGGCTACCTCGACCAGCAGGGGCAGGCGTCCAGCCGCATCGTCGAGCCGATCCGCGTCGAGGGCGGCTTCCTGACCGGCTACGACGCGACCCGCGCCGCCGTCCACCGCTTCGCCCTGCACCGCATCACCGGCGTCACCGAACTCGCGGCCGAATAAATCCGGTTGCCGCCCCGCGCGCTTTCGCGGCAAGCTGTTTCCCGTACGGCGACGACGGCCCGAAAGGAGGGCTCCGGAAATGCAAAGGCCGAAGCCCGAACCAGCGGGCTGCAAGAAGGCCGTCCCCAGACGCGCGCCCGGTGCGTAGGTAGCGGTTACTTCCGCTTATAACGGGGTGACGCGGGTTCGAATCCCGCCCGTCCGACTCGCCGGACGGTAGCTCAGCGGCCAAGAGCGCCTATGTACCGCAGCCGCCCTTGATCTCGGGCGCGCTCCTCGTCCCCTCCCGATGCGCAGGTCGAAGCTACTTCGGCACGTTGCGGGGCTCTGAGCCCGAACGTCATGCTCCGGCCGTTTCCGGCCTCGGGAGGGGCTTCTTTTCTCCGCCTCCCAGGAGGTTTCACCATGTCCAAGTTCAACCGTGTCCGCATTTCCGGCGCACCCGGCCCGGTGAAGTCCCTTTTCCGGCCGACCGGACGCACCCACGAGGGCGCGCCCGGTTTCGCGCGGGACACCAAAAGCGAGCTCTTCCTTCTCGCGGTTTCCAACATGGTGGGCGAGCAGACCTTCTACGAGCGGGCAGACGACCGCGACGGCCGTTTCCGCGACCTGGTCCGCGAGGTCGCCGTGGACGACGTGGACTGGCTGACCCGCATGGTCGGCTGGCTGCGCGACTCCGCCGGGATGCGCTCGGCGAGCGTCGTGGCCGCCGCCGAGGGCGTCGCCGCCCGCCTCGCCGCGGACGCCTCCGGCGGGAACCGGGCGCTGATCCGCGCCGCCCTGCGCCGCGCGGACGAGCCCGGCGAGCTGCTGGCGTACTGGCGGTCGCGCTACGGCCGGACGCTGCCACAGCCGGTCAAGCGGGGCGTCGCCGACGGCGCCCGCGCGCTCTACACCGAGCGGTCCCTGATCAAGTACGACACCGGGACCGTCCGGTTCGCGGACGTGCTGGAGCTCACCCACCCGCGCGCCGCCGACGGCCGCCAGGGCGACCTGTTCCGGCACGCGATCGACCGGCGGCACGGCCGCGGCGACGACGTCCCCGCGTCCCTGACGATGCTGCGCGCCCGCGCGGCGCTCCTCGCGCTGCCGCCCCGTGAGCGCCGCGACCTGCTCACCCGCCCGGACGCCGCCGACATCCTCGCCGCCGCCGGGATGACCTGGGAGTCCCTCGCGGGCTGGCTGGGCGGCCCGCTGACCGCCGCGTTCTGGGAGCGGATCGTCCCGTCGATGGGCTACTTCGCGCTGCTCCGCAACCTGCGGAACTTCGACAAGGCAGGCGTCTCGGACGAGCTCGCCGCCGGGATCGCGGCCCGCCTCGCGGACCCGGCGAACGTGGCGCGCTCCCGCGTCCTCCCGATGCGCTTCCTGGCCGCGCACCGCGCGACCGGATCGCTGCGCTGGGCCTGGCCGCTGGAGCAGGCCCTGAACGCGTCGCTGGCCAACGTCCCGGCCCTCCCCGGCCGGACGCTGATCCTCGTCGACCGCTCGGGCTCCATGTTCGGCCGCCTGTCCGCGCGCTCGGACCTGACCTCGGCGGACGCGGCGGCCGTCTTCGGCACGGCCCTCGCCCTCCGTGCCGAGCACGCCGACCTCGTCCAGTTCGGCACGCACCACGAGCCGATCCCGTTCCGCCGCGGCGACTCCGTCCTCACGATCGTCCAGCGGTTCGCCAACCTCGGCGGCACCGAGACCGCCGCGGCCGTCCGCGCCCACTACCGCGGCCACGACCGTGTGGTCATCGTCACCGACGAGCAGGTGTGGGGCACCGTCCGCGGCCGCGAGCCGACCCGCTCCGTCCCCGACCGCGTCCCCGTCTACACCTGGAACCTGGTCGGCTACCGCCACGGCCACGGCCCGTCCGGCACCCCGACCCGCCACACCTTCGCGGGCCTCTCCGACGCCGCCTTCGCCATGATCCCGCTGATCGAATCCGCCCGCACCACCACGTGGCCGTTCTGATCGACCGGGGCGTCCGCCCGGACGCCCCGGTGCCACGGCCGGGCCGACCGGAGCCGGCCCCGGGGCGGCGACCGGGCACCCGGGGAAGAGTGAGGGCGCGGCGGGCGTTGAGAACTCGGGGTAGCGTGCGGGGGTCGCCGCCGTCCCTCTTCCCTTCCACCGAACCTGGGGGCACCGTTCCGTGACCGATGGGCCGTTGATCGTCCAGTCCGACAAGACGCTCCTGCTGGAGGTCGACCACGAGCTGGCCGACGCCTGCCGGCAGGAGATCGCGCCGTTCGCGGAGCTGGAGCGGGCGCCCGAGCACGTCCACACCTACCGGGTGACGCCGCTCGCGCTGTGGAACGCGCGGGCCGCCGGTCACGACGCCGAGCAGGTCGTGGACGCGCTGCTGAAGTTCTCGCGCTACCCCGTCCCGCACGCGCTGCTCGTGGACGTCGCCGACACCATGGCCCGGTACGGCCGGCTGCGGCTGGAGAAGGACCCCGTGCACGGGCTCGTCCTCTCCTCGTCCGACCGCGCGGTGCTGGAGGAGGTGCTGCGCGCCAAGAAGATCAAGGGCATGATCGGGGACCGGGTCGGGGACGACGCGGTCGCCGTCCACCCGAGCGAGCGCGGCGCGCTGAAGCAGGCCCTGCTCAAGCTCGGCTGGCCCGCCGAGGACCTCGCCGGATACGTGGACGGCGAGGCGCACCCCATCCACCTGGACGAGGACGGCTGGGAGCTGCGCCCCTACCAGCGGGAGGCCGCCGACGCGTTCTGGCACGGCGGGTCCGGCGTGGTCGTGCTGCCGTGCGGGTCGGGCAAGACGACCGTCGGCGCGGCCGCCATGGCGAAGGCCGAGGCGACCACGCTGATCCTCGTCACCAACACCGTCTCCGCGCACCAGTGGAAGCAGGAGCTCCTGCGCCGCACCACCCTCACCGAGGACGAGATCGGCGAGTACACCGGCGCGAAGAAGGAGATCCGCCCGGTCACGATCGCCACCTACCAGATCATGACGACCCGGCGGAAGGGCGTGTACCCGCACCTGGAGCTGTTCGACGCCCGCGACTGGGGCCTGGTCGTGTACGACGAGGTGCACCTGCTGCCCGCGCCGATCTTCCGGATGACCGCCGACCTCCAGGCCCGGCGGCGGCTCGGCCTCACCGCCACGCTCGTCCGCGAGGACAACCGCGAGGGCGACGTGTTCTCCCTCATCGGCCCCAAGCGGTACGACGCGCCCTGGAAGGACATGGAGACCCAGGGCTGGATCGCTCCCGCCGACTGCGTCGAGGTCCGCGTCACCCTCACCGACTCCGAGCGGCTCGCCTACGCCACCGCCGAACCGGACGAGCGGTACCGCTTCTGCGCCACGACCGAGACCAAGACCCGCCTCGTCGAAGCCCTGGTCAAGCGGCACGCCGGGGAGCAACTGCTCGTCATCGGCCAGTACATCGACCAGCTCGACGAGCTGGGCGCCCTGCTCGGCGCCCCGGTGATCAAGGGCGAGACGCGGGTGAAGGAGCGCGAGCGGCTGTTCGACGCGTTCCGGTCCGGCGAGCAGAACGTCCTGGTCGTGTCGAAGGTCGCCAACTTCTCCATCGACCTGCCCGAGGCCACGGTCGCCGTCCAGGTGTCCGGCGCCTACGGGTCGCGCCAGGAGGAGGCGCAGCGGCTCGGACGCCTGCTGCGGCCCAAGGCGTCCGGTGCGGGCGCCCGCTTCTACGCGGTCGTCGCCCGCGACACCCTCGACCAGGACTACGCGGCGCACCGGCAGCGCTTCCTCGCCGAGCAGGGATACGCCTACCGCATCGTCGACGCGGACGCCGTCCTGTCCGGCGAGGAGATCTGAGTCCGGCGAGAAGACTTTTCTCCCTCCCGCCACACCTGTGTGCTCACATGGCGATGATTACTCCCGAACCTCTCGACACGGTGGCCGGCTGATCGCGAGCATTGGCGCGCCCTCGTCTCCGTTCGGGAGGACCGTCCATGCCATCGCCCACCACCCGCCGCGAACCGACCCCACCGCGCGAGCGCGCGCTCACGCAGGAGCGCCGAAACAGGCGCGACCACAAAGCTAAGAGCACCCGCGAGCCCGAGCGCGCACGCGAACACGGAGGCGGACGCGAGCCCGAGCGCGAACACAGACCCGGACGCGAACGCGAACACGAACGCGAACGCGCAGGTGGAGACGGAGGCGGACGTGCAGGTGGCCGCGAGCGCGCAGGCGGAGGCAGTCGCGAGCGTGCAGGCGGACGCGAGCGCGCAGGCGGAGGCAGCCGCGGACGCGAACGCAGACGCGAGCGCGCAGGCGGAGGCAGCCGCGGACGCGAACGCAGACGCGAGCGCGGAGGTGGTCGTGGTTTAGCGCGTGCGGCCGTCACCGTCGGGTTCACCGCGTCCGCCCTGGTCTTCGTGGACGGACCGGCCTCGGGCGTCGGGCCGGTCGCCGCCGCTTCGACCGGTACCGTCGTGGCTGCCCCGGCCCCCGACCTCGCGGCCGCCTCCGGCACGCCCGTGGCCGCCGTGAACGAAACCACCAAGTCGATCGAGTTCTATCCGGCGCCGCGTCCGGGCAAGCCGTGGAAGCCCACCGGCCGGTGGCGTCCCGTGAAGGACTGGGGCGGCGGGGTGGACGTCAAGCTGCGTCCCGGCGGACCCTACGGTGGGCGCGTCCTCGCCGTCGCCGACGGCGCCTCCGGTTATGTCGGGATCTACTCCTATCCCGGACGGGTGCGGAAGTGGTCGGCGCGCCTCGGCCGCGGCCGGAAGGCGAACGTCCACGGCGTCGAGTTCCTGCCGGACGGCAACGTCGCGATCGCCAGCGCGGCCGGCCCCGACGGCGGAAGCATCAAGATCCTCGCCCGGAAAGGCGCGAAGGTTCTGACCTCGCGGACGTACCCGGGCGCGCACGAGGTGCTGTACGACCCGTCCCTGCGGGTCCTGTGGGCCATCGGCAACGACCGGCTCACCCGGTTCCGCTACCGCGCCGGCAAGCTCGGTACCGCGATCAACTACAAACTGCCGCGCTCGTCGGCCTATCCGGCGTCGAAGAACGCCCCCTCCTTCGGACACGACGTCCAGCCCGTATACGGCCGCAAGGACCGCCTCTGGATCCTGACCAGCGGCGGCGTCACCCAGTTCTCGAAGAGAGGCACGAGGCGCTGCAAGATCGTCAGGACGGCGGTGAACTGGCCACTACCCGGCCTGGACGGCGCGGGCCGCCGCTACTGCAACGACTTCCACGGCGCCGCCACGCTCAACGCGGGCAACGAATTCCCGGACCGGGAGGGGAGCTACCGGCGATTCCCCAAGTCCATCGGCAACGACCCGGCGACCGGACGCGTCCTGCTCACCTATCCGGAACCGGTCCCGGAGGCCCATTCTTGGACGACGCCGTTCGCCACTCTCTACGGACGTCCCAACTGGAAACCCGTGCAGTTCAGCCCGGACAGGGCGACGACCGCCTACTACCGCGTCCGCTGGCTGGTGGCCGCGTACCAATAGGCGGGAAAAGCAGTGAGGCCCCGCCATCGAAATGGCGGGGCCTCACCCAATATATGTCCGGCGGTGTCCTACTCTCCCACACAGTCTCCCATGCAGTACCATCGGCGCTGAGGGGCTTAACTACCGGGTTCGGGATGGGACCGGGTGTTTCCCCCTCGCCATAACCACCGAACGACCAACGC